>CBDAQJ010000003.1:0-592500 GCA_965199155.1 Acetobacteraceae bacterium | reverse complement strand
CGCGCCGAACGCCACCAGCGCCGGCAGCACCGCGTCCCGCATCACCACGCGCATCTCGGTGTCGTTCAGCTCGGGCGGCACGGGCAGGTTGAGCGCCGAACCGCCGGCGCGGTCGGTCACCAGCCCCGTCCGCGGCCACCGGTCGCGCTCGTGGACGCTGATGGTCAGCACGCGCGGATCGCCCGCGAAGGCGAGCTCCACCCCATCGCCGTGATGCGCATCGACATCGACATAGGCCACGCGCCGCAGCCCCGCATCGAGCCAGGACATCAATCCGAGCACGGCATCGTTCAGGTAGCAGAACCCCGACGCCCGATCGCGCCGGGCATGGTGCGTGCCGCCGCCGGTGTGATGCACCACCATCCCCGGCTCGCTCAATGCGAGACGGCAGGCGAGCAGCGTCCCGCCCGCCGCCGTCATCGGCCGCCGGAACACGTCCGGGTAGATCCCGTTCCCCTCGATCCCGAGCCGGTACCGCGCCGCCTCGTCGGCCGTCACCCCGCCGTCCCGCTCCGCGCGGCGGAGGCAGGCCACGTAATCCGGGTCGTGGAAGCGGCACACCTCCGCCTCGGTCGCCATCGTGGAGATCACCGTGTTCCCGGCATCGAGCCACCCGAGCGCGGCCGCAAGGTCGAGTGCCGCCGCATGGCGGGGGATCGCCAGCGGGTGCGGCGGCGCGTGCGTCGGCCGCCGGAAGATCGGGTTGGTGACAAAGAGCGCCGGCATGGCGGGCTTCGGGTTCAGCCCTGCAGGAACGGGTTGGTGCGGCGCTCCTCGCCGATCGTCGAGGTCGGACCGTGCCCGCACACGAAGCGCAGATCATCGCCCAACGGCAGTAGCTTGGTACGGATGCCCGCGATCAGTGACGCGCCGTCGCTGTAGGGGAAGTCCGAGCGCCCCACCGAGCCGCGGAACAGCGTGTCCCCGAGCTGCCCGAACCGCGCCCGCTTCTCGATGAACACGACGTGGCCGGGCGTGTGGCCGGGCACGTGCAGCACCTCGAATCGGTGCTCGCCGAGCGTGATGGCCTCGCCCTCGGCCAGAAACCTGTCGGGCGTGACGTTGCGCGCCGGCAGCCCCCAACGCGCACTGTCCGCCTCCAGGCTGTCGAGCAGGAACCTGTCCGCGACGTCCGGCCCCTCGAGCGGCACGCCGAGCGCCTCGCGCAATTCGGCGGCGCCGGCGGCGTGATCGAAATGCCCGTGCGTGAGCAGGATCCGCTCCACCACGAGCCCGTCCGCCGCGATGCGCTCCCGGATCCTTGCCACGTCGCCACCAGGATCGACCACGATCGCCGCCTTCGTCGCGTCGTCCCAGAGCAGCGTGCAGTTCTGCTCGACCGGCGTCACCGGCACCACGCCCACGCGCAAAGCTCCCACACGCACCTCCCCGGCTCCTCGGACGTTGAATGCGCCCGGCCCGCGATCCTACGCTCGCCGCACAAAGATCGGGAACCGAGCGATGGAGCTTTCCGCCAACACTCCCGACGACGAGCTCGCCGTCGCGAACACCTGGCACGCGCAGGGCGAGGCGGTCGCGATCGCGACCGTGATCCGCGCCTGGGGCAGCGCGCCGCGACCGCCCGGTGGTCGGCTGGTGCTGACCGCGTCGGGCCGGATGGCGGGTTCGGTCAGCGGCGGCTGCGTCGAGGCCGAGGTCGCCGCACACGCCGCGACCGTGCTCGAGACGGGCGAGCCCACGCTGCTGCATTTCGACGTCTCCGACGCGCGCGCCTGGTCGGTGGGCCTGGCCTGCGGCGGCACGCTCGACGTGTTCGTCGAGCGTCTCGGGACGCCCTCGCGTGAGGGACAGACTCAGCGATGAACCCGGCGCTCCTCGCACAGCTGCAGGCCAGGCGAGGCGCGCGCGCGGCCGCCGTGCTGGCCACCCGCCTCCCCGACGGGCTGCAATACCTCCTGCCGGACCCGGCGGCGCCCGCTTCCCTCCAGGACGCCGCCGACGCTGCACTCGCCCGCGGTCGTGCCGAAACGGTGGCACTCGCCGGAGAAAACTGGTTCCTCGACGTCCACCTGCCGCCGGCGCGTCTGCTGCTCGTGGGCGCCGTGCATGTCGCGCAATCGCTGGCACCCATGGCCGCCGCGGTCGGCATCGTCCCCACCGTGATCGACCCGCGCACGCCGTTCGCGAGCGCCGAACGCTTTCCCGGCGTGGCGCTCGACCTCCGCTGGCCGGACGAGGCGATCGCGGCCGCCGCCCCTGATCGCGCGACCGCCGTGGTGGTGCTCACCCACGATCCCAAGTTCGACGACCCGGCGCTGATCGCCGCCCTGCGCTCGGAGGCGTTCTACCTCGGCGTGCTGGGCTCGCGGCGGACGCACGCGGCGCGGCTCGAACGGCTCGCCGCCGCGGGCGTCGACGCGCAGGCCCTCGCCCGGCTCCGGGGCCCAGTCGGCCTCGCGATCGGGGCCGCGACCCCGGCCGAGATCGCGCTCTCGATCCTGGCCGAAATCGTGGCGGTCCGCCGCCACGCAGCACTTGGCGCGCGGTGATCACCGCCGTGGTGCTCGCCGCCGGCCGTTCATCGCGGATGCGGAGCGGCCACAAGCTGCTGCAGCCGTTCGGCGCCGGCACCGTGATCACGACGACCCTGGCCGCGGTCACCGCGAGCCGGGCCGACGAGGTGATCGTGGTGCTCGGCCATGACGCGGACCGGGTCCGCCGCACCCTTCCCGCCTCCCGCGCGCGCACCGTCACCGCGCCCGATTTCGCCGCGGGCATGGCCGCGAGCCTGCGCGCCGGCCTCGCCGCACGCTCCCCCGACGCCCGCGCCGTGCTGGTCTGCCTCGGCGACATGCCGCTCGTGCGCACCGCCACGATCGACGCACTGCTCGGGGCGTTCGGGCACGCTGCCGATCCGGCCGCCATCGTGGCACCACATCATGCGGGCCGACGCGGCCACCCGGTGCTGTGGGGTCGCGCGCATTTCCCCGCCCTGGCCGCGCTGCGCGGCGACACCGGCGGCCGCGACCTCCTCACGGGAAAGGACATCCTGCACGTGGCCGTCGACGATCCGGGCACGCTGATCGATCTCGACACCGACGACGCGCTCGACGCCGCCCGTCTCGCACTTGGGGGCTGACGGCGGGTGCGAGCGACGCCATCTGACCACGCCATGGACGGTGCCCAGCGCGAGTTGATCCGGGTCGGCGAAACGCATGGCGGCGGCATGACCTATCTGGTCGGCCTCGGCGCCGATCAGCTGCCCCCCGTGGCCGCAAGCGAGCTGCAGAACGCCTGGGACGCCGCACGCGAGGCCGCCCGCCACTCGAGCTGGGGCGTCGCCCGCGCCTTCCGCTTCGAGCGCTCCCGCGTCGAAGGCACGGGCGTCGAAGGCACGGTCGTCGAAGGCGCGGGCGCCGAACCCGTCGACCTGGTGCTGGCCGATCCCGACGCCTGCGCCTGGGCGGGTGCGATCGACGCCCGCCACGGGCTCGGCACGCCGCGCGGCCTGTCGCTGTGCCTTCGCTTGCTGGCGCTGATCGAGCTGATCGGCGAGGCCGCCTGGGCCGGCGCGCTCTGCCGGTTCCGTCCCGAGGGCGCCGAGCTGCACCCTGCTTTGCTGGAGGCCGCCGGACGCCTCCCATTGACGAAAGAGGGCCGGCTCGACGAGACCATCATGCGCAACTCGGTGGGCGGCGCGCTCCGCTGAGGCGCCGGAGCCCCGCCATGACGCGTTTCTTCCCGTTGCTGCTGACCCTCGTCCTGGCGCTGGCCGCATGCGGTCCGCGCGAGAGCGAACAGCAGCTCGCCACCGAGGATTACTGCCGCCAGGCCGCCAACCGCGTGTTCGACGCGCAGCATCGCGATGACCTCCTCTCGCAGGAGGACCAGACCGACGATCCGCGCTCCTCGACCGGCCTGCCCGGCGTGCCGAACCGGGGACTGTCGGACCAGTACATCCACGAGAACCGGGTCGACGACTGCATCGCCCGCCGCACCGCCGCGACCGAGGACGGCACCACCTTCGGTCCCCAAGCCCCCAACCCCGCCAGCAAGTGAAGGAGTTCACCCGATGAGCCGCATCATCCGCACCGAGCCAGGCCCGATCCTGTCGCGAGCCGTCGAGTATCACGGCTTCATCTTCACGGCCGGGATCACCCCGCGCGACCTCGACGCCGACATGGAGGCGCAGACCGCCAGCGTGCTCGCCCAGCTCGACGAGCTCCTCGAGATTCACGGCACCGACAAGACCCAGCTGCTGCAGGCGCAGATCTGGCTGAAGAACATCGCCGACCGCCCCATCCTCAACAAGCTCTGGGAGGCCTGGCTGCCCGAGGGCCTGGCCCCGGCCCGCGCCTGCGTCCAGGCGGAGCTCGCCGACCCGCGGATGCTGGTCGAGATCATGCTGACCACGACCAAGTAGGCGCGCCTCGGGCTGAAGGGGAAGCAGGAAGGCCAGGGCTCTGCCCTGGACCCGCCAAGGGGCTTGCCCCTTGGATCCCATGACTTAAGCAAATGGGTTCTAAGGGCGACTGCCCTTGAGCTCGGTCCAGGGGCAGAGCCTCTGGCCTTCTTTGATTGGACTGAACGCTGAAACCGGTCCTGGCAGGCGCCAGAAGTAACGCCCGCTCTTTGTTGTTGCCTGCAAGCCACATTGTGGCTTGCAGGCAAACACAAACCAGGTATAAGCACCTTATTGAAACGAAAAGCCGGCGGCTGAGACTTCATTCCTAGAATTGCCGTCTCAAATCCCGCGATTATTCCGAAGCGCGGCGACGCTCCAAGTTCACGTTGCAGTTCGAGTCCATCGGTTGCAAACCTTCCTGGTCACGGTTTGGTGATCGGAGGGTCTAAGGATGGCGGAACGTCCCGCTGGAGCGGCTTTTCTGGGGACGTGGCTGTTCGCCGCCTTCGCCTTCGCAGCGTCACCTGCCACCGCCCACGCCCACCATCACTCCCGCGTGCACCACGCCCGCTACGCCGCCGCCCACGCCGCCCGCGTCATCCAGTGCGTGGCCTTCGCCCGCGCCGACAGCGACGTCCAGCTCCCCGGCAACGCCGCCAACTGGTGGGACAACGCCGCCGGCATCTACGCCCGCGGCGCCTCACCCGAAGTCGGCAGCGTCCTGAACTTCCGCGCGAACGCCCGCATGCGGCTCGGCCACGTCGCCGTGGTGAGCTCGGTCCTGAACAGCCGCGAGGTCCTGATCGACCAGTCGCACTGGAACAGAAACGGCGTCTCGCGCGACGTCAGCGTGGTCGACGTCTCGCCCGACAACGACTGGTCCGCCGTCCGCGTCGCCGTCGGTCACGCCGAGACCTATGGCAGCATCTACCCGACCTACGGCTTCATCTATCCGCGCCCCGATAACGGCGTCGTGGTCGCGAACGCGACGTCGGACGCGCCGCAGCGCCTGAGCCGTCATCGCCACGAGGTCACGCTGGAAGTCGCCGAAGCGCCCGAGAACGCGCGCCCGATCGACATGTCGGCGGGTGCGACGATTACCGACGACGCGCCAGACCGTGCGTTTCGCTGAAGAAGGCCAGGGCGTAACGCCGACGGCGTGCTCCGCACGAGGCCCTGGACCCGCAGGGGTCTTAACCCCAAACCCCCTTTCGTAGGCAGGTCCAGGACTGCTTGTCCTGGCGGGGTTTAAGGGGCAGAGCCCCTTTACTTCGGCCGCTCCGCTCGATGATACGGATGCCCCGCCAGGATCATCCGCGCCCGATAAAGCTGCTCCACCAGCATCACACGCGCCAGCATATGCGGCCAGGTCTGCGGGCCCAACGACAACGTCGCATGCGCGACCTCCAGCAGCGATCGATCCAGGCCTTCGGCGCCACCTATCAAAAACGCGAGCGGCCGTCCGGCCTCGCTCCAGCGGGCCACCGCCGTCGCGAATGCTGCACTCGGAAGCGCCTCCCCATCCTGGTCCAGACAGACGACGAATGCGTCCCGCGGCAGCTTCGAGCGAAACGCATCGGCCTCGCGCCTGCGGATCTCGCCGGGCGACCCGCACCCATCCGCGAGCTCGATCATCTCCATCGCCGGCTTCACCCGCCGCAGATACCGCTCGCAGAGCTCGCGCTCCGGCCCGGCAACCCGCCCGACTGCGATGATGACCACGCGCTCCGCCACGATGATGACCGCGCGCCCGACCGCGACGATCAGCGTCCTAGAGCGACACCTCGTTCGCCTCGTCGAGCTCCGAGCCCCACATCCGCTCGAGCGCGTAGAGCAGCCGCGCCTCCGGCTTGAACAGGTGCACCACCACGTCGCCCACGTCGATCAGCACCCAGTCCGAGCCGCCGGCACCCTCGATCTGCACGCGGCCGAGCCCCGCCTGCTCGATCTTCTCCTCAAGATGCGTCGCCATGGCGCTGATCTGCCGGTCGGCGAGCCCCGTCGCGATCACCATCCGGTCGGCGAAGGCCGCGCGTCCCGCGAGATCGAGCACCACGACGTCCTCGGCCTTGTCGTCTGCCAGGCTCTCGGCAATCAGGCTCACAGTCCGGTCGAGCACCGGGATCTCGGCGGGATCGCGCTTCGGCCTGGTCTTGCGAGGACCCGCGGCGGCGGCCTTCTTGCGCGGGGTGCCCGCCGCCTTCGCGATCTCCGCGAGGGTGGCAGGGGGGCGCACCCGCTTCACGTCGCCCTCGCCTGCGATCTTGCGTGCTATGGCCGCTCTCCTCGTCCGGCAGCCCGGAGGGCCGTCGCGGATATGCTGTCTTCCCGCCCCGCCAGGTAGATCCAGGCTGGTGGCCCCTGTCGCGCGATCAGCTTCGCGCCCGCAAGCCGGTGACGGCTCGCATGGAAGCGATGCGCCGCCCGGCCCGACAGGGCGGCGTGATTGTAGGAAGGACGGGGGAACACCGCAAAGGGAACGAGACGGGCGATCCGCTCCCAGCCGCGCCAACGCGGCCAGTCGCGCAAGCTGTCGGCTCCCATCAGCCACACGAAACGCGCCGCCGGAAAGCGGCGCTTGAGCGCCCGGATCGTATCCACCGTGAAATGCGTGTTCAGCTCGGCCTCGATCCCGGTCGCGATCACCCGCTTGCCGTCGGCGATCCCGGAGGCGGAAGCGACGCGTTCGACGAGCGGCGGCGACGGGCGCCCGGCTTTGAGCGGGTTACCGGGCGTCACCAGCAGCCAGACCTGGTCGAGGCCGAGGGCCCGCAGCGCCCATAGCGCCAGATGGCGATGCCCCTCATGCGCGGGATTGAACGAACCCCCGAGCAGCCCGATCCTGAGATGCCGCCGGTCGCCGAACCGGGGCGGCGCGTTCTGGCGGCGCGGCACCGCGAGAACCCGCTGCCTCAGGGACGCACCTGACCCTGGCCGCGCACCTCGTAGCGGTAGGTGGTGAGCTGCTCGACGCCCACCGGCCCGCGCGCATGCAGGCGCCCCGTGGCGATGCCGATCTCGGCACCGAAGCCGAACTCGCCGCCGTCGCAGAACTGGGTCGACGCATTCCACATCGCGACCGCGCCGTCGGTCTCGGCGAGAAAGCGTTCCGCGGCCACGGCATCCTCGGTCACAATCGCATCGGTGTGGCCGCTGCCATGCCGGCGGATATGCGCGAGTGCGGCGTCGAGCCCGTCCACCACGGCGACCGACAGGATCGCGTCGAGGAACTCGACGCCGAAATCCGCCTCCGCGGCGGGGTTCATCGCCGGCACGATCGCCCGCGCCCTTGCGTCGGCGCGGAGCTCGCAGCCGAGGGCTGCGAGCGCGTCCGCAATCGCCGGCAGCAGGCCGGCCGCGCAAGCAGAATCGATCAGCAGCGTCTCGGTGGCGCCACAGATCCCGGTCCGGCGCATCTTTGCGTTGGCCACCACGCGCACCGCCATCTCCGGATCCGCGGCGGCGTGAACATAGGTGTGGCAGATCCCGTCGGCATGGCTCAGCACCGGCACCCGGGCCTCGCGCTGCACGCGCTCCACGAGCGAGCGGCCACCGCGCGGGATCATCAGGTCGATGCCGCCCACCGCCTGCAGCATGGCGGCCACGTAGGCACGGTCCGCGGTGGGTGCGGACTGCACGGCGGCCGGTGGCAGGCCGGCCTCGCGGAGCGCTCCCTCGATGGCACGCCCGATCGCGCGCGCACTGCGGAAACTCTCCGAGCCGCCGCGCAGGATCACCGCGTTACCCGATTTCAGCGTCAGCCCGGCCGCATCCGCCCCAACATTCGGCCGGCTCTCATAGACCATGCCGATCACGCCGATCGGCACCGCGACGCGACGGATGGTCAGGCCGTTCGGCCGCGTCCACTCGCCGAGCACATGTCCCAGCGGGTCCGGCAGCGACGCCACCGTCTCCAGCCCTGCCGCCATCGCCTCGACGCGCGCCGGCGTCAGCGCGAGCCGGTCGCGGAACGCCGCACTGCCGCTGAAATCGGCGACATCCGCCTCGTTGGCGGCGAGGATGGCGGCGGCATCGGCGCGGAGTGCGGCCGCCGCGGCGTGAAGCCCCCGGTTGCGCGCCTCGGCGGAGGTGCGGCTCAGCGCGCGGGTGGCCTCGCGGGCCGAAGCGGTCTGCTCGGCGAGAAGGGTTGCGGCGTATTCGGGCGTCATCGGATGCGCATCGTGCATGAGGGCGCCGCCGGCGGGAAGCCCTACGGGCAGCCGCCGGCGCTCGTGCCCGAGCCGAGACTCGCGAGCGAGCCGGCGCAGTTGTTGCTCGTCAGGCTGCTGGTGGTGGATGTCGTGCCGGTGCTCGCCGCACCCGTTCCGGTCGACGACGCGACGCCGGTCGTATTGGTGGCGAGACCGTTCAGGGTGTTGGCGGTTGTCGCCGTGTTGCCGGTCGATGCCATACCCGTGCTGCTGGTGCCCGTGCTTGCAGCGCCCGTGCTTGCAGTGCCCGTGCTTGCAGAGGCCGTGCTTGCAGAGGCCGTGGTTCCAGTGCCCGTGCTGCCGGCACCTGCGCCGACGGTGCTCGCGCCCACAGTGTCGGTGGTCGTCGTGCCCGTGCTGCCGGTCGCCGATCCGGGCGACGCCGCGCCACCGCCGGCCGTCGTGGACGCCCCACTCGCAGTGCTGCCGGTGCTCGTCGTCGAGCTCGTGCTCTCGGACGCGCCGGACGTCCCCGTGCTGCTTGCGCCCGATGTGCTGGCGGTGGCGGTGCTAGCGTTATCCGCGCCGCCCGCGGCGTTGCCGTAGCCCGATCCATAGCTCGAGCCGTAGCCGGCCGTGACGCCCTCGAGCGCTGGACTGGTTGCCGAGGAACCCGAGGTCACCAGCCCGGAGCTGCCGGACGGGTCGGTCGCGGTCGTCGAGGACGATGCGGCGGTCTGCGCCCGCGCGGCCGGGATCAGCAGCGCCGATGCGGAAAGAAAGACGAGCGTCCGGACCAGGCTCATTGGGGAGCGCCCCTAGACGTTGAAGCGGAACAGAAGAACGTCGCCGTCGGCCACGACATACTCGCGGCCCTCGATACGCAGACGACCGGCCTCGCGCGCGCCGGCCTCGCCGTTGTGAGACACGTAGTCCTCATATGCGATCGTCTCGCAGGCGATGAAGCCCCGCTCGAAATCATTATGGATCGCGGCGGCGGCCCGCGGCGCGCGGGTCCCCCGCGTGATGGTCCAGGCGCGCGTCTCCTTGGGCCCGACGGTGAAGTAGGTCAGGAGCGCGAGCAGCCGGTAGCCGGCCGCCACCACGCGATCGAGCCCGGAATCGTGCAGGCCCAGACCCTCGAGGTAGTCGCCCCGCTCCGCCGCATCGAGCTGGCTCACCTCGGCCTCGATCGCCGCGGACACGACCACCGCCTGCGCGCCCTCGGCCGCAGCTCGGCGGGCAACCGCTTCCGAGAACGCGTTGCCGGTCGCGGCCGCTTCCTCCTCGACGTTGCAGACGTAGAGGACCGGCTTGGTGGTCAGCAGTTGCAGCCTTGATGCGGCCTCCACGGTCGCCGGCGTCAGCACCTGGCGTGCGGGGCGGCCGTGGCGCAGCGCGGCGAGGATCGGGGCCACCACCTCGAGCTGGGCCTGCGCCTCGCGGTCGTTATTCTTGGCGCGCTTGGCAAGTGCAGGCTCGCGCTTCTCGAGGCTGTCGAGATCGGCCAGCATGAGCTCGGTCTCGATCGTCTCGGCGTCGCGCACCGGGTCGACCGAGCCCTCGACATGGGTGACGTCGGGGTCCTCGAAGCAGCGCAGCACGTGAACGATCGCATCCACCTCGCGGATGTTGCCGAGGAACTGGTTGCCGAGCCCTTCGCCACGCGAGGCGCCGCGCACCAGGCCCGCGATGTCGACGAATTCGAGGCTGGTGGGGACGATCTTCTGCGACTTGCCGATCGCGGCGAGGGCTGCGAGCCGCGGATCGGGCACGGCGATGCGGCCGACATTCGGCTCGATCGTGCAAAACGGGTAGTTCGCCGCCTGGGCCGCGACGGTTGCGGTCAGCGCGTTGAACAGCGTCGATTTGCCGACATTCGGCAGGCCCACGATGCCGCAGGAAAAGCCCATCGCTCGGTTCCTCTCAACGGACGTCCTGCATCGCGAGTGCGATGCGGGTCATGAAATCGGCGTCGCGTCCCGCCGCCAGGGTCGGCGCCTCGGCGGCCACCGCGTCGAGGAAGGGCACGAGCCAGGACTGGTCGGCGCGGGCGAAATCGCCCAGCACATGGCCGGTCACGCGGTCCTTGTGGCCCGGATGCCCGATCCCGAGCCGGACGCGCCAGTAATCCGGCGTGCCCAGCATCCGGTCCATGCTGCGAAGCCCGTTATGGCCGGCGGCGCCCCCGCCGCGCTTGACGCGAAGCCGGCCGGCGACGAGGTCGAGCTCGTCGTGGAAGGCCGTGACCGCTTCGGGTTCCAGCTTGAAGAACGCGCTCGCCGCCTGAACCGAGGCGCCGGAATCGTTCATGTAGGTCATCGGCTTCAGCAGCAGGATCTTCGTGTCGCCGACGGCGCCATCCGCGACCAGGCCCTTGAAGCGTTGACGCCACGGCCCGAAGCCGTGGCGTCCCGCAATGGCGTCCGCCGCCATGAAGCCGATATTGTGCCGTTGCCGCGCCATGGCGGGCTCGGGATTGCCGAGCCCGACCCAGAGCAGCACGGATCAGCCCTCCGTGCCGCCCTCGGTGACGACCGTCTCGGTGGACGTGTCCGCTTCCTCGGCGGGCGGCTCCACGGTGGGTGCGGCGATCGTGGCGATGACCAGGTCCGCGTCCTCGTGGGCCAGGGTCAGTGCCTCGGTGCCGCGGAGATCGCCCCAGCGGATTACCGCGCCCACGTCGAGCTCGGCGGTATCAGCCACGACGTGCTCGGGGATCCGGTCGGGATCGACCAGCACCTCGATGGTGTGATGGACCACGTTCAGCACGCCGCCCCGCTTCAGGCCGACGCTCACCTCGTTGCCGGCGAACTCGATCCGCACGCTGACGCGCACGGTCTCGCCCGCGGCGACTCGGTGGAAATCGACATGCAGCGGCTTGTCGCTGACGGGATGGAGCTGGATCTCGCGCATCAGCGCGCGTTCCGTGGCGCCATCGGCGCGAACCTCGTAGATGCGGGAGCGCCAGCCGCTCCGCTGCATCTCGCGGACGATCAGGCGGGGATCAAGTGCGACGAGTGTCGGCTCCTTGTGCGCCCCATAGATAACGGCAGGAACCAACCCTGCCCGCCTCGTCGCGCGCGCTGCCCCCTTACCAGCCTTCGCGCGCGAGGAGGCCTCGAGAACCGTTGTGTCGGCCACGTGGAAACTCCTTCAAACAAGAACGCCGGCCTCCAGGGGTGCCAGCAAGGGCGGGCGGATACAGGAAGGGGGCGGCGGGTGCAAGCTGGACGGGGTTGTACCGGGCGGCTGGAGGCAAAGAAGTGGGGCTCTGCCCCACGCCCCGCCAGGAGCTAGAGCCCCTGGACCCGCAATACTTAAGTCATGGTGGTCCAGGCTTGGCTCTATCCTGGCGGGGTTTGGGGCAGAGCCCCATGACTTCTCTGATAGCCGGCGGCGCCAAGGCTACTCGGCCGCGTCGGCGAGCGCCATCTCGGACCGCATGCCAAATTCCGCCGGCAGCGGCCGCGGCGCCGGCGTTGGCGCCAGAACCGCATCCTCGTGGCGGATGATGCGGCGGGTGAGCTTCAGCGCCTGGTAGCACTGATCGACGCGGGCAGCTTCGCCGATCTCATCGAGGATCAGCCGCGCCGTGGACGAGGTCGTCGCCTCGCGGAACATCGCGATCAGCGTCTGCGCCGCCTTCAGCGCTTCCGGCCGCTCCTCGTCGGTGCCGATATACGCCGTCTGCAGCGCGCAGTAGATGCGGCGCGCGGGCGTGTTCGCCTCCGCGGGCGACATCAGCTGCTTCCCGAACAGGAAGCGCGCATGCGAGGCCAGCTCGAGGCGGGTCTTCGTCCGGAAGCGGATGGCCGCTCCGTTGATGACCATCATGTCTCCTGACTTCAGTTCAAGAACGAGGCTCGACATGTTTCCCCGACTGGGCTGCGACCGTTCAAATCGAACGGCTCCTTTGTGGATCATGGACGAAAGCGTTTAATGCCAGGTGAACGGCTACAGATAGTCAGCCAGATTAAGGCTCTTGAGATCGGAGATCAGCATGTAGGAGGCCTGCAGCTGGTCATTGGACTCGCTCAGCTCGGTCGAGACCTTGGCCGCATCCACCGAGGTCAGGTCACCGATCTGCGTCGTGATAAGCGTGGTGGTGCTGCTTCCGAGATTGAGCGTGTTCGTCACGATATCCTGGCTGGCGCCGACCTGCGCCGCCTGCTGGATGAGACCGCTCTGCGCGTTCGACGCGACCGATGACAGGCCTGACAGCAGACCATCGAAATTGCTGCTGCTGAGGTCCGACGGGCTGAGGTTCGACACCGCGGTCAGCACCGCCACGAGGTCTCGCACACTCGAACCTGTGCTCGTGGAGCTCGCGGCAGTCGTGGAGCTCGTGATCGGGATCGACGTCGCGACCTGCGCGCCCGTCCCGACCATCACCTCCTGCGCGCTCGTCGGCAGACCGCCGGTGAACGGTGTCGCCCCCGAGCTGGTGCTCTCGGCCGCGCCCAGAATGGTCTGAAGCGTCGCATCGGCTCCGTTCGTGTCGAGACTGCCCATCGCCGAAGCCGTCGTCGTGGCGAGCGAGTTGTTCGTCATGTTCGTGGCGTCCGCGACGGGTGCCGTGCTGCCGTCGCCACCGCCGAACACGTAGCTGCCGGCTGCCTGGGTGTTGAGCAGCGTGCCCACCTGCCCCAAATCGCTCTTGGCCAAGGAGACCAGGCCGGCGAGAGTCGTCTGCGCCGCCGTTCCGCTTTCGCCGCGAAGCGAGATGAGGTTCGTGACCAGGCTCTGTGCCACGCTGCTGAGCTGGGTGAGCGACGACGAGGCGGCCGACAGACGCGTGTTCGCGATGGAACCATTCGTCGCGTAGGCGGCGAGCTGCGCCAGTTGCGGCTGCAGGTTCAGCACCGCGCCCGTCGATTCTCCGAGCTTCGCGACATTGTCCGAGATCAGCCCGTCGCTCGCCTGCTGCGTCAACGTGGCACTTGTCTGCGAGATCTGCTCGCTCGCGTAGCCGAGCCGCCCAACGAGGCCGTAATTCGACAGGCCCGAGAAGGAGATGTCGGACATTACGGGTCAACCGCGCTGAGAAGGCTCGAGAACATCGATTGCACGGCGGTGATCACCTTGGCGTTCGCGCTGTAGCTGTTCTCGAGGGCCACCATTTTCGACATCTCCGTATCGACCGAGACGCTGGTGACATCGCCCAGTGCCGTGCTGACCGATGTCTGCGTCGCCGTGCTGTTCGTCTGCTCGGTCGATGCGTTGCTCGCACTCTGCCCCCACGCGCTCGATAGCGATGCCGCGAGATCGAACAGCGACCCGTCGCCGGAGTAGGAGGAGGACAGATTGCCGCCCGGCCCGAGCCCGGAGCTCGGCGCAGCCGGCTGGGTCACGTTGCTGCTGGCGTCTTCGCCGAACGCATAGGTCACGACGTTGCCGACGTTGTAGGTTCCGCCCGCACTCGGGGTCCCCGTGCCTTTGCTGACGAGCGCCACGTTGGAGAGAACCGACGGGCTGACCTGCATCGACGCCGCATAGCCCACGATTCCCGCGGGCGCCGTCGCGGTGGTGCTGGTGCCGACGACGGCGCCGTTCCCGTCCGTGAACAGGTTCAGGCCCTGCGCGCTGAAACGCTGGGCGACCGTGGAGGCGAGGCTGTCGAGATCGGCCTGGGCGGTGGGAACATCGGTGTCGCGCAGCTGGATATTCGCACCCATCGTGCCGCCCCTGATGCTGGACGTGACGTCGACACCGTTGATCATGATGCCCGGGATCTTCCCCGGATAGGTGTCGGTGGCGCTCAGGTTCTGCGTGGTGGCCGACAAGGTGCCCTTGGTCGGATCGGTCGGCAGGATGATCCCGTTCGGCGTGCTGACGAGCATGTTCCCGTTGGATGTCTCGGTGTATTTGACATCCATCAGGTTCGACAGCGTGGTCATCGCCGCGTCCCGCTGGTCCTCGAGGCTGGCGGTGCTCTGCCCCTGCACCTGCATCTGCACGATCTGCTTCGAGATCGACCCGATCGTGGCGAGCGCCGTGTTGGCGGCATCGACCTCGCTGCCGATGCTGTTCTCCGCCGTCTGGCGGGCGCTCGTCAGCGTGTTGGCCAGGCTGTTGAACCCGCTCGCGGCGGTCTGCGCCGCCGTCACCACGGCCGCCTGGTCGGTGGAGTTGGTCGTGTCGCTGTCGAGCGTCGTGAACGACGTCTGCAGCCCGGACAGCGCCTCGGTCAGCGACCCGGTCGACCCGGTATCGGCGCTGGTCTCGCCGAGCGCGCCCACGATCCCGGACCACGCGTTGCTCAGCGTGGTCGACGACGAGACCGCCGAGTTCTGCCCGTAGAGGCTCGTCTGCAGCGCCGTCGAGGTGACCCGCGTGATGACCCCCGACGTCACCCCCGACAGGTCGTTGCCCGCGCCCATCGCGATGTCGGACACGGACTCTTCGGTGTAGCCGGCCGTGTTCGCGTTCGCCACGTTCTGGCTGACGACGTTGATCTGGCCCTGAATCGCCGTCAGGCCGCTCGACGCGATCGACAGTGAAGAGAAAAGGGTCATGACGACGCCGATCCGGCTGATGTCACATCTTCAGGTCGTGACGTATAAGGAATGGTTAACGTCACTGCGTCATCTGCAGGGTGGTCTGCATCATCTGGTTCGCCGTGGTCACCACCTTCGCGTTGGCGCCATAGGCCTGCTGCGCGGTGATCAGCGAGGTGAGGTCGGTCGCGATGTCGACGTTGGAGCTCTCGACCGAGCCCGTCACCAGCTGGCCCGCGCCGTTCGTGTTGGCGCTGCTCAGGCTCGCAACTCCCGAGGCGGACGTCGCCGTGAAGGCCTGGCCGTTCTGCCGCTGTAGCGCGTCGGGTGCGGCAAAGGTGGAGATCGGGATCTGGGCGATCGTCCGTGTGTCGCCATTGCTGTAGGACGCCACGACATTGCCGCTGCTCTGCATCGTGACGCCCGTATAGGTCCCGACAGGACTGCCATTGGCGGTGATGCCGTTGAGCGCATAGTCGGACGACGAACCGACGCCGACGCCGTTGTTCTGGCCGATCGTCCCCAAATTGAGCGCGATGTTCTGCGTCGCGCCGTCGATCGTGGGCGTCAACGTGAGCGTGGCGGCGTTTCCCGTGGTCGACTGCGTGGTGGTGGGGTTCACGGAGCTCCCGCCGCCGGTGAGCGTCGCGAGCGTGCCGTCGGCGTTGAAGGTGGCCGTCGCGTTGCCGAGCGAGGTTCCGCCTTCGGAGATGCCGACCGTCCACGTGTTGGAGCTCGTGGAACTCTGCGACCAGTCCAGGGTCATCGTGTGGGTGTTGCCGGCGCTGTCGTAGAGGCTCACCTGCGAGGTCGCAGAGCCGCCGGTCGTCGAGTCTGGCAGCGACGCCGAGTAGGCGACGCTGCTCGTCGCGACCGCAGGCTGCGCCGTCGTGTCGACCTTGATCGGCTGAAGGTTGCCGTTCTGGATCTGGCCGGTCGTCTGATCGATATTGTAGCCGTCGAGATACTCTCCCGACGCGTTGACGACGTAGCCGCTGTTGTTGAGGCTGAAATCGCCTTCGCGGCTGTAATACTGCGTCGGACTGAAGGTGTTCCCGCCCGATCCGGTCGTTTCGCTCACGTTGAAATAACCATTGCCGGAGATCGCCAACGCCAGCGGATCGTTGCTCGTGGTGATCGTTCCCTGAACGCCGTTCTCGTAGTCGGGACGCGCCTCGACCGCGCCGGATTGGTTCTGCGTCGGCGTGCTGCTGGTCAGGTAATCCGCGAACGTGGTCGTGATGCCCTTGTAGCCGACGGTCTGGCTGTTGGCCACATCGTCCGAGATGTTGGTAAAGGCATCCGACTGCGCCGTGAGGCCGCTTACGGCGGTGTTCATCGCTCCGAAAATCGACATCCTACATTCTCCTCAGGCGTGACGATCGTCCCATCCTCGCGGCGCACGATCAGCGGTTAGCTCCTGCTGGCCTCACAAGAGCCTCAAGGGCCTCACGATAGCAGACTTCGTGCCAACTACTTTTCCCTGCGTGGAGCATCACAAAAGCCATTTGCGGCAGCAGCCTTTTTGCCGGTCGGCACATTCTGCCGGGTCGCCAGCGCCATGTTCGCCGCCTGGCTGCCGCGACATGCAGGGGAGATCGGCCGCGCCCGACGTGGCAAGCGTCTTGCTCTGATGCTGGTGCCGCTTGGATACCCGCCCTGATGCACGCAGTCTCGAACATGACGCATGATCCCAAAGCCGCCGCGACCGCGGTGCCATCACACACGATTTCGGCGTCGCGGCACAGCGGCGGCCAGTCGTTCGGCGACATGCTCAGCGCCATCGACAAAAAGCTCGCCGCCAAGCCCGCTTCTGCGGGCGCGCCGGCAGCCGGCACCTCCGGCACTGCCGGTTCCGATACGAATGCGACGGCGGGCGAATCGACGGGGGGCGAATCGACGGCGGGCGCATCGACGGCGGGCGCGTCGAAAAGCGCTGCAGCACCGGCAGCAGCAACGACGGCAACAGCCGACACGAAGAACGCGGCGACACCCTCGACCGCCGGCGCATCCGACGCTGCAGACCCGCAGACTGCCGGCGTCTCGACGTCGCGCGGAAAACACGCGGGCTCCGCCGACACCCCGTCCCGGACCACGGATCCGGGTGCCACCGTCACGGCGAGCCTGCTCGGTCTCGATCCCCAGCAGGCGGAACCCGCCGCGCCGAACGTCCCTGCCCCCCCGGCCGGGCTGCATGCGGCCGGTGTGACCTCCCTGACGCAGCCGCACAATCCAAGCAGCGTTGCCAGCCCTGTCGCGAACAATGCGGCGGACGCGTCGGCGCCATCGGCCGCTTCCACGCCGACCGATGCGGATGCCGCGACGGACCATCCTGCCGGTGGCGATGCTGCAGCGATCGGCCCGTCAGCGGCACCGCCTGCCGCGCTCGCCGCGACCGCGGCCGCCAACCAGACGCCCGAAGCCTCGGGTGCCGCCGTCGCGAGCACCCCGCAGGCCGACGCGTCGTCCAGCGCCGCATCGAACGCCGGGCACCCGGCCCCCTCTACCGCTGCCGATGCGACAGCGCCGGCTGCTGCTGCAACCGCGCCCGCGGATCTCCAGGCCGCGACCGGCGTGAACCTGCCCGAGATCCCGGCCGGAGGGTCGTTCGCGGCTCATCAGCTGGCCTTCACCGCAACGGGCCCCACGGGCACGTCCCCCGGCACGGACACGCCGCGCACGGACACGCCGGCCACGCCAGGCACCGCCGCCGGCGCGGAGTCGTCGAATCTCTCCCTCGGGTCGCTCGCATCCTATTCCGCGTCCGTTTCGACCTCCGATGGTTCCGGCACGGCGATCCGCGTCAACGCCGGCGACCTCGGCACCATCGAGGTGACACTCGGCAGGAGCGACGACGGACAGGCCTCCGTCACCGTCTCCGCCGACCGGTCCGACACCCTGGCCATGATGGCGGCCGACCGCGACCAGATGCAGTCGGTGCTGGCGCAGGTCGGGATCGAACCCGCCGGCCACCGCATCGAATACACCCTGCTGACCGGTCACGACGCCGCTTCGGCACCGGGCGCCTGGTCCGGCGGCGGCGGCGGCGCGGACGGAGGCCACGGCCAGGGCGGTGGCAACGCGCGCGGCGGATCCTCTGCCTGGGGCTTCGGCGGCACCGCGGGCGGCCTGTCTCAAGACCAGACACAGCCCCGTTCCGGCTCCAAAACCCTTTATACGCGAAGCACAAGCGTCGACATCACCGCCTGAAAGGGAGTTCCACCATGTCAACCACACTGACGGCCACCCAATCCACCTCCCTCGAGGCCGCCGCCGAAAAGGCCGCGCTGACGTCGCTCGAGACGAGCGCCTCGAGTGCCAGCACGACCTCCGGCACCACCAGCGGCTCGACCACTGCCGCGTCGATCGGCTCGCTCACGACCAACTATTCCGATTTTCTGGACATGCTGACGACGCAGCTGAAGGACCAGGATCCGACCAGTCCGATGACCAGCGACAACTTCACCAGCGAGCTCGTGCAGTTCGCGGGCGTCGAGCAGCAGATCACGACCAACACCAATCTCAGCTCGCTGATCAGCCTGTCGCAGGATCAGCAGCTTTCGCAGAGCTCCGACATGGTGGGCAAGAGCGTCACGGTCACCGGCAGCACGGTGCCGCTGCAGAACAGTGCCGCCACGATCAATTATTCGACCACGTCCGCGGAACCGATCGGCATCGCCATCACCAACGTGGGTGGCCAGGTGGTCAAGACGGTGTCGGGCACGTCGGCTGCCGGCAACAACACCTACAGCTGGGACGGCACCGACAACAACGGCAACAAGCTCGCCGACGGGCCCTACACGGTCGCGGTCGAGACGATGGACAGCACCGGCACGACCACCGCCGTGCCGTTCACCTCGACGGCCACACCCACCGCGATCACCAAAAGCGGCTCCGGCTTCAACGTCTCGTTCGGTGCGACGACGCTCGATCTTTCGAGTGTCGAAAGTCTCACCGGTTCGTAGCGCGATCGGGCATTAATCGCCGGGTAATCTCCCGGACGCCATTGTTGGCCGGCCGACAGGAGGTCGGCCGGCGGATGTGCGGACAATGAACGCAGCAGCAACGACTGAAGAGCTCGGCGGCAGCGGGCTCAAAGCCATCGCGGATGGCTTTCGTGGGCTCGGGGCCGCGCGCCTCGCCGCCATGGGGCTGGTCAGCTTCGGCATGTTCTGCATGCTGGCGCTGCTGATGTTCCACGGCGGCGGCGAGGGGCGGATGGCGCTCCTCTACGGCGACCTCGACATGCGGGAAGCCGGCCAGATGGCCGACCTGCTCGACAAGGCGCACATCTCCCACACGATCGGCGCGCAGGGCGACCAGATCCTCGTGCCCGAATCCGAGATCCCGGCCGCCCGCCTGCTGCTGGCGAAAGCGAACCTGCCCTCAGAAGGCACCGTCGGCGACGAGATCTTCGATCGCGGCGACAGCCTGACCTCGTCGCAGTTCGAGCAGGACATCAACCGCACCCGGGCACTCGAGGGCGAGCTCTCGCGCAGCATCCGCATGATCGATGGCGTGAAGGGTGCGCGCGTGCATCTCGTTCTGCCGCATCGCGAGCTCTTCTCCGCCGAGCAGCAATCGGCGCAGGCCAGCGTGCTGCTCACCATGCGCGGGCAGCGCCGCCTCGATGCGGAGGCCACCCAGGCGATCCTCAACCTCGTCTCGGCCGCAGTCCCGGGCCTCCGTCCCCAGGGCATCGCCATCATCGACAACCGCGGCAACGTCCTGGTGCGCGCCGGCAACCCCGCCAGTCCTGATCTCACGGGCAATGGCACCGCCGACGAACTTCGCCAGTCGATGGAGGTGCGGCTGTCGCACCAGGTCGAGGAGATGCTCGACGCCTCGCTCGGCTCCGACAAGGTGCGCGCGGAGGCCTCCGTGACGCTCGACATGTCGCAGGTCAACGAGACCAGCGAGAGCTTCAACCCCGACCAGCAGGTTCTTCGCAGCCAGCAATCGACCTCGGACAAGTCCCGCAACACGCAGGCGCAGCAGGCGACCACGGTCGCGAACAACCTGCCGAACGCGGATGCGGGCGCGCCGCAATCGGGCAGCACCGATGACCGCTCGTCCGAGACCAACAACTACGAGATCGGCAAGACCGTCCGCACGCTCGTGCAGGCCTCACCCCGGGTCGAGCGCCTCAGCCTCGCGGTGCTGGTCGACGGCGTCGTGACACTCGACAAATCCGGCAAACCGAGCTGGGAGCCGCGCAGCCCCGAGGACCTCGCCCGCATCACCGCACTCGTCAAAAGTGCGATCGGGTTCGACGCCAAGCGCGGCGACAGCGTCACCGTGGACACGATGCGGTTCACCGCACCCGAGACCGATGCGGTCGGACCGCCCGCCGGCATGCTCGCGAGCCTGAACCTGCAGCAGACCGATCTCGTCCGCCTGGCGCAGACGGCACTGCTCGGCATCGTCGTGCTCGCGATCGGCCTGTTCGTGTTCCGCCCGATGGTCGTGCGTCTCGTGCCGGCGCACGGCAAGCAGATCGGCACGGCTGCCGCCCACGCGGTCGCCGGCGGCGGTCACGCGGCGATCGCCCATGAAGGCGGGGCGCGCGCCCTGGTCACGGCCGCGGGACGCGGCGGCGGCAATCTGCTCACGCATGACGACGGCGACGCCACGACCCAGGTCAACCATGTCGACGGCGCGGTGACCGCGTCCGCTCTCGCGAAGCTCGCCGAGCTGGTCGACCGCTACCCTGAGGAAAGCCTCGCTCTGGTCCGCACCTGGTTGTCGGAGGAGCCCGCATGAGCAAGACCGATGTCGACAGCTACACGGGCGTCGAGCGTGCGGCCGTGCTGATGCTGGCGCTGGGCGACGAGCGCTGCGCCCGCCTGCTCGAAATGCTCCACGAGGACGAGATCAAGGAGATCTCGACCGCGATGATCGGGCTGGGATCGGTGCCCGCCGAAGCGGTCGAGCGCGTGAGCCACGAATTCAGCCGCCATGTGGGCCGCGCCGGCACGCTGCGCGGCACCTATGAGAGCACCGAGCGGCTGCTGCTCGGCGCCCTCCCGCGCGATCGTGCGCAGCACATTATGGAGGAGATCCGCGGTCCCGCCGGCCGGACGATGTGGGACAAGCTCGGCAACGTGAACGAGAGCCTGCTCGCGAACTATCTCAAGAACGAATATCCGCAGACGGTCGCGGTCATTCTCAGCCGCATCAAGCCCGACCAGACCGCCCGCGTGCTGGCCTTGCTGCCCCACACGCTCGCCGTCGACGTCGTGTTCCGGATGCTGCAGATGGAAGGCGTGCAGCGCGAAGTCCTCGACGGCGTCGAGAGCACGCTGCGCACCGAATTCATGTCGAACCTCGCGCGCAGCACGCAGCGCGACAGCCATGAGCTCATGGCCGAGGTGTTCAACAGCCTCGAACGCCAGGTCGAGACCCGCCTGATCGAGGCGCTAGAGGAGCGCGACGTCGGATCCGCCGAGAAGATCAAGGCGTTGATGTTCACCTTCCAGGATCTCGGACGTCTGTCGCCGACGGCGATCGGTGCCATCCTGCGCGTGGTCGAGAAGGACCGTCTGCCGATCGCGCTGAAGGGCGCGCCGCCGAACATTCTTTCCCTGTTCTACAGCGCCATGTCCGAACGCGCATCGAAGATGCTGCGCGAGGACATTGCGGGCCTCGGCCCCGTCCGGCTGCGCGACGTCGATGAAGCGCAGATGACCATCGTGCAGGCCGCGAAAGAACTGGCCGCGACCGGCGAGATCGACATCTCGCCCGGCGCCGCCGATGACATGATCGCTTGACGATGAAGCTGTCAGCCGCTCCCCGCGACTATTTCGGCATCCTTTTCGCCGAGGATTTCGACGACGATGACGGCGCGATCCTCGATCGCGGGTCCTCGCACGCCGCCGAATTCGAGCAACACGCGACCGTCGAAAACCCGAGCGTTTCGGTCGAGCCACTCTACTCTGCCGCGGATCTCGCCGAGGCCCGGCGCGCAGGCCACGAGGCCGGCTACACCGAAGGCTTCGCGGCGGCGTCGGAGTCCGCATCGATCACCCGCACCTCCTTGCTCGCTGTCCTGACCGAGCGGCTGTCCGCCACCCGCGCGGATCTCGACGCCATGGTGGCGCAGCAGCTCGACGAAGTGACGCATGCGACACTCGCGGTCGTCTCGGCCTGCCTGCCCGTGTTGTGCGAACACGCCGGCACGCAGGACCTGATCGTGGTTCTCCAGGATCTGCTCCCCTCGCTGGTGGGCGAGCCCGAGCTCGTGGTGACCGTCCATCCCGATCAGGCCGCATCCGTCGAGCAGGAGCTCCGGGCCATTCTCGGAAAAAACACTCCCCTTCAGGTCCAAACTTCCCCATCGATGGGGCGCAGCGACGTGGACATCGCCTGGCGGAGTGGCACGGCCAAGCGGAACACCCGCGCCCTGCGCCGGGAAGTGACAGAGATGCTGCGCCGGTCGCTTCGACCGCAGGCGGGCCCAATGATCAATGAGGAGCATCGACATGGCAGGTGACGTCGATCTGGCGGAACTGTCCGGCCCAACCCTCGCGGGAGGCGACACGGCGTCACCCCGCGGCGCCTACAGCCTCGAGGCGGTCTACGACGTGCCGGTCACGGTCAGCGTCGTTCTCGGCAAGGCCACGATGCAGGTGAACCAGCTGCTGAAGCTGGGACGCGGCGCCGTGGTCGAGCTCGATCGCAGGCTCGGCGAGGCGATCGACATCTACGTGAACAACCGCCTGGTGGCGCGCGGCGAAGTCGTGATGATCGACGACAATCGGCTCGGCGTCACCATGACCGAAATCGTCAAGACGGACCGAGGGATCTGATCCTTTGCGGCTCCTGATCGTCGGCGCGGTTACGGGAGAGCTCGCGCGGGCGGCGATGATGGCCGCCGAGCGAGGCGCGCAGGTCGTGGCCGTCGACGGCGTCGATGCGGCGCTCGCGACCCTGCGCAAGGAAGCGAGCTTCGGTCTCGTCTTCTGCGAACTGCAGCACCGGCCGGCGACCCTGATCGCGATGCTGGCGCGCGAGCGCATCACGCTGCCCGTGGTCGCCTGTGGCCTCGAGGCGGACGCGGACGAGGCGGTGGACGCGATCCGCGCGGGTGCGATCGAGTTCCTGCCCCTGCCGCCCGATCCCGAGCTGATCGCGGCGATCCTGGAAGCGACCGCGTCGGAGCGCCACGCGCTGATCGCCCGCGACCCTGCCATGCTGGCGGTGCTCCGGAAGGCCGAGCTGGTCGCGGGATCGGACGCATCGATCATGATCGGCGGCGAGTCGGGCACCGGCAAGGAGGTCCTCGCGCGCTTCATCCACCGCAAATCCCGCCGTGCCACGAAACCTTTCGTGGCGCTCAACTGCGCCGCAATCCCGGACGAACTGCTCGAATCTGAATTGTTCGGCCACGAGAAGGGCGCCTTCAGCGGCGCCGTCGCGCGCCGCCTCGGCAAGTTCGAGGCGGCCACCGGCGGCACGCTGCTGCTCGACGAAATCAGCGAGATGGACGCCCGCCTGCAGGCGAAGCTGCTCCGCGCCCTGCAGGAGCGCGAGATCGATCGCGTGGGTGGTGCCGGCCCGGTCAGGATCGACGTGCGCGTGCTGGCCACCAGCAACCGCGACCTGCAGGCCGAGATCGCCGCAGGCCGTTTCCGCGCCGATCTGTTTTTTCGTCTCAACGTCGTGGGCGTCACGCTGCCCGCCTTGCGCACCCGCCGCGCCGATATCGCGGTTCTCGCCCGCCACTACGCCGGGCATTACGCGCACCTGAACGACGTGGCGCGGCGCCCGCTCTCGGCTGCCGCACTGGCGATGCTGGAGAGCCATTCCTGGCCCGGCAACGTGCGCGAGCTCGAGAACGCGATGCACCGGGCGGTGCTGCTGGCGCAGGGCGACGAGATCGGCCCCGACGCGATCGAACTCGAAGGCGCGGCCCCCGCCATCGGAGCCCGGGCCGCACCCGCGACCGCGACGCCGTCGACGCCCACGACCGGCTCGCCGGTCAGTTTCCTGGTCGGACGCTCCGTCGACGACGTCGAGCGCGCCCTCATCCTCGAAACGCTCGGCCACACCTCCGGCAACCGCACCCATGCGGCGACCATCCTCGGTATCTCGATCCGCGCGCTGCGCAACAAGCTCAAGCTCTATGCCGGCCAGGGCATGGCGGTGACGCCGCCCATGGCGGGTGAAGCCGCCTGATGGAGCTCGTCGAGGGCGCACCGCGCGGGAGCCTCAGTGGCCTCATGGGCACGCTGACGGGCCTGCAGCGTCGCGGCCCGGGCTCGGACATCCTGCTCGCCGTCGGCGTGGTCGGCTTGCTGTCGGTTCTCGTCCTGCCGCTGCCGACGATGATCCTCGATTTCGGGCTGTCGATCTCGGTCACCTCGTCCGTCCTGGTGCTGATGGTGGCGCTGTTCCTGGAGAAGCCGCTCGATTTCACCAGCTTCCCGACCCTCCTCCTGCTCACCACGCTGCTGCGCCTGTCGCTCGAGGTCGCCACCACCCGCCTGATCCTCAGTCACGGCAGCGAGGGACCGCTCGCCGCCGGCCACGTGGTCGCAGCCTTCGGCGGCTTCCTGATGGGCGGCGACGTCGTGATCGGCGTCATCCTGTTCGCGATCCTGCTGATCGTGAACTTCATGGTGATCACCAAGGGCTCAGGCCGCATCGCCGAAGTCGCCGCCCGTTTCAGCCTCGACTCGATGCCCGGCAAGCAGATGGCGATCGACGCCGAGCTCTCCGCCGGCGCCATCACCGAAAAGATCGCCCGCGTCCGCCGCCGCGAACTGGAAGAGGAAAGCGGCTTCTACGGCGCCATGGATGGAGCCGCGAAATTCGTCCGCGGCGACGTCATGGCGGGCCTCGTGATCACGGTGATCAACATCGTGGGGGGCCTGGCGATCGGCGTGATCCGCCACGGCATGGCGCTGTCGGACGCCGCCTCCACCTTCACCACGCTCACGATCGGCGACGGCCTGGTCGCCCAGATCCCGGCCCTCCTCGTCTCGACGGCGGCCGGCATCGTGGTGACCAAGGGCGGCATCACCGGCCGTGCCGACAAGGCGCTGATGCGCCAGCTCGCCGGCAACCCCAAGCCGCTGGCGCTGGCCGCCGGTGCGGCAGCACTCCTGTCACTCATGCCAGGCCTGCCGTTCCTGCCCTTCATCGCGATCGCGGGCGCGGCCGGCGGCGGCGCCTGGATCCGCCATCGCACGCCAATGGGGCCGCTCCTCGAGCCGGAGCCGCAGGCGGTCGCCGCCGCCCCCAACGCCGAGGCGCCGCTGGCCGAGCAGATGCGCGTCGACATGCTGCGCGTCGAGCTCGGCTACGGCCTGCTGGGCCTCGCAGGCGGCGACCAGCCGCGTCTGCCCGAACAGATCAAGTCGCTGCGCCGTTCGATCGCGACCGAGATGGGCTTCGTGCTGCCCGCCGTCCGCATCCAGGACAACATGCAGCTGCCGCCCGAGACCTACGTGGTCCGCATCAAGGAGATCGAGGCGGCACGCGGCGAGGTGCGCACCACGCGCCTGCTGATCATGGACCCGAAGGGCGCGATCCCGAACCTTTCCGGCGAGAAAACCAAGGAACCCGCTTTCGGCCTCCCCGCCATGTGGATCGAGCCCTCGCTCAAGGACGAAGCGCTGTTCCGCGGCTACACCGTGGTCGACGCGTCGAGCGTGCTGACCACGCACCTGACAGAAGTCATCCGCGAGGGCATGGCCGACCTGCTCACCTATGCCGAGACGCAAAAACTGCTCGACAACCTGCCGCGCGAGCAGCAGCGCCTGGTCGCCGACCTCATCCCGAGCTCCGCCTCGGTCGGCGCCGTCCAGCGCGTGCTCCAGGCCCTGCTCACCGAGCGCGTCTCGATCCGCGATCTCACCACCATCCTCGAGGGCATCCAGGAAGCGGCCGGCACGGGCATGCGCGGCACGGGTGCCATCGTGGCCCACGTCCGCTCTCGCCTCTCGCGCCAGCTCTGCGACTCCTATACGGGACCGAACGGTTACATTCCCCTGATCACGCTCTCGCCCGACTGGGAACGCGTCTTCGCCGAGAGCCTCACGGGCAGCGGCGAGGAGCGCCAGCTGGCGATGGCGCCCAGCAAGCTCGGCGAGTTCGTCGAGCGTCTCCGCCAAGCCGTCGACAAGAGCCTGCGCACCGGCGAGCAGCCGGTGCTGCTGGTCAGCCAGCATCTGCGCGCCCATGTCCGCGCGATCGTCGACCGCGTGCGGCCGGCGACCCCCGTGATGGCGCAGACCGAAATTTCACTGCGTGCGCGTATCAAGACCGTCGAGACGGTCTGATGGTCGGCCCGTGAAGCTCCGCGTCTTTTCCGGCCCCGACCTCGCCGCGGCCCTGGCCCAGCTCCGCCGCACGCTCGGCGACGACGCGCTGATCCTCGAGACCCGCGAGATCGCGCCCGAAGCCGGCGGCGGCGTGGAAATCCTCGCCTCCGTCGACCGCCCGAAACCCGCCCCGCCGCCGCCCGAACCGGGCCAGGGCGGCATCACGCTGCAGCAGCGGCGCGACGCACTGGCCTGGCAGGGGATCGGGCCCGACCTCGCGGCCCGACTGATGGAGGCCGATCTCCTCCACGCGGTCACCAAAACGCTCGCCTTCGGCGACCTGCCGCTCACCCGCGGCGCGCCGCCGCTGTTCTTCACGGGCGAGCCCGGCGCGGGCAAGAGCCTCACCGTGCTCAAACTCGCGACCCGGATGGTGATGGCAGGCACGCCGCCGCTGATCATCTCGGTCGACAGCCGCAAGGCGGGAGCCACCGAGCAGCTGGCCTCGGTCACCCGCATCCTCGGCCTGCCGCTGATCGTGGCCGAGGACGCGGCCCAGCTCCAGCGCGCCATCCGTCGCCGCGAGGGGGATGCCGCCGTGCTGATCGACGGCCCCGGCCTGGTGATGTCCGACGAGCGGGACGGCGCGTTCCTCAAATCGCTCGCGGGCGAGACCGGCGCGGAGATCATCTTCGTCCTGCCCGCCGGCCTCGATGCCGGCCAGGCGGCCGAGACCGCACTCGACTTTGCGACCGCCGGCGCCCGCCGCCTCGTCGCGACCCGGATGGATGTGAGCCGCCGCATCGGCGCCGTGCTCGAGGCCGCGTTCCGCTCGCGGCTCCTGCTCACGGTCTGCGGCACCGGACCCGAGCTCGCAGGCGGCCTCGAGCCTCTCACCGCATCGATGATCACGGAACGGCTGCAATCAAGCGTCGGGGCGAGCGCCGTCAGGTCCGCTCGCCCGGGCGATGTGCTGGTAAGGGAAAACTGGGCATGAGCTCCCGGCTTCGATGTGCAATCGCTTCCGGCAAGGGAGGTGTGGGCAAGACCTGGTTCTCGATCTCGCTCGCCTGCACGCTGGCGCGCGCCGGAAGGCGCGTCCTCTTGGTCGACGGCGACCTGGGTCTCGCCAACGTCGATGTGCAGCTCGGGCTTTCCCCCGACCGCGACCTCGGCACGCTGCTCGACAGCATGGAGACGCTGGCCCAGTCGGTCACCCGCCATGTCGAGGGCGGCTTCGACGTGCTGGCGGGCCGCGCGGGCTCCGAGCAGCTCTCCTCGCTGCCCGCCTCGTCGATCGAGCGGCTCCTCCTGCTGCTGGGTGGGGACCAGAACTACGACGTGGTGCTGATCGATCTCGGCGCCGGCATCGACCGCATGGCGCGGCGCCTCGCCTGCTGGAGCGACACGCTGCTGCTCGTGGTCACCGACGAGCCGACCTCGCTCACCGACGCCTATGTGTTCCTCAAGGTCCATGTGGGCGACCGCCGCGTGATCGGCTCGGAGGACGCGATCGACGCCCGCATCATCGTCAACCAGGCGGCGAACCATGCCGGCGGCAAGCAGACCTTTGCCACGCTGGCGCGCGTGAGCGACACCTACCTGCACTATGTGCCGTCGCTCGGCGGCGTGATCCGCCGCGACGACCGGGTGCGCGACGCGATCCGCGGCCAGGTCCCGTCGCCGATCAGGTTTCCGCTGTCCGCCTCGTCGACCGATGTGGAGACGGCCGCGATCACCTTGTTGCAGCAGCAGGATGCGAAGTCTCTGCGCCCCGTGCGGGAACCCGATCTCCGCCGCGGCGCTCACTCCTCATGAGCTCCGCATCCTTGCCATGTCGTGACGAACCCGGCCGGAGCTCCGCGCCGCCGCGATCGATTGGCCGCGACGACGGACCGCTGGCAGCTTGGTTGCGCCGGTCGCTGTCCCGTCAATATGATGCGGTGCTTGCCGAGGATCTGCCGCCGGCGATGATCGCGCTGGCCAGGATGGTCTCGGGCGAGCATTGACCTCCGCGCCACGCGCGTGCCGCGGCCGGAGCCGCGGGAGTATCTGTTCATGCGCGTGACCGTTCTCCAGATGGCGCCCACCGACGTGCTGGCCGACAATCTTCACGACGCCGATCGCCTCGTGCGCGAGGCCGCTCGCGCCGACCGCAGCGACCTCGTGGTCCTGCCGGAGACCTGGAGCTGTCTCGGCGGCACGCGCGCGACGAAGCTCGCGGCGGCGGCAATGCTTCCCGCACCGGGCGCGCGGGCGAGCGACGACAGCCTCTACGTCGAGCTGCAGCGCCTGGCCCGTGAAGCGCGTGTCGTCCTGCATTGTGGGTCGATCGGCGAACGGGTCGGCGACCAGCTGTTCAACACCAGCCTGGTGTTCGACCCCGACGGGCACGAGATCGCGCGTTATCGCAAGATCCACCTCTTCGACATCATCACGCCCAGCGGCAGCGGCTACCGCGAAAGCGATCTGTATGGACGCGGCGAAGCGGTCGTCACGTTCGATGTCGGCGACGTCCGGGTCGGCTGTGCGATCTGCTACGACCTCCGCTTCTTCGGGCTGTTCGCAGCGCTTCGCGATCGCGGCGCCGAACTCGTGCTATTGCCGGCGGCCTTCACCGCGGAGACCGGCGAGGCGCACTGGGAGACGCTGATCCGCGCGCGCGCGATCGAGACGCAGAGCTGGTTCGCGGCGGCCGCCACCACGGGCCGCCATGTCGATGGCCAGGGCCAGCCCCGCTTCACCTTCGGCCACAGCATGGTGGTCGACCCGTGGGGAACCGTGGTCGCGGCGGCGTCGCGGGGCGTGGGGTGGGCGACGGCCACGATCGACCGTGCGATGACGGAAAGCACCCGTCGCGACATGCCGGTGTGGGAGCATCGACGGCTTGGCGTCTGAGGCGGACACGTCTCGCATGGACGCGCTGGTCCGGGCGGAGCTGGGCCCGGCGGCCGGGCCGCTCCCACCGTTGACGCGCATCGCCTTTCGGGCCGGCGCCATTCCGCTGGCACAGGAAAGTGCGGCCCGCCTGATCGCCCGCTATGGCGACACACCCCTGCCGGAAGCCCAGGTCGTGGTCTGCCTCGGCGGCGACGGCTTCATGCTCGAGACGCTGCACGAGACGATGAGCACCTCCGTGCCGGTCTACGGCATGAATTGCGGCTCGGTCGGGTTCCTGATGAACACGTTCGACGAGGACGACCTGCCCGAGCGCCTGGCCCAGACGCAGGCGGCCATCCTGCATCCGCTACGGATGCACGCGGTCACGCAGTCCGGCGTGGTGGAAGAGGCGCTGGCACTGAACGACGTGTTCCTGTTCCGCCAGACCCGCCAGGCCGGCAAGATCCGGATCACGGTGGACGGCAAGGTGCGGCTGCCGGAGCTGATCTGCGACGGGGTGCTGGTGTCCACGCCGGCCGGCTCGACCGCCTACAACCTGTCCGCCCACGGGCCGATCGTGCCGCTCTCGGCCAACCTGCTGCCGCTCACGCCGATCAGCGCGTTCCGTCCGCGCCGGTGGCGCGGCGCGCTCCTGCCGAGCTCGGTCGATGTCGGCTTCGAGGTGCTCGAACCCGACAAGCGACCGGTCGCCGCGGTCGCGGACTTCACCGAAGTCCGCGACGTGGTCTCGGTCGCGGTCAGCGAGGATCGCTCGGTCCGGATCGTCCTGCTGTTCGATCCGGCGCTGAACCTGTCCGAGCGGATCATCGTCGAGCAGTTCACCGTCTGACGGGTGGCCTGCCCGCCGTGATCAGGCGGCGCTGAGGAGAGCGCCGACCTTCGCGGGGACGCCCACCTGCTCGCGGCTGCTGTCGCGCAGCATGTAGCCGCGCCCCCAGACCGTGGTGATCAGATTGTCGGCGCCGCAGATCGCGAGCTTCTTGCGAAGCTTGCAGACGAAGACGTCGATGATCTTCGCTTCCGGCTCGTCCATCCCGCCGTAGAGGTGGTTGAGGAACGCGTCCTTCGTCAGGACGGAGCCGCGGCGGAGCACCAGGAGCTCCAGGATCGCGTATTCCTTGCCGGTGAGCTTCACCTCGGCGCCCTCGACGGAGACCTCGCGGCGATCCTGGCGGATCGTCAGCGGGCCCACGGTCAGGCTCGCATCCGAGAAGCCGCGATAGCGGCGGAGCACTGCGCGCATCCGAGCCACGAGCTCTGCCGTGTCGTAAGGGCGGACGATGACGTCGTCGGCGCCGGCCGAGAACAGTTTGACCCGGAGATCCGAGCGGCCGGCATCGGCCAGCACCAGCACCGGCACGTCGTTCCGGGCGATCCGGATCCGGCGAACCAGGTCCAGCACATCCATGTCGGCGAGCGCGCCTTCGGCGATCACCACATCGAAATCATAGTGCCGCACCATTTCCAGCGCCTCTTCGCCCGCCTCAGCGTGCTCCGCGACGATGTCGTTCGTGCGCAGGAAGTCGCTCAGGATGTCGGCTGCCTGGGAGTTCTTGGTGACGAGAAGGGAACGCATTTTGCTACCTCGGCGTGTCTGACGAGATGTATATCTTCTCCAGGTTGCATTCGTCCACACAAATTTCACCCTTTGCGTGTCTATTTGCTCGTGGTGCTTACTCAAGGTTGCAAATGGCCGTCGTCACCCTCGAAAACCGCCTCGCGGGCCTCCGAGGCGAGCTCGCGAGCATCGCGCCCTTTCGCGTGGAGGGCCGGGTCGTGGCCGCCGCGGGGCTTTCGGTCGACATCGCCGGCATCGCCCCCCACGTCCGTCTCGGCGACCGGATCTCGCTCGGGATGCGCGACCGCCGTTTCGTCGACGCCGAGATCATCGCGTTCCGCGACGGGCTGACCCGGGCCATGGCGTTCGGCCCGCTCGAGGGTGTCGGCGCAGGCAGCATCGCGCGGGTGGTACCCTCGCTCCGCGGCCGGAGCGCCAACCTGCTTCCCGTTTCGGACGGTTGGCTGGGCCGCATCGTCGATCCCCTCGGCCGCCCGCTCGACGGGAAAGGCCCGCTGCCCACCGGCCCCGGCCGGGACCCGCGCGCGTCGCCACCGGAACCCACCAGCCGCGGCCGCCTTGGCGCACCGCTCGAGCTCGGCGTTCGCGCGCTCGACCTTTTCACCACGATGCGCGCCGGCCAGCGGCTGGGGATGTTCGCGGGATCGGGCGTCGGCAAATCGACCCTGCTCGGGATGCTCGCGCGTCAGGCCGCCTCCGACGTGAACGTCGTGGCCCTGGTGGGCGAGCGGGGCCGCGAGGTCCGCGAGTTCGTCGAGGACACGCTTGGCGCCGAAGGCCTGGCGCGTTCCGTTGTGGTCGTCGCGACATCGGACGCTCCGCCGCTGCTGCGCCGCGAGGCGGCCTATGCCGCGATGGCGGTGGCCGAGCATTTCCGCGACAACGGCTCGTCCGTCCTGCTGATGATGGACAGCGTCACCCGCTTCTGCCTCGCACTCCGCGAGATCGGCCTGGCCGCCGGCGAGCCGCCCGCCACCCGCGGCTACCCGCCGAGCGTGTTCGCCGAGCTTCCGCGACTGCTGGAGCGCGCGGGTCCCGGGCCCGAGATCCCGGGCCGCCCGACCGGCACCATCACCGGGCTGTTCACCGTGCTGGTGGAGGGCGACGACCACAACGAGCCGGTCGCTGATGCCGTCCGCGGCATTCTCGACGGCCACGTCATCCTCGACCGCCAGATCGCCGATACCGGCCGTTTCCCGGCCATCGACGTGCTCCGTTCCGTGTCACGAGCCGCGCGGGGCTGCCTGCCCCCGGCCGAAGAGGCGCGCGTGATGAAGGCGCGCCAGATCCTGGCGACCTGGCGCGAGATGGCGGACCTCGTCCGTCTCGGCGCCTATCGTCGCGGCGCCGATCCGCAGGCCGACGAGGCCGTCACAATCGGGCCGCGCATCGAGGACGTGCTTCGGCAGGGTCGCGAGGAACGAAGCACGATCGCCGAGAGCCTGAAGGCGCTGTTCGGGGCGACACATGCGTCGTGAAACCCTCGCTTCCATCGTGAAGCTGCGACAGCAGGCGATCGCGGACGCGAAGAAGCGGCTTGCCGAGACCATCGCCGAGGAGAGCCGGGCGCAGGCGCAGGCGCAGGAGGCGGATCGGCATCTCCTGCACGAAGCCGAGGTTGCAGCCGACGTGGCCGCCGGCGATGACGTTGTCGAGGCCTATGCCCGCTGGCTGCCGAAGGGCCTTCGCCAGTCGGCTGACGCGCGGCTTGTCTGGGAAGCGGCGACGACCGAGGTCAGCCACGCGCGAGCGACGCTGGATGCCGCGCGGGCCGCGTCCGAACTTGCGGAAAATGCGCTGGAAGCGTTCGAGAAGGCGGAACTCGCGGTTCGGATGCGCAAGGAACAGAACGAGCTGGACGAACTCGGGTCGCGACCGCGGCCGGTGTTCTAAGAACGTCTTGTGCAGCACGCCATCGCAAGACGCCTCTTACACCCCGCCACGACAAGCAGTCCTGGACCTGCATAATGAAGGGGTCTGGGGCCAAGGCCGCAGCGGGGTCCAGGGGCAGAGCCCCTGGCCTTCTACCGGCGTCGCCGAAACGCGCGCCGCGCCAACCCGAACGCCCCGCGCCCGGCATACCGCGCCGCCGGCCCCGTAAACGTCGCGATCGCCGCCGCCGTCCGAAGCTCCGCCAACGCCCGATCGCGCATGATCCGCGCCTCGATCTCGACCACGCTGGGACCGCCGGCGCGCGCCCCGATCAGGAAGATCAGCGCCGCCAGCAGATCGACGCCCGCCACGATCACCGCGGACCAGGCCGGCGTGATGTGCGCATCGAGCTCGAACACGAAGAACAGCGCCACATGCAGCGTGACGAAGGCGAACAGCCCGAACACGGCCGCGATCCCGACGCAGGCCACGCGCCGCGCAGCCCGGGTAGCGACAAAGCGGAGACGCAGAAGCTCGGCCTCGAGCGCTGCACGACCAAGCCTGACGATTTTCATCCCATATCCTCACTGTCCGGATCGAGTTCCGGTGCTGCCTTCGTGGCCCCGTCCCGGAGCGAGCGGCCGCTCGCCGCCCTCAACGGGCGATGCGGCCGAGCAGGTATCCCACCGCCGCCGAGACGGCGATCGCGATCAGGGGCTGCCCACGGACCTTCTTCGACACGCTGTCGGCGGAGGCCGAGGTGTAATCCCGCGCCGTCGTCACCGCGGCTTCGGCGCGCCCTGCAACGTCGCTCAGGGCGGGGGTCACGCGATCGTTCAGCAGCTGCTCGACCTGTGCGCGCAGATTGAGGAGCTGCTCCTGCGTTGCGTCCGTCGCCTTCTGAGCCTGTTTTCCGACCGACATCGACCTGTCTCCCATTTGGTGCGAGGGTGCGAACGCTGGGTCGATCCGCCGGTTGCGACACCGGACCGAGCGTCGGAACAACAGCTTCCGACTGTTGCAGAGGCGACCGTCGCAGGATCCGAAACGCCGCATGCTCTCTGCCGCCGCACTTCTCCCCGCTCCCGGCGAATGCGTGGGTCTCCTCTCGAGCCCGCCGGCCGCGCGCCTCGATCTCCTGACGCACATCGCCCGCGCAGCTGGCGCCGACGCCCTGATCGTGGGCGGCACGGATGTGCTGTTCCCCGGCCTCGACGTCGCCGGCAACATCGACTTCGCACTCGCCCCGCGTGCGGTCGGGCGCACCGAGCGCCGCCGGCGCTGCGCCGAATTGCTGGCGCTGGCCGGGCTCGACCCGCTCGCGACCCGGCGCGTGCACCAGCTCGACCCGGAGCAGCGCGCCGCCTGCCTGCTCGCCCGCGCGGTCGCCACTGGGCACCGAACGCTGCTGCTCGACGACCCCTTCGGCGGCCTCGACGAGGCACCGCGAACGCGGCTGCAGGCGATGCTCCGGCGCATGGTCGCGGTGGAACGCACCGCGGTCGTGCTCGCCAGCGCCAGCCGCCGCGAGATGCTGGACACTGCCGATCGCATCGGCGTGGAGGAGGCGGGCGGGATCCGGCGGCTCGGCACGGTGGCCGAACTGTTCCAAGCCCCTGCCTCGGCGGTCGAGGCCGCCCAGATCGCGGAGGCCAACCTGCTGGTCGGCCGCATCGAGAGCGTCGATCCCGACGACGATCGCGACGCCACCGTGCGGCTCGCCTGCGGCACGGCGATGCCGGCGCAGCGCCACGAGGACACGGAAGCGGGCGGCCTCTGCCTCGTGGCGATCCGACCCGACCACATCGCCTTCGCCGCCCTCGAGGCCGACGCACTCGGCGGGGCCGCCCTGCCGGCGACGCTGGTGGAGCACCGGCAGGCGGGCGACCAGCTCAGGCTGCGGCTGCGGCTCGCCGACGGCACGCTGCTCGCGGTCCGCCGCCCCGCCGCCGCCGTCACCCCCCGCGAGCTCGCGCGCGCGCGCCTGCCGAACGGCGCCTCGGTCGCGTGGCGTGCGTCGCAGGCGACCGCATTCCCGCACCCGGAGGGATGACCCTCTTTACGCCGGCGCCGCTTGCGTCGACCGTCGCCCGCATGGTTGCCCGCCTTCTCAGCCTTCTCCTGCTCGCGGCCACCATGCTGGCGACCGCCATGCCTCCGGCGAGGGCACGCGCCACCTCCCTCCTGCTGGTCGTGCCGGACGCGCAGGTGGCGGACGCCGTGCGTGCGAGCCTGGCCGGACGCCTCCCGCCGCTCGGCCTTGCGCTGCGCATCGCGAGCGTGCCTCCCGCGCGCCGGTCGCCGCCGCCGGACCTCCTGCTGGTGCGCGACGCCGACCTCGCACCGGCCTGCGCCGCCGGAACGCTGCGGCCGCTCGACGCAGACGGGAGCTGCGGCGTGGCCGGTCCGGTCGAGCAGATCGTGCTCGGCTGGGACGAGCGTCGCGACGCAGGGACACCCACCTGGCGCGACCTCTGGGAACTGGCGCGTCTTCCGGGCAAGCGCGGGTTGCCGCGCCGGGCCGCCGGCACGCTGGAGATCGCGCTGCTGGCCGACGGCGTCGCCCCCGGCGACATCTACCGGACGCTGGGCAGCAAGGAGGGCCTCGATCGGGCATTCCGCAAGCTCGACCAGCTGGCACCCTACGTCGTGTGGTGGACGGATGGCGCGGACGCCGTGCGGGCGCTCCGCTCGAGCGCGGTGCTGATCACGGTGGCGCCGGCGGCCGCACTCGTTCAGTCGGCCACGCAGCATCCGGGTCTCGGCCTGCAATGGGCGGACAGTCTGGGGCAGCGGACAAGCTGGGCGATCCCGGACGCGGCGCCAAACCCGGAGGCGGCGCGGCGCGTGCTCGCTTTGCTGCGCGAGCCGGCGGTTGCCGCGGCGATCGACGCGGCGGGGTCGCCCCCCGTCCCGCCCGGTGCACGACATCTCGTGATCGACGACGCGTTCTGGGCGCAGCACCAGGCGATCGAGACGAGGTTCGCGCTGTGGCTCGGCCGCTGATCCCGGCACCTGGGACCGCCGCCGTCCCGCCCGGTGCACGACGTCTCGTGACCGACGACGCGTTCTGGGCCCAGCACCGGGCGATCGAGACGAGGTTCGCGCTTTGGCTCGGCCGCTGATCCCGGCACCTGGGATCGCCGCCGGTGCGGCCGAGCTGGCGGCGGCGGCGGTGCTCGGCCTGGCCGCTGCCGTTCTCCTCGCCTGGGCGGCCGGGCGGCGCGGGCTGCTGGTCGGCACGCTCGCCGCCTGCGTGCTGCTGCTGCCGCTCGCCCATGTGGTCACCGGGCGGGCGCCGCGACCCGCGGGTGCGGCCGCCCTCGCCGTGGTGCTGCTGCCGGTGTTCGCCGCGGCGATGACGCGCTTCCCGGCCGGACAGTGGGGAACGGCGCGTCGCCTGGGCGCGTCGCCGGCCCTGATCCTGCGGCGGCTCGTGTGGCCGGCACTCTGGCCGTTCCTGCTCGCCTCCCTGCTGGCGGGCGGCCTGCTGCTGGCGTGCCGGCGGCCGCCGCCGCCGTTGCCGCTGCTTCTGCCCTATCCGGCCTCCGAGACCGGCTGACACTTGCGACCTGGTGGCTCTACAATGTCCCGATGGCCGCAAAAAAACCGTTCTGGGAGACCGTGCCTCTCGCGGCGATGACGCGGGAGCAGTGGGAATCGCTGTGCGACGGGTGCGGGCGGTGCTGCCTGCACAAGATCCGCGAGGATGACGGCACGCTGCAGTTCACCAACGTCGCCTGCCGCCTGCTCGACGGCGAGACGGGCGCCTGCACCGACTACGTGCGCCGGCGCCGGCGCGTGCCCGACTGCGTGCAGCTGACGCCGGCCGCGGTGGCCGAGATCGACTGGCTGCCGCCGAGCTGCGCCTACCGGCTGCTGTCCGAGGGCGAGAGCCTGCCGGACTGGCATCCGCTGGTGTCGGGGCGTGCCGGCACGGTGCAGGCGGCCGGTGTGTCGGTGCGCGGCCGCACGGTGAGCGAGAGTGTCGCGGGCCCGCTCGAGCATCACATCGTCGACTGGCCGGGCCGCGTCCCGCCGCGCAAGCGCTCGGGGCCGCGCGTGCGCGTGCGCAAGGTCAGCCGGCCATGACGTTGCCAGCAGCGACGGGGCGGCCACGCACGGGACGCCCGCGCGTTGCCAAGCGCGAGACCGCCGGCGCGGCGGGAGAGGAAATGCTGTCGTTCGGCAGCATCGACGCTCCCGTCCGCTGGCGGCGGAGCGAGCGCGCGCGGCGCGTGTCGCTGCGGATCGATGCCACGAGCGGGACGGTGGTGGTGACGCTGCCGCGGCGCACCAGCCGCCAAGTCGGCGTGGGGCTGCTGCGACAGCACGCCGACTGGCTGGGGACGCGGCTGGCGGCGCTGCCCTCGGCGGTGCGGTTCGCGGCCGGCGCCGCGGTGCCGATCGAGGGCGTGCTGCACCAGGTTCGCCACCACGAGCAGGGGCGTGGCGGGGCCTGGATCGAGGACGGCGCGATCGTGGTGAGCGGGGAGGCCGAGTTTCTCGCCCGCCGCCTCGGCGATTTTCTGCGGGCGGAGGCGCGGCGGCGTCTGGGGGCGCTGGTGGCCGCGATCTCGGCCGAGGCCGGGCTCTGCGCACGCCGGATTGCCATCAAGGACACGCGGACGCGCTGGGGCAGCTGCACGGCCACCGGCACGCTGATGTTCAACTGGCGGCTCGTGATGGCACCCGCCGCGGTCCAGCACTACGTCGTGGCCCATGAGTTGGCACATCTGCGGCACATGGATCACGGGCCCGGGTTCTGGGCGTTCGTGGCCGAGCTCACGCCGCATGAGCGCTTCGCGGAAGACTGGCTGCGGCAGCACGGTGCGGGATTGCTGCGGATCGGCTAGGTCCGTTTTCCAGGCGGCCCGCCTGGCGGAATGGTAGACGCAGCGGACTTAAAATCCGCGGCCGGATGGCGTGGGGGTTCGACTCCCCCGGCGGGCACCAGGTCAGCCGAACGCGTAGGCGGAGATCCGCACGCCGATGCTGGTGTCGCTGAACGTCAGGCGGCCGCGATCCCCTGCCCCGGCCGCCACCATCAGCGGCAGCAGGTGCTCCTCCTCGGGGTGCGCCTCGCGGGCGGAGGGGGCCGTGTCCCACGCGGCGAGGCGCCGGTTGCGCGCCTGCGGGTCGGGATCCTGCACCGTCTCGGCGAGCCATGCGTCGAAATTCTCGGATGCCGCGGCGTGGACCGGCGTGCCGCGCGAGAACCCGGCCATGTTGTGGTACGACATGCCGCTGCCGATGATCAGCACGCCCCCGCCGCGGAGCGGCTCAAGAGCGGCACCCAGCCGCAGATGCGCCCCCGGATCGCGGCCGGCGAGCGACGAGAGCTGCACCACCGGGATGCTCGCCTCGGGAAAGCTCAGCATCATCGGGATGAACACGCCATGGTCGAACCCGCGCCCGGGATCCACGCCGGCGGCAGGGAAGCCCGCCGCGGCCAGCAGCGCCGCCACCTCGCCCGCGAGCGCGCCCGGTGCGGGGTAGCGGAGCTTGTAGGTGTGCGGCGGAAACCCGTCATAATCGTAGATCAGCTTCGGGGAGGCATGGCCGGTGACCCTGGGCGCGTCCTCTTCCCAGTGCCCCGAGACGATCAGGATCGCGCGCGGCGGCGCCGGCAGGTCGCGCGAGATGCCGCTCAGGTGGGCCATCGGGTCCCAGCATCCCCTCGGCCCCAGCCCCTTCATGAAGAAGCACGGGCCGCCGCCATGCGGGATGAAGAGGGTGGGAAGCCGTGCCGTCATCGGACGCACTCACAATCGGCTTGCGCCATTCTCGCGAAACCGAGCGCCTGCTTCCAGCCTGCCGGCGGTTCTCCCATGATGGGGCGATGAACGGCCACGCGGTCACGCTCCACGATTTCCCGCCCGCGGTGATGCGCGACATGGCGGCGCCCGGCCGCACGGTGCTGCTGGTGATCGACATCCAGGTCGATTTCGCCGCCGCCGGGGGCGCGATGGGCCGGCTCGGCCTCGACCTCGGCGCCGGCGAGACGGCGATCGGCCGGATCGAGGCGCTGATCGGCGCGGCGCGCGCAGCCGGCGTCGCTGTCGGCTTCACGCGGGTGGTAACGCGGCCCGAGACCGACCCACCGGTGCTGCGCGCCTCTGGCAGGAGCCCTCGGTCACCGAGCACGGGCGGTACTTTGATCTTGAGGATTGCCAGTCGTTTCCAAAACCGATGCAGCGGCCGCGGCCGTTCATCGTCGGCGCCGGCATGTCCGAGCGCGGCATGCGCTTCACCATCGAAGAGGCCGACGCGATCTTCATCGGCGGTCGCGACGACGCCGAGCTCGCCGCCACCAGCAGGCGCGCCCATGCGCAGGCGGCGGGACGGCGCCTGCGCATATACGCCATGCTGATCCTGATCATCGAGGATAGCGACGCCGAGGCAGAGGCCACGGTCGCCCGCTTCCGCGAGGGGTTCGATGCGGAGGCGTTCGGCAACCTGATGCGCTTCTACGGCATGATCGACGTCGAGGCGGGGCGCGAGAACGCGTTCACCGCCAGTGCGCGCTCGGCGATCCTGGCGCCGCATGCGGCGGGCAGCCCGGCCACCGTCACCGACCGGATGTCGTCGCTGATGGAGACCGCCTCGCTCGACGGGCTGATGCTGATCTTCCCGGAGTATCTCGACGGACTCCGCAGGCTCGGCGACGAGATCCTGCCCACGCTCCGCTGCCGGTTCCGGACGTGAAGCGGGGATGCTTCGCGCAACATCATGATCGGATACGCGGACGCCGCGTCACCGCAGGAGCCCGCATGACCGGATCGTTGACATACCATCTACGGGCCTCGGCCGCCGCGGCCACGCTGCTCGCCGGCCTGCCGACGAGTGCGCGCGCGGCGCCCTCCGCCGCGGCGGCTGCCGTCGCGGCCGACGCGACGCAGCAGGCCGCCTCGGGGCAGAACGCCCCAGGCCCACCGAACCCGACATCGCCGGCGACCGTTGAGCAGGTGACGGTGACCGCGCTCAAGCAGCGGGCCAACCTCCAGCGCACGCCGGTGGCGATCTCGGTGGTGTCGGGCTCGACGCTCGACCGGGTGAACGCGGCGACGCTGCAGGGGCTCAACGGGCTGGTGCCGAGCCTGACCATCACCCAGGCGGCGGGGTTCGAGAACCTGGTGAACATCCGCGGCGTGGGTTCGTCCACGCCGGAGAACGCGCTGGTGTCGCAGCCGGGCGTGTCGTTCTTCGAGGACGGCGTCTACATCGCCAACTCGATAGCACTCGACCAGGCGCTGTTCGACGTCGACCGCGTCGAGGTGCTGCGCGGGCCGCAGGGCAGCCTGTATGGGCAGAGCTCCACCGGCGGCGTGATCAACCTGGTCAGCAACCAGCCGGTGATCGGCCAGTACAGCGGCCACGCGGATTGGGGGATCGGCAACGATGATCTGTTCCAGGAACGAGCGGCGGTGAACCTGCCGGTGGGCAACCAGGTCGCGATCCGCGTCGGCATCCAGAAATACGACCATGACGGGTTCGCCCAGTCGGTGTCGCCGCCGATCGCCGGCTACGGGCTCGACAACGCGCACAACATCAGCGGCAAGGTCGCGATCCTGTGGCGGCCGAGCGATAATTTCTCGGCGACCTTCACCGCGCAATGGTTCCGCGCGGTGCAGGACGGCGCCGAGCAGAAGAACATCGACGACCCCGTGCCGGATCCGAGGCTCGTCAGCCAGGATTACCCGGGCCAGTTCAACCTCGACACCGACCTCTACCACCTGAACCTGGAATGGACGCTGCCCTTCGCGGTGATCCGGTCGGTGACCGCCTACCAGCATCTCTACAACGTGCAGAGCGAGGACAGTTCTCGACTTTCATACGCGATTCTCGGCAGCTACGACGACATCGCCGACTGGAACACCGACATTGACAGCGAGACCGAGGATCTCAACATCGCGTCGAAGCCGAGGCGCCGCCTGGAATGGGTGGGCGGCGTGTTCCTGATGCACCAGCGCGCGACGCAGTTCGTCGCCGAGTTCGAGGGCAAGAACCCTAACCCTGACCTGACTGTCTCGCCCGACATCACCAGCGCCATCCCCGCGAACCTCGCCTACGGCAACATCACCGATGTCAGCCGCAACTCGATCGCGCCCTATCTGCAATCGACGCTGCACATCACGCGCGCGGTGCGGCTCACTGGCGGGATCCGCTACAACCAGGACAGCTACAACGATTTCGCCTATAACTTCGCTTCTTCAGGCTCGAGCAAGACCAACACCGACTACACGACCGGCCGGCTCACCGGGAACGTCAACCTCCAGTGGGACGCGACACCGGTCAACATGCTCTACGGGAGCGTGACAGAAGGCTACAAGCCGGGCGGCATCAACTCGAATAACGGCGCGGTGGTGGTGAGCCGGACTTTCGTGCCGGAGGGTATCACCTCGTTCGAGGTGGGCGCCAAGAACCGCTTTCTCGACAACAGCCTGCTGCTGAACGTGGCCGCGTTCTTCTACGACTACCGCAACCTGCAATATATCGAGGAAGATCCGGTTCCTTTTGAATACGGCATCACCAACATCCCCGACACGCATATCTGGGGTGGCGAAGCGGAAGGCACCTACCTGATGTTCGACGGCAGGCTCAGGTTGAACGGCCAGCTGACGCTCGAGGACGGCAGCATCATGAGCCACGCGCCCGCGATCGACTCGAAGACCACGGCGAACGTCTACGCGGCCACGCCCGCCTGCCTGAACTTCGGCAACTACTCGAATCCCGCCTGCTGGGCCGCGGTGATCGCGGCGGCCGACGATCCGCACGGCAACCAGCCGCCGTTGATGCCGAACGTGCAGGGCGAACTCAACGTCCAGTACACCTGGCCCATCTGGCGCGGCTCGCTGCTCACGCGCGCGGAGTTCATCTATCGCGGGCCAGCGCAGGCGCGCGTGTTCAACGACCCCGCGACCGACCACGTGCCGGCCTACACGCTGTGGAATCTCTATCTCTCCTACAAGCCGGACCGGTCGCGCTGGACCGTGGCGCTGGCACTCACCAACCTCGCCAACATGGCGGGCGTCGCATCGCGCTACACTGACCCCTACGGCACCAGCCAGACCAGCGACCAGTATGTGCCGCCGTTCCAGGCCGTGGGCACGATCGGATATTCATTCTGAGCAGCTCAGCAAGATCGCCGGAGACCACCATGCAGGCGCGGCTCTCCCACCCCCTTCTCGTGCTCGCCTCGTTCAGCCTGCTGTACTTCCTGGTCTCGGCGGACACGTTCAGCTCGCTCGGCGTGGTGCTGCCGGTGATGGTGCAGGAGCTCGGCTGGAACTGGACCGAGGCCGGGCTCGGCTTCACGTTCCTGGGCCTCGCCTGCGGCCTGTCCTCGCTCGTGCCGATGCTGCTGATCCGGCACATCGGCGTGCGCGGGACGCTGCTCGCGGGCACCGCACTCCTGGTGCTCGGGTTCGGCGGGCTGGCGCTCGCCCACTCCGTCGCGGTCTACCTCGCGGCGACGCTCGTGATCGGCGTCGCATTCTCGCTCACCACCACCGTGCCCGGCACGCATGTGCTGGCGACGACGTTCCGGCGGCAGTCACTCGCACTCGGAACCTATTCACGATGGCGGCGCTGGGCGGTGTCGCGGGCCCGCTGATCTACGTCGCGGTCGAGGGGCGCACGCACCAGTGGCGGCTCTACTGGTGGGTGCTGGTGGCGGCCTCGGTGGTGCTGGGCGCGTTCGCCGCCGCGACCAGCAGCGCGGGCGCCGAACCCCGTGCCGCCGCGCGCGCACCGGCCGAACAACCCGCTCCCCCCCCCCCCCGCGACGATCGACGGGCCGTCCGGCTGGACCGTGCGCGGCGCGCTGGCCACCCCGCAGTTCTACGTGATCGTGTTCGCCTACGCGATGTATCTGCTGATCAACACGACCGCGCACGGCCTGGCGGTGGCCCATCTCACGCAGCGCGGCATCCGCACGGCGTGGGCGGCGTGGATGCTGAGCCTCGAGGCGCTGATCGGCGCCGCCGTCTCGCTGCTCGGCGGCCGGGCCGGCGAGCGCGTGGGAGCCAAGACGCTGCTGGTGGTTTCGCTCGCGGCGCTGGTGATCGGCATGGCGGGGCTCGCACTCGCGCACGGCCTGCCGATGATGCTGGTCTACGCGGTGGGTGTCGGCATCGGCTACGGTCTCACCTTTCTGGCGGCCACCGTGCTGCTGCTGCGCTATTTCGGGCCGCGCGCCAATCTCGAGCTCTACTCGCTGATGTGCCTGATCAGCACCGCCGCCGCGGTGGGCCCCGCATCGGCCGGCTGGGCGCGCGACGTGCTGGGCTCGTTCGAGGGGGTGTTCCTGGCCTGAGCCGGCGGCGGGTTCGTGATGCTGGTGCTCAGCGTGTTTCTGCGGCCGCCGGTGGTGCAGGCGGCGGCGAGGGTGCGCGCCGCCGCGTCCTGACGCCGGGCCGGTGCGGCGCCATCCAGCGTTAGGTCCCGATCCGGCGCCGGCGCGCCCCCTCCAGCCAGCCTCGTTGCTCTTTTTTGGTTTGATGTCATCCTGCGCGAGACCTTGTCTCGCTGTCCGGACGTCCGCGAGCATTCGCCGATGACCGGGGGCGCCGACCACATCGAAGAGGACGAGCGATGACGACCACCTACGTGACGAGCGGCGAGACGTACACCGCACCGATCGCTGCCGGCGATCAGGTCATCGTCGAGTCCGGCGCGGTCGCCGCCTCCAACGAGATCGCCGGCCTCGAGACGATCGAGCTGGGAGGCGTCGCCGCGGCGCCGGTCGTCGAGGCCGGTGGCCTGCTTGTGGCACAGCCCAAGAGCTCGGATCCCGGCGTCTACACGTCGGCGGATGTGAACGGCGGCACGGTCGAGGCCGGCGGAACCTTCGACAACAGCGGCGACAGCAGCAACGTGGGTGTCTACGGCGTCGAGAACGTCGCCACGACCGCCGGTCTGGCGAATGGCAGCGACTACGCCGTTTCGGCCGAAGACACCGTCTATGCGGGTGGCTTGATCAACTTCGGAGCCGGCGGTGTCGCCTACGCGCCGGTGATCGCGGGCGGCACGATCAACCTGGAGAACACGAACTCCTTCCTCGTCGCGCCGCTCGTGTTCGACGGTCCGGGAGGCCTGCTCGACGTCAGTATCGGTTCGAACCTGAACGCCGCGATCGACGGGTTCGGTGCAGGCGATCTGATCTCCATCCAGGGTTTCAGCCCCGACTTTCCCGCGGCTCTGTCGGTGACCGGCGACGACGTCACGATCACTCAGATGCAGGGTGAGGCCAGTCCTTTCACGATCGATATCGCGGGTGCGAGCACGGACGACCTGCAGCTCGCCGACGTGAACAACCTGCTGACGATCGAGTGCGTGTGCTTCCTCGCCGGCACGACGATCGCCACACCCGATGGCGGCTGCGCGATCGAGACGCTGCGGGCAGGCGATCTCGTGCTCACCGACACGGGGTCGGCGCAGCCGGTCCGCTGGCTCGGACGCCAGACGGTGCAGACCCGCTTCGCGGACCTGCAACGCGTGGCGCCGATCCGCATCCGCGCGGGCGCGCTGGAAGCGGGCCTGCCGCGGCGCGACCTGCTGGTCTCGCCCGACCACGCGCTGATGGTGGACGGCCTCTTCGTGCAGGCCGGTGCGCTGGTGAACGGCGTGTCGATCACCCGCGAGGACCGGAACATGCCCGAGCGGTTCACCTACTTCCACGTCGAGCTCGCCAGCCACGCGCTGATCCTCGCCGAAGGGGTGGCGGTGGAGACCTTCATCGACAATGTCGACCGCCTGGCCTTCGACAACTGGGACGAGCACGCGACGCCGGGCGGCGACGCCGCGCCCATGTCGGAGATGGCGCACGCGCGCGCCAAGTCGCATCGCCAGGTGCCCCGCGCGCTGCATGCGCGCCTGCTGGCGCGCGGCGGCGCGCTCTGCGGGGTGCCGGCCACGGCGTTCGCCTGAACGCGGTTGCCGGGAAGGCGCCGGGGGAGAATGGGCAAGACACTGGTGCCGACACTCGGAATTGAACCGAGGACCTACTGATTACGAATCAGTTGCTCTACCCCTGAGCTATGTCGGCAGACCAGGTGCGCGCGTCTTACAGAGGAGACGCGGGAACCGCAACCGCCGCGACCCGTTCCCCGCGCCGGCAGCGTCCCTGTTCGCAGGCGGCCCGGCCCGGTATGAGGACGCCATGAACCCCGCCCCGCTCGCGCCCTCCCGGGTCGCACGCCACCTGCGCGAGTGTCCCCATTGCGGCCTCGTCCAGCGGATGCCGCGCGCGGTGTTCGGCCAGACCATTCGCTGCGGCCGCTGCGGCGCCTGGATCCGCAGCGTGCGCGCCGACCCCGTGGGAGCGGCCCTGGCCTGCGCCATCGCCTCCGCCCTGCTCTACCTGGTGGCGCTGACCACGCCGATGATGACGCTCAACGTGATCGGCCGCACCAACACGGTCAGCCTGCTGAGCGGCCCGCTCGTGCTGGGTGCCACCGACGGGCCGCTCGGTCTGATCGGCACGCTGGTGGGCCTCACCACCGTCCTGGCACCGGGCCTGATCATCGCCGGCGACCTGCTGCTGTTCACGGGCGCGATGCGCAAGCCGATCCCGGACTATGTCCGCCTCCTGCTGCGCTTCCGCAGGCGGGTCCGGCCCTGGGCGATGACCGAGGTCTACATGCTCGGGATCTTCGTGGCCTACTCCAAGCTGATCTCGCTCGCCCATGTCGACGTGGCGCCGGCGGTCTACGCGCTCGCCGCGATGATGGTGCTGATGATCGCGACCGACGGCGTGTTCGACGCCGAGACGGTGTGGGAGCGCGCCTGCGCGTCCCGCCTCGCGCGCCTGCCCGACTGTGACGACGCGCCCACCGCGTCGCGGCGCTTCTTCGGCTGCCACGATTGCGGCCTGGTGATGGAGGCCCCTGCGGGCGCGCTGCACGCCGCCCTGCGCTGCCCCCGCTGCGGGGCCACCGTGCATCGCCGCAAGCCCGACAGCCTGCGCCGCACGGTGATGTGGCTGCTGGCCGCCCTGATCCTCTACATCCCCGCCAACATCCTGCCCGTGCTGACGCTGGTGCGCCTCGGCCGCGGCGGGCCGAGCACCATCCTGGGCGGCGTGCAGGAGCTCTATGCCGCGGGCGAGCTGCCGCTGGCGCTGCTGGTGTTCTTCGCGAGCATCACCGTGCCCTGCGTGAAGGTGCTGGGCCTGGGGGCGATGGTGATCGCCACCCGCCTGCGCTCCGAGCGGCTGCTGCGCGACCGGACCTCGCTGTTCCGCCTGATTGACTTCATCGGGCGGTGGTCGATGATCGACGTCTTCATGGTGTCCATCCTCGTCGCCGTCGTGCGTTTCGGCTTCCTCGCCACCGTCCATGCCAATTACGGGATCGTGGCCTTCGCGGGCGTCGTGGTGGTCACGCTGTTCGCCGCCGAGGCGTTCGACCCGCGCCTGATGTGGGACGTGGCGGCGCACGAGCCTTCTTCCCGACCGGCCGCCAGGCCGTCTTCCAGAGATGCCCCCGGGGCAGCAGCAGCCGCGGAGCACCGTCTGGCGTGAGCGACGAACCCAGCAACGACGCGCCCGCGCCCGCCGAAGGCCCCGTCGCCGCCGCCCAACATACCAGGTTCTCGGCGATCTGGCTGATCCCGATCATCGCGCTGGTGGTCGCGGCCTTTCTGGGCTGGCAGGCGATCAGCGATCGCGGGCCGCTGATCACGATCGAGTTCGAGAGTGCGGACGGGCTCACGGTCGGGCAGACCCAGGTCAAGCACAAGAACGTGGCGCTGGGCACGGTTGAGAGCGTGCGGCTGTCGGACGACATGAAGGTCGTGCTGGTGCATGTCCGCATGACCAGTGCTGCCACCAAGATCCTGACCGACCGCACCCGCTTCTGGGTGGTCCGCCCGCGCCTGTCGGGCGCCTCGGTCTCGGGGCTCGAGACGCTGGTCTCGGGCGCCTACATCTCGATCGATCCCGGTCCGGGCGGCGGCCCGCGCACCACCTTCTTCAAGGGCCTGGAGTCGCCGCCGGGCGTCCGGCTCGACGAGCCCGGCCGCACCTACACGCTGATGACCAGCTCGGTGATCGCGATCGGCGAGGGCTCGCCGATCATGTTCCGCGGCGTCGATGTGGGCGAGGTGCTCGGCTACCGGATGCCGCCCGACGGGCGCGGTCCGATCCCGATCCAGATTTTCGTTCATGAACCCTACGACCACTACATCCGCACCGACACGCGCTTCTGGGACGCGTCCGGCCTCGACGTGAACCTCAACGGCGGCTCGCTCCACGTGCAGGTTTCGTCGCTGCAGGCGGTGATCTCGGGCGCGGTGGGGTTCGGACTGCCGACACTCCGCCGCGGCATCAGCTCGCCCGAGGCGCCCGGCGAGGCCGTGTTCAAGCTCTACGACTCCCAGTCGGACGCCGATTCGGCCGCCTACCAACACCGCATCCCGTTCGCGACCTACCTCACGGACTCGGTGGCCGGTCTGCCGGTCGGCAGCAAGGTCGTGATGTACGGCATCCAGATCGGCGAGGTGACCGAGGTGAAGCTGGAGCTCGACCGCGAGCACGGCATCGCCCGCGTCCGCGTCGGCATGGAGATCCAGCCCGAGCGCGCCTTTCTCGACGAGGGGCCGACCAACGAGACCTCGGCCGAGATCGCCCAGCACCTCGTGGATAACGGGTTTCGGGCGCAGATCTCGTCCTCGAGCTTCATTACCGGTGCCTCCGACCTGGCGCTCCAGTTCGTGCCGAACGCGCCGCCCGCGAAGATCGCGATGGAGGGCGACACGGTCGTGCTGCCCAGCCAGAAGGGCGGCTTCTCCGGCATCACCGACAGCCTCGCCGATGTGGCCGCCAAGCTCGACGCGCTGCCGCTGACCCAGATCGCCGACCATCTCGACGGCGTGCTCTCGGGCGCCAGCAACGCGCTGAACGGGCCGGATCTGAAGCAGTCCGTGCACGAGCTCGCGGGCACGCTGCGCTCGATCCATGCGCTGGCGGACCACGCCAATAGCGGCATGACCCCGGTGCTGCAGCGCCTGCCGGCGATCGCCGACCAGCTCGAGGACACGCTGCACCACGCCAATGGGGTGCTTTCGAGCTACAGCGGCGGGTCGGACTTCCAGGCGAACCTGCAATCCGTGCTCGGCCAGGTGCGCGACGCGATGCGCTCGCTGCGGCTGCTGGCCGACTATCTCGACCGCCATCCAAGCTCGCTGGTGTTCGGGCGGGCCGCACCGGGGCAGCACAGCAAATGACGCCGAGGAGGAGCCATCCCATGCGCCAGATCAGCGTCGCCGCGTCGCTCGTCCTGGCACTCGGTCTCGCGGGCTGCGGCGCCGGTGACCCGACCTATTACCGGCTCGCACCCTGGCCGGGTCAGGCCCAGGCGGGCGTGGGCACGATCTCGGTCGAGATCCAGGCGCCGAGCACGGCCCCCTATCTCGACCGCGACTACATCGTCGAGAGCGTGTCGGACTACCGGCTGCACCTGGCCGGCAACGATGCCTGGGCCGAGCCGATCGGCGACATGATCGGCCGCACGCTGGTGGCCGACCTCGCCCAGCGCCTGTCGAACGACCGCGTGCGCGGCGACGGCAGCCCGGGACCCGCGGCCGATACGCGGGTCGAGCTCGACGTTAGCCGGTTCGACCGCGACGGTCACGGCACGGCGCTGCTGAACGCGACGCTGACGCTGCGCGACGCGGCCGGGACGACGATCGGCCACCAGGCGCTGGAACTCACCGCACCCGGCACCGGCTCGGGAAGTGCCGCCTTTACTGCGGCCGAGAGCAGGCTGCTCGGCGAGGTTGCCGATCGCGCCGCCGCCAAGCTTGCGACCGTGCAGCCGCCGGCACCCCTGCCGCCGCCGCCGCCGCCCGCCTCCGGCTGATCTCGTGATCGGAACGGCGCCGGACGAATGGAACTTCGATCCCGACTGGATCACGCTGAACAACGGGTCCTACGGCGCCTGCCCTGCCTCGGTCCGCGCGGCGGAGGCGGCCTGGCGCGCCCGGCTCGACCGCCAGCCGACCGCCTTCCTGCATGGCGCGCTGCCCGCGCTGCTGCGTGCGGCCGTGGTGCCGGTGGCGGCGCGATTCGGCGTGGCGCGCGACACGCTCGCCTTCGTCGAGAACGCGACCGCCGCGATCAACGCCGTGCTCCGCTCCTGGCCGCGATTCGCACCGGGTGACGAGATCCTGCTGCTCGACCAGGCGTACGGTGCGGTCCGCCGTGCGGCGTCCTTCGTCGCACGCACGCAGGAGGTGCGGCTGGTCGACGCGAGGCTGCCGTTCCCGCTCTGCACGCCCGAGGCGGCGATCGCGGCTGTGAAGCGCGCGCTCACGCCGCGCACCGTGCTGGCGATCCTGGATCACGTGGCCTCTCCCAGCGGTCTCGTGCTGCCGATCCGCGAGATGGTGGCGTCCTGCCATGCGCGCGGCGTGCCCGTGCTGGTGGACGGCGCGCACGCCCCCGGCCAGGTGCCGCTCGACCTCGCCGCGATCGGGGCGGACTGGTACGCCGGCAACCTCCACAAATGGTACTTTGCGCCCACCGGCACGGGCTTCCTCCATGCTCCGGCGGCGCGCCAGGCGGGACTGCACCCGGCCGTTATCAGCCACGGGCTCGATGAAGGGTTCGCCGCCGAGTTCGACTGGACCGGCACGCGGGATTTTTCGGGATGGCTCGCCGCTGCCGACGCGATGGCGCTGCACGACCGGCTCGGCGGCGCGTCCCTGATGACGCGCAATGCCGCGCTCGTGCGCGAAGGTGCGGCGCTCGTGGCGGCCGCCCTCGGGACCGCAACCGCGCCGCCCTGCCTGCCAGGTGCGATGGCGCTGGTGGCCCTGCCGCCGGCCTGCGGCAACAGCGTGGCCGAGGCGCTCGCGATGCGGCAATTGCTGATCGCGCGCCGCATCGACGTGCCGGTCACCTGCCTGGGCGGCCGGCTCCATCTTCGCCTGTCGGCGCATGTCTGGAACGGCATCGCGGATTTCGAGCGCCTCGCTCGCGCCATATCGGAATCATCTTTTTTCTGAGACATCGCAGTTCCGGAGATGAAAAGGCGGCAACTTATGGGTGGCGTCGGGAGCCCCCCTCTGTTACGTCATCGTTCAGAAACAACATCGCTGGCGTCGAAACAGTTTGCTGATGACGGAAATCGTTCCGTTCCTGCCATGAAGCTTGCGGCAGGTTCCGGCAACGGAAGGATTTGATGGGAAAGTCCCGTACCGGCCTCATGTCGAAGGTCATCGCGCGCGTCCGGGCTTCCGCTCCTGACCGGAGCGCCGGGGCGGAGATCGCGACACGGGAGAGCCGGGTCGGTCGCGAGCGCGAACAGCAGACCCGGCTCGACGTGCTCTCGCGCGTCGCCGAGTGTCTCATCCTGGGCCACGACCTCGAGACGATGCTGCAGTGCACCTTCGAGATCGTGGCCGAGCAGCTCGGCCAACTCAGCTTCACCAGCTACCTGCTCGATGCCGACGGCGAGACGCTCGTTCTCAAGGCGTCGGGCGGGATCGATGCCGCCGAACAGCGCGAGCTCGCCCGGCGACCGCTCCGCGCCTCGCTCTGCGGCAGCGTGATCCTGCGCCGCCGCCCAGTCGTGCTCGACGAGGGGATGCTCGACCAGGGGGGGCTCGACCAGAGGGGGCTCGACCAGGGGGGGCTCGACGAGGTGGAGGGCGACACCGACAAGCTGACCGACGACGCCCGCCGCCGCGGCGTCCGCGCCTGGGCGGGCTTTCCCCTGATCACAGGCGAGCTCGTGCTGGGCATGATCGCGTTCGCCTCGCACCGCGCGCCCAGCTTCGCGGCCGCCGAGCTCACGCTGATGCAGACCGTCGCGGTGCAGATCGCGGCGGCGGTCGAGCGGATGCGGCTCGAGCGCGCCACCCGCGAGAGCGAGCAGCGGCTCCGGCTTGCCCTCGAGGTCGGCGGCATGGGCGCCTGGTCGTGGGACCGCGAGCACCGGCGCCTCCACCCCGATCCGCAGCTCATGCGGCTGCACGGGATCGATCCCACCGACACGCCGGCGGTTGACGCCGAGGCCCTGATGGCGCGGATCCATCCCGACGACCGTGCGGCGCTCCGCGAGGCGGCCCGGATCGCCACCGCCGAAAGCGGGATGCTGCATTGCGACTATCGCGTGATGCTGCCGGACGATGGCGGCGTCCGCTGGCTCTCCACCCACGCCCATCCCGTCACCGACCAGACGGGCCATGTCACCGCGCTGATCGGCCTCAGCCAGGACGTCACCGCGTCGGTCGCCGCCCGCCAGGGGCTCGAGCGCGTGGCCGAGAACCACGCGGCGGCGCTGGCCGCGACCGAGGTGCGGCTGGCGGAAGCCAGCAAGATGGAGGCGCTCGGACGGCTGGCGGGCGGCATCGCGCATGATTTCAACAACGTGCTGCAGGCGGTCGAGGGGAGTGCGTCGTTGGCACTTCGCAGCATGGACACCGATCCCGAGACCGCGCGCCGCTTCCTCCGGCTCGCGGCCGATGCCTGCGCGCGCGGCGCCGCCGTCACCGAGCGCCTGCTCGCCTTCGGCCGGCGGAGCCCGCTGCGCGCAACGGCGCTCGATGCGGCCGCATTGCTGGACGGTCTCGCCGACATGCTGCGCCCGACGCTCGGGCCGCGGGTAGCGCTCCGGGTGGCATGCGGGCCGGACCTGCCGCCGCTGCTCGCCGACCGCAACCGGCTCGAGGCGGTGCTGGTGAACCTCGCCAACAACGCGCGCGACGCGATGCCGCGCGGCGGCCGCCTGGTGCTGGCGGCCGCGCTCGTGCCGGCGACGGCGGACGCCGCACGCATGCTGCGTCTGCGCGTGATCGACGAGGGGGAGGGCATGGCGCCCGACATCCTGCAGCGCGTGTCGGAGCCGTTCTTCACCACCAAGCCGGTCGGCCGCGGCACCGGGCTGGGCCTGGCGATGGCGCGCGGCTTCGCCGAACAATCCGGCGGCACGTTCGCGATCGAGAGCACGCCGGGTGTCGGCACCACGGTGACGGTCGCACTGCCGATCGCGGCGACGCCCGCGCCCGCGCCTGTGCCGGCGGCCACCGGCATGGCGGAGGCCGCGGCACCCTGGCCGGTCGCGGGCCATGCGGCCGCGATCCTGCTGGTGGAGGACCGGCCGGACCTGCGCACCATCCTCGCCTCCGAGCTCTCCGCGGACGGCTACAGCATCACCGCCGTCGAGGACGCGAACGCCGCCCTCGCTCTGCTCGCCGGCGGCTACCATCCCGAGGCGATGGTCGCCGACCTGGCCCTCCCCGGCCTGCAGGACGGGCTCGAGCTGCTGGCCGAAGCCCGCCACCGGTGGCCGGGCCTGCCGGGCGTGATCATCACCGGGCACATGACCGGGGGTGCGGCGGACCGCCTGGCCCTGACCGAGCGGGCCGGGCCGTTCGCCATCCTGCGCAAGCCCTCCTCTGGCGCGGTCCTGCGCGAGCGCCTGGCGCGCGTGCTGGCCGAGGGTGGCGAGGCGCGGGCGCTCGCGGCGGGATCGGGCGAGACGTTCGGCTCGGCGTTGCGGGAGGACTGAGCCGGCGCCGCCGGAGTGCCTCCCAGGCGAACCGTTCCAGGCCAGCTTGCCGTCACTCCGGCCGCTCTTGATCAGCGCGTGCGCCTGCGGGAGCGTGCCCGCGTCGAGTGGCCCGGGATGGCGCTGCAGCGTGGCCGCGAGCAGCCGACACGATGGCCTCCATGGCGTTTGCCTGCCGGAGGCCCGCGCACGCACGCGCCGGTATCCGGCCTTCCGGTGCCATCGAAGCAACTTTGCGCGTTGCGGAACGATCAGGTCGTCAAAACGATAGCGGAGGCCTGGCCATGTATGTCCTGGAAGGACGGTATGCCGTCCAAGGCCGCTGGCGCGACACGGTGCTGCTGGTGGCCCGCGTGCTGCTCGCCTCGCTGTTCCTGATCACCGGCTTCGACAAGGCGACCAACCTGCCGGCGGCCACCGCCTTCATGGCGACGACGCAAGCGCCGCTGCCCGCGGTGACGGCCGCGATCTCGGCGGCGATCGAGCTCGCCGGCGGTGCTGCGATCTGCTTCGGCCTGCTGACGCGGCTTGCCGCGGTGCTGTTCGTGATCTACGTGCCGATCACCGCCTTCATCGGCCATCCCTACTGGCTGGTGACCGGCGCGCCGCACGACAACATGCTGTTCCACTTCTGGAAGAACATTGCGATCTGCGGCGGTTTTCTGCTGCTGGCCGCCGAAGGGCCGGGGCGTTTCTCGTTCGACGATGTGTTCAACGTTGGACTGCGCGATCTGCATGAGAGCACGCACACGCCCGCTCCGCGCACCGTCCCCGGCGCATCGGATTGACCAAGGCTTGATGCTCGCGGGCCGGATGGGGCGTTCGGATCTCGTCTTGCGGAGAATTGATCTTTGACGGAGCAGAATGAGCCTCCGCCACCCGTCGCGGCAGACAGCCGTCCGGCACGATGGTCGTTGTTCAGCTTTTCGGCGGGATTGGCGACAGTCGGCGCAGTCATCGATGCGAGCGCCTCACTGCGAGGGACGTTGAGGCGCTCACCGGATCACGACGGACGTCTGCTCGGTCATGGACTTACGCCGTGCTGGTTCCCGGACGCAGATCGCTGACCGTGCTGCGGATGGAAGCCAACGTGCGGAACGTCCGGGGCGTCAGGAGCTCGTCCGGGATCTCGATGCCGAACTGGTGCTCGATCTCGGCCATGAGGTTCACGACTGCGAGCGAACTCAGGCCGGCCGCGAAGAGGTCGGCGTCCTCTCGAACACTATCGATTGGGACCGAAAGGCCGCCAACTGACTGCAAGATTCCACGCAACTGGTCCACGACGAGCTCTCCATGCCAACGTCGTAACTCTAGATCGTAGATCTGAAGACTGGTTTAATGCACGACGATTGCTGCGGCGTCCGGTCCCAGGACCCGCGGAGGCTTCCTCAACGACTGTCACTTTGACCAATACATAGGAGCGGGTAAGCGAGGCACGTCCGCGCGCTCGTTGCGCAGTCGGCCGTTAATCGTTGCGCGTGATGTCCGCGGCGGGAGCAGGTATCACAAGCGCTTGATGTCGTTTGTCTCTCCACGTCACACACTTAAGTCGCCATCTCTGTAACGTGACTAGCCGGCCGGTACTCACGCCACCGCCTCGCCACGGAGCCGGTCCTGGCCGGCGCCGAACAGGCACCCGGTCCCTCAGTCAAGTCGCCAGACACCTCGTCCCGATCGCCGCAGGGCGGCCTTCATATGGGCCGCAGGCGTGAGGTGATGCCATCAAGCGGCCGCTCGGACGATACAGGGGTTTTGAAGGCCGCTGCTGAGTGCTTCGCAGAGTGATTTGCGTACGAGGCACATGTCAGCAGCGCCGCGACAACGCGATCGTGGACCCGAGCGGTTCGGGCGGACATGCGCGGTGCCCTTCGTCGCCCGCCGCGATCAAACGGGCGAGGGCGAGCTGGCGCGGCCAGCGAGAGTCCTGATGACTGGGCCTGAACAGCCATGCGCAGAGCTCATGCTGCAACAGGCAGACGACGCAGAGGGCCGCAGGCTTCGTCATCTTGGTGAACTTCTATCTCGCGCGAACTATTTCTTATAAGGCTTGCGCTCCCGAGCCATGGCCCACTCGGGTAACCGACGCGACAAGCGCCGGTCGACGACGGGAGCCGTGTACTTTGGCCGATAAGCTCAAATTGAAGATCGCCATTGCGGACTTCCCTCATACGCGCGCCGTTCGCAACGGCACCATCCCCATCGAGGGCGTGGATGCAGAGTTCGTCAACGTGCAGCCACAGATCGGTGCATTCCGCCGGATGGTTCGCAACCTTGAGTTCGACGTCTGCGAGCTGGCGCCGACGACCTACATCATCGCACGCTCTTACGACATCCCGATCATGGGCCTGCCGATCTTCGTCACGCGCCGCTTTCATCATTCCGGCCTGCTCGTGCGTCCCGATGCCGGGATCCGCGAGCCCAAGGATCTCGAAGGCAAAAAGGCCGGCGTGCGGGCGTATTCCGTGACGACGGGTGTGTGGACGCGTCAGGTGCTGATCGACGAATTCGGTCTCGACAGCTCGAAAGTGACCTGGGTGGTCGACGACGAGGAGCACGTCCAGCAACTCAAGCTTCCCACGAACGTCGTCCATGTCGATAGCGGCAAGTCGCTTTACTCGATGATGGAGGCGGGCGAACTTGCGGCCGGCTTCGAAGCGAATGCCGGTATCGGCCGCACTGGTTCGCCCACCGGCGGATGGAAGGAAGTCGACGTCAGTCACTACCCCGACATGTTCCCCAACGCGGAGGAGCTCGAGACGGAGTGGTACGGCCGCACCGGCATCTACCCGATGCACGGAACGATCGTCGTCAAGGAGGAGGTGCTCAAGTCTCACCCGTGGCTTGCCAAGTCGCTGACCGACGCCTTTACGCAGGCGAAGGACGAGTGGCTGGCAAAGCTCCAGGCGGGTGAAGCCACGAGCAAGTCCGACGTGAAATACCTGGAACTCTCAAAGATCGTAGGACCCGATCCGCTTCCTTACGGCTTCGAGGTCAATCTCCCCACGATCAAGGCGCTGTCGAAGACCGCGTTCGACCAGAAGCTGACGCCGCGGCACATGCCGGTCGATGAGCTTTTTGTCGACACCGACGGACTGTAGGAGTGACCGGGGCTGGTCGGACGCCGCCCCGAGGCCTCACCCGGTCTGGGCAACGATGTGCGGGACATGCGCGCTGGCGAGCCGGCGTTGCAGAAGCTCGACGAAGCAGAGGTGCAAGCTCGTCGGCAGCCAGTTCTTTCGTGTCATCAATCCGATCGATGGTGCCGCCACCGGCACCTGGAACGGGATCACAGCCAGGCTCTCGCCCTGGTAGATCCGCTCGAACGACGTCATGAGCGTCAGCCGGCTGCTCGCCGCCAACAGGTGCTGGATGACCGGCATCGAACAGGTCTCGATCGGCAAGCGCGGGCCCGGCCGCCCTTGGAAGATCTGGTCGAAGGCCTCGCGCCGGCTCGATCTCGGTGCACCCGCCACCCAGTCGTAGGAGGCGAGGTCATCCACCGTCACGACACCCTTGTTGAGCAGCCGGTGGCCGCGGCGGCCGACAATCTCGTAAGGTGTGGTCGCGAGCGGCCGGGCGCAGAGCTCCTCGCCAAGGGCGGCCGGGATCAGCCCGAGCACGAGGTCGACATCGCCAGAGAGGAGCGAGTTCAGGATCTCCGGCGAGCTGGCCGTGGTGATGCGCACCCGGGCTTGCGGGTAGGCGTCGACAAACTCGTCGAGAATGGAGCCGAGCAACACGCTGCCGCCGGTCGGCATCGCACCGAGCACGATCCGCGTCTCGGCCCGGCCCTGTGCCGCGTCAACCTCGCGCACGCCGACCTCGATCTCCTGCATCGCGAGCTTGATCTTGCGCGCGAACACGAGCCCTTCAGGTGTGCCGGTGACACCCGAGGCGGAGCGGCGATAGAGCTGCCGGCCGACATTGCGTTCGAGGTCGTGCGAGGCGCGCTGGAGCGAGGCCGCCGACAAGCCTTGCAACCGTGCGGCGTCGGCGAATGACAGGTGGTCGGTGACCAACAGGATGCTGCGGAGTTGCGAGCGGGTCAGGCGACGTGCGACCGTCGCCGCCTGGGCGGCACTGGAGCCGCCAAGCTCCGCGATCGCCTCTTCGATCTGGTGGAAGAAACGCGTCGACCTCCGATGCAGGATGGTGCCGAGTTCGGTCAGGTAGCTGCCGCTCGTCGCGCGATCAAGCAAGGTCGCGCCGAGCTGTGTTTCCAGCTTCGCGAGCGACTGCGTCACTGCCGGCTGCGACAGGTTGCACTCGTCGGAGGCGCGGCGAATGCTCTTCAGTCGGCCGACGCCTTCGAACAGTCGCAGCTGCCGGAGACTGATGGAGGCGGCGCGTGTCAAACCGTGGTCCTGCATGTTTCTTATCTCCCCGCACCACTTTAAGCAGCCGAGCAACCCCGAACAAGAGCCGGTTTTCTTATCGCCCGGCAGTGCGTAGGAGAGCTTGACTGTCCGCACCATAATTGTGCGATGCACAAGGCAGGCACATAGGACGGGCTTACAAGTAGACGACGGCCACCAACTTGAAGAGCAGAGGGTTGCCCTGCCGGGCGTTGGTGATGAGGGCCGGGTCGACCACGTAGACGATGCCGCCGTTCAGATAGGTGCCGCGCATCACGCGATAGGTGTAGGAGAGCGTGAAGTTGTAGATCTGCTTGTGGGTCTGGTCATGCAGCTCGTGCAGATAGGCCATGTAGGGCGCGCTTGCGTCGGTACGGTTCGCGATGAACGAGATCTGGTCGCGAGGACGGACATTCAGTACGCCGATCCCGTAGATCCGGCCTTCGAAATACTGATCGTAGGTGTAGGCCGCGGGCGTCGCGTAGAGGTAGCTCAACCCCGCATAGAGGCCACGACGCGGATGCGCCGGGTCGATCTGCGTGAACTGGTGGTCGGCGAGGAGATACATCCCCGCGCCCTGCCCCTTCAGGTTCGATTTTCGGCCCGGGTAGTAGCTGTATTCGGACGTGTTGCCGACGCCCGCCATGCGCACCCAGGTCTGCCTGATGCCAGGAGCGGCGAGCCGGCGGTAGCCGAGCTCGTCGATCAGCACGACGCCAGACCCCGGCTCGCTCCAACGCACACCGTAGGGGTTCGCTTCCTGCGCCTCATAGACCGTGCTCTGCAGCGACGTGCTGCGCTGGACCCCCCACTTGCTGTACCAGGGCCCGACATTGACGGTGACGTTGACGCCAGGCGCACCGACGCCGCCCACGCTGAGGCCGAGCTCGGTGATCAGGTTCGCCGACGGACCCAGCGAGCCTGATGACACCGAGCCGCCGACGAACGGGTTCGCATATTGGTAGTTGTTGGCGACGATGCCGGCCTGAATGTCGAGGTGGCGGTTCAGTAGCGGCTGGTCCCAGTAGAGGGCGCAGACACGGACGCCATGCGGATACTGACCGACGGTGGAGGTGTTGTAGCAGGCCTGCAAATCGGCGAGGCCGTCGGTCAGACCGATCCGGCCGAGATCATAGGTGGCGCCGACATAGCCGTTCGTCGAATCGAGCTCGCCCGTCTGCCCGACATAGCGCTGCGTGCCGTTGGTGCGCGACGGAAGGTCGAGCACGTCGCCCGTGAACTGACCGGTCAGGATGCCACCGACGCCAATGCCGTAATCGGCAAGGGTCGAACGGAAGCCGCCGATGTTGTCGGCCAGCGTGTCGGACACGGTCGGCACGTTGACGACGCCTCGCTGCCGGAGCGCGTCGATGCGCGCATCCTCGGCGTTGTTCGACGTCGTCTGAGCCGCGATCCCCGGCGAGGTCGTGGGGCCCACCTGCGACGGGGCCCGCTGCACGGATTGCCGGGCGGGCGTCGGCGCCGCGGTGATCGACTCGGGCGTGTTGAGGGGCGAGCTCTGCGCATGAGCGGCGCCCTGGAGAACGACGAAGGCGGCAACGGCACCGACGAGGGTGGCCGTACGTTCTGCGCGCCGCGGCAAGGCGCGGTTCGCCACGGCGTCAGGATAGGCAGGCATGACTCGTCTCCTCGATCCGGCGTTTCTTGTTTTTGTGTGTGGCGCCCCTGAGAGCACGGGCTCCTCTCGTAACGGGGCTTGATTTGATCAGAAGTGCTACAGGCTTCATAGTGCATTTGGGCACCGTCTGACACCGCCCTTGGCGTGACACCGCAGATTGTCTGGCCTCGGCCTCGAGGGTGCGCCTCGGCCGCCCTTTCCAAGCTTCTTATGGCTGTTGTGGCAAAACCGATTCCTGCGGCTCGGAGGGCACCTACTATCCTGCGACAGCCATTGATGCGCGCCGACGTGACACCGGGAGAGAGCATGATCATCGACTGCCACGGCCACTTCACCACGGTGCCGAAATCCTTCCGGGACTGGCGGGCGAAGCAGGTCGAGAGTGCCGATGATCCGGTCAACGCCCCCGACCTGAAAGGCGCGATCCTCACCGACGATCAGATCCGCGAGGCGATCGGCAACGGCCAGCTCAAGCTCCAGCAGGAGCGCGGCTATGACCTCACCCTGTTTTCCCCCATCGCCGGCCTGATGTCGCACCATCTCGGCAACGAGCGTACCAGCCTCGAATGGGCGGAGGTCTCGAACAACGCCGTCTTTCGCGTGACGCAGCTGTTCCCCGAGAACTTCATCCCGGTCTGCCAGCTTCCGCAGTCACCCATGGCGCCCCCAAAGAACAGCATCCCGGAACTGCGCCGCTGTGTGGACGAACTCGGCTTCGTCGGCTGCAACCTCAACCCCGACCCGTCGGGCGGCTACTGGACCGGCAAGCCCGTGACGGACCGCGAGTGGTATCCGATTTACGAGACGCTGTGCGACCTCGACGTGCCGGCGATGATCCATGTCGCGGCGTCGTGCAATCCGTGCTTCCACGGCACGGGCGCGCATTATCTGTGCGCCGACACCACCGTGTTCATGCAGATCCTGCAATCCGACCTGTTCCGCGATTTCCCGACGCTGCGCCTGGTGATCCCGCATGGCGGCGGCGCGGTTCCCTATCATTGGGGCCGCTATCGCGGCATGTCGCTCGAGATGATGGACCGGCCGCTCGAAGGCCTGCTCGACAACATCTTCTTCGACACCTGCGTCTACCACCAGCCGGGCGTCGAGCTGCTCACCAAGGTGATCCCGACGCGCAACGTGCTGTTCGGCTCGGAGATGATCGGTGCGGTGCGCGGCAAGGATCCCAACACCGGCCAGTATTTCGACGACACCAAGCGCTATATCGACGCCACCCCGGCGCTGAGCGACGCCGACCGCGCGTTGATCTTCGAGGGCAATGCGCGTCGCGTGTATCCCCGCCTCGACGCGAAGCTCAAGGCGCGCGCGAACTGACTTCTGGCACCCGCACGGCGACGTGCCGGAACAACGACGAGCGGCCGGCCGGATCCGGCCCCCGGGAGACCTCATGACGTTCCCTGCGATCGACATCCACCCCCACGTGATCTCGGACGACGAGGCGCGCTATCCGCTGGCCCCGCTCTTCGGCAAGCGGTCCGACTGGTCGCAGGAGCGGCCTTGCACGGCCGAGACGCTGATCTCCGCGATGGACGAGGCGGGCGTGGCGAAGGCCGCCGTGGTGCATTCGTCGACCACCTACGGGTTCGACAACTCCTACGTCGTCGACAGCTGCAACAAGTATCCCGATCGCCTCATCGCGGTCGGCTCGATCGACGTGCTCGATCCGGATGCGCCGGCGACGTTGCGCGACTGGACCGGACGCGGCATGGCGGGCCTGCGGATCTTCACCGGCGGCAGCACCAAGGACTTCGACCCGAGCGAGCTCGACGATCCCCGCGCCTATCCCACCTGGGAGCTCCTGGGCGAGCTTGGTCAGCCGATGTGCATCCAGACGGGTGCCGTCGGGATCTCCGCGGTGGTGTCGCTTGCGAAGCGTTTTCCGAACGTGAACATCATCCTGGACCATCTCGCCCGTCCCGATGTGACGGATGGTGCTCCCTACGAGGCGGCGAGCACGCTCTGGGCAATCGCGCCGGTCAAGTCGATCTTCTTCAAGCTCACGCCTCGGATCATGGGCGACTCGAAGAAAGGCAAGGCAACGCCGGACACCCTGTTCCGCAAGATCGTCGATTGCTTCGGCGCCGACCGATGTGCCTGGGGCTCCAACTTCCCGAGCTCCGAGGGCACAATGACGGAAATCCGCGCCACCGCCGAGGAGCGGCTGTCCGTGTTGTCGGAGGACGAGCGCGCCTGGATCTTCGGCAAGACGGCACAGATCCTTTATCCTCGCCTGTGCGATTAATCACGATCGGCTAAGCTCGCCGGACAAGAAGCGGGCGCCAGAGGAAAGTTCCATGTCCATGTCTGTTCGTGCAGCACCAGCTGAAGTCAGGGCATCCGCCCGAAACGCCTCGACGGAGACGACCGCGATCCGGCGTTGGTCGGTCCTCGCACTCCTGGCAGTCGGTGCGGTGATCGCGTTCGTCGACCGCACCAGCATCGCGTCGGTGCTGGCGGTCCCGTCCTTCAACCACCAATTCCGTCTCTCCAATATCAACCGTGGCGAACTCGCCTCGGCGTTCTTCTGGTCCTACGCGGTGCTGCAGATCCCGATGGGGTGGGTCGTCGACCGCTTCGGCGTCAAGCGGCCCTACGCGATCATGTTCGGGCTGTGGTGCCTGGCCTCGGCCGGCACCGGATTGATGACGACGTTCGCAGGTCTCGTCACGATGCGGCTCCTGACCGGCGCCGGCGAAGCGATCGTCGTGCCGGCGAGCTATCGTTGGATCCGCTCGAACTTCCCCGAAGAGCGCGCGGGCTTCGCGGTCGGGCTCTACATGATCGGCACCAAGATCGGTCCGGCGATCGGTGCGCCGGTTGCGACGTGGCTGATCCTCCAGCACGACTGGCGCTACATGTTCCTGATCTGCGGCGCCGTCGGCCTGCTGTGGCTGGTGCCGTGGCTGCTGCTGGTCCGCAACGACCGGCGCACCGCCGAGCAGGCGGTCACGCGGCGAGCGGTGGCAGCGGCCGTGCCGATCCGGCGCGTACTGGCGAGCCCGCTGATCTGGGGCACCATCATCATCAACTTCTGCTACAATTATTTCGTGTTCTACGACATGACCTGGATGCCGTCCTACCTGGTGGAGCGGCGCGGGCTGTCGCTGCACACGATGAGCCTCTACTCGTTCTTCTCCTTCATCGGCATCGCGATCGTCGCCCTTCTCACCGGCTGGCTCGCCGATGTGCTGATCGGTCGCGGCGGCGATGCCGTTCGCGTGCGCAAGTTCTTCGTGGTTGTGGGCTTCATGCTCGCCTGCACCGAGTTGCTCGGCGCCTACACCCATTCGCTCGACGTGGCCCTGTTCTGGAACGTCGTGTCGCTGTCGGGGCTGGGCTTTGCCACTGCCAATCATCTGGCACTCTGTCGGCTCACGTTGATCCCGGCCCCGCTCGTCGGCATCGTGACCGGCATCCAGAACACGTCCACCAGCATCGCCGGGATCATCGCACCCATCCTCTCGGGCTGGCTGCTGCAGGTGAGCGGCGGCTACGTGGCGCCGATGCTGGTGATCTTCTTCTTCCTGGTGGTAGGCGCCTTGACCTGCATCGTCCTGCTGCAGCGCCGCTGGGCGCCCGTGGTGCCGGCCGAGCTCGGCGCGGCCGCCTGACCCGATCCAACGCAACCGACCCGAGGTCCCCATGTCCGATAGCCAGCGCCTCAACGGTGTCATCCGCGCCTGGGAACAAGGGAAACCGGCCTTCTCGGCCTTCGCCAAGCTCGATGTGCAGACCGCCATCGAGATGACGGACTCGCCGTATGACAGCATCGTCTTCGAAATGGAGCACAACCCTTACGACGTGTCGGCACTCGGCCACGCGCTCCAGTACATGCTCAATCGCAAGACGATCGCCGAGAGCGGGTCGTTGGCACCGTCCGTCACGCCGATCGGACGCGTCCCGGCCAACGGCGTCGAGATGAACCAGTCCTTTGCCAAGCAGGTCCTCGATCGTGGCGTTTACGGCGTGATCACGCCGCATGTCGCGACCGTCGCGCAGGCCTACAATGCAGTCGCGTCCTGTCGCTATGCACGGCCGAAGGATGCGCCGCTGTATGAGCCCAAAGGTATCCGCGGCGACGGGCCGGCCACGGCCGCGCGCTACTGGGGCCTCAGCCAGGCCGAATACTACAAGCGCGCCGACGTGTGGCCGCTGGCTCCGCAGGGCGAGATCCTGGTCGGCCTGATGTGCGAGAGCACCGAGGCGATCGAAAATCTCGATGACATCCTCGCCAATGTTCCGGGCGTCGGCTTCATCCTGATCGGCGAGGGTGACCTCAGCCAGCAGCTCGGCTATGCGCGCCAGTACGAGCACCCGGTCGTGCTCGACGCGATGCGCCGCATCGTGGAGACCTGCCACAAGCACAAGGTGCCCGTCGGCAACCCGCACACCACGGCGAAGAACTACGAGCGCCTGCTGAGCGAAGGCTACAAGTTCCTGATGTCGGCGCCGTCCCGCTCCTACGGCGTGGTCGGCAAGGCGCGCGAACTGGCCGGATATTGACGCGGCCACGCGGCAGGATCGGGAGAGCGGCATGAACGGTTCGCAAACGCTGGTCCACACCCTCGTCGGTGAGGGCGTCGACATCTGCTTCGCCAATCCCGGCACGTCGGAAATGCATTTCCTCGGCGCGCTCGAGAACCCGAAGATGCGCAGCGTGCTCTGCCTGTTCGAGGGTGTCGCGACCGGTGCCGCCGACGGTTGGTATCGCATGCGCGGCACGCCCGCCGCCACCCTGCTGCATCTCGGGCCGGGCCTCGCGAACGGGCTGGCGAACATCCACAATGCCAAGCGGGCCAGCTCCGGCATGGTCAACATCGTGGGCGATCACTCCGCCGCGCATCTGAAATACGACCCGCCGCTGAGCTCCGATATCGAGGGCCTGGCGCGGCCGCTGAGCCACTGGGTGCGACGCATCGAAAGCGCCGCGAACATCGCCTGGGACACGCGCGCGGCGATTGGCCGCGCGTCCGAGCATCCGGGCCGGATCGCGACACTGATCCTGCCGGGCGACGCCTGCTGGCAGGAGGCGGGCGAGCCGCTCGACCTGCCCGCGCTGGCGTCGGTGAAACGCGCGCCGAAACTGCCCGATGCGACGCGCATCGAGAACGTGGCGCGCGTGCTGCGCTCGGGCGAACCCACTCTGATCATCCTCGCCAACACCGCGACGCATGGTCCCGCACTCACGACCGCCGGACGGATCGCAGCCAAAACCGGCTGCCGCCTCGGCTCGCAGTTCTTCACCAGCCGCATCGAGCGCGGCGCCGGCCGTGTGCCGCTCGAGCGGATCCCCTATGCGGTGGCGCAGGCGACGCCCTTCCTCGCCGCGTTCCGCCACATCATCACGGTCGAGACGGGCGAGCCGATCGCGTTCTTCTCCTATCCCGACAAGCCGAGCCTGCTGAAGACGTCTGGAACGCAGGTCCATTCGCTGGTGGCACCCGACGAGGACAGCGCGCTCGGCCTGGCGATGCTGGCCGAGCTGCTCGGCGCGCAAGACAGCGCCCCCGTTCTGCAGGAGCCGAGCAACACCGGCCGGCCCTCCGGCGCGCTCGTACCGCTCAGCATCGCACACGCGATCTGTGCCGCGATCCGGCCGGGCGACATCATCGTCGACGAGTCACTGACCACCGGGCGCGAGACGATGCCGCACACGATCGGCGCGGCACCGCACGACCTGATCAACAATCTCGGCGGATCGATCGGCTACGGCACGCCGGTCGCCACCGGTGCGGCACTCGCCGCCCCCGATCGTCGCGTGACCTGCTACGTGGGTGACGGGAGTGCGATGTACACGATCCAGTCGCTCTGGACGCAGTCGCGCGAGCAGCTGAACGTCACCACCGTGATCTTCGCCAACAACCAGTATGCAATCCTCAAAGCGGAATACACGAACATGGGTGCCGGCAACGCGCCGGGTCCGCGCGCGATGTCGATGATCGACATCGATCGCCCGACGATCGACTGGGTGGCGATGGGCAAGAGCATGGGTGTCCCGGGCGTCCAGGTCACGGAGGCCGGCGAGTTCCACGACGCGATCCTCCGCGCCAACGCTACGCCGGGGCCCTCGCTGATCGAAGTCAAGCTCTATTGAACAGCGAACAACGGAGAGACGCCATGGCGGATGCCGAGCGGATCAAGCTGAAGACCAACCTGGCCGAGTACCCCGTCACCGCCGCGATCCGCGATGGCCGCGTGACATCGGAGATCGTGGAGCTCGACATCTGCGGTCCCAAGGAAGCGCATAACGGCTTCAAACCGATGCTGCGCGAGAACGCCTTCGACTGCGGCGAGTTGGCGATCGTCACCTATCTGCAGGCGAAGGCTTACGGGAAGCCGTACGTTCTGCTGCCGGCGCCGATCTCGGGCCGCTTCCAGCATCACTGCGCCGGTTTCAACAAGGAGCTGTTCCCCGACCTCAAACCGCACGACATCGAGGGCAAGAAGGTTGGCGTGCGCACCTACGCGCAGACCACCGGGCTGTGGATCCGCGGGATCCTGAAGCACGAATATGGCGTCGACCTCGACAAGGTGCATTGGATGACGGTCGGCGAAGGCCACCTCTCCGAATACACCGACCCGGCGAATTGCGAGCGCCTGCCGAAGGGCTCCGACATCGGCCAGATGATGCTGGACGGCCAGCTTATCGCCACGCTGCAGGGCAACGACCTGCCGACCGACCCGCGCGTCGCGACCCTCGTGCCGGATGCGAAGGATGCGGCCAAAGCGTGGTTCGAGCGTGAAGGCGTGGTTCCGATCAACCACATGTTCGTCGTGCACGAGCGTCTCGTGAAGGAGCGCCCGGACGTGGTGCGCGCGATCTTCCGGATGATCGTCGAGAGCCGCAACCTGACCGAGGGCGGCGTTCCGAAAATCTACCCGCCGGTCGGGCTCGAAGCGAACCGCAAGGGCATCCAGCTCGCGATCGACTGGGCGTTCGAGCAGAAGATCATTCCGAACAAGCTCAGCGTCGACGAGCTATTCGACGAGACGACTGCCGCTTTGGAGCCGTAAGAGGGCTGGTGCTTTGCATGTGGAAAACGCTGGGGCCTTGGCCCTAGGGTCCACTGGTCGTTAGAGGCTGTTTGAGAACTCCTGAGTATCAGAAGGCCAGGGCTCTGCCCTGGACCCGCCAATGGACAGTCGTCCCTTGGAACCCTGATTGTTGGGAACATGAGCGAAGCCCGGAATTATCAATTTCGCCAATGCACTCCGCGCTCGAGTCTGGGGTTTTAAGGGCTCGCCCTTAACGGGGTCCAGGGGCAGCGCCCCTGGCCTTCCTCCGCCTGATCAAACTTTCCAAACGGACTTTTAGAAGATCCGGGAGCATTTTACCTCCCGGCGGGGTTGACGAGCGTTGTGCGACGCAAGCCTCCGGCGAGATGCCCTTACCTTGACGACACCCACCGGCTCAGCGTCCCGCCGGCGGGCTCGATCCCGCGGAACTGCGTCATCTCCTCGCGCCAACGCTGCGGCGGGCCTGCGCCCCACGGCACCAGCGACACGCCGTCGTTCGAGTCCCACACGTTCGGCAGGTCTTCGGGATCCATGAACTGCATCGGCGGCAGACCGAACTCGATGCGGTTCCCGTCCGGATCGCGGAAATAGACGAAGATGCCGTTCGGCGGACCGTGACGCCCGGGACCATGCTCCACGTTCCGGCCGTAGCCATAGTTCGCCGCGATGTCGCAGGCGCGGAAGATGGCTTGCAGGTCGGAGACGATAAAGGCCACATGATGCAGCCGTGGCCCTGAGCCCTGTGCCAGCACCAGGTCGTGCGGGTTGTTCTTGCGGGTAAGAAAGATGCTCAGCAGGTCTCCCGTATCCGCGTGCGTCGTGTATTTTGCGGGACGGAACCCGCTTGCCATGAACTTGCCCGCGGTCTCGCCGACGTCTGGGACGACACACTGGTAGTGGTCGAGCCGGAGGGCGCGGCCGCCTTTCTGTGCGGGAAAATTGTTCAGCAGGCGTTTGACCACCGGCATGTGGGCGCAGAGCTCGATCGGCGGTGCGCCCGCGCCGAAGCGGGTCAGCAGCGAAGGGCCTTGATGAGGGCGCTCGACGAACTCGGCCGTGCCGCCCAGTGCGACGACATGATCGCGCGCGCGATGGAGGTCATCCTCGGACCAGACCCGCATCCCCACGCATTCGGCGCCTGGCTCGCCATCGGTCTGCAGCAGCACGACGCTGTGGTGGCAAGCCTCCTCGATACCGCGGAGATAGGCGACCTCATCGGTCTGCTCGGTCACCACCAGGCCCAGGATCTCGGTATAGAAATGCAAGCTTTTCGCCAGATCCTTGACGAAATAACGCACATGGCTCGCCCGCGTGATGCTGAATGGGGGGTGTTGAACGGCGTTCGCTATGTCCATGTTGTTTCCCCGATCCTGGTCGCCGTCACGCGCGGCGGAAAACGCTGTCTCCCTCGCTTATCGCCCGCTTTGGGAGGGAAGGACATATGTTCTCGTTGAGGGGAAATAGATAGCACGGCATTTTGGCCACCCCCCTGCCCGCGAGGCACGAGCTCGAATGCACGAAGGCACGAGCTCGAAGCCGGGCGCCGTCCTCAAGGCAGCTCCTCTTCCTTGGCCCGACGAACGACAGCCGACCACTCGGCCGTGCTCGCAACGCATCGCGGACCTCAGCCGCCGGCCGCCCCGGTCGCTCCGGGAGGCGTGTGGCTCGGAGTGTCGATGCTGGCCGGACGGATCCACGGCGATCCCGCCACGGCGGCCGGTCCACTCGGAGCAACAGCAGCGAGATCGCCCCTTTGTCGAGGTGCGCCACGATTGTCTTTTCGGCGCCCTTGTCTCCGAGCTGTATTCCACGATCCGCCATCCGTCCGAGCCGGGCGGGGACCTGGGATTCCTCACGACCTATGGTCGGCTCTGACCGGCGTCGGGTCCGATCATGGTGTTGAGTTTGCCATGATCGATCGCGTTCTCCCACCTGCACCCTTACGCTCTCTTGAGGTCGCTGTATCGCGACGGACCGCCTCCGTCATGCGGGTTGCTGGCAGGCGCCCTTCAGCGCCGGGTTCATTACCCTGAGCCTGCTTGTCGATCGGCACCGCGAGCGTGCACCTCTTCTGCTAGGCACTCGGGGGAATATTGCGATTATTGTGAAAGATGTTGTTCGGATCATATTTCCGCTTGATCGACTGAAGCCTTGCGAAGTTGTCGCCATACGTCCGTTGCACGTCGAGCGGATTGCTGCTGCTGAGATAGTTGACGTAGGTGGGGATTGAATAGGGCCTTAAAGCCTCCGCAGATTGTCCTACCCATTCCATCTGGCGGATCATCTGGTTATCGTCGGTCCACTCTGCATTGAAATGATAGCTGAACGAACCCGGAGGACGCACAAGTGCCGTCTCGGCTGGCGGAGTCCGACAAATGGCACCATGGAGGTAATGCACGAGGCTGAAGCTCCAATGCCCCCGCGCCGTTCCGACACGTTCAGTGATTACATGGATGGCGGCGTCGCTCAACGTTCCGAGGCTGCCGCCTTGCTGCTGTGCCGCAGGCGATTCCGCGTTGGCGACAGCCACGAGCTGGCGATGAAGAATTGCCTGGATCGATGGGGACGCGTAGCTAACCTGCTCGTAGGGACGCTCAGCGATGTCGACCGCGAGCGGTGGTCCATACGCCAGGAGCGGCGCCAGGACTTTGTGACCGGCCGTGGGATCACCCGACCAGCAGATGTGAGCGGTGATGAGCGTCGATTGAGCCGGTACGATGCCGATCTCAATCGCAAGTTCGTCTGGCGCCATAGCCATGTAATCGCGATAAAATCGGAGGAAGCCACCGATGTCACTGGCGGCATACACTGCATAGCCGGCGAGGACCGATGCAACCGGAACGGTGCGATATTCGAATTGAGTAGCGATGCCAAAATTGCCGCCGCCGCCCCGGATCGCCCAGAACAGGTCGGGATTCTCGTCTGCACTCGCGACGACATGGCGGCCGTCTGCGAGCACCAGACGCGCCTTGATCACATTGTCGCAGGTCGCTCCGTATTTGCCAGCAAGCCAGCCGATCCCGCCGCCCAGGGTGAGGCCGCCAACGCCGACACCCGCCGAGTCACCAAAGGCCACGGCGCGGTTTGAAGGCTCAAGGAACTTGATCACCTCGCCTGTCTTCGCACCGGCTCCCACGATGGCTGTTCCCGACGCACTGACTTGCAATGAAGCCATCGGCCGCGTGTCAATCAGAACACCATTACCTGTCGAGGCGCCCATAAAGTCATGACCGCCACTGCGCACGGCAATATCAAGACCCTTTGACTGAGCAAAGTCCAAGCAGGCGGCAACGTCGTCCGCGCCGGAACATTTGGCGATCACCACCGGGTGCTTGTCAGTGTAGGGATTGAACGTGAAGCAGCGTCGCTCCCGATCGTAGCCGGCAGATTCCGGGCCGATGAGGACTCCGCGAAAGCGGCGCCGCAGCGAGGATAGATCGACCGGAGTCGCCGCCTCCGCCCGTAGGGGTAGAGAGGACGCTGCTGTCGCTGCGGCGGCGGCCTGCAGAACCCAGCGCCGTTCAACGCCTGTATTCATCGTCATCCATCCTCTTAGGCCTTACGGCGTGATTTAGCACTGCTGACGGCTTGTAAAGCCTCCCGACGGCTTTCGGGAAAGGTTGGCAGATGCCGTTGTCGCTTGCTCCGCTCACGTGGCAATCGCGTTTGCGATGACGGGAGTGGCAGCGCTCACCCTTGATTAAATTGGCGGCTCGGTCCGGACGGACAACCCAATACATCCGCTGGCCTGATCGCCGTCACGAAATTGTGAAGCTCCGCGGCGATGTCCAGGCCGGCAAGCGAAACTGCGGCCTTCCCCGGGGGTGGGCCGTCTCGGGCTGGATCGCTCGCAATTCATTATCTCCAGCGAGGCCGTTTCCACGTGCTCCGCAACGTAGGCCACACCATCGTCGCCACGGTGGGTAAACCGAACGGGCCGTTCGGGTCTGACATGAGTGAAGGGCGCGCCATCCAGTCGGTCGCTTGCACTGGAAACTCGGCGCGCCCACGTTCTCCGCTAGCCGCGGGATCGTTCTTGCTCCGCGGTTGTCAACGCCGGGACATCCTCAGGCGCGGCGAAGTCGTCGAAAATGGCGCGGCTGACCGCCGACGCGCCGCGAGGTTCCCTCATGCATGGAGTGTTTCCCGCCTCTAGAACTTGTAGCTCACGATGTAGCGGCCATAGGCCGTGTTCTTGCCGCCCGCGAGCCGCATCGCCGCGCCCGGCACGAAATCCGTCAGCACCCACTCCATCGAGATATGCCGGTCGAGCGCCCAGTCGGCGGTCAGTTCGGCCTGGTGCCCGATATAGCTCGCGTGGTTGTAGGCCGTGAGCCCGTAGGTCTCCGGCGTCACGGCTGCAGACCAAATTCCATTGTAGACCGCGTCGTTCACCGAATAGCGCCAGAATACCGAGTCCTGGAACGTCACGATGACACCATGCGCGGGCCTTATGGTGATGCGAGGCATCACGTTGAAGATGTTGGCCGGCGCGATAGCATCACCTTCGGCATAGTAAAACGGCGCCGTCTGGAGGGGCTGAAAGGTGTAGATCTGCCCGTCGGCTTTGCTGGCTCCGCCGGAGGCGACGTTGAAGCGAACGGCGAGGCGTGGCCGCCAATACTGCGTTGAGAGTAGGTAGCCGGTCTCGGTGTTCAGCTGAAAGGCGTCCACGGAGTAGTTGCCATAGGTGCCGCCCTGCCAGGCCGCTTGCCAGTCCCAATCGAAACGGTCGATGCTTCCGAAATAGCGCACGCCGAGAGTATGTCGGACGTCGAGCTGCGCCGGCCCGACTCCCGAGCCCGGCATCGGAGTGATCGGACTTCCCGGCACGAGAAGGGCGTCGTCGTAATAGTAGTCGCCCGGATTGTTGCCGCTCGGCTCGGCCCGGTAACCGAAGTAGAACGGCTCGATCGTGCTTTTGAGCGTCCCGAGCGATGTCTTGCGAGGCCGGAGGTCAAACGAGCTGTAGAGCCCCCACATCGTGTTGCCGTCGTTGGTCGAGGCGCTGAGCGCGCGGGTGTCGTAGAAGTCGACCAGCGCCCCATAGAACGCGTCGATGCGGAACCATTCCCCGTCGACATAGCCGCGCGCGGCATCGAAGATCGTGCTGGGAATGTTGGTCAGCGGGCTGGAGCCGATATACAGCGTGTTTCCCAGATAGATGACCTGCCGCCCGAGCCGCGCGCCATACCAGATGTCGCTGTTGATGTTGCGCAACTCGACATAGCCCTGCGTCAAGGTGAGGTCGTTGTTGAGAACGCCCGGGAACTCGTCGCCGGCATGAGTCGCGGCCTCCTGCCCGTTGATGAGCTCGACATAGCCCAGCAGCCAATCATGGACGTTGAGCATCGCGCCGAGTTGCAGGCGCGAGAAGTAGAAATTCTGATCGCTCTGCGTGGGGATCGGGGTTCCATTGCGGGTGGTGCTTTGTGCGACGCCAAAGTGGTTATGCTCATAGTACTCGTAATATCCACGCACCTCTCCGTTCAGGCTGAGATACACGCCGTCGTCACTCGTCAACGGGATGTTTTTCACCGGATCCCAGAAGTCGGTGCGTTGGCTAGGATCGCGCAGGTAGTCGTAGTTTTCCTCGTTGCGTTCGAAATATGCGTTGTCGCGACCTGGACCCTTTTGCTTGTAGTGGAGGTCCACTGCACTGGGCTTCCTCGGCACAGCGGTCGTGTAAGCGGACGAGCCGCCACTTGACTGGCTGCGCGGAATGATTGTTGGCTTGCCTAAAACGGCGGTGCCGGTCGCATTCTGCTGCGCGCGAGACTCCGAACTCGGTTGCCTTGGCACACCCGGAGGTGCCGGCTGCTTTGACGGAACGGTAAGTGTGTCCTGCCCGAATGCTGTGGTGCTCACTGGCGCGACGAAGGCCATCAGGGAAAGGATCGCAAGCGATCCGACCGCCGTCTCTCGACCGCGCCGTTGTGTGCTGGAGGTAACATATGCCGCAACGCCGGCGCCAAGCCTGTTCATCGTGTTTCTTCCCCCTGATAACGGCACGTTGATCGCGCCCTTTTCTGTTAAACTCGCCTGGCGTGAAGTCGTGGTCCCAAAATGAAGCGCGAGTTAGCTCGCCGCCGCCTTCGCGTTGACCTCACTCAGCGGCGCCCCGAGCTCGCATGGTAGCGAGCTAGTCGGCCACGGCGGGGAGGCGACGACGCGAGACCCACGCGTCGGCGTGCTGCCGAGTGAACTCTTTCATCGCAAGTTCCCATATTTGTCTCGCCGTCGTCACGATAGTCAGGCAGTCGCGAGACGAGATATTCAAAATGCGTGCTATCCCCCCAATTTCGTGCCGCCACGGCCGTTTAGCCTGAGACGTCTGGCCCGCCTTGGGTTCTGGTGTCGGTCAGGCCTGCTCGCTCGCAATGGCAGGCGCCGGACGATCGTGCCGGGCGACCTCTTTTCCGAGTGGCGCGCTGAGGCGGGCGGCAACTGGCCTGGGAGGGCTGGAGAGAGCCCGAGTGTGAGTTCTCGCGGACCTTCACCATCCTGACGACGGCGACGAACGCGGAGACGCGTGCCGTCCAAGACCGAGGATGCCGGCGGGCGCTCGAGCCGGAGGCCAGGTCGACATGGCTGCGAGAGAGTACCGGCAAGTCCGAGCTGCTCATGCTGGCGGCATCGAACGGGACGATCCGGATGTGGCCGGTCAGCCGCGAGGCGAGATCTCCCGACAGAGCGCGTCAAGCCGATCGGCTTGCGGACACATTCGCGATGAGGCGGAAGCGGGCCCGACTCCGCCGATCGGCGCATCGATAGCCGGCTCGCCCCACGACAGATCCCACCGCGCACGTCCCGGCCTGGCCGAAATGGACGCGACTTTACCAAGCTGCCGCAGGACAGGCGCGAGTCAAAATGCGGAGCGCAACTGTGAGGTTGAGGCGAGCACGAAAGCGTTCATCTTGGCTGGCTATTTTATACCTTGGCTTCCGAGTTGATGTTCTATCGTCGTCCTCAATATAACACGCTGACAAGGCGTGACGAGAGAGGGTGGGATGGACGCGGGCCAAAAGAAGCGAACGTGACCCTTTGCGACGGACGTCACTCGCCCATATTCCCGAGCGATATCAGCCGAATCATACAGATTGAAGTCGAAAGGCTTACATAAGTCATGGATCGCAGAGTTTTCTTGGCGTCCTCGTTGGCCGCGATGGCATCGACGCGCCTTTCCTCGAGAGCTTTGGCCGCTGCGGATAGCAAAGGCGGCGTCTTGTTGATGCAGCGGATCGGCCCTACGGCGTCCGTCCTCTACACCGCCCGTGTGGACGGCTCCGGCGAGCGTCCTTTGCTGTCCGACTCTGCTTACGAATACCATGCCCGCTTTGCACCGGGCGGGGACTGGCTTGTATTCACGTCCGAGCGCCGCGGTCGGGGAAAGGCGGATATTTACCGCGCCCGCGTTGATGGCTCCGGCATTGCGCCAGTTGCCGCCTGGCCCGCGATGGAGGATGCCGGGGTGGTGTCCCCCGACGGCCGCAAGGTCGCCTTCGTGTCGACGCGCCAAGATCATCGCGCCAACATCTGGGTTCTGGATCTCGCGACGGGCCATGCTCAGAATCTGACCGGCCGCTTCGCCCAGCAGGACCCGAGCAAGCCGAACGGGTTCTTCCGACCTTCCTGGTCGCCGGACGGCAAGTGGATCGCCTTCTCGTCAGATCGAGGCACCGATTGGCAGGGGCATGTCTGCGGACATGAGATTATCGTGTCGTGCAGTGGTCCTGGGGTTGGCTGGGAACATGTCCAGCATATTAGCATTTACGTCGTTCCTAGCGGCGGTGGCGATATCCGCCGAGTTACAGCCCCCTCAGAATCCAGCGCAGGGTCACCGAGCTGGTCTCCGGATGGTCGAAGGATCGTCTTCTATGAGATATCGTTGCTGGATTCGTGGAACGCTCGCATTGAGCGTCTCTCGATGAGAGCTTCGTCCCAGATCGTTTCGGTCGATGTGGCGACCGGCGAGCGGATTCAGCACACGACCGGCCCGGGCCTCAAGCTTTTCCCGCAATTTCTGCCCGCGCAGGAAATCGCCTACCAGGTGCGCTCTGGTGGCGAACCGGGGTTGTATTTCACGTCTGGTAGAGCGGCAGTCAAAGCTGAGGTCCGTTCTCCCAGCTGGTCCTCCGACGGCAAGCAGGTGGTCTACGAGAAAACATCCTACAAGCCTCTGGAGCAAAACACCCCGCTTTATAGCTGGGATCCTGCGTTCGAGTGTCGCTTCACCGAAAGCTTTCCGTCGTTGTCCCAGGATGGAAAGCTGGCGGTCACCGAGCAATTCAAGACCTCGTCGGTGGCGGTCATGAACATCGACGGGTCCGAGCGACGGGTCGTGTTCGATGCGGGCGGCAAGGGTCTCGCGTTCCAGCCATGCTGGTCGGCGGACGGCGCCTCGATTTACTTTGGCTATGGGTGGTGGTTCGAGGAGCGCGCCGTCAAGACGGCTAAGATCATGCGGATCAACCGCGATGGGACAGGCCTGGTATCGATCACGGACGCCAGCGAACATAATGCCGGCTTCCCAAGCTGTTCACCCGACGGGAAGAAGCTCGTCTTCCGCCTCTGGACAACACAGGGCTCTGGAGGGTTGCGGATCCTCAATCTGGCCGATCATTCAATCCAGGAGCTTACCAACGATTTCGACAACCTCCCGGCCTGGTCCCCGGATGGGAGCCTCATCACGTTCACGCGTCGAGTGGCGGGCGGCAATTTCGACATCTTCACGATTCGCCCGGATGGATCCGACTTGCGGCGGCTCACCACCTCCCCGGTTAACGACGCGCATTCGGTTTGGACTCCCGACGGCCATATTCTGTGGACCAGCGGTTACTACGGCTTCAAAGATGAGTCTGCCCTTTACGACAACAACTTCCAGCCGTATGGGCAGATTTGGAAAATGAACGCCGACGGCAGCGACAAACATGCTCTGACCGACAGCCGGTGGGAAGATGGCGAGCCTTTGTGGATACCCTCCTCGATGTTGCGTCGGGCGTGAATACGATTTGAGTCGAAGTTTGTAAGAAGAGGACGGATGCAGTGGGAACACTATCTCGAGCCGTTGCGTTGACCGCGAGCATCTCAATGAGTGCCGCGACACTGGTGATTGCGACATTTGGGGTCGCGACACTGGCGGACGCACAAGACTCGGAGCGGGTGCCAGAATCGCCCGTGGTCTACGTCGGGCCGATCATCTCGACCGCGAAGAGCAGCGTCGAGCTCAGGACGAAGAACGGCGTGGAGACGGTGCAGATGACGCCCGGCTGGACGGTCGCGAGCTCACATCCGACGTCGGCGAGTGCGGTGAAGCCGGGCGACTTCATCGCAAGCAACAACCTCAATATCGATGCCCATACAGGCAAGGCGACCGAATTGAGGATATTCGAACCACACTATCGGCCGGAATACAGCACTCATCCGATGCCGACGCATGGTTATTCCATGACCCATGCCTTGGTGGCCGCTTCGACGGCATCACCTGAAGGTCAACGGCTTAGTGTGACGTTTCCTGGCGGGTCGCGCGAAATCATCGTGCCGCCTGGCGTGAAGGTGGTTTATTATACCATTGACAGTCGAAGCCTGGCGAAGCCGGGCACCGTCGTGATGGCGGTGACTCGCAAGGACCCCGATGGGGTGGGGAGAGCGGGAAGGCTTCTCCTCGTGACCAAGTAGAATTGAGGATTTAACATCGATGGCTAAAGACCCACGCGACGCAGCCAATGCGCTTGGTCTCAGGCGTCGCGCCCTGTTGCGGGGAGCGGCGCTGGGCTCCTTTGCTTTGGAAGTCGCGGGTTTCGGTGAAGCCTCGGCCAAGACTCAGCAGCCGGAAGCGCCGGGTGGTCGAGAGCTGATTGTCGAACTGACTGTCAACCAGCGGACCAATCGCCTTACGTTGGACTCGCGCGCGACCCTGCTGGACACGCTGCGGAACCAACTGGGGCTGACAGGCACCAAGAAAGGGTGCGACCACGGCCAGTGTGGTGCCTGCACCGTTCACGTCGATGGCAAACGCGTGCTCTCGTGCCTCACCTTGGCTGCGATGGTGCGTCATCCGGTCACCACGATCGAAGGGCTGGCTTTGCCCGACGGAACGCTCCACCCGATGCAGCAGGCGTTCATAGAGAAGGACGCGTTTCAGTGTGGCTATTGCACGCCGGGCCAGATCATGTCGGCGATTGGCTGCGTCCGCGAAGGCCATGCGACCGATGCCGACGCGATCCGTGAATATATGAGCGGAAACCTGTGCCGTTGCGCAGCCTATCCCCATATCGTAGCGGCGATCCAGCAAGCGGCTCCCCAAGTCACCTGAAGGCTGAAAGCGATGCGTCCATTCAGTTATGCGCGTGCGGACAGTCTGCGCACCGCGGTCGACGCCGCTCGCCTGTCGGCGCCCAGTTCGCCGGCCACCTCGGCGCCCGCGCAATTTATCGCCGGCGGCACCACGATGCTCGACCTGATGAAGCTCGACGTGATGCGTCCTGAGACGCTGATCGACATCAGCGGGTTTGCCGATCATCACGGCAAGATCGAGGTGGACGCCAAAGGTTTGGCACTGGGTGCCTTCGTGCGCATGTCCGACGCAGCCAACAATCCGACGGTCGTTCGTGACTACCCGGTGATCGCCGAAGCATTGAAACAGGCGGCGAGCGCTCAGCTGAGGAACATGGCGACACTCGGTGGCAACGTCCTTCAGCGCACGCGTTGCGCCTATTTCCGAGATGTCGCGTGGCTCCAGTGCAACAAACGCTCGCCCGAAAGCGGCTGTGCGGCGCTGGAGGGGAGCAATCGCAAGCATGCGGTGCTCGGCACGAGCGAGAAGTGCATATCGGCCTATCCTGGTGATTTCGCTCAGGCGCTGGTGGCGCTGGGTGCCAGCGTGCATACGGTCGGGCCCGGCGGCTCCCGCGTCTTCCCGTTTGAGCATTTGTATCTCGGCTCCGACACACCCGAGCGAGAGACGGTGCTGGCGCCGGGAGAGGTCATCATCAACTTCTTTGTGCCGGCAGGCGGCTGGACGCGCCGATCGACCTACGTGAAAGTACGTGACCGTCAGTCCTACGAGTTCGCTCTCGCGAGCGCCGCCGTCGCTCTCGAACTTGATGGCGACGTGGTGCGGGATGCGCGAGTTGCTCTGGGCGGTGTCGCGTATAAGCCATGGCGGGCGCACGAAGCGGAGGCCATTCTCAAGGGCCGGAAACTCGATGATCATACGGCGCAGGCGGCCGCGCGTGCTGCCTTCGCCGATGCGCGAACACGCGACCAGAACGGCTACAAGGTGGCGCTCGGTCAACGCACGTTGATACGCGCGCTTCGGAAAGCTCGGACAATGGACGTATAATGACGACCATCGGACCAGTACAATCCCAGGGTGCGCCGGCCGGCTCGCGCAGGCCCGGTATCGGAACACCGACGATGCGCATCGATGGCCGCGCCAAGGTGACCGGCGAAGCGCGCTACGGCTCCGATTTTGATGGCGGCCGCCAGCCGGCACATGCTGCCCTTGCAACCAGCCGGATCGGACGCGGCCGCATCACACGCCTCGACGAAACCAGAGCCCGCCAAGTGTCTGGTGTGCTCGAGATTCTAACCTACCGCAACGTTGGCGACCGTATCCGACCAGGCAGGCCCTACTATGCAAAAGGGTCCATGGGTTCATCCATTGCGCCGCTGCGTTCCGACCAGATCTGGTATAGTGGCCAGATCGTTGCGCTCGTGGTCGCAGACACGGTAGAGGCGGCACGCGAAGCAGCCGACCGCCTCGTCATCGAATACGCCGAGGAGCGGCCCTCTGCTGGCTTCGATAGCCCTGGCACGTCGACGAAGCCCGTCCTTGATGGGATGGCAACCGTTGGCCAGGCCGAGGAAGCTTTTGCAATCGGGCCGGTCAAGATCGATGCGCGATACGAAACTCCGACCCAGCATCACAACCCTATCGAGCTGTTCACAACCACCTGCTCATGGTCGGACGGCAAGCTCACGGTGTGGGAGTCGAGCCAAGGCGTCTATCGCTTCCAGAACGGGCTCGCGGAACAGCTTGGGCTCGATCCCGCGAATGTGCGGGTCATTTCACCGTTTGCTGGTGGCGGTTTTGGATTCCGCGGCACACTGAGTCAGTCTACCGCCATAGCTGCGCTCGCGGCGAAGATGGTCGGCCGCCCGGTACGGCTGGAAGCCACGCGCATGCAGTGCTTCACCATTACCACCTATCGAGCCGAGACCCGCCATCGGGTTCGCTTGGCGGCTGACGCGGACGGCAGACTCAAGGCGCTGATCCTCGAAGGGTGGGAAGTGACCTCCCGGGCCGACGACTACAAGATCGCGGGGATGAACTCCACGAGCCGGCTTTACGCCTGTCCGAACGTCGATACGAAATGCACCATTATCAACGCAGATCGGAACACGCCGGGCTTCATGCGTGCGCCCGAACTCCCTTATACGTTCGCGCTCGAATCGGCCATGGACGAGCTGGCCGTCTCGCTCGGCATGGATCCGATCGAACTCAGGCGTATCAACGACACGATGCATGAGCCGATCAAGGGCCTGCCCTTCACGTCCCGCGCTCTGATGCCGTGCTTCGATGCGGCCGCAAAGGCGTTCGGCTGGGCAAAGCGCACACCGCAGCCGCGATCGATGCGCGACGGCGACTGGCTTGTCGGTCTGGGTTGCGCCTCCAGCATGTATCCGACGAATATGGCACCAGCGGCTGTACGTGTGACGCTCAGGGCTCGAGGATCTGTGAGGGTGCAGACCGCGGGTCATGAGATCGGCAACGGAGCCTATACTGCTTTAGCCTTGACGGCGGCTCAGGAACTCGGTGTGTGGCTCGATGACGTGAGCGTGGAGCTCGGTGACACCGACCTGCCACCGGCGCCCGTCGCTGGCGGATCGAACAGCACCGCGAGCGTCTGCACTGTAGTTGCCAAGGCTTGCGAGCAGATACGTGATCGCCTGGCAGCGGCCGCCGTTGCGGCGGAGAACAGCCCCTTCCACGGAACCGATCCGAAGACGATCTGGCTTCAAGACGGCGCGCTGCAGAATTCCGAGGGCCGTAGCGAGCCGCTGAAGGCGGCGATCGACCGGATTGGCGGCGGCGCGGTGGAAGCGTACGCCGAGAACTTGCCTCACGGCGTGCCTCCGGAAGCCATGGAGGCGTTGTACCGAGGGCTGCCGACGCTGACCGGCGGCCCAAGGCTCAAGGACCGCATACAATATGCCTTCGGCGCCCAGTTCGCCGAGGTGCGGGTGCACGCTCTTACCGGCGAGGTGCGCGTTCCGCGTCTCGTCGGTGCCTATGCAGCAGGGCGGATCGTCAACCCCATGGCCGCGAAGAGCCAGATCATGGGTGGGCAGATCTGGGGCATGAGCGCCGCGTTGCATGAGGGTACGGAGATCGACGCTCGCCAGGCGCGCTATGTCAATGCGGACCTTGGCGAGTATTTGATTCCGGTGAATGCCGACATCACTGACGTCGAGACGATCCTCCTTCCGGAGGAAGATCACCTGGTGAACAAACTTGGCATCAAGGGGATTGGCGAACTCGGCAATAACGGGCAGGACGCCGCGGTCGCGAATGCTGTGTTTCACGCGACCGGCCTGAGGATCCGCAAACTTCCTATCAGGATCGAAAACTTCATGTCGCCCGGTGCTGTTGCCATCGATAGCATGTGAAGTCTTTCTCTCCGTGTGACTTCGGAGCATGACGAATCTTGAGCGTCTACTAATCTGGCGGAAGCACATTGACCTTCTCACCATGATCTGTCGCCGCTCAAGAACCAAGGATGACCTGTTTGAGGCCGGGGCGGACCGAGACGTGCGCACCGCACGCTGGTAGCGAAGAGGGCGGCGCTCGAAGACCATCGCAACGATCCCCGACGAATATCCTTGCTTTGATCAGCATCCGCTTCCTGAATCGCACGGGAAACCTCGCGAGGCCGTCCAAGGCCGCCCGGCCCACAGAGGAAGATGCGCTTGGCTGATCGCCGACTTTGTTGATCGCCCGCTTTGCGTCGAATCTGCTGAGGGCTTTGCTAGGAATTCTCGATCCGACAGACCCCGGTGGGGAAGTCGCGCGACGCAGGCTGCGAAGGCACAGATCGTCGCTGTGTAGCGATCGCGATAGACGAGAGCGGATGGCCAGGTGCGCGGATGGACACACAAGGCACCTCAATCCTAGGCGTCGCTGCGTGAGACTGCGCCTTTAACCAATTGCACTTCGTGACCATCAAGCTCAAAGGGTCGGGTTCGAGAGAGCTTGGAGAGGGCAACGACACATGAATAAAGCTCTCGCGATTTTCCGATTCCTTGTTGATCAAGAAGCCCATGGCGACGAGACGGTACTCGTCACCCTCACGGGAGTCAGCGGCAGCGGCGCCCGAGCTCCAGGCACACAGATGGCGGTCAGCAGTAATGGTCGCACCGCGGGATCTTTTTCGGGCGGATGCGTGGAGGCCGCCGTCGTTGGAGAGGCCCTCCGGATATTGGCTGAAGGGGTCGCCCGAAGCATCCGATTTGGAGCCGGATCCCCCTTCATCGACATCCGGCTCCCATGCGGTGGCGGGATTGATCTCCTGTTTCTCCCGCGTCCGCCGATAGAACGCATCCAGGACGCGGCGGCTCGGCTCGAGGCGCGCCAGCCAGTTACACTCTCCCTCTCTGAGACAGGGACCCTCACTGTCCTTCCCTTTCAGCTGATTGGACGGACGGGCTGGGACGGCGACAACTTCCTTGTTCACCACGACCCTGCCCTTCGGCTCGTCGTTCTCGGGCACGGGGCGGAGCCGGGCGCGGTGCTTGAGCTTGCGCGAGCTTACGGAGCTGAGGTTCAGCTTCTGAGCCCTGACGAGAGCTGCGTTGCAGAAGCACGGCAATCCGGCTTCGAAGCGGCTTGCCTCGAAAGGCGTGGGCGTTCGAACCTGCTGCAAATCGACCCCTTCACCGCAGTGGTTACCCTGTTCCATGACCACGATTGGGAAATAGACCTGCTCACGCAGGCACTGGAGAGTGCTCCCTTTTTCGTCGGCGCGATGGGAAGCCGAAAGACGCACGCTGAACGATGCCGCCGTCTGGCTGATCAGGACGTATCCCCGGAAGCCATCTCCCGAGTTGTTGGCCCCATAGGCATGATCGAGGGAGCACGCGATCCTGAGACCCTCGCCATCTCAATTCTCGCGCAGGTTGTTCAACAATACCATGCCGTCACGATGACACGGCTGCGGGATTGCCGCAAAAGCTGAGACTGGCGAGCTTACAGCCTTACAAGATGAGTAAAGATCTGGCGGTGAGCTCCGCCGCAGGCGCGGCTCAAGCGCCGGCCGCTGCTAAGACATCAAGGCAGCCAAGGTGACCAGCCTTGTAGACGGGGTGGGTCGATGTCACCGCGACCCCGGTAAGCACCGGCATTCGCACGCTCGGCGATCGTCGTGAACAGCAAGGCCAGTCTGCAGTGCGGGTTCCGCTGATCTCAGACGCGGTGCCCAATTGAACACGGACACAGATTCCGAGCCAAGCCGGACAGGGGTTCCGATGATCCCTGAACCGATCGGCGTCAACGCAATCATGAGTTCAGGCGATGCTTTCGGCGTCAAGCATGTATGCCTGAGCGCGCGCTTTCGGAGTGACTCGCCCTTCAGCGTGAGGTGGTGTCCGTTGTGGACAAGCCGGTCGAGCACGGCGTCAGCGGTCATTGGGGCGCCGATCACCTTGTGCCACCGGGATCACGAAATAAAACAGGCGCCGTAGCACGATCTGCGGCACGAACCGCAAGGCATCACCGCCCCATAGCTCCCTCATTTACTCGAAAAGATGAGGATTGATGTCCGCGGCGGGATTCGAACCCACGGCCCCAGGATTCAGTCCCACTTCGGCTTTCGCCGCCGGGCGTTGCTGCCCGTTCGTGGTCTGGACTGTCCCTTCACCCTAGGCTCTCGCCCTTAGGTGCCGCCCTTCCAGTCTCTACACCTTCCCCGGCTGTTTCCGGCCGGGGCTTGGCTCGGGATCGGCATGGTGCGAGCGCACCGAAGCGTTCCCCGACTTTGAGCGGATCCACGGCGCCGTTTCCGAGCGCCGCGCCCAATTTGTTCAGGAATCCTGTGCTCTATCCTGCTGAGCTACGCGGACATGCGTGCACGGGCGGGAACATAGCCACATCCGGGCGAGGCGCCTAGCCAGGGAAGATTGGGGCTCTGCCACAAACCCCGCCAGGATGCTGTGCACCCTGGACCCCCATGAAAGGGTCCAGGGGCTAGCTCCTGGCGGGGTCCAGGGGCAGAGCCCCTGGCCTTCTTCTTACCTTGCCGCCCGCGCCGCCTGCCGCGCGACCAGGCTCAGGAAATTCCGCACCAGCAGCAGGTCCGGCGCGCCCGTCTGCTTGCAGGCGAGCTCCACACGGTTCGCCTCGCGCGCCGCACGTCCGAGCCCGTCCGGGCTCCAAAGCGCCAGCGCGCGAATGAAAGCGGCGGTGCGCTTGAAGAACACCGGCGGCCGTGCTCCGCGAGCGGCATCGGCGGCACTCATACCGTCCGCCATCGCCTCGCGCGCGGTGCGCAGCCGGCCGAGATGGTAGAGCGCCGCGCGGGCGATGCCGACCGCCGCCGCGCCGTCGGCGATCGCGCGCTCAAGGGCGCGGTCGGCGCCGGCGAGGTCGCCCGCGGTGGCCGCGAACAGCGCGTCGTCGAGCGAGGAGGCGGAGGCGTCGGCCACCACGGTCTCCACCGCATCGATGTCGATCGTGCCGCCATCGCCGACGTAGAGCACGAGTTTTTCCACCTCGCTGCGCGACGCCAGGCGGTCGGCGCCGAGGCTGCCCGCGAGCCAGTCCAGCGCGTCGGGCGCGATGCGGCAGTGGGCGGCCTCGACCATGGCGCGCAGCGAGGTCGCGAGCTGGCGGCCCTCCTCGGGGTAGCAGGCGATCACGGCCGTGTCCGCGCGGCCCTCGAGGGCGGCGCGGAGTTTCGAGCGCGAGACCAGCGCCGGCGCCTCGATCACCACCAGCGTGTCGGCGTGCATGGCGAGCGTGCGGGTGAGCGGGGCCAGGAGATGGTCGCCGCCCTCGCGGACGCGCACCACGCGACGGCCGCCCATCAGCGAGAGCGCGGTCGCCTCCTCCTCGAGCCGGTCATGGGTGTCGCGGTCGAGCGTCGCCACCCGGAACGGATCGTCGAGCGCTCCCGCCACCAGGCGGGTGAGCGTGTTGGCGCGCTCGCGCGCAAGGCCGGTGTCCTCGCCGTGCAGCAGCACCGCGCGGCAGGATCCGGGGTCGCGCAGGAAACGGTCGATCGTGCGGGCGTCGAGCTTCACGCGCGCGCGCCGGGCTCAGGCGTGCGATGGCGGAGCGGAGGGGGGCGGCCGGAGGTCGAGGTCGCCATGCTCGTGCTCGCGCCGGAACCAGGCCGCGAGCTGGAGCGTGATCGTGTCGGCCAGGTTGGCGGCGATGCGCGCCTCCGTGGTCTCGCTCGAGATGGTGGACTGGAAGTATTGCTGGTCGATGTTGTTGAAGCCGTCGACGGTGCGGGCGCTGCCGGTCGCGAGCGTGCGCGGCGCGATGCCGACGGTCTTCAGCGTCCAGCTCGCGGTGCCCACCAGGCGCGTGGTGGTGCTGGAGTTGTCGGGCTGGATCGAGATGCCCTCGCTCTGCAGGCCGGGGCTCACGTCGAGCGTGTAGAGGCTGTTCGCTCCCGACACCGGCAGCTCGAGATGCTGCTGCAGGCTCTCGCGTACGAGCTGGCCGTAGCGGCCGCCCACGTTGTTCACGTAGACCGAGCCGAGGTCGCCGTCGGGACTGTCGGTGCCGCGCGCGTAGAGCGGCTCAAAACCGCAGGAGGCGAGCGGGAGCAGGGCGAGCGCTGCGATCGCGTGCCAGTTCATGCCGATGCCACCACGAAGTTCACGATCCGGCCGGGGACGTGGATGCGTTTGACGATGCGGGTGCCCGTGAGCAGGCGCGCGACGTTGGGCTCGGCGGCGGCGGCGGCCAGGATGTCGGCCTCGGATTCGTCGGGAGCGACCTCGATCATGCCGCGCAGCTTGCCGCCGACCTGCACGCCGATGGTGAGGCGGGTGACGGTCAGCAGCGCGGGGTCGGCCTCCGGGAAGGGACGCTCGGCGGCGAGCGTGGTGCCGGGCTCGAGCAGGGCCACGATCTCCTCGGCGAGATGCGGCACGATGGGGGCTGCGAGCAGGGCCGCCACCATCACGCCCTCGCGGCGGGCCCAGGCGAGGCCTGCATCCGTGGCGGGTGCGCGTTCGGCCTCGGCGAGTGCGGCCGAGAGCTCGTAGAGGCGGGCGATCGCGACGTTGAACGCGAACCCCTCGATCGCCTCGGTGACGGCGGCGATCGTGCGGTGGGTGGAGCGGCGGAGCGTGTCGGCGGCGGGGCCGAACGTTTCCGGCCGCTCGTCGGCCGGCAACGTCGAAGAGTTCTCGGCCAGGCGCCAGAGGCGTTGGATGAAGCGCCAGGCGCCGGCGACACCGGCCTCGGTCCATTCGAGGTCGCGCTCGGGCGGGTTGTCGGAGACCACGAACCAGCGCGCGGTGTCGGCGCCATATTTCGCGAGGATCGCGGACGGCTCGACGACGTTGCGGCGCGACTTGCTCATCTTCTCGACGCGGCCGACCGTCACCTCTGTCCAGTCTTCGGAGCGGACCACGGAGCCGTCGGTGACGTGGATGACCTCCTCGGGATAGAGCCAGGTGCCGTCGACGGCGCGGAACGTCGCGTGAGTGACCATGCCCTGGGTGAACAGGCCGGCGAACGGCTCGTCGATCGCGAGCAGGCCGAGCCGCTTCATCGCGCGGGTGAAGAAGCGCGCGTAGAGCAGGTGCAGGATCGCGTGCTCGATGCCGCCGACATACTGGTCGACCGGGAGCCAGGCGCGGGCGGCCGCCGGGTCGACGGGGATGGACGCGCGAGGCGAGGTGAACCGCGCGAAATACCAGGCGCTGTCGACGAAGGTGTCGAGCGTGTCGGTCTCGCGGGTGGCAGGCCCCCCGCAGCTCGGGCAGGCCACGTGCTTCCAGGTCGCGTGGTGGTCGAGCGGGTTCCCGGCGCGGGAAAAATCGAGATCGTCGGGCAGCACCACGGGTAGCTGGTCGCGGGGCACCGGCACCACGCCGCACGCGGCGCAGTGGATCACCGGGATCGGGCAGCCCCAGGGGCGCTGGCGCGATACGCCCCAGTCGCGCAGGCGCCAGTTGACCACGCCCTCGCCGGCGCCGTGCGCGGCGAGTGCGGCGATCGCGCGGCGCTTGCCCTCGCCCGTGTCCAGGCCGTCGAGGAAGCCGGAGTTCACCAGGCGGCCGGGGCCGGTGTAGGCCGTGGCGGTCACGTCGGGCACGCGGCCGTCAGGCCCGGCCACGACCGCACGGATGGGCAGCGCGTATTTGCGGGCGAATTCGTGGTCGCGCTCGTCATGCGCGGGGCAGCCGAACACGGCGCCGGTGCCGTAGCCGGCCAGCACGAAGTTCGCGATCCACACGGGGAAGGTCTCGCCCGGCAGGAACGGGTGCGCCACGCGGAGGCCGGTGTCGAAGCCGCGTTTTTCCGCGGTCTCGATCGCCGCCTCGCTGGTGCCCAGGCGCCGGCACTCGGCCACGAACTCGGCGGCGTCGGGGTTCGCGGCGGCGACCCCGGCCGCGAGCGGATGCTCGGCCGAGATGGCCAGGAAGGACATGCCGAACAGCGTGTCGGGCCGGGTGGTGAACACCTCCGCCGTCTCGCCTGCGCGTCCGACGACGGGAAAGCGCACGCGTGCGCCCTCGCTGCGGCCGATCCATTTCGCCTGCATCAGCCGCACGCGCTCGGGCCAGCGGTCGAGCGTCGCCAGCCCCTCGAGCAGCTCGGGCGCGAACGCGGTGATGCGGAAGAACCACTGGCTCAGCCGCCGCGTCTCGATCGGCGCGCCGGAGCGCCAGCCGCAGCCGTCCACCACCTGCTCGTTGGCGAGCACGGTCTGGTCCACCGGGTCCCAGTTCACCAGGCTCTCGCCGCGATAGGCGAAGCCTGCCGCCATCATGTCGAGGAACAGCGCCTGCTGCTGGCCGTAATAGTCCGGGTCGCAGGTGGCGAACTCGCGGGACCAGTCGACCGACAGGCCCATCGGTTTCAGCGCCGCGCGCATCGCCTCGATGTTGGCGTAGGTCCAGGCCCGCGGGCTGATGCCGCGGTCGCGCGCGGCATTCTCGGCGGGCAGCCCGAACGCGTCCCAGCCCATCGGGTGCAGCACCGTGAAGCCCCGCGCACGCTTGTAGCGGCTGATCACGTCGCCGATCGTGTAGTTGCGCACGTGCCCCATGTGGATCCGCCCCGACGGGTAGGGGAACATGTCGAGCGCGTAGTAGGTGGGCGTGCCATGCGGCGGCACGTCGGGCACGGCGAAGCAGGCACGCTCGGCCCATGCCGCCTGCCAGCTCGCTTCGACCTCGGCCGGGACGTACTCGCGCGCCATGCCGGTGCTCAGCCGCCCCTCGTCATCAGCCCGACGTGCCGGCCCGCAGCTCGCGGGCGCGCGTCAGCACCTTGTCGGTGATCTCGGTCGCGGTGTTGCCGGCGACCGGCGCGTCGGTCCACTGGCCGCCCTGCTCGACCTGGCGGAACACGGCGACGCGCACGTCGCTCGAGGCGAGCTCGCGGCCGAGGATGTAGGCGGTCGCCTTGAAGCGCTCGCCCGTGACCGTGGGCGGCGTGTACCAGTCGGTGATGATCACGCCGCCGATCGGATCGGCCGAGACGAACGGCATGAAGCTCAGCACGTCGATCGCACCGCGCCACAGATAGGCGTTCACGCCGCCGCCGTTGGGCGTGCTGGAGGCGAGCGAAGACGGGCCCGCGGTATTGCCGAGCAGGTGACCCTTGTCGGGCACGGCGAGCCGGTTGGTCTCGTCCTCGTTGCCGCAGGAGACGAGGGTGAGCAGGCAAGCCACCGCCGCGAGCGTTCCCGACAGCGCTGCTCCCGAACCTGGCATCCCGACCAATCCCCTCTTCATCGCGCACTCCGAGCCGGTCCACCCGCGAACCGAAAGGCCACATCTGTTAGAGAGGGGGCGTTCTAGAGCGGATTGGCCGGCAGCGTAAACGGGGGCGGCGCAGACGGCGGGGCGCGCGCCTTGCGTTGTGGGCGGCCGGCGAGTTGCCTATGGAGATGGAAACGCCGGAGTGCGACCGATGAACGGGACCCCCGTGACGATCCTGCTGATCGAGGACGATCCGGGACACGCGCGGCTGATCGAGAAGAACATCCGGCGCGCGGGCGTGAACAACGCGATCGTGCACCTGGCGGACGGGACCACGGCGCTGGCGCATCTGGCGAGCGAGGCCGGGCGCGCGCCGCTGCTCGTGCTGCTCGACCTGAACCTGCCCGACATGAGCGGCACCCAGATCCTCAGCCGCATCAAGGAGGACCCCGAGCTCCGCGCCGTGCCGGTGGTGGTGCTGACCACGACCGACGACAAGCTCGAGATCCAGCGCTGCTACGAGCTCGGCTGCAACGTCTACATCACCAAGCCGGTCGAGTACGAGAGCTTTGCCCAGGCGATCCGGCAGCTCGGCCTGTTCATCTCGGTGATGCAGGTGCCCCAGACTGTCTGATGAGGCCCTGCCTGATGAGGCCCCGCGTGATGATGACCGCGAACTGATGCCCGACCAGCATCGCCGCCTGCTCTACGTCGACGACGACGCAGGGCTCTGCCGGCTGGTGGAGCGGTTCTGCGGCCGGATCGGCTGGACCGTGACGATCGCGTGCACGCCGGACGACGGCCTGGCCCTGGTGCACGAGGAAAAATTCGACGCGGTGGCGCTGGACCACTACATGCCCGGCCGCGACGGGCTCGACGTGCTGCCCGAGATGCTGGCGATCGCGGACGCGCCGCCGGTGATCTTCGTGACCGCGGCCGAGGAGCCGCGCATCGCGGTGGCGGCGCTCAAGGCGGGCGCCGCCGACTACGTCGTCAAGGATGTGGGCGGGCATTTCCTCGAACTGCTGGTGGTGGCCGTGCGCCAGGCGATCGAGCAGCGCGCGCTGCTACGGGCGAAGGAAGCCGCCGAGCAGGCGGCGCGCGAGGGCATGGCCCGGCTCGAGCTGCTCACCGAGCAGCAGGCGGTTCTTCTGCGCGAGATGAACCACCGCATCGCCAACTCGCTCCAGCTGATCACGGCCCTGCTCGGGATGCACGCCCGCCGCAGCGACGACGAGACGATCAAGGAGGCGCTCCGTCAAGCGGGCGAGCGGGTCGAGGCGGTCGCCAAGATCCACCAGCGGCTCTACACCTCCGCCGCCATCGGCACCGTCGACATGGACGATTACCTGGGGGGCCTGCTGGCCGAGATGGAGCGGGTCTCGTCCGGCTCGGTCGCCCGCATCGTGCTCACCTGCGATCCGGTGAAGCTGGCCACCGACAAGGCGATCTCGGTCGGGCTGATCGTCAGCGAGCTCGTCACCAACGCGGTCAAATACGCCTACGCCCCCGGCGAGGACGGCGCCGTGCGGGTGGAGCTCCGCCGCCGCGGCGCTGGCGAAGGCGGGGGGTGGCTGCTCGGGGTCGAGGATGACGGGGCCGGGTTCACGCCCGACGCCGAGCCGCGCGGCACCGGGCTCGGCACGATCATCGTCAACACGATGGCCCGCACGCTGCATGCGAGCGTCCGCCACGATCTCGGGCGGCGGGGCACCCGGGTCGAGATCGATATTCCTGCGTAAGCGGGGTGGGCCTGAGGGCGACGCGCGCTCCATCGCTCAACCTCCGGGCTGGACGAGCATGCAGGGCATGTCGCGGCCGCGCAGCTGCGTGCAGGCCGCGGCGGCAGCCCCGCGATCGAGACCGGCCAGGCGGGCGCGGTAGAGGGCGCCGCGGCCGAGGCCGGGCACCGGCATCACCACCTCGCGCGCGGCGACCAGCGGCCCGGGCGCTGCGTCGCGCGCCATCGCGGTCGCAAAGCGTGCCTCGCCGGGCTGGCCGAAGGCGCCGACCTGGATCGCCCAGGCACCGCCATAGGTCGCGACGGCGCGCGCCGGGGCGTAGGACACGCGCTGCACCACGGGCGGTGGCGGAGGCGCGGCCATGCCGGAGGGAGGCGCCAACGGAACGTAGGCGCCGATGGCACTTGGCGCGGCGCGGTAGACCGCCTCCTGCACCGGCGCGGGCTGGCAGGGCGCGCCCGGGTCGAAGGCCGAATCGCGGTTCGCCGACGCACATTCGACCTGCGCCACGACCGGAGCCGGCGCGGGAATTGGGACCGCCACGTCGATGGGGGCCGGCAAGGGGCGAGGCTCGCAGGCTGCGGCCGGATCGAACGCCCGATCGGGATCGTGCCAACAGCCGTCGCTCCTGGACGCGGCGGCGAGTTCGACCGGCGGCGCGGTCTCCACCGGCGCGCGCTCGACTGGCGCGGGGGCGAGCGCGTCGCCGCCGCCACCGAGATGCGGCGCGATCGAGGCCACGTAGTTCACGGTCTCGTTGGGCAAGGACCCCTCGCCGGCGAGGTAGTCGTCGACCCGCGCCGGGCCGGCGTTGTAGGCGGCGAGGAAGCCGGGCGAGCCATAGCGGTCGTACATCTGCCGGATGTAGCCGGTGCCGGCCATGATGTTGTCGTGCGGGTCGTAGGGGTCCGAGCCGAGGCCGTACTGCGCCTGCAGGTCGGCATAGGTCGCGGGCATCAGCTGCATCAAGCCGATCGCACCCGCGGCCGAGGTGATCGGCTGGCCGTCGAGATATTCGTGGCCGCCCGATTCCTGGTGCATCACCGCGCGGATCCAGGGGGCCGGCACGCCGAAGCGCTGCGAGGCCTCACGAATGTAGGGGCGCCAGGGATCGTTCCCGGGGCCGGGTGCGGGGTAGGAGCCTCTCTCGGGTGCGTAGGAGAGTGGCGATGTGCGCGGGCCCGCGCAGGCGGCGAGGCCGCATGGCAGGAGGATGCACAGGAACCGGGCGAGCGTGGGCTTCACGTCTCCGTCGTGCGCTCGTGCGGGACGCGGCTTCAACTCTCAGGAACGCGACGCGGGTTCTGCGGGGTGTGGTGTGGCTTGAGGGACACAGAAGAAGAGTGGGGCCAGCCCCACACCCCGCCAGGAGCTAGAGCCCCTGGACCCGCTATACTTAAGTCGGCAGGTCCAGGACTGCTTGTCCTGGCGGGGTTTGGGGTCACGCCGGAGGCGTGCTGGCGCACGACGCCCCAAGTCGCAGGACCGCGTCGCCGCGCCGAACGATCCCGGCCAGGCACACACGCGCCGTCACCCCACCCTGCCCGCGCACCGCGTTATAGCCGCCGGTCCCGAAGGTCTCCTCCATCCGCGAGCAGGGATGGCACTCCCCGGTGATCTCGAGCTCGGCCTCGCCGATCCGCACACGCGCACCGCGCAGCGCGTGGAGGTTGATGCCGGAGACGACGATGTTCCGGCGCAGCGACGCGGGATCGACATGCGCGCGGCCGAGGAACGAGGCGATGGCGGCCAGGGCCGCCGCATCGATCAGCGTGACCTGGCGCTTCGGACTCCGCGCATGGTCGCCGGCGATCCCGGACACGGGATCGAGTTCGACCGCGTCGACCTCGCGCAACGCGGCGCGCCGGGCGCCACGGACGCCGACCCACTGGACGCGGCCGGCGCGCACGCTTGCTTCGAGGAGGAGGCGCAGCGACGCGCCGGGCGCGAACATGGGGGCGGTCTCTCCCGGGAAAATCATGCCAATCGGTTGATCGGGCTCAGGGCTTCTACCAAATCAGGAGGTGAGGAGGGGCGTTGCCATTGGGGCGCTCTCCCGCTGGTTGCCTTGAAAGGGACAAGCGAATGAATCTCGACAAACTCACCGAACGCAGCCGGGGTTTTCTGCAGGCCGCGTCGACCATCGCACTGCGTGACTACCATCAGCGGCTCACCGCCGCGCATCTGCTGAAGGCGCTGCTCGACGACGAGGAGGGTGCCGCCTCCGGCCTGATCCGGGCCGCCGGCGGCGATCCCGCACGCGCCAAGACCGAGATCGAGGCGGAGCTCGCGAGGCTCCCCCGCGTGGAAGGACCGGGTGCGGGCCAGCCGCAGGCCGATCCGGATTTCGTCCGCGTGATCGACGCCGCCGAGCAGCAGGCCGCCCGCGCCGGCGACGAATACGTGGCGCAGGACCGGATCCTCGTGGCGCTGAGCGCCAGCACCGGCCCCGCCGGGCGCGCGCTGCGCGATGCCGGCGCCAATATCCAATCGCTCGAGCGCGCGCTGGCCGCGATCCGCAAGGGACGGCGCGTCGAGAGTGCGAACGCGGAAGCGGGCTTCGACGCGCTCAAGAAATATTCGCGCGATCTCACGGAAGTTGCGCGTGCGGGAAAACTCGATCCTGTGATCGGGCGCGACGAGGAGATCCGTCGCACCATCCAGGTGCTGGCACGGCGCACCAAGAACAATCCGGTGCTGATCGGCGAGCCCGGCGTGGGCAAGACCGCGATCGTCGAGGGCCTGGCGCTGCGCATCGTCAACGGCGACGTGCCCGAGGCGCTGAAGAACAAGCGGGTGCTGGCGCTCGACCTCGGGGCGCTGGTGGCGGGCGCGAAATTCCGCGGCGAATTCGAGGAACGTCTCAAGGCGGTGCTGAAGGAGATCGAAACGGCGGCCGGCGAGGTCGTGCTGTTCATCGACGAGATGCACACGCTGGTGGGTGCGGGCCGCGCGGACGGTGCGATGGACGCGTCGAACCTGCTCAAGCCCGAGCTCGCGCGCGGCGCGCTGCACTGCATCGGGGCGACCACGCTCGACGAGTATCGCAAGCATGTGGAGAAGGATGCGGCGCTCGCCCGGCGCTTCCAGCCGGTGTTCGTGGGCGAGCCGACGGTCGCCGACACGATCTCGATCCTGCGCGGCATCCGCGAGAAATACGAGCTGCATCACGGCGTGCGGATCAGCGACTCGGCACTGGTGGCAGCGGCGACGTTGTCGAACCGCTACATCACCGATCGTTTCCTGCCCGACAAGGCGATCGACCTGATCGACGAGGCCGCGTCGCGCCTGCGCATGGAAGTCGACAGCAAGCCCGAGGCGCTCGACGAGCTCGACCGGCGTCTGGTGCAGCTCAAAATCGAGCGTGAGGCACTCAAGCGCGAGGAGGATCCCGCCAGTCGCGAGCGGCTGGGCAAGCTCGAGACGGAACTCGCCGATATCGAGGAGCGGTCGACTACGCTGACTGCGACCTGGCAGAATGAGAAGTCGCGCGTGCTGGATACGCAGAGGCTGAAGGAGAAACTCGACGCGGCGCGCAGCGAGGTCGAGGTGGCGCAGCGTCGCGGCGACCTGCAACGCGCCTCCGAGCTGATCTACGGCGTGATCCCGGCGCTCGAGAGCGAGATCAACGCGCATCAGGGCGGCGAACACGGGGCGCTGGTGCGCGAGACGGTGGACGACGAGGCGATCGCCGGCGTGGTGTCGCGCTGGACCGGCGTGCCGGTCGACCGGATGCTGGAGGGCGAGCGCGCCAAGCTGATCCGCATGGAGGACAAGCTGCGCCACCGCGTGGTGGGCCAGGAGGATGCGCTGCGGGCGGTCGCCAACGCGGTGCGGCGCGCGCGCGCCGGGCTGCAGGATCCGCACCGGCCGATCGGCTCGTTCCTGTTTCTCGGCCCGACCGGCGTCGGCAAGACCGAACTGACCAAGGCACTCGCAGAATTCCTGTTCGACGATGAGCGGGCGATGGTGCGGATCGACATGAGCGAGTTCATGGAGAAGCACGCCGTGTCGCGGCTGATCGGCGCGCCGCCCGGCTATGTCGGCTACGACGAGGGCGGCGTGCTCACCGAGGCCGTGCGCCGGCGCCCCTACCAGGTGATCCTGTTCGACGAGGTCGAGAAAGCGCACGAGGACGTCTTCAACGTTCTGCTGCAGGTGCTCGACGACGGCAGGCTCACCGACGGGCAGGGCCGCACGGTCGACTTCCGCAACACGATCATCGTGCTGACCAGCAATCTCGGCGGCGACGTGCTGGCGAACCTGCCCGAGGGCGAGCCCGCGGTGATGGCGGAAGCGCAGGTGATGCGGGTGGTGCGCGAGCATTTCCGGCCCGAGTTCCTCAACCGGCTCGACGAGATCATCCTGTTTAACCGGCTGCGGCGCGAGGACATGGCGCGGATCGTCGAGATCCAGCTCGCGCGCCTGCGTTCGCTGCTCGACGAGCGGCACATCGGGCTGGCGCTCGACGGGGCGGCGACCGACTGGCTGGCCAACGAGGGCTACGATCCGATCTACGGGGCGCGGCCGCTCAAGCGGGTGATCCAGCGGAGCATCCAGAACCCGCTCGCTGGAAAACTGCTCGCGGGCGAGATCGCGGACGGGGAGATGGTGCGCGTGTCCGTGGGACCGGATGGGCTCACTTTCGAGCCGGCGCTGGCGCACGCTGCCTGAACGCCAGGGCGTGCCGCGCACGCCCTGGACCCGCTTCATGAACGCAGGTCCAGGATCGGCTCGATCCCGGCACGGTTCAACGCGGAGCCCCAATGTAAACACTTATTACACCGCTTGTAATAACGAACTACGTCCACCACTCTCTGTTTGAATGCTCGGGCAGAACGACCGGGGGAACGCCAATGAACGCCTGGTTGACGCTCAGCCTCGCCGGAGTAATGTCTGCGACCACCATGCTCTGCGCGCAACTCGCGGCGGCCGAGCCGAACGATGCGTCGTCGGGTTACGCCGAAGTCACCGCACCTGACGACGCGGACGTGGCCATCGTGCCGCGGCCGGATCCGCGACGCGCCGCCGAGGCCTACGCGATCGAGACGGTGCCGGATCGGGCCGGACGCGGATCGGCCATGCAGCCGGGTGCGCCTCGGGTGCTCGCGTCGCTTCCCGCCGGACCGCCGCTCGCCGTCGAGATCCGTTTCGATCCCCACCGTCCGGATAACGCCAATCGAGCCGGCCAGATCGGAGCGGCACTCGAGCGGGCAGGGATCTCCGTGCACGCGATCGGACCCGCGTCCGTGCCCGTGGCGGACGGCGTGGGCTTCGTCTTCGCGGAGGACGCGGCGGAAGCGGCGGAACTCGCGCGCCTTCTCGGGGGCACGCTCGATCATGCGACGCAGATACGTCTCGATCCGCGCCGCACGATTGAGGCCTTGCCCGGAACGATTATGATCACGCTCGGAAGCGAAAGAGGGACATCATGAAGCACTCCACACGCTCTTTAGGACCGGTCGTCGCACTCGGCCTCCTGGCCGCGCCGCTCGTGCCGGCCTCGGCGGCGGCACCCGACAAGCTCATCATCCTGTTCCCCGACGGAAGTGCCCGCATCGGCGATACCGGTGTCTCGACGCTCGACCAGGCCTCGCGCCTGTATCGCGCCGGCAATCCGATCGTGATGATCGTCACGGGAACCACGGACGCGACCGGAGATGCGAGCCATAATCTCTCTCTGTCGGAACGGCGTGCGCGAGCGGTGCTGAACGGGCTGGTCGAGCGCGGCGTGCCTGTGGCCAAGCTGCAGCTCCTCGCGGCGGGCAGCACCGTCCCCGCGGTGAACGCGCCGTCCGGATCCGCGACTCCCGAGAACCGGCGCGTCGAGATCAGCTGGCGCTAGCGATGCGCGGCCGGGCCGCCGCCTGTCGGTTTGGAGCTGCGGTGCTGGCACTCGCGACCGCGGCGGCCGCGCCGAGCGAGCCTGAGGCGGTGGCGGAGGCCCTGTTCCGCGGCGGCGTGCAGGCGGACCTCGCGGGCCAGCCCGGCCGTGCCTACGTGTTCTACCGCCTGGCAGCGGAAGCGGGCCGTCCGGACGCCGAGTTCAACGTGGCCGTCATGAACGACAGCGGCACCGGCGTCGCGCGCGACCGGGCGCAGGCGGCACTCTGGTATGCCCGCGCCGCGTCGCATGGTTTCGCGCGCGCGTCCTACGATCTCGGCGAGCTCGCACTGTCGGGCGACGGGATCCCGCGCAATCCCGAGCTCGCACGCACCTGGTTCGCGTCCGCCGGCGCGACCGCGCGCGCGGTCGCGGTCGCGCCGGCAGCGTCGACGAGCGTCGCTCCTCCCGCCCCGCTGCTCGATGCGATCCAGGCCGATCCGCCGATGCCGGACAGGACCGTGCCTGTCGAGCTCGTCTGGCACATCGATGCGATGCCGGGCGACACGCGGTTCTCGGTGCAGGTGGTGCGCCTCGATGCGGACGGACGGCACGACATCGCCTGGACCACGACGCGGCAATCGGCGCTGACCCTCCCGGTTCCGCAAAGTGCGGGCCTCTACGCATGGCGGGTGCTCGCCTCGTCGGCGTCGTCCGGCCACTACACGCCGAGCAGCTGGGCGTCGTTCCGGCTGCGTTAGAGCGGGATCATTTTAGGCTGGTCCATCTCCTGAGTTCCTGAAGTAGTGGGCGCATTCGTCGGGCGTGTAGGAGTCGAGCAGTTCGGCGATGGCGTCTGACACGGCCTGGCGGCTTCGCGCGGCGGCCTTGCGGAGCAGGTGCTTGAGTTTGGCGAAGACCTGCGATCGGGTTCAGATCGGGCGAGTGTTGCGGCAGCAGGATCGGGCGGGCGCCGGCCCGTCGGATGGCGTTGCGCATTGCGCTGCTGTTGTGGCTGCCGAGATTGTCGGCGATGACGATGTCGGCCGCGGACAGCGTCGGCGCCAGCTCGTGGGTGACGTAAGCGAGGAAGGTCTCGCTGTTGATCGGGCGTCGAGGAGCCAGGGCGCATCGATCCGGTCGACCCGCAGGGCGGCGATGAAGGTCATCGTGTTCCAGTGGCCCCACGGCACCTTCGATCGCAGCCTGGCGCCCCGCGGTGCCCAGCCGCGCAGCGGCGCCACGTTGGTCTTCGTCCAGGTCTCGTCGATGAACGCCAGCCGTGCCGGATCAACGCGATGCTGGTGTCGACGCCATTGCGCCGTGCTGACGCCGACGCCATAACGCGCCGCGGCCTGGTGGCACGACAGGCCGCCGTTCCTGACCGCCGCCACAACGCGCTCCCGCAGATCCATCGAGTAAGGTCGCGCCATGCATGCTGGCCCCCAACCAGCCTGCATGTTGAATCAGATCAAGCCCGATTAGCGGATCCCTGTTCGACTCAGACTGAAGCCCTACCGATCTAAAGCGCTGAGCGCCGCTGCAGGCTTTCCATGACGTCGCGCGTCATCTCCTCGGAGGTCTGCTCGACATTGATGGTGATCGGGTGCTCGCCCGTGGCCGGCGCCTCGAGAGTGGCGAGCTGGCTGTCGAGCAGACTCGCGGGCATGAAATGGTTGCGGCGATGGCTCATCCGCTCGATCAGCGTCTCGCGGCTGGCTTCGAGATAGAGGATGCGCACGGCCGGATAACGCCCGTCGACCAGATAGTCCCGATACTCGCGCTTGAGCGCCGAGCAGGTGATCAATCCTTTTCCGTCGATCGCGAGCCGCTCGTCGATCCACGCCTTACACCTGGCCAGCCAGGGCCAGCGATCCTCGTCCGTGAGCGGGATGTTGTGCGACATCTTGTCGATGTTGGCCTGCGGATGCAGTTCATCGCCTTCCTGGAACGGCCAGCCAAGCGACCTGTCGACCATCGCGGCGACCGTCGACTTGCCCGATCCCGAGACGCCCATGCAGATCAGGACACAGGGTTTGACGTCGCCATCGATCGAGATCGGCGTGGTCACGCCGCCTCCGGATGGAGGCGACGAATGCCGCTTTCGCCTGCAACAATCGCCAGGCCGGCACGACCGATGAACAACCCGGTCTCGATCACGCCGACCACGTCGCGGATCGCGCGCTCGGTCGCTGCCGGATCGGCGATCGCGCCGAAATTGCAGTCGAGGATGATGTTGCCGCCATCCGTCACGAAGAAACTGCCCTGGCCTCGCTCGCGCGGCTGCGGATGCGCACCGATCTCCATCAGCCGCTTCGCGGTCGCCTGCCACCCGAAGGTCTCGACCTCCACGGGCACGTGCGTGCGCTCGCCCAGCCGCGTCACGAGCTTGCTGTCATCGGCAATGACGACGAAGCGGCGACTGGCGGCAGCCACGATCTTCTCGCGCAGCAGTGCGCCGCCAAGACCCTTGATCAGGTCGAGTCGCTTGGGTTCGATCTCGTCCGCGCCATCAATGTCGATGTCGATGTCCTGCACGGCGTCGAAGCCGATCACGCGGATCCCGCCCGCATGCGCCTGTTCGGCGCTGCGCTCGGACGTGGCGACAGCGTCGATCCGCAAACCCTCGCGCGCGCGGACCGCCAGGGCATCGATCAGGAAGGTCGCGGTAGAGCCGGTGCCGAGGCCCACCACCATGCCGTCTTCGACCAGCAAAGCCGCCTCCTCGGCCGCCTGCTTCTTCAAATGAGCGCGCGCATCGCTCATCCGGCGGCCGCCGCGTCGAGGAACCAGTTGACGCGCCCGATGCTGGTGACGCGGCTCGCCGGCTGCGTGCGGTCCCCCGCTTTGACGCGGCCGAACACATTCTGCTTGCCGGCGCCCGCGAGCAGGAAAGCGACCTCGCGCGAGCTCGCGATCGCGGGATAGGTGAGCGTCAGCCGCGTGTGCGGCGCATCGTGCGGCACGCAGGGCACGACCCAGTGCAGCGTGTCGTCGAGCGACGTCGTGCCCGGAAACAGCGAGGCGGTGTGGCCGTTCTCGCCGAGCCCGAGCAGCACGACGTCGAACAGCGGCCGCTCGGCCAGCAGCGCCTCGCTGCGATAATAGGTCTGCAGTTCGGTCTGGTATCGCGCGGCGGCCTCCTCGGGCGCACCGGAGGTCGGCATCGGATGGACGTTGCCGGCGGGGATCTCGACATGGTCGAGCAGGGCCTCGCGCGCCATGCGGTAATTGCTGTCCTTGTCGTCCGGCGGCAGGAAACGCTCGTCACCGAAGAACAGATGCAGGCGCGACCATGGGAGCGTGTCGCGGTGGTCGGCGGCCAGGATCTCGTAGAGCCGCTTCGGTGTCGATCCGCCCGACAGTGCAATGGCGAACGGCCCCTCGCTCGCATGTACCAGGTCCGCGATCCACCTGGCCGTGTATTGCGCCAGCGCCTCGGCGTCGGCGACGATCTCGGTGTTGTCGATCTGCGTCATGAACGCTCTTCCCCGAGCAGGAACCGCTCGATCCCGATCGCGAAACCCTCGTGTTCGCTGTCCTCGGTCACATAGGTCGCGGCCTGCTTCACCTCGTCAGCCGCCTGGCCCATGGCGATCGACACGCCACCCTTGCGGAACATCAGCACATCGTTCGGCTGGTCGCCGAAGGTTGCAAACTCGGCGGCCGGGATGCCGAGCAGCTTCGACAACGAGGCCACGACGTCGCCCTTGTTGGCATGCGGATGCGTCACGTCGAGGTAGTAGGGCTGCGAGCGCGCAGCCGAGGCATCGTCGCCGAGCTCGCCCTGCAGATCGTGCTCGGCCGCTCTGACAAGGTCGAGATCGTCCGAGACACCCACGATCTTCACCGCATGATCAAGCGCCGAATCGATGTCGCTCGAGACCTTGGGGGGGAACTTCACGGTCCACTGCTCGCGCGCGACATGCGGCCCCTCGGCATCGGGCACGATCCAGTCGTCGCCGGCATAGACCCAGACATCGAGCTTGTGCTTGCGCAGCGATGCCACCGTCTTCTCGGCCGCATCGCGCGAGAGATTCTTGCTCTCGATCACCGTCATGTCGGGCTTGACGATCAGGCCGCCGTTGAAACCGGCGATCGGCGTGTCGATCTTGAGCGGCTCGATGATCATCGACATGCCGCGCGGCGGCCGTCCGCTGGTGATCGCGAACTTGATGCCCCGTTTCTGCAGCTTGTGCACGGCTGCAATCGCACGCTCGGTCAGCAGCTTCTCCTTGGTCACGAGCGTGCCGTCCACATCAGCCAGCAGGATCGAGATCTTCGGCGGTGCCATGACGTGTTCTTCCAGTTCTCAGTTCGCGCCGGGCGCGCGCGGCAGGATGTGGGTCTCGATCGCCTCGGCCCATCCGTCGCGCGTGTTCGGTCCCGTGACGACCATTGCGGCCTGCTGCACATCGTCCGGCGCATTGCCCATCGCGATCGACAGGCCGGCGATGGCCAGCATCGAGATGTCGTTTGGCATGTCGCCGAGCGCGGCCGTCTCTTCCACCGCGACGTCGAGCAGCCGCGCAATCGCGCGCAACGCGTGCCCCTTGCGGGCTTCCAGATGGGTGATGTCGAGGTAGTAATCCTGACTGCGATGCGCCGCGACCGAGTTGCCGAGCCCGGTCATCATCGCCGTCTCGAGACGTTCGAGCAGGTGATAATCGTTGCTCGAGCCCATGATCTTGCCCGCGCGCCCGATGACGCCTTCCCAGTTGTCGAGCACCTTCATGTCAAAACCGATCGCCCGACGCTCCAGCGAGACATAGGGCGCGGTCGGATTGGTAACGCACCATTCCCCATCGGCGAACACCCACACGTCGACCCCGTGCGTCTCCAGCATCTCGACGGCGAGACGCGCCGCGTTCTCCGGGATCAGCAGGGTTTCGAGCATGCGACCATCCGCGGCCATGATCTCGCCGCCGTTGAAGCCGGCGCGCGGTGTGTCAATGCCGAGTTTGTCTGCAATCGCGTCCATGCCACGCGCAGGGCGTGCGCTGACCAGTGCCAGCTGAACGTTCGCGGCGCGCAGACGCGCTGCGGCCGCGATCACACGCGGGGTCAGCTCCTTCTCCGGTGTCACCAACGTTCCGTCGATGTCGGTGACGACGAGACGGATCTTTCCGGCGCGCAGCGTCACCGGGCGAGCCTCAGCCAGCGCCGCCCGTCGCGCGCCAGCAGAGCAGCCGCCTCACGCGGACCACCCGTTCCCGCCGCGTAGAAATGCACCTGACTCTCGCCAGACTCGACCGCGTCCAGCGCCGGCTGCACCGCGCGCCAACCGGCCTCGACATTGTCGGCCCGCTGGAACAACGTCGCATCGCCGATCAGGCAATCGTAGATCAGCGTCTCGTAGCCGGTGCTCGGGCCTTCCTCGAAAAAATCCGCGTAGTCGAAATTCATCCGCACGGCACCGAGATCCACGGTCGGACCCGGCTGCTTCGCACTGAACTGCAGCGTCACCCCTTCGCGCGGCTGGATGTGCATCACCATGATGTTCGGCGTCAGCTTCTCGACCGGCGTGTTGCGGAAGAGCGCATAGGGCGCCTGCTTGAAATGGATCGCGATCTCGGTGCGACGCACCGCGAGCCGTTTGCCGGTGCGAAGATAGAAGGGCACGCCGGCCCAGCGCCAGTTATCGATCTGCAGCTTCATCGCGATGAAGGTCTCGGCCGTCGAGCCGGGTGCGACGCCTGGTTCGCTGCGATAGCCCTGCTTTCCCTCGCCGTTCATCTCGCCGTAGGCATACTGACCGCGGATGGTGGGCGGGAACTCCACACCGAACTGCATCGGGTGAATAGCCGCCAGGACCTTCGACTTCTCGTCGCGCACCGCGTCGGCGTCGAACGAGATCGGCGCCTCCATCGCGGTCATCGCGAGCAGCTGCATCAGATGGTTCGGCACCATGTCGCGCATGGCACCGGTCTGCTCGTAGAAGCCGGCACGCTTCTCGACGCCGACGGTCTCGGCTGCCGTGATCTGGATATGGTCGATGTTCTGACGGCTCCAGAGAGGCTCGAAGATGCCGTTCGAAAAGCGCAGCGCGAGGATGTTCTGGACCGTTTCCTTACCGAGATAATGATCGATCCGATAGATCTGCGATTCCTCAAGCGTCGCAAGCAGCCGCTTGTTCAGCGCACGTGCGGAGAGGAGATCGGAACCGAACGGCTTCTCCACCACGACGCGGCGAAAATGTCCCTCCTCCTCAGAGGCGAGTCCCGACCGCCCGATCTGGTCGACGATCGGCCCGAAGAACCGCGCTGCCACTGCGAGGTAGAAGGTCGCGTTCAGGCCGGCAACGCGCGAACCGAGCTCGGCGTAGGTCGCCGGATCGTCGAAGTCACCGCGCACGTAGGAGATGCGCTGCTCGAGCCAGTCCCATTTCTCGCGGTCCAGCGCCACCCCGCCGCCGGCACCGCGACGCTCCGCCACGAAATGCTCGAGATGCTCGCGATACCGCGTGCGCAACGCCTCGTCGTCGAGATCGAGACGATCGACACCGATCACCGCGAACTGCGGATCGAGCAGCCCCGACACCGACAGATTGTAGAGCGCCGGCATCAGCAGACGCGCCGTCAGGTCACCGCCGGCGCCGAAGATGACGACCGTGCATGGCGGAGCGGGCGCTGGTTTTTCCTGCGGCTCGATCTCCGCATCCGCGAAGCCCGCAAGCTCACTGACGTGCCGAAGCCCCACGCCGCTCTCTCCTCCGTTCAATTCTTTGCGGCGTGCTGCCCCTCAAGGTCAGCTGCGGCGCCGTGCTTGTTCTCCACGTGCGATTGCTCGATATGGCCGCCGAACTGAAAGCGCATTGCGGACAGCAGCTTCTCGCCGAAATTATTGCCCGAGCGGCTGCGAAACCGTGCGAACAGCGACGCCGACAGCACCGGCACAGGGACCGCTTCCTCGATCGCCGCTTCGATGGTCCAGCGTCCTTCTCCGCTATCCGAGACCTTGCCAGAGTAGTCGGAGAGCGTTTCGTTCTTTGCCAGCGCCGACGCCGTCAGGTCCAGCAACCAGGAGGCGACGACCGACCCGCGCCGCCACACCTCGGCGATATCGGCGGTGTTCAGCGTGTAACGCTGATCCTCCGCGAGATCCTCCGACTTCTTGCTGTTCAGAACGTCGAAGCCTTCGGCGTAGGCCTGCATCATTCCATATTCGATGCCGTTATGGACCATCTTCACGAAATGCCCGGAGCCGGCGGGGCCACAATGCAGATAACCCTGCTCGACCCGCGGATCACGGCCTTCGCGGCCCGGGGTTTTCGACACGTCGCCGATGCCGGGCGCCAAGGCCGCGAGGATCGGATCGATATGGTCGACCGTGTCCTTGTTCCCGCCGATCATCATGCAGTAGCCGCGCTCAAGCCCCCAGACGCCGCCCGACGTGCCCACGTCGACGAAGTGGATGCCCTTCTCGGCAAGTTCCTTCGCGTGGCGGATGTCGTCCTTGTAGAAGGAATTACCGCCATCGATGATGATGTCTCCCTTGCCGAGCAATCCGGAGAGCTCGCCGATCGTGTCGTTGGTGATCTTGCCCGCAGGCAGCATCACCCATACGATCTTCGGCGTGCCGAGCTTCTCGACCATGTCGGAAAGCCCTGACGACGCCTTGCTCTTCTCGGCGCGGCCATGTACCGCATCGAGCGCCTTTGCGTCACGGTCGAAGAGCACGACCTCATGCCCGTGGCGAGACAGCCTGACGCTGATATTGCCGCCCATGCGGCCGAGGCCGATCACGCCGATCTGCATCGAATCTCTCTCCTGATAAGCTGCGGTGTGGCACGCTTGGTCCGTCAGACGGCGCCAGCAATCGTCTTCTCGAGCGAGGCAAGCCCGCTCGCGAGATCGCCGGTGATGTGTACTCGCAACGCACGCCGTCCCCGCTCGACCAGAACGTCGAAATCGCCACGCGCCTGGGCGGCCTTCACCACGCCGAACGTGTATTTCTCGCCGGGAACCTCCAGATCCTTCGCGTCATCCGCGGTGATCTGCAGGAACACCCCGCTATTCGGGCCACCTTTGTAAGCCTGGCCGGTCGAGTGCAGGAATCGAGGCCCGAATTCCGCCGCGGTCGCGACCTTCAGCCCGTCGCGGATCGACAGGCGTACCCGCTCGATCCACTCACGTGTCTTGGCGTCGCGTTCGATATAGGCGAGCACGCCCACGTAGTCGCCCGCGCCGGCACGCGCGAAATGCGCCTTCAGGATCGACGCTGCGTCGCCGCTGCCCACGGCGGCGGCCTCACCCGCGTCGGCGAAGAACTTGAACGCGCCATCGGTCGCGAACGGCGTCTCCTCCGGCAGCTTGCCGCTCGCCGAGTAGGCATCGGTGAGCTTGCGCGTCTCGATCTTGCTCGCTTCCACATCCGGCTGGTCGAACGCGTTGATGCCGATGATGGAGCCGGCGACCGCGGTCGCCACTTCCCATTGGAAGAACTCCTGCACCACCTGCAGCTTGCTCGCGAGCTCGATCGTGACGACCGGCTGGCCAGCTTTCTCGAGTGCCGCCACCGCCGTGTCCTGCGCCGTGTCGGGCGCGTCGCGCAGACGGACATAGATGAACACGCGATCCTGACCGTACACGGAAGGCTCGCCGAGCGCCTCGTTGTCGATCGGAACCAGCCCATGACCCTGCTTGCCGGTGCTCTCGGCCAGAAGCTGCTCGAGCCACGCTCCAAGATCGTAGATCCCGAGCGACGCCACGAACGTCACCTTGTCGCGGCCGAACTTCGTTGCCAACGTGCCGAGCACCGCGCCGAGCTGTACGCCCGGATTCGCCGAGGGTGGCACGCTGTCCGCGCAGGACCGCGCCATGATGCGCGCGCTCTCGAGGAAGGCACGCACATCGACGCCCGCGGCGGCGGCCGGAACGAGACCAAAGTTCGACAGCACCGAGTAGCGGCCGCCGATTTCCTTGTTGCCGTAGAAGATTTTGCGGAAGCCGTCAGCTTTCGCGACCTCCTCCATGTGCGAGCCTGGATCGGTGACCGCGACGAAATGCGCACCCGCCTTGCCCGCACCGACCGCATCCTCGGCCAGCTTGAAGAAATACGCCTTCAGAATGTTCGGCTCGAGCGTGCCACCCGACTTCGACGACACGATGAACAGCGTCGTTTTCGGGTCGATCTTCCCGGCAAAACTCGCAACCTGCTGCGGATCCGTGCTGTCGAGCACCAGCAACTCGGGCCAGCCGCCACGCTGCCCGAACGTCTCGCTGATCACCTCCGGACCGAGGCTCGACCCGCCCATCCCCAACAACAGCACGTGCTTGAACCCGGACTTCTCCACATCGGCCGCGAAGGCTTCCAGTTCCTCGACACGGCTCAGGCGCTCATCGACGATGTCCAGCCAGGCGAGCCATTTCGCCTCGTCCTTGCCTGTCCAGAGCGACGCGTCGCGCTGCCACAGGCGGCGGATCTTGCCGTGCTTGCGCCAGTCCTCGAGCGTCGCATCGACCGCCGTCTTGAGCTCGTCCGGCAGCGCCAGCTTCATGGTCGGCAGCTTGTCGCCGACCAGCGTCACCCGCTTGGCCGCAACCGCACCCAGCAGCGCATCGAACGCTTCGGCGAACGACGCGACACCCTCGTCGACCAGCGTCCTGGTGACACTGCCAAGATCAAGGCCGAGCCGTTCAGCCTCGGCGAGAACCTTCTTCGCACCCTCGACATTGTCGGTCAGCGTCTCGCGCACCCTGCCATGGTCGCGGAACGCGTCCATAGTTGCGGGCGGCATCGTGTTGACCGTCTCGGGCCCGATCAGCTCCTCGACATAAAGAACATCGGAATACGCCTTGTCCTTGGTGCCGGTGCTCGCCCAGAGCAGGCGCTGCGGGTTTGCACCTTTCGCCTCGAGTGCCCGCCAACGATCGGACTTCTTCACATCGATATAGTGCTGATAAGCGATCTTGGCGTTCGCGATCGCGACCTTGCCGCGCACCGCGGCCAGCGCGTCGCGCTCGGCATCGTTCGCGGCCAGGCGCTTGTCGATCGCACCATCGATCTTGCCGTCGATACGGCTGACGAAGAAGCTCGCGACCGACGCGATATGCGAGATGTCCTCGCCCTTACCCCCGCGCTCCTCGAGCCCGGCAATGTAGGCCTCGAGAACCTTCTTGTAGGCATCCACCGAGAACAGCAGCGTGACGTTGATGTTCAACCCGTCGGCGATCAGCTGACGGATCGCCGGCACGCCGGCGTCGGTGCCGGGCACCTTCACCATCAGGTTGCGACGATCGACCTTCTCCCAGAGCTTGCGCGCCTCGACAATCGTGGGCTCGGTCGTGAGCGCAAGGTAGGGCGACACCTCCAGGCTGACATAGCCGTCGAGCCCTTTGGTCGCATCCCACACCGGCTTGAGCACGTCGGCCGCTGCACGGATATCGCTGATCGCCGCGGTCTCGTACACTTCCGAGACATCCGCCGCACCGGACTCGGCCAGCGGCTTGATCTCGGAATCGTATTCCGTGCCATGACCCATCGCCTTTTCGAAAATCGACGGGTTCGACGTGACGCCGCGCAACGCGTCGTCATCGACGAGCGCCTTCAGCTTTCCCTCCGCCACGAAACTGCGCTGGATGAAATCGAGCCAGGGCGACTGTCCGGCGGCCGCCAGCTGCACGAGCGGATTGCCGGCCTCGGTCTTCTGAATGACGTTCATCTCTGAACTCCTCTTACGTCCGTGCCGCCTGCTCGCGGGCCAGTTTCATCACTGCGTCCGGCGTGAAGCCGAACTTCTTCTGCAACGCGCTCATCGGAGCCGATGCGCCGAACGTATGCATCGCGATCATCGCGCCACCCGTGCCGATATAGCGATCCCAGCCGATGCTGGCCGCCTGCTCAATGCCGACGCGTCCGCGCACATCCGGCGGCAGCACCTCGTCACGGTAGCTCTCATCCTGCTGCTCGAACAACTCCCAGGACGGGAACGACACGACGCGCGCCGGAATCCCTTCCGCGTTCAGCTTCTCATACGCCTCGACCGCGAGCGCCACTTCGCTGCCCGTCGCGATCAGGATCACCTTGGGCGTCTTCCCGTCCGGCGCATCGCCGAGAATATATGCGCCCTTCGCCACACCCTTGGCGGACGCGTATTTCGTGCGATCGATCGTCGGCAGGTTCTGGCGGCTCAGGATCAGGGCCACCGGCTGCTCCTTAAGCGGCAGCATGAAGCGCCAGGCCTCGGCCACCTCGTTCGCGTCGCCCGGCCGCATCGTGATCAGGCCCGGCGTCGCGCGGAGCTGGGCGATCTGCTCGATCGGCTGGTGCGTGGGCCCGTCCTCGCCGACGCCGAAGCTGTCATGCGTGAAGATGTAGATGACCGGCAGTTCCATGATCGCCGACAGCCGGATCGGCGCCTTCATGTAGTCCATAAAGATCAGGAAGCCGGAGCCGTACGCGCGCAGCCCGCTGACCGTAAGTCCGTTGAGGATCGCCCCCATCGCGTGCTCACGAATGCCGAAATGCAGGTTGCGGCCAGCATAGTTGTCGCGCTCGAACGATCCCGCACCCTGGAAGGTGAGGTTCGTATTCGTCGACGGCGACAGATCCGCCGATCCGCCGAGCAGGAATCCCACATGCGGCGCGATCGCGTTCAGCACCTTGCCCGAGCTCACCCGCGAGGCTACGCCCTTCGCATCCGTGTCGAAGGTCGGGATATCCTTGTCCCAGCCTTCGGGCAGCGTGTGCTCGCGAATCATCTCCAGCTCGGCGGACAACTCCGGATATTCCGCCTTGTAGCGATCCATCATCTGTTGCCAGCCGGCCTGCGCCGCACGGCCGCGCTTGCCGAAATGCGCATCGAAATTCTGCATCACCTCGGGCGGCACCAGAAACTGCGCATCCTCGGGCCAGCCATAGGCGCGCTTGGTGCCGCGGATCTCCTCGTCGCCGAGCGGCGATCCATGCGCACCATGCGTGCCGGCCTTGGTCGGCGCCCCCCAGGCGATCGTGCTGTGCACCAGGATGAAGGTTGGGCGGGTGGTCTCGGCGCGCGCGTCGCGGATCGCCGCCACCATTGCCTCCGTATCGTTCGCGTCCAGCACTTCGAGCGTGTGCCAGCCATAGCCGCGGAACCGGTCGAGCACGTGCTCGCTGAACGCGAGATCGGTCGAGCCCTCGATGGTGATCTTGTTGCTGTCGTAGATCCAGGTGAGGTTGCCGAGCCCCAGATGCCCCGCGACCGACGCCGCCTCTCCCGAGAGGCCCTCCATCATGTCGCCATCGCCGGCCAGCGTGTAGATATGATAATCGAACACCGGGAAGTTCGGCTTGTTGTAGCGCGCAGCAAGATATCTTTCGGCCATCGCCATGCCGACCGAGTTGCCGCAACCCTGGCCGAGCGGCCCCGTCGTGGTCTCCACACCCGTGGTGTAGCGATATTCCGGATGACCGGGCGTCTTGCTGTCGAGCTGGCGGAACAGTTTCAAATCGTCGATCGTCAGCGCCGGCCCGCTGCGGTCTTCGCTCTCGTTAATCGCCCTGATGCCCGAGAGATGGATCAGGCTGTAGAGCAGCATCGACGCATGGCCGACCGACAGCACGAACCGATCGCGGTTCGGCCAGTTCGCGTCGTCCGGATTGTAGTGCATGAAGCGCTGCCAGATCGTGTAGGCGACCGGCGCCAGCGACATCGGCGTGCCGGGATGACCGGAATTCGCCTTCTGCACCGCATCCATGGCGAGCGTGCGGATCGTATTGATGCTGAGCTGGTCGATATCCGGGCCAGCGCCGGCATTCATCCCCTCAGGGCTTGCGGCTGCTTCGACCGGTCTCATCATCGCTTTCCTTCGCTCCTCAACCACGCACGGACGGCCAGCGGCAGAAGCGCGCCCGTTCACGCAACGCATGCGAGCCCGAGCGCGCCATTTCGCCACCATCGGTCCCCACGAAACGCCTTTTCAGCGGATGGAGCGACCGGTTGGCGGAGAATGCGCCGACACGATGACGTGAACGTGCGCGGATCGCGGATCGTTGCAAGCCATCTGTTCGTGACAGCTCCGAAAGATGCCGCTCCCGGACTCCGCCGGCAATCCACATTACGCCGCCGTACAATGACTTGACTCTCGGATCGCGCCTCGCGATCTCTGGCGCGACTGCCATCGAAATCCACAGGAGCGGAGGCGAGATTGTTCGATGCCGCCATTCCGGCGCTCCAAGCCGCCATCCCGTCGGCGCGTGCGCGCAGCACCGGCGGCGCGGCAGCCCGTCGTTCGGGCGCGCGCCTCGTCTCGCCGCTCCTGCTGCTCGTGGTGTGGCAAGCGGCCTGCTCCACCGGCTTGCTGCCACCGCGGATCCTCGCCTCGCCGGCCCGGATCCTCGCCACCGCCACCACGCTCGTGCTCAACGGCGAGCTCCCGGTCAACCTCGCCGTCTCGCTCGCGCGGGTGGCAGCCGGCCTTGCCATCGCGATCGTGCTCGGCGCCGGATTGGCCCTCCTGTCCGGCCTGTCGCGACGCGGCGAAAACGCGGTCGACCCGCCGCTGCAAATGATCCGCACCCTGCCGCATCTGGCCCTGGTGCCGCTGTTCATCCTGTGGTTCGGCATCGGCGAGACGCCGAAAGTCGCACTCGTGGTGCTGGGCGCACTGTTTCCGATCTACCTCAACCTGCATTCCGGCATCCGCGGCATCGACCCTAAGCTGTTGGAACTCGCCCGCACGCTGCGCCTCACAAGCTGGCAGACGATCCGCCACGTGGTGCTGCCAGGCGCCCTCGCACCGGCTCTGGTGGGACTGCGCACGGCGAGCGGCATGGCCTGGCTGAGCCTCGTCGTCGGCGAGCAGATCAACGCGAGCTCCGGCATCGGATTCATGATGATGGACGCACGCGACTTCATGCGCACCGACATCATCCTGGTGGGCCTGCTGGTGTATGCCGGCCTCGGCCTGCTGACCGACGGCGCCATCCGCGCCATCGAACGCAGCGCGCTCCGCTGGCGCAACACCGCCTGAGCGGCCTCCCCCTCGGAAAGATCCCATGACCAACGTCGCTGCACCGCTCAACATGTTCTGGTTCCTGCCCACCAGCGGCGATGGCCGCTATCTCGGCGGCGCAGACGGCAGGCGTGCCGCCGACAATCGCTACATGCGCGAGATCGCCCAGAGTGCCGACCGGCTCGGCTTCCGCGGCGTGCTGCTGCCGACCGGCACGGGCTGCGAGGATGCGTGGATCACCGCCGCCTCGATCGTCACCCACACCGAGCAGCTCCGCTACCTGGTCGCACTCCGCCCCGGCACGGTGCTCCCGGGCGAGGCAGCGCGACAGGCCTCCGCCTTCGACCGGCTCTCGAACGGCAGGCTGCTGCTCAACGTCGTCTGCGGCGGCAATCCCGCCGACCTCGCCGGCGACGGCATTTTTCTGGGTCATGACGAGCGCTACGACCAGGCCGACGAGTTTCTGACCATCTTCCGCGGCCTGATGGCGGGGGAAACGGTGACCTTTTCCGGCAAATACCTCTCCGTCAAAGGCGGCAAACTGCTGTTCCCGCCGGTGCAGGCACCAACACCGCCGCTCTACTTCGGCGGCTCCTCACCGCGCGCCGTCGAGCTCGCCGCCGACCAGACCGACATGTATCTCACCTGGGGCGAGCCGCCGGCAGCCGTCGCCGAGAAGATCGCGCAAGTCCGCACCCGCGCCGAAGCACGCGGGCGAAACATGCGGTTCGGCATCCGCCTCCACCTGATCGTGCGCGAGACCGACGCGGAAGCCTGGACCGCGGCCGACCGCCTGATCTCCAAACTCTCCGACGAAACCATCGCGAAAACCCAGAAATTCATGGCGGAGGCGACCGACAGCGAGGGCCAGCGCCGCATGATGGCGCTCCACCGCGGCCGCCGCGACGCGCTCGAAGTCAGCCCCAATCTCTGGGCCGGCGTCGGCCTGATGCGCGGCGGCGCCGGCACCGCCCTCGTAGGCAGCCCCGAGATCGTGGCCGAACGCCTGCGCGAATACCAGGCGCTCGGCATCGACACCGTGATCGGCTCCGGCTACCCGCATCTCGAAGAGGCCTACCGCGTGGCCGAGCTCCTGTTTCCGGCTCTCGGCCTCGACAACGTCATGGCACGCGGCGAAGGCGACGCCGCCCGCGTATTCGGCGGCGGCGGCGCACACGACCAGGTCGTGCTCTCCCGCGAAACGGAGCCCGCGAAGGACCGCGCCGCATGATCGGCGCGCGCGGCCTCACGCGGCGCTTCGGCGAGAACACGATCCTCGACGGGCTTGACCTCGCGATCGGGCCCACCGAGTTCGTGACCCTGCTCGGCGCCAGCGGCTCGGGCAAGACCACGCTGCTGCGGATCTTCGCCGGCCTGGACACGGAGTTCGGCGGCACGCTCGACACACAAGCCGAACGCGCCGTGGTGTTCCAGGAGGCGCGCCTGCTGCCGTGGAAGCGCGTGCGCGACAACGTGACACTCGGCCTGCGCGACACCGACGCGCGCCAGCGCGGAAGCGACGCGCTGGCCGAGGTGGGCCTGGCGCACCGCGCCGACGCCTGGCCGCTGACATTGTCGGGCGGCGAAGCACAGCGCGCCGGCCTTGCGCGCGCGATCGTCCGCTCCCCCGAACTCCTGCTGCTCGACGAACCCTTCGCGGCGCTCGACGCCCTGACGCGCCTGCGCATGCAGGACCTCGTGCTGCGGCTGCAGGCCAAGCACCACTGCGCCGTGCTCCTCGTCACGCACGACGTCGACGAGGCACTCCGTCTCGCCGACCGCGTCCTGCTGCTCCGTCACGGTCGCGTCGGATTGGACCTGCGCGTGCCGGCCGCGCGTCCCCGCCGGCAGGACGATCCCGATCTCGCAAGCCTCCGCCGCCGCCTGCTCGAGGAACTCGGCGTGCCGCCCGAGATGGCCGCCGCCTGAGAACTCAGTCCTTGGGTTGGGCCAGGCGACGGTGCAGCTCCGCCGTCACGGCCGCCGGCGCCACATGCGCTATCGCCGCCTGCAGCTTGTTGTGCCACCCCGCCACGACATCGGCCTCCCCCTTCATCATCGCCGCGAACCCTTTGGCCGCGACCATCGCGGGATCGTCCTTCTTCGCTCGACCGACTTTCGTATCCTGCATGTCGGCGCGCTCGAACACGTCGGTTTCGGTCGCGCCCGGCATCAGACATGTCACCGTGACCGCCGTATCTTTGAGCTCGTTGCGCAGCGCACACGAAAAGCTGTGCAGGAACGCCTTCGTGCCATTGTAGACCGCTTCGAATGGTCCCGGCATGAAGCCCACGATCGACCCGGTCATCAGGATGCGCCCGCGATCCGCATCGCGCATCTGCCGCCCGACCTGATGGATCAGCAGCAGCGTGCCGGTGATATTGGTGTCGACGACGCGGCGCCACGCTTCCGGCTCCTGGTCGAGAAACGCGTGCCCGAGGCTGATCCCGGCATTTGCGAGCAGCGCGTCCACGTTGCGGCCGGCGATGGTCGCCAAAAGCTTGTCCACGCCCTCGGGTGTCGCGAGATCGGCTTCCACGGTCGCGACGTCGACACCGGTGGCGCGGAGTTCGTCGCCCGCCAGCACGATCGACGCTTCGTTAGCGGCGATCACGAGATCGAAGCCGTGCTCGGCGCATTCCTGGGCGAGGGCGCGGCCGATGCCGGTGGAGGCGCCGGTGATGACTGCGAGGGGCATGATGTCTCCTGAGAAGAAGGCCAGGGGCTCTGCCCCTGGACCCCGCTGGGGCCTCGGCCCCAGACCCCCTTTGCTTAATGAAACGGCTTCGCCACAACCTTGATGCATCCGTCCTGCTTGTCGCGGAACGTCTTGTACATCCCAGGCACCTCCTCGAGCCCCACCGTGTGCGTGATCACGAACGAAGGATCGATCTCCCCCTTTACGATCCGCTCCATCAGCCTCGGCAGATAATGCTGCACCGGCGTCTGCGCCATCCGGAACGTCAGCCCGCGATTGATCGCGCTCCCCATCGGGATCTTGTCGACGAACCCGCCATACACACCGATGATCGAGACGATCCCGAAATTCCTGGTGTTGGTGATCGCCTGGCGCAGCACATGCGGACGATCGGTGCCGAGGAACGTCGCGACCTTCACCCGGTCGAGCACGCTGTCGAAGCTGCCGGTCGCATGCGCCTCCGAGCCCACCGCATCGATGCAGGCATCCGCGCCGCGCCCGTGGGTGAGTTCCTGGATCCGCTCGTAGACATCCTCGTGCTTGAAGTCGATTGTGATCGCACCCGCTTTCGCCGCCAGCGCCAGCCGCTCGGGCACGGTGTCGATTGCGATCACCCGCGCCGCACCCAGCATGAACGCGGAGCGAATGGAGAACTGCGCCACCGGCCCGCAGCCGAACACCGCGATCGTCTCGCCGCCCCGGATGTCGCAGAACTCGGCGCCCATGTAGCCGGTCGGAAAGATGTCCGACAGGAACAGCGCCTGATCGTCGGTGATGCCGTCGGGGACCTTGATCGGCCCCACATCGGCATATGGAACCCGCAGATACTCCGCCTGGCCGCCCGGAAATCCGCCGAGCAGATGCGAATATCCGAACAGCCCGGCCGGCGAGTGCCCCCAGAGCTTGGCGGCCATCACCGCGTTCGGGTTCGAGCGCTCGCATCCGGAATACTGCCCGCGCTGGCAGAAGAAGCACTCGCCACAGGAGATCGTGAACGGCACCACCACCCGGTCGCCCACCTTGAGCTTCGAGTTGCCCGCGCCGACCTCGACCACCTCGCCCATCGCCTCGTGCCCGACCACGTCGCCGCGCTCCATCGACGGGATCACGCCGTCATAGATGTGCAGGTCGGAGCCGCAGATCGCACACGCCGTGACCTTGATGATGGCATCGCGTGGATGCTCGATCCTGGGATCGGGCACGCTCTCGCATCGCATGTCGTGCTTGCCGTGCCAGGTGATGGCTTTCATGGGAGACCTTCCCCTCTTGCGGCGTCACAAGGCCGCCGGGGACGAGCGGTTCGCCCCGGTTCCGATCTCACGTCAAAAGTGTAGCGAACCTGCAGGTCCCGGTCGGCGTCTTTTCGGCGGGGATACCGAGAATGAACCTCCGCGCGGCGCCAGCGCCGTCAACGGAGAGCTCGAAGTCGGCTTCAACGCCAGGTTCGAAGCCGCGTGGAGCCGCGCCGAGAGGACCGGCCGGTGGGTGATGCTGGCCTTCGTCGTCGTGGGCCCGGTGGGGGCGCTGGGCGCAGGCCCGCTCGACCATTGGAGCGTCGCTGGCAGCGATGGTGTCGCCGTCGACCACCAGCCGATCGCGCGGTTCGGAACCGCGACGCAGATCACGCTCCACCTTCCGCCCGGGGCTGGCGGACGCAGCTTCTCCGTGCGCCGCAGCAGCACCTTCTTCGAACCGCTCCGCGAACGCGGGATGCCTCTCCCGATCAGCCAGACCGCGGTGGATGGCGGAACCGACGCGGTCTTCCTGGCCGCAGGATCCACCGGCCTCGTCCGGCGGGACGGCAAGCCGAGCCGCCTCGGCGTGATCCCGCTCGTGGTGACGGTCGGTGGCGCGCCCGCGATCCACTTCGCGGAGTTCGTGCTCCTTCGAACGTCATCCTGCGCGCGGCGGTCGCCTACTGGATCCTGCTGATCGTGATGCGCCTGATCGGCAGGCGGACCACCAGCATGCTGGCACCCTTCGACCTGATCGTACTGTTCCTGTTCGCGGGCGCCACGATCACCGCCGTTCGCGGCGAGGACCACTCGGTCACGGCGGCCTTCTCCGCGGTCGCCACCATCGGCCTGATGCATGTCGGCGTGTCATGGGCGAAGATGCGCTCGGACCGGTTCGGCCGCTGGATCGACGGCACGCCGGTGGTCGTGTTTGAGGGAGGGCGTTGGCACGAGCCCGCGGACCCAGTCTCGGCACGCTCGCCCAGATCCGCTATGCCGTGGTCGAGCGCGGCGGCAGCATCACGATCGTCGAGCAGGCCAAATCGGAGTGACGCCGCCAACATGTCCAAGCCCGTCGTGCTGCAGGTGGCCGCCATGCTGCCCCACATCCAGCGCGTGCTGGACGAGAGCTACGAGATGGTCCGCCTCCCGCGCGATGCGGCCGAGCACCCGCCGTTTCTCGCCGCTCACGCAGCGCGGATCGTGGGTGCGGTGACCGGCGCGCAACAGGGCATCCCGCCCGACCTGGTCGACCACCTCGCAGCACTCCAGATCGTGGCGATCAGCGGCGTCGGCTTCGACGCGGTCAATCTCGACCAGGCCCGCGCACGCGGCATCCGCGTCACCAACACGCCCGACGTGCTCAACGACGATGTCGCCGACCTCGCGATCGCGATGATGCTGAACGTCTACCGCCGCCTGCCCGAAGCCGACCGCTTCGTCCGCGCGGGCGAATGGGCGCGCGCCAGCATGAAGCTCGCCCGCCGCGCGTCTGGCCTCCGCTACGGCATCGTGGGCCTCGGCCGCATCGGCCACGCGATCGCGCGGCGGGTCGCGGGCTTCGGCGGCACGATCGCCTATACCGGCCCGAACCGGAAAGACGTCGCCCACACCTTCCACGCGGGTCTCGTCGACCTCGCCGCCGCCTCCGACGTGCTGTTCCTGGCACTCCCCGCCTCGAGCAACACCCGCCGCGTGATCGACCGCGCCGTGCTCGACGCACTCGGCCCCGACGGCGTGCTGGTGAACATCGCCCGCGGCGCCGTGGTCGACGAGGACGCCCTGGTGGCGGCACTGGTGGAAGGCCGCCTCGGCGGCGCCGGCCTCGACGTCTTCGAGCGCGAGCCGCACGTTCCCGAGGCGCTGTGGACGCTCCCCAACGTCGTGCTCGCCCCGCATGTCGGCAGTGCCACCGACGAGACACGCTCCGCGATGGGCCAGCTGATGCTGGACAACCTCGCCGCCCATTTCGCGGGCGGCCCGCTCCCTACGCCGGTGGTCTGAGCGGGCAGGAAGGCCAGGGCTCTGCCCTGGACCCGCCAAGGGGCAGTCGCCCCTTGGATCCCCTGTACTTACAGAGTCTGTCTAAGGGCCACTGCACCTGGCGGGGTCTCGTTGCATCATGCCGGAGGCGTGCTGCGCACGATGCCACCGGCCTTCTAGTAAACCACCACGCTCCTGATGCTCTCGCCCGCATGCATCAGGTCAAAACCCTTGTTGATCTCCTCGAGCGACAAACGGTGCGTGATCATCGGATCGATCTCGATGCGTCCGTTCATGTACCAGTCGACGATGGTCGGGACATCGGTGCGCCCGCGCGCACCGCCGAACGCGGTGCCCATCCAAACCCGGCCGGTGACCAGCTGGAACGGCCGCGTCGAGATCTCGCGCCCCGCCTCGGCGACCCCGATCACGATGCTCTTGCCCCAGCCGCGATGGCAGCATTCCAATGCCTGGCGCATCACGGTGGTGTTGCCGGTACAGTCGAAACTGTAATCCGCCCCGCCATCGGTGAGCGCCACCAGGTGCGCCACCACGTCGTCGCCCGCAATCTTCTTCGGATTGACGAAATCCGTCATGCCGAAGCGCCGTCCCCACCCCTCCTTGTCGTCGTTGATGTCGACGCCCACGATCCGCGCGGCGCCTGCGAGCCGCGCGCCCTGGATCACGTTCAGCCCGATCCCGCCAAGCCCGAACACCACCACGCTCGCCCCCGGCTCCACACCAGCCGTGTTCACCACCGCCCCCACGCCCGTGGTCACGCCGCAGCCGATATAGCAGGCGGTATCGAACGGCGCGTCCTCGCGGATTTTCGCGAGCGCGATCTCGGGCAGCACCGTGTGGTTCGCGAAGGTCGAGCAGCCCATGTAATGAAAGATCTTCTTTCCCTTATACGAAAACCTGCTGGTGCCATCGGGCATCAACCCGCGTCCCTGCGTCGCCCGGATCGCCGTGCACAAGTTCGTCTTGCGGCTCAGGCAGCTTTTGCACTGCCGGCATTCCGGCGTGTAGAGCGGGATCACGTGGTCGCCCGGCTTCACCGACACGACACCCGCGCCGACCTCGCGCACGATCCCCGCCCCCTCATGGCCCAGGATCGACGGGAACAGCCCCTCGCTGTCGAGCCCGTCCAGCGTGTAGGCGTCGGTGTGGCAGATGCCGGTGGCCTTGATCTCGACCAGCACCTCGCCCGCCCGCGGGCCCTCGAGATCGAGCTCCACGATCTCCAGCTTCTTCTTCGCCTCGAAAGCGACGGCGGCGCGGGTCTTCATGTCTCGTTCTCCTGTCGGACCGATGGGAGGCGGGCAGCCCTCGCCATGTGACGCAATCCGATCAGGGCTGCAACCAGACCCGAGGCCGCTCCGACCCCCAGCGCGAAGCGCGGCCCGAACCGGTCCGCAACCCAGCCCACCACGGGGGCGCCGACCGGCGTTCCCCCCAGCGCCACGGTCAGCCGCAGCGCCATCACCCGCCCCCGCATCGCGGGCTCCGTTGCGAGCTGCACCAGCGAGTTGGTGGTGTTGACGAAGGTCAGCGCCGCGATCCCCACGCCGACCAGCGCCACCCCGAACAGTACGGCGTCCGGCATCACAGCGGCCACCGCCGTCATGACGCCGAAGATCCCCGCACCCGCCGTCAGCACCTCGAAGCGCGGCGTCTCGCGGTTGGCCGCCAGCAGCGCGCCGGTGACCGTGCCGACCGCCATCGTGGATGCGAGCAGCCCGTAGACCCGGGCGCCCGCATGGAACACGCCGACGGACATGGTCGAGATATAGATCGGAAAATTCATCCCGAACGTGCCGACCACGAGCAGCATCAGCATGACCGCTCGGAGGTCGTCACGCCCCGCCACGTAGCGGAACCCCTCGCGCACGCCGCCGCGGCGCCGGACCGCCCGCTCCGCATTGTGGAACTCGCGCGGGCGCAGCATCACCAGCGACAGGATCGTCGCCGCGAACGAGACGCCGTTGATCAGGAACGCGACTCCCGTGCCGACCGTGCCGATGCAGAGCCCGGCGACGGCAGGCCCGATCATCCGCGCCGCGTTGAAGCTCGTGGAATTCAGCGCCACCGCGTTCGCCAGCTGCGCATCGCCCACCAGGTTCGACACGATGGTCTGTCGCGCCGGGCCGTCGAAGGCGGTGGCGCAGCCGAACAGGAAAGCGAACGCGTCGACCTCCCACAGCCGCACCATGCCCGCCACCGTCAGCAGCCCGAGCCCGAGCGACAACGCCCCCATCGCCGACTGCGTGACGATCAGGAAGCGGCGGCGGTCGAACCGGTCGGCGGCCAGCCCGGTCAGCGGGAACAGCAGCAGCTGCGGCGCGAACTGCAGCGCCATCACGAAACCCAGCGCGGACGCGTCATGGCGCGTGAGTTGGGCCAGCACCAGCCAGTCCTGCGCGGTGCGCTGCATCCAGGTGCCCGTGTTGGACACCAGGGCGCCCATCGCCCAGACACGGTAGTTGCGAGTCCGCATCGCGCGGAATGCGTTCGGCCAATGGAACAGGGTGAAATGTCTCCGCGGCAACGGCACCAGGTCGAAGACCTGGAGCGGGCGATGGGATTCGAACCCACGACCCCGACCTTGGCAAGGTCGTGCTCTACCCCTGAGCTACGCCCGCGCTCGCGGAGGCCGGCTTCTACCGGGATCGGCCAAACCTGACAAGGGGCTCGCGCACGCGACCGCCGCCTCCTTGCCCCCACCTCCTTGCCCCCACCTCCTTGCCCCCACCTCCTTGCCCCCACCTCCTTGCGGGGACGCCGCAGCACCACAAATTCTGTCCGGCGCGGGGTGAAGCGGTCGAAGCCGCCCGATCGACCCGCAACCTTTATTGACCCGCCTCGGGCGAGGCTGCACGAACACGGCCACCGAAGCGGTTTCAGGACCACCTCACATGAGCGATCTGATCATCGGCCAGACGCCGGCCAGCCGCCCCAACGGGGCCGGCCACGCGCCGCCACCTCCGGGCGCAGGAAACGTCCCCGTCATCACCGACGGTAGCCAGGCAACCTTCATGGAGGACGTGATCGACGCGTCCCGCGAGGTCCCGGTGCTGGTCGATTTCTGGGCGACCTGGTGCGGCCCCTGCAAGACGCTGACGCCCGCCCTCGAGCGGGTCGTCACCGCCGCCGGCGGTCGGCTGCGCCTCGTCAAGATCGACGTCGACGCCAATCGCGCGCTGGTGGCCCAGCTCGGCCAGCTCGGCCTGCCCATGCAGTCGATCCCCACGGTCGCCGCCTTCTGGCAGGGCCAGATCGCCGACATCTTCCAGGGTGCGCTGCCGGAAAGCGAGATCAAGCGCTTTGCCGAGAACCTGCTGAAGCTCGCCGGAGGTGCGATGCCGGCGGCCGAGATGGCGGCGGAGGCCAAGCGCCTCCTGGACGAGGGCCAGGCCGAGGAGGCCGCCTCGATCTTCTCCGCCGTACTCGAGACCGAGCCCGAGAACCCCGAGGGCTGGGGCGGCCTCGCCCGCGCGTTGCTGGCGCTGGGCCGCGACGACGAGGCGCTCGCCGCCCTTGACCAGGTACCGGCCAAGATCGCCGGCCATGCCGAGATCGCCGGTGCCCGCGCTGCAGTGACGCTCGCCGCCGAGGGGCGCCAGGCGACCGCCGGCCTCGCGGCACTGCGCACCCGCATCGAGGCGGATGCCGCCGATCACGCCGCGCGCTACGAGCTCGCCACGGCGCTCAATGCGACCGGCAACCGCGAAGAAGCCGCCGATGCACTTCTCGAAATTCTCCGGCGCGAGCGCGACTGGAACGAAGGTGCCGCCCGCCTCCAACTGATCAAGCTGTTCGAGGCCTGGGGGTTCGACGACCCCGTGGCCCTGAAGGCACGTCGACGCATGTCGGCGCTGCTGTTCGCTTAAGGGGGCGGTCACGGCCAGCGATCGTCACCGATCCACCGGCGCCCGTCGTCGTGCCCTCTGGCCCGAAGACCGGCGCGCCGAGGCGCCCGATCCGCGGAACACGGCCAATCTCCCGGCCGAGTTCCCGATCTTCCCGCTCGCGCGCGCGCTGCTGCTGCCGCGCGGGCACCTGCCACTCAACATCTTCGAGCCGCGCTACCTGAACCTGGTCGATGCCAGCCTCGCCGAGGGCCGCATGTTCGGCATGATCCAGCCGGCCCGCGGCGGCGGCTTCCAGCGCGTGGGCTGCCTCGGCCGCGTGGGCTCGTTCGCCGAGACCGAGGATGGCTGCTACGTCATCGAGCTGGTGGGCATCGCCCGCTTCACGGTGGTGGCCGAACTGCCGCTGCATGACGGCTTCCGCTGCGTCTGCGCCGATTTCTCCGCCTTCGACGACCTGGCCCCGCCGGCACCGTTCGAGCTCCGGCGTGCCTCGCTCCTCGACGCGCTGCGTCGGTATTTCTCCCGCCGCGGCCTGGACGCGAACTGGGACGCGATCGAGCGGATGGGCGACGACGCGCTGGTCACCACACTCGCCATGGTATGCCCGTTCTCGGAGGCCGAGAAGCAGGCTCTGCTGGAGGCCGCCACCCAGAAGGAGCGCGCCGGCCAGCTGGAAGCCCTGCTGGCGATCGGCAGCCACGAAACCGAGGAAGGACCCCGCCATGTCAGCTGACGAGACGCTCGACGCGCGGCTGCTGGCGATCCTGGTGTGCCCGGTGACGCGCGAGGCGCTGGAGTATGATCGCGAGGCGGGGGAGCTGATCAGCCGGAAGGCGGGGCTGGCCTATCCGATCCGGGGGGGTATTCCGATCATGCTGCCTGAGGAGGCGCGGGCGCTTTGAGAAGGCCAGGGGCTCTGCCCCTGGACCCCACCAGGACAAGCAGTCCTGGACCTGCATACTTTAAGTCATGGAGGTCCAGGATCGACACGATCCTGGTGGGGTTTGGGGCAAAGCCCCAATCTTCTTCATCCCATCAACCGCCCGATCACCCTTGCCGTATAATCCACCACCGGAATAATCCGCCCATAATTCAACCGCGTCGGCCCGATCACCCCGATCGCCCCCACGATCCGGTTGCTCGTCGCATTCCTTGCCGGCGCCACCACCATCGCCATCCCCGACAGCCCGAACAGCCCGTTCTCGGCCCCGATAAAAATCTGCACCCCGTCAGACTGCTCCGCGAGCTCGAGCAGCTTCAGCATCGTCTCCTGCGTCTCCAGCCGGTCGAACAGCAGCTGGATCGTCGACAGCCGCTCCACCTCGGTGACGTCCGCCAGCAGCCGCCCCTGCCCGCGCACGATCAGCGACCCGCCCCGGCCGCCCTCGGTCCAGGTGGCCAACCCGCTCGCCACCACGCCGGCCGCGAGCTCGTCGAGCGTGGAGCGATGCGCCGCCATGTCGGCCGCCACCAGGGCGCGCAGTTCTCCGAGCGGCCGCCCTTCGAGGATCCGCGCGTTCAGATAATTGCCCGCCTCCGCCAGCGCCGACGGCGGCAGCCCCGGCGGCGTCTCAATGACCCGGTTCTCCACCTGGCCGTCCGCCCCCACCATCACCACCAGCGCACGCCCGTGCCCCAGCGCCACGAACTCGATATGCTTGACCGCGCCGTCCGTCTTGGGCGCCAGCACCAGCCCCGCCGCCGCCGACAGGCCCGACAGCATCGAGGACGCATCCGACAGCGTGTCCTGCAGCGACCGGCCGCTCGCCTCGAGCGAACGGGTGATCGTGCGGCGCTCCTCGTCGCTCAGCTGCCCGAACTGGAGCAACCCGTCCACGAACAGCCGCAGCCCCTTCTCGGTCGGCAGGCGCCCCGCCGACGTGTGCGGCGAGAACAGCAGCCCCGCCTCGGTGAGGTCGGCCATGACGTTGCGGATGGTCGCCGGCGACAGCGGCATGGGCAGCCGGCGCGAGAGCGTGCGGCTGCCGACCGGGTCGCCGGTCTCGACATACTGCTCCACGATCTCGCGGAAGATGGCCGCCGAGCGCTGATCGAGACTGGGCGGAAGTGGCGACCGCGGCGCGTAGGAGTTGTCGTCCATATGGTTCCCCGCGCAAACATGTGGGCGCGCGCGCGCCCGGTCAACGATCACGCGCGGAGAGGAGTGCGGGCGGCGATGCGTTCATCGGGTCGAGCGGCGGACGAGCTCCGGCAGGTCACCATGGAACCGGGTGCCGCACACCATGCGGAGGGCTCCTGCCTGATCCGGATGGGCGGCACCGAGGTCCTGTGCGCGGCCACCGTCGAGACCCGCCTGCCCGCCTTCCTGCGCAACAGCGGGCAAGGCTGGGTCACCGCGGAGTACGGCATGCTGCCGCGCGCCACCCACAAACGTGGTGACCGCGAGGCCGCGCGCGGGAAACAAGGCGGCCGCACCCAGGAGATCCAGCGCCTCGTCGGCCGGAGCCTGCGCGCCGTCACCGACCGCCGCGCGATGGGCGAGCTCACGGTCACCGTCGATTGCGACGTGCTCAACGCCGACGGCGGCACGCGCTGTGCCGCGATCACCGGCGGCTACGTGGCCCTCGCGATCGCGCTGCAACGCCGCGTGGCGGCCGGCCTGCTCGCCGTGGTCCCGCTGCACGGCGCGGTCGCGGCCGTGTCCTGCGGCCTGCACGCGGGCACGGCTCTGCTCGACCTCGACTACGGCGAGGACAGCAGCGCCGGCGCCGACGCCAACTTCGTGCTCACCGACGCCGGCGGCCTGGTCGAGGTGCAGGCCACCGCCGAGGGCGCGCCGTTCACCGAGGACGAGCTCGGGCGCATGCTCGAACTCGCCCGCGCCGGGACCGGGCGCCTGTTCGCCCTGCAGCGCGAGACGATCGCCCGGGCGTTGGCCGCATGACGCCGCTGGTGCGGGGCGACCGCCTCGTGCTCGCCAGCCACAACCGCGGCAAGCTGCGCGAATTCGCGACCCTGCTCGCCCCGTTCGGCGTCGAGCTGCTGCTCGCGGGCGACCTCGGCCTCCCCGAACCCGACGAGACCGCGCCCGACTTCCGCGGCAACGCGCGCCTCAAGGCCCGCGCCGCTGCCGCTGCCGCCGGCCTCCCGGCGCTCGCCGACGATAGCGGCTTCGCGGTCGCCTCCCTCGGCGGCGCGCCCGGCGTGCTCTCGGCACGCTGGGGCGGCCCCGCACGCGATTTCACCGCCGCGATGCGTCGCGTGCACGACGAGGCGGGTGCCAGCGACGACCGGAGCGCCGCCTTCCACTGTGCCATCGCCATCGCCCGGCCGGACGGCACCGACGCGGTGTTCGAAGGCGCGATCCACGGGACCTGGTGCTGGCCGCCGCGGGGTGCGGGCGGTTTCGGCTACGATCCGATCTTCGTGCCCGCCGGCGAACGACGCTCCTTCGCCGAGATGACGCCGGCCGAGAAGGACGCGATCAGCCATCGCGCCCGCGCCTTCGCCCTATTCGCCGCGGCCCTCTTCGACGCTGCCCTCTTCGACGCTGCCCTCTTCGACGCTGGCAGGCTTCCCGTTTAATCTTTCCTTGGCGATCACCGCGCATGATGCGGCTGTGTCCCGGTTCCTCGTTCTCGGCTCTCCGCCGTAACGATCGCGCCGGCCGCGCAAAACACGGACCGGGATTGCTGCACCCATGGACGAACTGCTCACGGACTTCCTGACCGAGGTGTCCGAAGGCCTCGCCGAACTGGACAACGCCCTCGTGACACTCGAGCGCACCCCGGACGACGCCGCCACCCTCTCGCTGATCTTCCGCCAGGTCCACACGATCAAGGGCACCTGCGGCTTCCTCGGCCTGTCCCGGCTCGAGCGCGTGGCGCATGCCGCCGAGGACGTGCTCGGCCGCGTCCGCGACGGCGAGCTGGTGGCCACGCCCGCGATCGTCGATCGCGTTCTCGCGGCGATCGACTGCATCAAGGGCATCGTCGCCGGCATCACCGAGAGCGGCGGCACGGAGCCGGAGGGCGATGATTCGTCTCTCATCGGCGAGCTGCGCGCGATCGCCGACGGCGATGCCGCGCCGAGCGGCCGCTCCGCGACCGACATGGCCGACGCGATCTTCGCGGAAGCCGCACCTGCCGCACCCGCGCCGCGCCGCAAGAAGCGCAGCAGCGCCCGGCCCAAGGTGACTGCAGTCGAGACTCAGGCGCCCGTCCCCGCGCCGGCGGCCATCGAGCCTCATGCTGTCGAAGCGCCGGTCGTGGCAGCCCCGAAAGCCCCGGAAGCCTCGAAAGGCGGCGAGGCGGTTCTCGCCCAGACCATCCGCGTCGGCGTCGACACGCTCGAAGGTCTCATGACGCTCGTGGGCGAGCTCGTGCTCACCCGCAACCAGCTGCTCCAGCTCTCCCGCACCCAGGCCGACAGCGCGCTGGTGATGCCGCTGCAGCGCCTCTCGCGCCTGACCTCCGAGCTGCAGGACAGCGTCATGAAGACGCGCATGCAGCCCATCGGCAACGCCTGGAACAAGCTCCCCCGCCTGATCCGCGACCTCGGTGTCGAGCTCGGCAAGCAGATCGACCTCGAGATGCACGGCGCCGAGACCGAGCTCGACCGCCAGGTGCTCGAGCAGATCCGCGACCCGCTGACCCATGTCGTGCGCAACGCCGCCGATCACGGGCTGGAGACCACGGCCGAGCGCCGCGCCGCCGGCAAGCCCGAGGCCGGCCGCGTGACACTCCGCGCCTTCCACGAAGGCGGCCACGTCGTGATCGAGATCTCCGACGACGGCCGCGGCCTCAACACCGACCGCATCCGCGCCAAGGCGCTCTCGTCCGGTCTCGCGACCGAGGTCGAGCTCGCGGCCATGAGCGAGAGCCAGATCCAGCGCTTCATCTTCATGGCGGGTTTCTCCACCGCCGCGAAGATCACCTCGGTGTCCGGCCGCGGCGTCGGCATGGACGTCGTGCGCAACAACATCGAGCGCATCAACGGCACGATCGACATCAGCAGCGTCACTGGCGAGGGCACGGTGCTCTCGATCCGCATCCCGCTGACGCTCGCGATCGTGTCCGGGCTGATCGTGAAGTCGGCCCGCGAGCGCTTCGTCATTCCGCAGCTGAACGTGGTCGAGCTCGTCCGCGCCAGCGCCGGCGGCGAGCCGGGTGCCGTCTGCGTCAATCGGATCGGCGGCACCAAGATGCTCCGCCTCCGCGACCAGCTGCTTCCCCTGGTGGAACTCGCCCCCGTGCTCGGTCTCGCCGAACCCAAGGCGGACGACAATTCCGGCGTGATCGTGGTCGTGCAGGCGGCGGGCGGGATGTTCGGCATCGGCGTCGACGACGTGTTCGACACCGAGGAGATCGTCGTCAAGCCGGTGGCCCAGCAGCTCCGCCACCTCACTTTGTTCAGCGGCAACACGATCCTCGGCGACGGCGCCGTGATCATGATCCTCGATCCGGGCGGCCTCGCCCGCACCGTGGGCCTCGACGCCACGCGCAAGATGGCCCACGCCCAGACCCCGGCCATCGCGGCGCGACCGGCCGCCAAGGTCAAAATGCTGCTGTTCCGCGCCGGCGACGGCGTCAACGCCGTGCCGCTCGATGCCGTGGCACGCCTCGAGCTGATCAAGCGCCGCGAGATCGAAGGCAGTTTCGGCGCCCGCGTCGTGCAGTATCGCGGCCGGCTGATGCCGCTCGTCGCCCTCTCCGAAGGAGCCGGCGACGAGCAGCCGGTGCTCGTCTTCCACCAGAACGGCCGCAGCGTCGGCCTGATGGTCGAGGAGATCGTCGACATCATCGAGGACGAGATCGTGGTCGAGCTCTCGGCCACCGTGCCCGGCGTGGTGGGAACCGCGGTGCTCGCGGGACGTGCGACCGACGTGATCGACCAGGCCTACTGGCTGAGCCAGGCGAGCCCGCCCTGGGCCGGAACGCTCGCCGGCGGCGCGTTCGCCCCCTCTGCCGCCAATGCCGACGAGTTCGCCTGGGGAGAAGTGGCATGACCGAATACAGCACCGCCTGCTGCGTGCTGTTCACGCTGCACGGCCAGCTTTGCGCGCTGCCGGTCGGGCCGGTGCGCGACATCCTCGACCGCTACGAGCTCACGCCGGTGCCGCTGGCACCGCCCGAGATCACCGGCCATCTGAACCTGCGCGGCCGCGTCGTCACCGCGATCGACCTCCGTCGCCGCCTGCCGCGCCACGGCACGGAGACCGCGCAGGACAACACGCGCCAGCGCGCGATCGTCGTCGAGGAGCAGTCCACACTCTACGCCTTCCTGGTCGATGACGTCCGCGAAGTGCTCGAGCTGCCCTCCGACCGCCGGGAGCAGAGCCCGTCCTCGCTCGATGCCGTGTGGAGCAGCTTCGCCTCCTGCATCTACCGGATGGATGACGGCCTGATCGCCTTCCTCGATCCCGAGCGGCTCCTCAACTTCGCAGCCCAGGCGGCCTGAGACGATGCTGAACTCCTACGGGCTCGTGGTCGATGACAGCCGCGTCGTCCGCAAATACGCCCGCCGCGTGCTCGAAGGTGCCGGCGTCGAAGTCACGGAAGCCGAGAACGGCCAGGTGGCACTCGACGCCTGCCGCGCGCGCCTGCCCCGCTTCATCATCCTCGACTGGAACATGCCGGTGATGACCGGCATCGAGTTCCTCCGCGCGTTGCGGGCGGAGTTCGGGCCCGACAAGCCCGAAGTGATCTTCTGCACCACCGAGAGCGAGCTCGGCCGCATCATGGAAGCGCTCGACAACGGCGCCCAGGAATACGTCATGAAGCCGTTCGACGAGGAGATCCTGCTCGGCAAGCTCGGCCAGTTGGGCCTCCTGCAATGAGCCTGGCGACGCGGCCCGCCATCGCCGCACGTCCGGTGCCGGCGCCTGCCGCCGGCCGCATCCGCGTCGCCGTCTGCGACGACAGCCTGGTGGTGCGCGGCGCGATTCTGCGCATCCTGCGCAGCGATCCCGGCATCGAGGTCGTGGGCCAGGCCCGCAACGGCGAGGAGGCGCTGGTCCTCGTCCGTGCGAACCTCGCGAGCAACCCGATCGAGGTGATCGTGCTCGACATCGAAATGCCGGTGATGGACGGGCTCACCGCCCTGCCGCGCCTGCTCGAGCTCGACCGCCGCCTCAAGATCGTGATGGCGTCCACGCTGACACGCCGCGGCGCCTCGATCTCGCTGCAGGCGCTGCATCTCGGTGCGGCCGATTACGTGCCCAAGCCCGACGCTTCGGCCGTCGCCAGCAGCGCCCAGTTCGCAACCGACCTGCTCGCCAAGATCCGCGGCCTCGGCCAGATGCGCCGCCGGATGCTGCTCCCGGCCGCCCCCCCGACCGCGGCGCCGCGCCCCGCCGCGCCCGTCGCGATCCGCGCACCGCGCGTGGGCGGTCGCCACCGGCTGCTCGCAATCGGCAGCTCGACCGGCGGCCCGCAGGCGCTGTTCACCTTCTTCAAGGCACTCGGGCCCCGCCTGCGCATCCCGGTCGTGCTCACCCAGCACATGCCGGCCACCTTCATCCCGCTGCTCGCCGAGCACATCACCAATCTCCGCGGCCTGACCTGCAGCGTCGCCCGCACCGGCGACGTGCTCCGGCGCGATCACATCCTGGTCGCTCCGGGCGAGGGCCACATGCTGATCCGCGCCGACGGAACCGCGCTCCGCGTCGAGATTTCCGACGGTCCACCCGAGAACTTCTGCCGTCCCGCCGTCGACCCGATGCTGCGCAGCGCGGCCGAGGCATGCGGCGGCGGCGTCCTGGTGCTGATGCTCACCGGCATGGGCCGCGACGGTCTGCTGGGCACCCGCCAGGTCATCGAGCACGGCGGCGAGGCGATCGCGCAGGACGAGGCGAGCAGCGTCGTGTGGGGCATGCCCGGCGCCATCGCGCAGGCCGGGCTCTGCCGCGACATCCTTCCCCTCGCAAAACTTCCAGGTGCAATCACGGAGTTGGTCGGCACATGAACACGACCCTTCGCCCCGCCGCACCCATGCCAGCCGCGCTCAAGGCCGCCGCACCCAAGGCCGGGTCGCCGAGTGCTGCCACGATCGAGGTCCTGGCCCGCATGATCCAGGCGCGCTCGGGCATCGCGCTCGATGCCAGCAAGCTCTATCTGCTCGAGAGCCGCCTCGAGCCGATCATGCGCCGCAACGGCTGCGCCGATCTGAACGCGCTCGCCGGCCGCATCCGCACCGCGCCGGATGCGCTCGCGGGCGAAATCGTCGACGCGATGACCACGAACGAGACGCTGTTCTTCCGCGACGACAAGCCGTTCAAGCATTTCCGCGAGGTGGCCCTCCCTGCGTTGCATGCGGCGCGTGCCCCCGGCCAGCGCCTGCGCGTCTGGTCGGCCGCCTGCTCGTCGGGCCAGGAGCTCTACTCGCTGGCGATGACGCTGGCCGAGGCGCGCCCGGTCATCGGCACGCGCCAGTTCGAGCTCCTCGGCACCGACATCTCGCCCACCCAGGTTGCCCGCGCCCGCCTCGGCACCTACACGCATTTCGAGATCCAGCGCGGGCTGCCCGTGCAGATGCTGGTGAAGCATTTCGACCGCGGCGATGCGGGCTGGCAGATCAAGGCCCCGCTGCGCGACGCCGCCTCGTTCCGCAACTGGAACCTGCTCGACGACCCGGCCCCGCTTGGCCGGTTCGACGTCGTGTTCTGCCGCAACGTGCTGATCTATTTCGATCAGCCCACGAAAGCGCGCGTGCTCAGCGGCATCGCGCGGCAGATGGCGCCGGATGGGGTGCTCTACATGGGCGGTTCCGAAACGGTGCTGGGGCTCAACACGCCGTTCCATGGGACACCGGGCGAACCGGCATTCCGGCTCAAAAAGTAAGAAGCGGGCTCTACCGAACACCCCGCCAGGAGCTAACCCCTGGACCCAAACAATTGGAGGTCCAGGATCGACACGATCCTGGTGGGGTTTGGGGCAAAGCCCCAACCTTCCTCACCTTCCCGTCACAATTCGCTCCACCAGTTCTTTCACGGTGGGAACGAAGTTGTTCGAGTAAAACGGATCAATCCCGAACCGATAAGCACTCGTCCCCGCAAACATCAAATTCCGGTCCGGCGCCTCGGGCGCCGTCAGATCATGCGCCACATCCTGCAGCGTCTTCTGAATGCAGAACGACCGCGGATCCGCCTTCCGCCCGTTGCTGTTGGACACCCCGTTCTCACTCCAGTTCGAAAACCGGCATTCCGACAGGCACCCCATGCAGGCGATCTGGTCGTCGCGGATCTCGGCCGCGCGCGCGGGTGTGACGAACACCAGCGTCGTGTCCGGCGTGCGCAGCGCCTCGGTAAACCCCTGCTGCTCCCAAGCCCGCACCCGCTCGAGATCCGCCGGCGCCAGGAACACCTGCCGCCCGCGAATGCCGATCTCGTAGGGCGCCGCGTGCTCGCCCACCGCCTCGGCGGCGTACGCCACCTGGCGCTCCGACCGCCCGATCAGGTCGTGCAGAAAGTCGTTGTTGACCGCACTCGAGTAGAACCCCGTGGGGCTGAACCGCTGCAGCAGCACATCGCCCTTCTTCAACGTCAGCAGGCGCTGCTTCCAAGCGTCCGAGATCGGGCTCTCCCGCGTCAGCAGCGGCCGCGTGCCGAACTGGAAGGCGATCGGCCCGAGCTCCGGGTTGTCGATCCAATGCTCCCACTCCTCGAGCCACCATACCCCGCCGGCCATGATGATCGGCGTCTCGCCCAGCCCGAACTCGCGCATCTGCTTACGCAGCGCCAGCACCCGTGGAAACGGATCCTCCGGCACCTTCGGGTCCTCGGTGTTGGACAGCCCGTTATGGCCGCCCGCAACCCACGGATCCTCGTAGACGACGCCGCCCAGCAGGTCCGCCGCCTTGTGATACGCCCGCCGCCACAGCGCGTTGAACGCCCGCGCCGAGGACACGATCGGGTAGTAGTGCACCCCGAACCGCTGCGCGATCTCCGCCAGCCGGTAGGGCATGCCCGCCCCGCAGGTCAGCCCGTTGATCAGCCCGCGCGCCCCTTCGAGCACCCCGGTAATCACCCGCTCGGCCGCGCCTGCTTCCCACAGGATGTTGGCGTGCACCCGTCCCCGTCCCGCGGCAATATCGTAGGCTCGGCGCGCCTGCGCGATCCCGCCGGAGATCGCGAACCGCACCATCTCCTCGTGCCGGTCCCGCCGCGTCCGCGTCTCGTAGAGCTGGGGTACAACATGCCCCTGCTCGTCATAACTGTCGGGATTGACCGCGCTGAACGTGCCGGCACCACCGGCCGCCGCCCAGTGCCCGGCCGTGATGCCGTTGGAGACGGCGACCCCCTTCCCCCCTTCGACGAGGGGCAGGAGGTCGACGCCACCCATGCGGATGGAGTTGAGAGCCTTCATCGGCGTCCTTTTGACGTCGTGGCGGTCTACTCGACCGCCTCTTCCACGCGACGGCCGCCGCCCTTGGGCCCGACCTGGTCGGAGATATCGGCACCCGTGGCCTGGTCCACCACCCTCATCGAGAGCTTCACCTTGCCGCGGTCGTCGAAGCCCATGACCTTGACGCGCACGGCGTCGCCCACGGACACCACGTCCCCCGTCTTGTTCACCCTGCCCTGCGTGAGCTCGCTGATATGCACCAGCCCGTCGCGCGCGCCCAGGAAGTTCACGAACGCCCCGAAATCGGCCGTCTTGACCACCTTGCCCACGTAGATCACGCCGATCTCCGGCTCCGCCACGATCCCGCGGATCCGGTCGATCGCCAGCTGCGCCTGCTCGGTCGAAGTCGCCGCGATCTTGATCGTGCCGTCATCCTCGATGTCGATCTTGCAGCCGGTGGTCTCCACGATGTCGCGGATGACCTTGCCGCCCGTGCCGATGACCTCGCGGATTTTTTCCTTCGGCACCGTGATCGTGGTGATCTGCGGCGCGGTCTTCGACACGCCGGAACGCGCCCCTGCCAGCCCCTTGCTCATCTCGCCAAGAATATGGATCCGCCCCTCGCGCGCCTGCTCCAGCGCGACCTTCATGATCTCCGGCGTAATGGACGTGATCTTGATGTCCATCTGCAGCGCGGTGATGCCCTGCTCGGTGCCGGCCACCTTGAAGTCCATGTCGCCGAGATGGTCCTCGTCGCCGAGGATATCGGAGAGCACCGCGTAGCCGCGCTCCTCCTTGATCAGCCCCATGGCGATGCCGGCCACCGGGCTCTTGAGCGGAACGCCCGCGTCCATCAGCGCCAGCGACGTGCCGCACACGGTCGCCATCGACGACGACCCGTTGCTCTCCAGGATCTCGGAGACCACGCGCATCGTGTAGGGGAACGCCTCCTTGGCCGGCAGCAGCGGCCGCAGCGCGCGCCAGGCGAGCTTGCCGTGCCCGATCTCGCGACGCCCAGGCGAACCCATCCGCCCCGCCTCACCCACCGAGAACGGGGGAAAATTGTAGTGCAGCATGAAGTGCTGCCGGTACTCGCCCTCGAGCGCGTCGATGATCTGCTCGTCCTGCCCGGTGCCCAGCGTCGCCACGCACAGCGCCTGCGTCTCGCCACGGGTGAACAGCGCCGAGCCATGCGCCCGCGGCAGCACGCCGACCTCGGCCACGATCGGCCGCACGGTTTTCGTGTCGCGCCCGTCGATGCGCAGGCCCGTCTCCAGGATGTCGCCGCGGACCACGTCCGCCTCCAGCGCCTTGAACAGCGGCTTGGCCTTTTCCGCGTCGAGCCCCTCGGACACCAGCTGGGCGACCGCCGCCTTCTTGGCCGCACCCACGCGCTCGACCCGCGCCTGCTTGACGCGCTCCTTGTAGGCTTCCGCGATCGAGGCGCGCGCCACCGCGTCCACACGCGCCTTCAAAGCGCGGTGCTCCTCGGTCTCCTCGGCGATCGTCCACGGCTCGCGGGCCGCGTGCTCGGCGAGCGCGATGATCGCCTGGATCACCGGCTGGAACTGCGTGTGGCCGAACGTCACGGCGCCCAGCATCACCTCCTCGGTGAGCTCGCGCGCCTCGCTCTCCACCATCAGCACGCCCTCTTCGGTGCCGGCGACGACGAGGTCGAGCGACCCCTCCTTCACCTGGGCGCCCGTGGGATTGAGGATGTACCCGCCATCCGCGTAGCCCACGCGGGCCGCCGCGATCGGGCCGAAGAACGGGATGCCGGACAGCGTCAGCGCCGCCGAGCAGCCGATCAGAGCCACCACCGCCGGGTCGTTCTCGAGATCATGGCTGAGCACGGTCGCCACGACCTGGACCTCGTTGCGGAAATTTGGCGGGAACAGCGGCCGGATCGGCCGGTCGATCAGCCGCGAGTTCAGCACCTCGGCCTCGGTCGGCCGGCCCTCGCGCTTGAAGAACCCGCCCGGGATCTTGCCGGCCGCGTAGGTCTTCTCCTGGTAGTTCACGGTCAGCGGGAAGAAATCCTGCCCCGCTTTCGCGGTCTTCACGCCCACCGCCGTGCACAGCACGATCGTGTCGCCGTAGCTCACCAGCACGGCGCCGTCGGCCTGGCGCGCCATCTTGCCGGTCTCCAGCACCAGCTTGCGGCCGCCCCACGCGATTTCTTTGCGGAAATAGTTCTCGAACATTCATCAATCCTTCCTGGCCCGACAGGAGAGGAAAACAGGCCGGTCGCCGGCGTCTCGGACGGCATGGGCAACCCGACAGGGTCCCACGTCACCTGAAACGCCGTGCCGGAGGAGGGTCCATCCGGTCCGGCGCATCTACGTCTTCCTCCCGCAAGCGGGCGTCCGGCGGAAGCACGATCGCTTCCGCCTCATTCCTTGGACGTCGGGCCGACTAGCGGCGCAGGCCGAGCCGTCCGATCAGGCCCTCGTAACGGCCCTGATCCTTCCTCTTGAGGTAGTCCAGCAGGCGCCGCCTGCGACCCACCAGCATCAGCAGGCCACGCCGCGAATGGAAATCCTTGGCATGGGTCTTGAGGTGCTCGGTGAGGTTGCCGATCCGCTCGCTCAGGATCGCCACCTGCACTTCCGGGCTGCCGGTATCGGTGGCACCCGTCTTGTAATCACCAATGAGCGCCGTCCGGCGCTCCGCCGTGATCGACATCGTCATGTTCTCCGATTGGGGGTTGGATCAGGCGCTCCGGCTTGAGCCAGCCGCCTTCCAGGCGGCAGAGGGCCAGAACGCGCTCTCCCGCCATGGCCCGGACGAGGCCAGATCGGCTCGCGACGAGCTCAGGAATGCGGCCTGCGATGAGGGCTGCCGGAAGGGCACGTCCGTTCATCAGGCCGCCTGCCTCCTCCGCGTTCAGGGCCAGCGCCGGGATGTCGGCCAGCGCGGTCGCGATCGGGAGAAGCAGGTCCAGAGAAGCGTGCGCGTTGTCCGCCGCGGTCGCGAGTTTGTCCAGCGAAATCGATTGTCGCTCGGTGAACGGCCCGCAGCGCAGGCGGCGCAGCCCTGCCACGTAGCCGACCGTGCCAACGGCGCGGGCCAGGTCGCGCGCCAGGCTCCGCATGTACACGCCCTTGCCGGACTCCACCTCGAACACGGCCAGCTCCGCGTCCACCCGATCCAACAGCTCGAACCGGTCGATCCGCGCGGGCCGCGGTGCGAGCACCACCGTCTCGCCCGCGCGGGCGAGGTCATAGGCGCGACGCCCCTCGACCTTCAGCGCCGAAAAGATCGGCGGAGTTTGAAGAATTTCGCCCCGGAACGCCGCCAGCGCGGCCCCGATGGCGGCATCGGTCGGGCGCGCGTCCGAGCGCTCCAGCACCTCGCCCTCCGCGTCGTCGGTCGTGCGGCTCTCGCCGAACCGCACCGTGACCCGGTAGAGCTTGGCCCCGTCCATCACGAACGGAACGGTCTTGGTCGCCGCCCCGAACGCGATCGGCAGGATCCCCGTCGCCAGCGGATCGAGCGTCCCCCCATGCCCCGCCTTGCGCGCGTCAAACATCCGTCGCGCCCGCGCCACCGCGGTCGTGCTGCCCATCCCGTACGGCTTGTCGAGCACCAGCCAGCCGTCGATCGGTCTTCCCCGCTTTTTCAACGGTTGGGTGTCCTCACCGCAGAAGGGCGAGCAGGCGCTCCGCCCGGGCGAGGTCGGGCTCGGTGGTGATCTTGAAATTGTCCTCGTGGCCCTCGACCACCGCCACCGACATCCCGCGCCGCTCGGCGAGCTGGGTGTCGTCGGTCAGGTCGGCCAGCGCCGGGTCCAGAGCGGCCGCCCGATGCGCCGCCAGGATCTCGTCGAACCGGAACCCCTGCGGCGTCTGCGCGCGCCACACCCCGGTCCGGTCGATCGTCGCCTCGACCACCCCGTCGCGCGCCCGCTTCAGCGTGTCGGGCACCGCGACGCAGGCCAGCGCCGCACCATGCGCGTCGAGTGCCGCCAGCACCGCCGAGATCGTCCCGGCGGCCACGAACGGCCGCACGCCGTCATGGATCAGCACGCGGTCGGGTGCGGCGTCGGCCAGGCTCTCGAGCCCGCGCCGCACCGAGTCCTGCCGCGTCTCACCGCCAAACACGGGCGGGGCGACATCAAGCCCGGCCAGCGCCGCCTCGTAGAGGCCCAAATCGTCCTGGTTGATCACCACCCGCAGATGCGCGATCTCGGCATGACCGAGGAACGCCACAACCGTGTGGCGGAGCACGGCGACGCCCCCAAGCATCCGATACTGCTTCGGAACGGACCCGCCGAAACGCCTGCCGCGGCCTGCTGCGACAATGATGCACGCTGCCGTCAAAACGCACCCTTTCTTCCAGGGCTCTGCCCTGGACCCGCTGGGGTGTCGTGCGAAGCACGCCTCCGGCATGACACCCCAGACCCCTCTTTATGAATGGATTTCAAAGGCGCTGCCTTTGACGGGGTCAAGGGCCTCGTGCGGAGCACGCCTGCGGCGTGACGCCCCTTGCTCTTCTTCCCTTCCCTGACTAGGCCTCGCCCCCATGCTCGACGGGAAAAAAGTCGCGGTCGTCCTGCCGGCGTACAACGCGGAACGCACCCTCGAGCGCACCTGTGCCGAGATCCCCCGCGACCTCGTCGACGACATCATCCTCACCGACGACGCCAGCCGCGACGGCACCGTGGCCCTGGCCCACGAGCTCGGCCTCCACGTCATCACCCACGACAACAATCTCGGCTACGGCGGCAACCAGAAGACCTGCTACGCCGCCGCCCTGGCCCGCGGCGCCGACTACGTCGTCATGCTCCACCCCGACTACCAGTACAGCCCGCGCCTGCTGCGCGCGATGGCCGCCATGCTCGCCTCGGGCCACTACGACGCCGTGATCGCGTCCCGCATCCTCGGCCGCGGCGCGCTGATCGGCGGCATGCCGCGCTACAAATACGTGGCCAACCGCGTGCTCACGCTGGCCCAGAACATCCTGATGGGTGCCAAGCTTTCCGAATACCACACCGGCTACCGCGCCTGGACGCGCACCGTGCTCGAAGCCCTGCCGCTGGCCCGCTGCTCGGACGATTTCGTGTTCGACAACCAGATGCTGGCGCTGGCCCTGCAACGCGGCTTCCGGGTGGGCGAGATCTCCTGCCCCACCAAGTATTTCCCCGAAGCCTCCTCGATCAACCTCCGCCGCAGCATCGTCTACGGCATGGGCGTGCTGCAGACCGCCGCCCAGTACCGCCTGCACCAGTCGGGCCTGCGCCGGAACGCCCTGTTCGAGCGCGACCCATTTGAGCGCAAGGGAGGCCAATGACCGCACCCGAACGCAAGCGCCTGGTGGCGGCCGCCGCGCTGGCCGCCTTCCTCGTCCTGTGCATCGCCGCCGGCACGCTCGGCACGAGGCTCCAGCCGGGCGGCATGCAGGCGCTGCTGGCCCGCTTCGTCGCATTCGAGCAGGCGCATGGCCGGGCGAGCTGGCTGATCGCCTTCGCGATCCAGCTCCTCGCCGCACTCTGCGGCGTGCTGCCCGCCTCGATCCCGGCGATCGCGGCCGGCCTGCTCTACGGGATCCCCCAGGGCTTCGCGCTCGCCGCCGCCGCCGTGCTGCTCGGCGCGATCCTCGCCTTCGGCGCCAGCCGCTCCGTGTTCCGCCCCTGGGTCATGCGCGCGATCGGGCGGTCGCCGCGGGCGCAGCGCCTCGACGCGGCGGTGGCCGCCGAGGGCTGGCGGCTCGTCTGCCTCCTGCGCATCTCGCCGGTGATGCCGTTCGCGCTGACCAGCTACGCGCTCGGCCTCACCTCGCTGGCACCCTCGACCTACATGCTCGGCACATGCATGTCGCTGCCGCCGCTGCTGGGCTACGTGGCCCTCGGGCGCCTGGCGCGGCGCGGCTTCTCCCTGTTCGGCGCGACGGCATCGCCGGACGGACGCATCCTCGACCTGGCACTCGTGGGCCTGGGTGCTGCCGGCACGCTGCTGCTGATCCTGCTGCTGGGACGGCTCGCCCGGCGCGTGTTCGCACCCGCCCCGCGCGACCTCGCAACCTAGGTCGCCTTGCCGCGCGCGCTGGCCCTGCTCTACCTGCTGCTGGCCCTGCCGCTGGCACTCCGCCTGGCCGTCGTGACACCGCCGTTCCAGGTAGCCGACGAGTCCGCCCATTTCTTCCGCGCGATCCAGGTCGGCCAGGGCGGCCTCGTGGCAGGGCACTGGGCGGGCGCGTTCCTCGGGGGCAAACTGCCCGCGCACGCGGTGGCCGCCTCCGAGCCCTTCAACGCCATCCGGTTCGCAGCCCAACCCGCGGGCGACCGCGCGGCCCTGCGTCGGGCGGCGTCCCTCCGCTGGGGCCCGCCCACCGCCAGAATCTTCTTCGGCAACACCGCGATCTACCCGCCCATGTTCTATCTTCCGGCGGCGCTGGCGATCGATGCCGGGCGCCTGCTGCGGACCCGCGTGGTCGCGACGTTGCGCGTCGTGCGCTTCGTCAACGCGGTCGCGGCCAGCGCGATCGGCGCGGCGGCGATCGCCGGGGCCGCCTCCGGCGCACCCGTGCTCGCCGTGCTGCTGGCACTCCCCATGACGCTGTCGCTGTTCGGCTCGGCGAACCAGGACGCGCTGCTGATCGCGACCGCTGCCCTGTGCGCATCCCTGCTCACCCGCGAGCCCGAACGCCGCGGCGTGGCAGGCTGGGCGTGTCTCGGCCTGCTGCTGGGCGCGCTGGCGGCAGCGCGGATGCCGTATCTCGCACTCGGCGCTCTGCCGGCGATCCTGGCGTGGCGGACGCGCGCGCGCCGGGGAGGCGTGGCCGCCACCGCGCTCGCGCTCGCGGTGGCGATCCTCTGGCTACGGCTCGGCGTCGCGTCCCTGTTCGCCGCGACGGCCCCGGCGATGCGGCCCTTCGGCGCGGCCCAGCTCCGCTTCCTCGCCCACGATCCCGGGCGCATCGTCCCGATCGCGCTCAACACGCTCGGCGCCGATGGCGTGAACTACCTGCACCAGATCGCGGGCGTCCTCGGCTGGCTCACGCTGCCGATCCCTGCCTGGTTGTGGCTGGCATGCGGCACCGCTTGCGTGGCCGCGACCGTGCTGTCGGCGCGCTGGCGCAGCGCAGCCCCGTCCTGGGACATCGTGCTGGCCTGGGCGACGCTCATCCTGGCGACGGGCGCGGTGTTCGGGGCGCTCTATCTGAACTGGACGCCGGTCGGGGCCGCGCGCGTCGACGGGGTACAGGGCCGGTATTTCCTACCGATCCTGGTCTTTCTCCCGGTGACCATGCCGCGACGAGAACTCTCGCTGGCCCGGGCATCGGCTGCGGTGGCCGTGATTGCGGCGCTTCTGGTCTGCGCTTGGGTCGCAGTGCCTCGGCTAGTGGCGAAGCACTACGACCACGTTAACGCGGAGCTCAGCGCGCCAGACTGAAAGAAGACCAGGGCTCTGCCCTGGACCCGCCAAGGGGTAGTCACCCCTTGGATCCCCGATACTTAAACGAATCGGTTCTAAGGGCGACTGCCCTTAGCGGGGTCCAGGGGCAGAGCCCCTGGCCTTTTGTCTCCCGCATACAGATCACGCGCCACCTCAGGCGCCCGCATCAGCTCATCGACATGGGTCGCATACTCGATCGCCGTATCAGGCTGGAACGACAGATCCGGCACCATCCGCAACCGCAGCGACTTCGCCATCTGCCCGCGCAAGTAAGGCACCGCCCGCTTCAACGCCGGCAGGATCGGCCGCACGTCCTCGCGCCCGAGCAGCGAGATGAACGCGGTCGCATGCTTCAGGTCCGGCCCCAGCCGCACCTCGGCCACCGTGATATGCGTCCCCGACAGCGCCGGATCCCGGAACTCCGCCCGCGTAAAAACATCCGCCAGCACGTGGCGGATCTCCTCGGCCACGCGAAGCTGCCGCTGCGACGGCGCCCCCGCATGCGCCCGGGCGGGGCGCCCGGCCATCAGGCCGGCCCCCCTTTACGCAGGGACCAGCTCCATCTCGTAGCACTCGACCATGTCGCCTTCGCGCAGATCGCTGGTGCCGGCGAACGACAACCCGCACTCGTAGCCGCGCGCCACTTCGCGGACATCGTCCTTGAAGCGCTTGAGCTGCGACAGCTCGCCCTGGTGCACCACGACGCCTTCGCGCAGCAGTCGCACGCCACAGCCGCGCTTGACCACGCCTTCGGTGATCATGCAGCCCGCAACCTTGCCCGTCTTGGTGATGTCGAAGACCTTGCGGATCTCGGCATAGCCCAGGAACTTCTCGCGGTGCTTCGGCGCGATCTTGCCGCGCACCAGCTGCTCGATGTCGTCCGAGACCTGGTAGATAATCGAGTAGTAGCGGATGTCGACGCCGTCGCGCTGCGCCATCTCGCGCGCCTGGCTGGTGGCGCGCACGTTGAACGCGATCACCACCGCGTTCGACGCGCGGGCGAGCTGGATGTCGCTCTCCGTGATCTGCCCCACGGAGGCGAGCAGCACGCGGACCTTGACCTCCTCGTGCTCGAGCTTCTGGACCGTCGCCGTCAGCGCTTCGGCACTGCCCTGCACGTCGGCCTTGACGATCAGCGCCACCTCGTTCTGCGCGCCGGCCTGGATGCGGGCGAGCATCTGGTCGAGCGTGCCGCGCGCGGCGGTGGCCCCAGCCGCCACCTTGTCGCGGACCTTGCGCTGCCGGAATTCCGAGATCTCCCGCGCGCGCCCCTCGTTCTCCACGACCACGAACGGCTCGCCGGCCCCCGGCACGCTCGACAGACCGAGCAGCTCGACGGGCGCCGACGGCCCCGCCTCCTTCAGCTGGCGCCCGTGGTCGTCGAGCATCGCGCGCACGCGGCCCCATTCGGCGCCGGCCACCACGATGTCGCCGGTGTTGAGCGTGCCGCGCTGGACCAGCACGGTCGCGACCGGGCCGCGGCCACGATCGAGCCGCGACTCCACCACCGTGCCCTCGGCCGCACGCTCCGGATTGGCGCGCAGGTCGAGAATCTCGGCCTGCAGCGCGATCGCCTCGGCAAGCTTGTCGAGGCCCATCTTCTTGGTCGCCGAGATCTCGACGTCCTGCGTCTCGCCGCCCATGCTTTCCACCACGATCTCGTGCTGGAGCAGCTCCTGGCGGACGCGGTCCGGGTTGGCCCCGGGCAGGTCCATCTTGTTGATCGCCACGATCACCGGCGCATGGGCCGCCTTAGCATGGCGGATCGCCTCGATCGTCTGCGGCATCACGCCGTCATCGGCCGCAACCACGAGCACCACGATGTCGGTCACCTGCGCGCCGCGGCTGCGCATGGCGGTGAACGCCTCGTGGCCCGGCGTGTCGATGAAGGTGATGCGCTCGCCCGTCGCCATCTCGACCTGGTAGGCGCCGATATGCTGGGTGATGCCGCCCGCCTCGCCGCGTGCCACATCGGCCGAGCGGAGCGCGTCGAGCAGGCTGGTCTTGCCGTGGTCGACATGGCCCATCACGGTCACCACCGGCGGCCGCGTGAGAAGATCGACGTCCTCGTCGACCTCGCCCACGATTCCGAGCTCCACGTCGCTCTCCGAGACGCGGCGCACGCGATGGCCGAATTCCTGGATCACCAGCTCGGCGGTGTCGGCGTCGATGATCTGCGCCGGCGTCGCCATCACGCCCATGCGCATCAGCGACTTCACGACATCGGGGATGCGGGTTGCCATGCGGTTGGCGAGCTCGGACACCGAGATGGTCTCGGGCAGGATCACGTCGCGCACGTGGCGCACGCCGTCGGCACGGAGCCGCTCGAGCTCCTGCTGGCGCCGGTCGCGCTCGCGCTGACGACGGACGGAGGCGAGCGAACGCGTCTTGTCGTCGTCACCCTCGATCGCGGCCTGCACGTCGATACGGCCGCCGCGACGGGCGTCGAGGCCCTTCTTCGGCACCACCGCGGGCGGGCGGCGGGCGGGCATCGCAGCCCCCGGCTTGCGGGCGACGGCGCCAGGACGACGCACGCCGTCGTCCTCCTCGGTGCGCGCGCGCAGGCGCAGCGTTTCGGCATTCGCGGGCGTGGCAGAAGCAGGCGCCGCGGATCCGGGCGCGGTGCGCACGATCGGCTTCTTCGGCTGCTCGACGATGCGCAGCCCGGGCGCTGCCGCCTGGACCACCGCGTCGGCGCCGGTGACCTGCTGTTCCTCGCGGGCACGGCGCTCGGCATCGGCGGCATCGCGGGCCTCCTCTTCGGCGGCGCGGCGCTGATCTTCCTCGCGGCGCCGCGCTTCCTCGGCGGCCGAAAGAATGGAAATCTTCTCCTGCTCGCGGCGCTCGACTTCGCGCTTGGCGGCCTCGATCCGCTCCTGATCGAGCACGCGCTGGCGGGTCGCAAGCTCGCTCGCGGTCAGCGCGCGGCCGGCCCCTGCGGGACGCCCCGCGGCCGGCGAACGCGCGCCACCCGACGGTGCCGGCGCACCAGGTGCTCCCGGAACCGGCCCACGCTTCTTGCGAACCTCGACCTCGACCACTTTCGAGCGGCCATGGCTGAAGCTCTGCCGCACGGATCCGGCATTCACGGTCCGCCCCAGCTCAAGCCGTCCCGGCCGAAGCGACAAGCGCCCTTTGCCCTGATCCTGGTCCTTGCTGTCGCTCATACACCCGCCCGTCTAGAAACCTGTTCGCGTGACGTTCCCGCTGACCTGACGCCTGCGAGACGCTCCGCTTCGACGGCGATCACGCCTGCCAGCCGGCCCGGGGTGATTGCCACATGGACTATATGGTCATGGCCACAGGCCACGCCCAGCGCCGCTGCATTCAGCGGCATAACAACCTTCAGATCTCCCGCCCCCGAGAGGAGGCGAGAGCACTCGTCGGCACTTCCGTCCGATGCCTGCACGACCAGGCCGCACCGGCCGGACGCGATCACCTCGCGGGCGCGCACGAACCCGAACGCCACCTGCCCCGCACGACGTGCGAGACCGATGAGCTCGCCCACCCGACGGGTCAGAGCGGTCTCGACGATCGCGGTGAGGTCGGCGGGAACGGTGACGCGGCGTCGTGCAGCGCGCGAGAAGGCACCTTTGCTCCGCGCGGTTTCTAGCACATCGCGGGACGCGCTCAACCAGATTCCCCGCCCCGGAAGCTTTGCCAGGATGTCGGGCACGATCACGTCGCCCGGCCCCACCACGAAACGCAGCATCGCCGCGCGCGGACCGGACACGCGCGTGACGATGCAGCGGCGTTCGGGACCGCGCTCGAGCTGGTCGTCGTCCGCGTCGTCCGGCACGGACGCAGCGTGCACATCGTCCGGCACGGACGCAGCGTGCACATCGTCCGGCACGGACGCGGCATGGACATCGTCCGGCACGGACGCGGCATGGACATCGTCCGGCACGGGCGCGGCGTGGACGTCGTCCAACCCGGGCGCGGCAGCTTCGTCCGACGCGGGTACGGCGTTGCCGCGGTCCGGCGCGGACGCAAAGTCCACGACCGATGCGGTGGCGTCAGGCGTGAGAGGGCTCCTCGCCATGGGTCTCGGGCTCGATCAGATCAACGTCGTCGTCCTCGGTGGCCGGCGCGTCCGGATCGACCGTTTCAGCCATGTCGGCGTCGTCGTCCTCGGCCGGCACCTCGTCCGGGTCGATCGTCTCGGCCATTTCCGTCTCGGCGCCGGACGTCGCCGCACCCCCCTCGCCCTCGAACCAGTGGGCGCGCGCGGCCATGATGACCTCGTTCGCCTGCTCCTCGTCCATCGCGTCCTTGCCGAGGATTTCGACAAGTTCGTCGCCGGCGAGGTCCGCCAGATCATCCAGCGTCTTCACGCCCTTCTCACCGAGCGCGATCAGCATCTGCGGGGAAAAAATCTCGAACGAAGCGACCTCGTCGGTCACGCCCAGCTCGACGCGCTTCTCGTTCAGCTCCTCGTAGCGGCGCGCGAGGAACCCGTCGGCGCGGCGGATCAGCTCCTCGGCCACCGTCTCGTCGAAGCCCTCGATATCGGCGAGCTCCTCGGGGGGCACCTCGGCGAGCTCTTCCACCGTGTTGAAGCCCTCGGTCACCAGCAGGCCGGCGATCACGTCGTCGACGTCGAGCGCCTCGACGAACAGCCCGGTGCGGCGGCGGAACTCCTCCTGTCGGCGCTCGCTCTCCTCGGCTTCCGTGAGGATGTCGATGTCCCAGCGGGTCAGCTGCGAGGCGAGGCGCACGTTCTGGCCGCGGCGGCCGATCGCGAGCGATAGCTGCTCGTCCGGCACCACCACCTCGACGCGCCCGGCCTCCTCATCCATCACCACCTTGGTGACCTCGGCGGGGGCCAGCGCGTTGACCACGAACGTCGCCTCCTGGCTGGACCAGGGAATGATGTCGATTTTTTCTCCTTGCAGCTCCTGCACCACCGCCTGGACGCGCGAGCCGCGCATGCCGACGCAGGCGCCGACCGGGTCGATCGAGCTGTCGCGCGAGATGACCGCCATCTTGGCGCGGCTGCCCGGGTCGCGAGCGACAGCCTTGATCTCGATGATGCCGTCGTAGATTTCCGGCACCTCCTGCGCGAACAGCTTGGCGAGAAACGCCGGATGCGTGCGGCTGAGGAAGATCTGCGGGCCGCGGGGCTCCTCGCGCACGTCATAGATATAGGCCCGCACGCGGTCGCCGTTGCGAAAGGCCTCGCGCGGGATCAGCTCGTCACGCCGCAGCAGCGCTTCGGCCCGCCCCAGCTCGACCATCAGGTTCCCGTATTCGGTGCGCTTGACCGTGCCGTTGATGATCTCGCCCACGCGGTCCTTGAACTCGTCGAATTGCTTCTTGCGCTCGTATTCGCGCACCCGCTGGACGATCACCTGCTTGGCCGTCTGCGCCGCGATCCGCCCGAAATCAATCGGCGGCAGCGGATCGATCAGGTGCTGGCCGAGCTCGATGTCCGGCTTGAACTTTTTCGCAATGTGCAGCGGGATCTGCGTCTCTTCGTTCTCGACGGTCTCGACCGCCTCGGTCCAGCGCGACAGGCGCACGTCGCCGGTGCGCCGGTCGATCACCGCGCGGATGTCCTTCTCGTGCCCGTATTTCGCGCGGCCGGCCTTCTGGATGGCCTGCTCCATCGCCTCGAGCACTTCGTCGCGATCGATCGATTTCTCCCGCGCCACCGCGTCGGCGACGAGCAGGAGTTCGGGACGGGAGACTGCGGTGTCCATGGTCGTGGTCCTCGCGTTCAGTCAGTGCACTTTGCCCGCCATCGGCGGGCGGGGCGCCTCGCCCGCTTCGGGCGGGGCGGAAGCGGCAATCAGTTCGTCAGTGAGGACGAGCTTGGCGCGGCGTATGTCGGCGAGCGGCAGCGCCACGTCCGACCCGTCATCGATCCGGAGCCGTGCTGCGCGCGCGTCGGCCCCCAGCACGGTGCCGGAAAAACGCCGGCGGCCGCCGACCGGGATCGCCATGTCCACCCGCGCCAGGTGGCCGGCGAAGCGGTTCCAGTCCTTCACACGGGTGAGCGGCCGGTCGATGCCGGCGGAGCTCACCTCGAGCGACCAGGCGCCCGGCATCGGGTCGTCGACGTCGAGCACGGCGCCGATCGCCCGGCTGATCCGCTCGCAATCCTCGACAGCGATCAGCGACCCGTCGGCCCGGTCCGCCATCACCTGCACGGTGGGGCGGTCGCGGCCGAGGATGGTGACGCGGACGATCTCATAGCCCAGGTCGGCCAGGGTCGGCGCGCAGAGAGCGGCGATCTTGTCGGCGAGCGACGCGCCCGCCTCGTCGCCGACCTGCTCCTCTCCATCACTCATGGCTCGCGCCCAGGCTCCGGACCCACGGACGATCGCGGGCCATAAAAACAGAAAAGGCGGCCCGGAGGCCACCTTCGCTAAGTTGCAGAAGATGATTTTGACGAGTGGAATACACCCCAAGCGGGCGAACTTCAATGCCCCTGGAACCCCGCCCGAACCTGTGTCTTGAGTGGGTTCGCTGGATCCGGGGGCAGCCGCGTCTTGAAGCTCGATATCACGGAGTGGCTCGATGCGCCGGTCGAACTCGCCGAGGGCGCCCAGGAATTCGCGATCGGCGACGTTCACGGGCACGTGGTCCAGTTCGCGGTGCTGCTCGACGCCATGCGTGCGGTCGCCGGCACCGGCGCGCGACTGACGCTTCTCGGCGACCTCGTCGACCGGGGGCCTGCGAACCTGGCCGCGCTGCGCCTCGGGTCCGAGACCGCCGGCAGCCTCGGCTTCGCCGTCCGCACGACGCTGCTCGGCAACCACGAGATCCTGATGCTGATGGCGCTCGGCACCGCGCCCGATGCACCCGACGCCCAGGAGATCTGGATGGCGAACGGCGGCGACGTCACGCTTGCGGAAGCGGGGATCAGCCGGTCGGTGCTCTCGCTGCGCGGTGGGCGGGCCAGGGCGGAGTTCCGCCTGGCGGCCGGCGAGCGCAGCTTCGCGATGCTGGAGCAGGCGCCGCTCGCCCGCCGCGCCGGTAACCTCGTGTTCGTGCATGCCGGCATCGATCCTGGCGTTGCGCTCGACCGGTCTCTCGCGGGGCCTCGTCTCTCGATCAGCGACCGGACGCACCCGGCCTGGATCCGCGAGGAGTTCCTGTTCCATGTCGGGCCGTTCGAGGGCGGCCGCATCGTGGTGCATGGCCACACGCCCGAGCACCGTGTGTTGCGGATGAAGGGTCGTCCCGAAGGGCCGGGGCATCATCGGCTGGACGGTTCACGTCTGGGCCTGGACGGGGGCAGCTACGGCACCGGGATCGTGGCCGGAGCGGAGTTTCGCCGCGGCGCCTATCGCGTGTTCACTGCCTCGCTTCCGAGGGGCGTCACGCCGTAAGCGTGCCCCAAACGACGCCCCTTGACCTCGCCAGGACCGAGCCGGTCCTGGACCTGGCTATCGAAAGGGGTCTGGGGTCAAGACCCCAGCGGGGTCCAGGGGCAGAGCCCCTGGCCTTCTTCTTCCTCAGGCCGCCGCAAACACCGTGTCGATCTTCGCCCGCAGCGTCTCCGCGCTGAACGGCTTCACGACGTAGTTCGACACGCCCGCCTGCTTCGCCGCCACGATGTTCTCCACCTTGCTCTCGGCCGTCACCATGATGAACGGCAGCTTCGCCAGGCGGCCATCGGCGCGCACCTGCTGCAGCAGTTCGAGACCGGTCATCGGCGCCATGTTCCAGTCGCTGATCACCAGGCCGTATTCGCCCTGCTTCAGCATCGCCAGCGCTTCCGCGCCGTCATTCGCCTCGTCCACGTTGATCAGGCCGATCTGGCGCAGAACGTTGCGGATGATGCGAAGCATCGTCTTGTAGTCGTCGACAATCAGGATCTTGATCGACTTGTCGGTCAGCATCGGGAAGTTCTTTCTCGCTCGAGAATGTGGGGGGAAGTCAGAACGTGAGAAGACGATCGATTTCGGCCTGGTCCATCGCGGCGTGCGGCGCCTGCGGGCCGTTCAGCAGCGGATCGCGCGCGGGATCCTCGAGGGCGGCAGCTACGAGCATGGTGCCCGGCGCATAGGTGCCGACGATGCGCTCGATGCGGCTCTCGACCATCTTCAACGCCGCCACGACCTTGCTGATGCGCTGGCCGGTGATGTCCTGGAAGGAGCACGCCTCGAAGATGCGGATCGTCAGGTCCTGCAGGGCCGCCGCATCACGCTCGCTCATGGTCTCGGCCAGCGCATCGATCTGCTCGCAGGAGTCCAGGATCGTTTCGGTGGCCGAGGCGGTGTGCTCGACGATCGCGTCGAGCTCGTCGGTGGCTTCCGGGATCGGGCTCTCGCCAAAATCCTGCTGGCGGCGCAGGCACGCGATCTCGTCGCGGGCCGACATCACCGCACTGCCCAGCTCGGCCACCTCCGTGAACAGCGATGTCTGCATCGCCAGGATGTCGTCGTTCATGAGCGTCACGGCCGAGCGGACGATGTCCGCCACCGCGTCCGACTGCACGCCGGGATGGGCCTCGCTGAAACGCGCGATCGCGTCATTTAGGGCGTTGACTGAGAATGCCACGAGCGCTTCCTGAGGGTGATGCCGTGGCGGGATCATGCCACCGGAGGTTTGACGAAACGTTTAGGCGCGCGATTCGAGCCTGACCGCGATCTTGCCGGCCTTGCGCCCGATCCGCCCTGTCAGCACCGGCTGGTCGCCGCAGCGCAGCGTCACCAGCTCGTTCGCACCCCTGTCGAGCTTCAGCTGGTCGCCCACCCGCAGGTTCATGATCTCGGACAGCCGCATGGTGCGCTCGTCGAGCACCGCCTCGAGCTCGACCTCGGTCGCCCACAGCTCCTCGCGGAGATGGTTCTCCCAGATCGAGTCGCGGCCGAACTTCTCGCCCATGAACTGCTGGATCAGGATCTCGCGGATCGGCTCGAGGGTCGCGTAGGGCAGGATCAGCTCGATCATGCCGGTCCGGTCGCCGGCCTCGACGCGGAGGCGCACGTTCACGGCGGCGGAGTTCACCGACGAGATCGAGGCGGCGCGGGGATTGGTCTCCAGCCGCTCGAATTCGAAGTTCACGGAGCAAAGTGGCAGAAAACTGATCGAGAGGTCGGCCAGCAGCCGGTTCAGCAGCTTCTCGACGATGGTGCGCTCGATCGGCGTGAACGGGCGCCCCTCGATCGGCGTCGGCGGCGCGCGGCGGCCGCCCAGCGAGATGTCGACGATCGAGTAGACCAGGTGCGGCTCGAACACCGCGAGCCCCTGGTTGTCCCATTCATGCGCCCGGAACACGCCGAACACGGCCGGCAGCGGCACGCTGTCGAGATAGGAGCCGAACCGGACGGTCGACACGCCCTCGATAAACAGTTCCACATTCACGCCGAGCAGGTTGCGCAAGGAGGACGACCCGAACCGGGTCAGCCGGTCGAGCACCACGTCGAGCATCGGCAGGCGCTCGTAGAGCACCAGGCCGGCGCTCAGGATCCGCTCCATCGCGGTCTGCGCGAGCGGGGCCGCAGCCCCCCCGAACAGGTCGTCGATCTCGTCCTGCGTCATGGCGCGCACCGGCGCTTCCGCGAAACGTGCGGCTTCGGCGTCCTGGCTCGCGGTCACGGGTTCCGTATTGGCCACCGTCACACCCCTATTCTCGGGGCGATCCTGACGCGCGTGGATTACCACAACATTTACGCGGGCAATGTGGCGGCCCTGATTCTTCCGATCAGTGCGCGACGGGCCTGGCGCGCATCGAGGGCCAGGCGCAGCAGGGCGGCGATCTGCTCAGGGCGCCGGACCAGCGACCGGAGCAGGCGGCCCAACGCGATGCGGCCATCCGCGGTGGTCGCGACCAGGGCGGCGGGCGGCAGCGAGCGCGAGGCGGGGTCGCACACGGCCCGCAGCACGGCGAAGGGCCGCGCCTCGGCGAGTGCGGCGCGCGCCACGGCGCCGCTCTCCATGTCGAGCGCCGCGCATCGGCTGGCGAGATGGAGGCGGTGCTTGTCGGCGGCATCCACCACCACGCGCTCGCTATGCAGCAGGTCGTGCGGGGTGGCACCGCCCAGCGCCGCGTTGAGCGCGCTGTCGGTCACGAACATCGCCTCGGCCACGCGCACGCGGCGCGGCACCACAACGGCACCCGGTCCGAGCTCGGGTGCCAGGCCCGCGGCCAGGCCGAAGCTGATCAGGCCCGAGGCGCCGCGCGCCAGCAACCGCTCGGCGGCCCGGCGCGCGCCGTCCGCCGTGCCGCCGCCGATCGCGATCTCCACATGCGAGCCGAGACGCCGCGCGATGCGCGCCTCGGCGCCCAGTCCCACCACGATCCCGATCATCGGGTGCCGATCATCGGCGTGGCACCCCTCAGAAGCCGACCGCAACCTTGCGCGTGTTGGACCGGCAGAGATTGCGATAGCGGGACAGCGCCAGCAGCGGGAAGAACAGCCGGTAGCCGTGGTAGCGGAGATAGAACACCCGCGGGAAACCGACCGCGTTGTAGGGGGCTTCCTCCCACTCGCCGTCGACGCCCTGGCTGCGGGCGAGGTAGGCAACCCCGCGCGCCACGGCCGGATGATCGACACCGCCTGCCGCCATCAGCCCCAGCAACGCCCAGGCGGTCTGCGAGGGCAGGCTCTCGTCATGCTCGCCGGCGGGCGCGTCCTCGTAGCTGGCGCACGATTCGCCCCAGCCGCCATCCGGGCGCTGGCGGGCCAGCAGCCAGTCGACGCCGCGCGCCACCATCGGCTCGTCGGACGTGATGCCGGCGGCGTTCAGCGCGCTCAGCACCGACCAGGTGCCGTAGATGTAGTTGGTGCCCCAGCGGCCGAACCAGGACCCGTCCGCCTCCTGCTCGCGCCGGAGATACGCGATCCCGCGCGCGATCACCGCCGCGTCCTCCGCATGTCCGAGCTGGGCGAGAAAAGATATGCAGCGGGCGCTGACATCGGCGGTCGGCGGGTCGAGCAGCGCGCCATGGTCGGCGAACGGGATGTGGTTGAGAAAGGCCCGGTCGTTGTCGATGTCGAACGAGCCCCAGCCGCCGCCCCGACTCTGCATGCCGATCACCCAGGCGCGCGCGCGCTCCACCGAGCTCTCGTTCTCCGGGCCGCCCTGGCGGTGCAGCAGCATGCCGACCACCGCGGTGTCGTCGACGTCGGGGTAGTGCGGGTTGGCGTACTGGAACGCCCAGCCGCCCGGCTCGAGGTCGGGGGCGTTGATCGCCCAGTCGCCCTTGACGTCGTTGATCTGGTTGTCCCGCAGCCAGGCGCAGGCCGCATCCAGGTCGGACTCCGCCTCGCCGGCACCTGCCTGGCCCTGGGCGTGCTCGACCAGCGCGTAGCCCGCGAGCCCGGTGTCCCAGACCGGCGAGACGCAGGGCTGGCAGTAGGCCTCCTCGCCGTCATCGACCAGCAGCCGGCGCACCGCGCCCCAGGCGATCGCCGCCCGCGGATCCGTGTCCGGGACGCCGAGCGCGTGATACATCATCACCACGTTGGCCATCGCCGGGTAGATCGCGCCGAGGCCGCTATCGCCGTTCAGGCGCTCCTCGATGAACGCCAGCGCCGTATCGATCGCACGCCGGCGCACCGCGCTCGGCACCATCCGCTCGGCCGGGCGGAGCGCCATGTCGATGCCCTTGAACAGGTAGCCCCAGGCCGAGCGGTAGGGTCCGCGGATCCAGTCGCGGATGCGCTTGGGATCGCGGCGGAACAGTTCGCCCACATGCACGCGCTTCGGGTTCGCCGCGACAGGGCGCAAGGCCGCCAGCACGATCAGCGGCGCGATCACCGTGCGCGACCAGTACGACACGCGCCACATGTTGAAGAAGAACCACTTGGGCAGTAGCGTGATCTCGACCGGCATCGCCGGCACCGCGCGCCACGGCACCTCGCCGAACAGAGCGAGCTGGAAGCGGGTGAACACGTTGGCGCGCTCGGCGCCGCCCGCCGCCAGGATCGCGGCGCGCGCCCGGCGCATGTGCACGGCGTCCGGATCGTCGCCCATCGCCTTCAGCGCGAAATACGCTTTGACGCTGGCCGAGAGGTCGAACGCCCCGTTGTGATACAGGGGCCAGCCGCCATGCGCACCCTGGATGCGACGCAGGTAGCGGCCGATGCGGAGCTCGAGGGCCGGATCGATCCGATCGAGGAAGTGCTCGAGCAGCACGTATTCGGCGGGGATCGTGGCGTCGGCCTCGAGCTCGAACACCCAGTGCCCGTCCGGCTGCTGCCGGCGGGCGAGGGAAGCGGCGGCGGCTGCGATCGCGCTGTCCACCCGGTCATGTCGCGGCAAACCAGCCGCGTCGATGACGTCCCCGGGAACGTCGTCACACGCTCGATCGCTGATCAATCTCACCCCTTGCATTCACCGCCGCCCAAGCGGCGACGGGCGGACAGGCTCAAAAACCCGGTCCGCGCTTAAGAATAGTATCGGCCGCTGCTCTGCCGGACTTGATGGCACCTTCGATCGTGGCGGGCAATCCGGTGCGGACCCAGTCGCCGGCCAGGACGAGATTGGTGAGATCTGTGTGTGTTCCAGGCCGCAGCTTCTCCTGGCGCTCCGTTGCAGCAAAGGTCGCACGCTTCTCGCGCAGGAGACGCGAGGGCGGCGCCGGAGTTCCGGGAGCGAGACGAAGCGCCGCCCGCACCTCGCCCCACACGCGGGCGGTGAGCGTCTCGGCGGAGGCGGCCTCGAAGCGGTTGGCGGCGCTGATCGTGACCGACACGATCCCCGGCTTGACGAACACCCACTCCGCGAGCCCGCCCACCAGGCCCACGAAGCCCGCCTCCGCCCCCCCTGCTTCAACGGGCGCCGCGTCCATCCGGAAATGGACGTTGGCGATCGCCTCGAACGCGTCGGGAGCGGCAAGCCCGGGCATGAGGTCGGCCGCGACCGGCGCCGGTGTCGCCAGCACGACCCGGTCGCCGTCGGCGAGCATGACCTCGCCGCCCGGCACCGCGAACCCCGTGACACGCCCGTTCCCCGTGGTCAGTCCCGCCACGCGGCAGCCGGTGCGGACCTCGGCCCCGAACACCGCCAGGCGTGCCACCGCCGGATCGACGAAAGTCTCGGACAGCCCGATCCGCGGAAAGGCCGGGATGCAGGCGGCACCTCCCGCCAACAGCGTCTCGCGGAACACGGCACCCAGCAGGGCGGCACTCCCCTCGGCCGGCATGGTGTTGAGCACGGCGATCGCCAGCGGCTCGAGCAGGCGATGGGCGAGCGCGCCGGGACGGAGGCAGTCGGCGACCGTCATCCCCGGCCGCGCGGCGAGCAGGCGGAAGAGCGCCGCGTATTCGCCGAGCGTGGTGCCCGGCACGCGCGTGCGGGGCGAGGCGAGCCACCACGGGATGCGCCCGCGAGCGAGCCGCAGCGTCCAGCGCTCCCCGGTGCCGAGGTCCAAGAACGGAAAGATCGGCGCGCCCGGTCCGGCCATCGTGTCCGCGGTGCCGAGGCGCCCGAGATAGTCGAACACCTCGCGGTTGCCCGACAGGAGAAGATGATTGCCGTTGTCGATGCGCGCGTCGAGCGCCCGGTCGTGGAACGAGCGGCAGCGCCCGCCGCAGGCCGGGCCCGCCTCGTAGAGCGTGACGCGCCGGCCCGCTTCGGCGAGCTCGAGGGCTGCCGCGAGACCCGCGAGGCCGCCGCCGATCACGTGGACCTGCATGGGGCTCCTAGTGAGAAGGCCAGGGCTCTGCCCTGGACCCGCCAAGGGACAGTCGTCCCTTGGATCCCTGATTGTTTGGTTGCAGGCGTGGCGAAGCCGAAAATAATTGGGCGTCGCCGACGCACTATATGATCGGAGCTTATACTCCGGCCTTTAGTCCGGGGTTTTAAGGGCTCCGCCCTTAACGGGGTCCAGGGGCAGCGCCCCTGGCCTTCTTCTTCGCCCATCTAGCGACGGCGCAGCAGCGCGCCGGCCGCGACCGCGACCTTGCGGCGCTTCGAGAGCCGCACCCGCTGGCCCGGAACCCAGCTCGGATCCTCGACCTCGCGCAGCAGGGCCGCGTAGGTGGCGCCCATCACCCGGGCCGGGCGCATCGCGCGACCGTCGGCGCGGCGCATCGCGGCTTGCGCCTCGGCGAAATGGTGGCGCGCATCCACCACCAGGCGGTGGCACACGCGCCGGATTGCCGGGTGCGACAGCGCCGCGTCCGGGTTCGGCGGCACGCCCTCGGCCGCGAGGTATTCGCGGGGGAGGTAGAGCCGGCCGCGGGCGCGGTCCTCCTCGAGATCGCGCAGGATGTTGGTCAGCTGCAGCGCGCGGCCGAGATGGTGCGCCACCGTGTCGGCGGCCGCCCCCCGGTCGCCGAACGCGCGCACCGAGAGCCGGCCCACCGCGGCGGCCACGCGGTCGCAATAGAGATCGAGTGCGGCGAGCGAGGGTGCGACCACCGTGGTCGCACTATCGGTCTCCATGCCGTCGATCACCGCCTCGAAATCCGCGCGACGCAGGTCGAAGCGCCGGATCGCCGCGCGCAGCACGCGGTCGAGCGCGTCATGTGCGACCCCCGCATAGAGCCGGCCGATCCGCACGCGCCATTCCGCCAGCGCCTCGCGGCGGCCGGCCAGCGGGGCCGCCTCGTCGTCGGCGATGTCGTCGACGATGCGGCAGAACGCGTAGATCGCGTGCATCGCGGCCCGGCGGTCGGCCGGCAGGATGCGCATGCCCGCGCCGAACGAGGTGCCGGCGTGCGCCACGATCGCTTGCACCGCGGCGATGTCGGCCGCGTCGCAGCCGAGCAGGCCGACCCTTGTCGGCAGGTGGCGGAGCGCCGATCCCAGCGCGCCGCGCACATCGTCGCGCCGGAGTTTGACGCGGTTCGCCAGCGGGTCCTCGACGCGCAGCCTTGCGGCCAGGCGATGCGCGAGCCCCACGATCACCGCCGCTTCGAGCCGCATGCGCCGGTCGCGCACCAGGCCGGGCAAGGTGGCGGCCTGCTCGAGCATGCGGTCGACACGATCAAGGATGCGGTTGAACACGTGGCGCAGCGCCGGTCGCGTCCGGTGCTGCAGCACCTCGCCCGCGGTGATCTCCGCCTCGGCCAGCATGTCGGCCGGCAGGTAGGAGCGGTCGAGATGTCGAAAATCCTCGGCGCAGTCCTGCAGGTGGTTGAGGATCTGCAGGCTGGTGCAGAGCGCGTCGGACGCCGCGGATGTGCTCTCGTTCTCGCCGTGCAGGGCCAGCAGGAAGCGGCCCACCGGGTTCGCCGAGTAGCGGCAGTAGTCGAGCAGCGCCGCCCAGTCGGGCGTGCGCAGCACGGTGGCGTCGCGGCGGAAGGCGACCAGCAGGTCGGTCGCGAGCTCGGGAGGCAGGCCGGTCTGGAGGAGCGTCGGGCGCAGCCTCGCCGCACTGGTGGAACGCGCACCCGGCGCACCGCGCAGCGCCGCCTCCATCACGTCGAGGCGGCGGATCTTCTCCTCGGGTGCCAACTCGGCGCTGTCGCTCACATCGTCGGCGGCCCGAACGAAATCGTAATAGGCGTGCACGTGCCGCCGCAGCCGCCGCGCGATCAGGCGCGAGCCCACCGGGAAATTCTCGTCAGCCCGCCCCTTGCCCGAGCGCAGGTCGGCGTCGTCGGGCTCGGGACCCGTGGGCGGCATGGCGTTCAAATGTCCTGTCCCTCCCGATAGGCGCGGTTCTTCCAGACCACCCCGCGTCCGCGGTGATGGTCCAGCGCCGAGCCGATCGTGGCCGCCATATAGAAGAGTGCGATCGGCGGGAGAAGAAGCGCGCGGCCGGGGTTCAGTTCGAAGCGGGCGAGCGTCGGCACGAAGGAGGCGGCCGCCAGCGTGAACGCCGCCCCGCCCATCGCGCGCGTGGCCGGGCGGCGGCCAAACACCACCGCGAGCGGCGGCACCAGCCACACCAGCCCCATGCCGAGCGTGGTGGCGGCGAGCAGGGCGGGCGAGAACCGCAGCTGCACGTAGGCGGTGCGCGCGACCATGCGCCACACGTCGCGCCCCCCCGGATACGGGCGGAGGCTGCGGGCCTGCGTCGCGTGGCCCAGCCAGATGCGGCCGCCGCGGCACTTGACCGCGCGGGCCAGCGCCACGTCGTCGATCAGCGCGCCGCGGATCGCCTCGATGCCGCCGATCCGCTCGAGTGCGTCGCGCCGGATCATCACCACGCCGCCGGCCGCGGCCGCGGTGCGGGATGCCGGGTCGGCGGCGCGCGCGAACGGGTAGAGCAGCTGGAAGAAGAACACGAAGGCCGGCACCAGTGCGCGCTCGGCGGCCGACGAGCAGCGGAGCTCGGCCATCTCGGAGACCATGTCGCGGCCATCGGCCACCGCGTGCGCCACCAGGCTGCCGACATGCGCCGGGTCGTGCACGATGTCGGCGTCGGTCAGCAGCACGAACCCGTCCGCCCGCCACGCTTGCGCGGCCGTCAGGCCCTGGTGCACGGCCCAGAGCTTGCCGCTCCAGCCAGCGGGGCGCGCGCGACCGTCGATCACCTCGAGGCGCGCATCTGCGATCGCGCGGGCGATCGCGCCGGTGCCGTCGCCGCTGCGGTCGTCGACCAGGAAGATGCGCAGCTCGCCCGCGTAATCCTGCGCCAACAGCGAGCGGAGCGCCGCCTCGATGCTGTCGGCCTCGTCGCGCGCCGGCACCACCACCGCCACGGCGGGCCCGCCCTCCCTGCTGCGTTCCGGCGCCACCGGGCCACCCTGCCAGAATTTTCCGTGGGCCCCGATCAGATACGCCCAGATCCCGAGGCTGAGCCCGGCCAGCCATCGACCCATCAAGCGCGGCCCATCACGCGGCGATCGGCTTGGGGCGCGGGATCATCCCTTCGGCGCGGAACCAGGTGATCGCGTCGGCCACCGCGTCGCGCGCCGGGCGGGGATCGTAGCCGAGCACACGCCGGGCCTTGGCCGACGAGAAGAACATTTTTTTGCGCGACATCGCCAGCATCTCGCGGGTGACGCGCGGCTCGATCCCGAAGGCGCGCGCGAGCCCCTCGGAGGCGAGCGCCACCGGCCACAGCACCTCGCGCGGCAGCCTGGTCCAAGGACCACGCACGCCGGCGAGCGACGCCGTCATCCGGAACAGTTCGGCGAGCGACAGGTCCTCACCCCCCAAGATGTACTTCTCGCCCGGCTCGCCGCGCTCGTAGGCGAGCACGTGGCCGGTGGCGACGTCGTCGACATGGACGATGTTCAGCCCGGTATCGACATAGGCCGGCATCCTGCCCGCCGCCGCATCGCGGATCATCACGCCGGTGGGCGTGGGCTTGACGTCGCGCGGCCCCACCGGGGTCGACGGGTTCACCACCACCACCGGAAATCGCAGCTCGCGGGCCAGCGCCAGCACCGCCTGCTCGGCCCGGTACTTCGATTGTTTGTACACCCCCACGATGCGCTCGGGATGCACCTCGGTCTCCTCGTCGGCGACCGTGCCGTCGCCGAACACGCCGAGTGCGGCCACCGACGAGCAGTACACCGCCCGCGCAACGCCCGCCGCGTGCGCCGCCCGCAGCAGCGCCACCGAGCCGTCCACGTTGGCGCGCATCATCGCCGCCGGGTCGGGCACCCAGAGCCGGTAATCGGCGGCGACATGGAACACCGCCTCGCAGCCGGCGACCGCCGCCTCCAGCGTCTCCGGCCGGGTGAGGTCGCCCTCGACCAGCTCGGCCGCGAGCCCGTCCAGGTTGCGCCGATCGCTGCCCCGCCTTACCAGAAGCCGCAACGGATGGCCGCGGGCCGCGAGTGCGAGGGCGACGGCGGAACCGACAAAGCCGGTCGCGCCCGTCACGAGAACGGGTCGGGGCATGCGCGGTCTATACAGCGACATCGGCGGGAAGGTGTAGAGGGCGGCCGTGCGACGTTTGTCCATCCTGCTCGCGATCGCCGGCCTCTGCCTCGCGACGCTGATCGTGGCCACCCACGGGTTCGGCCGCGTGGCCGCCGCCGCGCTGTCGGTGGGGGCGTGGGGGTTCGCCGCCACCGTGGCCGTGCAGCTCGCCCTCTTCGCGGTGCTGGCGGCCGCCTGGCACGCCGCCTGCCCGGACCTGCCCTGGCGCGACCTCCTGCTCGGGCGGATGGTGCGCGAATCCGGCACCAACGTGCTGCCGTTCAGCCATGTCGGCGGCATCGCCGTGGGCGTGCAGGCGACCAGCCTGCGCGGCGTGGGCCTGGCGCGCGGCTTCGCCGCCAACGTGGTCGACGTGACCTTCGAATCGATGGCGCAGGTCGCGTTCATCGCGATCGGCATCGCCTCCCTCCTGCTGCGCGGGCAGGACAGCCGCCTGGCCTGGCCGCTCGGCCTCGGCCTGCCGCTGATGGCGGTGGCGATCGGCGTCTTCGTCTGGCTGCAGCGGGGCGGCCGCCTGCCGATGCGGCGCGTGTTCAGCGGCTTCGCGCAGCGTCTCGCCCGCAGCTGGGGCCAGGCCAGCACGCTCGAGGGGATCGGCCGGGTCGGCGAGGAGCTCGACATGGTCTACGCCTCGCCGGCACGGCTGGCGCTGGCCTCCGTGCTACATCTCGTCGCCTGGATCGGGGGCGCGGGCTGGACCTGGCTCACCTTCAACCTGCTGGGCGCGCCGGTGGGGCCGGTCGAGGCGCTCGCCATCGAGGGGGTGGTGAGCGGCGTGCTCACGCTGTCCTTCATGGTGCCGGGCAATCTCGGCGTGCAGGAGGCGGCCTATGTGGCGCTCGCCAGCGCCTTCGGGATCGGCGCCGACGCGGCGCTCGGGCTGTCGCTGGTGCGCCGCGCCAAGGATCTGGCGATCGGCGTGCCGGTGCTGCTGCTCTGGCAGGCGATCGTGGTGCGGCGCCTGCGCACGCCCGCGCGCACCCCTGCCGACGCACATTTCTCCGAGAACCGCTCATGACGCTGATCCCGCGCGCCGATCTCCTCACGCTCGACGCCTATGTCGGCGGCGTCTCGCGTCTCGCGGGTGCGGATCGGGTGATCAAGCTGTCGTCGAACGAGGGCGCGTTCGGGCCGGCCCCCGGCGCGCGGCGCGCCTATGCGGAGGCGGCGGCGAGCCTGCACCGCTATCCGGACGGCGGCAGCGCCGAGCTCCGCGCGGCGCTCGGCGCGCTGCACGGGCTCGACCCCGCGCGGATCGTCTGCGACACCGGCTCGGACCCGATCTTCTCCCTGCTGGCGCTGGCCTATGGCGGCCCCGGGACCGAGCTCGTCATGAGCGAGCACGGGTTCTCGATCTACGCGATCGCCGCCACCAAGGCCGGCGGCCGCGTGGTGCACGCCCCCGAGCGGGAGCTCACCACCGACGTGGACGCGATCCTCGCTTGCGTCACGCCGGCGACGCGGCTCGTGATGATCGCCAACCCGAACAACCCCACCGGCACGGTGATCTCTCCCGCCGAGCTCATCCGGCTCCGCCGCGGCCTGCCCGCTCACGTGCTGCTGGTGGTCGACGCGGCCTACGCCGAATACGTCGACGTGCCTGGGGACGACACCGGCTACGATCCGGGCGCCGCCCTGGTCGACGGGTCGGCGGGCGAGAACACCGTGATGACCCGCACCTTCAGCAAGGCCTTCGGGCTCGGCGGGGTGCGGCTCGGCTGGGTCTACGGGCCGCCGGCGGTGATCGACATCCTCAATCGCATCCGCGAGCCGTTCGGGGTCAGCAGTGCGGCGCAGGCGGCAGGCCTCGCAGCATTGGCCGAGCCTGGCTGGCTCGAGCGGATCCGCGACCACAACACGCGCGAGCGCACCCGCCTCGTGGCGGCGCTGCGTGCGCAGGGTCTCGCAGGCCCCCCAAGCCAGGCGAACTTCGTGCTCGCGCATCTCGGCACCGCCGAGCGCGCGCGGGCGGCCGACGCCCATCTCCGCCGCCGCGCGATCATCGTCCGTAACGTCGCGAGCTACGGCCTGCCCGCCTATCTGCGCATCACGATAGGCACGACCGAGGAGGTGGACGCGGTGATCGCGGCGCTCGCGGAGTTCGTCGGTGGCTGAGTTCGACCGGCTCGCGATCATCGGCGCCGGCCTGATCGGCGGCTCGATCGCGCGCGCGGCCCGCGGGCTTGGCGTTGCCGGCACGGTCGTCGTTTACGACGCGAGCGAGGCCGTGCGTGGGCGCGTCACGGCGCTCGGCTTCGCCGACATCGTCGCCGACGATCCCGAGCACGCCGTCGGCGACGCCGACGCGGTGATCCTCGCGGTGCCGGTGGGCGCCTTCGCAACCGTGGCCGCCGCGATCGCCCCCCATCTCAAGCCCGGCGCGATCGTCAGCGATGTCGGCTCCACCAAGCGCTCGGTGATCGCCGATGTCGCGCCCCTGCTCCCCGCGCACGTGCACTTCGTGCCCACGCACCCGATGGCGGGCACGGAGTTCTCCGGCCCGGACTCAGGCTTTGCCGAGCTGTTCGAAGGCCGCTGGTGCCTGGTCGTGCCGCCGGCCGGCACCGACGAGGGGGCGGTGGCCCGGGTGGAGGCGATGTGGCGCGCGTTCGGCAGCCAGGTTGCGCGCATGACGCCGGACCACCACGACCGGGTGGTCGCCGCGATCAGCCACCTGCCGCACCTGATCGCGTTCACCATCTGCGGCACCGCCGAGGGCCTGGCCGCCGAGACGGGCGAGGACGTGCTGCAGTTCGCGGCTTCGGGTTTTCGGGATTTCACGCGCATCGCGGCGTCCGACCCGGTGATGTGGCGGGATGTGTTTCTCAACAACCGGGATGCGCTGCTGGAGATGCTGGGGCGCTTCGAGCGCGATGCCGGGGCGATGGCGGCGGCGATACGGGCGGGGGATGGAGCGTTCATCGCGGAGCGCGTGGAGCACGGGCGGGCGATCCGCCGGACGCTGATCGAGATCAAGCAAGCCTAGGGGCGTCGCGTCTTGGTTGAAGAGGAAGGCCAGGGCTCTGCCCTGGACCCGCCAAGGGACAGTCGTCCCTTGGATCCCTGACTGTTTGGGTTGTTCCCTGGCGAAGCCTGAGATTATAGACTTCGGCTAACGCGCCTGTACCCCAACCTTCAGTAGAGGGTTCTAAGGGCGACTGCCCTTAGCGGGGTCCAGGGGCAGAGCCCCTGGCCTTCTTAAGCCGCAATCTCCGCCGAGATCGCGATCGGCCGAATACAGAACAGCGCCGCCTCAAAATCCCGGAACGCGCCGAGCTTGCGATCCCGCAGATGGTCGTAGACCACCCACGAAAACCCCTGCGCCCGGACCACATAGGCCGGGTCCGCGTTTTCGCGCACCCAGATGAAGATCTCCGCGTCGCGGCCCGTGCCGACATCGGCGTCGCACAGTCCCATGCGGGCGCCGGCCGTCACCCACGCCTGCAGATAGGTGCGGTGACGCGGCAGCACGTGGAGGCGAAGTGGCACCACCTTGCCGCAGGGGCTCGGCTCGACCACCGACGGCATCGGCCGCGCGGTGGACACCTTGGACACAGGCTCTCTGGTCGACGTCATTCTGGACATGAGAAAGTCTTCCCTCGCCCTACGTGCTGTTCACTCCCGGGATTGTTACCGATGGGCCCCAGGTAACGCCAACGAAGATTTGATCGCGCATCGATCTCGTGGCGCCACTGCCACAGTAAGCCGTCTTTCGTTACTGTCGAACAAACAAGAAGAGTCCGGCTACGGCCCGTATTCGGCTGTTCTTAGACGTTTTTGTTGATGCGACTCGGGTTTCGGCCGGGTTGCTCCGACCATCCCAAAGGAAACTCCGCAGTCCACTCACAAAAAAGCGCCAAACCTAACCAACATGAAGCTTGCGTAATTCATTCATGACGGCTCCGAGGTGTTTCGGGCGGTCGATCCCGGAGCCGGCAGCGGTTCGGCCACAGTCAGCACCCCGGTCGCTCGCGGATCCAGCGTTCGGGAATGTCGTTCACCGTCCGGGCCCATGCGGCGCTGTGGGAGACCGGTGTCAGCGACCCGCGAGATCGGCAGCATCGGTCCGATCATCCCCCCCCCCCCGGGCGAGCGCGCCTCCCAGGTTCGAGAACCGCGTCGTCATGCCGCCTCTTCGAGCACCGCGTCGATGATGCGGTCGAGCCGGTCGTCCGCCCAGGCGAGCGTCGCGTCCACCACGGTAACGCGCGCGCGGAACGACGCCGGCAGGCGCACCGCATCCTTGGGCGTGGTCGCGAGCACGGCACCGGTGTCCGCGGCGCGCCGGTCGAGCATCGCGAGCTCCGCCGGGGTGAAGTGGTGGTGGTCGGGAAAGGCCACCGCGCCCGCGAGACCGACGCCGGCGCCGCGCAGGGTGGCGAAGAACTTGGCCGGCCGGCCGATCCCCGCGAAGGCCACGACCGGCCGCCCGGCGAGTGCCGCGACCGTGGGCCCGGGCACCAGCCGCGCCCGCAGGATCGGCGCCACGCCGGCGAGCCGCGGCAGCACGTCACGCTCGTCCTCGCCCACCAGCACGATGGCGCGGCAACGTGAAGCCGCCCGGCGCGGATCCTCGCGCAGCGGCCCCGCCGGCAGCACCGCGCCGTTGCCGAAGCCCGCCGGCCCGTCGATCAGGAGGAACGAGCAGTCCTTGGCGAGGGAAAAGTTCTGCAACCCGTCATCCATCACCAGCGCGTCGGCACCGGCGGCGACTGCCGCCCGCCCCGCCGCGGCCCGGTCCGCCGACACCCAGCTCGGCGCCACGGCGGCCAGCAGCAGCGCCTCGTCGCCCACCGCCGCCGCGTCGTGAACGGCGAGATCGATGCGACGCACGGCCGCGGTGCCGCCCCTCGCCCGGTAGCCGCGCGTCAGCGCGTGGGGCGCGCGCCCGCGCGCCTCGAGCCGGCGCAGCAGGTCGAGCGCCAGGATCGTCTTACCGGTGCCCCCGAGCGTCGCGTTGCCGCAGCAGAACACCGGCACCGGCAGGCGAGCGCCCTGCCGTCGCGCCCGGCGTGTCGCGACCGCGCGCACCAGCCGGCCGGCGGGCAGGAGTGCCAAGGTCGCGAGCCCCCGTTCCTCCTCGTTCCAGAACCGCGGCGGCCTCATGATCGGACCAGCTCCACCAGCATCCGCGCCGCGCGCACGGGAAGATCCGCCCGCGCCGACGCGACCTCCCGCCCCCGCACGCCGGTGGCAGCCGCGCGCTCCGGGTCGGCGAGCAACGCCGCCACCATGTCCGCGAGCGAAGCCGCGTCGTGCACCGTCGCCAGCGCATCCACGGCCTCGAGCTTGCCCGCGAGCCCGGCCACGTTGGCGCGCCCCGGCCCCATCACCACCGCGCAGCCGAGGCGCGCGGGCTCGAACGGGTTCTGCCCGCCGCGGTCGCCGCCGAGGCTGCGACCCACGAACACCACCGGCGCCAGGCGGAACCACAGCCCGAGCTCGCCCACCGTGTCGGCCACGTAGAAAGGATGGTCGTCGCGCGGCATCTCGCCCCGGCTGCGGCGCGGGGCGGCGTCGAGCAGCGCCGCCACCGGCTCGCCGCGATCGGGATGGCGCGGCGCCACGATCGCCAGCAGGCCGGGGATGCGGGCGCGCAGCAGGCGTTGGGCATCGGCCACGATCTCCTCCTCGCCCGGATGCGTGCTCGACGCGAGCCAGCAGGCGCGCCCCCCGATCGCATCGCGAAGGGAGGCGAGCGCCGCCCCGTCGCAGGGAAGCACGCCTGCCGCCTCCTTGAGGTCGCCCACCATGCCGATCGGCGGCGCGCCCAGCGAGGCCAGCCGCGCCGCATCCTCCGGCCCGCGCGCCCAGATCGTGGTGAACACGCCGAGCAGCGCGCGCGCCACGCCCGGCGCACGGCCCCACCGCTCAGCACTTCGCGCCGACAGCCGCGCGTTCAGCAGTGCCAGACGCACCCCGCGCCGCCGGGCCGCACCGAGAACGTTCGGCCAGAGCTCGCTCTCCACGAACACCCCGGCATCCGGCCGCCAGTGGTCGAGGAAGCGCGCTGCCCAGCGTGGCACGTCGAGCGGCATCATCGCCAGGCGCACGAACGATGCGAGCCCCGCCTCGCCGAGCCGTCGCGCCAGCAGCTCGGTCGCCGTGCGCGTGCCCGTGGTGAGCAGCACCGCGTCGGGTCGGTCCGGGAGATCCGCCAGCGCCTGCAGCACCGGCAGCACCGAGAGCGCCTCGCCCACGCTCGCCGCATGCACCCAGAGCAGGCGCCCTGCAGGCCGGGGCTCGGAGGCGATGCCGCGTCGTTCACCCAGCCGCTCCGCGATCTCGCGGCCGCGGACGAGCCGGCGCCGCAGCAGCAGCACCGCCGCCGGCTCGGCGAGCGTGCCCGCCACGCGCCAGGCCAGCAACGCGGCGTTCATCCGCGCAGCGCCGCCCGCGCCCGACGCATCGCCTCGTCGAGTGCCGCGGCGATCGCCGGGAGGCTGTCGGCCGCCGTCGCGCGCTCGACGGCGAGATGCGGCAGCACCACGATCGCACCCCGCCCGAACGGCAGCGGCAGCGCCATCCGGTCCCAGCTCGGCAGCCGCAGCGCCGGCCGGGTCGCGACCGCACAGGGCGTGATCGGCACGCCAGACACGGCCGCCAGCTGCGCCACCCCGAGCTGCACCACATGCGCGGGCCCGCGCGGCCCGTCCGGCGTGATGCCCACATGCCGGCCCGACCGCAGCAGCGCCAGCAGCCGCCGGAACCCGGCCGCGCCGCCCCGCTCGGAGCGCCGCCCCTGCTTCTCGCGGCCGCTCGAGCCCGACACGGTGGCGAGCCCGAACCGCGCCACCACCCGGCTGATCAGCTGCCCGTCGCGATGCCGGCTGATCAGCACATGCGCCTCCCGCGGACCACCGGGGCTGATCCCGCGCTCGCGCACGCGCCGCCAGAGCATCGGCATGCAGGGCAGGCATTCGTGCCAGAACGCGATGATCGCGGCCTCGCGGCCCAGCCGGTCGAGATCGGCCGGATCGCCCACATGCCGCCAGCGCGTGGTGCGGAAGGCGAAGGCGAGATAGAGCCCGATCGCCGCGCTCGCGAGACGGCCCGCCAGATGCGTCGACGGCCGATGCTGCAACGGCGACATCATGGGCGCGGCGGGTAGCACGCGGGGTCCGGCGCTCCAAGCAGCCAGGCGGTGCGCGCGCTACCGGTCCGTCGCGCGCAGGATGCGGCAGGCGCCGTCATCGCCCTGCGCGCAACGCGTCGCGGTGACCCCCATGAAGTCGCCACCGCGGCCGGCGGCACCCGCCCGGCCGTGTCGCGGCGCCGGGCCACCGCCGCAGGAGGCGAGCAGCGACAGCGCCAGACCGAGACAGGCGATCGGAGCCGCCCGGCCACGCCACTCCTTCACCGTGCCCTCCGCTCCGCCAACTCCAGGCCGCCCTGGTGCATCCCTCCAGGCGCCGCGTCAACGCGGCCCGCGACACGGACTTTCCTCCCGACGAGCTTCCTGGAACACTCCGCACCGGCGAGGGGAGAGAGCGATGCGAGACCGGGTTCGAGCGCATCGGCGCCTCGCGGCAGCCGCGATCTGCCTGGCCCTGGCAGCCTGCCAGCCGCCGCCGCCAGCACCGCTGGCCCAGGCGCCCGATCCGTCGCCGGTCGACGGGATCGGCTACGTCTTCCTCGAGGGCCCGATCAGCCGGGGCAGCAGCGCGCTCCTGATCGGCGACCTGGACAAACTGCAGGCGCAGGGCGCCCGCGAGATCGCGCTCGGGATCAACTCGGCCGGCGGCGAGGTCGACGCCGCGCAAGCCGTGGTGGCCGAGATGGACCGGCTGCACGCCCAGGCCGGGATCACCTTCGACGCCTACGACCTGCGCCTGGTCGCCTCGGCGGCGACGCTCCCGTTCCTCGATGCCCAGGCCCGCTACGCAGCACCACACTCGGGCTTCCTCTTCCATGCGCCGTTCATGGCGGGGGCGGGCACGTTCAGCGCGCAGACGCTGCGACAGGAGGCAGACCGGATCGATCGTGCGGCGGCGATGTTCCGTCAGGCGCTGCTGGCCCGCACGCACCTGACCGCGCAGCAGGCAGATGTCTACACCACGCGGACCGTGCTGCTGTCGACCGAGGATGCGCTGAACGACGGGGTGATCGACGCCGTCCGGGCCATGACACCGCCGAAGCAAGCGCGCGCCTGGGTGGTCAGATCGCAGCGGAAGACGCCGGCGCCAGCGTCGAGCCCCTCGTGACGGCGCCGGATCCCGACCGGTGACGCCCGCGCCGAAGCTGTCCCTCGCGGCGCTGACGAGTGCCGAGGCGCGCCCGCGTCTCGCCGCCAACCCCGTGCTCTTGCTGCCGCTGGGCTCGCTCGAGGAGCAGGGGCCCCAGACGCCGATGGGCGACTTCCTCCTCGCCGAGCGCATCGCCCTGCTGATCGCCGAGCGCGCCGGGGAGGCCGGCCACGACACGCTGGTGCTGCCGGTGCTGCCGTTCGGCGGCGCCGACTATTTCGGCAGCGTGCCCGGCGGCATCTCGCTCGGGCAGGCGACGCTGCGGGCGGTGCTGCGCGACGTGCTGGACGCGCTGCAGCGTCACGGCCTCACCCGGATCCTGGTGGTCAACGGCCATGGCGGCAACGCGGGCGCGATCCATGACGAGACGCTGGCACTCCGCCACCGCACCGGCACGATCGTCCCGAGCTTCCCCGTCTGGCGCATCGCCGCCGCCATCCTGGCGGAGCTCGTGGGCCCGGTGGAGGCCGCCGCCCGCACCGGCCACGGCGCCGACCCGCTCGGCAGCGTGGCACTTCACCTGCTGCCGGCGCTGGTGCGCCCCGATCTCGTGCCCGGGCCGCGCATGGCACCGGCGCACGTCCTCGGCCTGCCCGTCACCGGCTTCGGACATGGGCACTTCGATCTTGCCGAGATCGACCTGCCCGTGGAGCTCGACGAGATCGCGCCCGCGGGCATGGCCGCCGGCGATCCGCGTGCCTGCGCGACAGATATGGGCGAGGCGGTGACCGGGCGGCTGGTGGAGCTTGGCTGCGGGCTGATCATGCATCTTTGCGCGAATGGTTGGGGGGGTGTTGGCTAGGAAGAAGGCCAGGGCTCTGCCCTGGACCCGCCAAGGGCCTTGGCCCTTGGATCCCACTCGTTTGGCGCGAGACCCGACTTTAGCGCCGCGGGCAAGTCATCAAGATCATTGGGCTACGCCCCAGAAGTCGTGGGGTCTGGGGCCAAGGCCCCAGCGGGGTCCAGGGGCAGAGCCCCTGGCCTTCTTCCGATCAGCCGGCCCGCCGCACGAACACGAAGCCGGTCGAATACGACAGCCACACCACGTGGGTCGCGAACCAGTCGGCGCCGAGCAGCATGTCCACGTCCTCGGCGAGCGGCGCCACGGTCAGCACCGGGGCCGTGACGCGCTCGCCGCCGATGTCGAGCGTGCGGAAGCGGTGCCAGTGGTAGATGCTTTCGCGCCCGTCGACACCGCTGGTCAGGCCGCCCGGCTCGCCGCCGAGCACCGCGGGCGCCACCCGTGCCGCCGCCGTCGAGACGATGCGGGAGCGGGCGCCGGTATCGAGCAGCACGGACACGGGCCGCCCGTCCAGCTCGGCCGCCACCACCACGCGGTTGCCCAGTCCGCGGAACGGCAGCGTCGCGTAGTCGCCCGTCCAGGGCGGATTGCACCGCGCCGGCCCGCCCAGCCCGGCGGCCGGCGCGAACAGCCTGAGCGTGCCGCGCGCCACGTCGATCTCGACCGCGAACTGCCGCAGCAGGTCGCCGCCGATCAGGCCCGCCACGGGCGGCGTGATCTGCGGCCATGACGGAAGCGCGCCCACCGGCACGGGCACGCGGCGGAGCAGCAGGGTGTCGCCGATCGTCAGTCGGGGCATGGTCACCACGGGCGCGTCCCGCCCCTGCCCGCCGGTGCCGGTGACATGGGCGCGCGCGCCGGCGGCAAGCGGCAGCGCCAGGCGGGCGGCGACGCGCGGCGCGAGCAGCCCCGCATCCGCGCCCGTGTCGAGCAGGAACGAGAGCGGCTCACCGTCGACCGCGGCCACGATGCTGAGGAACCCGTCCGTGTTGCGCAACGCCGTGGCGGCGAGCAGGCGGGGCGCGCAATCGGCCGTGTGCGCGGGACGCAGGCCGAGGGCCGCCGCACCTCCCGATGCGAGCAGCGCCCGTCGCTTCACCGCCGCGCCGCCCGCGGCAGCGTCCCGAGCGTGCCGAGCGCCGCGTCGATCTGGTGCTGCCGGTTCGCCCGGACCTGGTCGGCGCCCGACCGGTCGTCGATCATCTCGGCGAAGATCGCGTGCGAGATCTCTTCGGGCACCCCGGCCACGAAGCGCGCCGTGAGATAGCTCGCGACATCCTGCAGCCGCCGCTCGAGCGGCGTGCGCGGGCCGAGCTGCACCGTCACCTCCCGCGGGTCGGGGCGTCCCATCCGCCGCGGACGGAGCGAGGCGAGCGTCGCACTCCACGGCGCCAGCCCCGCCAGCAGCTTGTTGCGCTCGCCCGCGAAGAACGGGTCGCGCTCCAGCCCGCCGGGGAGCTCGATGCGGATCTCGTCGGGCGAGCGGATCGCGGGCTCGCCGTGATCGGGAAACGGGACCGGCACCAGGGCGTCGTCCGGCCAGAAGCGGCGCACCACGCCGGCATCCTCGAGGCGGTTGTAGAGATCGGGGGCCGCGAAACCGTGGCCCAGCAGGAACTCGTGCCATCCGCCGGTGCGGCGCGCGTCGGCGCGCGCGAGCAGTGCCGCGGTGGCGGCGGCACCGCAGGCCGAGAAGAACCCGCCATGGCGGCCGAGCGTCGCCGCGGCCGCACCTGCGTCATGCAGCGCCACGCCGGGATCGATGCACAGCACCCACGCGGCGGCCGCCGCCTCAATGCCGAGGTTGAGCGCCAGCCCGCGCGCCCAGGGCTCGCCATGGCCGGCTGTCACCAGCACCACCTTCGGGAAATCCAGCACGCCCAGCCGCGCGAGCGGCACCTCGCTGCCCCAGTCGACCACCACGATCTCGCCCACCGCGTCGTCCGCCGACCACGCGGCGAGCGACGCGCGCAGGCGCGCCGGCCGGTCGCGCACGGCCGTCACCACGGCAAGCCCGCTCATTTTTCGGCTGTGGCCCCGTTGCCCAGCGGATGGGCCCGCTGCCAGGTCCGCATCAGCGCCTCGGCATCGACCCCCGTATAGATCTGCGTGGTGCGCAGCGAGGCATGGCCGAGCAGCTCCTGGATCGCGCGCAGGTCGCAGCCGCTCTCGAGCAGGTGGGTGGCAAACGAGTGGCGCAGCGCGTGCGGGCTCGCATGCTCGGGCAGCCCCACCAGGCGCCGGTAGTGCCGCATCTGCCGCTGCGCGACCCCGGGTGCCAGCCGCCGGCCGCGGAGCCCGAGGAACAGGGGCGTGGCGGCCTCGCCCCCCGGATGGCGCGCCCGGCAGGCGGCGACCGCGGCGGCCACCGCCGGCAGCACCGGCACGATCCGCTCACGGCCGCCTTTTCCCCGCACACGCAGCGTGCCGGCGGCGATCGCGGGCGCCTCGCCGAGCGAGATCGCCAGCGCCTCGGAGATGCGCAAGCCCATGCCGTAGAGCAGCGTGAACAGCGCCTCGTCGCGCGCCTGCACGAACGGGTTGTCCGAAAGCTCGGCGACACCCGGTCCGACCGCGGCCGCGTCCGCGGGGCTGAGCGGCCGCGGCAACGTGCGGCCGATCTTCGGGGTGGCGACCAGGCGGGTCGCGGTGTTCTCGACGCCGTGGCGGCGCGCCAGGAAACGGTAGAACGAGCGGATCGTGCTCATCCGCCGGGCTCGCGCACGGGCGCCGGCGCGGTCCGCCTCGGCGGTGAGGAACGCCCGCAGGTCGGCCGGGCGGATGGCGGCGAGTGCGGCGAGATCGGGCTCGTCGCCCGCGTGGCGCGTGAGGAAGCCCAAGAACAGTGCCAGGTCGTGGCGATAGGCGTCGAGTGTGTGCGGCGAGCAGCGGCGCTCATGCGCCAGCCAGTCGAGGAAGCCCGCGACCGCTTCCACGCCCGTCATCGAGGCGGTCACCATGCCCGGTCCAGCGCCGCCTCGACCGCGCGCCCGAGGAGTGCCAGCGGGGCTTCCGCGCCGGCGGCGAAGAACTGCGTCTCGCGGCTGCCCAGCGCCAGCAGCGCGAAGCCGCCTCCCGAGCGCGCCACCCGCACCAGCGCGTCGCTGCGCACCAGCGGGGCCGCCGCGCCGTGCAGGCGGGCGATCTCGGTGGGCTCGTCGCGCAGAACCACGTCGCGGCCGCCGAGCAGCATCCGGCCGAGCTCCACCGGGATCGCGCCCCCGATCTCGGAACTGGGGCCCTGGGCCGATGCGCGCCAGAGATGCGCCGCGTCGAGCCCGAGCGTTGCGGCGAGCTCCGTCTCGATCCATTCCAGGCGGTCGGGCGCGCGCAGCAGGCCGAGCACCGCGTCGTCGACGCGAGCGCGCGAGCTCGAGGCGTGGCGGCGCTCGGCCACGTGGTTGCGGAGCTGCGCGTTCTGCCGGCGCGCGGCGTCGATCATCGCCGCCATGTGGTCGGCGAGCGTCTCGCCGTGCACCCGTGCCGGCGGGGCGAGCACCATGTAGAGGGAAGGATGGCGTTGCAGGAAGTCGGGCCGGACCTCGAGGAAGTGGCGCACGCGCGCCTCGTCGAGCGCGCCGTCGTCGCCGTCCTCGAGGCCAGGCCTGGCGCCGGTCATCCGCCAACCCGACAGGAGGAAGCCGCTCTCATTCGCAACGATGCCTCCATTGACGGGAAAAGCGTAGAGCACACACGCCGGCCGCCACAACCGCCGCCGCCGCGTGCGCGCGTGCCGGTGCTGCTGCCCTATCCGTTCGCGGGCCCGTTCGACTACCGCGTGCCCGAGGGCATGGAGATGCCGGCGCCGGGCGCGCTGGTGGTGGTGCCGCTGAACCGGCGGGCCGAGCTCGGCGTGGTGTGGGACCCCGATGCGAGGCCTGGGGCGGGTGCCGCGAAGCTGGTGGCCGAGACGCGGCTCAAGCCGGTGGACGCGGTGCTGGACGCGCCGCCGATGCCAGCCACGCTGCGGCGTTTCGTCGACTGGGTCGCGGGCTACACGCTGAGCCCGCCCGGGCTGGTGCTGGCGATGGCGCTGCGGGTGAACCCGGTGGCACCCATGGCCGCCCCCGCGACGGGCTGGCGCGTGGCCGACACGCCGCCCGCCGAGGCGCGCCTGACGCCGGCGCGCAGTCGCGTGCTCGCGGTGCTCGCCGACGGGGACGCGCGCACGGCGCCCGAGCTCGCGCGCCTGTCGGCGGTGGGCTTGGGGGTGGTGCGCGGCATGGCGGATGCCGGGCTGCTGGTGCCGGCACCGATGCCGATGGCGCCGCTGTTCCCCCGCCCCGACCCGGACGCGGCGCCGCCCGTGCTGTCGCCGGCGCAGGCGGACGCGGCCGCGGCGCTGCAGGCGAAGGTGCGGGAGGGAAGCTTCTCCGCCACCCTGCTCGACGGGGTCACCGGCTCGGGCAAGACCGAGGTCTACGCCGAGGCGGTGGCGGAAGCGCTGCGGGGCGGCCGCCAGGTGCTGGTGCTGCTGCCCGAGATCGCGCTGTCGTCGCAATGGCTCGAGCGGTTCGAGCGGCGGTTCGGCGCGCCGCCCGCGATCTGGCACTCGGAGATCGGCTCGAAACGGCGCCGCGCCACCTGGCATGCGGTGGCCGGGGGCGAGGCGCGCGTGGTGGTGGGTGCGCGCTCGGCGCTGTTCCTGCCGTTCGCCGAGCTCGGCCTGATCGTGGTCGACGAAGAGCACGAGACCGCGTTCAAGCAGGAGGAGGGCGTGATCTACCACGCCCGCGACATGGCGGTGGTTCGCGCCCGCCTGTCGGACGCGGCGGTGGTGCTGGTCTCGGCGACCCCGAGCCTCGAGACGGTGGCGAACGTCGAGGCCGGCCGCTACGCGCACCTCACGCTTCCCGCCCGCCACGGCGGCGCCACGCTCCCCACGGTGGAGCTGCTCGATTTGCGCAACCACCGCCCCGATCGCGGCCGCTTCCTGGCCGCCCCCCTGGTCGCCGCGATCGCCGACACGATCGCCCGCGGCGAGCAGGCGATGCTGTTCCTCAACCGGCGGGGCTACGCGCCGATGACCTTGTGCCGCGCCTGCGGCCACCGCCTCGCCTGCCCCAACTGCACCGCCTGGCTGGTGGAGCACCGCGCGCGCGGGATCCTGGCCTGTCACCATTGCGACCATCGCGAGCCGATCCCGCCCACCTGCCCGGTTTGCGGCGCCGCCGACACGCTGGCCGCGATCGGCCCCGGCATCGAGCGCATCACCGAGGAGGCGCGCGCGCTGCTGCCCGAGGCGCGCACCCTCGTGATGGCCAGCGACACGCTGCCGGGGCCAGGCGCTGCCGCCGATGCCGCCCGCCGCATCGCCGACCGCGAGATCGACCTGGTGATCGGCACGCAGATCGTGGCCAAGGGCTGGCACTTCCCGCATCTCACGCTGGTGGGGGTGGTCGACGCCGATCTCGGCTTGGCCGGTGGCGATCTCCGCGCCTCCGAGCGCACCGTGCAGCTGCTGCACCAGGTCGGCGGCCGCGCGGGGCGGGCCGCGCATCCCGGCCGCGTGGTGCTGCAGACCTACGCGCCGGAGCATCCGGTGATGCAGGCGCTGCTGTCGAACGATCTCGCCCGCTTCATGCGCGAGGAGGCCGACGCCCGCCGTCCCGGCTTCTGGCCGCCCTATGGCAGGCTCGCCGCCCTGATCGTCAGCGCCGACGATGGCGGCGAGGCGGACGCGACCGCCGCAGCATTGGGCCGCGCGGCGCCCGCGGGCGAGGGGATCGTCGTGCTTGGTCCCGCGCCGGCGCCGTTCGCGATCCTGCGCGGGCGGCACCGAAGGCGGCTGCTGCTGCGCACCTGGCGCTCGGTCGCGGTGCAGAAGCTGCTGCAGGAGTGGCTGGCGCGGGTGACGCCGGGCCGCGGGGTGCGCATCGACGTGGATGTGGATCCGGTGAGCTTCCTCTGAAGAAGGCCAGGGCTCTGCCCCTGGACCCCTTTTGGGGCGAAGCCCTTAAAACCCCCTACTGAAGGTTGGAGTACAGGCGCTGGAGACGGAGTGCGTTAGGCTCGCCAGGGAACAACCCAAACAATCAGGGTTCCAAGGGACGACTGTCCCTTGGCGGGTCCAGGGCAGAGCCCTGGCCTTAAGCCGCCAACCTGCTCAGCAAATGCCGCAGCCTGCGCCGTAAACACCTCCGGATGCGCCACGTCGCCCGCATCGTCGGTGTCGACGTCCAGCCGCAGGATCGCCCCCGCCCGCGCCGCCATCGCCTCCAACGCGCGGCCCAGCCCCGGATGATCCGCGAGCGCCAGGCGCAGGTTCGCCTCCCCCAGCCGCAGCGCCCGCACCTCCGTCAGCGCCGTGGCGGTGGCCAGGCTCGGCTTCTGCGAGATGAAGCCCACGGCCCCGATCGTCTCGCCCGGACCCATCCGGTGCACCACGCGGTCGCGCCGCGTGATCTCCACCGCACCCGCCGCGATGATGAACAGGCCGTCCGACATCTGCCCCTCGGTGAGCAGCGTCTCGCCCGGCCGGCGGACGACCGGCACGAGATGGCTCACCAGCACGCCGCGATCCTCGTCCGGGCAGCCGCCGAAGAGGTCGGAATTCTGCACGAGGTCGAGCGCGCCGAACGTGCCACGCCCGGGCGGGCTCGCGATGTTCGGAACCGCGAGTGCGATGCCACCGAAGCGGAGATGGCGGTGCAGCTCGCGGTAGAGCTCGGCGCGCGCCGCCTGCAGCATCGCCGTCGAGGGCACGACGAACCCGACCTCGTAGCTGTTGCCGTCGCCGGCCAGGCCCGTGCAGACGACGGTGGGTGCGGGTGCGGGCCCGAGCGTGCGGCACGTCATGGCGGCGGCCAGCAGGGGTGCGAGGCAGGTCTCGGGCGGCACGGCCGCGTCGAGCCGCACGGCGACGCTGTCGGTGCGCAGCGGCGTCGGCGCGCTGCGGTTGATCAGCCGCGCCTTGGCGATCACGCTGTTGGGGATGATCGCCACGTTGTGGTCGCCGGTGGCGAGCTGGGTCGAGCGCCAGTTGACCTCGAGCACCACGCCCTCGATCGCGCCTTCGACCCAGAGCAGGTCGCCGGTCTTGTAGGGGCGCTCGAGGCCCACCGCGATGCCGGAGAACACGTCGGCGAGCGTGCTCTGCAGCGCCAGGCCGAGCACGATCGCGACCACGCCGGAGGTCGCGAGCAGCCCGCGCACGGGCAGCTGGAACACCACGTTGGTGACCGCCAGCGCGGCGCAGATGAAAATGGCACCCGCGATCAGATCGGAGACGATGCGGGTTTCGCGCGGCTTGTCCTCGAGCCGCACCACGAGGCGGACTGCGGACACGGCAAGCACCGCGAGGCTCGCGATCCAGGCCGCCTCGACCGCCTGCGCCCAGGCGCGGATATCGCTGTGCGGCGGCCCGAAGGCGGGGCTGAGCGGCGAGCCCAGCGTGATCGTCACGGCGGCGGTGAGGAACGCGAAGGCGGCGAGGCGCACGAGGACGCGACCCCAGAGCGGCAGGCGCCGTGTCAGGCTGGGCGAGAGGGCGACCAGGGCCAGCAGCGTGGAGACGAGGAGTTCGGCCAGGTGGCGGCTCATGGGGCGCAGCATGGCCGATGGCCTGCGAAGAGCAAGGGCCGGCTACCCGCTCCGACCCGCGGGATCGGGGGCCGGGAGACCGGCGGGTCGCCGCAGCCGGGGAGACGCCAGGATCAGGGCCACCATGACGCCCGCGATCGCCAGCGAGGCCAGGGTCCGGCTGACGGCGAGGCCGCCCGCCTCGTGCGACTTGGTCAGCGTGTCGCCGAGCGTCGCCCCCAGCGGGCGGGTCAGCACGTAGGCCGCCCAGAACAGCACTGCCCGAGGCCACGCCTGGAACACTCGCAGGAGCGCCACCGCGCCGATCAGGGCGGCCGCCAGCAGCGCGCCCCGCTCGTAGCCGAGGCCGAGCCCGGTCCGGTCCGCGGTGAAGTCGCCGAGCGCCGTGCCGAGCGTGTTCGAGACCAGGATCGCCAGCCAGTAGAACGCCTCGTCCGGCCGCGTCGCGATGTGGTCGGCCGCGATCCGGCCCATGGCGGCGCGCCACGCCAGCAGCACGAGCACGACCAGCGCCAGCAGTGCCGCCGACGACGCGACGTAGCCGACATGCAGGGTGCGATCGATGAAGTCGGAGGTGGTGGTGCCGACCGTGGTCGTGGCCACCACCACCAGCCAGTAGATCGCCGCGTGATAGCGCCGGGCGGCGATCTGCACCGCGACGGCGGCCACGAAGAACGCGAGGAACGCGACGGAGGCCGTCGCATAGCCGAGCCCGAGCGTCATCGAGGCGGCGTCGCCCCCGGTCTCGCCCACGGTGGTGGCGCAGATCTTCACCAGCCAGAACATCAGCGTCGCGGGCGGCGCCTTGCTGGGGGCGGCAGTGTCGGCGCGGCTCACCGGTCGGGCACGGACGCGGCCGGGAGCAGGCGTCCGAGCGCCCTTCCCGCCCAGGCGGCGGCGAGTGCGGGGGCCACCAGGGCCGCCCAGTGCAGGGTCTGCGCCCAGCCCTGCGGCCGCGTCTCGTAGCCCGGCCGGTGGCCGCTCAGCACCTCGAAGGCGAGCACCGCCGCCACCACCAGGCCGACGCACAGCCCGGACAGGATGGCACGCCGGGGTCGCAGGAGCCCGAGCGCCAGCGTGGTCAGCCCGAGCAGGACAAAGGTCGCCGGGCCTTCATCGGCACGCCACTCATGGGCCGCCATCAGCGCCATGCCGGCCACCAGCGACAGAGGATAGGTGGCGCCACCCGCACGTGCCGGCGCGCGCAGGCTGGCGACCCAGCAGCCGAGCGCCCACCGCCACCGCGCGGCCGCCGACGGGCAGGAGTCCATCTCGGCTTCCATGGCGCGCGCCCAGTCGCCCCGGGGGCCGCCGAGCCTCCGGGCGGCATCGCGCAAGGCGACCCGGCCGATGCGGTCGAGCGCGCTCATGCGAGCGCTTCCCGGGCCGGGCGCCCCGATGATGCCGGCTCGATCGCGCCGGCCTCCTGCCCCTGGACGGACAGCCGGTAGGCATGGCGCGCCGGCCGGCCGGGCCGCTCCGGCTCGACCCATTTCGCCTCGAGAAGGCCGCGTTCGTGGAGGCGGATCAGGATCGGGTAGAGCGTGCCCGAGCTCAACCCGGTCAGCCGCGCGAGGTCGTAGCCATGCCGCCATTCCGCCGGCTGAGCGCGGAGGGCTGCGAGCACGGCGCGGGACTGGGGGGAGGTCTTGCGAGCGCGCATCCTCGCAAAACTCTATCTATGTCGAGAAGAGCGCAAGCGCCGGCGTCAGGCGTCGACGCGCACGCGTAGCAACCCGCCCGCTCCCGGCGGATCGCCCACGGAACGACAGATCATCCTGGCGGCATGAACGGCGAGACGTGGGAGCATCTCGGTGGCGCGGCGCCGCATCCGCCTCGACCGGCACGACATCGGCGTGACGGCCGCCAGACGTGTCGCGCACCGATCGCGCGACGTCGTCGGTCGCGTCGCCGTCGCGCGGACGTGCGGAGATGCGGCTGCGGAACGCGTGGCGCGGCGCGCGCGGGCGCCGCGCGTCACGGTATTGCGGGAGAGCGCGCTGACTATCAGGCCGCCTCTCGGCGGACGCCGATCAGGCCGCCGCCTCGGCGGAGGCGGGGCGCGGGCGCATCGGCTTTCGCCCCGGCATGCGCGCGTTCTCGCCCGGCACGCGCCACGGGCGCGCGACCCCGCCGATCGCCTCCGCGACGGCGAGCCCGGCCTGCAGCCCATCCTCGTTGAACCCCGCACCCAGCCAGGCGCCGGCGAGCCACACGCCGTGTGCGCCCTGCATCGACCACACCCGTTTCCGGGCACGGTGCGCGGCCGCGTCGAGGATCGGCTGACGGCAGGACTGCGCGCGCTGGACCAGCGCCGTGTCGATCGGGCGCGCCGGGTTCAGCGTCACGAAAACATCCGGCCCCGGCGGCAGGTTCTGCAGACGGTTCATCCAGTAGGTGACGCCCGGCCGTCGGTCGGGACAGCCCTCGGCCGCCACGTTCCAGGACGCCCACGCGGCACGGCGCCGCGGCATCGCGCGGCGATCGCGATGGACCACCAGTTCGTTGTCGGCGGTGCGGAACGGGCGCAGCGCGGCCGCGAACTCCGGCATCGCCGGACCCAAGATCGCGGCCGCTTCGGGCGCATGGCAGGCGAGCACCACGTCGTCGAACACGTCCCAATGACCACGCGTGTCGTGCAGCAGCACGGCGCTGCCGGTGTGGCGGAGCCCGCGCACGCCGACGCCGCTGATGATCCGGATCCCGCCGCCGGCCAGCAGGGCGGCCGCCACGCGTTGCGCCCCGCCCGTGACCGTGCGCCACAACGGGCGGTTCCGGAAACGAAGCAGCCCGTGATTGCGATAGACATCGAGGAACTGCCGCGCAGGTGCCGCGAGCATGTCGCCGCCCGACGCCGACCAGATCGCGGACGCGATCGGCAACAGGTGATCGTCGAGGAACGCGTGCCCGAGCCCCGCCTGCGCGAGCCATTGCCCGAGCGTGATGCCATCGTCGAGCGTGTCGGCGGCGTGCGCCGCGATCCGCTCGAAGCGGCCCGTGTCCGCCAGCATCGCGAGAAAACGCGGCCGCAACATGTTGCTTCCCTGTGCGAACAAGCCGCGCAGATCGGTGCCCGCATATTCGACGCGGCCGCCGTCGATCGACACCGACACCGACATGTCGGCGGCCTCGGTCGCGACGCCGAGATGTGACAACAAGGCTGCCAGATTCGGAGTGGCGGGTGCGTTGTAGGCGATCAATCCGGTGTCGACCAGAACGCTGCTGCCGGCCCGGTCGATCTCGGCCGTATGGGAACGTCCGCCGATCCGCGCGTCCTGTTCGTACAGGGTAACGTCGCAGGAACGTCGCAGCAGCCACGCCGCCGACAGCCCGGCGATCCCGTTTCCCACCACCGCCACCCGCCTCGGTGCAGCCCCAACGCGCGCGTCCATGCTGTCCGTTTCACCAGCGATTGCACTTCCTCTACGGCGCTGGCGCATGGTTGGATGAGCGACCGGCAATCATCGTCGCGTTGCCCGTAACTGAAGAAGGCCAGGGCTCTGCCCTGGACCCGCCAAGGGGTAGTCACCCCTTGGATCCCCCATACTTAAAGTAGAAGGCGATCGCCGGCAGCGGCCGGAATTTCGGCAACAGCGGATTGTCGAGCGTCGCGAGCCTCGCCACGGTCAGCAGGAACAACGCAACGCCAACAAGGTCGCGACATAGAAGAGCACGGTGCGAAGGATCACGTGCCGTCTCCGCAAGACATGTCCGGCTGGATGCCACATCCGCGGGCGTGTCGCCCGCGTATTGGGTGCATGTCCGCAACCTTTGCTTGTCCCGCAGCGTCCCGACCCTGTTTGTCACAACGCCTCCGCTCGTCATCGGCGCGCTACCCCTCTAGGATCGCAGATAACAGGCGGAGGGCCGGGCCCTTGGACGGCGCAGGTGACGAGCTCGCAGCACTGATTTCGCGGTGCGGCATGCAGGACAAGGCCGCCTTCCGCGCCTTGTATGATCTCTATTCTGCCCGGCTGTACGGCGCCGCGCTGCGCCTGACGCGCCAGCCGGCGGTGGCCGCCGACGCGGTGCACGACACGTTCCTGCAGGTCTGGCAGAACGCGGCGCGCTTCGATGCCGCGCGCGGCACCCCCGAGGCCTGGCTCACCACGCTGCTGCGCTACCGGGCGATCGACGCCACCCGCCGCACCGCGCGCGAGCATCCGGAGGCCGAGATGCAGGAGATCGTCGACGACCAGCCGGACGCGCTCGCCGTCCTGCTCGGGCGCGACGACGCCCGCGCGCTGCATGCCTGTCTGGAGGCACTCGACCCCACCCAGCGGCGCGCCGTCGCACTCGCCTTCTTCGACGGGTATTCGCACGGCCAGCTCGCGGCCCATCTCGCGGCACCTCTGGGCACGGTGAAATCCTGGGTGCGCCGGGCGCTGTCCTCGCTCCGCCATTGCCTCGACGGCGGCATCGCCACATGAGCGACGCGCCCGAGAACGACGACCTGCGCGCCGGCGAGTACGCGCTCGGCCTGGGAGAGCCTGCCGAGCGGCGCGCCTTCGAGACGGAATTCGGGACCGACGCGGCGCTGGCAGGGGCGGTGGCGGGCTGGGAACAGCGCCTGGCCCCCTTGGCCCTCGGTTTCGCGCCCGCCGAGCCGCCGCCCGGGCTCTGGCCGCGGATCGAGCGCAGCGTGTTCGGAGGCGACGCGCTCGCGTCCGTCACCCCCACTCCCCGGGGATCGGGTCGCCCGCGCGGCGTGTGGGCCGGCCGCCTCGGCGCCGGCGCGATCGGCTTCGCGCTCGCGGCCGGCATTGCGGTCGTGGTGACGCTGGAGCGGACGCCGCTCGCGGTGGTGGCGTCTCCGGTCGTGCCGATCGCCGCCGTGCCGGTCGCCGCCCTTCTGCCCAAGACGGCAGGCGCGCCCGTCATCGTCGCACTCCGCGAGCCGGACGGCCGGCTGATCATCCGTCCCGTAGGATCGCTCACGGCGCCTGCCGGGAAGGATTACGAGCTCTGGTCGCTGCCGGCGAACGCCAAGGCGCCGATCGCCCTTGGGCTGCTCCGCGGAGATCAGGCGGTCGTGACGGCGAGTGCGGGCCAGATCCTGGTCAGCCTCGAGACCAGCGGCGGATCGCCGACCGGTGCGCCGCAGGGGCCAGTGCTGTGGGGCGGCGCCTACGGCGGCGGCTAAAAACAAGGCCAGGGGCTCTGCCCCTGGACCCCGCTGGGGCCTTGGCCCCAGACCCCGTCACATTAAAAATGCTCGCTCCTGGCGGCCGCGAGGCAGAGCCCTGCGCTCTCCCCTCAAAATAGCCTCGTAGAACCCATTCGTCTAAGTCATGGGATCCAAGGGGCAAGCCCCTTGGCGGGTCCAGGGCAGAGCCCTGGCCTTCCTTGCCTACCGCGGCGGCGCGATGCTGCGCGACGCAGCCGCCGCCTCGATCTCGAGCGCCGGCGACACCGGCAGCGTCACCCGGTCCCAGTCCACCCCCTGCCACCCGGCGCCGATCGCGCGGAACAGCGCCACCGCATCCTCGGTCTGCGCGAGCTGCCCGAGTGCCAGCGCATCGTCGGCCGAGCTCACCGAACGCTCCGCCGTCAGCACGTCGAGGAAGCCCGACAGGCCGTGGCTGTAGAGCGCCTGCGCGCGGGCGAGCGCCAGCCGGTTGTCGGCGGCCGCGAGCTTCAGCTGCCCGAGCCGGACGGCGTCGTCGCGATAGGCGCTGATCGCATCCTCCACCTCGCCGAAGCTGCGCAGCACGGTCTGCTCGTAGGAGAGCCGCGCGTCCTCGGCCTCGGCGCGCGCGGCGATCACCTGGTTGCGCAGGCGGCCGCCGGTGTAGAGCGGCGCGGTGGCCGAGATCGCCGCCTGCCACACCAGGCTGGCACTCGAGAACAGCGTGTGGAGCTGGCTCGATTCCGGCAGCGCGTAGAGCGGCAGGGTGAATTGCGGGTAGAGCTCGGCCACCGCGACGCCGATCCGGGCCACCGCCGCGGCATAGCGCCGCTCGGCCTCGCGGATGTCCGGCCGGCGCGCGATCACGATCGAGGGCAGGGCTGCCGGCAACGCCGGGATCGCCGGCATCGGCGCGGGCGCTTCCAGCATGGCCACGTAACGCTCGGGCAACTGGCCGGTGAGGATGCCGATCGCGTGCGCGGCGCGCGCGACCGCCGTGTGCAGCGGGCTGAGTGCCGCGCGCTCGGTATCGAGCTGCCCCTGCGCCTGCGCCACCTGCAGGCTGTTGCCGAGGCCCTCCGCGAAGCTGCGCTGCGTCAGCTGCAGCCCGTCGGCGGCGATGCGGACGTCGTCCTCGGCGATCCTGAGCCGGCTCTGCGCCGAGCGCAGCGTGATGTACTGGTTGGCGAGCTCGGCCAGCAGGCTCACCAGTGCGCCGCGCCGGTCCTCGATCGTGGCCTGGAGCTCGGCGTCGCGCGCCTCGACCTCGCGGCGGATGCGGCCGAACACGTCGATCTCCCAGCTGATCTGGGGGCCGCCCTGATACTGCCTGTTGAACGGGGACACGCCGTGCAGCGGCGGGAACTCGAGCGTGGTGGAGTAATGCTGCTCGGCGAACTCGGTGTTGAAGTTCACCTGCGGGTAGAACGCGGCGCGCTCCTCGTTGCGGGCCGCGCGCGCCTCGATGATGCGCTGCGCCTCGGCGCGAAGCTCGAGATTGCCGCCGATCGCCTGCTCCACCAGCGCGTCGAGCACGGGGTCGTGGAAGCTGGCCCACCAGGCACGCTGCTCGGCCTCGGTGCGGGCGATCTCCTGCGGTGTCGCCGGATGCTCGCCGAACAGAGCGGGGAGCGGCGGCAGGTCAGGCTTGTAGTCGGGGCCGACCGCGCGGCAAGCGGCCAGAGCGGCCACGAGGACGCACGCAATGACGCGGCATCGCACTCAGAGATGATCCTCGAGCCACTGCGTGAGCGCGCCCTTCGGGTGCTGCGCCTCCTCGCCGACCGCGACCGACGCCGTCATGCCGGCGGCCAGCACGATACCCGCCGGCACCGCGTCGATATGCACCCGCACCGGGATGCGCTGGGCGAGCCGCACCCAGGTGAACACGGGGTTCACGTCCTGCAGCCCCTCGCGGTCGGGCGCGCCGTTCTGGTCGTTGATGCCGCGGGCGATGCTCTCGACATGACCTGCGAGAAGCGACTCGTAGCCCATCAGCCGGATGCGGGCGGGGTCGCCCACATGCACGCGGGCGAGCTTGGTTTCCTCGAAATAGCCGTAGATCCAGAAGCTGTCGGCATCGATCAGCGCGATCCGCGCCGCCCCCGTGCTCGCGTAGTCGCCCACCCGCAGCAGCAGGTTGGTGACGAACCCGTTCACCGGCGCGTAGACCACCGCGCGCTGGAGGTTCAGCTTCGCGGTGTCGAGCGAGGCCTGCGCCGCATCCACGCTCGCCTGCGCGACCGACGATTGCGAGCGGAACTGCTCCTGCTCCTCGGCCGAGACGATACCGCCCAGGCCCTGGCGCCGCTTCACGTCGCTCTGCCGCAGGCGCAGCTGGTCGGCGCTCGATGCGAGCTGCGCCTGCTCGCTGGCGATCGCCAGGCGGTAGCGGGCCGGGTCGATCGCGAACAGCGCGTCGCCCTTGTGGACGTATTCGTTGTCGTGGACGAGCAGCTGCACCACCGTGCCGCCGACCTCGGGCGCGATGTCGACCACGTTCACCCGCACCCGCCCGTCGCGGGTCCAGGGCGAGATCATGTACGCGTTCCAGAGTGCCGCCACCATAACGGCCGCGATCGCGACCACGACCAGGGTCGTGATGACACGGAACAGGAGGCGGATGGCATACATGCGGTCAGACCAGCAGGACGAGTGCCGAGAGAACGATGCAGTAGACCGCGAACTCGAACAAAGCCGGGTGCCAAACCCGGCCGAGCACGCCCGCCTGCCAGAACACCCAGCGCAGCACGAGCAGGATGGGCAGGGCCGCGAGGGCGTAGACCGCGATGGGCGCGACGTAGATGCCCGCGATGTCGACTTCACTCAGCATGAGCGGGGTTATTGTCTGAACGAAGAAAGAAGGCCAGGGCTCTGCCCTGGACCCGCCAAGGGGCTTACCCCTTGGATCCCTTTGATTAAAGGGTTCTAAGGGCGACTGCCCTTAGCGGGGTCCAGGGGCAGAGCCCCTGGCCTTCTTCAGGCACCAATCCGCGCCACCGTCGTATTCCGATCAAAATAAACCGCATTCTCGCCAAGCAGGCGCGCCGCCTCGTGCAGCAGAGCGGCGACCCGGAGCGCCTGCCCGCGCGGCGCCTCCTCCATCGCCGCCGCCTCGCCCGCCACCAGCACCGCGTTCAGCTCGATCGCCGCCGCGCGCTCCAGCGGCGCATGACGGAGATGGCGCAGGTTGTGCAGGCTCGCATCGGTGGCCGCGGCGACCGCGCGGGGCAGCGCGTGCGAACGCACCATCAAACGCAGCTGCAGCACGATGCGCCCCAGAATCAGGGCGGCGGTCGCCTCCGCCATCAGCAGGGAGCGCTTGGGCGTTCCCATCTGGTCCAGCCGCTGGCCGTAGCGGAGGATCTTCTGCAGCTGGATGTTCTCCCAGGTCAGCGGGTCGGGCAGGAGGCGCCGGCGCGCGAGCCGCGAGGCCGAGGCGGCGAGCGAGCGGGCGATGTTGCGCGCCGCCTTTGCGGGGTCCGGCGGCAGCAGGATCCGGAAGACCAGGATCAGCGCCACGTTGCCGAGCAGATACATCTCGCCGTTTTCGAGAATGCCGGTCAGGCTGTAGTCCTGCGGGTTGGTGACCGCGATCTGCGTGTTCATGAACACGAGGTAGGCGAACGCCGCGCCGCCCCATTCGAGGCTCGGCTGCAGCGCCACGCCCGGGGCGGCCGTCACCAGCAGCACCACCATCAGCAGCGGAAACCCGGTGACCTGCGGCAGCACGCAGGCCTGCACGGTCACGGCCACGAGCGTGCCGATCGTGGAGCCCTGGGCGAAGCGTTTGGCGGCCATGCCCGGGCTCGGCGTGGTCGAGAGCAGGGCGGCCGCCGGCACCAGGTAGGCGAGCAGCGTCGGGCCGGCCGGCGCGTAGGACACGTACCAGCCGAGGCAGGCGAGGGCGACCACCAGGAAGCCGCGGATGGCGTTGCGCAGCGCGCCCGACCAGTCGAGGAACGGCAACAGCCGCGGCATGCGCTGCCGGCCGCCGCGATCGTCGAGCACGGCCAGCGCCCTGCCGAGGCGCTCGAGCGTGTCGCGCGCCTGCTCCTCGGCGCTGAGCTGGTCGAGCGCTCCGGGCTCGCCGAACCAGGCCGCGCTGCCTTTCCCGAGATGCGCCGCGTCGAGATGAACCGCGTTGCCGCTTCTCTCCAGATGAACCGCGTCGCCGCCTCTCTCCAGATGAACCGCGTCGCCGCCTCTCTCCAGATGAACCGCGTCGCCGCTTCTCTCCAGATGAACCGCGTCGCCGCCTCTCTCCAGATGAACCGCGTCGCCGCTTCTCTCCAGATGAACCGCGTCGCCGCCTCTCTCCAGATGAACCGCGTCGCCGCGGTGGGCGGCGAACGCGGCAGTCGCGTGCTCGATCGCGGCCGCCGCGGCGGCACGGTCGGTCAGCGCGCAGGCGCTCGCGCGTTCGAGGGCCGCGTCGAACAGGGCGCTGAACCGGCTCTCCGTGCCGAGGCGCTCGGCGGCGTGAAAACCGCTGGTGAGCGCGCCGAGCAGGCGGGTGCCGGCGACCCGCAGTGCCACCGCCCGGTAGCGCACCGCGATGTTGTCCGAGCCCGCATAGACGATGTCCTGCTCGAGCGCCGTGATGCGCCCTGCCAGCACGCGGCGCTCGTTGCGGAGCGCATCGTTCGGGTGCTTGGCGAGCGCGCGGCGCAGGAGGTCGGCAACCTCGGCCAGGAGGCGCCCGATGGACGCCTCGAACGCCTCGGGCTCGCGGCCTCGCTGGGTCAGCAGGAACACCAGCCCGGTGACCACGATGCCGAGCACCACCACCGAGAGGCGGAAGAGCGCGATCGTCAGCGCGTTCTCGGGATCGGCGAACACGCCGACATCGATGATCACCACCGTGTAGCCGGCCAGCACCGCGCCGTACGAGGTGAAGAAGCGCAGCAGGCTGGCCGCCCCGCAGCACAGCCCCATCCAGACGGCGATGAAGAGGTCGAACAGCAGCGGCGACTGCCCCAGCAGCGCCGTCTGGACGATCGCCATCACGGCGCCCACCGCGGTGCCGACGATGCGCCAGATACTCTTCGACACGATCGCGCCGCGCACCGGGTTGGCCACGATGTAGACGGTGGTGAGCGCGGAATAGGGTGTGGGCAGCTGCAGCCAGAAGGCGAGGTAGAGCGCGATCACGGCGGCGGCCGACACGCGCAGGAGGTAGGGCAGCCAGGCGGGCAGCCGGACCGTGTCGCGCAAGCCGCGCCCGAAGAGCGCCAGGTCGCGCACGCCGCGCCCGAAGAGCGCCAGGTCGCGCACGCCGCGTCCGAAGAGCGCCAGGTCGCGCAAGCCGCGCCCGAAGAGCGCCAGGTCGCGCACGCCACGCCAGAAGCGCGCGAGCGACGACGACGCGGCGCCGGCGAGCGACGTCATGCGGGCCGCCCCGGAAGGCGCCTCAGTGCGTCGGCGGCTCGAGCCCGCCGCCTTCCGAGGCGGTGGAGTTGACGGGCTTGTTGGGCGTTTCCTTCAGCAGCTTGGTGCCGATCTGGTCGAGCTCGCGGTTCTGTCCCGCGGCGGTGCGCGGCATGTGCGTCGTGGGAGGCAGCTTGCGAGGCGCGGCCGGGGTGCTGGCCTGCTGGTCCGACTGGGCGCGGGCGCCCGCGAGCGGGACCGGCGCGCCGAGCAGGAGGAGCGCGGTCGATCCGGCGAGGATGCGCATGGTTCGGGTGTTCATCGGGTCACTCCTGGCAGACATGGCGCCATCCATCGGCGCCAATATAGGTGTCGGTGAGCGGGTCGAAGCAGGCGGTCTGGTCGCAGGCGCCGGCGCCCGGTATCACCGCGGGCGAGACCGCGGCGCCGGCGGCGATCGTGTCGCGCGCGGCGCGTCCGCAGAGCGGCGTCTCGAGCGGGGCGGACGGATCGTTCACGCGCGCCGCCTGCTCGGGCGCCGCACCGCCGTTGTCGGCGGGGGCTGCCGGGGCGGCCGTGGTGCCGGGCGGCGGCGTGTTGTCGGGCAGGAATTGCTGGATCGGAATTTTCGGGTGCGGCGGCGTGCTCGCGGCGGTGGTGGTGGTCGCCGTTTCGTCGGCGCATGCGCCGAGCATCAGCAGGGCGGCAAGGATCGGCCACGAAGCTCTGGTCAACCGCATCGCGCCCCGTCGTGATCCGCCATCCTGTTCCTCGCCCAATCGCTATACGGCATCAACCGGCGGGAACGCGCCTCCGCCTCGCGGTGTTGCAGCGGTGCATGGATGACGCGGGTTTCAAAGGCATGGACGCGGATGCGCAGCGACGGCTCGCCTGGCTGCGGCGGGCGGCGTGGCTGCTAGACGGCGCGGCGCGCGTGCCGGGGACACGGTTCCGGTTCGGGCTGAACAGCGTGATCGGCCTGGTGCCGGGCGGCGGCGACACCGCGCTCGCGATCCTGTCGCTGGTCATCGTGTGGCAGGCGCGACATCTGGGTGCGCCGCCTGCGCTGGTGCGGAAGATGCTGGCGAATGTCGCGATCGAGTTCGGCGGGGGGCTGGTGCCGATCGTGGGGGATCTGTTCGATATGGGGTTCAAGGCGAATCTCAGGAACCTGGCGCTGCTTGAAGGGCACCTTCTGAAGCAGAAGGGCTCAGCTCCTTAGTCCGGGCGAAGAAGGCCAGGGGCTCTGCCCCTGGACCGAGCTCAAGGGCAGTCGCCCTTAGAACCCCCTACTAAAGGTTGGAGTCCAGGCGCTGGAGACGGAATGCGTTAGCCGAAGTCTATGATGTTCAGGCTTCGCCAGGGGACAACCCAAACAATCAGGGTTCCAAGGGACGACTGTCCCTTGGCGGGTCCAGGGCAGAGCCCTGGCCTTCTTGAAGCGCCCGACGCATCGCAGGCAGCGTCTCCTCCAGCACCCTCAGCAAAATCACCGCGTGCGCGTCCACCGCCCCAGCCTCGAACGCACGCTCATAGCCCCGCGCCGCCGCCGACAGGCGCGCAAAACCGAGCAATCCGCCGCTCCCCGCCAGCATGTGCGCCGCGGCCGCGCGGCCTGCATCGTGACCGGCGCCGCGGACCCGGCGACGCAGATCCTCGCAGGCCTCGATCAGCAGCGCGAGATTTCGCTCCAGATCCGTCCGCGGGAGCAGCCCCTCGACGATCGCCAGCGCCGCGCGATCGAGAATGGGCAAATCCCCTTCAGTCACTGCACGCTTCCGCATCCTGCAGGGTCAGCCCGCGATCGCCGTCGATCAGCGTCGTGAGCTCGCGCCTTCCCTGCTCGTCGAGCGGTAGGTACGGGGACAGCGCGCGCAGGAAGGCGGCCGGATTGAACGGCTTGGTGAGATAGAGCGTGGCACCCGCCGCCTCGCAGAAGTTGCGGATGTGCGGCGCGTCATGGCCGGTGAGGATGACCACGGGCACGTCCTTCAGGGCCGGCCGCGCGCGCAACGCGCGGCAGAGCGCCAGGCCGCCGCCGAACGGCATGTCGAGGTCGAGCACGAACAGCCCGATATCGGGTGCTGCGACCTCGCGCACGGCGGAGGCGTCGGCCACCGCGTGCACCTCGCAGCCGAGCCGGGTGAACACCGCCCGCAGCACGCTGCGGATGATCGGATCGTTGTCGGCGACAACGATCGGCACACGCGCCCTCGCCATGGGCGAACTCCCGTTGCGCCCGCGCGCGACATCGCGGCAGGCTTGAGCTCGCAATGTCACGTAAAAATGTTAGCGAGTGGTCAACGCCCCACCACGTCACACCCAGCCGCAGGCGGCGAGCGCGCGCCGCATGTGCGGCGGCGGGGGCGCCTCGGCCGCCAGCGCCGGCGCGAGCGGCAGCGCGATCCTCCGGGCGAGCAGCTGGAGCGGCAGGCCGGCCGCCGCGCCATACACCGTGTCGCCGAGGATCGGACAGCCGAGGGCGGCGCAATGCACGCGGATCTGGTGGGTGCGCCCGGTGCGCGGCGTGAGCTCGAGCCAGGCGGTGCCGTCATGCGTCCCCAGCACGCGCCATCCGGTCTCGGCCAGGTCGCCCGCGTCGGCGTGCTCGGCCATGCGCCAGGCGCGCCCCTGCTCGTGGCGGACGAGGCGCGAGCGTCGCGTGCCCGCGTCCGACGGCGGCGCGCCCTGCACCACCGCCCAGTAGGTTTTTCGCGCGCGCCCCTCGGCGAAGCAGGCCTGCGCCGCCAGCAGCGCGCTCCGCCTGAGCGCCACCACCAGGCAGCCCGAGGTGTCGCGGTCGAGCCGGTGCGCGAGCCAGGGGCCGGCGCGAAAGCGGCCGAGCTCCCCGAAGCAATCCTCGACGCTGGGCCCGGGCGCGTTGCGGGCCGGATGCACCGGCATGCCGGCCGGCTTGTCGAGCACGGCGAAGCGGGCGTCGCGGAACAGCACCGGGATCACGGCAGCACGACGACGATGGGCAGAGAGGTGCGGCGATAGGCCATGTCGCGCCGGCGTGCCCGGTAAGTGGCCGGGTCGAAGCCGGGCACGGAGCTGACATACTCGTGCGCGCGCCGGTCGAGCACGAACCGGAGCGGGTCGGTGCCGGACGGCCGCTTCCAGGTGCGGCGCACATGCGCCGGGTCGAACCAGCGCGACGGCCGCACCCCCGAGAAGCGGAACCGTTCCCAGTGCAGCAGCGGGTCGAGCCCGCCCTCCTCGGGCCGCATGTGGCGGGCGCGATACCAGTCCGGATCGACGTAGAAATTGGGCGCGCGCTGCTCGCGCCAGCCATGCTCGCAGGTGTGGCGGAGCGGATCGCCGCCGCCGGCCGCCACGTCGGGGGCGGATCGGAGGTCGTGCGCGGCGTCGAACAGCCCGAGCGCCCGCACGCGCGCGACGTGCCCGTCGAGCGTGAGCGCGGGCCAGGCGTGCGGGTCGGGCGGCGCCGTCTCCGCGTCCGGCGACACGACGGCCTCAGGCGCGCCTGGCGACACGACGGCCTCAGGCGCGTCTGGCGACACGACCGCCTCAGGCGCGCCTAGCGACACGACGGCCTCAGGCGCGCCTAGCGACACGACGGCCTCAGGCACGCCTAGCGACACGACGGCCGTCGCGGCTCGGCGAGCGGGCTCGCGCCCGCCGTCCCGCGCCGGCCGGTCACAGAGCCGGATGCGTCAGCCGCGCCAGAAACCCCCGTAGCCGCTCGCTCGCCGGGTTTGCGAACAGCACCTCCGGCTTCCCCTGCTCCACCAGCTCGCCCCGGTCCATGAACAGCACCCGATCTGCCACCGCGCGCGCGAACCCCATCTCGTGCGTCACGCACACCATCGTCATGCCCGACCGCGCCAGCTCCACCATCACGTCGAGCACCTCGCCGATCATCTCCGGATCCAGCGCCGAGGTCGGCTCGTCCAGCAGCAGGATCCGCGGCCGCATGGCGAGTGCACGCGCGATCGCCACCCGCTGCTGTTGCCCGCCCGACAACGCCCCCGGATACTTGCGCGCCTGGTCCGGCACATGCACCCGCGCCAGCAGGTCCATCGCCAGCGCCTCCGCCTCGGCGCGCTTCATGCCCCGCACCTGCATCGGTGCCAGCACGCAGTTCTCCAGCACCGTCATGTGCGGAAACAGGTTGAACGACTGGAACACGAAGCCCACCTCGCGCCGCACCCGCGCCAGTGCCGCCGGCTCGCGCGTCAGCTCGATCCCCTCGACGAAGATCCGCCCCCCGTCATGCGGATCGAGCCCGTTCACCGTCCGGATCAGCGTCGACTTCCCCGACCCCGACGGCCCGCACACCACCACCCGCTCGCCCTGGGCCACCGCGAGGTCGATCCCCCGCAGGGCATGGTGCGTTCCATGCCACTTTTCCACCCGTTCGAGCACGATGGCTTCCGTCATGACACGCATCCTGGCGAGCGTCGCGGCGCTTGCCCATCCCCTGATCTCGGTCCATGTCGAAACCCATGGCCCATCTGATCAAGCTCGCGGTCGGCGCCCGCACGATCGAGGATCTCGACGCCTGGCAGGCCTCCTGCGCGCGGGGCGGCGCCACCCACGTCGTGCCCACCCGGCAGTTCCCCAAGCGCGCCCCCGAGATCGTCGCCGGCGGCTCGCTGTTCTGGGTGGTGGCGGGGCTCGTCTCCGTGCGCCAGGAGATCGCCGACATCAGCGAGGCCCTACGCCCCGACGGCACCCGCGGCACCGCAATCCTGGTCCGCCGCACGCTGATCCCGGTGGCACTGCGGCCCATGCGCGCCTTCCAGGGCTGGCGCTACCTCGAGCGCGACGCGGCCCCCGCCGACGCCGACCACGGCCGCCACGACGCCGGCGACACGCTCCCGCCCGCCCTCGTGCGCGAGCTCGCCGCCCTCTGCCTCCTCTGACCGGAGCCCGCCCGCGATGACCGACTACGCGTTCGCTCCCCGCATCCCGAGCCTGGCCATCGAAGGCACGGACGCCCGCTTCCCCGTCCGCCGCATCTTCTGCATCGGCCAGAACTACGCCGACCATGCCCGCGAGATGGGCGGCCAGGTCGACCCCACCGACCCGATCCTGTTCATGAAGCCCGCCGACACGGTCGTCCCCGACGGCGCCACCATCCCCTACCCGTCGCTGACCCACGACCTCCACCACGAGGTCGAGCTCGTCGCCGCGATCGGCACCGGCGGAAGCGACATCGACCCCGCCCACGCGCTGGACCACGTGTTCGGCTACGCCGTCGGCATCGACCTCACCCGCCGCGACATCCAGGGCGCGGCCAGGAAGGCCGGCAAACCCTGGGACTGGGCCAAGGGGTTCGACGACAGCGCCCCCGTCAGCGCGATCCGTCCGGCCGCCACCCTTGGCCACCCAAGAAGCGGCCGCATTCGGCTCACCGTCGACGGCGCCGCCCGCCAGAACGGCGACCTGGCGGACATGGTCACCGACATCCCGCACATGATCGCGCTGATCTCCCGCGGCATGGAGCTGCAGCCGGGGGACCTGATCTTCACGGGCACACCGTCAGGCGTGGGTCCCATCCAGCGCGGCCAGACCGCGATCGGTGAGGTCGAAGGCGTGGGGACTGTCACGCTGACCATCGCGGAGTGAAGAAGACGCAGGGCTCTGCCCCTCACCCCGCCAGGACCATGTTGGTCCTGGACCTCCATCCGTTGGCCCTGGCCGCGCACGCGACGGACTCCGCATCGCCATCGGCGTCGGCTGGAGCACCCTCGTAGCCGCCGAGCTGGTCGCCAAAACAAGAGGGCCTCGGCTTCGGGTCCTGTCGGCCGCCAACTTCCTCTCGACCGACATGGTCTTCGCGGGCATCGCCATCCTCTCCTCCGCCGCAATCCGCGCCCTCGAACGCATCCTCGTCCCCTGGCGCGGCAAGAGCTGACCCACGCGGAGGTGGCTGGGCAGCGGAAGCAAGAAAGCCAGGGCTCTGCCCTGGCCCCGCAAAGGGCCTTGGCCCTTTGATCCCGTGACTTCTGGCCGCACGGCGTGAGACCTCCGCGCTGATTATGTTACTTGAGTGAAAGGAGAATCGAAGATGGTTCAAATAAATGGCGCGAACGGACAACCTTCGTCAGGATCGCAGCAAGAAACGTCATAGTGAACGTCAATCTGCTGGTGAAAGTCCTTCTGTCCGCCATAACTTGGATGCCGAACAGAAACAGAGTCGATGCTAGCATCGTTAAGTGCGCGCGTCGCGTCATTGCCAATCGTTACGATGCGCCCAACAGGGACAAGTGATAAAACAGTAGTGAGGAAGACTAGGCCGACCTCCTGCTCGCGCCGAGTGTGCATCCGATTAGATTGTGAATTGCCCGTTTCGTGCGGATGAAAAGGAAAGACGTTCCAAAAGAACACCTTTCGAGACACTCGCAGGCGGGCAAGATGTATTTCGGTCGCCGTTCGCTCGCGCATGACTGGACCGGCCGTCGCCTTCGTCAGTCTTCCGACTGCGATCGAGTCTGCGTAGTTATCCAACGAGTACTCGTCGACAAGCGCGATACCCGTACGCCGTCCACCGCGCCAACCTAAGTCCCGACCTATCCAGACATCGACTTCGTCAGCATTCGCGCAGGCACACAGAACCGTACGCAGATTCTCGCGACGAATGGCGAAGCTATCCTTTACGTCGACATGTTCGCAATTCGTCGTCCACGGGTTGAACACCTTCTCCGCTCCGTAGCCGCAGAGATCAACGAGAAATGCGTCGATCGCGTAATGTAGTCTCATCACCATCGTCCAGGTTCGCCCACGTATCCCCGTTCCGGAAGCATGCCTAACCAAGCTTCTATCGCTAATCGCTGGTTATCTGTAAACCGACATCTGTGGCCAGGCCCCTTCTTAACAAGAAACTTTAATGACTCAGGAATAAGAGGTGCTAATTTGCCATAGTAGGCGAACTCGGTGCCAATCAGCACCTTCTCCGTAAATTCCGTATCACGCTTCCGGTTCGCAACACTCAGGGCGCCATTTTTTTTGCTATGAAACGAGTCGAGCTGCCGGTATGTACCATCTTCGCCTGTCCAATATATGTTGTCACCGTAGCGATGCATAAAACTGCCGTTCATGTTTGGCTTCTTGCGAGCGTATCGCGGGTCTGACCAGTAGCCATCGAACAGGACAATTTCTGAAACACGCATCCAGTAGACAAGGCGACCAGATGCTTGGATGTCGGCTGATCCAGTTCCAATGATAAGGTTACCGACGTTTGCATGGTATCGGATCTGTGGCTTGCAGTTAGCCAGCGTACACACGCCCCAGAATGGGTTAGGTGCAAACCCGTGATCGTGTTGAACGACATAGGAATAGACCCGGATCACAGCCTAACACTTGTTGCGTTTGGTCTCAGGTGCCTGGCTGAGCGCGCCGCCGGGCTGTTCCCAGATGTCAATGTCGCCCTTGAGGGTGTTCGTCAATTCCGCTGAATTGATGTCGACGGTTGTGGCATACTTAGCAATACCTTCAGGGACGCCAATACCGCTGCCCTCCTCGCCGCGTAGCCAAATTCCTACGACCCGAATACCCGCTCCGGCAAACGCTTGCATTCGGGCGTTTACCACCGCGCTGTCCGCTGGTGCGACAGGAAGGCCGACAACGCCGATGTTTGCCTCTGGATTGACGGATGAGGCGTCGGCTGGGACGGTGTAAACCGCATTGTAACCTGCGGCCTCAACCGCGCCCTCGATCGTAGCGCGATCCTTGTTACCAAGGTGTTGGTTAAAGACGTAAGCCTTCCCCATGAATTTACCCCTTCCACATCTTCAATACTGCTTCACCAAGAAAGCAGGCAATTGTGCCAGTAAAAATCAGACCTATTAGGGTCAGTATTCCGAGTATATATGTGATCCGGCGATCAATCGCATCTATTCGCTTGGTAACTGAGTTGAGTGAAGCAGTCTCAGCCGGGATCAGTCCCATCAGCGTCGTGTCAATCTCGTGGAATCCTTCCTTCTTACGGGCATACTTCTCCGTGGCGTCTTCAAGCCGAGCAAACCAAATCAGGAAAGCATTCTGACCGCAGCGCACGGTAATTGTTTGCGGTCCGGCGTTGAAGACAGCAAATATCAGCTTACCCTTATAGCCTGGATCAACGTGAAATCCGCTTACGTTGACTAAGCCGCTATTTTTCAGGCTACTTTTCATGTTGATAAATCCGAGGACGTCTTGAGGAAGACTGACGAACTCGCGTGTAGTCAGATATGCGAACTGTCCTGGCGGAATTAAGATAGGCGCCTTGTTCACCAATTGCTGGACAAGGCCAGGTTTTCGGGTGCCTCGCCCTTCGGGGCTCACGTATGCCTCGTCACCGATCCGCATTGTGTAGGCGGCGCAGTCAATGTGCTCTGGATGGAATGGCGTGATCCACGCGCCGGCGTCCTCGGCAATTTTTCCACCCGATAGAAACATTAAGACCTTGTGGAAAAGACAAGCCGGCAAGCAAGCTGCTGCCGCCGTTTGTCGACAAGGCTATCGAGGTCAAGATCTTCGGCGGCGGCACTGTGCATGATCCACTCCGCGAGTGCCGCATTTGCATCAAGGGCAATCGTTCGGAACTCCTCTAAATGGTCGATCTTCTCACATGCATCAGCAAAGCGCCCCGCTTGGTCGACAAATGCAAGATCTGACGGAGCTGTCCCGATCGCTTGCCCATCCTCAATGTTAGGCAAAGCTTGGTTCAGCGCGTTAGCCGCGCTTAGTACAACAAGGAATGCGTCGACCAGCGTCTCCAGCCGGCTCTTGGTCTCCGCGGCGCCTCTAGCAAAGCGTCCCGCATACTTCGCAAAGTGAAGGCCATAATGCTTAAGCCGATCTAGTCGCGGCAAGGACAGTATGTCGAAATGGTTTTCTAAATCGTGCTTATACTGCGCCTGCTGACGCACCTGCATCGACATGCCCATTCCTCCATATCGATCACTGGTAGCCAGGTAGCATCGGCCCACGTCGTTTTCAGTCTGTGCGAATCGGTTGTGTCTGAGAATGCCAGTAATCGGCTTGGCTTAGATAGCGGCGAAAACCAAATGCCGATGCTCGGGCGAGCCAACCTGGACTCCCTCCACACGTTCACCCCGCTTGACGCCCCCGCCCAACCAAGCGCCCCTCCCCAAATGCCCCGCCCCTTCCTCGTCCTCTACCTCGCCGCCTTCATCGACGCGACCGGCGTCGGCCTCATCATCCCCATCCTCCCCACCGTCCTCCGCCACCTCCTCGGCCCTCGCCCCATCACCCTCCACTACGGCCTCCTCATCGCCTCCTTCGCCCTCATGCAGTTCCTCTTCTCCCCCGCCCTAGGCCTCCTCAGCGACCGTTTCGGCCGCCGCCCCATCCTCCTCCTCTCGCTCCTCGGCGGCGCGCTCGACTACCTCGTCACCGGCTTCGCCCCCACCCTCATCGTCCTCTACGCCGGCCGCATGATCGGCGGCATCACCGCGGCCAACCTCTCCGTCATTTCCGCCACCATCGCCGACCTCGCCCCTGACGCCGACCGCGCCCGCCGCTTCGGCGCCATGAGTGCCGCGCTGGGCATCGGCTGGGTCGCCGGCCCCGCGATCGGCGGCATGCTCGGCCAGATCAACACCGCCCTCCCCTTCCTCCTCGCGGCCAGCCTGAACGGCGCGAACCTCATCCTGGCGCTGGCCATCCTCCCCGAAACCCGCCGCCCCCCCGCGGACCCGGCCGCACGCACCCCGCTCCGCCTCGCCCGCCTGAACGCCTTCGCCGCCTTCCGCGTCCTCAGCACCCTCCCCGCGCTGGTCCCCCTCCTCACCCTGTTCGGCGCGCTCGCCCTGCTCGGCCAGATCCCCGGCTCGCTGTGGATCCTCTACGGCCAGTTCCGCTACGGCTGGAGCATGTCCGTGGTCGGCTGGTCCTTCGCCAGTTTCGGCCTCCTCTTCGCCGCCGCCCAGGCCTTCCTCACCGCGCCGGCGACCCGCCTCCTCGGCCCCCGCCTTTGCCTCATGCTCGGCATGGCGCTGGACGCGATCGGCAGCACGGCCATGGGTTTCGGCGGCCGCCCCTGGATCCCCTTCGCGATCATGCCCTTCTACGCCGCCGGCAACGTCGGCATGCCCGCGCTGCAGGACGCCATGTCCCGCACCGTCGGCCCCGACCGCCAGGGCGAGCTCCAGGGTGCCCTCGCCAGCCTCACCAGCCTCGCCGGCGTGATCGGCCCCCTGCTCGCCACCGCAACCTTCGCCGCCACCAGCGACACCATCCCCGGCGCCGCCTGGTTCGCCGGCAGCCTCGGCTACGTCGCCTGCATCGGCCTCGCCGCCCGCCAAGGGCGCCGCGCGGCCTCAAGACATCGCTAGCCTAGGACACCCCGACCCGCCGGAAGCCCCGCCATGACATCGATCCGCTCCCACCGCACCGGACCGCGCTCGCCGCCTCCGCGCCCGGCCGATTTTGAATCACCCAACGAATTTCAAGTCGCCCCCGAACCGGCCTCCGGACTGCGCCCCGCCCGACGCTGCATCCCCCACCGTTCGCGCCTATAACCCGCCCATGGAACCGCTCGCCCTCTACGTGCACTGGCCGTTCTGCCTCGCCAAATGCCCGTATTGCGACTTCAACTCCCATGTCCGCGAGGCCATCCCCACCGCCCGCGTCGGCGCCGCCCTCCAACGCGAGCTCACCCACGAGGCCGCCCGCACCGGCCGCCGCCGCCTTCGCTCGATCTTCTTCGGCGGCGGCACCCCGAGCCTCATGGACCCCGACGACGTCGCCCGCCTCATCGCCGCCGCCACCACGTGCTTCGACCCCGAGCCCGACCTCGAGATCACGCTGGAGGCCAACCCCACCAGCGTCGAGGCGGGCCGGCTGCGCGCCTTCGCCGAGGCCGGCGTCAACCGCTGCTCGCTGGGCGTCCAGTCGCTCGACGATGCCGCTCTCCGGGCCCTCGGCCGCCGCCACGACGCGCACGACGCCATCGCCGCCCTCGAGCTCGCGCGAAGGATCTTCCCGCGCCTCTCCTTCGACCTGATCTACGCCCGCCCCGGCCACAGCGTCCCCGCCTGGCGCGCCGAGCTCCGCCAGGCCCTGGCGCTGGCCGCCGACCACCTCTCGCTCTACCAGCTCACCATCGAGCCCGGCACGCAGTTCGAAGTGTTGCATCGTCGCGGCGCCCTGGTGCTCCCGGATCCCGACACCGGCGCCGCCCTCTACGAAGCGACCGCGGAAGAAGCAGAGAAGTTCGGGCTGTTTCCCTACGAAATCTCGAACTACGCCAAGCCCGGCGCCGAGAGCCGCCACAACCTCGCCTACTGGCGCTACACCGACTATGCCGGCATCGGCCCCGGCGCCCACGGCCGGCTTTCCGACGCGAACGGCATGTTCGCCACGAGCCGCCACCGCGCCCCCGAAACCTGGCTCGACGCCGTCGACACCCACGGACACGGCCTGGCCGAGTGCCAGGACATCCTCCCTGCCGACCGCGCCCGCGAGGCGCTGCTGATGGGATTGCGGCTGGTCGAGGGGATCGGGATCGAACGGTTCGAAACGCGAACCGGCGTGTCGCTGCGCGACGCCCTCGATCCCGTCATCCTCGAGGCCAGCATCGAAGCATCCTATCTCGTGATGCAGAACGGCGTGCTCGCCGCCACCGCGGAAGGCCGGCTCAGGCTCGACGCCCTGCTGCCGCGACTGCTGCTCTGAGCGCGCAAGAAGGCTGGGGCTCTGCCCCAAACCCCGCCAGGCTTGAGCCGCGAAGCGGATCAAGGCCGATCCTGGACCTGCTATACTTAAGTATTGCGGGTCCAGGGGCTCTAGAGAGTGTTATGCACTTGTCGACGTGCCGATACAGGTCTCGCAGGCATGAAGACTAGTTCTTTCTTGAAAGAAAGAACCAAAGAACTTCTATCCGATAGGAGCCGCCGGCTGCGTCCAAACGGACAAAAGTCTTTTTGCTTCTTTTTCTTCAGAAAAAGAAGATCTCTTCAAGCCCGGCCGGCTCGGCGTGCATAACAGCCTCTAGCTCCTGGCGGGGTTTGGGGCGTCATGCCGAAGGCGTGCTGCGCACGACGCCCCAATCTTCTTCACGCATCATGCCCCAGCGCCGCCGGCGGCGGACTGGCATCGGCATCGCCCGAGCTCGCCCCCTCGTGCCCCACCACCGGTTCCAATCTCGGCCGCTCGCCCACCAGCACGTTCTGCGTCGGCGCCGCGAGCCGGATCCCGAGCTCCTGGAACTGCCGCTTCATCCGCCGGTTGAACTCCCTCTGCACGCCCCAGCGGCCGCTATCGGTGCACACGATCTGCCCCTGCAGCGTCACCGCCTGGCTGCTCACCGCGGTGACACCCCAGAACTGCAGCTCCGAGACCATGCCCGACCGGAAATCCTCGTCCTCGCGGAGCTCCACCGCGATCGCCTTGAGCACGGCAGCCGCCCGGTCGGTATCCTCCTCCGGATCGAGATCCACCGAGACCGCAGCGTTGCCCAGCCCCCGATTGGTGTTGTTCACGGTGGTGACCGACGAGAACGGGATCGTGTGCAGCGACCCGTCGCCTGCCCGCAGCCGGATCGTGCGGATCGACAGATGCTCCACCGAGCCCGACAGCCCCGCCAGCGTCACCCAGTCCCCCACCTGCATGGTGTTCTCGAGCAGCAGGAAAATCCCGGTGATGAAATCCTGCACCAGCTTCTGCGAGCCGAACCCGATCGCCACGCCGATGATGCCCGCCCCACCCAGCAACGGCGCGATATTCACCCCGATCTCCGACATCACGGTGAGCGTCAGCACCGTCAGGATAAAGATCATCAGCACGATGCGGATCATCGGCAGCAGCGTGCGCACGCGGGCCACCCGCACCGTGCCCTCCGGGTCGCGCCCCAGACGTTCGATATGCCGCTCGATCGCGGCGTTCACCGCCTCCCACACCAGCACGCTGACCAGCAGCGAGGCGAGGATGTCCACCAGCGCGCTCACCATCCGGCCGCCGAGCGCCCCGTGGCGGAACCAGGCGAACGCGCGCAGCCCCCAGATCTGCAGCAGCGCCACCAACGCGACACCGCCCACCACCACCGCCACGAAGCGGCGCAGCACCGGGTAGTAGCGCTCGCTGCGCGAGGCGACCCAGGGGTGGCGGGACGCGGCGTCCGGGTCGATCCGGAACAGCCGCTCGAGCTGGCCCAAGGCCGCGATCGCGAGCAGGCGGGCCGCCACCACCACCAGGATGGTCTGCACCGAGAAGTTCCAGAGCCGCACGTAGCCGTGGCGCAGCTCCGCCGCCCAGACCAGCCAGAACGCGTAGTCGAAGAAGATCGCGAACACCCACCAGTTGTTCGCGAGCCGCTTCAGCACGACGCGGGCGCCCCCGCGCACCCGGCGCGGCGGCTGCAGGCGGCGCGCGGTTTCGCGCTTCACGCGGAAGAACAGGATCGCCAGCAGCGTGTGCTCCACCAGCACCAGCGCCTTGGTCAGGGCCGCCACCGTGTCGGCGCCGAGGCCGAGATTGTCGAACACCTCGATCACCGCGAAGCCCCAGGCACCCAACAGCGCCATCGCCCGCAGCCAGAACGCGATGCGCTGCGCCACCGGGTCCGAGATCAGCACGAGCCGCAGCGTGGGTGCCGAGGGCGAGAGCAGTGCGCGGAACACCGCGATCATCACGCCCGCCACCACGAAGCTGTGGATCGCCGCGCGCACGATCACCAGCGACTCGTCCTGGCGCACCAGCCCCGCGAGTTCGCACACGGCCACGGTCAGCGCGAAGAAGATCACCGGCAGCAGCACCAGCCCGAAATGGACCAGCGCGAACGGCACGCGCTTCAGGGCGTGGAGCATCCGCGCGAGGCCGACCTCGTGGCGCCGCGGCCTGCGCGTGGGTGTGCCGTCCTCCGCGCCGGGATTTCCGTCGTCGTCCCGCGCGTCTCCGTCCCTTTCGTCGTCGTCCGGCGCGGGCGGCGGCGGCCGCATGGCCGCCAGCCGTGCCAGGCCGCGGATCGGCCGCCGGATGGCGAACGCGGTCACCGCGACCATGGCGAGCGAGAGTGCCAGCACCGCCACCAGCCGCACGAGCGCGCCCTCCACCACCGCGCGCTGCTCGGGCGTGCGGGTGATGCCGGACAACCAGGGCCCGAAATGGCGGAAATCGTGCAGCGCGTGCGCGAACTGGCGCCCCTGCGAGGCGAAGCCCGTGCCGAGCGCGTTCAGGCTGAGGATGATCGCGCCGCCGAGGCTTTCGGGCGGCAGGGCGGCGTGGACCGCGGCGGCGGCAGTGCCGGGCTGCGTCGCCGCGGTCGCATGCTCCAGGTTGGTGAGCGTGGTCGTGAAGGCAGCCCGCTTGGCCGGATCGTTGAGCACCGACAGGAGCTGCTGCGCCGCCGCCGGCGAGAGCGCCGGGGCGGCGGAAGTCGCGACGGCCGGTGCTGCTGCGCGCACGCCTTGCGGTGCCGCCAGGAGAACGGCGACAACAAGCGGCGGACCGAGGAGTGTCTTGATGCTCATGGGGCGCGTGGTGTCACCTATTGCGGCCGGCTGCCAAGAGGGCTCGCGGGCCGCGGAGGAAGAAGACGATGCGTCTGGCCTTGATGATCGCCCTCCTGCTCGGCTCGGCGGCACCGGCCGCCCGCGCCGCCGAGGCGCCCCCGCTGAACGTGTTCGCGGCCGCCAGCCTCAATGACGCGCTGCACGAGATCGACGCGCTCTGGGTGCGCGCCGGCCATGCCGCCCCGCGCCATTCCTTCGCCGGCAGCGGCGCGCTGGCCCACCAGATCCAGGCCGGCGCGCCGGCCGACCTGTTCCTCTCGGCCGACACCAAGTGGATGGACGCGCTCGCCAAAGCGGGCCTCCTGGCACCCGGCACGCGCGTCACGGTCGCCGCCAACGCGCTGGTGCTGGTGGAGCCGGCCGCGAGTGCCAGGCCGGTGACGATCGGCCACGGCTTCGCGATCGCCGCGGTGCTCGGCCCGGACGGGCGGCTCGCGGTGGGCAACACGAAGTCCGTGCCGGCGGGGATCTACGCGGAGGAGGCGCTGCGCTCGCTCGGCGTGTGGGACAGCGTCAGCCAACGCCTGGCCGAGGCTGCCGACGTGCGTGCGGCACTCCTCGAGGTCGAGCATGGTGCCGCGCCGGCGGGCATCGTCTACCGCTCGGATGCGCATGGCGTGGCCGGCGTCACGGTCGTTGGCGTGTTCCCGGAGGCGAGCCACACGCCGATCACCTATCCCGGCGCGGTGCTGGCCGGCTCGGGGCAGGCCGCCGAGGCGCGCGCCTATCTGGCGCTGCTCCGCTCGGCGCCCGCGCAGGCGATCCTGGCCAAGGACGATTTCTCCCCCGCTCCCCCATGATCCCCGCTCCCCATGATGCCCGCTCCCCATGATCCTGGCGCCTGAGGAGTGGACAGCGCTCCGCCTCAGCCTGGCGGTGGGTGCGCGGGCGGTCGCACTCGACGTGGGGCCGGCGCTCCTGGTGGGCTGGCTGCTGAGCCTGGAGTTCCGCGGGCGCGCCGTGCTCGACGCCGTGGTGCTGCTGCCGCTGGTGCTGCCGCCGGTGGTGACGGGCTGGGTGCTGCTGATCCTGCTGGGACCGCACGGGCCGGTGGGCGCGCCGCTGCTGCGGCATCTCGGCTGGCGGCTGGCGTTCACCACCAATGGTGCCGCGATCGCGTCGGCCACGATGGCCTTCCCGCTGATGGTGCGGCTGATCCGGCTCGGTTTCGCCGAGCTCGATGCCGGGCTGCTGGACGCCGCCGCCAGCCTGGGCGCGGGCCCGGTCGACCGGCTGGTGAGCGTGGCCCTGCCGCTGGTCGCCCCCTTCGTGCTGGCCGGCGTGGTGACGGGGTTCGCGGCGTCGCTGGGCGAGTTCGGCGCGGTGATCACCTTCGCGGCCGACATCCCCGGCATCACCGAGACGCTGCCGATCGCGATCTATTCGGCGCTGCAGACGCCCGGCGGTGAGGCGGAGGCGGCCCGGCTGTCGGTGGTCTCGGCCGTGCTCGCCCTGGTCGGGCTGTTCGGCGCGGACCTCGCGAGCCGCCACGTCCGGCGCCGCCTGCGTTGAGCGGGACGCTCGCGGTGCTGCGTTGAGCGGCACGCTCACGGTGCTGCGTTGAGCGACACGCTCACGGTGCTGCATTGAGCGGCACGCTCACGGTGCTGCGTTGAGCGAGACGCTCGCGGTGGCCATCAAGGCCGCGCGCGGCGCCACGCGGTTCGCGATCGCGTTCACGGCACCGCTCGACGGGATCACCGCGCTGTTCGGCGCCTCGGGGGCCGGCAAGAGCACGGTGCTCGCCGCGGTCGCCGGGCTCTGGCGCGCGCCCGAGGCGCGGATCGCCTACGGCGCCGATCTCCTGCAGGACGGACGCCATTTCGTGCCGCCCGAGCGCCGCGGCTTCGCGACCGTGTTCCAGGAGGCGCGGCTGTTCCCGCACCTCACGGTCGCGAACAATCTCCGCTACGGGGCGCGGCGTGCGGGGCGCGTGGCCGGGCGACCCGAGGTGGCGTTCGCGGATGCGGTGGACCTGCTCGGGCTGGCGACGCTGCTGGAGCGCCGTCCCGCGACCCTGTCGGGCGGCGAGCGCCAGCGGGTCGCGATCGGCCGCGCGCTGCTCGCCAGGCCCCGGCTGCTGCTGATGGACGAGCCGCTCGCAGCACTGGACACGCCCCGAAAGGCCGACATCGTCGCCTCTCTCCTGCGGCTGCACGCGCGGTTCCGCGTGCCGATCCTCTACGTCACCCACGCGACCGAGGAGGTGGCCGCCCTGGCCGACACGATCGTGCTGCTCGAGGCCGGCCGCGTGGTGGCGGCGGGGCCGGCGGCGGCGATCGCGGCCTCGGCCGCATTGCCGCTGGCCGCGCGCCACGACGCCGCCGCCCTGCTGCGCGGCCGGGTGGTGGCGCACGACGCGGAGCGTGGACTCACCACGGTCGATTGCGCGGGCACGACCCTGGTCCTGCCGCTGGTGGACGCGTCGCCCGGAACCGTGCTCCGGCTGCGGGTGTCGGCGCGCGAGGTTATCCTCGCGAGTGAGGCGCCAGGGGCGATCAGCCTGCACAACATCCTGGCGACGTCGGTGGCAGGGATCGGAGCGCCTGTCGGCGCCGAGCTCGCCGTCGAGTTGCGACTTCCGGGCGGTGCCGCCCTGCTCGCGCGCGTCACCGCGGACGCGGTGCGGCGGCTGGAGCTGGCACCTGGCCGGCCGGTGCTGGCACTGGTGAAATCGACCTCGATCGCGATCATGGGGCGGCAGGAATAAGGTTGGGGCTCTGCCCCAAACCCCGCCAGGATCGAGCCGATCCTGGACCTGCATGGCTAAGGTATTGCGGGTCCAGGGGCGCTTGCTCCTGGCGGGGTCCAGGGGCAGAGCCCCTGGCCTTCTTCTACGTCCGCCGCAGCCAAATCTCATCCACCGCATGCAGCCCACCCTTGCGGACCACCAGCCTCGCCCGCTCCCGGCTCGGCCGGATGTTCTCGACCAGGTTGGGAAGGTTGATCTCCCCCCAGATCCGGCGCGCGGTCGCGACCGCCTCGCTATGGGTCAGCGCGCGGAAATGGTGGAAATACGAGCTCGGCCGCTGGAACACGGTGCTCTGCAGCGTCAGGAACCGCTGCACGTACCACTCCTCGATCTGCGCCGTTTCCGCATCGATATAGATCGAGAAATCGAAGAAGTCGGAGGTGACGGAAGCGGCACCCGTCACCGTCTGCAGCACGTTCAGCCCCTCGAAGATCAGGATGTCCGGCTGGTCGATGCTCTGCACCTGATCGGGCACGATGTCGTAGCGTTCGTGGCTGTAGACCGGCACCTGGAGATGGCGGTGGCCCATCTTGGCGGCCGACAGGAAGCGCAGCATCCGGCGCAGGTCGTAGCTTTCGGGAAAACCCTTGCGCCGCAGCAGGCCGCGCCGTTCGAGTTCGGCGGTGGCGTAGAGAAAGCCGTCCGTGGTCACGAGTGCCACCCGCGGATGCGCCGGCCACTGCGTCAGCATCGCCTGCAGCAGGCGCGAGAACGTGCTCTTGCCGACCGCGACCGAACCCGCGACGCCGATGATGTAGGGCACGGGGGCGGTGGGCCGCCCCAGGAACGCGCTCTCCAACACGTTGTGCAGCGAGCGGGCGGACAACACGTGCAGGTTCAGGAAGCGCGAGAGCGGCAGGTAGATGTCGGCCACGTCGGCGAGCGAGACGGGCTCGTTGACGCCGCGCAGCTCCTCGAGCTCGGCGGTCGAGAGTGCGAGCGGGGTCGCGGCGCGCAGCGCCGACCATTCCGCGCGGTTGAAGATCAGATAGGGACCGCCCTTGCGGGTGTCGCGCGGCGAGATGACGCCCATCACGAGGGGCCCGTGCCCGCCCGCCCCGACACCAGCTCGGCGATGCGCGCGGGATCGGTCTGCTCCATCACGCGCCGGGCGAAGCGGATGCACTCCTCGAGCTGCAGGCTCCGGATCACCTGCTTCACGCGCGGAATGGCGGAGGCGTTCATGCTGAAGGAGCGGAGCCCGAGGCCGAGCAGGAGAGGAGCCACTTGCGGGTTGCCGGCCAGCTCGCCGCAGATGGAGACCGGCTTTCGCAGACGCAGCGCGGCCTCGGTCGTCTCTGCAATGAGCCGGAGCACGGCGGGATGCAAGGGATCGTAGAGGGACGCGACCTCGCTCGAGCCGCGATCGACGGCGAGCGCGTACATCGTCAGGTCGTTGGTGCCGATCGAGAGGAAATCCGCCTCCAGGGCGAGTGCGTCCGCCATCAGGGCCGCACCGGGCGTCTCCACCATCGCACCCAGCGGCGGCAGGGGGTGGGGCATCTTCTCGCCGCGCCGCCGCCGCCGGCGCGCGACCCGGTCGAGCACGGCGCGGGCGGCGCGGAACTCCGCGAGCGTGGTGACCATCGGCAGCAGGATGCGGACCGGACCCTCGTTTGCGACCGACAGGATGGCGGAGAACTGGGTCTCCAGCAGCGCGGGCTGGCCCAGCAGCAGGCGCAGGCCGCGCTTGCCCATCGCCGGGTTCGCCTCACGCTCGCGCGGCACCAGTCCAGCCGCTTCCAGCGCCGGGCTCTCCTTCTCGCCGCCCCAGTCGAGCAGGCGGATGGTGACCACGTCGCCCGCCATCGCTCGCACGATCTCGCGATAGGCGAGCGCCTGCGCCTCCTCGTCCGGCACGGTCTCGGCGGCGATGAACAGGAACTCGGAGCGGAGCAGCCCGATCCCGGCCGCACCCGACTGCACGATCAGCGGCAGCTCCGCCGGCAGATCGAGGTTGGACTGGAGTTCGATGCCCTCACCGCTCGCGAGCTCGGCGGGCAGTCGGCGCAGGCGGCCGAGACGCTGGCGCGCGCGCGCATGGGCTGCGACCTGGCGACGGGCCTCCGCGAGCGTCGCCGGCAAAGGGTCGAGGACCACGACGCCCACGCTGCCGTCCACCACCATCGTGGCGCCGGCACGAACAGCCTCGCCGATGCCGGCCGCCGCCATCACCGCGGGGATGCCCAGCGCCGCGAGCATGATCGCCGTGTGGTCGGCCGCCCCCCCTTCCTCGGTGACGATGCCCGCGACGCGGGTCGGATCGAGCAGGGCCACGTCGGCCGGGCGCAGCCGGTCGGCCACCAGGATTGCGCCGTGCGGCAGGTCGCTCAGCTTGCGGAACGGCGCTTCGGCGAGGTTGCGCAGCAGGCGGCGGCCGATCTCGCGCACCTCCTCGGCGCGGCGCTCGAGCGAGGCGCCGTCCTCCTCGGGCAGCGCCAGCATGCGGCCGGCGATCAGCTCCACCTCGCCCGCGACCGCCCGCTCGGCCGAGACCAGCCGGTCGGCCAGATGACGCCGGATGCCGCGCAGCAGCCGCGACGAGGAGAGCATCTGCCGGTAGGCGTCGAGCAGCGGGCTCAGCTCGCGCTGGCTGTCCTCGGGCAGCAGGGTGAGACGGGCGCCGAGCTTGGCGAGCTGGCCGAGCGAGCGGGCGACGGCGCGGTCGAGGCGGGCGAGCTCGGGCTCGACCTCGGCGGCGGCGATCATCCGGCCGGCGGTGTCGGGCTCGCCCTCCACGGTGAGCCAGACGGTGCCGATGGCGATGCCGGCGCAGGCGCCGCGTCCCGTGAAGCGTTGCTCCGTGGCGGGGGGTTCGGCGGGCCGTCCCGCCGGCTTGTCAGTCCTGCTCGCCAAAGCCGCTCTCGACGAGGGCTGCCAGCGCGTCGAGCGCCTCGCGCGCGTCGGCGCCTTCGGCCACGAGTTCGATCGTGGAGCCGCGACCGGCGCCCAGCATCATCAGCCCCATGATCGAGCGGGCGGCGACATTCTGGCCGTCACGCTCGACCTCGACGGAGGCCGCGAAGCGTTCCGCGGTGTTGACGAACTTGGCGGCCGCGCGGGCATGCAGGCCGCGCATGTTGACGATGGCGACGGTGCGACGTAGCACCGGGCCGCCCGCGCCGCTCAAGCTTGCCGCCTCACCCCTTGCCGCCGGTGGCGGGCCAGATCGTCTTGGCACCGGGCACGCCCCAGTCCTTGGTGCCGGCCGGCGGCCATTCCTTGCCGGACGCGGTCGCGGGCCATTTGCGGGCCAGATCCTCGAGTGCCCCCGACACGCAGGCCGAGCCGCCGAGGCAGGCCGCGGGCAGATGCGAGGCGGCGGCGATGTATTTGCGGCCGGCGGCCTCGGCCCGGTCGACGCACTCGGCGAGCGTGAACCCGGCGCGCGCCTTGGCGAGCTTGACCAGCATGGGAAGGTTGACGCCGGAGATCACCTCGACCCCGCCGCGCGCCAGCATCGACAGGCACAGATTGCTCGGCGTGCCCCCGAACATGTCGGTCAGGAGGATCGCGCCGTCACCCGTGTCGACCTCGTCGACGCTGGCGAGGATCTGCGCTCGCATCCGATCCATGTCGTCATCCGGGCCGATCGCCACCGTGGCGACCTGCGGCTGCTCGCCCACCACATGCTCCATGGCGCTGCGCAAGGCATCGCCGACCGCGCCATGGGTCACCAGAACCACGCCGATCATGGATGCGCACCCGCTCCCGTCATTTCTGCCGGTGCCACGACTTGGCCGGCTCGCGCCACGACCTGGCCGGCTCGCGCCACGATCTGGGACGTAGCCCTGTCTCCAAGCTTCCGATGCAGCACCGTCGCCACGATCCCAGCCTTGCCTCTCGCACCCGCCAGATGGGCGGTTAGAAACCACATCGCCATGTTCACGACACGCGTCACGGCGATGTGTCGCCCAGCTGTGCACCCGATGGCAACGGTTGCATAATTCTTCTTTCGGTCACGGAAGCCGCACCGAGCCGTCTCAAAAGCAACATGGACCCCTGCATGAAGGGCGCGTTATCCGGATCTTTCTCAATAATGCGAGCGACTTCCGGGTCGAGCCCGATGCGTGGTTGTAACATGGTGCGTGGGCGTCGATTTTTCAAAAACCCGCCGCCGGGCACGGTGCTGGCATCTCCCCCGCGCAACGACGATGGCGCAGGCAGGGCCAGGGTGCGGCAGTCGCGCGGGGTCTCCGTCATGCGAAGGCCCCTGCGACCGAACCCTGCGCCCCGGCGGCGGCGGCGAGCGCCGCTGCCGCCTTGTCGGTGGCCGACACTTCCCAGGGGTCGAAGGCGAGCAGCGGGACGCCGGCGATGAAGGACGGGCCGACCGGCGCGGGCAGCCGCTCGGGCCGGTCGCCGAGGCCGAGTGCCAGTGCCAGCTTCACGCGCGCCTCGTGGGGGAAGCGCAGCAGCCCCACGCCACGCACCTCCAGCAGCCCGGCGAGGCTGGCGGCCGGGCTGGCCACGCCGTCCTCGATCTCGACCCGGTCATCCGCCACCAGCACGAAGCCGCGGCCGATCAGCCGGAGTGCCAGGTCCGACTTGCCGGCGCCCGACGGTCCCAGCAGCAGCAGGCCTCTGCCGCCGCGCGCCACACAGCTCGCATGAACCTGCACAGGATTTGCCTCGGGCTCCGCTCGCGGCCGCCGCGCATCGGCAGCCCGTTGGAGGAGACTAGCATGCGAGTCATTGAGAGGCGGCTAACGGCCGTCTATCCTCGCTCCATGATGACGCCACGGGCCGTGACCGACGGCAACGACCTCCTCGGCGAGGGCCCGGTGTGGAACGCGGCGCGCGGCGTGCTCACCTGGGTCGACATCTATGGAAGGCGCATCCACGAGCTCGACCCCGCCACCGGTAAGCGTCGCCACTGGACGATGCCCGACCGCATCTCGTGCGCGATCCCGCGGCGGGGCGGGGGCATGATCGTCGCACTCAGCCGGGCGCTGGCCGCGTTCGATCCCGCGACCGGCGCGCTCGACGAGCTCGCCCGGCTCGACGCCGATCCGCGGCACCGCTTCAACGATGCCAAATGCGACCCGCAGGGCCGGCTGTGGATCGGCACCATGAACGAGGAGGACCACCTCCCCACCGGCGCGCTCTACCGCTTCGACGATCGCGGGCTGCAGCTCGCGGAGACCGCGATCGCCATCAGCAACAGCCTGGCCTGGAGCCCGGCGGGCGACATCCTCTACTTCGCCGACACGCCCGAGCGCCGCATCCGCGCCTATGATTTCGACGGCGGCGACGGCACCGTCTCGCGTCGCCCCGACCTCGTCGCGGTGGACGGCAGCGCGGCGTTTCCGGACGGCTCGGCGACGGACGCGGAAGGCCATGTCTGGAACGCGCAGTGGGACGGCGCGCGCGTGGTGCGCTACACGCCGGCGGGCGCGGTCGCGTGCCTGATTCCGATGCCGGTCAGCCGGCCGACCAGCGTGTGCTTCGGCGGCCCGGACATGACGACGCTGTTCGTCACCTCGGCCGCCTGCGACCTGAGCCAGGCCCGGCTCCGGCGCGAGCCGCAAGCGGGCGCGGTGTTCGCCATCGAGACGGGGATCGCCGGCGCGCTGGTTTCCGCGTTCGGGTTCTGAAACGACCCGCGGCCACGCGCGCAGACGCTGCGACGCCTTCGACCCGAACCGGGACCCGGTCCTTCGTTCGCCTGATCCCGCGGCGTTCACAGATCGGCGGCCAGTGTCGCAATAATCGCCAGTGGCGCTGTTGCGAGTGCCAAGTGTCGCTGACCGGGACAACTTCTTCGTCAATTCTTCATTGTTGCGTAGTTGTTGGACTTTTTCTGCGTACGTAACGGTCCCTTTACCAAGGCCCGCGCATCTTGGCGTGGGCCGCATTGCTCCGGAACCTGGCTGATCTGAGAGCATGACCCTCACGACCGGGGACACGACGCGCAACATGCCTGACCAGATCGCCTGCTCGGATCGCGACCCGGACGCCGACACGATCGGCCTGTTCCTGGAAGCGGCTTCACGCCACGCGGGCGACGTCGCCGTCAGCAGCGCGACCGGCACGCTGAACTACGCCGAATTCGCCGCGCGCGTCCGCGGCCTGGCCGGCGCGATCGCCGGCTGCAAGCCGCGCGCCCGCGTCCTGATCGCCCTGCCGCCCGGGGCCGACGCCTATGCCGCGATGTTCGCGACGGGCCTCGCGGGCGGCGTCTACGCGCCGGTGAACACCAACGCGCCGCTCGCCCGACAGCGCGCCATCAGCGCGCGCTTCGCGCCCGACATCGTGGTCGCAACGAGATCGATACGGGAATGGCTCGCGGCGGATGCGCCGCACGCGATCATGCTCGATCCCGACGAGCTCAGCGAGGATGGCTGCCTGCCGGGCATCGCACCGCTCACGGCACGCGTTCCGCGCGAGGCGCGCCACGCGCTCGCCTACGTCATCTTCACGTCGGGCTCGACCGGCAAGCCGAAAGGCGTTGAGATCACCCGCGCCGCGCTCGACCATTACGTGGCGTGGCTGGGCGCCGGGCTGGACATCCGTCCGGGCGATCGCGTGTCGCAATATGCCAACATCGCGTTCGATCTCAGCGTCATGGAGATTTATGGTGCGCTCTGCCGCGGCGCCAGCCTGCATCCGCCCGCCGGCGCCGGCGACCGGCTGTTTCCGGCCGCCCTGATGCGCCGCGAGAACCTGACCCACTGGATCTCGGTGCCGAGCGTCGTCAGCCTCATGCGCCAGGCCGGCGAGCTGACCGCGGACTATGTGGCGTCGATCCGGCGCTTCGTCTTCTGCGGCGAGGCGCTCACGCCGTCCCACGTGAACGAGCTGCTGCAGGCCGCACCGGAGGCACTCATCCAGAACACCTACGGACCCACCGAGGCCACGGTGTCGATGACGTCCGTGCTGCTCTCCGTCGCCGATCTTCCCGCGATGACGCAGGCGAGTGTCGCACTCGGCGCCCCGATCCCCGGAATGGAGGTGCGTCTCGTGGGCGGCCCGCACGCCGACGAGGGCGAGCTGGTGCTGCTCGGTCCGCAACTGGCGCGCGGCTATCTGGGCGATCCGGACACGACGGCTGGCGCGTTCCGGTCGATCGAGACCGCCTCGGGCACGCAGCGCGCCTATTTCACGGGCGACTGGGCGCGACGCATCGACGGCGAGCTCTACTTCCAGGCCCGGACGGACTTCCAGATCAAGCACAAGGGCTACCGCATCGAGCTCGGCGACATCCAGTCGGCGCTGGCGGCGACGGGTGCGGCCGAGTCCGTGGTGTTCGCCTCCGAGGGCAAGCTGGTCGCGATCGTCGAGAGCGATGGCCCGACGCCGGCGGTGCCGGAGCAGCTGCGCCATGCGCTCAAGCGTCTGATCGATCCGCACGCGGTGCCCGACGAGCTCATCGTGGTGCGGCAACTTCCGCGCAACGACAACGACAAGATCGACCGCAACGCGGCGCTGGCGCTCTACGCGTCGGCGACGGATCGACATTTCATTCGACGGGATCAGCGCAGGTCGTGACCCCCGGCGTGATCGCGCCGCGAGGCGAGCATCCTGGCCACAAGTTGGCCGAGCCAATCTTGAAGGCTTGTTCTTTCTTGAAAGAAAGAACCAAAGAACTTCTATCTGTTGGGCTGTGAGGTGAGCCGACGGAAGCGCCTCAATGAATAAAAGTCTTTTTGTTTGTTTTTCTTCAGAAAAAGAAGACCTTCCGAGCACGTCCAACTTCCGAGTGCATGACAGCCTCTAGTTGGTTCCGGTCCGGCGCCGATCTTGCGGGTGGAGGTGCGGCCCAAGCGCGCATCGATCATCGAGCCGCCGGTCGACCCGCATATGGCAGGCAGCCGCGCCAGTGCTGGAGCATGCGCTCGAACGGCGCGTGCTGACCGTGCAGCACGAGGACGAGGGCAGCCGCTGCGGCGGCCAGCGTCGCGCGGGCGCGGGTGCCGGGAAGTGCGTCCTCGCCGAGCAGGCGCAACAGCACCGCCGTGCCGATCAGGCCCGCGCAGCCTCCCAGCAGGACCTCGGCGGGCGTGTGGAAGCCGAGCATGACCCGCGAGAGGCCGATCGTGACCGCGAGGAACACGGCGACTGCGAAGCTCGGCGCCCGTCGCAGGCCGAGCACGCGCATGAGCCCCGCATAGACGATCGTGCCGCCGGCCGCGTGCCCGCTGGGGCTCACAATGCCGGTGACGCAGCCGAAGCCCGACATGACGCCGAATGCGAGCTTGAGCGCCAGCACGGCCGCGAACGTGGCCCCGACCGCAACCGACCAGGCCAAGGCGTCACGCGTCCCACCCATCAGCAGGAGCGCCGCCAGCACCAGGGCGGCCAGCGGCAGCGTCACGGCCGCGTCGGCGAAATCGGTCAGGAACATGTGAGCGCCGTGGCGGTTGGCAAATGCTCACCCAACTCGATCGCAAGGCGAGGAGACGCGACATGGCCGATGCTGCGAAGAAGGGCGCTGCGAAGAAGGGCACCGCGACGAAGACCGATCCCGAATTGTGGGACAAGACCAAGCAGGCCGTGACCGCGGGCGACAAGGGCGGCAAGCCCGGCCAGTGGTCGGCGCGCAAGGCGCAGCTCGCCACCGCCGAATACAAGGGTCGGGGCGGCGGCTACGCGGGGAAGAAGAGCAGCGACAACCACCTCCAGCAATGGACGGATGAGAAATGGGGCACCAAGAGCGGCGAGCACTCGGGAGAGACGGGCGAGCGCTACCTTCCCGAGGATGCCCGCAAATCTTTGACGGCAGATGAATACAAACGGACCACCGCGAAGAAGCGTGCCGACACGAAGAAGGGCAAACAGTTCTCCAGCCAGCCGAAGGACGTGGCGGCCAAGACCGCGCCGCACCGGCACGGCGGGGATCTCGCCTCTCTCACCCGCGCCGAGCTGCTCGGGCGGGCGCGCGCGAAGGGCATCGCTGGGCGGTCGCGCATGCGCAAGGGCGAGCTGATCGCGGCATTGTCGTGAAGAGTTGGGGCTCTGCCCCAAACCCCGCCAGGATCGAGCCGATCCTGGACCTGCCTACTTTAGGATTGCGGGTCCAGGAGCGTCACGCCGGAGGCGTGCTCCGCACGACGCCCCTGGCCTTCTTCACCCCCGCGCCTGCGCAATCGCCTGCTTCAGGTCTCCCGCCTCGACCTCCCCCGGAAACAGCTGCGTGCCGATCACCATCGTTGGCGTCCCCGTCACGCCGAGCGCCTTCGCGAGCGCCAGGTTCTCGTCCAGCTGCTTGGTGATCGCCGGCGCGGCCATATCGGCCGCGAGCCGCTTCGGATCGGCGCCGGCCTGCCGCGCGGCGGCCGCGATGTCGGTCTCGCCGCTCTCCAGCAGCACCTGCTGCATGGCGACGTAGCGCCCCTGCCGGCCGGCGGCGAGGATCGCGCGCGCCTCCACCACGCTCTGCCCGCCCAGGATCGGGATCAGCCGGTAGACCACCCGCAACTGGCGGTCGGCCGCCACGGTCGCGTCGATCGTGCCGGCCATCCGCCGGCAATATGGGCAGCGCGGATCGTAGAACTCGGTGAGCGTGACGTCGCCCACCGCGTTGCCGGCCACCGCATCGCCGGTCAGGAGCTCGGCTCGGTGGGCAGCGGCCGCACTCGACTGGCCGGCGGCCTCCGTCCTTGATTCCGCGTCGCGCAACGCCACCACCGCGTCGCGCAGGATGCTCGGATCGGTCTTCAGCGCCTGGCGCACGATCGACACGATCTCCGCGCGCTGGTCCGGCGTGAAGCTGCTCGCGACGGGCGTGGAGGCGGGGGCGTCGGCACGCGCGACCGCGGCGGCCAGCGCGGACGCCAGCACCAGCGCGGCCACCGGCGCGGCCGCCATTCCGTAACGCATGTGGGCAACCTCGCGGAGTGACCGCCCAGTTATTGCCGCCCCGGGAGGATGCGTCTATGGGGGCCGGGCCTCGGGGGAACCGGGTCTTGAGGAAGAAAGAGATGGACGCGAAATCACGCCTGCCGGTTCTCGCGACCTGTCTGGCTCTCACCACCGTGCTGGCGCTGGGCGCCTGCGGCACCTACGGCGCGGTCAAGGGCCTGCTGATCGGCGAGAGCGGCGCGGGCGCCGACCGGCATCTCACCGGCTTCATCGGCGGTGTCGCCACCGACGAGCCGCAGGCGGCGATCGTCGGCCGCGACGTCCTGCGCCGTGGCGGCAACGCGGCCGATGCGGCCGCCGCCGTGGGCCTGGCCCTCGCCGTCACCCTGCCCTCGCGCGCCTCGCTCGGCGGCGGCGGCGCCTGCCTCGCCTTTTCCCCCGAGCATGGCAGCCATGAGCGCGGCGTGGTGACCGCGGTGCTCTTCCTGCCGCAGCCCGCACAGGGTGGCGGAGACCGGCCCGCCGCGGTGCCGGCGACACTGCGCGGCCTGTTCACGCTGCAGGACCGGTTCGGCCGCACCCAGTTCCCCGAGCTCGTCGAGCCCGCCGAGACGCTGGCGCGCCACGGCTTCCCCGTCTCGCACCTGCTCGGAGCCGACCTCGACGTGGTGGGCGCGCCCCTGCTCGCCGACCCGGGCGCGCGCGCGGTGTTCACCACGCCCGACGGCGCGCCGGTGGGCGAGAACGACACGCTGATCGAGGGCGATCTCGGCAACACGCTCGAGCAGGTCCGCCTGGTGGGGCCGGGCGCGCTGCTCACCGGGCCGGCGGCGAGCGCCTTCGTGTCGGGGTCGGCGGCGGCCGGCGGCGGCGTCACCGCCGACGATCTCCGCCGCGCCCAGGCCTCGCTGGCCGATCCGATCACGCTGGCGGGCGTGGGCCAGGACAAGGGTCTGAACCTCGCCTTCACGCCGCTTCCGGCCGATGGCGGGATCGCCGCCGCGCGTGCGTTCCGGGTGCTCGAGGGCGACCCCGAGGGCGACGCGGCAGCGCTCACGGAGTCCGAGGCGACCGCCTCCTATGCGCGGACCACGGGGGCCACGGCCGAGGCGATCCTGGCGGCCCAGCTGCCCACGGGCACGCTGCCGCCGCTGCCGGCCTCGACCTCGTTCGTGGTGGTGGACCGGACCGGCGGCGCGGTCGCGTGCGACCTGACGATGGGCAACCTGTTCGGCACGGGCCGGATGGCCGGCAGCACCGGGATCGTGCTTGCGGCCTCGCCCGCGAACCATCCGGCGCCGCTGCTGCCGCTGGCGATCGCGTATGACAGGACGAGCGGCGATTTCCGCGCGGCGGTGGCGGCGTCCGGCCAGAACGAGGCGGCGGCGGCGGCGGCCGAGGCGCTGGCCAACACGCTGCGCACCCGCAAGCCGATCGCGCATCCCGTGACGGAGGCGGGCCGGGTCAACGTGATCGCCTGCCCCGACCTGCTGCCGGGCGGCTCCACCACCTGCGGAGGTGCGACCGACAGCCGCGGCACGGGCCTGGCGCTCGGCAACGACTGAGGCACTCGCCGATGCTGAAGGTGGGCGCGGGGGCGGCGTCGACGGCGCCGTTCCTGGCGATGGACGTGGTCGCGCGCGCGAATGCGCTGGCAGCGTCGCGCCCGCCGGGGGCGCCGCGGGTGATCCGGATGGAGGTGGGGCAGCCGGCGCTCGGCGCACCTGCCGGCGCCTGGGCGGCGGCGCGCGCGGCACTCGAGGCGGGGCAGGCACTCGGCTACACGGAGGCGGCTGGGATCGCTCCGCTGCGCGCGCGCATCGGCCGGCACTATCGCGACTGGTATGGGGCGGAGGTGGCGCCCGACCGCATCGTGGTGACTACGGGTGCGTCGGGCGGGTTTCCGCTCGCCTGGCTGGCCTGCCTCGATCCGGGCGACGAGGTGGCGCTGGGCGCGCCGTACTACCCGCCCTACGTGAACGTGCTGCGGGCGCTGGGCTTCCGGCCGCGGCTGATCGAGACGGCACCCGCCCACGGGTTCCAGCCAACGCCCGCTCTGCTCGAGGCTTCGGGGCCGCCACCGGCAGCGCTCCTGCTCGCGAGCCCGTCGAACCCGGCGGGCACGATGATCGCGCCCGACCGGCTGGCGGCGCTGGCCGCGTGGTGCCGCGCACGGGGCGTGCGGCTGGTGAGCGACGAGATCTATCACGGGCTGGTGTTCGCGGGCACGCAGGCGACGCTGGCGACGGATCCCGACGCGATCGTGGTCGGCAGCTTCTCGAAATACTGGTGCATGACCGGATGACGGGTGGGGTGGCTGGTGCTGCCGGAGGCGCTGGTGCGGCCGGTGGAGCGGCTGGCGCAGAACTTTTTTATTAGCGCGCCGCATGTCTCGCAGATCGCGGCGGTGGCGGCGTTCGACTGCGGTGTCGAGCTCGACGCGCGGGTAGCGAGCTATGGGCGGGCGCGGGCGCACCTGGTGGAGCGGTTCGCGGTTGCGGGGCTGGCGCCGGCGGTTCCGGCGGAGGGGGCATTCTACATCTACGCGGATGTTTCGCGGTGGGGTGACAGTGCCGCGTTCTGCGAGCGCCTGTTGGACGAGGCCGGTGTCGCCGCCACGCCCGGGCTGGACTTCGACGCGGCACGCGGTTCGCGCTTCGCCAGGTTCAGCTATTGCGGACCGGAAGCCGACATGCACGAAGCGGCCGATCGCGTAGGCGACTGGCTGCGCCAAGCCTAAATCATGCAGGTCCAGGACCCGCTGGGTCCTGGCGGGGTTTGGGGCAGAGCCCCAACCTTCCTACTCCGCAGCCTCCGCGCCGCGTCCCAGCCACTCGTCGACTGCTGCGCGCGAGGCGAACACCGCCTCCTTGAAGGAGCCCCGCGATCCGTCGGCGCGGGCGATGCCTGAGGCGACACCTTCGGCAGGCGCGCCGTCCGGGAAGATCGCCCATTGGCGGCGTCCGTCGCGTTCGCCACCGATCACGGTGCGGACACCACGATATTCGATCTCCTGCTCCATCTCGCACCTCATCCCCGTCTTCGCTGCAACAACGCAGCAGAAGCCCGCGAGGTCCCGCGCGCATGGACGCAAGTTTAACGGATCGCGGCTGCGGTTCCGATCCCCGTCGCGGTGATGCGGTAGAGATAGTTCGTGCCGGGAACACCGAGATGGCCGGCCAGCGGGCCATCGCGGGGGCCGTCGAGCGTCAGCGTCTCGCTGCGGCTCGAGGTGGCGACGCCCGCGGAGGTGGTGGCATCCAGGTGGCAGTGCGTGTCGGCCGCCGTGCCGGCGCATTTGAAGTTCCCATCCACGCCCGCGTCGGGCAGGCGCGAGATGCCGAGCCAGCTGTCGACGAGTTCGCCGTCCGCACCTGCGAGGATCGCGAGCTTGCCGTCCAGCGTCTGGCCGTTGAAGCTGAGCGACACGTTCCAGGTGACGGTGCTCACCGGCAGCACGTTGGGAACGTTCAGATCCGAACCCATGCCGGCGGGGATCGCGGCCATGGAGCGCAACGCCTCGCCCCAGAAGGCGCGGATCCGCTCGGGCAGGTCCTCGGCGCCGTTGATGTCGGTGCCGACGCCGTAGCCGTAGAACACGGCGTGGCGGAGATAGGTACCGAGCCGTTGGCCGAGGTCGGGAAACGGGACCGCGAGCGGTTTGTAGACCGAGCCGAGATCGCTGTTCTCGGCGAGGTCGGAATAGACGATTGCGCGGATGGTCAGGCGGGCGTCCGAGAAGCGGCCGCCGTCGGAGGCCAGCGCGCGCACGATGTCCTTGTGGACCGGGTTGGCGGCATCGATGCGCGCCTCCTCGGCGGGGCGCTTCGCGCTTGCGTAGATGCGCGTCAGGGCGCCACCGAAATCACGAGCGAAAAAGCGCTGCTGCGTGTCGATCTGGCTCGCGGGGTTGGCCTGGAACAGGTAGAGCCCGTGTGCCGCCTTCGTGCGCGCGGCGTCCGACAGGCTCGGCCAGCAGCCGTGCCACTCTTCTTCGCTGCGGCCGTTGTTGGGCGAGAGGCGCACCACGGTCACGAGCTCGCCCGGGGTGAGCGAGGCGCGGAGCTTGTCCATCAGCCGCGACGCCCAGCCGGTCTGGCCGGTGACCATCATCATGTCGTCGATGTAGACGACGGTCTGGCGCACCGTCTCGAGCTTGCAGTAGGTCGGGTCGAGGCCTTCGGTGCCGAACAGCTGGGCCCGTGCGGGCAGGCTGACGCCGATGCCCGCGAGCAGGGCGAGCGCCGCGACCGCCTTCACGAAGCTGCCGCCGTCACGCGAAGGAACGCACGTCGTCGAGCGTCAGGATGTGCGGTGTGGTGCGCAGCGCGTGCACGTCGAGCACGCGGGCGGCTCCCTCCTCGCCCCCCCGGTCACCGGCATCCAGCGAGATCACCGGGCTGGTGAGCGCCGCGCGGTCGGCGAGCGCCACGCGATAGGTGGCGAGATTGCGCATCACGGCCGCATGCACGGCGCGGACGATCGCGAGCTCGTGCGCCTCGACCTGAGCCAGCATGTCGGTCTGTGGCCGGACGCGCGCGCGCCGCGAGGCCGCACTCGCGCGCGCCTGGCCAAGCTCGCGCTCGGCGCGCGCGGCGATCACCTCGCGCTCGTCGCGGTAGGGGCGCTCGGCGGTGAGGAAGCGGCGCTGCCAGTGGTTGAACTGGGCGGTGGCTGCCATGTGGTCCGGGTCGTCGTCGTGGCAGACGAACGACACGAACGTGCCCACCAGCCAGGCGAGCAGGTTGGCCAGCATCGAGATCAGCACGTCGCGACCGGGATCGAAGGCGATCTGCGCCTCGGCACCCAGGATGTTCTGCGCGGGCCCCGCGGCAGCCTGGTGCACCACGACCGAAAACCGGGAAAAACCCGCGAATAGCAGCACGCACACCAGGCAGAGCGTGCCGATGCCGAGCAGCCGGTAGTCGGACGATCGCTGCAGTGCCGAGCGGTGCCGCCCGAAGCGGTGGCTCCACTGCTTCCAAACGATGCCGTGCGCGTGGCTGGCGAACGCCATCGCGAAGGCGAGGATGGCGGTGGCGCCGATCGCCATCGCCGGGATGCCGAAGAACATCACCAGCGTGTCGTAGTTGATCAGCCACTCGGCCGCCCCCACCAGCGCCAGCGCGCCCCAGTAGAGCCAGTGGTGCGAGCGCATGTTGGCGTCGCGGTTGGCGTGCGCGAGGCGGCTCGCGTCGAAGCGGGTGCGCGCCTCGGCGTAGCGGTCGCGGGTCTCGCGCCAGGCGTGGTCGTCCTCGGCGCGGCGTTCGACGGCGGCGAGCTCGTCATGCATGCGGCGCTCGAGCGCGGTCGCCTCAGCCTCGAGTGCTGCGGCGGCCTCGATATCGGCCACGAACGGCTCGATCGCGAGGTCGAAGGCGGCGCGGTTGTTGCGCCACTCCGCCATGAAATGGCGCGCCGGCTGCAGTACCGCCAGGCGCTCGCCCGCGGTGAGATGGCGCGCGTCGAGGCTGACCCGGCCGCTCGCCGCCTCGTCGGCGGCCGCCGCCTCGAGGGCGGCCGGCTCCGCGAACAGCGTCGCCGCACGGCCGGGCGGGAACGCCGCCACGATGCCGAGCGCGTCGACGAGGGCGTTGGAGCGGGCGGACGCCACCTGCTCGCCACCGGGCCTGCCGCCGCCAAGGAGGTCTTTCATGATCACGTCCGGATTATGGCGCGGACTGTGGGAGAGTTCCAAGGGCTCTGCCCGTGCGGAGCACATCTTCGGCGTGACACCACAGACCCCGATCGGCTTGGCGAAACCGCTCCGGCCATTCCGCGATCTTCTCCGATGTCCGACACCGCCTCGATCAACGCGCCGGATGCTGGCCTGGACGGCCTCGTGCGCCTCGCGGCCCGGCTCTGCGACGCGCCGATCGCCCAGGTCGCGCTGGTGGACGCGACGCAGCAGGTCTTCACGACCCAGATCGGGCTCGACGGCCACCGATCGGCCCCGCTCGCCGTCGGGTTCTCCCCGCTGGTCGCCGGACGCGGCGAGACCGTGGTCATTCCCGACACGCTGGCCGACCCGGCGCATGCCGCAAACCCCGCGATCCGGACCCACGGCGTGCGCTTCTACGCCGGCGTGCCGCTCGCCACCGCCGCCGGCCACGTGCTCGGCGCGCTCTGCGTCGCCGACCGCGTGCCGCGCGCCAGGGGCCTGACGCCGGCACAGCTCGACGGGCTGCACACGCTGGCCGTCCAGGTCGTGACCGGGTTCGAGTGGCAGCGGGCACTCGGCGAGCAGGACGCGCTCACGCGCAGTGCCGCCCGCTACCGCACGCTGTTCGACGCCGTCGATGACGGGTTCTGCATCATCGAGTTCTTCGACGGGCCGCACGGGCCGCTCGGCGACGACGATCACATCGAGGCGAATGGCGGCTACGAGCGCCACACCGGGATCGCCGACATCGTGGGGCGCACGCTCCGCGGCCTGCTGCCGGCTGCGGAGGCGGAGGGCTGGATCGAGCTCTTCGGCGGCGTGCTCCGCACCGGCGAGCCGATCCGCTTCGAGCGGGATTTCGCCACCGCCCGCCGCTTCATCGAGGTGTCAGCGACGCGGATCGAGCCCGCGAGCCTGCGCCAGGTGGCGGTGCTGTTCCGCGACGCGACCGGGCGCAAGCAGGCCGAGGCGGCACTCCTGGCGAGCGAGGCGGTGGCGACCGAGAACATCCAGCGCGTGCAGATGGCGCTGGGCGCGGGCGCGATCATCGGCACCTGGCTATGGGATCTCTTGCGCGACCGCGTCACGCTGGACGAGCCTTGCGCCCGCGCCTTCGGCCTCGACCCGGCGCTCGGCCGCACCGGTCTCGGTCTGGCGCAGGTGTTCGCCAACGTCCATCCCGACGACGTGCCGGGGCTGATGCGGGCGATCGACGAGGTGCTCGGGCGTGGCGGCGCCTATGCCCACCAGTATCGGGTGCGGCGCGAGGACGGACGCACCACCTGGATCGAGGCGAACGGCCGCGTCGAGCTGGCACCCGACGGCACGCCCCTGAGCTTTCCCGGCGTGCTGATCGACGTCGGGGAGCGGCGCGGTGGAGGCGGAGCGCGACCGCGGCACTCCGGGCACTCAACGAGACGCTGGAGCAGCTGCGGTAGAAGGCCAGGGCTCTGCCCTGGACCCGCCAAGGGGATTGCCCCTTGGATCCCCGGGGTTCTAAGGGCGACTGCCCTTAGCGGGGTCCAGGGGCAGAGCTCCTGGCCTTCTTAATGCTTCGCAAGTTTCCCATCGACCATCCGGTTGATCTCGAGCGGATTGCCGTTGCGGAGTGCCTCGGCGAGCAATGCCTCCGGCATGTCCTGATAGGACACCGGCCGCAGAAAGCGCCGGATCGCCAGCGTGCCGACCGAGGTCGTGCGCCCGTCCGACGTCGCCGGGAACGGGCCGCCATGCACCATCGCGTCCGACACCTCGACGCCGGTGCCGAAGCCGTTCACCAGGATGCGGCCGGCCTTTTCCTCCAGGACCGGGAGAAGCGACGCCGCATCCGCGTGATCGTCCGCGTCGATGTGCAGGGCGATCGTGAGCTGGCCTTCGAGTTTCGCGACCAGCGTGCGCAGTGCGGCGGCGTCGGGCGCGCGGACCAGCAGCGCCGACGAGCCGAACACTTCCGCCTGCAGGTGCTCGTCGCCGGCGAAGTTGTCCGCGGACGTCTCGAAGAACGCGGCGCGCGCGTCGTTCGGGCCGGTCGGTTCCGCGCCGCGGGCGAGCGTCTTGACGCCGGCATGCGACGCGAAGGCGCCGACCGCGCGGTCGTAGGCGGCGTGGATGCCGGGGGTGAGCATGGTCTGCGGGGCAGCGCCGTCGATGCCGGCGGCGGCACCGGCGATGAACGCGTCGAGGCCGGGACCGTCGACCGCGAGCACCAGGCCAGGGTTCGTGCAGAACTGGCCGGCGCCGAGTTGCAGCGAGCCGGCGAACGCGCGGCCGATCGCCTCGCCACGCGCGGCGAGGGCGGCGGGGAACAGGATCACCGGGTTGATCGAGCTCATCTCGGCATAGACCGGGATCGGCTCGGCGCGGGAAGCTGCCGCCTGCACCAGCGCCAGGCCGCCGCGGCGCGAGCCGGTGAAGCCCACCGCCTTGACGCGCGGATCGGCGACCAGCGCGGTGCCGAGCGTGAAGCCGGACTCGAACAGGATGCCGAACACACCGGCGGGCAGGTCGCACTTGCTGACGGCCGCGCGGATCGCGGCCGCGATCATCTCGGACGTGCCGGGATGGGCCGGGTGCGCCTTGACGATCACCGGGCAGCCGGCGGCCAGCGCCGAGGCCGTGTCGCCGCCGGCGACCGAAAAGGCGAGCGGGAAATTCGACGCGCCGAACACGGCCACCGGGCCGATCCCGATATTGCGCAGGCGGAGATCGACGCGCGCCAGCGGCTTGCGGTCGGGCATCGCGGGATCGATGCGGGCATCGAGGAAATCGCCGTCGCGGACCACGCGGGCGAACAGGCGGAGCTGGCCGCAGGTGCGGCCGCGTTCGCCCTCGAGCCGCGGGCGCGGCAGGCCGGTCTCGGCCATCACGCGCTCGATCAGCGCGTCGCCGAGCTCCATGATTTCGGACGCGATCGCCTCGAGAAAGGCGGCGCGCTGCTCGAGCGTGGTCTCGCGATAGAGCGGGTAGGCCTCGTACGCTGCGGCGCAGAGGCGGACGACGTCGGCCTCGCCGGAGGCGGCGATGGCAGGCTCGAGCTCAGCGCCCGTTCGGGGATCGATGGCATGGATGAGATCGGTCACGTTGCACTCCGTTCGGTGGTCTCGCGGCCTTCCATACTCTGCAACCCGCCCTCTCTGCACCCCCGCATGAGCCCGCGCCGGCCGGCTCAGCCCGGCTCGAGCTCGCCCACCCGGGCGAGCTCGGCGTCGAGCACGAAGCGGAGGCCGGCCGGGCGCCACTCGAGCTGCGCCCGCCCCTGGCAGCTGGAGTGCCGCGAACGCTCGATCAGGATGGCGCCGTCGCCCGTGCGCTCCGGGATCTGCACCTGCGGGCCGCCATGCTCGGACCCTTCGGGATGGAAGCGGGCGCCCTCGTTCATCTCCTCGTTGATGCGCCAGCGCAGCTCCACGCCACCCGCCTCGTTCGACAGCGCGCCATGCCTGATCGCGTTCGTGCCGAGCTCGTGCAGGGCCGGGCCCATCGCCAGGCCGACCTGCGGGTGCAGGCGGACGTCCGGCCCCTCGATGTGGAGGCGGTGCCCCGGCTTCTCGTGCAGCGCCAGCGAGCGTTCGGCCAGCGGGCGCAGGCTCGCGGAATGCCACGACGAGGCCGTGAGCAGGTCGGTCGCGGCACCCAGCGCCATCAGCCGGCCGGAGATGTCGACCCCCGCCTCGTGCGTGTCGTCGGTGCGGCGGAGCTCCTGCTGCACCACCGCGTGCATCACCGCCAGGATGTTCTTGAACGGTGGCCGAGCTCGCCATAGGCGAGGATGAGGCGCTTCTCGGCGTGCTTCCGTTCGCGGTTGTCGCGGGTGACGGTGCCGAAGCCGATCAGGCCGCCGGCCGCGTCCCTGACGGGGAACTGCGTGTAGAGGACCGGGATCAGCTCGCCCCCCGGCATGCGAGGTTTGTCGGTCCTTACTTCGGACTAGCGACTGCCGATCCGGGAATTTGCAAGGGCTAGTAGGACAGATTTGGTCCCAGCGCGTTCGGCTGCACGCGCTCGGGCGTGTTGGCGTGGATCGCGAGGGCGGCCGGCGTGCGCGCGAGTGTCGGGCGGGGCGGGGCGGTGGCGTCCGGCTCCACGGCTTGGGCGACGTTGGTCTCCGGCGGCACGAGGGCTGCGAGCGCGGCTCCGTTCGCGGCGAAGGACGACGAGAGGGCGAGCTCGACGCGGCGGTTGCGGGCGCGGCCCTCGTCGGTGGCGTTCGACGCCACCGGGCGGGTGCGGCCGAAGCCCACGGCCTGGAGGCGGGCGGCAGGGACGCCGCGGGTGACGAGGGCGGCCACCACGTTCTGGGCGCGCTCGAGGGAGAGCGCCTGGTTGTAGGCGTCCGAGCCCACGGCGTCGGTGTTGCCGGCGACCGTGAGCACGAGGGGGGCGGGCTCGCGGTTGATCGCGGCGGCGAGCGCTGCAAGGGCGGGCGCGGCGTCGGGGCGCGGCACGGGCACGCCGAAATCGAAGAAGACGTTGTCGGGGATGGCGAGGAGGGAGACGGGCGTGGTGGGGCCGCCGCCCGGGGGGGCGACGTCGCGCGTGGTGACGGGCGCGGTGCCGGGCAGGTTCAGCGCGCCGAGGGCGCCGCCGGGGGGTATGGCTGCGACCGGCGGCGGAGGCGCGGGTGACGGGGCCGGAGGGGCGGCGACGCAACCGGCGAGCAGGAGGGCGGGAAAGAGGGCACGCAGGTTCAATGGTCGGGGCCCTCGTTGCCGGCGCGGCGCAGGCGGAACAGGCCCTGCTCGCCGCACAGGTTGGCAAGCCAGGTGTTGCGGCGCCAGGGGGCACGGCGGCCGGCCTCGTCGACGGCCATCCATTGCTCGATCACGCAGCCTTCGGCTTTGGCGAGGGCGAAGAAGTCGCGGATCGTGCAGGGGTGGATGTTGGGGGTCTCGTACCAGGGGCGGCCCCAGGTCTCGGTCATCGGCATGCGGCCGGTGGTGAGCAACTGCCAGCGGAGCTGCCAGTGGCCGAAGTTCGGAAAACTGACGATGGCGTGGCGGCCGATGCGGAGCATCTGGCTGAGCACCTCGCGGGGCTTTTCGACGGCCTGCAGGGTGCGGGAGAGGATGACGTAGTCGAACGAGCCGTCGCGGTAGTGGCGGAGGTCGTGGTCGGCGTCGCCGTGCATTACGGGGAGGCCTTGGCCTACGGCTTCGGTGACGGCGTGCATGTCGATCTCGATGCCGCGGGCGTCGCAGCCTCGGGTGCGGGCTAGCAGGGCGATGAGGGAGCCGTCGCCGGCGCCGATGTCCAGCACGCGGCTGCCGGGGGCGATCATCTCGGCGATGAGACGTTCGTCTAGGCGGGGGCCTCGGGAGTTGGGGTCTAGGCCCATGTCGGGGGGACTCCTGGAGAAGGCCAGGGCTCTGCCCTGGACCCGCCAAGGGGCAGTCGCCCCTTGGATCCCCCCGACTTAGACGGCACTTGCGACGCCGGCCAGGAAGCCGCGGACGACGCGGTCTAGAGCGGGTTCGTCGAGGAGAAAGGCGTCGTGGCCGCGGTCGGTTTCGATTTCCACAAAGCTGACGTTGGCGCCGGCGCGATTGAGGGCGTGCACCAGGGCGCGGGATTGGGGGGTGGGGAACAGCCAGTCCGACGAGAAGCTCACGACGCAGAAACGCACCGGCGTTGCGCGGAAGGCGAGGGCGAGGTCGGCTTCGCCCGCGTCGTTGAGGTGGTCGGCGGCGAGGTCGAAATAGTCCATGGCACGGGTGACGGTGAGGTACGAGTTGGCGTCGAAACGGCGGACGAAGCTGCTGCCCTGGTGGCGGAGGTAGGATTCCACCTCGAACATCTCGCCGAAGAGGGAGAGCGGGGCGGCCGTGCTGTAGGGGTCGCGGCGGAGGCGCCGGCCGAACTTGCGGGTGAGCGCGTCCTCCGAGAGGTAGGTGATGTGGGCCATCATGCGGGCGACGGCCAGGCCGCGGGCGGGGATGACGTCGTGCTCCCAGTAGCGGCCGGCGCGGTAGTCGGGGTCGGCGAAGATCGCCTGGCGGGAGACCTCGTTGAAGGCGATGTTCTGGGCGGAGTGGTAGGCGGAGGTCGCGATCGGGAGGCAGCCTCGGACGCGGTGGGGGTAGGTGGCGGCCCATTCGAGGGCCTGCATGCCGCCCATGGAGCCGCCGACGACGGCGAGCAGGCGGGGGATCTGGAGGGCGTCGAGGAGGGCGGCTTGGGCTGCGACGATGTCGCGGATGGTGACGGGGGGGAAGTCGGTGCCCCAAGGGGGGCTGTCGGGGGTGGTGCGGGGGGTGGCGGGGCCGGTGGTGCCCATGCAGCCGCCGAGCACGTTGGCGCAGATGATGAAGAAGCGGGACGTGTCGATGGCAAGGCCGGGGCCGACGAGGCGGTCCCACCAGCCGGGCTTGCCGGTGATGGGGTGGGGCTCGGCCGCGTACTGGTCGCCGGTGAGGGCGTGGCAGACGAGGATGGCGTTGGAGCGGTCGGCGGAGAGGGTGCCGTAGGTGCGGTAGGCGACGGTGACGGGGTCGAGATGCACGCCGCACTCGAGGGTGAGACCGCCCGGGAGAGGGAGGCTGGTGTGGTGGATGGCGGGGGACGGGGGGGTGCCGTGGGCGTGGTCCAAGATGCGGGGCCCTCCGGGTGGGTGGGGGTATCGGAGGGGTGGTTATGCCGGAGGGCGGGGGGCGGGGCTAGGTTGGGAGGGGCGACTTGAAATTGCGTGGATAATTCAAGTTGGGCCCGATGTGAGCGTTGGCTGGGGGTTGTCGCGTGTGCAGGGCCTTAGGGCGGACATCGAAGGTAGTCTAGCGCGGTCTTCGGTTAGGGTTCAGAGCGCGATGTCTGAAGGCGATCTCGATGATTTCGGTCGAGCGTAGGGGTGGCGGTGGGTGGCATGGGTCGCCTCAGTATGCGACTGGAACAAGGCTTCAGACGTCCCGATAATAGGAGTATCGCGACACCCAGCGACTTGGGTAAGCCGTCTAGTCAGGGGCGAGCTACGACCAGGCAGGCGACCGCTAGGAGTAGGCTAGCAATGTGCGAGGATCAATGTGAACACTTTGGACCCACCAAGCTTGTTCGATGAAGGATGGCGGGCTGAGAGCGTTCGTGTGACTTTCTTCCCAAGAGAGAAGCTTCCGAGCGGCATCGATCTTTCATCGATCTTAGACCTCATTCCCGAACGGGTTAGCAATTTCCCTGGGCAAGGAATACGGCAGGAGGCCGCGCCATTCGGACGGGGTCAGATGTTTTTCTCGGAGGCTCAAGGCCGACTGGACATCGTTTACGGAACATCACAGCAGCAAACGCCAGAGGCACCGCTTGTCTATGTCGGTCCTCTCAAGGAGGCCTTTGACCACTTCGGTCCGCTCGCACGCGCGGCAGCATCGAAAGTTCCTCCGTTTACCAGGATGGCGGTCGGCTCAATTGGTCTGTATCCCACGACGGATCAAGTTCAAACCGCAGAACTGTTCTTGAAGCACTTACCGAATCTTCCTGTAAGGCCGACCTCTGACTCGGAGTTATACTGGGCATTGAATCGGCAGAGGCCAGCGAAATCGCTTCTCGGGAGGCTTAACTGTATTTGGAAATGGCAGGCACACGTCAATCAACTCGTCGCGACATTCGTGCCTTTTGGGGCGTTTAGCCAGTCAAGTGCATCTTCGTTTCCCTCCCAAGTAGTTCTTTCTCATTACGCCAGAGTGGAGATTGACGTTAATACGTTGTCCGACACGGACGAAATCGTGTCCGACGATCGCCGTCTGGCCGTTTTTGACGAGTTATTCGGCGTACTGACTGGCCTCATGATAAATGGGATGACTTAGATGAGTGGCTCATCGCTGACGCCATACGCATTCACAAGCTATGATTTTTCTCTTGGAAGCGGCCTCGCAACTTCCTTTAAATTCTCTGCTGCGTCTGGCGAGAGCTTGTCACAGAATTCGAAGAACATAGACATTTACCCTGACGTAAGCACCGATCCCGCAGCCTTCGTCCTTGATACTTCTGCAACCCCGTGGCTTACCCACACACCGCAGAGAGTTTGGCGGCCTGTGGAGCAAACGGCATCGACAACGATCTCGATTGCATTCTTTGCTCACTTAAAAAGCGATGTAGGCGAAAGCTTTGTAGCTCCCGCTGATATGGTTGTTCAGACGCTCTATGAGGAGACACGTAAGCTTCTGAGCAGCGCGATCAGAAAGTGTGCCACTATTCTCGAGGAGACAGATCTTTCGGACGACGAGAGTCGAAAAGAAGCAAAAACGAGAATCTGCGACATCTTCGACATATTTGCAGACCGTAGTAGCGATGTTCTAGGAAGCCTAGCATCGTCTTACAGCGACCGCCCTGATCTGATTGGATTTCTGCTTTCGGAGGTGTTCATCGAAACAGACTCCGTGGCACCCAGTATAAAAGTGAGTACTATAGCAAGGTACGTAAATGCCGATAGAAGTTCTGTCAGGTATGCGGCTGTCCGCGCATTAGATCTTGTGAATGACGCGGCGGCCATTGATGCTTTGATGAGGCTGAAGAAGGACGAGGTGAACAAGGACATCCAGCGCCTCGTAGATATTAGCCTTGAGCGTATAAGGCAATCCAGTGTTCCTGAGCCGATTCGTTAAGACAAGCCTCTGGGTCGAGTACGCGGAGTGCGTATCGACCGAGTCAGAGGAAGCCTCTTTGCTCAGATGCCCTATGTCCGTCATCCGCGAATTGTTTGTCGAAGGTGGCAATCTTTCTTTTTGGGAGATTAATCCCACAGATGATTCCGGCATTACAAGGGTGCTTGGCGCGTACGCAGGTGCTCAAGGCAGTCTCTCCAGCGTCACGATGCGCTATCTTGACTCGAGTAGACTTGTCGATCTGGGCATTGAATTCAGGAAGACCACGCCGGCAAAGGGTAGCTGCCCTGACATAGGACTCGGGGCGGTTGCTCACTACGACCTGAAAATCTTAGAAACGGGGCCCGCGTTAAGGCTCGCGGCAGCAATGGCTGCCGGTGACGTAATTGAATTTCCCTGCAATAAAGTTGCCGACGCTCTGACGGAAAGTCTGCGTCTGGGTCATTTCAAATGGGGCGACTTGAAAGACAAACTCGTTTTTGCACTGCTTAAAGACCATCCGGGAAACATTTCGATCACGGCGGCCTGATTGTAAGCTACTCGCTCATTCGAAACGGCGCCAGATTTACGGAAGGCTGCATCGTAAGCTCACCGGGCACGCGCCGCTCACCGCACTAAGGCGTCGCCGGCACTCCTCACGGCTTGACAAACACGGTCTGGGTCCAAGGCGGCGCCGTGGCGTTCGGCGCAGAGGCCCTGACTGCTCCCAACTATTTGGAACCGAGCCGGCCTTGGAGGGTTTTCACGGCGCCAGACGGCATTGCGCTTCCGTGGAGCCACACCATGGCCTTCGCCTCTCCCATCCGCTTCTCGCCCGAGGTCGAGGAGATCAAGCCCGACGAGGGTGAGACGATCGCCGGGTTGAACGAGGCGTTCGGCAAGGTGCTGACGACGGCGAGAGATTACGGGCAGGGCGTGCGGGCGGTGCATGCAAAGGCGCATGGCATTTTGACGGGGACGCTGACCGTGCTGCCGGGGCTGCCGGCGGAGCTGGCGCAGGGGATGTTTGCTGCGCCGGGGGGAGCATCGGTGTGTGATCCGGCTGTCGACGAATGCGAGGGATATCCTGCCGGATGCGATCAGCCTGCCGCGGGGGCTGGCGCTGAAGGTGCTCGATGTGGAGGGGGCCAGGCTGCCGGATGCGGCGGGGACGACGCAGGATTTCATCATGGTGAACGGGCCGGTGTTCCAGGCGCCGACGGCTGACAAGTTTCTGGGCAATCTGAAGATGCTGGCTGGGACGACCGATCGGCTGGAGGGGACGAAGGTCGCGATGTCGGCGGTGCTGCGGGGGGTGAATACGGCGCTGACGGCGGTGGGATTTCGAGCCCGAAGGTGGCGCCGATGGGCAGGGCGCCGAATGCGGATCCGCTGGGGGAGACGTATTACTCGGTGACGCCGTTCCGGTATGGCGCGTTCGTCGCGAAGTTCTCGCTGGTGCCGGTGTCGGGGGATCTGACGGCGCTGACGGGAGCGGAGATCGATGCGTCGGACCGGGCGGATGCAATCCGGGAGACGGTGCAGGACGAGATGCGCAACGTCGACGGGGAATGGGCGCTTCGGGTGCAGTTGTGTCGCGATCTGGAGCGTCAGCCGATCGAGGATCCGACGGTGTTGTGGAAGGAAGATGTGAGCCCGTTCCAGACGGTGGCGCGGGTGGTGGTGGGGCCGCAGGACAGCTGGGATGTGCAGCGCGTGCGCGACGTGGACGAGGGAATGCGGTTCTCGATCTGGACGGGGTTGGCGGCGCACCAGCCGTTGGGGAACATCAACCGGGCCCGCCGCGCGACGTATGAGCATTCGGCGGCGTTCCGGTCGCGGGTGAACGGCTGCCCAATCCACGAACCGAGGTAGCGGGGTCTGGGGACAAGTCCCCAGCGGGTCCAGGGCGGCGCCCTGGCCTTCTTGCTTCACTTGTGGCGTCCCTAGCCGCTCCCGCTCAACGCGGTGTTAATCAAGCCCTGTCATTCTGGCGGTCGTGCACGTTGGAGGCAGCCGCCATGCCGGCCGAGAAATATCGCCTGATCACCCGGAGCGACTTCGACGGGCTCGTCTGCGGGATTCTGCTCCGCGAAATGGACCTGATCGACGACATCAAGTTCGTCCATCCGAAGGACATGCAGGACGGGCTCGTGTCCGTGGGCACGCGCGACATCATCACGAACCTGCCCTACGTGAAGGGCTGCTTTCGCACGTTCGACCATCATGCGAGCGAGGTCACGCGGAACGGCAGCCAGGTGCTGACCGACCTGGTGATCAACCCGAGCGCGCCGTCGGCGGCGCGGGTCGTCTACGAATATTACGGCGGGCGCGCGGCGTTTCCGCGCATCAGCGACGAGCTCATGGCGGCGGTGGACCAGGCGGATTCGGCGGATTTCACGATCGACGAGATTCTCGATCCGCAAGGCTGGGTGCTGCTGAACTTCCTGATGGACAGCCGCACCGGGCTCGGCCGCTTCCGCGAGTTCCGCATCTCGAACTACGACCTGATGATGACCCTGATCGAGCATTGCCGCGACCTGTCGGTGGACGCGGTGCTGGCGCTGCCGGACGTGGCGGAGCGCGTGGACCTGTATATGGCGCATCGCGAGGAGTTCGAGGATCAGCTCCGCCGCTGCACGACCGTGCACGGCAAGCTCGCGCTGATCGATCTGCGGGGCGAGGAGACCATCTACGCCGGCAACCGGTTCCTGATCTACGCCCTGTTTCCCGACTGCGACATCTCGGCGCACGTGATGTGGGGCCTGCGGAAGCAGAACACCGTGTTCGCGATCGGCAAGTCCGTACTCGACAAGCGGTCCGCGGTCGATGTCGGCGCCGTCTGCCTCAGCTATGGCGGCGGCGGCCACCGGGCGGCCGGAACGTGCCAGATCGCGAACGACCGGTCCGACGCGGTCAAGTCCGAGCTGGTGGGCATGCTGAACGTCGCCTGATCGTTCCGGGTGCGGGGCGCCCGCCGCCCGGCGCGCGCGGGGTGCCGCCGGCCGGACGCGAGGGAGCGGCGTCCGCAGTGCGCGCCGGTGGGACGCCTGTGACAACTCGCCAGGCATGAGCCGGGTGCGGATCGCGGGTCCTGGTGGGCCGGCGATGCGCGCTGTCGTCCCGCGCCACCCTGTGCCACTCTCGTTGCATGTCACAAACCGGCGAAGTCCCCATCGTTCTCGGCTGTCCGGATTACGACGTCCCGCTCGGCCGCCCGGTCGCGCGGGCCGACGGGCTGGCGGTCACCGGGCGCGACAGTCTCGGCTACCTGTGGCGGTTCGTGGACCAGCGTGCGTCGTTGTGGGCGCGGCGGGACGAGGTGGGAGCTTATCGGGGCGAGATCGCGCTCGATCGGCCGGTGCCTGACGATGTCGCGGGGCAGTGCGAGCTGCTGCGGGAGGCGCAGGCGATGCGGCGCCAGGTGCAGACGGCCTATGTTAACGTGGCGGAGACGCTGCTGTCGATGGCGGGACATGCGCCGCACTCGGCGCTGATGCTTCGGCTGCGGGCGGTGCGGGCGCATTGCGCGGAGGAGCTGCTGATCTTTACCGATCCGCCGGATGACGCCGCACATGCGGCGTTCCGGATGCTGCCGGAGCTCACGAGCGTGGGCGACATGTCGCCGGAGGATCGCGCGCGCCTGCGGCCGCTGGCGGCGAGCCTGCTGCGCGCGAATGCGTCGTTGCTCGGCATCGCGGATCCGGAGGGTTTGCTGGCCCTCGTGGGGTGAGCCCGGGCGGCAGGAGCCCGCGTGGGCTCCTGCCGGGTTCGGAGCGGGTTGGTTCAGGCCTTGATCGAGGCCGGGAAGGTGCCGCCGTTCTCGGCGAGCTTGGCGACCACAGCCGCGTGCAGGGCCTCGTTCTCCTCGGCGGTGCCGTCGGCGCCCACGTGAACGTTGAGCTCCTCGGCGAGGCCTTTGCGGGCGGTGAGGCTGCTGTCGAGATCGAGCAGCTTGAGCAGGTCGACGATCGAGGTCTGCCAGTTCAGGCCGCCGCCCTTCTGCTCGTCGAGTTTGGTGAGCACGGCGCCGACGTCGATGGATTGCAGCGGGGCTGCCGCCTGCGGTGCTGCGGCGGGCGTCGCCGGCGACGCAGCGGGTGGCACGGTGGCGGGGCCGGCGGCCGCGGGCGGCGGGGTGGACGGGGGCGTCGCGGCTTTGGCGTCGGGCTCGAGCACGCTGCCGGCGTAGTGCACGATCTTGTCGACGATCGATCCGAAGAAGCTCATGGGGCGATCCTTGTGCTGAGCCGCGAGCTGCGGCGCGGAACACAAAAGGCGGACCAGGGCTCGAGGTTGCGGGTCGTCACAACGCCAACAAGTGGGGCCTGGGGACAAGTCCCCAGCGGGGTCCAGGGGCAGCGCCCCTGGCCTTCTTACCGCCGCCCCCAGTTGGCCTGCCCGGTCGCGAACTGCAGCATGATCGCGGTATCGTCCGGCAGCACGGTCGACAAGCCGACCGCCACGTCCCGGCTCGTGATGGTCGGGCCGTGCTTCCAGGGCGTGTCCTGGCCGCCGCTCGCGCCGAGGAAGACGTGGGTGCGGCCGTCGGGCAGCGCGCTTTCCATGGCGACCGAGCCGCCCTCCCCGCGATTGCCGACCGTGGTGGTGACGACGCCGTGCGGGACTGACGAGACCGGCGGGTCGGGCGGGAGGGCGGTCGAGGGCGGAGGTGCGAAGGAGTAGTCGCCCGGGGTGGCGAGCGGGGTGGCCAGCGGGTCCGGCAGGATGGAGGCGGGGGCGGCGCGGGACGCCGGCGCGGCGGCGAGGATCAGGGCCGCGGGCAGGGTGGCGGTGCGGAGGAGCAGCAGCGGACGCATCGGCGGGAGATCATCACGATCGGCGGCCGGCGTCACGTCACGTGTTGTAAGTCTCCCGGGCGCGCGACGTCGCAGGCGCCGGAGCGGGCGATCTGTCAGGTGCGCTGGCGGAGGTTTGCCAGACCCCTAGCGGCGATGTCGTCAGGCGCCCCAACGGCGACGTCGTCAGGCGCCCCAACGGCGACGTCGTCAGGCGCCCCGACGGCGACGTCGTGAGGCGCCCTCGCCCGGCGTTTCCGAAAGACGCCCTACCGGGCGGCGGGGCCGACGCGGAGGCTCGCGAGCGAGGCGTCGAGCAGGCTGGCGGCGGGCGCGAAGCGGGGGCCGGGCGCGGGCGGGGGCGCGGCGGCTGTCGCGTAGCGGAAGCGTTCGACCGCGTAGCAGGTGCCGCCCACGATAGCGCGGAGGTCGGTGGCCGCGATCGTCTGGTTCGCGCCGGCATCGCTGTTGTGCCAGGCGAGGAAGCGGGTGCCGGCGAGCGTGCGGTCGGGCAGGCGCTGGACGTTCCTGGTGGAGAGGCCGTCACGAAGGCAGCGGGGAACGATGTCGGGGTCGCGGCTCGTGCCGATCTGCAGGATCTCGGTGGCGCTGGTCTCGGGCGGCACGGGGGCGGCGGGAAGCTGGAGGCGGATCACGACCTCGCCGGCGCCGGCCGAGGGGATGCCGTCCCAGACCAGGCGCCAGCCGGGGGTCATCAGGGCGCCCAGCGCGGGGGCGGTGGTCTGCGGCGTGGCCAGGAGCGGGCGGAGGAGGGCCAACGTGCGGTCCGCGTTGCGCCAGGGCTGGAGGGAAGCGGCGGGTCGGGTCGGGGCGGCGGGGCGCGCGGCGTCAGCGAGGCGGGGGGCGCCCGCGAGGAGTGCGGCGGCGGCGGCGAGGAGGGCAGGCCGGAACATCTCTTGGCTCCAGTGGCGGGAGGCGACTGCTCCGTTACGTGCCTGACTGCGGGTGCCACGCCGAGTCCGAGGCTCGCTCGTCTCAAACTTGGGCGCCGACTCTGCACCGCCACGCGTCGTATCGGTCGCGCCATGAACGATCACGCAGAGCGCCAGCGCGACGGGACGGGCGATCCGAGCTCGCCGCTGTTCCGCCTGCGCATGTCGGGCCTGTTCGATGCGGATTTCTATGCCGCCTCCTACCCGGATGTGGGGGCGTTCGGGGATCGCAGCCTGGCGCACTACCACCTCGAAGGATGGCGCGAGGGGCGCAAGCCGAACTTCTATTTCGAGCCCAACTGGTATCTGGCGCAGAACCCGGACGTGCGGGCGCACGGGATCGATCCGCTGCTGCACTACGTGCTGGTGGGCGAGGCGGAAGGGCGCTGGCCGTGCGCGGTGTTCGATCCGAACTGGTACGGGCAGGCGCATGACGTGCCGCCGGGGGAGCTCAAGCTCGCGCATTATCTGCGGCATCGGCGGCGGGGCACCGCGCGGCCGTTCGCGGAGTTCGATCCGGCCTTCTACCTCGACGCGTATCCGGATGTGGCGGCGGCCGGGATGGACCCGTTCGAGCACTACCTGGTGCAGGGGTTTCGCGAGGCGCGGCGGCCGTTCGCGGAGTTCGATGCGGCGTTCTATCGGCAGCGCTACCTGCGCGACCGGCCCGACGAGAACCCGCTGCTGCACTACGTCACGCACAAGGGCCACGACGCCGAGATCCATGCGAGCCTGCCGGCGGGCGAGACCACGGTGGCGCGCGAGGTCAAGCGGCGGACGCAGCCCGGCCCCGAATTCGAGGTGCGCCAACCGGTGTCGCCGCGCGCGCATCGGCGGGCACGGATGCTGGCGTATTACCTGCCGCAGTATCACGCGATCGCGGAGAACGATGCGTGGTGGGGCGACGGGTTTACCGAGTGGACCAACCTGGCGCGCGCGCTGCCGCGGTTCGCGGGGCACTACCAGCCGCGGGTGCCGCGCGATCTCGGGCATTACCGGCTGGATGCGGACGGGGCGGTGGCGACGCTGCGCCGGCAGATCGAGTTCGCGCGCGGGGCGGGGATCGAGGGGTTCGTCTTCTATTTTTACTGGTTCAACGGGCGGCGCCTGCTGGACGGACCGCTCGAGGCGCTGCTCGCCGACCCGACGCTGGATGTCCCGTTCTGCCTGATGTGGGCGAACGAGAACTGGACGCGGCGGTGGGACGGGTCGGACCAGGAGGTGCTGATCGCGCAGGATCGGGACGGGCCGGACGATGCGGCGTTCACGGAGTGTCTGGCGCGGCATTTCGAGGATAAGCGGTATATCCGGGTGGATGGGCGGCCGCTGTTCATGGTGTACCGACCGGGGCTGGTGTCGGACATCGGCGCGCGCGTGCCGCGGTGGCGGGCAATGCTGGAGGAGCGTGGGGTCGGGTCGCCGATCTTCACGATGGCGCAGAGCTTCGAGGGGCGGGATCCGCGCGAGGTCGGGTTCGACGGGGCGATCGAGTTTCCGCCGCACAAGATCTGCGACCATCTGCCGCCGCTGAACGGATCGCTCGATGTGCTGGACACGGACTTTGCGGCGCGGGTCTACAGCTACGAGGATACGGCGGCGGCGTCGCTGGCCGAGCCCGCGCCGGCGTTTCCGCTGATCAAGACCATCGTGCCGTCCTGGGACAACGATGCGCGCCGGCAGGGCGGCGGGCTGGTGCTGCACGGGGCCACGCCGGCGTTGTACGAGACTTGGCTGCGCGACCTGATCGTGCGGGCACGTGAAGAAAAATTCTTCGGCGAGGCGATCGTCTGCATCAACGCGTGGAACGAGTGGGCGGAGGGGGCGACGCTCGAGCCCGACATCCATTACGGGGCCGCCTTCCTCAATGCGACGGGGCGCGCGGTCACGGGGGCGGCGCGCGGCAGGCGGGTGCTGCTGGTGGGGCATGACGCGCTGACGCATGGCGCGCAGATGCTGCTGCTGGCGATCGCGCGACGCCTGGCCGGCGCGCATGGGGTGCGTCTGGAGATCCTGCTTGGCGCGCGGGGGCCGCTCGAGGCGGAGTTCGCCCGCGTCGCACCCACGCGGGTGGCGGCGTTCGACGATCCGGGGCTGCCGGCGGTGCTGCTCGCCTATCGGCAGGCGGGCGTGGACACGGCGCTGGTGAACTCGTGTGCGGCGGGCGGCGTCGCGGCGGCGCTCGCGGCGCTCGACATCCGCGTGGTGCTGCTGGCGCACGAGATGGACGGGATCCTGCGCGAGAAGAACCTGGTGGCGGCGGCCGAGGCGGGGCTGCGCGCGGCCGCTGCCGTGGTGGTGGCCGCACCCGAGGTGGCCGCGGGGCTGGCGCGGGCGACGGGGTTCGAGGCGGGGCGCGCGATCGTACTGCCGCAGGGGATCTACCGGACCGGAATCGCCACCGATCGGGCGGCGGCGCGGGCCTCGCTCGGGGTCGCGGCGGACGAGACCTTGGTGCTCGGGTTGGGCTACGCGGACCTGCGCAAGGGGTTCGACCTGTTCCTGGCGATGGCGCGGATGCAGGAAGGCGGCGGGCGGCGGCACTTCGTGTGGGCCGGAGGCATGGACCCGGACATCGCGCGCCATCTCGGGCCGGAGATCGAGGCCGCCACCGCGGCGGGCGTGTTCGTGAACGCGGGGTTCGTGGCCGACCCGGCGCCGCTGTTCGCGGCCGCCGACGTGCTGGCGCTGACCTCGCGCGAGGACCCGTTCCCGAGTGTGGCACTCGAGGCGCTCGCGGCCGGGGTGCCGGTGGTGGCGTTCGACGGCACGGGCGGGATGCCGGCGCTGCTGCGCGAGGTGCGGGGCGGGGCCGTGGTGCCGCGGGGCGACCTGCCGGGGTTCCGCGCGGCGCTGATCCGGGCCGCCGCGACCCCTGCCGCGGCGCGGGCGCGGGTCGGGCGTGTGGTCACCAGGCGGTTCGCGTTCGACGCGTATGCGCACCGGCTGCTGGGCCTGATGCGGCCCGAGGCGCTCGATGTCTCGGTGGTGGTGCCGAGCTGCAACTACGAGCGCTACATGGACGAGCGGCTCGCCTCCGTCTTCGAGCAGACGCATCCGGTGCGCGAGGTGATCGTGCTGGACGATGCGTCGACCGACGGGAGCGTCGCGCGGGCGCGGGCAGCGGCCGCGCGAGCGGGGCGCGAGATCGCGGTCGAGGTGGCGGCCGAGAACGGCGGCCACGTGTTCGCGCAGTGGCGGCGCGCGGCCGAGCGGGCGCGCGGCGAGTGGCTCTGGATCGCGGAGGCCGACGATGCGGCCGATCCGCGTTTCCTCGAGGCGCTGGCGGGCAAGCTCGCCGGCGTCGAAGGGGCGGTGATGGCGTTTACCGACAGCCGGCCCATCGACGGCGAGGGGCGGGCGCTGGACGGAAGCTACAAGCCCTATTACCGCACCCACGGGTGCCTGGCGCTGGAGCGGGACTTCGTGCTGCCCGGGCCCGACATGCTGCGCGCGTGCCTGTCGGAGCGGAACCTGCTGCTGAACGCGAGTGCTGTGCTGTTCCGGCGCGAGGCGTTGCGCGCGGCGTTCGAGCGGTGCGGCGCGGAGTTGGCCGGGCTCAGCGTCGCCGGCGACTGGCGGCTCTATGTCGAGATGCTGGGTGATCCGGGTTCGCGCGTGGCGTACGTGGCCGAGCCGCTGAACATCCATCGGCGTCATGCGGGGAGTGTGACGCATCGGCTGGACCCGGCGCGGCATGCGAGCGAGATCGCGCGGGTGCGGCGGGCTGTGGGCACGCGGGGGCTGCCGCCGATTGCGCTGCGGCCCCGGGCGCCGGCGCGGCGGCGGCCGGACGCCTGAAACAAGGCAAGGGCTCCCGCCCTTGACCCGGCTGGGGCCTTGGCCCCAGACCCCGTCGTGAGGCAGGTCCATGCCGCAGGGGTGCTACGCCGATGCCCCTTTTCTTTGGCGACCGTTTGAGCGCGCCCGGTATCCGCGATCTCGCACTGCACTACGAAGGCCGCGCGATCTTCGCGTGGCTGGAACTCGACGTCGAGCCGGGCGCCTTCGTGATGCTGCTCGGGGTGAGCGGGGGCAGCAAGTCCAGCCTGGTCCGGATCATCGCGGGGCTCGACCGGCCGAGCGCCGGGACGGTCGCCGCGGCCGACGGCCGGCCACTGGCGCGTCGCGTCGCCTATATGGGCCAGTATGACCTGCTCTATCCGTGGCTCGACGCCGCCCGGAACGTGATGCTCGGCGCGCAACTGCGCGGGGAGAGATGCGACCGGGCGCGCGCACTCGGTCTGCTGAAGCGGGTGAGACTGGCCGATCGCGCGGGCGCCCTGCCCTCGCAGCTCTCGGGCGGCATGCGCCAGCGCGTGGCGCTCGCACGCACGCTGTACCAGGAACTTCCCGTGGTGCTGATGGACGAGCCGTTCGCGACGCTGGACACCGTGACGCGGGCGCGGATGCAGGACCTGGCCGCCGAGCTGCTGCGCGGGCGCACGGTGCTGCTCATCACGCACGACCCGCTCGAGGCCTGCCGGCTGGGGCAGCACCTGCTGGTGCTGTCCGGCGCGCCGGTAACACTCGGGGCGCCGATCTCGAACCCCGGCGCGACACCGCGCGCGCCCGATGACGACGCCGTGCTGCACGTGCAGGGGCGGCTGCTGCGCGGGCTCCACCGGCTTTGCACAGGTGGGCGCATGACGACCTGGTTGCCGAACCTGCTGCGCCCGCTCGTGACCTTCGTCGTGCTCGTGGGCGTGATGCTGAATGCGAATGCGCGCATCCAGACCGACGTGATGTTTGCGGCGTTGTTCGTGCTGGCACTGATGGCGGTCGGGCTCTGGGTGATCGTCGATCGGGTGCTCCGGCGGATCCTGTTCTGGGCGCCGGACACCAGCATGCGGACGGGGTGAGCATGGAATTCGAGTTCGAGACCGACATGCCGTATGCAGACGGTACACTCTTTGCGCGGCTGCGGGCGGATTCGGGCGACGCCTGGCGGGCCTATGTCGAGCATCCTTTCGTCGCAGCACTCGCCGCCGGCACGTTGCCGCGCGAGGAGTTCGGGGCCTGGCTGGCACAGGATTACCTCTACCTGGTGCATTACGCGCGCGCCTACGCGCTACTGGTCTACAAGAGCGGTCGGGTCGCCGAAATGGCGGCCGGTGCGGCGCTGCTGCACGGGCTGCTGCATGGCGAGATGTCGCTGCACCGGACGCAGCTCGCTTCCCACGGCATCTCACCCGCGCAGATCGAGGAGATCCCGGAAACGCTCGAGCTGATCGCCTACAGCCGCTACATGCTCGATCGCGGTGTCTCGGGCGACGTGCTCGACCTCGCGGTGACGCTCGCCGCCTGCCTCGGCGGGTATGGCGAAATCGGGCTGCGCCTGTTGCGGGCACCGGGCACAATGATCGAGGGAAATCCCTATCGGGACTGGATCGAGACCTATGCGGGGTCGCACTACCACGACCTCGTGCGAGCGGGTCTCGCCAGCCTCGAGGAGCTGAGCCGGCGCCTGGGCGGCGAGGCGCGCTACCCGGCGCTGCTCGTTCAATTCCGCGAAGCGGTGCGCCTGGAAGCCGCGTTCTGGGATGCGGGACGTTCGGCGATCCTGCATGGACAAAGCTCTTGAGGTCGCTATGGCGGTTGGACCGAGGGGCGCCCTGACAAGGGGCTGAGATACCACCTGCTTGAGTGCGGTGTGGTAACCCTTTGAACCTGATCCGGGTCATGCCGGTAAAGGGACGGGGACTGCACTCCATCCTTCGTCGGCCTCATTTTATGGGGCCGCCATGCGCCATTTTCCCGAACATCTGGTCCGGGGGCTACGCGCCGGGACGGCGATGGCGGCCGTTCTCTCCTGGCCGAGCCTGGCATTTGCGCAATCCGCGCCGCCCGCGACGCATCTGCGCAGCACGGTCGAGGATGTGCGCGTGGAGGCGACACGCCGGCGCAGTGCGGATGCCGGGCTGATCAAGCCGCAGCACGACGACAAATCCGTCAGCACGGTGAGCCAGGCCTTCATTGCGACCCAGGCACCGATCCAGAACGCCTACCAGTATGTGGGGCTGACGCCTGGCGCGCTCATCCAGATGTCCGATCCGTTCGGGCTGTCGCGGCAGCTCGGCCTCAACATCCACGGATTGGGTCAGGACGAGATTGGCTACCCGCTGGCGGGCATGCCGCTCAGCGACATCGGCTACTATGATGGATATCCCGGCCAGTTCATCGACTCCGAAAACATCGACGAGATCTCGCTCGCGCAAGGGACCGCCGATCTCGACAGCCCAGTGATCTCGGAAGCGGGCGGGCTGACGAAGATCACCATGCTCGACCCGTCGCTGCATCCGGGTGGCAGCGTGGATGCGTCGCATGGTTCGTTCGACACCGATCGCGCGTTCATCCGGCTCGACACGGGCCTGATCGGCAATTCCGGTCTCGCGCGTTTCTCTCCTCCTCGCACACGGGATCGGACCAGTGGCGGGGCCGGGACGCGTCAAGCGCCAGCACATCGACTTCAAGGCCGTGCGCGAATGGGGCGAGGGAAACCGCGTTGCGTGGAGTGGCGAGTGGCACGAAGCGATCACGCCGACCTATGACCGGCCGACGCTCGCGAGCTATGAGCAGTACGGCGCGACTTCGCCCGAGACGAACTACACGGGCGGCTTCACGCCAGCTGGCTACGATGACTGGACGGATAACGACGAGACGTTTCGCGTGCTGTATACGGCGATCCCGACGCAGCTCACGCTCACGCACCGGCTCGTTCTGAACGTCACGCCGTATTTCCAATATGGCTACGACAACGATCCCTACGAGGACGTGCTGGACGAGGGCGCAGTCTACCAGGGCAGTGCCGGTCCATACACGACGAGCATCCCGAACAACGATACGACCGACGGTTCGGTGATGGCGAACGAGATCGACCGGCAATATCGCACGGGCCTGGTCGCCAAGCTCACCTGGACGGCGGGGCATAACAGCGTCCTGGTCGGCAACTGGTATGATTACTCGAACGAGGCCGGCATCCAGTCCTACAGCGCGCTCAGCACGAATGGTGCGCCGGCCGATATCTGGGGTGACAACACCGGGCAGCTTCTTCGCCTCACCTCAGGACCGCAGGCCGGACGGTTGCTGCTGGATGATGCAGATTTCGTGATCACGCAGACCGACGAGCTCTTCGTGGCGGACGTTCTGAAACTGCTCGACGACAAGCTCACGATCGCGGCCGGGCTTAGATATGCGATGGTCGCGCGTGACGGCGTGAACGAGATCCCCGGTCCGCAATACCGTGCGACGATTGACGACGACGAGCCGTTGCCGCGCGTGGGCCTCCGCTACGCGATCGATCGGACGCAGATGGTGTTCGCGAGCGTCAGCACCGATTTCCGGACGCCTTCCGAGCAGACCTTCTTCTACCAGTATTATCAGGGCGCGCTCGACAACACTGCCAACCTCGATCTCAGGCCCGAGTCTTCGATCTCCGAGACGCTCGGCTACCGCTATCAAGGTGACCGGATCATCGGGTCGATCAGTCTCTTCAACGACAATTTCACCAACCGGAAGATCGCCTTGCTGGGCGGACCGAGCGGGCTCGAGAACCTCTCGGCGAACGCAGGTGGCCACACGTCGCGCGGCGTGGATCTCGAGGCGGGCACGCGACCCTGGCACCATCTCAGCCCATGCCTCGATGGAGTATCTGCACGCCACCATCGACAACGACGTCCAGAACGGCGCCGTTCCTGTCAGGCGTGGCCACACCGACGGTCAACGCTCAGGAAACGATTGGGGAAATTCGGGACGGTGATAGCCGGGTCCGCGGCGACCTACTATGTCTCGTCTGGCCTTGCAGTTCTGTTTACGGCCGAGCAAGCGCCCTGAAAACTTGCAATGCTCCGTGAGGCCAGGCCCTGGACCCGCCAAGGGGTAGTCACCCCTTGGATCCCCCTTACTTAAACGATGGGTTTTAAGGGCGACTGCCCTTAGCGAGGTTCAGGGCCCCGTGCGCAGCACGCCTTTGGCATGACGCCCCTGACCTCATGTTTCACGTGAAACTATACATTAATATACATGAACAGACTCAGGCCGCCGCTTTCCGCCGCCGCGGCGCATCCCCCAACATGTGTCCCAGCGGCGTCAGACTATCGACATGGTCGCAGACGATCTTGAACACCGCCAGCATCGGCACGCTGAGGAACGCCCCCGGGATCCCCCACAGCCAGTCCCAGAACATCAGCGAGGCGATCACCAGCAGCGGGTTCAGCGTGAAACGGCGCGCCAGCAGCATCGGCGTGATCGTCTCGCCCTCGAGCAGGTGGATGCCGAGATAGATCGCCGCCGGGATCAGCGCGTGCAGCACGGAATCGAAGGTGAACAGCCCCACGAAGAAGAAGATCACGATGCCGGTCATCGGCCCCAGGATCGGGATGTAGTTCAGCATGAACGCGACCACGCCCCAGAGCAGCGGGTTGGGCAGCCCCAGCAGCCAGACCTGGGCCATGTTCAGCAGGCCGACCGCCGTGTTCATGATCGTGATGGTGGCGAGATAGAGCGACACGTTGTGCTCGATCTCGCTGACGATCTGCACCGCGCGCCGCTTGTCGGCGAGTGTGGGCATGATCTCGACGAAGCGCCGGAGCAAGCTGTCGCCCGACGCAAGCAGGAAGAACAGTAGGAGGACAAGAGTAAAAATCTCGCCCAGGAAGAACTTCGTGCCGCTCAGGATGGTGGTGCCGACGCCCGCGAGCGAAGCACCACCCGTCCCGCCGCCGCCGCCCTCACCATGGCCGCCGCTCATCATCGCCTGCACGCGATGCAGCCCGTTCTGGATCGCCGTCACGGGCTTGTGGAGGAAGGCGAACTTGTGCTGCAGCGCTGGCAGGCTGTCCGGCGCCTTCGCGATCCAGCCCGACGCCGGCACGGAGATCGCGAGCCCGATCATGCCGATGAAGCCGAACAGCAACAGGATCAGCACGAGGGCTGCCAGGTGCTTGGGCAGCTTGAGGCGGTGCGTCATGAAACGCATGGCGGGGGCCAGCAGCAGGTTCAGCACCAGCGCCAGCACGAAGGGCAGCACGATCTCGCTCGCGAGATAGAGCGTGTAGAACACCGCCAGCGTCACCAGGATGGTGAGCGGCCAAGACTTCACATGCATCCGGTCGCGGCTGAGCGTGGCCTGCGACTTCGCCTCGGTCGCGCGTGGAAGGTCGGCCTGGTCCATGAACGTCGCTCCCGGCGTCCCCGCGGGGCGCTTACGCTGGTGACGCCGCCACGGCCGCGAGACCGCCGGCCGTCCGGATGAACGACGCCACCGCTTCGACGCCGTCCCCCGCCTTAAGGTTGCAGAACACGAACGGACGCTCGCCGCGCATGGCACGGCTGTCACGGTCCATGATGGCGAGGCTCGCGCCAACATGCGGGGCGAGGTCGGTCTTGTTGATCACCAGCAGGTCCGAGCGCGTGATGCCGGGGCCGCCCTTGCGCGGGATCTTGTCGCCGCCCGAGACATCGATGACGTAGATCGTGATGTCGGCGAGATCGGGACTGAAGGTGGCCGCCAGGTTGTCGCCGCCGCTCTCGATCAGGATCAGGTCGAGACCGGGGAAGTCGCGGTTGAGCTTCGCGACGCCCGCGAGATTGATCGACGCGTCCTCGCGGATCGCGGTGTGCGGGCAGCCGCCGGTCTCGATGCCGAGGATGCGCTCGGGAGCCAGCGCACCCGCGCGGGTCAGGAATTCGGCGTCCTCGCGCGTGGAGATATCGTTGGTGATGGCGGCGATGTTGAGCTCGTCGCGGAAGCGCCGGCAGAGCCGCTCCATCAGCGCGGTCTTGCCAGTGCCGACCGGGCCGCCGATGCCGACAGGGAGCGGGCCGTGGTGCCCGCGGCAGGGCGGGTCTTCGTTAGCATGGCTCATGTGCGGAACAGCCTCACGCGCTGGGTCTCGTGGCGCATGAATGCGACATCGCAGCGCAGGGCGGAAGTGCCGAGCTCGTCGAGGCCCAACCCGCGCGTCGCGGCCGCCGTCGCCGCGATCGCGGGTTCGAGCGCGTGCTGGACCCGGAGTGCGGCGGTCTGGCCGAGCGGCACGAGGCGGAGGGCGGCCGACACCAGGCTGGCGGCGAAGGCGTGCCCGAAGGCGAGCACGGCGGCCTCCACGTCGATCCCACGCGCGCGCGAGCACGCCGGCGGCGACCGGATGCGGGACGGCGATGCCGGCGGCCGCGACCGCGTCGAGCAGCGGCGCGCCCCAGGCACGGGCGGCCGCGACGAAGGCGATGCCCTGCGACCGCGTCTCCTCGCGCATCTCGCGCGAGGGTGCGCAAGCCTCGGCCAGGCGGGCGAGGTCGCCGAGGGCCGCCGCATCCGTCGCCGCATGCGCGTGGCGCAGCAGGACCGCGTCCAAGCGGGGCGCGCCGTCGCGGATCACGGCGTCGATCCAGGCGAGTGAAGCGGCCTCGTCGGTGACCAGCCCGTCCTCCACCGCGCTCTCGATCCCGTGGCTGTGCGCGAAGGCGCCGGTCGGAAAGGCCGGCGAGAACCAGGTGAGCAGGCGCAGCAGTGCCGCGTCAGTGCTCAGGATGGTTGTGATGGGCATGGCCGCCCGTCGCCTCCGCGTAGGCGCCCTGCTCGGGATCGAACGGAGTTCGGCGTGCTCGACCGTCGCACCGAGGCCGCGCAGCATCGCGGTGATCACGTGGTCGGGCCGGATCAGGATGCGGCCGCCGCTCAGCGACGCGGGGAGATGCCGGTTGCCCAGGTGCCAGACGCAGCGGAGCAGCAGGAACGGATCCGCCGCCGTCACGATCGAGACCGGCTCGGGTTTGGCCACCACGCGCACCACGCGCCCGTCGTCGAGGGCCAGCCCGTCACTATCGCGGAGGTGCCGCGCCTCGTGCAGGTCGAGCAGGAACGCCTCGCCCGCGTCGGTGGCGAGCGACAGGCGGCGGCGGTGGCGGCCGTCATAGTCGAGCGTCACGATTCCCGCTTCGTGCGAGAGATCCCACGTGCCGGCGGCATGAACCGCGCGCGCTTTTAGCATCGGCGAAGGACCTGCTCATACGAGCTGCTCATGTGCCGTCTCCCATCCGAAGCCTCCTGCGATCCCTGCGGCGGTTCTCGCCTGAACCATCGGGTCTCATCGGCCCAAGATCCAGCCTTCCCAGGGCATCGTCGCGTCGAAGCATTCGGTCTGCTCGTCCCGTCGCCCCTCGATGACCTCGATCATCTTCAGCAGACCGAGCAGCGCGTCGAACGGGTCCTCGCCGCTCGACGATGCACCGAATCCGGCTTCGATCGCCGCCGATGCGTCGTCGGTGAACGCGACGGCGTGACGCGCGGCCCAGCGAAGGATGGCGCCGCTCTTGTCGCGCCGATCGGCCTGCCGCCGTTTGCTCTGGTCATGCGCGAACGCGGCATCGACCATCCGATAGGCTTCAGCCGGATAGGTCTCGGCGAGGATGACGCCCGGATGTGCCGCGAGCGCTGCCAGGGGTCCGTCGAATGGCCAGAGCGTGGCGCCGCGCAGCATGGCCGGACGGATGACCTCGCGCCATCCGCTCACGGCGCCACGCCCGACCTGGTTGCCGCCGAGCGTCCAGAACAGGCTGCACGCGGCGCGCCGATGCACGGTGCGGCGCTCGCAAACGCGAAGCAGGTCGTCGAAGCTGTGCATGCCCAATCCCGTGGCCAGCTCCGCGCGGGACACGCCCTTCTTCGACGCGGCCGGATAGAACGGGCGCCCGATGCTGACTTCGGATGGAGCCGCGGCGACATCGAAGAACCGGGACCACGCACCGTCTCCCAAGACCGCGAGAAACTCGCGAAATTTCGCGCATCCCGTACGCGCGCCATAGGCGGCCGGCACGCCAATGGGAAAATCGAAACCGAGAAGCACCCTGCGTCCCTCTGCGGCCGCTGCAAACTCCCGGTCAAGCAGGGCATCGGAAGCGCCGACCAGGACCGGCGCCTGCACCTTCCACCCCGCCGCACCGCATTCGGCGACGGCCGCCCAGCGCTTGCGCGGGGCGACGCTCCAATCGGCGTGAACCAGACGATCAAGCCTGATTGCTGTCAGAACAGGAAATACCGCTGCGCCATGGGCAGCTCGGTCGCGGGTGCGCAGGTCAGGATCGCACCGTCGGCACGCACCTCGTAAGTTTCGGGATCGACCTCGATCACCGGGGTCGCGTCGTTGTTCACCATATCCCGCTTGCCGATCGTGCGCGTGTTGCGAACCGCGAGCAGGCGGCGGCGCAGTCCAAGGCCTGCGAACGCGTCGGCGGCAAGGGATTCCGCGGAAACGAACGTCACGCAGGTCGAACCGATTGCGCGCCCGTAACTGCCGAACACCGGCCGTGCATGCACCGGCTGCGGCGTCGGGATCGAGGCGTTCGGATCGCCCATCATCGCGTGCGCGATCGCACCGCCCTTGATGACCATGTCAGGCTTCACGCCGAAGAAAGCCGGGCTCCAGACGACGAGATCCGCAAGCTTGCCCACCGCGACGGAGCCCACCTCGTGGCTGATCCCATGCGCGATCGCGGGGTTGATCGTGTATTTCGCGACGTAGCGTTTCGCGCGCGCGTTATCGGCCGCGCCGTCGCCCGGGAGCGCGCCGCGCTGCGTCTTCATCTTGTGCGCGGTCTGCCAGGTGCGGGTGATGACCTCGCCCACGCGTCCCATCGCCTGGCTGTCTGACGAGATGATCGAGAGCGCGCCAAGATCGTGCAGGATATCCTCGGCGGCGATCGTCTCCTTGCGGGTCCGGCTCTCGGCGAAGGCGATGTCCTCGGCCGCATTCGGGTTGAGGTGATGACACACCATGAGCATGTCGAGATGCTCGTCGAGCGTGTTGCGCGTGTAGGGCCGTGTCGGGTTCGTCGAGCTCGGAATGACGTTGGGCAGGCCTGCCACCTTGATGATGTCGGGCGCGTGGCCGCCGCCCGCACCCTCGGTATGGTAGGCGTGGATCGTGCGGCCGGCGATCGCCGCGATCGTGTCCTCGACGAAGCCGCTCCCGTTGAGCGTGTCGGTGTGGATCATCACCTGCACGTCGTACTGGTCAGCCACCGTGAGGCAGCAATCGATCGCGGTCAGGTGCGTGGCGTCATGCAGCAGCAGCATGCCCGCCCGCTCGACGCGCAGGAGATCGTCGAACCGGAGGCTGCAGATCCGCTCGCCGCTCGCGGTGCGTCCGAGCACCACCATTTCGGCGCCCGTGAAGCGCGCCTCCGCCGCGAGGCGGAGCGTCAGGCGTCGGCGGAGTGCCGCGCCCTCGAACAGGATGAGCTCCTGCGGCAGCCAGTCGAGGCGGGCACCGGCGCCGATCGTGATGTCGGTGGTCCATAGCGCGGGCTCGTCCGCGGCACGCGCGCGGTAGACGCGCTCCGCCGCCTGGCTGGTGGCCACCGCCGCGGCACCGGGCTCAAGCGCGAGCGCGGTCGCCAGCCGGTCGCCAGCCGCGACGCCGCCCGCGGTGTTGATCAGCACCGCCTCGAAGCCCGGCGAGTGCTTCGGAAAACGCATCTTCAGGCAGCCCTCTTCGCGCAAACGCGAGACGCCGCCCGGCGCGATCGTCACGCCGATGGTGCCAACAGCGCGCTCGAGACGGATGCTCAAGACCCCGGGCCCTTCAGGAGAAAGCCCGAGGCAACTCGACCGTGAACCGCGCGCCGAGCACATGCCCGTCGCGATCGACGCGGTTGGCAGCCGAGATCCGGCCACCCAGCGCCTCCACGATCTGCCGGCTGATCGACAATCCCAGCCCGGAATGGCGGCCGAACTCCTCGCCCGGCGGCCGCTCGGAATAGAAGCGATCGAAAATATTCTCGAGCTTGGCGGCAGGGATTCCCGGCCCCTCGTCGGCGACCACGATCTCCACCACGCGGTCGCGGCCCAGGGCTGCGATCAGGATGCGGCCCTCGGGCGGCGAGAACGAGACCGCGTTGCCGATCAGGTTGCGCAGCACCTGCACGATCCGGTCCTCGACGCCCGCCACCACCAGCATGGCCGGATCGGAACGCGCCTCCAGCAGCAGCACGGGAGCCGCCGCATCGCGGGTCGCCTCGTGGATGTCGACCAGCGCCTGCATGATCGGCAGGATCGGCACGCGCGTGGTGGCCGCGCGGCTGAGCTCGGCGTCGACGCGGCTCGCACTCGAGATGTCGGAGATCAGCCGGTCGAGCCGCGAGACGTCGTCGCCGATGATCGCAAGGAGCCGTTTGCGCTGCTCCGGATTGTCGATCCGGCCAAGCGTCTCGATCGCGCTCGACATCGACGAGAGCGGGTTCTTGATCTCGTGGCTCACATCGGCCGCGAACCGTTCGATCGCATCCATCCGCGCCCATAACGCGCGCGCACTTTCGTCCAGCGCTACTGCGAGCGCGCCGATCTCGTCGGTGCGGCGGCGCAGGTTCGCGGGCACGGCCCCAGTGCGGCCGCGGCCCTCGCGCATGGTGCGGGCGGCGCGGGCGAGCGACAGGATCGGGCGTGCCACCGTGCCCGTGAGATAGATCGAGAGCAGAACGGTGAGCAGCAGCGCCAGCAGGAACAGATCGAGGATCGAGCGCCGCACCGCGTCGAGCGAGTGGTCCACCTCGGAGGCGGCGCGCGTGAGCAGGATGATGCCCACCGTGCGCCCGTCATGCTGCACGGGCTCGGCCACCGTCACCAGCAGCCGGTTGTCGCGCGTGCGGCGGATATAGGGCGGGATCTCACGGAAATCGTCGCCGCCGCCGATCTGCACCCGCTCGCGCACGTCTGTCGAAGGGCTGGGCGGCGGCTGCGCCGGTCCGTGGCGCGTGGGCGTGCTCGGCGGCGGCCGCACCGGCGTCACAGCGATCCCGTCCTCGCCCGCGGGGAGCAGTGCCAGCAGGCGGTCGTAGAACAGGCCGAGCAGCCGGATCGGCCCGTCGGTGACACGACGCCGCGGCGACGGGGGTGGCCTCGGCGGCTCGCCGTTCGGGCTCGCGGGGTTGCTGTCGGCGACGATGCGGCCGTCCGGTCCGTACAGCCGCGCCACCGAGTAAGGCGTGGGCTCGGTCAGCCGCCGCAGCAGCGGCCGCGCGAGATCGGCCACCAGCACCGGGTCGGGGTTGCGCAGGTGACGGAAGTCCGAGACCCGCACGGCGGATTCGCCGAGCGCGCCCGCGTAGATTTTTGCTTGCTCGCGCAACGAGGCGACCTCGCCCACCAGGAGCCCGTTCTGGTACTGGTCGAGATAGAGCAGCGTCGCCACCAGCAACGCCAGCGGCAGCGCGTTGACGAGCAGAACGCGGCGGAGGAACGGCGAGACGAAGCGCGGGCGGAACCCGTCGAGCGCGTCGGCCGGCGCTGCTTCAGTTCTCCCCCGCTCAGTTTTCCTTGTAGCGGTAACCGATGCCGTAGAGCGTTTCGATCTGGTTGAAGTCGTCGTCAACCGTGCGGAACTTCTTCCGGACGCGTTTGACGTGACTGTCGATCGTTCGATCGTCGACATAGATGTTCTCGCCATAAGCGGCATCGATCAGCTGGTCGCGCGACTTCACCATGCCGGGACGAAGGGCGAGCGTCTTGACCAGCAGGAATTCGGTGACCGTGAGCTGGATGTCGTGGTCGCGCCACAGGCACTGATGGCGCGTCTCGTCGAGCACGAGCTCGCCGCGCACGATGCGGGCGGGCGCGGTGCCGGCCGCTTCCGCGCGGCTCGCATCGTTGCGCCGGAGCAGGGCGCGGATGCGCTCGAGCAGCAGGCGCTGGCTGAACGGCTTGGTGATGTAGTCGTCCGCCCCGAGCCGAAGGCCCATCAGCTGGTCGACCTCCTCGTCCTTACTGGTCAGGAAAATGACCGGCAGCTGCGAGCGGGCGCGCAGCCGCTGCAGCAGCTCCATCCCATCCATGCGCGGCATCTTGATGTCGAGCACGGCCAGGTCCACCGGCTTGGCGGTGATCGAGGCGAGCGCACTCTCGCCGTCGGTGTAGGTGCGCACGGCGAAACCCTCCGCCTCGAGCGTCATCGACACCGAGGTGAGGATGTTCCGGTCGTCGTCGACCAGGGCGATGGTGTGGGTCATCCGGCGGCCACCATGCGCTCGATCCCCCCCACTCTCAATGCCGGCGCCCTCAGTCCTCGCCGCTCCCATGCAGCTTCGGCAGCACGAACAGGGCCGCCAGCAGGCCCGAGAGCGGGAACAGCGCCACCAGCAGCGTCGCGTTCGCATGGCCCACCGCGGCGAACAGCACCGGGAACAGGAAGATCGCGAGGAAAGAAGGTATTTTGACGAACAGGTAGGCGATCCCGGACGCCAGGCCCCGATAGGCCGGCTGGGCCACCACGGCGGCGATCGTCATCACGTTCTCGGCGTCCCAGTAATGCCCCCACAGCACCACGGCGCAGGCGACCGGCAGCAGCAGCAGCGCGTGCGCGTCGAGCGCGAGTGCGGCCAGCAGCAGGCCCGCGAAGGTGATCGAGAACCCCGCGATCGACAGCCCGCGCTGGCCGATCCGCGGCATGATCATCGGCCCCACGAAGGCCGAGACCGACGCCACCCCGAACAGCGCCATCGTCACGAGGTCGGTCCCCAGCATGCCGGACACGCCCACCAGCACGAACAGGGTCGGGATGTAGAAAGCGAAGGTCGCGAACTCCGACCCTTGGGCGAAGCAGGCGATCCAGGCGAACAGCGTCGCCCGCCAGCGCGTGCGGTCGGCGCGAAGATGGCGGATCACGTCGCGGGCGCGCAGGCGCGGCACGGCGACGTCGTGGTCAGGCAGCATCGCGAGCGGATCGCCGTACATCCGCAGGCCCACCTCCTTCGCCTCGCGGAACCGGCCCACCCGCACGAGCCAGATCGCGGTCTCGGGCAGGTCCGCGCGCAGCAGGAGCAGGATCGCTGCCGGCACCGCGCCGATCGCCAGCGTGACGCGCCAGAGCAGGTCGTGCGGCACATGCGCCACCAGGAACACCGCGATCACCGCCAGCGTCAGCACCTGGCCCACCGCGAACATCAGCTGCCAGCGATTGCCCATCACCTCGCGGTCGCCCGCGGGCATCAGCTCCATGATGTAGGTATAGCCGTTGGAGATGTCGCTCCCGAGCGGGATGCCGAGCAGGAAGCGGATCACCGCCAGCGTCGCCATCGTCGGCGCGAACCCCTGCGCGATCGCGAGGATGATGAACAGCACCATGGTGAGCAGAAAAATCAGGCGCCGCCCGATCCGGTCTGACAGCCAGCCGCCGAGCAGGCCGCCCACCACCGAGCCGCCCTGGGTCGCCGCCCCCACCAGCCCCAGCATCAGGGCCGACGGGTGAAAGAGCTCCTTGAGGAAGACCAGCACGAAGGCGATCGAGTAGAGGTCCCAGGCCTCGATCAGCACCGACGCGATCATCAGCCAGCCGGCGCGCTTGCCGCCGGGGCTGTGCGTCGCGACCAGGTGGCGCGCTGCGCGGTCGATCAGCGCGCGGTCGGCGTCGGTGGCTTGTGGGACCGCTTGCGACATATGCGATGTCCTTGAGGCTCTGAAGAAGACCAGAGGCTCTGCCCCTGGACCCCGCTAAGGGCAGTCGCCCTTAGAACCCATTCCTTAAGTCCGGGGGATCCAAGGGGCGACTGCCCCTTGGCGGGTCCAGGGCAGAGCCCTGGCCCTTTTCTTCAGGCTCATAGCAAAGGCCCCGCGCCAGCCAGCACCCGACGGTCAACCCGGCCAACGCACCATCGGCGCCGCGCCGGACCAGAATCGTCCAGTCCCCCGGCGGCGTGTGGTCCAGCGCCCGCCAGCAGGGCAGCAGCCAAAGATCCGGCCCGATCGGCTCGAGCAGTTCCATCCGGCTCTCCCCTAGCGGCCCGGAGAACGCGCCGTGCAGCACGCCGCCCGCATCCACGATCTCAAGCGCCGCGCCGGGATAGTCGCGGCAGGCCCAGCGACGGGCCAGGCCCGCCGGGTCTGCCGCACCCGCGCGCGGCTCCAGCACGGCGACGCGGTTCTCGCCGGGCCGCTCGAGACGCAGCGTCCCGTCGGCCCCTGCGGCGAGCGTGGCGCCGGCACTCCCGGCCGTGCCGTCCGGCCGGAGCGGCAGGAGTTCCGGCCCATGCCCGTGGCGAAGCCGGAGCTCGCCCGGCCGCGCGAGCTCGACCCGCGCCGACAGCCCCGTCTCGGGCTCCACGTAGGCGCCGAGCCAGACGGGCGCAGGCAGCGCCGCATCCGGCCCGCGCGTCTCCTCGCCGAACAGGGCGGCGGCGAGCTGGAGGGCCGCCGCGCGCGCGTCCGAGAGATGGTTCAGCATCACCACCACCGAGACGCGCTCGGCCGCGAAATGGATCCGGTGCGAGCGCCAGCCGCGCAGCGCGCCGCCATGGCCGGTGGCCGGCCGCCCCCATTCGACGGTGCGGGCGAGCCCGAACCCGTATTCGGCGAGGTGGCCGTCCCGGAAGGTCACGGGTGCGGCCAGCCGGCGGTAGAGCCCCGCCGCGTCGTCGCGCGTCGCGTCGATGAAACGTTCCCAGGCGATCATGTCGTCGAGGCAGGCACCCAGCCCTGCATCGCCCGTCCAGATCACCCGGTTCTCGGCCGGCCGGTGGCCGATCGCCAGGCTGCCCTCGTAGCCGGTGGTGCCGTCCGGCATGGCGGCGGTATCGGCCGCGAGGAAGGCGGTGTCCATGCCGGCGGGCTCGAGCACGTGACGGCGCAGGAGTTCCGCGAACGAGCGACCGGTCACGTCCTCCAGCGCATCCGACAGCAGACGAAAATTGCCGTTCGAGTAGGAATAGCTGGTGCCCGGCGCGAACTGCAGGGACGCGGCCGCCCCGATCACGCGGGCTGCGTCCCGGTCGCTGAACGGCGCGGTGGCGGGTGCGCCCAGCAGCATGGCGATCGCCCAGTAGTCGCGCAGGCCCGACTGGTTATGCGCGAGATGGAGCGCCGTGGGCGCCGCATCGAGCAGCGGCAGCCGCGCGCGGACCGCCGTGTCGAGTGCTGACAGATCCGGAAACAGGCTCAGCGCGGTGCCGCAGGTGAACTGCTTGGTGATCGAGCACATGCGGAATAGCGATCGCGACGTGAACGGAAGGCGCCGCTCCGCGTCCGCGAACCCCCAGGCGTGGCGCACCAACACCTCGCCGTGCCGGAGCACGGCAGCGGCACCGCCCGGCCCGGGGAAATGGCGGGGAAGATGCGCGAGCGCGCGTTCGAGCCGTTCCATGGCGCATTGTTGCGCGCCCTTCCCGCCGGCGGGAAGGGCGTCAGCGGTCGGGAGCACCACCTTCCACGGCGGTCACCACCAGGGTGGGGGCGTGGCGTCCGCGCGTACGGACCAGTTGTCCGTCCAGCAGCAGCGTGGCGCGGCCTGCGATCGCCTGCTCGGCGAGATGCGCCTCGACGCCGACCTGGTGCAGGTCGAGCCGGGCCAACCGCGCATCGCCGCCGTCGCGGGGAGCGATGCGCCAGAGCGTGCCCTCCCGATGCGCCGCGAACGACCGCACCGGCACGGCGGACGCGTCCGCGTGCGCGGGCGGCGGTGGGATGGCGGATGCCTCGTCGCGCGGGGGCGGCGTGATCACGGTCTCGGTGGTCGTGGTCACGGTCGCGACGCTGCCGTCGGGCCGCTCGTAACTCTGTAGGGTGCGCGTGACCACCGGCGTCGGGCCGGCGCCGTGCTGCGACCGGCGCCGGGGCGGGGTGGCGGACGCGGTGGCGAGCGGCACGGCGGCTCGTGCCTCCGGTGGCGCGCCCGCAGCGACAGCTGGCGGTGGCGCGGCCTGGCCGGACGCGGGCGAGGATACGCTCGCGGCAGAAGTCGACGGGGGCGAGCCGACCGGGGCGGCGGGCGGCGGCACGGACGCGGTGACCGGTGGCGCCTGCGCGGGTGCGAGCGGCGGCGCGCTCATGGCAGCCGATGTGGCCGGCGCGACGGCCGGGGCGGCGGTTGGCGGCGCGGACGCGGCGAGCGGCAGCTGCGAGGGTGCAGGCGGCGGCGCGCTCGTAGCCGCCGATGTGGCCGGCGCGACGGCCGGGGCGGCGGCCGGCGGCGCGGACGCGGTGAGCGGCGGCGGCGGCGCAGACGGAGGCGCGCTTGCGGCAGTCGACGTTGCCGGGGCGGCCGCCGGCGGCCCAGCCGGCGCCATGGCCGGCGTCGATGTCGCCGGCGCGGCGACGGGCGCCGCCCGAGCAGCTTCCGTCGGCGCGCCCGCGGCGGCGGCCGGCCCTGCCCGCGTCGCAGGGACCGCCGCCGGCGGCGCGTCCTCCGGCACGATCGCCACGCTGCTCTGCGCCGGCGCGTTCTCGATCGCGACCGGGGCGCCGCCGTCCGGATCGGCGGCCAGCACCGGGCCGCCCCACATCATCGCCGCCAGCACGACACCCGCCCGCACCTGCCCGGCCGCGCGCGGCCGGTCTCCATCACGATCTGTCAACGAGCCCTCACTTGTTCCCGCCGGTGGTCTCGCCTAATTCACGGCGCATGGACACCGAACACGACCCCATCGAGGCCGCGCCGGCGCCACCGCCGCACGCCGAGACCGAGCACCACGCCAGGAACGATCATCCCGCGAGCCCTGCCGGGCCCGAGGAGACGATGCAGGCTGCGGCCGAGCGGATCAACGGGCTCGAGACCGAGCTCGCCGCCATGCGCGAGAACTGGCTCAGATCGGAAGCCGAGGCACAGAACGTCCGCACCCGCGCCCGCCGCGACGTCGAGGACGCGCGGCAGTTCGCGGTGACGAAATTTGCGCGTGACGTGGTCGAGGCGGCCGAGAACCTCCGCCGCGGCATCACCGCCCTGCCCGCACCGGCCGCCGATGAGGACCCGATGCTCGCCAAGCTGCGCGAAGGTTTTGAGGGCGTCGAGCGGAGCTTCGTGGGCATCCTGGAGCGCAACGGCATCCAGGCCGCCGATCCCACCGGCGAAAAGTTCGACGCGAACCTGCACCAGGCGATGGCCGAGCAGCCCTCCGACACCGTGCCGGCAGGCCAGGTGCTCGCCGCCTGGACCCGCGCCTGGACGCTGAACGGTCGCCTGCTCAAGCCTGCGATGGTGGTGGTCTCCAAGGGTTCGGGCGACGCCGCGTCCGTGCAAGGCATCGATACGACGGCGTGAGGGGTCTTGCCGCGTCAAGGCCCCTTCCATACATCCCACCCATACTCACCGCCGGACCCCTCTCTGTGTTGGGGCCGGTCCATAGGACGACCATCGGTGCTTCGGGCCGGGGGTCGCCGCTGATAAGGAGCTTTCTGCGATGAGCAAGGTCATCGGTATCGACCTGGGTACCACCAATTCCTGCGTCGCGATCATGGAGGGCAAGGATGTCCGCGTGATCGAGAACAGCGAGGGCGCCCGCACCACCCCGTCGATGGTCGCCTTTACCGAGGGCGGCGAGCGCCTGGTGGGCCAGGCCGCCAAGCGCCAGGCCGTCACGAACCCGACCAACACCCTCTACGCCGTCAAGCGCCTAATCGGCCGCCGCTTCGACGATCCGACGGTGGAAAAGGATCGCGGCCTCGTGCCGTTCAACATCGTCAAGGGCGAGAACGGCGATGCCTGGGTCGAGGCGCGCGGCGAGAAATATGCGCCGGGCCAGGTCTCGGCCTTCATCCTCGGCAAGATGAAGGAGACGGCCGAGAGCTATCTCGGCGAAAAGGTAAGCCAGGCCGTCATCACGGTGCCTGCCTACTTCAACGACGCCCAGCGGCAGGCCACCAAGGATGCCGGCCGCATCGCCGGGCTCGAAGTGCTGCGCATCATCAACGAGCCGACCGCGGCGGCGCTCGCCTACGGCATGGACAAGAAGAACAGCGGCACGATCGCGGTCTACGACCTCGGCGGCGGCACGTTCGATATCTCCGTGCTCGAGATCGGCGACGGCGTGTTCGAGGTGAAGTCCACCAACGGCGACACTTTTCTGGGTGGCGAAGACTTCGATGCGCGGGTGATCGACTACCTTGCCGACGAGTTCAAGCGTGAGCAGGGCATCGACCTGCGCTCCGACAAGCTGGCGCTCCAGCGGCTCAAGGAAGCCGCCGAAAAGGCGAAGATCGAGCTCTCCTCGGCGAAGGAGACCGAGATCAACCTGCCGTTCATCACGGCGGACGCGACTGGCCCGAAGCACCTCGTGCTCAAGATCAGCCGCGCCAAGCTCGAATCCCTGGTGGACGACCTGGTCCAGCGCACCCTCGGCCCGTGCCGCGCGGCGCTGAAGGACGCGGGCGTGACGGCAGGCGAGATCGACGAGGTGATCCTGGTCGGCGGCATGACCCGCATGCCCAAGGTCATCGAGACCGTCAAACAGTTCTTCGGGCGTGACCCGGCGCGCAACGTCAACCCGGACGAGGTCGTGGCGATCGGCGCCGCGGTCCAGGGCGCCGTGCTCAAGGGCGACGTCAAGGACGTGCTGTTGCTCGACGTGACGCCTCTCTCGCTCGGCATCGAGACGCTGGGCGGCGTGTTCACCCGCCTGATCGACCGCAACACCACGATCCCCACCAAGAAGAGCCAGACCTTCTCCACCGCCGACGACAGCCAGAGCGCCGTCACCATCAAGGTGTTCCAGGGCGAGCGCGAGATGGCGGCCGACAACAAGCTGCTCGGCAATTTCGACCTCACGGGCATCCCGCCCGCGCCGCGCGGCGTGCCGCAGATCGAGGTGACGTTCGACATCGACGCGAACGGCATCGTCTCGGTCCAGGCCAAGGACAAGGCGACCGGCAAGGAGCAGCAGATCCGCATCCAGGCCTCGGGCGGTCTGTCCGACGCCGACATCGAGAAGATGGTTCGCGAGGCCGAGGCCAACGCGTCCGCCGACAAGGCGCGTCGCGAGATGGTGGAAGCTCGCAACTCGGCTGAGGGGCTGGTCCACCAGGTGGACAAGAACCTCAAGGAGCACGGCGAGAAGTTGCCGGCCTCCGACAAGGCGGAAGCCGAAGCCGCGGTCGAAGCCGTTCGACAGAAACTCGACGGCACGGACGCCGAGGGTCTGAAGGCGGCCTCCGAGCGGCTCGAGGCGGCGGCGATGAAGATCGGCCAGGCGGTCTACGCCCAGGCGAGCGCCTCCCCGGGCGGAGCGGCGGGGGGTCCGGGCGCGCCCGAGGCCGGTGGTCCCGACAACGTCGTCGACGCCGATTTCGAGGATGTCGAGGACAAGAAGAAATCCGCCTGATCCGCGCCCATCTTGGTGACAGGTCACGATAGCATGGGGGTCCGGCGCGAGCCGGGCCCCTTTGTTGCTCGTCCTAGGAAACGCCCCAGGAAAGACAGGTGATGGCGAAGCAGGACTACTACGCCGTCCTCGGCGTGACCCGCGAGGCGAACGCGGACGAGCTCAAGAAGGCCTACCGCAAGCTCGCCATGCAGTTCCATCCGGACCGCAACCCGGGGGATGCGCAAGCAGAAACCCGCTTCAAGGAAGCGGGCGAGGCCTACGATATCCTCAAGGACGACAACAAGCGCGCCGCCTACGACCGCTACGGCCATGCCGCCTTCGAGGGCGGGGGCGGGGGCGGCGGCTTTGAGGCAGGCGGCCTCGGCGACATCTTCGAGCAGATGTTCGGCGACGCGTTCGGTGGTGGCGGCGGCCGTCGCGGTCGCGCGCGCGGCGGCGCCGACGTGCGTGCCGAGGTCGAGCTCGACCTGCCGCAGGCCTTCGCCGGCTTCAAGGCGCAGGTGCGCGTGCCGACCCGGATCGCCTGCGACCACTGCAACGGCACCGGTTCGGAGACCAAGGAGCGCGCGTCCGACACCTGCCCGTCCTGCCACGGCGCCGGCAAGGTCCGCGCGCAGCAGGGTTTCTTCCTCGTCGAGCGCGCCTGCCCCACCTGCGGCGGCCAGGGCCGCGTGATCCGCAACCCGTGCACGATCTGCCGGGGTGCCGGCACCGTGCAGCGGCAGCGCGAGCTCACCGTGCCGGTCCCTGCCGGCGTCGAGGACGGCACCCGCATCCGGGTCGCCGGCGAAGGCGAGGCCGGCCCGCAGGGCACGCAGCCCGGCGACCTCTATGTCAGCGTGGCGATCCGCCCGCACGAGCTGTTCCAGCGCGAGGGCGCCAACGTGTTCTGCCGCGTGCCCATTCGCGTGACCCAGGCGGCGCTGGGCGCCGAGATCGAAGTGCCGGTGATCGACGGCTCGCGGGCAAAGGTGAAAATCCCGGCCGGCACGCAGTCGGGCGAGCAACTGCGCCTGCGCGGCAAGGGCTTCTCGGTGCTGCGGAGCGCGGCGCGCGGCGACATGTATATCCAGCTCGCGGTCGAGACGCCCCGCAAGCTGTCGAAACGCCAGCGCGAGCTTCTCGAGGAGTTCGAGAACGAGGCCGAGCTGCACCCGCACGCCAATCCCGACAGCGAAGGTTTCTTCGCGCGTATGCGGACGTTTTTCGAGACGAAATAATGGTGTGTGGCCATACTGTTCACATGCGCGTGTGATTCGTTTCTGACGTCGAGTTCAGTTGAAATCGCGCTGTCCTATGCACCATTGTGTCGTTGTCCACCGTGCTTCCCCCCGATGGCACTTTGGATAAGGTCAAGGACGGCGCGGCTCCCCCAAGCCGCGCCGTCGTTTTTTGCTTGTCAGAACCGCCCCGCGTGCCGCGCGTTCCCCGATCGACCAGCATCCGGGACGCCATGGACGGCTTCAGCATCAGCGACCCGCGTTTCGCCCATTACATTCTCGCCAATGCGCCGCTCGAGAAACTCGGCGAGGGGTTCCGCTGGATCGAAGGCCCCGTATGGATGGGCGACTGGAACTGCCTCCTGTTCCAGGACCTTCCGCGCGACCGCACCATGCGCTGGTCCGAGGCGGGCGGGTTCGAGGTGTTCCGCGCGCCCTCGCATTACGGCAACGGCCAGTATCGCGACCACCAGGGGCGACTGATCACCTGCTCGCACCGGCTGCGCGCGATCCTGCGCACCGAACATGACGGCAGCGTGACGACTTTGATCGACCGTTTCGAGGGCAGGCGCCTCAACGCGCCGAACGATGTCGTGGTGAAAAGCGACGGCACGATCTGGTTCACCGATCCGGTCTACGGCATCTCCAACGATTACGAGGGTGGCCGGCAGGTTTCCGAGCAGCCTCCGCGCGTGTATCGGCTCGATCCCGGCTCGGGGCGCATCGACGCGGTCGCCCATGACTTCGACGGGCCGAACGGGCTCGCCTTTTCGCCCGACGAGCGTCGCCTCTACATCGCCGAGACGGGCGATCAGAGCGGGGCCGCACCGCCGAAACAATATCTGCGCGTGTTCGACGTCTCGCCCGAGGGCAGGCTCACGGGCGGCGACATTTTTTTCCGCGTCGAGCCCGGCTACACGGATGGCTTCCGCGTCGACGAGGACGGCAATCTCTGGTGCTCGGCAGCCGACGGCGTGCATTGCGTCTCGCCCGACGGCAAGCTGCTGGGCAAGATCCTGATCCCCCATGTCGTCTCAAATCTCTGCTTCGGCGGGGTCGCCAGGAACCGCCTGTTCATCGGCGGATCGCACACGCTCTACGCGATCTTTCTCAATCGGCGGGGGGCCCAAACTCCATGAAGGCCAGGCGACTCCTGCATGTTTCGCTGACCACTCGCGATCTGAACCGGTCGGTTCTGTTCTACACGCGCGCGCTCGGCTTCACCGCCGAACACGAGCGCACGCTTGAGGGCGAGGGTTTCTCCCGCATCGTCGGACTGCGCGACGCGGAGGCGCGCGCGATCACGTTGCGTCTCGGGGGCGAATGCATCGAGCTCGTCGAATTCGCGCGCCGCGGCCGCGCCTACCCGATCGGCAGCACCAGCCCGGACCTGTGGTTCCAGCATTTCGCGATCATCGCGTCGGACATGGATGCGGCCCACGCGCGTCTCGCGGGTGAGCAGGGCTGGACCGCGATCAGCGACGACGGGCCGCAGCGTCTGCCGGCGAGTTCGGGCGGTGCGACCGCGTTCAAGTTCCGCGATCCGGACGGGCATCCGCTCGAATTGCTCGCCTTCCCGCCTGATGCCGCGCCCGCGCGGTGGCGCGGCGCGGCGCCGCGCAACGTGTGTCTCGGGATCGATCATTCCGCCATCGCGGTGGCCGACACCGCGCGCGCCGAGGCCTTCTATGTCGGCATGCTCGGACTGTCGGTGGGCGGCCGCTCGGTCAACCGTGGGCTGGAGCAGGAACATCTCGATGGCACGTTCAACGCGCTGGTGGAGGTGACCGGGCTGCTGACGCCGGACGAGGCGAGCCCGCATGTGGAGCTGCTCTGCAACCGTGTTCCGGCGACCGGCCGGCCGATCCCGGTGGACACGCGCCCGAACGACGTCGCGGCGACGCGGCTGGTGATCGAGACCGGCGATCTCGCGGCCTTTGTTGACGAGGCGATCGAGAAGCGCCTGCGCTTCGTCTCGCCCGGCATCGTCACCGACGCGGACGGGCGCGGGAGCGCCATGCTGCACGATGTCGACGGGCATCTGCTGCTGTTGCGGGAGTGAAAAGAAGGCCAGGGCTCTGCCCTGGACCCGCCAAGGGGTGGTCACCCCTTGGATCCCCCACACTTTAACGAATGGGTTCTAAGGGGACTGCCCTTGAGCTCGGTCCAGGGGCAGAGCCCCTGACCTTCTTTTCGGGTCCGGGTTCCTCTGGATGCGACCGTCAGCCGAACACGAGGGCCCTCAACTCGATGCTTTCCCGCGGCGGCGCATCGGCCGGCGTGGTGGATTGGCGAACGCCGTGTGCGGCATGAAGCGAGCTCAGGCCCTGGGTGGAGAAGTTCGAAGCAAAGGGGCTCTGCCCCTTAGACCCCGCCAGGATCGAGCCGATCCTGGACCTGCATGACTTGAAGTTGGCAGGTCCAGGACTGCTGTCCTGGCGGGTCCAGGGCCCTGTGCGCAGCACGCCTTCGGCATGACGCCCGTGGCCTTCTTCACTCCACCGGATGCAGGAAATCCAAGCTGTGCTGCAGCGTATCCACATCCGCCGGCGCGAGCGAGCTCGACGCCTCCGCAGGCTTCAGCCCGACCGCCGCAAACTGCGCGTCCGTCACCTCCACGAACTCCACGCCCGCCTCGCGCATCATCGCCACCGCCTCGATTCCCACGCGGTCCCAGTGCGACGCGGTGCCCTCTCGCGGCCGCGCCGCCACCACGCGACGCACGCCAGACTGGATCAACAGCATCGCGCACACGTTGCAGATCGGCTTGCCGATCACGTAGGCGTCGCAGGCCCGCGCCTCGCGTCCCGCGAACAGCAGCGCGTTCTGCTCGGCATGGATCGTCATCGTGAGCTTGCGGTCCTTGTCCATCAGCCGCTGGACGCTGTCCTCGACATTGGACGGAAACCCGTTGAAGCCTGTGGCCACGATCCGCCCGAGTGCCGGATTGACGATCACCGCGCCCACCTTCGCGCGCGGGTCCTTCGACCATTGCGCGATGTGATGCGCGAGCCCGATATAGCGATCGTCCCAGCGACGCTGCTTGTCGGGATTGCCCTCGAAACTGTTGACGTTGGTCATGTCAAAGGCGGGGTCATGTCAACGGCGGGGTTCGTCACACCAGGCCGAGGCTGGTGACAGCGCCCCACACGATCGCGCCGATGCCGATCACCAGCCCGATCACCACCAGCATTTCCATCTGTGTCGCGAGATAGAGCCCGGTCAGCACGATCGCGATCTGCAGCGCGCGCACACTGCGCTCGAGCTGCTCGCGGGTGTGGTCGGCGTGATCTCGCTCGTGCTCGTCCGCCTGGGCGCGCGCGGCGAGCTGCTTCATGCCGTCGCCGTGCGGCTCGTCCGACATGCGGGCGGCCTCCGAGCGGGCCTTGGCGATCGTGGCCTGGGCCGCCGGCGTGGTGGGCCCGGTCGCCTCCATCGCGTCCGCGGCCTCGCTCCAGATCGTGCGGCGCACCGACTTCGCCTGGTATTCGTTCCAGATGTCGCTCGCGGTGACGATGCGCGCGAGATAGGTCGTCTGCGCGTCGTTCGCGCCCATCTCGATGATCACGGCGATCGCCGCGAACCCTGCCACCAGGATTGCCGCCGCGCGAGCCCGCGGCACCGGTGCGTGCGCACCGCCATGCGCCTGGTGATGCGCGTGCTCCATCGTCTCCTGCGCCATGTCGACCTGGTCCATTACTGGGCTCCGATCAGCGACACATCAGGATCGGCAGGTCGGCGAACTCCAGCACGTGGCGCGTCACCCCGCCCAGGATCAGCTGGCGCAGCCGCGAATGCGAATACGCCCCCTGGCACATCAGGTCGGCGCCGAACTCGCGTGCGGCGCGCAGCAGGCCGGCGCCCACCTCGCGGTCGACCGGCTTGAACTCCGCCGTGTCCGCCGTGATGCCGTGCAGCGTCAGGTAGGGCAGCAGCTCGGCTGCCAGCGGCCCGCGGCGCTGGTAGTCGGCGGCGTGCAGCACGCGCACCGCATCCGCCTGCACCAGCCAGGGCAGGCAGTCGCGCACGGCTTGCGCGCTCTCGGCCGAGCCGTTCCAGGCGATCGCGATGCGGGTGCCAAGCGTGCGCGGCTCGCGCTTGGGAGCGACCAGCACGGGGCGGCCGCTGTCGAACAGCACGGCGTGCAGCGCATCCGAGCTCGAGAGCTCGGCGGCCTCGGGATGCGGCACCACGGCCAGGTCGGCCAGGCGCGCCTGCTGCGCCACGATGTCGTCCTCGCGGCCGGTGATCAGCTCGAGGCTCGCCGACGGCCCCGCGGCCTCGTAGGCCGCCTTGCCGGGCGGCACCGCGTGGTCGAGCACGAAGCGCTCGAAGTCGGCGCGCACGTTGCGCGAGCGCTCGCTGGTCTCGCGCTCGGCGGCCGACATCATCTCCTCGACCAGCGCCCCCGACAGGCCCTCGCCGGCGAGCGGCGCCACCTCGCGGCTGTCGGCGCGCACGTGCAGTGCGGTGACATGCGCGTTGAACTGCCGCGCCGCGAGGAGCGCGGTCGCCAGCGCCGCACTCCCCGTTTCGGTGCCGTTCAGCGGCAGCAGGATTTTGCGGATCGGTTGCAGGGTCATTGGCGCGCTCATGGGTAAAGTCTCGTTCCGGTCCAGCCGCCCGCGCCTTCGACAGAGGCTCGGTCGAACTGCACGCGGTCGTGGAGGCGGTAGGGCATGTCCTGCCAGAACTCGAGCCGGTCGGGCACCAGGCGGTAGCCGGACCAGTGCGCCGGCCGCGGCACGTCCTCGCCGGGGTAGCGCGCATCGGCATCGGCGACGCGCGCCTCGAGCACGCTGCGTGCTTCGAGCGGGCGGGACTGCAGCGAGGCGTGCGCGCCCAGCCGCGAGACGCGGGCCCGGCTCGCGAAATACGCGTCCGCCTCGTCGGCGGTCACGGGCTCGACCACGCCCTCGGCCCGCACCTGGCGCGCGAGGCTCTTCCAGTGGAACAGCAGGGCCGCCTGCGCGTGCGCCGCCAGCGCATGTCCCTTGCGGCTCTTGGTGTTGGTGTAGAACACGAAGCCGCGCGCGCCGGCGTCCTTGAGCAGCACGGTGCGGCAGGACGGGCGGCCGTCCGCGTCGACCGTCGCCAGCGCCATCGCGTTAGGGTCGACCGGCTCATGCTCGCACGCCTCGGCGAACCAGCGCTCCCACAGCGCCATCGGCTCGGCGGTCACGTCCAGCGCGCTCGCCCCCGTCTCCGACATTCGTCGTTTCTCCCCCGCAGCGTGCACATCGCGAGCATGCCACAACTCCCGTGGTGCGGCCGGCCGCAACTCTTGTGGTGCGGCCGGCAATCTGCCACCACCAGACCCCACCCCTGCCCCTTTCCCGGAGAGGATTCAATGCCGGAGAGCGCCGACACCATCCCGCGCGGCACGCTGATGCGGGGCAAGCGCGGCGTGATCATGGGTGTTGCCAACGACCGCTCGATCGCCTGGGGGATCGCCGCCGCGGCCGCCGCGCAGGGCGCCGAGCTCGCCTTCACCTACCAGGGCGAGGCGCTCGGCCGCCGCGTGCGCCCGCTCGCCGAGAGCGTGGGTTCACCTCTTGTGATCCCCTGCGACGTGGGCGATGACGCGGCGATGGACGAAGCCTTCGCCAGGATCGAGGCGGAGTGGGGCCAGATCGACTTCCTGGTCCATGCGATCGGCTGGGCCGACAAGAACTACCTGCGCGGCCGCTACGTCGACACGCCGCGCGAGGCGTTCCTGGTGGCGCTCGACATCTCCGCGTTCTCCTTCACGGCGGTGGCCAGGCGCGCCTCGGCGCTGATGACGAACGGCGGCTCGCTGCTGACGCTGACCTATCTCGGCGCCGAGCGCTGGATGCCGCACTACAACGTGATGGGCGTCGCCAAGGCGGCGCTCGAGGCCAGCGTGCGCTACCTCGCGGCCGATCTGGGACCCGACAGGATCCGCGTGAACGCGATCAGCGCCGGCCCGATCAAGACGCTGGCCGCGAGCGGGATCGGCGATTTCCGCTACATCCTGCGCTGGAACCAGCTGAACGCGCCGCTCGAGCGCAACGTCACGATCGAGGAGGTGGGCGGCGCCGGGCTGTATCTGCTGTCCGACCTGAGCTCGGGCGTCACCGGCGAGGTGCACCACGTCGATGCCGGCTACCACATCGTCGGCATGAAGAACCCCAACGCGCCCGACATCGCCGTTTCCGAATAGAATCTCATGTCGCTCAACCGGTTCGGCCAGTCGCTCACCTTCACGACCTGGGGCGAGAGCCACGGGCCGGCGATCGGCTGCGTGATCGACGGGTGCCCGCCGCGGATTTCTCTCAGCGAGGCCGACATCCAGCCTTTTCTGGACAAGCGGCGACCGGGGCAGAGCAAGCACACCACGCAGCGCCGCGAGCCCGACCGCGCGAAAATCCTGTCGGGCGTGTTCGAGGGACGCACCACCGGCACGCCGATCGCGGTGACCATCGAGAACCAGGACCAGCGCTCGGGCGACTACGCCGCGATCGCCGAGCGCTACCGACCAGGCCACGCCGACTTCACCTATGACGCCAAATACGGGATCCGCGACCCGCGTGGCGGCGGCCGCGCGTCGGCGCGCGAGACCGCCAACCGGGTGATCGCTGGCGCGGTCGCGCGGCGCATCCTCGCGGAGGCGACCGCCGGGCGCTTCACCGTGCGAGGCGCGCTCGTCGAGATGGACGGCCTCGCCATCGACCGTGCCGCCTGGAACGATGAGGACATCGACCGCAACCCGTTCTTCTGCCCCGATCCGGACGCCGCCGCGCGCTGGGACGCGCATCTCTCCGCCATCCGCCGCGAAGGCTCCTCGGTCGGCGCGGTGATCGAGGTGACCGCCACGGGTGTTCCCGCCGGCATCGGCGCACCGGTCTACGGCAAGCTCGACGCCGAGCTCGCGGCGGCGTGCATGAGCATCAACGCGGTCAAGGGCGTGGAAATCGGCGACGGGTTCGCCGCCGCCCGCCTCCGCGGCGAGGCGAACGCCGACGAGATCCGCAGCAGTGCCGACGGACAGCCCGTGTTCCTCACGAACCACGCCGGCGGCATCCTCGGCGGCATCGCCACGGGCCAGCCGGTGGTGGTGCGCTTCGCGGTCAAGCCCACGAGCTCGCTGCTGGTGCCCGTGCGCTCGGTCACGCGCGCGGGCGAGGAGGTGGATGTCCGCACGACCGGCCGGCACGACCCCTGCGTCGGGATCCGCGCCGTGCCGGTGGGCGAGGCGATGGTTGCGTTCGTGATCGCGGACCAGCTGCTGCGGGATGTGGCGCAGAACGGGGTGCGGTCTGGGGGGACGTGATCAAGGGGGAGGATCGGGCGAAGAAGGCCAGGGGCTCTGCCCCTGGACCCCGTTGAGGGCGGAGCCCTTAAAACCCCCTACTTAAGGTTGGAGTACAGGCGTTAGAGACGGAGTCGTTAGCAGAAGTCTATGATTCAGGCTTCGCCAGGGAATACCCCGAACGATCAGGGTTCCAAGGGACGACTGTCCCTTGGCGGGTCCAGGGCAGAGCCCTGGCCTTCCTCTTGAACCGACAGTTCTCATACCCTCTCAGTCCAGCAGCGTCAGCGCCACATTGATGTGGCTCGCATTGCTGCGCTCGGTCGGCCCCAGCTTACCGAGCACGCTCATCCCTTCGATCGCGCAAACCAGGAACTTCGACAACGCCGCCGCCGGCGTCTTCGACGTGATGTCGCCGGTGCGCTTGCCCTCGTCGATCGCGGCCGCGACCATGCGCTCGAGCCCGCGATACATCGTGCCCACGCGCTCCTCGACCTCGGGATCGTTCGGCACCATCTCGAGCGTCGCCGCGGTGATGAAGCAGCCCTTCTGCCCGTGATCGCCCGCACTCTCGCGCGCCGCCCGACGCAGCGCGTCGCGAATGGCCGCGCGCTTGTCCTTCTTGGCGAGATCACGCCCGAACCGCTCGAGCTTCTCTTCGACGTACACGTCGAGAGCCGCGAGATAGATCGCGCGCTTGTCCTCGTAGGCCTTGTAGATGCTGCCGCGCGTGAGCTGCATGCCCTCGATCAGATCCGGCAACGATGTCGCGTGGAAGCCGTTCTGCCAGAACACCTCCATCGCATCGCGCGTCGCGACGTCGATGTCGAACTCGCGCGGCCGTCCTGGACGCCCGGTGATGACTTTCATGACTTGCCTCGCGTGCGATGGGTTCGGAAATTGTCGAGTTGGCAAGACAAGTTATCGCACACTCGCGGTCATGTGAAGACAATCAAAGCTAATCGTTGTGCAACCTCCGGACAAACTGTGCAAAATCAATGCAGAGCGGCCTGGTGCCGGGCCTCCTCGGTCAGCCGGCGCTCGTTTTTCTTGAGGAACAAGAACAGAACGACGACCATGACTGCAACGATCCCGCCCACCACGAAACCGACCGGGCCGGCAATGTCGCGGATCCTGGTTCCGATCAGGTAGGCCGCGGTTCCGTATCCGCCCACCCAGGCGCAGCCGCCCAGCGCGTTCCAGAACAGGAAGCGGCCCCAACCCATCCGGTTGGCACCCGCCAGCAGCGCCACGAAAGTCCGCAGCACGGCCACGAACCGGCCCACGAACACCACCGAGCCGCCGTAGCGCCGGAACAGATGCCGCCCGAGCAGCAAACGGTCTTCCGAGATTCCGACGCGGCGGCCATAGCGCGCCAGCAGCCGGAAGCCGAGCGAACGCCCGATCAGGTAGCCGGCATTGTCGCCCATGATCGCGCCGATCGCGGCGGCGGCCAGCACGCCCTGGATCGGCAGCCGGTGCGTGGTCGCGCAGTAGAGGGCGCCGGCGATCAGCATGCTTTCGCCCGGCAGCGGCAGGCCCATCGCCTCGAGCGCGATCACGATGCAGACGAGGCCGTAGCCGTACTCGCCGAGCAGATGGTCGATGTGGTGGAAGATGGCGCTGGCCGATCGGCTTCAGGTGCTGCGGCGCGAGGTGGCGTAGGCGCGCACCGCGCGGCCGAACGCCGCGAAGATCGCGTGGCTCGCCGCGTCCGCTTCCCAGTCATATTCGGGATGCCATTGCACGCCCACCGCGAAGCCGGTAGCGGCGGCGACCCGCACTGCCTCGGGCGTGCCGTCAGGTGCGGCCGCCTCGACCACCAGCGCCGGCGCAAGGCGCTCGATGCCCTGCTCGTGCAGCGAGTTCACATCGATCGCCTCCGTGTGCAGGAGCCGGTGCAGGAAGCCACCCGCCTCCAGTGCGACGGTGTGACTCTTGCCGATCACGACAGCGAAGTCGTTGACCTGTGGCGCGCGATGATCGAGCCGGCCGGGGAGCTCGCGGATCTGCTGGTGCAGCGTGCCGCCGAGCGCCACGTTCATCTCCTGCATGCCGCGGCAGATGCCGAGCAGCGGCATGCCGCGCCCAATCGCCTCGCGGATCAGCGTCATCGTCACCTGATCTCGCCGGCGATCCTCGGGCGTGCCCTCGGGATGCGCCGGACCGCCGTAGAGTGCGGGAAACACGTTCGAGCGGCTGCCGGTCAGCACGATTCCGTCGAGCCGATCGAGCAGCGACGGGATGTCGGCGGCCTCCCCGTTGGCGGGGATCAGCACGGGAGCGGCACCCACCGCACCATCCACCGCGCGGATATAGGTGTCGGACGCCGCATGGTTCGGCATCGCGAACGGACCAAACGGCTTGTTGCAGCAGGTGATGCCGACGAGGGGCTTCATCCATTGTCCCCCGGAAGCGCGAACAGCGTGTCGGAAAAGGCACCTCCCAGCGCGACATCGTAGAGGTCCACGCGTGTTTCGCGATTCTGCGCGTCGACCACCGTCCAGGACCGCAATGCGAACGGCGTCTCGGAGAACACCAGCGTCAGGCTGCCATCCGAGGGTGACGCAGTGCGGCTCAGCGTCACCTGCACCTGCGCGTTCGCGTGGGAAAACCCGGTCACCGTGACGTCGCCCGAGAGCTTGATGTCGGGGGCGAGCAGCAGGCCCAGCGGCGTGCGGCTGAGCGGCACGGAGGTGGTCTGGTCGAGCTTGCTGTCGCGGAACACCACGTTGCCGGCACTCGCCACCAGCAGCAGCGGGCTGGGCTTGTCGTATTCGAACCGCATGCGGCCTGGCCGGTCGAGCCAGGCAGTGCCCTGGGTGGTGGCGCCATCCGCCGCGATTTGCAGGAAGCGTGCCTTCAGCGTGGTGACGCCGTTCAGATACTGCGCGACGCGGTCGATCCAGCCCTGGTCGGCGGGGCTGAGCGTGGCTGGCTTGGCCTGCTCGGCGCGCGCGGGGAGTGCCAGGAGCGGGAGGAACAGGACGGCGCGGCGCGCGACAGCGTGGGACATGGGGTCTTATGTCGCATTGGCGGGGCGGTCAGGGAAGAAGCAAGCAAGGCAAGGGGCTCTGCCCCTTGACCCCGCCAGGATCGAGCCGATCCTGGACCTGCATGACGTGGGAGCCCAGCCGCGACCTCACGAGTGGGGTCTGGGGCCAAGGCCCCAGCGGGGTCCAGGGGCAGAGCCCCTGGCCTTCTTCTTCGTCAGCTCGTCCCGATGACAATCCCCGCCGCGAACACCAGCCCGCCCCCGAACAGGATCTGCACCGCCGCCGGCAGCGGCGCGCTGTCCATGTAGCGCCAGCGGATCCAGGTGATCACCGCGAGCTCCACCAGCACCACGGCGAACGCCACCAGCAGTGCCACGCGCAGGTTCGGAATAAGGAACGGCAGCGTGTGGCCGATGCCGCCGGCCGTCGTCATCAGCCCGCACACGACGCCGCGCAGCAGCGGCGTGCCGCGCCCGGAGAGCTTGCCGTCATCGGCCAGCGCCTCGGCGAACCCCATCGAGATGCCGGCACCGACCGAGGCCGCGAGCCCGACCTGGAACACCTGGTGGGGCTGGTGCGTCGCGAAGGCCGCCGCGAACACCGGCGCCAGCGTCGACACCGACCCGTCCATCAGCCCGACCAGCCCGGGCTGGACGATTTGCAGCACGAAGTTGCGGCGCGCGGTCTCGTCCTCGGTGGCGAGCTTGGCCGTGGTCAGGTGCTCGCGGTGGAGCGTCTCGGCCTTGTTGCTGTGCTTGTCCTCCTCGGTCGCGAGGTCGCCGAGCAGGCGGCGGATCTCGGCGTCGGTCGAGCGTTCGGCGGACATGCGATAGAAGCGGGCTGCGTCCTGCTCCATCTCCTGCGCGCGCTTGCGGACCAGGTCGAGGCCGAGCGGCCGCGTGTACCAGATCGCGCGGCGCTGGATGAAGCCGCGCACGTCGTGGCGGCGCACCAGCGGAATGTGGTTCCCGAATTTCCGGACGTAGAGATCGATCAGGCGCTGGCGGTGGCCGTTCTCCTCGGCCGCCATGCCCGCGAAGACCTCGGCGCTGCCGGGGAAGTCGTCGGCGAGCGCGTGCGCGAAGTCGGCGTAGATGCGGCCATCCTCCTCCTCCGCACCGATCGCGAGTGCCAGCATCTCGTTTTCCGCCAGGTCGTCGAAGCTTCTCATGCGGCGACATTTGCCGTCGTCGCCGAAAAGATCAAGGCGGTTGCGGAATGATGAGAACGCTTCGCAGGATCACTCGCATCTCGAACGCAGAAGGCTTGTTCTTTCTTGAAAGAAAGAACCAAAGAACTTCTATTCCTTGGCATCCGACGTGGGCGACCACCGGAGCTCCAATGGATAAAGTCTTTTTGCTTCTTTTTCTTCAGAAAAAGAAGAATCTTCTAGTCGAGCACCGCGAGCGCCTGGTCGAGATCGGCCATAAGATCGTCCGCGTTCTCGATGCCGATGCTCAGCCTGATCAGTCCTCCGCTCACGCCGGCGAGTGCCCGCGTCTCCGCCGGCACGCCCGAATGCGTGGTGGAGGCCGGGTGGCTCGCCAGGCTCTCGGTGCCGCCGAGACTGACCGCGAGACGGAAGATCGTGAGCGCGTTGAGCACGGCGAAGGCCTCACGCTCGCCGCCGCGCAGCGTCACCGCGAAGGTCGAGCCCGGCCCCGTGCACTGCCGCGCATAGACCGCGGCCGCCGCCGGATCGTTGATGTGCGAGCCGAGCGCGTGCACGCGGGCGACACGGCGGTGGCTCGCGAGAAAATCGGCGACGCGTTCCGCATTCGCCGCCGCCGCCCGCATGCGCAACGACAGCGTCTCGAGCGAACGCCCCACCAGCCAGCTGCCGTACGGCTCGAGATTGGTGCCGATGGCACTTCGCCATTGCCGGATCGGCGCCAGCAACGCGGCGGAGCCGATTGCCGCGCCGCCCACAAGATCGCTGTGCCCGCCGATATATTTCGTGAGCGAGTAGATCGCGATGTCGGCGCCATGCGCGAGCGGCGACTGGAACACCGGACCCAGCATCGTGTTGTCGCACGCGATCGGCGGCCGCGTGCCCTGGCGCGTGGCCAGCCGATCCGCCACGCGCGCCACCAGCGCCAGGTCGACCAGCGAGTTGATCGGGTTCGACGGCGTCTCCACCAGGATCATCGCCACGCGGCCGCGCGCGGCGGCACGCTCGGCGGCCTCGCCGATCGACGCCTCGCTGGTGCCGCCCGTGAAGCCTTCCGAGAGGATGCCCCAGGGCTGTAGCGTCTTGACCAGCAGCGTTTCCGTGCCGCCGTAGAGGGGCTGGCTGTGCAGCACCACGTCTCCCGGTCGCGCATGCGCGAAGATCGTGGTCGCGATCGCAGCCATGCCGGCGTTGAAGGTCAGCGCCTGCTCGGCCCCTTCCAGCACGGCGAGGCGGTCCTCGACGATCTCGCTGTTGGGATGGTTGAAGCGCGCATAGACCAGGCCCGCGCCGCCCTCGGGCTTGGGCTTGCGGCCGGACACGACGTCGAAGAAGTCGCGGCCCTCCTCGGCGGAGCGGAACACGAAGGTGGAGGTGAGGAACACCGGCGGCTTGACCGCACCTTCGGACAGCGCCGGGTCGTAGCCGTAGCCGACCATCAGCGTGTCGGGGTGGAGCTTGTGGTCGCCGATGGTGCGGCGCTTGGGGTCGTGGCTCATCTGTGGCCTCCCTGAAGAAGGCCAGGGCTCTGCCCTGGACCCGCTGGGGTCTTAACCCCAGACCCCTCTTTATAGGCCAGGTCCAGGACCGGCTCGGTCCTGGCGGGGTTTAAGGGGCAGAGCCCCTTTGCTTAATGCCGGAAGTGCCGCATCCCGGTGAACACCATCGCGATGCCCGCGCGATCGGCGGCCGCAACAACGTCCGCGTCACGGATCGACCCGCCCGGCTGGATCACCGCCGTGGCGCCGGCCGCGATGGCCGCCTCGAGCCCGTCCGCGAACGGGAAGAACGCGTCCGACGCCACCACGGGGGCCGCCTCGAGGCCGGCATCCGCCGCCTTGCGCGCCGCGATCCGCGAGCTGTCGAGCCGGTTCATCTGCCCGGCGCCGATACCCACCGTCGCCGCGTCGCGGGCATAGACGATCGCGTTCGACTTCACGTGCTTGGCGACGCGGAACGCGAACAGCAGGTCGGCCATCTCGCGCGCGTCGGGTGCCCGCTGCGTGACCACGCGGAGATCCGCCTCGGTGATGCGCCCGGCATCCCGCGTCTGCAGCAGGAACCCGCCGGCCAGCGTGCGCAGCGTCAGGCCGGACGCGGCCGGGTCGGGCAGGCCGCCGGTGAGCAGCAGACGGAGGTTCTTCTTGCGCGCGATCGCCGCGCGCGCCTCATCGGTGGCGTCGGGCGCCACGATCACTTCCGTAAAAATGTCGGCGATCGCCGCGGCCGTCTCGCCGTCGAGCGTGCGGTTCAGCGCCACGATGCCCCCGAACGCCGACACCGGGTCGCACCGCAGCGCCAAGCGCCACGCCTCGAGCGGGCTCGCCGCAGTCGCGACCCCGCACGGGTTCGCGTGCTTGACGATCACCACGGTCGAGCCGTCGAACTCGGCCACCGCCTCGAAGGCGGCATCGGTGTCGTTGAGGTTGTTGAACGACAGCGCCTTGCCCTGCACCTGGGTGGCGGTCGCCACCCCCGGACGGCCCGGCGCGGTCCGATAGAAGGCGGCGCGCTGGTGCGGGTTCTCGCCGTAGCGCAGCGGCGAGGCGAGCCGGCCCGCGAGCGAGAACGTCGCCGGGAACTCGGCGGCATCACGCTCGAACCAGGCGGCGATCGCCGCATCGTAGGCAGCGGTCGCGGCATAGGCCTCGGCCGCAAGCGTGCGGCGCGTGGCGAGACGCGTGCCGCCCGCGCCGAGCTCGGCGATCACCGCCTCGTATTGCGCGGGCGCCGTCAGGACCGCCACATGGTCGTGGTTCTTCGCCGCCGCCCGGATCAGCGCCGGGCCGCCGATATCGATGTTCTCGATGCAGTCATCATCGGGCCTGCCCGCCGCGACCGTCGCCTCGAACGGGTACAGATTGACGCACACAAGATCGATCGGCGCGATGCCGTGCTGCGCCATCTGGGCGGTGTGCGTGGCCAGGTCGCGCCGGCCGAGAATGCCGCCATGGATCTGCGGCACCAGCGTCTTGACCCGCCCGTCCAGGATCTCCGGGAAGCCCGTATGGTCCGACACCTCGGTCACCGCCACGCCGGCCGCACGCAGCGCCGCCGCCGAGCCGCCGGTCGACAGGATCTGCGCGCCGGCGGCCGCAAGCGCGCGGGCGAGCTCCACCAGGCCGGTCTTGTCGCTCACGGAGAGCAGGGCGCGGCGGACGGGCACGATGTCGGTCGGCATGGCGAGTGCGATAGGCCGCCGCGCCGCCACGCGCAATTGCGTCCCCTGGCGCGCCGCTAGATCTCCGCGATATCGAGCAGATACGGCCGCTCCGCCGGCACCACGCAGCGGAACAGGAACTCGGCCGGCTTGCGGCGCCGCGCCCCCGCTGGCCAGCCGTCCCGGACCCAGCAACGGTAGGGCACCAGCGTGTCGCGCCCGCGCCGGGCCGGCTTGCGGCGGGCGTTCCCGCTGTTGATCGGCGACACCAGCGCGTGGTCACCGAAGCGCTCGAGCAGGGCCGCCGCGTCGAAGGTGAGCAGCCTTTGCAGGCGATCGCCGCATGCTCTGCGCTGGCGTTCGAGGCGGTCGCGATCCGGCCACAGAAAGACATGCGCGTTCAGCAGCGCGTACCAGTCGGGCGGCCTCATTCCGTCATCCAGCGCAGGGGCGAGCTGCGCGGGCGGCATCGGCCGCTGGTCGCGGATGACGACCCCGCCGGGCAGCTCGACGTTGCCGGTCCGGTGCGCGCGCAGGAAGCGGCCGCTCTCCGCCTCGGACATCCCCGCCGCCGCCACGAGAAGCGCGGTGCTGAGCAAGCCGTGCGCGAGGATCCCCGGTATGTTGGCGGCCTCGGCGAGATGGTAGAGACGCTCGATCGCCGCGGGCTCGCGCCGCATTCAGGGAGACGCCTCGTGCGACGGCGCCTCGCTGCGGTCGCCGAGCACGTCCTCGACATAGAGCTTGCGCACCAGCACCATCGCCGCGGCTGTCATCGGCGTCGCCAGGATCAGCCCCAGCGGGCCGAACAGCGCGCCGAGCACGGTCTGGGAGAAGATCGTCAGCACCGGCGGCAGCTCCACCGTGCGGCGCTGCACGATCGGCGCGATCACGTTGCCCTCGAGCGTCTGCACCACCAGGAACAGCCCGGCGACCGAGAGCGCCTGCGTCGGACCCTGGCCGAGGGCCACCAGGATCGCCGGCACGGCGCCGGCCAGCGCCCCGATATACGGCACGAAGTTGCACAGCCCCGCCACCACGCCGAGCGTTCCCGCGAGCGGCACGCCGAGCACGAACAGCCCGATAGCCGTGAGCAGCCCCACCACCAGCATGTCGCAGGCCTGCCCCACGAACCACCAGCGCAGCGAATGCGCGAGTGCGGCGAGGATCGCGCTTCCCCGCGCCCGTCGCTCTACCGGCAGCAGGCGCAGCGCGCCGCGCACGTAGAGCCCCGGCGAGGCCGCGAAATACAGCGCCGCCACCAGCAGCAGCGCCAGGCTGCCGAGCGCCCCGATCGTGCCGGAGGCAAAGCCCGAGATCAGCCCCGCGACATGCGCGCCCGCGTTGTCGAGCAGCGCGTGCGCCCGGCTGACGAGGGCCGCACCCCAGCTGGTGCGCGCGAGCTCGCCGCGCAGGGCGCCCTCCTGGCGCAGGATCTCGCCGTAGAGATGGGTGCCTTCGCGCACCAGCGAGGGTCCGCGCAGCCAGACGGCGAGCGCGAACAGCCCCAGCAGCCCGAGCAGGATCACGGCCAGCGCCGCCCCGGCCCGCAGGTGGATCAGGCGGCCAAAACGCTCGGCCGCCCCCCGCAGGATGGTGCCGGCGAGTGCGGCCGCGAACACCAGGATGGCCACGTCGGCGAGCTTGGGCGCGAGGGCCGCCACCACAGCGAGCGCGGCGACGGCGACGACGGTGCGGCGGAGCCGCTCGATCGCGGCGGCGGACGTATCCGCGGTCATAACCCGAGCAGCCGGATCGTGCGGTCGAGCACCACGTCCTCGCTGAAGCGGGCGATCGCCCGGGCACGACCAGCGTCGCCCATGCGCGCTCGCAGCCCGGCGTCGCGGGCCAGCGTCGCGATCGCGTCCGCCAGCGGGACCGCCTGACCCGCTTGCACCAGCAGCCCCGTCTCGCCCGCCACCACCTGCTCGCGCGGGCCGCGGATCGCGGTCGCGACCACGGGCAGACCCGTCAGCATCGCCTCGATCACCGACATGGGCAGTCCTTCGAAATGGCTGGGCAGGGCGAAGATGTCGGCGGCCGCCAGCAGCGCGGCCGTATCGGTGCGGTAGCCGAGCAGGCGCAGGCGGGCACCCAGGCCCGCGCCGGCGAACGCCGCATCCAACGACGGGCCGTGATCGGAGGCAAGCCGCTCGCCCACCACCCAGAGCTCGGCGTCGATCCCGCGCGCCACCACGTCGCGCATCGCGGCGAGCAGCTCGGGATGGCCCTTGTGGCGCACCAGCCGCGACACGATCACCACCACGATCCGCGCCTCCGGCGTGCCGAGCGCCGCGCGGATCCGCGCCCGCGCCGCCGGGTCGGGGCGGAAGCGCTCCGGGTCGCGTCCGTTGCCGCACGCCGCGGCGCCGCGATGGATGCCGAGACGGCGAGCGTCGCGCGCCTCCTCCTCCGACACGGTGAGGAAGCGATCGGTGACGCGGCCGGCCAGGAACTCCATGCCGAACGAGGCGAGCCGGCGCGCGACCGGCCCGGGCTGGTTGAACAGGAAGCCGTGGCACGTGGTGGCGATCACGGGCACCCCCGCCTCACGTGCCGCCAGCCGCGCGAGAAACCCCGAGATCGGCATGTGGGCGTGCACCATGTCGAAGCGCTCGGCGCGGATGAAGCGGCGCAGCGCCCGGAACGCCCGCAGCTGGGCCGCGACCGAGGTGCTGCGCGCCAACGGCAGCTCGACGATGCGGAACCCGTCCGCCCGCAAGTCCGCGAGCAGCGCGCCCGGGGCCGAGGCGCCCACCACCTCGTGGCCGAACGTCCGCAGGCGGCGCATCAGCGGCCACACGAAGTGGGCGAGCGAGAAATCGACGTTGGCGATCTCGAGGATCTTCACGCAGAAGAGTCTTCTTTTTCTGAAGAAAAAGAAGCAAAAAGACTTCTATTCATTTCGCACCCGCTCATGTCGGGACTCCAACGAATAAAAGTTCTTTGGTTCTTTCTTTCAAGAAAGAACAAGCCTTCATCCTACCCGCGTCACCGCCCATCGCACCTGCAACGATGTCGCCCCGTCCGCGCTGAGCACGATCTGCCGCGTCGCGCGCCGCGTGCCGGTGCCGAGATAGAGGCTGTCCTCCACCGCGATCGCCGCCCCGTCCGCGCGCAGCCGCCACAGCCCGCCGCTCGGCTGCCGCATCAGCACCGCTTCCCCGTCCTCCTCCAGCGTCGCCTCGATGTTCGGATGGAGGTGGAAGCGGATCGCGTAGGCGCGCTCGGCGACACTCTTGCCCTCGATCGCGTCCTCGCCGCGGAGGTCCTCGCCGTTCTCGGCCAGGTAGAGCCTGCGATGGTGGATCGCGCCGAACGGCCGCGCATAGCCGTCATGGCTCATCTCGAGCCAGTGCGCGCCGCCGGTGGATTGCCGCTGCACCACGATCTTGTTCGGCCGGCGCCCCAGCCCGTCCGGCTTCACCTCGGCCGAGGAGCGATCGGCGATCACCAGCGTGGAGTGCGCCGCCGTCGCCCGCAGCGCGAGGCGCAGCTCGGGCGGGGCCGCCACCGCGCCGCAATTGACGATCAGCCGCTCGCGCCCCACCGACATCTCGAAGGCGAGCGTGCCGGCCGCACTCAGCCGATCGACGCCAGGGGGCGCCAGCGCGCCGCGATCGACGATCAGCACGGTGCGCCCCGACGCCAGGCGCTCGAAGCCGGTATCGGCCAGGGTCGCGTGCACCGCGCGTCCGCGTCCCGCCTGAGACAGCACGAGCTCGACGGCGTTGGTGTCCTCCTCGTTCGAGCCGTTGAACAAGGCGAGTGCGCCGTCGCCGTGACGCATCGCCCGCAGCGCCGGGCTCATCCGGTCGAGACAGGCGGCCAGCGCCACCGGCGGCGACATGCCGGCCGCGTGCAGCAGCAGCTTCATCTCCACGAGCTCGCGCAACGCCGCGAACTGCGCCGACGGGCTGCGCTCCACATGGCCGCCATCGGGCAGGATCTGGCGCGCGAGCTCGCCCGACAGGTGGCCCAGCGCGCGGGTGCCGAACCCGCCGGTCTCGGGCATCGCCACACCCACCGCGAGCAGCCCCTTGCAGGCGATCAGCGCCTCGACATCGGCGCGCTCGAGCGGCAGCAGCGCGCGCAGCGCCCGCGCGTCGGTCAGCAGCCGCAGCATCAGGCCGGCGCGGAACTCGTCCTCGGCGGAGGCGGCGAAGAAGTCGTAATGCGAGAGCCAGGCGGTGACGCGGCGCGCGATCGTCGCCGGGTCGCGCGCGACCGGATCGGACGGCGGGCGCGTGATCCAGCTCGCCACCAGCGCCCGGGCCCGCTGACGCGCGCCATCGGTGCCGATCGCGCGCAGGTCGCGCAGCCAGGTGAACCCGTAGGCGGCGGTGCGCACCGGCACCTCCGCGGCGGCGAGTGCCGCCCACTCGCCCGGGCTCAGCCGCGCCTGCAGCGGCCCCGCATCGAAATCGCCGCGCATCAGCCGCGCCCCACGGGCCGGCGAGCCAGGCCACGGATCGCGCACCGGGTTCAGCGGCGCATCCGGGATGCGGGCCAGTCCGAGCGAGTGAGTGAGTGCCGGGAGGCGTGCGAGCGAGAGCCGGGCATCCCGGCCCCAACGTCTGACCCCCAACGCCACGTCCTTCCCCGTTTCCCTGGTGCTCAACCGCGCAACGAGGCGGTCGTTGCGCTCGGCGACATGTGATTACGCACCGCGCAGAGCCGCGATCGCGGTTCGGTAATCGCCGGTTCCGAATATGGAACTCCCCGCCACCATCGTATCGGCGCCGGCGTCGCGGGCGCGCCGCGCCGTCTCGGCCTCGATCCCGCCATCGACCTCGAGGCGGATCGCGCGGCCGGTGGCGTCGATCATCCGCCGCACGGCGGCGATCTTGGCGAGCTGGCTGTCGAGAAAACGCTGGCCGCCGAAGCCGGGATTGACCGTCATCACCAGCACGATGTCGACCAGATCGAGCACCTCGGAGATCGCGGCAGGCGGCGTCGCCGGGCAGATCACCACGCCGGGCTTGCAGCCCAGCCCTGCCACCGTCTGCAGCGAACGGTGCAGATGCGGGCCCGCCTCGGCATGCACCAGGATGTGGTCGGCGCCGGCTTGCGCGAAATCCGCCAGGAACGGGTCCACCGGCGCGATCATCAGGTGCACGTCGAACGGCAGCTTCGTATGCGCGCGCAGCTTGGCGATCACCGGCGCCCCAAAGGAAATGTTGGGCACGAAATGTCCGTCCATCACGTCGAGATGGACCCAGTCGGCGCCGGCCGCCTCGATCGCCGCGATGTCCTCGCCCAGGCGCGAGAAATCGGCGGCGAGGATGCTGGGTGCGACGAAGGTCGGGAGCGGCGAGGACATGGCTCGATCTCCTATCACAACCGGACGAGGCGGGCTGCGAAGAACCCGTCCATGCCGCCGCGTTCGCGCCATTGCGCGGGATCGGTGCGCAGGACGCCGTCCGCGGTGATGCAACACGCGAATTCTGGCTCGAGCTCGGCGGCCGCGATCGGGTCGAGCCGCCACAGTCCGGATCGGAGCGCCGCTGCCACCGGCCCGTCGCCCTCCTCGCGCTGCAGCGAGCAGACGGCATAGACGAGCCGGCCGCCCGGCGGCAGCAGGCGGGCGGCGGCCGCGATCATGTCGGCCTGCACGGCGGCGACCGTCGCGAGGTCGGACGGGCGGCGCAGGCGCATCACGTCGGGGTGGCGGCGGATCGTGCCGGTGGCGCTGCACGGCGCGTCGAGCAGCACGGCGTCGAACGTGGCACCCGCGTTTTCCGACCAGGAGACCGCCTCGCCCTCCACGACATCGACGTCGAGGCCGAGCCGGGCGCAGTTCTCGTGCAGCCGCCGCAGCCGGCGCGCGTCGCGGTCGACCGCGGTGACGCGCGCGCCGGCGAGTGCGAGCTGCGCGGTCTTGCCGCCGGGCGCCGCGCAGAGATCGCACACGCGAAGGCCGGCCACGTCGCCGAGCAGGCGCGCGGGCAGGCTGGCGGCCACGTCCTGGACGAAGAACGCCCCCGCGTCGAAGCCGGCGAGTGCGGCGATCCGCGTGCCTGCGGGCACCCGCACCGAGCCGCCGGGCAGCAGCGAACCCTCGGGCGGCGGCTCGGCGCCGGGGCGGAGCGTGAGGTCGATCGGCGCCTCGGCCGCATGTGCGGTGGCGATCGCCCGCGCCCGGTCGCCCCAGCTCGCCCAGAGCCAGGGCGGGGTGTCGAGGCGCGGCGCGTCGAGCTCGGCCAGCGCGGCCGGCCCCGCCTCGGCCACCCGCCGCAACACCGCGTTCACCAGGCCCGCGAAGGCCGCAAGCCCGATCGCGCGCACGAGGTCGACCGCGGTGCCGACGGCCGCATGCGCCGGCGTGTCGAGCAGCAGCAGCCCCGCGGCCCCGAGCCTGAGCACCAGCCGCACCCGCGGCGGCGGCGCGCGCTTGAGATGCGGCTCGAGCACCGCGTCGAGCGAGGTCTCGCGCCGCAGCACGGCGGCCGCCAGCCGGTGCGCCGCCGCCCGGTCGCGGCTCTCCATCGCCGGCAGCGCGTCGAGCGCCTCGTCGAGCGCGCGACGGCGCTCGGCGACGGCGACCAGCAGCTCGAAGGCGCCGGCACGGGTGGGGTCTGAGACGGAACGCAACATCCGCCGGGAGACACCACGCCGCGCCATGCGTTGCCAAGAGCGGGGGCAAGCGTGCTTCGGGAGAACGGCCATGGAATTCGCGGGCAAACGAGTGGTGGTGGCCGGCGGCAGCCGGGGGATCGGACGGTCGATCGCGCTGGGCTTCGCGCGCGAGGGCGCGGCCGTCTCGATCTGCGCGCGGGGCTCGGAGGCGCTCGAGGCCACGCGCCGCGAGATCGAGGCGTTCGGGGTGGCCGCGCATGCCGGCACCTGCGACCTCGCCGACGGGGACGCGGTCGCCGGCTACGTGGCGGACGCGGCGGGCGCGTTCGGCGGCATCGACGTGCTGGTGAACAACGCGTCCGGCTTCGGCATGACCGACGACGAGGCGGGCTGGGGCGCCTCGCTCTCGATCGACGTGATGGCGGTGGTGCGCGCGAGCCGCGCGGCCCGCCCGTTCATGGCGGCGGGTGCGAGCATCGTGAACGTGAGCTCGATCTCGGCCTACCGCGCGAGCGCGCGGTCGGCACCGTACGGGGCCGCGAAGGCGGCGGTGATCCACTACACCGCGAGCCAGGCGAAAATGCTGGCGCGTGACGGTATCCGCGCGAATTGCGTTGCCCCCGGCTCGATCGAGTTTCCGGGCGGGATGTGGGAGGAGCGGCGGGAGAACGCGCCCGACATGTACCGGTCGGTGCTGGCGCAGATCCCGTTCGGGCGGCTGGGGCGGCCGGAGGAGGTGGCCGAGGTGGTGCTGTTCCTCGCGTCACCGCGCGCAAGCTGGATCACGGGGCAGACGATCGTGGTGGATGGGGGGCAGCTTGTGGGGCCTTGAGGGAAGAAAAAGGCCAAGGGGCTAGCCCCTTGAACCCCATCAAAGGCTCGCCTTTGAAATCCCGGTTTTAGGTGTCAGTCCGCACCGCGGTAGCGGTGCAATCTGTCGGCTAGATCTACAATCCTGCCTCCTCACAACTGCGAAGGTTTGGGTAGGATAAATTTATTTGCTCGCCGAGACACGGGTCGCTTTGACGGCGGTTTTGGTGCCCGTTTTAACTACACCCGTTCTGGGCGCCAGATATGTTTCGCATCAGATTTGGAATTGTTTTCCCGTTGGGCAGGTGAACCAATCCATTGAACGTGGAAACAATTGTCACTTCAGTGTGGCGTTGAGCGTTAGGTTCAAATACGTCTATGTATTCTATCCTGCTGTAGATTATCAGAGACTTGACCTGTCCGTTCATAGCAGTGGTTTCGGAGACAGGAAAAAGCGCGTTATCAGAAAGGCAGGATTTTCCTTGCCCCACGATCGTAGTTGACTCTCTCCTGGTCTTGCCAACATTGAAAGCTGGGACAGGATCGCTCGCATCAACGACTGCGTATTCGAAGGTGATGTTGACGTTTAATGCGGGCGTTCTTCCTCCGTTGGTCCATTTCACACCGACGAAATAGGCGTGTCCGATTGGAACGCCGTTCAGCGTGGCGTTGTCTACATCCCCAAAGTGCAAGTCATCAAAGAAAATCCACGCGCGCTCGACATGGTGAGCTTTCTCTGCCGCATTCGCGCTTCTGTTAGCGGCTTGAAGAACGTCTTTTCCGTCGTTAACCGAACGTCGAGTTTCTATCCACAACAGAATGGTCGAGATCGTCAGGGTGAGAGTAAAAACGGCGACCCACTCGTCTGGAGATAGCCAAAAACGGCGATCGGCGGCGGCTTCCTCTTTGGCGGCAGCCTTAATTTCCTCGACGGATGGATGCAACTCGATGATAAGAGGCGCCCGCATCAGGTGTAGGTCTGACGACGGAATATTCATGGCCCATGGAGTAAACGCCATATACTCGGAGCTTTGTTCGTAATAATCGCTGTATGAGCGTGTCTGTGTGGTTCTGTGCTGTCCATGCGGTGAGGCGGCAGCAGCTAGAGCAGAGACTACGACCAATCCCACCCGAAAAGTATGCGCGCCAATTACTCGCGAGACGGCGAACAGAAACCATGCGGGGCGGCTCCACATTGATCTTGGCGGGCACCGGCGTGCAGATCTCCCTTGAGTCTAGGCTCAGGACCCTTTACGCGGCTCGACGCAGTGTGATTCATAGGGGATCGGAGGTGTCCGATGTCCCGTCTGGTCCTGCTTTCCGTCGCTCAGATGAAGCGGCTCGCTCCCCATTTTCCCCGTTCGCGTGGGCTCGCCAGGGTTGATGATCGTCGGGTCGTCAGCGGGATCGTCTACGTGATCCGAAATGGCCTGCAGTGGAAGGATGCACCACCAGGCTACGGCCCCTACAAGACGCTCTACAACCGGTTCATCCGGTGGAGCCGCCTCGGGGTGTTCGACCGGATCTTCGTGGCTCTGGTCGAGGAAGCAGGCGTGCCGGAACGGCTGATGATCGACAGCACCCATCTCAAGGCTCACCGGACCGCAGCGAGCCTGCTCAAAAAGGGGGTGCTCCGCGGTGCATTGGACGGACCAAAGGCGGTCTGAACTCCAAGCTGCATGCCGTCTGCGACGGGCACGGCCGACCGGTCGTCATGATGCTCACCGAAGGGCAGATGAACGACCACAAGGGCGCCGCTCTCCTGCTTCCTGTGCTTCCTCCGGCGGGCGAACTGCTGGGCGATCGTGGATACGACAGCGACGGGTTCCGGGAAGGACTGCGCGCCCGCGGAATCGAGCCCTGCATTCCACCGACCAAAAACCGGAAGGTCCCTTTGGCCTACGACAAGGTCCTCTATCGGCAGCGTCATCGGATCGAGAATGCCTTCGGCCGTATGAAGGACTGGCGTCGCGTCGCAACCCGCTACGATCGATGCGCGCACGCCTTCTTTTCAGCGATCTGCATCGCAGCCACCATCACGTTCTGGCTGCCGCAATGAGTCCTGAGCCTAGTCATTAGAAACGGCGGTAGCCGGCGAGCGGCAGCCCGTGCGTCTCGACATGGGTGTTCCACGCCTCGATCGCGTCCTGGTTCTCGGCCAGCCAGCACGCCCGTCCGCCAGCGGCGACCGCCTCGACCAGGCCGCGCTCACAAGCCTGGCGCAGGTTCACGCTCAGTGGGCGCGCTTCCTTCAAGAGGGGTTGTGGCGGCGTCACGTTAGTGGCGCGTTGGGGTAAGGCTGCAGCGGTTGCTCGATGCGAAGCAGTGGCCCGATGGTTCATTCGTCAATCATGAACGCGGAGAATGTGCACTGCAAGGCGAAGACGCATGCGCGGCCAGTTCGCGCTTTGCCTTTGGTTTGCACAAGCGCTGGCGCACCTTGGCCACGCGCCAAGCGTCATTTTCCTCTCTCCCGCACAGGGGCACCCGCAACGAACAAAAGTTCTTTGGTTCTTTCTTCCAAGAAAGAACAACCTTCTACGCCCGCACCAGCGGCAGCCGCGTGGTCGACAGCGCCCGCTCCTCGATCGCACTGCCGCGAAACCGGAACAGCTGCGCGGGCCGTCCGCGCCCGACCGTGGCGAGCTCGCCCGTCTCCTCCACCAGGTCCTGCGCCGCGATCATGCGGCGGAAATTGCCCTTGTGCAGGTGGCGCCCGCTGATCGCCTCGATCGTCTGCTGCAGCTCGAGCATGGTGAACAGTTCCGGCATCAGCTCGAACACCAGCGCGCGGTATTTGATCTTGGCGCGCATCCGGGCCACCGCGGTCGCCAGGATGCGGCGGTGGTCGCCCACCATGGGGGCACCGAAGCGCTCGGCGCCCGGGGAACGCGGCGCCTCGGCCACCAGGCCCGCCTCGTGCAGGAGCTCGTAGCGGCTCAGCGCCAGGTCCTCGTTCCAGTCGCCCTCCCAGAGCAGCGCGCGGCGTCGGTGCCTGAGCCGGGAGGTCTCGGCGTCGGCGGCCTGATCGGCCCAGTGGCGCAGCGCGTCCACCGTCAGCGCGTAGGCGGATCCGCTGTGTCGCCGGTCCTCCCACGGGAAGAAGGAGTACCAGTCGCGCCACGCGGCGGTGTCGCCTACCACGCCCTCGGTCTGCCGTGCGAGGCCGAGATAGGTGACCGAGATGACCCGGCCGAGCCCGGCATCGTCGCCGGCCGAGGGCCGCAGCCGGTCGCTGTCGGCGAAGGTGTAGAGCTGCTCGAGATAGCCTGGCACGTGCCCGGTCTGGCGCGCGATCCACTCGCGCACGCCTGCCTGCAGCGAGCGCGTGCCGGTGAACGGCCCGGCTGGCAGCCGCGCCGCCTGGCGCAGCGTCAGCACGCGCGGCACGCCCGCGGTGACGGCCACCACCACGGCCACGGTCTCGGCCGACAGCGTGTGTTGCCGCTCGCTCATGGCGCGCGCAGGAACGCGTCGATCGCGCCCGCCCCCGCGACCCCGCGCGGCAGGGTGCCCGCGCGGGCGCCGTCGACGCCGCCCAGCGCGATGACCGGGGTCGTGCGACCGCGGCGGAGGAGACGCGCGAACCGGGCCGCGCCGAGCGGGCGTGCACCGGGGTGGCTCGAGGTCGGAAACACCGGCGAGACGAAGCAGAACGCGGCACCGATCGCGCGCGCGCGCCGGAGCTCGACCACGCCGTGCGCCGAGCTGCTCACCAGCGTGCGCGGTCGTGCCCGGACCAGCGTGCGGCGTCCGTCCGGCAGGTGCAGGCCCGCGCGGGCGGCACAGGCGAGACGCGCGTCGCCCGACACGAGAACCGCGATGCCGTACCACCGGCACGCGGGCCCGATCGCGCGCAGCAGCCGCTCCTGCGCGGTCCGGTCGCCGCGCACCACCACGCCGAACAATTTTCGCGCGGCGAACCGCCTTGCCAGCGCGCGCACCACCACCGCCGCGTCCGGCACGCGCCGGTCGGTGAAGAAGAACAGCACGGGGGTTGCACGGGCACCTCGGGGCTGGCCGCGGTCCCGCCGCGCCTTGACCGCGCGCGCCCAACTGACGAGCTTCTCGTCCATGACGCTCCTGCAGCACATCCCCGAACCGCGACCGTCGCATGGCCCGCCGCCTGCCGCCATGCTCGCCCACCGGCTCGCTCGCGTCCGCGCCCGCATCGACGGCGCCTGCAGCGCCGCGGGACGCGATCCGGCGACGGTGCGGCTGGTGGCGGTGTCGAAATTCCACCCCGCCGCCGCCGTGGCCGAGGCCGAGGCCGCCGGTCAGCGCGCGTTCGGCGAGAACCGGGTGCAGGAGGCGGCCGGGAAATTCTCCGGCCGCGCGCCGGACATCCGTCTCCACCTGATCGGCGCGCTGCAGACCAACAAGGCCCACGACGCGGTCCGGCTCGCCGACGTCATCGAGACGCTCGACCGCCCGCGCCTGGCCCTCGCCATCGCGGACGCCGCCGAGCGCGAGGGCAGGCTCCCCGAGCTCCTCGTTCAGGTAAACGTGGGCGACGAGACGCAGAAGGCCGGCATCCCGCGCGCCGAGGCGGACGCGTTCATCCGTGCCGCGGTCGCGCGTTTCGGCGCCCGCGTGCGCGGCCTGATGTGCGTGCCCCCCGAGGCCTGCGACCCCGCGCCGCATTTCCGCTTCCTCGCAGGCCTCGCGGCCGAACACGGCCTGGCCGAGCTCTCGATGGGCATGTCCGGCGACCTCGAGGCGGCGATCGCGGCGGGCGCCACCGCGGTGCGGATCGGAACCGCGATCTTCGGAGACCGGCCGGCCGCGTGAGACCGCTCTTGCACAGGCTCCCCCGCTTGACCTATGCGAACCGGCCGACACGGCGCGGTTCCGCCGCCGGACATTCGGGATGCCGGACGCTGCGATGATCTCGGCTGCTGCCGTTTCCGGTTCGCGACGCCGCAGCGCCCCCTTCGCGCTGGCGCCACTGATCGGCGTGCTGGGCGTCGTCTACGGCGATATCGGAACCAGTCCGCTCTACGCCTTCAAGACCTCGATCGAGGTGCTCAACAGCCAGGCCGTGACACCCGGCGAGGTGCTCGGCACGCTCTCGCTGATCGTCTGGTCGCTGATCCTGGTCGTGACGGTCAAATACATCCTGCTGATCATGCGCGCCGACAACAACGGCGAGGGCGGCACGCTCGCACTCATGGCGCTGGCCCAGCGCCTCGCCCAGAGTGCGCGGACAAAGCTGATCGTCACCACGATCGGCATCGTCGGCGCCTGCCTGTTCTTCGGCGACGGCATCATCACGCCGGCGGTCTCGGTGCTCTCCGCGGTCGAGGGCCTCGAGGTCAGCGTGCCGAGCGCGCGGCCGATCGTGATCCCGATCTCGGTGGCGGTGATCGTGGCGCTGTTCGCCGTGCAGTCGAAGGGCACCGGCTCGGTGGGCCGGATGTTCGGGCCGATCATGGCGGTGTGGTTCGCGGTGATCGGCGTGCTCGGCGGCATCGAGGTCGCGCGTGCGCCGTGGGTGCTCGAGGCGCTCATCCCCACGCATGCGGCGAACTTCATTTTTCGGCACGGCTGGCTCGCCTTCGTGGAGCTCGGCGCGGTGGTGCTCGCCGTGACGGGCGCCGAAGCGCTCTACGCCGACATGGGGCATTTCGGCGCCGGGCCCATCCGGCGCTCCTGGCTGCTCTACGTGCTGCCCTGCCTGGCGCTGAACTATCTCGGCCAGGGGGCGCTGGTGATCCGCGACCCGGCGGCGATCGCCAACCCGTTCTTCCTGCTGGGCCCGCACTGGCTGCGCCTGCCGCTGGTGCTGCTGGCCACCATGGCCACCGTGATCGCCAGCCAGGCGCTGATCTCGGGCGCGTTCTCGGTCACCGGGCAGTGCATGCAGCTGGGCCTGCTGCCGCGCATGAAGCTGCTGCACACCAACAAGGCCGAGGGGGGGCAGATCTTCGTGCCCCAGGTGAACTGGGCGCTGATGGTGGGCGTGATCGTGCTGGTGCTGGCCTTCCGGTCGAGCGACGCGCTGGCCTCGGCCTACGGCATCGCGGTCACCGGCACGTTCAACTGCACCGGCGTGCTGGCCGCGTTCGTGTTCCACCGCCAGTTCGGCTGGTCGCGTACGGCGACGATCCTGGTGTTCGGCTCGCTCGCCGCGATCGACACCACGTTCTTCCTCGCCAACGCGCTCAAGATCCCCGAAGGCGGCTGGGTGCCGCTGATGCTGGGCCTGGTCCTGATGGCTTTCATGACGACCTGGCAGCGCGGCCGCGCGCTGCTGCGCGGGAAATGGGAGGTTGAGAGCCTGCCGCTCGCCTCGTTCCTGGCGCGCCTGCCGCAATCGCGCACGATCCGGGTGCCGGGCATCGCGGTGTTCCTCACCGGCACGCCCGAATACGTGCCGGGGTCGCTGCTGCACAACCTCAAGCACAACAAGGTGCTGCACGAGCGGGTGCTGTTCGTGACGGTGCAGAACATCGACCGGCCCGAGGCGGGGCCGGGGCGTCGGGCGGAGGTCGAGGAGCTCGCACCCGGCATCCACCGGGTGATCCTGCGCTACGGGTTCATGGAAAGCCCGAACATTCCGCGGGCATTGGAGGAGCTGCACGACGTGGGCATCGCCTACGACCCGATGCAGGTGAGCTACTTCCTCGGGCGCGAGGTGCTGGTGCGCGCAGCCATTCCGAAGCTGCCGCTTTGGAGGATGTACCTATACTTGCTGATGGCGCGGAATGCGACGCCTACGACGGAGTTCTTCCGCATTCCGAGTGATCGGGTGGTCGAGTTGGGAGTGCGAATCGCGCTTTAGAAGAAGGCCAGGGGCGCTGCCCCTGGACCCCGCTGGGGCCTTGGCCCCAGACCCCTTTCACCGGAGAAGTGCGGGAAATCTCAGGCTAGGATGCGAGTTTTTGGCACCGTCCCGGCGAGGATCATCGATGCGCGCCGGGCTCATGGCCGCTACCCTGAGCACTGCCATACTGACGCTGACCTGCGCGTGCTCTCGGGGGCACGCCGAAAGCATGGGGGAACATGCGTCGGCTCACCGGGAACCGAGCCCAGACTGTTCGAGGTCTGGGTCAATCAGCGCACCCATGTCATGACCGCAGATGCCGCCGACCCTGCCGAAGACACGTTGGAGCCGCCTGGAAGGTAAAACGTCGTCGTCAAACCGGCTGCCGCCGGCAAAGACGACGGAAGGCAGGTCCAGGAGGGCCTTCCCTCCTGGCGGGGTCAAGGGGCAGAGCCCCTTGCCTTCCCTCAGGTCGCCGGCGCCTTCATATGGCTCTGAAGCAGCTTGGTCATCTCGAACATCGTCACGCGATCCTTGCCGAAGACCTTCTTCAGCTTTTCGTCGGCGACGATCTCGCGCTTGTTCTCGGGGTTCTGGAGATTGTGCTCCTTGATGTGCGCCCAGACCTTGCTGGTCACGTCGGCGCGCGTGTGCGTCCCGGCGCCGATCACCGCGGCGAGCTCCTTGGAGGCCTCCACCGGCTTCTGCAGCGCGTTCCCCTTCGGGTTCGCGTCCTTCGTCACGTCCGGTTTCTTCTTGGCCGTCGTCGTAGCGCTTTTAACCGCCATCAGATCCTTCCCCCTATCGCTTGCGGCGCCGAAACCTCTCCGACCCGCCCGCACGTGCCCGGAACGTTAAGCCGATAAGAACGGCGCCGCAAAGGCCCGAACCCTCGCCAAGTCGCGGTTTCGTGACGCCAACGCCGCAGATCGCTGTTATTCCACGTCCTCGACGGTGCGCCGGACCAGGATCTCGCGCTTGCCGACATGGTTGGCGGCCCCGACGATCCCCTCCTTCTCCATCTGTTCGATCAGCTTGGCCGCCCGGTTGTAGCCGATCGACAGGTGCCGCTGGATGAACGAGGTGCTCGCCTTGCCCTCGCGCGCGACCAGCGCCACGGCCTGGTCGAACAGCGACGTCTCGTCGAGCAGGTTGCCCTGGGCGGCGCCTGAACCCACGCCCGTCTCGTCGTCGCCCTCGGTCACCTCGTCGAGGTAGTCGGGCACGCCCTGCTCCTTGAGGAAGGCCACGATCTCCTCGACCTCGGTGTCGGCCACGAACGGCCCGTGCACGCGGGTGATGCGGCCGCCACCCTGCATGTAGAGCATGTCGCCCTGGCCCAGCAGCTGCTCCGAGCCGCCTTCGCCCAGGATGGTGCGGCTGTCGAACTTCGAGATTACCTGGAAGGAGATCCGCGTCGGGAAGTTGGCCTTGATCGTGCCGGTGATCACGTCGACCGAGGGGCGCTGGGTCGCCATGATCACGTGGATGCCGGCCGCCCGCGCCATCTGGGCCAGGCGCTGGACGGCGCTCTCGATCTCCTTGCCGGCGACCATCATCAGGTCGGCCATCTCGTCGATCACCACCACCAGGAACGGCAGCGGACGCAGGTCGAGGCGTTGCTCCTCGAAGGTGGGCTTGCCGGTCTCGCTGTCGAAGCCGGTTTGCACGCGGCGCGCGATGTCCTCGCCGCGGGCGCGGGCTTCCGCCACGCGCTCGTTGTAGCCGGCGACGTTGCGCACGCCGAGCTGGCTCATCGCGCGGTAGCGGCGCTCCATCTCGCGCACGGTCCATTTCAGCGCCACCACCGCCTTCTTGGGGTCGGTCACCACCGGCGCCATCAGATGCGGAATGCCGTCATAGATCGACAGCTCGAGCATCTTGGGGTCGATCATGATCAGGCGGCACTCGTCCGGGCTCAGCCGGTAGAGCAGCGAGGCGATCATGGCGTTGACACCCACCGACTTGCCCGAGCCGGTGGTGCCGGCGATCAGCAGGTGCGGCATGCGCGCGAGGTCGGCCAGCACGGGGTTGCCGCCGATGTCCTTGCCGAGCGCTAACACCAGGCGCGACGGGTGGGAGGTGAACTCGGCCGACCCCAGCAGCTCCGACAGGAACACCGTCTCACGCCGGGAATTGGGCAGCTCGATGCCGATCACGTTGCGGCCCGGCACGGTCGCGATGCGCACCGCGGTGACCGACAGCGAGCGGGCGATGTCGTCGGCGAGCCCGATCACCCGGGCGCTCCGGATACCGGGTGCCGGTTCGAGCTCGTAGAGCGACACCACCGGACCCGTGCGGATGTCGCGGATCTGCCCCTGCACGCCGTAATCGGCGAGCACGGTCTCGAGCAGGCGGGCGTTCGCCTCGAGCACCTCGGGCGCCGGGCCGAACGCGGCGCGCGAGGGGGGCTGTTTCAGCAGGTCCACCGGCGGCAGGCGCCAGCCGGGCGCCGGGGCGGGGCGGAAATCCGCGGGCGGCGTCCGGCCTGCGTCCGGAGGGCGGCGCCCGCGATCGGGCGCCGGCTCACCGCGCGGGGCGGCGGCGGGCTCCGCCTCCGGCCCGGCGCGGCCGAGCAGGCGGCGCACGGGCGCGATCGCGCCGCCGAACAGCGAGGGGCGCGGATCGGCGGCTGTGACGGGCTCGGCGGGACGGACGGATGGGCTGCCCGGGCCGGGCAGCGCGATCGTGGGGCCGGAGGGCGCGGGGCCGGAGGGGGCGGGCTCGGTCCGCCGGGCGGCGCGGCCGCGCCGCTTGCGGGGCTCGGCGTCGGGCATCGCGCTGCGGCCGATCGGCAGCCGCGTCGCGTGCTCGGGCGCCGTGCCGCCGCGGGCGAGCAGCGCGCGCGCGCTCGCGGCCATGTCCGTGCCGGGTGCGCCGAGCGCACCCGGGATCTCGATGCTGCCCGAGAACGCGGCCCGGGCGCGGGCCGGGAAGCCCACCGCCGTGCTGCGCGAGGCGGTCTCCCATTCGCCGCCGGCCCGGCGCAGCCCGCGGAACGGCAGCATCGGCAGGCGCGCGACGCGGCCCCATTCGCGGGCGGACAGGCCGAACGCCAGCGTCAGCAACAGGGCGGCGAACACGAGCCCCGCGCCCCAGACGAGCCAGCCGCCGAGCGGCCCCGCCAGGCCGCGCCCGGCCGAGACCGCGCCGGCGGCGATCGTCTCGCCGGCGGCTCCCCCGGGACCGGCCGCACTCGGCCAACCCGCGAGGAGGCCCGCGAGCGGCGGCAGGGCCGCGAACACGGCGGCGGCGGCCGGCAGCGAGGCAAACAGGGCCGCCAGCCGCAGCGTCATCGAGCCAAGGCCGCGATGGGCGGCGATGCGCCAGGCCCAGGCCAACATGCAGGCCGCCGGCACGAAGCCGGCCAGGCCGAACCATTGCAGCAGCAGGTCGGCGACATCCGCGCCGGGGGCGCCGGCGATGTTGCGCACCGGCCCGGTGCCGGCCGTGTCGAACGACGGATCGGCGGGCGAGTAGGTCGCGAGTGCGATCGCGAGCGAGATGCCGGCGATCGCCAGCACGAGCCCGCCGAGCTCGGCGAGACGGGTCTGGAACCGGGCCTGCATCTCGGGCGAGGCGATGCGGCGTGCGGCGTCGGTGAGGCCGACAGGCATTCAGGGTGGCTCCAAGCGATCGGACGACGCGCGCATCATACGCAAATGGCGGTGCGGGGAAGAAGCACCGCGCTCACGCCAGCGTCGGATAGCCCGCCTCTGTGGCGCCGCGGACCAGGTCGCCCACCGCGTCGTAGGCCGCGAGCGGCAGCTCGGCGAAGCCCCGGATCAGGAGCAGGGCGAGCGCCGGACGCAGTGCCGGGTCGGCGGCCACCGCTTGCAGTGCCGCCCGGACTGCGGCGATCTCGCCTGCCGGCACGGTGCGGGGGGCGACCAGCGGAAGCGCCGGCGAGGCGGGCGTCTCGGCCACGACTCGGAGCCGGCCCGCGAGCCCGGGCTCGAAACGCGAGAAATGCGCCCAGGTGACGCAGTCGATCGCGGCGATATCGGCCCGGCCGTCAGCCACTGCCGCCATGCTGGCCGCATGCGCCCCGGTGACCCGGACATCGCCGAAGAACTTTTCTCCGTTTGCCAGGGGGGCAATCGCCGCGCGCAGCAGGTTCATGCCCGTGTTGCTGTCGCGGGAGTTGATCGCGCAGCGCGTGCCGCGTGCGTCGGCGAGGGTCGCGATCGCGCTGTCGGCGTGCACGACAACGACGCTGCGGTGCGTGGGCCCGTCACAGCCGGGCGCCGTGTAGAGCGGCACCGCCAGCAGCTGGAGGCCGAGCCCGGCCAGCGTGGTGGTGAGCGGCAGCCCGCAGGTCTGCGCCATCACCAGACCCGGGTCGGTGAACGCGAACGTCTCGCCCTGGCGCAGCTCCGCGTCGATCCCGGCGCGCGCGGCGACCGCGATCCAGAACGTGGCATGCGCCTCGCGCAGCGGTTCGAAATCATACATCGGGAGAACGGAAAATCTATTTATCACGTTGGAAACCGCTCATTCTTCCGTGCCATGCGTATCACCCGCTTCCACAACGTGGAATGTACGCGTCTTTCCGCTCCCGTCGCCTCACCTCGGAGCCCAACGAACAAAAGTTCTTTGGTTCTTTCTTTCAAGAAAGAACAATTCCTCAAGACTGCGTCGACAAGTCTAGCGTGCGACGCTCCCGGCCGCCGGCGCAAACACCTCGCCCATGAAGTCGAGCTGCCTGGTCCGGAATCCCGTCCGCACCCGCGGCGTGTCGCCGAACTCCATCAGCGGATCGCCGGGCGCTGCCGCGAGCGGCCAGTGCGGCAGTCCCGGACCGTTGGGATCGCCGGTCGCGGCGAAGCGCACCCAGGCGGACATGATCGCGTCGGAGACCGCGCGGTCGGATGCGGTCGGCGGCGCGCCGTCGCTGTCGATCGTGCCGAACACGTAGCGCAGCTCGCGTGCGTGCCAGACCGGCTCGCCGCCGCCGCCGCCGCCGTCATGATGGGCGAACAGCGCGCGGTAGCTCGGCTGGCCCAGCGCCGCCAGCGCACGCACGATCATTCGGCCGCCCTCGTAGAACGCCGCGTCCCCCTGCATGTCGGCGCCGGCCCGGTGGAACCCGTCCGGGTCGTGCGCCGGATAGAGCGCCAGCGCCTCGGCGCCGCGCGCGCCGAACACGGCCGCCATCCTGGCGTCGTAGGCGGCCTTCGAGGGCAGGCGCCAGCTATCGGCGAAGAGGCCGCCCTCGTCGCCGTTGTCGCTGACCAGGAGCGGCACCGGGTTGGGCAGGCGGCGATCGCGATAATCGTCGGCCGGGTCGCGCGGGATCACCCAGCCGTCGACCAGCGGCGCCGGGCCGGGCGAGGTCGACATCGCGGGGTTCAGGGGCGCGATGTCCGCGTTGTGCGCGATCAGGGCTGCGGCCGGCACGCGCCGGAGTGCGGCGATGTCGCCCAGGGTGGCACCCTTCGCCTCGGCCTCGTGCAGCGTGGTCATGCGCCAGCCGATCGGCGGGCTCTCGGCGATGGCGCGCGCGAACAGCCCGTGCGCGAGCGGAGCGGCGAGCAGCATCGTGACCGTGGCGGCCCCCGCCGACTGGCCGAAGATGGTGACGCGGCCGGGATCGCCGCCGAAGCCGGCGATGTTGGCGGCGACCCAGCGGAGTGCCACGATCTGGTCGAGCAGCGCGTAGTTGCCCGAGCTGTGATGCGGGCTTTCCGCGGTGAGCGCGGGATGGGCGAGGAAGCCGAGCACGCCGAGGCGGTAGTTGATCGTGACCACCACGACGCCGCGGCGGGCGAGTGCTGCGCCGTCGAACACGCGCTGCGCGCCCGACCCGATCACCAGGCCGCCGCCATGGACGAAGACCATGACCGGCAGTCTGGCCTCAGGCCGCGCCGCCGGGGTCCAGATGTTGAGGAACAGGCAATCCTCGGACGATTGCGGCTGGTCCGGCTGCGTGCAGTCCGCGCCGAACCGTGTGGCATCGCGCACGCCTGGCCAGGGTGGCATCGGGACAGGGGGCTTCCAGCGCAGGTCGCCCACGGGCGCCGCGGCGAACGGGATGCCACGGAAGGTGGCGACCGGGCCCGCCACGCCGCGCAGCTCGCCCGCCGTGGTGCGGACGGTGTCGGCGGCGGTGGGACCGATACAGGCGGGAAGGAGCAGAGCGTTCAGCACAAGGGCAAACAAGCGGGTCATGCGCGAGGTGGTTCCCGGTGAGGCGAGGTGACGAACAGGCGGGCCGCCCCCACGCGGCGCTCGGCGAGGAGGGAGCCGGCATTCGGCGGCGGCGGCTCGTCGGCGGCGGTTTCGACCACGAGGATCGTGTCGGGGCCGAACCAGCCGGCCGCCGCGAGTGCGGGGATGGCGGCGGCGGCCAGGTTCCGGCCGTAGGGCGGGTCGAGCAGCACCAGGCCGGCCGGCGCCGGCGCGCGCGGCGGCCGCAGGATGTCGGCGGCGTGGATCGTGGCGGGGGCGCCGAGTGCCGCCACGTTGGCGCGGAGTGCTGCGAGGGCCGCACGGTCGTTCTCGATGAAGGTCGCATGGGTGGCGCCGCGGGACAGCGCCTCGAGGCCGAGCGCGCCGGTGCCGGCGAAGCCGTCGAGGACGCGCACGTCGCGTGACGGTGCCCAGGGGGCGTGGGCGAGCATGTCGAACAGGGTCTGGCGGGCGCGGTCGGCGGTGGGGCGGGTGTCGGCGCCTGGCGGGGCGCGGAGCGTGCGGCCGCGCCAGGTGCCCGCGACTATGCGCAAAAGACTCCAGGGCTCTGCCCTGGACCCGCTGGGGCCTTGGCCCCAGACCCCATTCGTTGGGTCCAGGGGCCAGCTCCTGGCGGGGTCAAGGGGCGTCACGCTGGGGCGTGCCCTGCACGACGCCCCTTGCCTTACTTCCCAGCTGCTCCTTGAGCACCTTGCCGGCGACCTCCTCGAGCTCGTTCGGCTTCAGCTGCCCCAGCAGAAACGGCCCATACGACACCCGGATCAGCCGCGTCACCTGCAGGTTCAGCGCCTGCATCACCCGCCGCACCTCGCGATACCGGCCTTCGCGCAAAGCCACCGTCAGCCAGGCGTTCTCGCCGCGGCGGCTGTCGAGCCCGGCCTCGATCGGGCCGGTCTTCTGCCCATCGAGCGTGATGCCGTCGCGCAGGCGTGCAAGTGCCGCCTCGTCCACCATGCCCCACACCCGCGCGCGGTAGCGGCGGATCCAGCCATTCGCCGGCAGCTCGAGCCGGCGCTTGAGCTCGCCGTCATCGGTCAGCAGCAGCAGCCCCTCGCTGTTGAGGTCGAGCCGGCCCACGCTCATCACCCGCGGCAGTGCCGGCGGCAGGCGGTCGAACACGGTGGGGCGGCCCTCGGGGTCCTTGTGCGTGGTCACCAGGCCTTCGGGCTTGTGGTAGCGCCAGAGCCGGGCGCGGCCGGGGCGGTCGAGCACGCGGCCGTCGACAACCACGATGTCGGTGTCAGTGACGAACGTCGCCGGGTGGTCGATCTTGGTGCCGTTCAGCTTGACGCGGCTCTCGGCGATCATCTTCTCGGCGTCGCGTCGGCTGGCGACGCCGGCGCGGGAGAGGAATTTCGCGATCCGCTCGCCGCCCTCCGGCCTGTCGCTCATGCGGCCCCACCTTTGCCCACAGCTTCGACCAGCGCCGCAAACAGGCGCGCGTCGCCGGGATCGATGCGGAACTCGGGATGCCACTGCACGCCGAGGCAGAAGCGATGGGCGGGATCCTCGATCGCCTCGATCACGCCGTCGCTCGCGCGTCCGGAGACGGTGGCCGCGCCGGGTGTGCGCACGGCCTGGTGGTGGGACGAGTTGACGGCGAGCGTGGCCGAGCCGGTCAGGCGGTGCAGCAGCGAGCCCGCCACGACGGCGACGTCGTGGCCGGGCTCGTCGCGCGGGTTGGGCTGCTCGTGGGCGAGTGCGGCCGGGACGCTGTTGGGGATGTGCTGGATCAGCGTGCCGCCGAGCGCCACGGCCAGGAGCTGCATGCCACCGCAGATGCCGAGCACCGGCATGTCGCGGGCCAGCGCGCCGCGCACGAGGGCGAGCTCGGCCTCGGTGCGCGCCGCCTTGAGCGAGACGGTGGCGTGGCGCTCGCCCTCGCCGTAGAGCGACGGGTCGATGTCGAAGGCACCGCCGGTGACCACCAGCGCGTCGATCGCGTCGAGCGTCTCGTCCGCGAGCTCGGGCAGGTGGCCGAGGGCCACGGGAAGGCCACCGGCCGCTGCCACCGCCTCGAGGTAGTTCGCGCGCAGCGCGTACCAAGGGAATTTGGACCAGCCGCCGGCCGGCTCGGAGTCCAGCGTCACGCCGATGATCGGTCTGCGCGTCACGGACGCGACGGGACGCCTCGCCATGTCAGCGCGGCTCTTCGTGGCCGCGCACCCAGACCCAGGTGGCGCCGTTCCAGTACCAGTGCGCCGGGCGCCACACCATGTGGTGGTGTCGGGGCGGCGGCCCTGAGAGACAGCCGGCCAGCAGAAGCAGCGGCAGAAGGAACAGCACCCGCTTCATGGAGACTCCGGACGACCACGATGGCGGCGCAGCGAAGCCGATCCCGGTTGAGGGGGCAAGCGCGCGCGGCGGCCAGCCGATGCAGCTGGCACTCGCGCAGGCGCGGGAGGCGGCCGCGCGCGGCGAGGTTCCGGTGGGCGCGCTGGTGCTCGCCCCCGACGGCACGCTGCTGGCCGCCGCCGGCAACGAGACCGAGGCCGCGTGCGACGCGTCCGCCCATGCCGAGCTGCTCGCCATGCGCCGGGCTGCCGCGGCGCGGCGCGGCAGGCTGGTCGGCTGCACGCTGGTCGTCACCCTGGAGCCCTGCCCGATGTGCGCGGCGGCGGCGGTGCATTTCCGCGTGGGGAGGATCATGTTCGGCGCCTACGACCCCAAGGGGGGCGGCGTTGAGCACGGGCCACGCATCTTCGCGCAGCCGGGATGCCTGCATCGGCCGGAGGTGGTGGGCGGCGTATGCGAGGCGGAGGCGGCCGCCCTGCTCAGGAGTTTTTTCCTGTCGCGGCGTTGACCTGCCGATGAACCTTACGAAAGTGAACATCGCTTCACGTCGGGGCAAGCGCCCCGAATGTTGCGAACCGTTAAACGTCGGCGGCAGTTCGCCAAACGCCACTCGCACACAAGAACCGGAACGGGACGCCAATCGATGTCTGAGAATCATTCTCCCACGCCGCGTGGCCGCCGGCCACGCAGCACCCGCGTGCTGCTGGCCGTCACGGCACTCGGCACCACGCTCGGCCTCGGCATCGAGGCGGGGCAGCGCGGGCTCGTGGCCCCGGCCGCCGCCCAGGCGATCAGGCCGCAGGGCCCGAGCGAGCGCCTGCCGGATTTTTCCGGCCTGGTGAAGCAGGTGAAGCCCGCCGTGGTCTCGATCACCTCGATCATCCACGACAGCGGCAGCGGCGGTGACGACGAGGGAGGCGGTGGCGGCGAGGAAGGCGGCGGCGGTGGCGGTGGTCAGCAGATGCCGTTCCCCTTCCCGTTCGGGATGGCGCCGCAGCAGCAGCAGCATCGCACGATGGAAGCCAAGGGGTCGGGCTTCATCATCGACGCCAACGGCACAATCGTGACCAACAACCACGTGGTCAAAGGGGCGAGCTCGGTCTCCGTCACGCTCGACGACGGCACCGTGCTTCCCGCGAAGGTCGTGGGCCGCGACGCGCGCACCGACATCGCGGTGCTGCGGGTCAAGGCCGGCCGCGCGCTGCCGTTCATCGAGCTGGGCGACAGCGACACGGTCGAGCCGGGCCAGTGGGTGGTGGCCGTGGGCAACCCGTTCGGCCTGGGCGGCACGGTCACCGCCGGCATCGTCTCGGCACGCGGCCGCGACATCGGCGAGGGCAACTACGACAGCTTCATCCAGATCGACGCCCCCATCAATCGCGGTAACTCGGGCGGCCCGTTGTTCACGCAGGACGGCAAGGTGGTGGGCGTGAACACCGCGATTCTGTCGCCCTCGGGCGGGTCGATCGGCATCGGCTTCGCGATCCCGTCCGACCTGGTGCGCTCGATCGTCGACCAGCTGGAGAAGACCGGCCACGTCACGCGCGGCTATCTCGGGGTCGAGGCGCAGGCGGTCACGCCGGGGATTGCCAAGGCGCTCGGGCTGCCCGAGGGCGGGAGTGCGGACGCGCGCGGCGCGCTGATCGCCAGCATCCCGGACGGCAGCCCGGCTTCGAAGTCGGGGCTCAAGCCGGGCGACGTCATCACCGCCGTGAACGGCAAGCACGTGGGCAACCCGCGCGAGCTCGCGATCGACATCTCGGCGATCACGCCCGGGACCGCGGCGCACCTCACCTACCTGCGCAACGGCAAGCCGGTGGACGCGGCCGTTACGATCGCCAAGCTCGGCTCGACCGACACGGCGACCGCGGCGACCGCAGGCCCGAGCTTCGGCCTGGCGCTCGCCCCGCTGGATGGCGACACCCGCCAGCAGCTCGGCCTCGACGAAGGCGTCAAGGGCGCGGTGGTCAAGACCGTGACGCCGGGCAGCCAGGCCGACCAGGCGGGGCTGCAGGCGGGCGACGTGATCGTCAGCATCGGCAATCAGGCGGTGAACTCGCCGGGCCAGGCGTCCGGCGCGCTGCACAAGGCGATCACGTCGAACCAGACGATCGCGATGCGGATCGTGCGCAACGGGCAGATGCTGTTCGTGGCGGTGACGCCGCCGAGCGCGGGTGGCGGGGACCAGGCGGGTGGCGATAACGGGGATGATAACGGGGGGTAAGAAGGCCAGGGGCTCTGCCCCTGGACCCCGCTAAGGGCGAGCCCTTAGAACCCTCTCCTTAAGTATCGGGATCCAAGGGGTGACTACCCCTTGGCGGGTCCAGGGCAGAGCCCTGGCCTTCTGCTTCTAAGCCACGCGCGGATCCAGCAGCGCCGACCGGCTCCGCACCGCGCCGGCCACGCAGTCGATCACCATCCGGATGCGCGCGATCTGGCGGTTCTCGCGATGCACGCTGAGCCAGATGTCGGCGGCCGGGATCGGCGCCGCGGTCGGGATGCGGCGCAGAAGCGGCTCGGGGTCGGCGCGGAAGCGGGGCAGCACGGCCAGGCCGCCGCCCGAGAGTGCCGCGGAGTGGAGCGTCTCGTAGCTGTCCGCCCGCAGGACCACATCGCCGCGCCGCATGTGCCGCGTGAGCCAGGCCGCCTGCAGCGAGGTCTCCCGGTCGTCGAGCAGGGTCGCGAGCTGGTGGCCCGCATAGCCGTCCTCCGGCCCGGGCAGGCCGCGACGCTCGATGTAGTCCGCCGACGCGTAGAGCGCGAAGGCGATCGTGCCGAGGCTGCGGATCACGATGTCCGGGCTGGTGGGACGCCGCAGCTGCACGCCGATCTCGGCCTCGTGCCGCGCCACCGCCTCGCCGGTCCCGAATGGCAGCGCCTCGACCAGGATCGCCGGCGCGGTCGCGTGCAGGGCTGCCAGCGCCGGTGCCAGCAGCGTGGTCGCGACCAGTTGCGAGCTGGTGACCCGCACGATCCCGCCCAGGCGCGCATCATGGCCGCCAACGCAGCGCTCGACCGACAGGGCCTCGGTCTCCATCCGCTCCACGCGATCGAGGATCGCCTCGCCCGCGGCGGTCAGCGCGAACCCGTCCTCGTCGCGGCGGATCAGGCGGACGCCGAGGGCCGCCTGCATCGTGGCGAGCCGCCGCCCGACGGTCGATTGCGTGACATGCAGCTGCTTGGCCGCCGCCGACAGGCTGCCGGTGCGGGCAATCGCCAAAAAGAACCTGAGATCGTCCCAGTGGAGCATTGGTTGCCAATGCGCGAACGCATGAGGGGTTTGCAAAACCGCTTGTCACAACACTGTTCGGGGAGGGCGCATGGTGAGGGCGTTCGAGGGCGGTTCCGATCCTGATGTCATCCCAAGCGTGTCCTGCGCCGGTCGCCGCGTGAGCATTGTTCCCGATCCGTTCGAGGACGCGGCCGCGACGCTCCGGCTGCACGCCGAGGAGGTCACGGTCGAGCGCCGTCGTGTCGCCGGCGACACGGTGCGCGTGGCGACTCGGGTTCGGGTGCGCGAGGAGCAGGTCGAGGTGGGCCTTACCCACGAGCGCGTCGAGATCGAGCGCGTCGCGATCGACCGGATCATCGCCGCAGTGCCGCCGGTCCGCCAGGAAGGCGACGTGACGGTGCTCTCCGTGGTCGAGGAGGTACTCGTTCTCGAGCGGCGTCTCCTGCTGAAGGAGGAGGTCCGGGTGCGTCTCGTGCCCGTGGCCGACACCCATCGGGAGACCGTGTCGCTGCGCGAGCAGGTTGTCGACGTGAGCCGTGTCTCCCCGGCGTGAGCCGAGGCCGGCCCGCATTTCTTAGATATCAAACAGAGGAAAAACCGATGTCAGGCCTTCTCCACTCCACCGAACAGACGATCGTCGCCGTCTACGACACGCCGGCGCATGCCGAGCTGGCCGTCCAGGACCTGCTCGCGGCCAAGGTGCCCGCTTCCGCCATCGAGCGGCACACGGAAGCCGGATCGTATCTCGGCGAGACGAGCGCGGAGCCCGTCCGCAAGCCGGGCGGCTTCCTCGCCAGCCTATTCGGAACCGACACGCACGCCGACTCCACCACCTACTCGGAAAGCATGTCGCGCGGCGGCACCGTGGTGACCGTGCACGGCATCCCGCACGAGGATTTCGAGCGGGTGGCAGCCCTCCTCGAGGCGCATCACCCGGTCGAGTTCGACGACGGGCATGCGACCGCGGGCGCCGCCGTGGCGCCGGCGAGCACCGGCCTCATGGAAGCCGGGAACGACCGCGGCACGCTGCAGCTCTCCGAGGAGAGCCTGGTGGTCGGCAAGCGGCTGGTGAACCGCGGCAGCACGCGGATCCGCCGCTACGTGGTGGAGACACCGGTCGAGGAGCAGGTCCGCCTGCATGACGAGCGCGTGGTCGTCGATCGCCATCCGGTGGCCGACGGGCGTGCGGTGGATGCGAACGCGTTCGCCGACAACGACCGCGTGATCGAGCTGACCGAGACGACCGAACAGGCCGTGGTGGGCAAGACGGCGCGCGTGGTCGAGGAGGTGAGCCTTCGCCGCGAAGGTGCCGACCGGACCGAGACCATCCACGACACCGTTCGCAAGGAAGAGGTCGAGGTGACGCAGCTGCCGGGCGAGACGGTGGTCAAGCCGCGCGTCTGAAGAAAAAGGCCAGGGCTCTGCCCTGGACCCGCCAAGGAACAGTCGTCCCTTGGAACCCTGATCGTTAGGGTTTTAAGGGCTCGCCCTTAACGGGGTCCAGGGGCAGAGCCCCTGGCCTTCTTCGCTAAGCCCGCAGGCGCCGCTCCAGCAACTGGGCGGCGCCTCCGATGATCAACGCCAGCACCGCGTAGATCGCCCCAGCCTCGATCAACGGCACGGGCGAGAAGCTCTCGGCCGCCAGGCGCCTGGCCTTGCCAGTGAGGTCGAGCACCGTGATGGTGCTGACCAGCGACGTTGCCTTGAGCTGCACCAGCACCTCGTTGGTCAGCGCGGGCAGGCCGATCCGCACCGCGCGCGGTAGCACCACCAGCCGGAACGCCTGCGGGCGCGTGAGGCCCAGCGAGGCCGCCGCCTCGCGCTCGCCGCGCGGCACCGCGAGCAGCGACGCCCGGAACACCTCGCTGGTGTAGGCGCCCATGTTCACCGACAGCGCGATCACCGCGCAAGGCCAGGCGTGCCGCAGCACCGGCCAGAACACTGAGTGGCGCACGGCGGCGAACTGCGCGAGGCCATAATAGATCAGGAAGATCTGGGCCAGCAGCGGCGTGCCGCGCATCAGCGAGACGGCCGCGAGCGCCGGCCAGGCGAGCACGCGCAGGCCCGACAGCCGCAGCAGGGCCAGCCCCAGTGCGAGCACGAGGCCGATCAGCGTGGTGACGGCGAGGAGCTCGAGGGTCGTGCCGAGGGCGTCGATCATCACGCGATCCCTCGCCGCGTCCGGCGCTCGAGTGCGCCGAGCACCGGCTGCGAGATGGCCAGGAACACGAAATAGAGCAGCGAGGCCGCGAGGAAAAAAGTGAACGGGCTGCCCGTCGCCTGCCCCGCCGTGTCGGCGCGCCGCATGATGTCGCCGAGCCCGATCACCGAGACGAGCGAGGTGTCCTTGAGCAGGGTCTGCCACTGGTTCGAGAGGCTCGGCAGCGCCAGCCGCAGCGCCTGCGGCAGCACGACGCGGCGGAACGCCATGCCGGGTGACAGGCCGAGCGAGAGCGCCGCCTCCTCCTGGCCGCGCGCCACCGACGCGAAGGCGCCGCGGAACGCCTCGGCCGCGAAGGCGCCGAAGGTGAGGCCGAGCGCCACCACGCCGGCCGCGAAGGGGCTGACCGACACGGCGCCGCCGGTGAGCTGGAACAGGAACCCCGTGAGCCCGAAGAAGCACACCAGCAGGATCACCAGCTCTGGCAGGCCGCGCAGCGTCGCGGTCGCGATCCGCACAGCGCGCCGCAGAAGCGGGTGGCGGCGCGAGATCGAGGCGATGCCGCAGGCCAGGCCGAGGGCGAGGCCGAGGACCGCCGAGCACGCGGCGACCTCGAGGGTCACGACCGCGCCCAGCAGAAGCTGGGTGCCATAGCCGCCGAGCATGATCAGGCCTCAGGGATGGACCGAGACCCCCGGCGGCGCGATCGGGAACGGGAAATATTTCGCGTTGATCGCGGCGTAGGTGCCGTCCCCGTAGATGCTGTGGAGCGCATCGTCGAGCTTGCGCTGCATCACCGTGTCGCCCGTGCGCAGCGCGATCGCCGTGCCCGTGCCGAACACCGACGGGTCCGAGATCGGCTTGCCGGCGAAGCCGAACGTGCCGGCATGCGCCTCGAGCCACAGGTAGGCCGCGCCCTGGTCGCAGAGCGTCACGTCGATGCGTCCCGCGAGCAGGTCCTGGAAGGCCTGCAGCTGGGTCTGGTAGACCTGCACGGTGGCACCGGCCGGCGCGAACGCCATGCGGGCGTAGGTCTCGTGGGTGGTGCCGCTCTGCACGCCTACGGTCTTCCCCTTCATCGTCTTGACGTCGTCGGTGATGCCCGAGCCGATGGTCGCCACCAGCACGCCCGAGGTGCGCGAGGTGGGCTCGGTGAACAGCACGCGCTTGGAGCGATCCGGGGTGACCGAGATCTGGCTCAGCGCCGCGTCGATCCGGTGGGCGTCGAGGGCCGCGATCAGCCCGTCGAAATCCATGTTCACCCATTGGCAGGCGAGCTTGGCGCGGGCGCACAGCGCGTTGCCGACATCGATGTCGAAGCCCGCGGGCTGGCCGTCGGGACCGACCGATTCGAACGGGGCGTCGTCGGCCTCCGTGCCGATCCGGATCGTCTCGGCGGCGGCGGCGGGGCTGCTGGCGGTCGCGAGGAGGGGGGCGAGGAGAAGGAAGGCGAGAGCGAAGCGGCCTGGGCGCGCAAACATCATGGCTCTTTCCGCGATGGGTCGGAATTGTGTCGAACGGAGGCAGGTGCTGGCAAGATCGGTGCCGTGCCCGCCGCTTGTCGGCGCGCGGACATGAAACCGTCCACCCATGCCGGGGGTTCGCTTGGCCGATCGGCGCCGAGCGGGCAGAAGAGGCGCCGAACCGACTGTTGCAGGAGTTCTCACCCGTGGTCAGGATGTCCGACACGGCCTATGCGGTGGAGGCCTTCGAGCTGCTCGACGACGGCGAGCCGGAGAAGCAGCTGACCGTGGAAGGCTGGTTCCACGCCCGCATCGGCGTGCGGGGCATGCAGCTCGCGATCCCCGACAAGCCGCTGATGATCGCCGACTGGCGCCGCCCCAGCCCGGGGCTGATCTCGATGTTCGGCGAGACCGGGCGCAACTGCCGCTTCAAGCTGCAGGTCCGGATCGACCCCGAGAGCGAGCGCAAGCTGCCCGGCACGCGGCTGCTGGTGCTGCTCGAGAACAATGACGGCATGACGATCGATGTCAGCCCGTCGCTCACGGTCTCGAAGGTGACCGCACCGCTGGTGTTCGCGGAGGCCGACCAGGCGCTGGTGATGCGCTTCGAGGGGCTGGGCGACAATTGCGAGTTCGGGCTGATGCAGCGCCAGGTGGGCCGCGAGCGGCTCAGCCTGCTGCGCTACGCGGGCTCGCGCGAGACCTGGCGCCTCGTCGAGGCGGTGCGGCAGGATTTCGAGGGGTTCGGCACGGCGGAGGACCTCTGGATCAACACCTTCCACAGCGAGTGGATCGCGACCTCGCAGCGCTACGGGTTCAACTTCCACACCGGCGAGCACGTGGACGCGATGACCGAGGGGCAGATCCGCGAGGGCGAGAGCACCAAGCTGACCTTCATGGCGCAGAAGCTGGTCGAGGACCTGGAGAGCTGCTCGAAGGTGTTCGTCCGACGCGTCGCCGACGAGCAGCCGGAGGCGGGCATGGCGGAACTCTACGAGGCGCTGCGTTCGAAGGGGCCGGCGACGCTGCTCTGGGTGACGCCCGCCACCGACGAGACGCCGCACGGCACGGTGGAGCATGTCCGCGAGCGGCTGTTCCGCGGCTATCACGGGCATTTCGCGCCCTACTCCACGGCGATCGACTACGATCCCCACTCCTGGATCGCGCTGCTACGCGCGGCCGAGGCGGTGATCGCGCGCCATGGTCCGGACGGCGAGGTAGTGGAGGCGGCGGCGCCTCCGGCGGCCGAGCCGGGGCTGAACGCGACCGACACCGAAAGCTGGCGCGTGCTGACGGGGACGGCATCGGCGCCGTCCGGCGAGGCGCCGCCCGCCTCCGAGATCGAGGCGCCGGCCGACGATGGCGGGTTCATCGGCCGCCTGTTCGGCCGCAAGCGTCAGGACGGCGCTTGAGAAGGCCAGGGCTCTGCCCTGGACCCGCCAAGGGGCAGTCGCCCCTTGGATCCCCTTTACTTAACGAATCGGTTCTAAGGGCAAGCCCTTAGCGGGGTCCAGGGGCAGAGCCCCTGGCCTTCCTTCGCGTCACGCGAACAGCGTGTAAAGAACCGTGGAGCGGCACACACGGTCCTCGAGCTCGGTGGTGGTGGGCACGTCGTAGACAGGCCCGAATCGGGTGAGCTCGCCCGCCGGCAGGTAGGCGCGGCCGGGATCGGCGATCCAGACGGCGGCCCCCGCCCGGCGCAGGTCCCGGAACCACGGCATGATGTGGTTCGTCATCGGCGCCTCGTAGCAGACGTCGCCGCACAGGATCAGGTCCCAGCGGCACGTCTCGCCCACGAGGTCGGCGCAGATGGCGGTGATGCGGCAATCGTTTGCCGCGGCGTTCAGGCGGATGCTGGACGTGGCCAGTCTGTCGAGCTCGCTGGCCTCGACGGCGGCGGCACCCGCGCGGGCGGCCGCAAGGCCTGCGAGGCCGCAGCCGGCGGCGAAGTCGAGCACGCGCAGGCCCGCGACCGTCTCCGGATGGTCGAGGATGTGGCGGGCGAGCGCCTGCCCGCCCGGCCAGGCGAAGGCCCAAAAGGGCGGCTCGATATTGGCCTCGCGCAGGAAGCGCTCGGTCGCCTGCCAGATCGGCGTGATCTCGGTCGCGAGCCGGAGCGTGAACTCGGGCACCAGCGGGGCGCAAGCGGGCGCGGTGTTGGCGAGCACGAAGGCCGCGTCGGCGTCAGTCAAGCGAGGAGCCGGGACGGTCAAGCGAGAAGCCGGCCGAGCAGGAGCACCGCGGCGAGCGCTAGCCCCGCCTCGCGGTTGCCGCGGAACAGGCGCAGGCAGGCGGCGGGCGAGGCGGTGTCGAGCGTGGCCACCTGGCGGGCGAGCAGCAGGCTGGCGGCGGCCAGGGCCGCGAACGTCGCGGGCGGCAGGCCGGCGAGCGCGATCGCGAGTGCCAAGGCCGCGATCGCGCCGGCATAGGCCAGGCCCACGAACAGGCGCGCATGGGCGGCGAACCGGCGCGAGGTGGATTTCACCCCCACCACCGCGTCGTCCTCGATGTCCTGGAACCCGTAGATCGTGTCGAAGCCGAGATCCCACAGGATGGCGGCGGCGTAGATCGCGGCGAACGTCGCGTCGATCCGGCCGGTGGCGGCGGCGTATCCCATGGGTGCCCCGAAGCCGAAGGTGAAGCCCATCACCAGCTGCGGCCACCAGGTGACGCGCTTGGCCAGCGGATAGAGCCCCACCAGCACGAGGGAGGCCGCGCCCAGGCCCCAGCAGAGCGGGCGGAGGCTCAGCAGCACGGCCAGACCCGCCAGCAGCAGCACGGCCAGGAAGGCGCCCGCCTCGCGCATCCGCAATGCGCCCGAGGCGAGCGGCCGGGCGGCGGTGCGCGCGACACGGCGATCGATGTCGCGGTCCCACATATCGTTCACCACGCAGCCCGCCGCCCGCATCGCCAGGCTGCCCAGTGCGAACAGCAGCACGAGGCGCAGCGTCGCCGGCCAGGGCGCGCGGCCGAGCAGGATGCCCCACAGGCCGGGAATGAAGAGCAGCCAGGTGCCCACCGGCCGGTCGACGCGGGCGAGCGTCGCATAGGCCCGCAGCCGCGGCGGCAGGCGGCCGGTCCAGCCGGCGATGTCGGTGTGAGGCTGGCCGGTGTGAGGCTGGGCGGTGTGAGGCTGGGCGGCGTGAGGCGGGCCGGTGTGAGGCGGGGCGGCGGCGGCGCGGTGCGGGGTCATGGCGCGGGCCGGAACATGCGGGCGGGCGGGCGCCGCCGCTTGAGCCGCGGGTGCGGACGCGCCAGGAGAGCGGACGCGTGCCCGTCGCCATGCTCGCCTTGGGGGTGGAGGGATGCGCGGCTCACGAGGCCAGCATAACAGAGGTTCGCGATGCGGGATGCGCCGAGGCTCCATGTCGACACTCCGCTCGTGGCGGGCGAGACGGTCCCGCTCGCCGAGGACCGGGCGCACTACCTGCTGCACGTGATGCGCGCCGCGCCGGGTGACCCGGTGCGCGTGTTCAATGCGACCGACGGCGAGTGGACGGCGCGCATTGCGGACGGGGCCAGGCGTCGCGCATCGCTGGTGGTCGAGGCGCAGACGCGGCCGCCGGCGGCCGGCAGCGCCGGGCCGACGCTGATCTTCGCACCGCTCAAGCGCGACGCGACCGACCTGGTGGTGCGCATGGCGACCGAGCTCGGCGCGCGCGCGATCGTGCCGGTGGTGACGCAGCGCACGGTGGCAGCAAGGGTGAACACCGCGCGGCTGGCGCTGATCGCGCGCGAGGCGGCCGAGCAGTGCGAGCGGCTCGACCTGCCGGCGATCGCCGAGCCGCGCCCGCTCGCAGCCGTGCTCGCGGCGTGGGATCCGGCGGTGGTGATCGCACTCGCCGTCGAGCGCGCGGCCCCGCCCGCCGCCGGCGCGCAGACCGAGGCTTTCGCCGCCGCTGGCGCCGTGCTGATCGGTCCGGAAGGCGGCTGGGCCCGCGCGGAACTTGACCAACTGCTGCGGGCTCCCTTTGTTCAGCCCGTCTCGCTCGGCGCCCTGGTGCTCCGCGCCGACACCGCTGCCGTGGCCGCGCTCGCGGTGCTGGCGGCGGCGCATGGTTGGGGTGGCCCCGGCGGGCGTTCCCCAGGGGCGTTGGCAAAGGTTGAGGCGAAGTGAGCGATGTCGAACCCGGGTGACGAAGACACGACGCCGATCGAGAGCGCGGCCCGCTTGGCTGACGCGTTCGCGGCCGGCGGCAAGCCGCGCGCCGACTGGCGGATCGGCACGGAGCACGAGAAGTTCGGCTTCTCGCGGCGCACGCTGCTGCCACCGCCCTATGAGCCGGCAGGCATCCGCGCGGTGATGGAGGGGCTGGCGCCGCTCGGCTGGCGCCGGATCGAGGACGAGGGGCGGCTGATTGCGCTGGCCCGCGACGGGCGGTCGATCTCGCTCGAGCCGGGCGGGCAGTTCGAGTTGTCGGGCGCACCGGTGGCGGATCTGCACGAGACCGCGCGCGAGATGCGCGAGCATTTCACGGAATTGCGCGAGGCGACCGACCCGATCTTCGTGGGGTTCGCGCCGCTGGGGTTCCACCCGCTCGCACGCTTGTCCGACATGCCCATGATGCCGAAAACCCGTTACGATATCATGAAGCGCTACATGCCGAGCGTGGGCAGCCTCGGCCTCGACATGATGTTCCGCACCTGCACGGTGCAGGTGAACCTCGATTTCGCGGACGAGCGCGACATGGTGCGCAAGATGCGCCTCGCCTGCCTGCTGCAGCCGCTGGCGACCGCGCTGTTCGCGAACTCGCCGTTCACCGAAGGACGGCCGAACGGTTTCCTGTCGTATCGCGCCGAGGTCTGGACGGATGTGGATAACGCGCGGTCGGGGATCCCCGAGGTGGTGTTTTCGGACGGGTTCGGCTTCGCGGCATATGCCGAATGGCTGCTCGACGTGCCGATGTATTTCGTCAATCGCGGGGGCAAGCTGATCGACGCGGCCGGCGCCAGCTTCCGCAAATGGATCGCCGGGCGCGAGCCGGCGCTCGGTGAGCTGCGGCCGACGCTGGGGGACTGGACCGACCACGCGACCACGGCGTTCCCCGACGTGCGGCTCAAGCGTTTTCTCGAGATGCGCGGCGCAGATGCCGGCAGCCCCGCGATGATGCTGGCCCAGTCGGCGCTCTGGGTGGGGCTGCTGTACGACGACGCGGCGCTTGCCGAGGCCGAGGCCATGGTGCGACGCGTGGCACCCTCCTGGCGCGACTGGCTGGCGCTGCGGCCGGTGGTGCCGCGCGCAGGACTGGCGGCGCGAATCGGCGGCCGCACGTTGCGGGAGGTGGCGGTTGAGGTGGTAGCGATCGCGCAGGCGGGGCTTGCGGCGCGCGGGCGCGACGAGGGTGCGTGTCTCGATCCGCTGGCGGCCATCGCCGGGGGCGCGCCGACCCAGGCCGAGCATTGGCTGGAGCGCTGCGAGCGGGTGTGGCGGGGTGACGTGACGCGGGTGCTGAACGAGGCGGCGGTCTGATTGTCCGCTGGCGACTTCGAAGAAGGCCAGGGGCTCTGCCCCTGGACCCCGCTAAGGGCAGTCGCCCTTAGAACCCATTTGTTTAAGTGTGGGGGATCCAAGGGGTGACCACCCCTTGGCGGGTCCAGGGCAGAGCCCTGGCCTTCTTCGCCTCCACTGCAACAGAGACATGCTGCCGGATGAGAACAATATGATCAGCAGACCGCTCCTGCGTCGCCGATCCAGGTTCATGCTCGCCTTGTGCAAGCTCTCAGTGTCTGCGCTGGCCCTGTCGGCCGCGCGTGCGCAGACTATCACCTCCGGCTCTGCCGTCATCGCGACCGGAGCCACCACGGCCCGCACGCTGGCCGCGATGGCAGCCGACACGATCAACGTCGCCGACTATGGCGCGGTGGCGGATATGAGCCAGCTCGCGAACACGCGCTACACCATCAAGGCGGGCGGCGAGACGCTGGAAGCGGGCATCGACGTGTTCGGCCCGGCCATGGTCGGCAAGACGATCGTGGTGCCGGGCGCAGGCGTCGGGGGCGCGGGCCTGGTGTCGGTGATCTCCGGCACCACGGACGCGCGGCACGTGACGCTCGCGACCGCTTCCGCCACCAGGCTCGACGGCGTGACCGAGATCGTGGAGGTCGGCACCGACAACACCGCCGCGATCAACAGGGCGATCGCGGCTGCCGAGCACCGCATGGGTCTGGCCAACTACAATGTCGGCAGCGTCTACTTTCCCGACGGCATGTACATGGTGCGGACCGTGAACCTGGCCGGCTTCGGCTACAGCAGCCTGAAGATCACCGGCCAGGGCATGCTGTGGGGGGTCAACGCGGGGCAGCCGGTGGTCGACGCGCTCGGCTCGGCCTGGCTGCGCTGGTCCGGCGTGGGCATCCTCGGCGACCGTTACGCGATGCCGTCCGCCGGGCTGCAGATCGGCCGCACCGGCAACGCGTCGGTCAACAGTTCCGACAACAACTCGTTCAGCGACTTCCTGATCTCCGGCTTCTACACGATCGCCGGCATGCTCGACGAGCAGTCGGAGACGAGCCAGTTCAGCAAGATCCATTTCTACAACAACAACTCCGACGGCTACGCGGTCGCGATGGACGGCTACCACCATTTCCCGGCGACCTCGCCCTACGTCACCAACGGCGAACCCCGCGACCAGCCGGAGAGCTTCAACGAAAGCCTCTTCCTGGACTGCATCTTCGGCGCCCATGTTCCGTTGTGGGTCGGCAATGTCAGCCGCATGACGATCGTCACCGGCTATGCGGCGACCGACAGCGCCTACGGCGTCATTCTCTACGATGAGCCGGGTGGCGCCACCCTGCAGCCGAACTTCGACCTGCATATCGAGATGCCGAACGGCGTCACGATGACGGATGCCTTTCTCATCACCGGCACCAACCCCACGCCGTTCTTCGAGGGCTTTCGCTGGCGCGATCACGGCGATGTCGCGACGAATTCGGGCTTCAGGGTCGACGGCACCAGCAGCGTGCGGTCGGTCTCGATGCCGAACACCGACATCGATGTCCGCAACTTTCCCAACGGCGCCAGGAAGATGTTCGACAGCCCGACGCCGTGGTCGTTCGTGTCGGGCAAAATCCATGTGGATACGGGCGTCAGCCTCGGCCTCGACGCCCGCACGTTCCAGGGCGTCCTCTCGACGCCCTCGTCCTACACGGATTATTCGACGCTCGGCGGCTCCAGTTTCCGGGTCGCACTCGGGCTCGAGGGCATCACCACCAGCGACACGGTGTCGCGCGTGGCGATCGCCGGCGGCGGCAACTACTACATGAACGGAACCGCCTACACGCCGACGCTCGCCTTCTCCGCCCCGCCCGGGGGGGGCACCACTGCGACCGGACATGTGAGCGCGCTGTATGTCGCGGGCGAAGGATCGCTCGGACGTGCGGGGAGCGGCTACAGGGTTGCCCGCAACGTGCCGGTCAAAGACGAGCGCGGGAACACCGATTTCACCATCGACATCCGATCGGTGGGCACGCGCGGCGCCATCACCGCGATCTCGCTGAACAACGACGGCGTGACCGTCCCCTCGATCCCCGCGACGCTGTCGATCGTCCAGCCGGGCGGTTCGGGTGGCACGATGAACGGGACCAATTTCGGTGTTGCCGGCGTCGCCATCGACAATGGCGGCGCGGGCTACGCGAGTGTGCCCGGCGTGACGTTCAGCACGGCGCATTCGGCGCCCGCGGCGTCAGGCACGGCGGTGCCGGCCAACCTGAACATCGTCACCACGACGCGGCTGGCGGCCACGCCGGTCACGACGCGTCCGGGACGCACCATGTTCGCGCCGGCCGATTGCGGCACCACGGTGGAGTATACGGGACGGGCGAACGTCACCTGGACGGTGCCGTCGGGGCTGGGAAAAGGGTGCGCGATCGATGTCGTCCAGAAGAGCTCCGGCCGCGTGACGTTCGCGGGCGGCGCCGGCGTCACGGCGGCGGAGTATGTTGCCTCGGGCCCGAAATCCTTCGCCACCACCGGCGAGGCTGCCGAGGCGCATGTGCTGGTCGACAGCCTCTCGACATTCCTCCTGACCGGCCAGGTGCACTAGCTCAGGGATCGATCAGTTCCAAAGCACGCTTGCAGATCCGGCCCCATCCCTCGTCATTGGCGACGAGGCGCGCCTCGGGCTGCGGCGCGAAGAAGTCGATATGGCCCACCAGCAGGTTGTCCGACACGCGCTCGACCGAGAATTTTTCCCGGTCGTCCGCCGCCAGCCTGACATAGAGGAGCTGGCCGGGACCGTATCCCTTGATGAGCGAGGCCAGTTCCGCGACCTGTACCGCGGGCATCACGTGGTCGAAGGTGCGGTAGACGAAGATCTTCTCTCCATCCTCCAGGTCTTCGAGGAACTTGTCGCGCAGGTAGCTCATATGCGTCACCAGCCGCGCGCGGGCGGGGCCTTCCGCGAAATCCTTCTTGAACAGGCCGGTATGGTCGATGCGGATACCGTAGCCGGTGTGGACGACGTTCCAGATCGGGTCGTCGTTGTCGATGAACACCATCTGGTCGGGATCGGAAATACCGTCGAAACGATCACGTAGGCCCTGCAGCAGCTTGTCGGGCGGAATGCTGGCCCAGCGCAGGAAGTGCAGCGGCTCGAGGTCGAGCGTGCGCTGGTAGTAGCCGAACTCGCAGCCGAACCCCCACAGGTCGTCGCGCAGCGATCCGCCGCCGAGACTCTCGAAGCGGGCGGCGATCTCGCGTGCGGTGAGCTCGGCGCCCGCGCCGGCGTGGCGCGAGGCGAGCGTCGCCGCCTCCGCCTTCAGGGCGTCGACCTCCGCCACGCGACCGGCGTGGAACAGGCAGCGGACCTCGCCGTCATAGGCCTCCGGCACCGGGGACCGGGTGCGGAAGCGGTTCCAGAGCGCGGCGGCCCGGTCCCATTCATGGATCGTCTCGGCGTAGTCGGCCGTCTGCCGCAGAATGCCGAGATCGCCTGCGAACACGTCGCAGGCCTGCTCGAGGATCGCGAGCGCCTCGTCGTTCTCGCCGCGCTCGCGGCAGGCTGCCGAACCCCGCGTGTAGCCCTCGATGTAGTCCGGGAAACGCGCCCGGATGTCGGCGAACGAGGTCTTGGCGTTCGCCCATTCCCGCGTGAAGAAGAAGATCAGCGCGGTCTCGTTGAACATCTGCGGGTGGTGCGGGAAACGTTCGGTTCCGATCACGCCGAGCGCCTTGGCGGCATCGAGCTCGCCATGCTCGCGAGACGCCACGACGCCGAACACGTAGCCGTCCGGATCGTGAGGATCGGCCTCGCGCAGGGCGGCGCAAGCGGCGATCGTCGCCGGCCAGTCCCGCCGGCCGAGTGCCTCGAACAGCTCGTGCCGCGATTGCTCCGGGGAAGATGCGCCGCTCGCCGATACAGACACGTGGTTCCTGCTCTCGTTGTGATGGCCGCCTGGCGGCTCCCAGTATGACCCGAGGACCCACCGTCGGTCCATGTCGGCGCGAAGCGGACGCACTTTCAACCCTGGCGCGAACGGCCTAAAACCAGGCGGCTTCGGACTGGAGTTGGCGGATGGACGGCGAGCTTGTGGTGGAGCCGGGACAGGAGGCGGGCTCGCTCAGGGCGGCGGCGCTCGCGAGCACGCTGGCCGGGCGCTGGTCCGACGCCGTCGCCGACTGGGAACGCTTCACCGCCGCCACGCCCGACGACGGCGAGGCGTGGGGCTTGCTGATCCTGAGCTATCGCGAGGCGGGCCGGCTGGGCGAGGCCGACCGGGCCGGCGGCGCCGTGATCGGGCGCTTCCCGCACGAATGGCGGATCGCGTCCGAATGGGCGCTGGTGCCGTTCGTCACGCGCGACTGGCCGGAGGCGGCACAGCGCTGGCAGCGCGTGCGCGCGCATTTCCCGGGCAGCCTCGAGGCGCTCTGGCGCAGTGCCGCCGTGGCCGAGGAGCTCGGCGAGCAGGCGCAGGCGGCGGGCTTCCTGTTCGAGGCACGGCGGGTCGCCGGCGACAGCGCCTGGACGCTCACGCTGGCCGCCGAGTTCTACGAGCGGCGCGGCGCGTGGCGCGATGCGGCCGACATGTGGCGCCGCGTGGCGGAACGCGACGACGCAGGTGCCGCCCCGGTCGAGCACCTGGCGACATGCCTGAACGCGGCGGGGAAGTTCGACGAGGCGGAGACGGCGACCACGGCCTATCTCGCGCGCGCCGAGCCCACCGAGACGATCCTCTGCGAGCAGGCGCGGGCGGCCAGCGGGCGGGCCGAATGGCGGCTGGCGCTCGGGCGGTGGCAGGCGGTGGTCGACGCGTATCCGGGCAATGTCGAGGCGCAGGACCGTCTCGGCGACGCGCGGTGGCACAGCCAGGTGTCCGACGGCATGGCGGCGGCGGCCAACCCCGCCGCTTCACGCGCGCCGCAGGCGGGCGAAGTGGTCGCCGCCCACGCGCTCGACCCGAAGGCGCTGGCGATGTGCTTCGAGAGCCTCGGCGACAACTGCGAGTTCGGCATCTTCCAGCGATACCATGGCGCCGAGCCGATCGGCCTTTATCGCTGGGGAGCGGTCGCCGTGCCGCTGCTGATCGAGGCGCTCTACGCCCGCTTCGAAGGCCTGGGCGAGCCCGAGAACACCGAGCTGACCGGTCAGCCGGGGAACGAGTACACGCTGCGCGACCGCCGGCACTGGCTGGAGAGCCACACCTTCGTCCCCTACAACGAGGAGCAGTTCCCCCGGATCTTCAGCCGCCAGACTGCGGCCGTCCAGTTCCTGCGCGAGCGGCTGCTGCAGGATCTCGAGGAGCCGTGGAAGATCCTCGTCTACAAGCCGCGCGACGGCGCGATCGCGGACCACGAACGTTACGCGCTGCGCCTGGCGATCGAGTCGATCGGCGATGCGCCACTAATGTGCGTTCGCGTGCCGGACGACGAAGCGGCGATCGGCACGGTGGAGCGGATCTCGCGCGGCCTCTACGTGGGCAACATCGCCCGCGTGTCGCCCACCGCGCGCAAGGACGAGATTGATTTTCCGGGGTGGCTCATCCTCTGCCGGCTGGCGCTGGAAGCGGCGCGCGAGGACGGCTACCAGGTCGGCGCGGAATGAAGACTTGTTCTTTCTTGAAAGAAAGAACCAAAGAACTTCTTTCCGATTGGCATCCGACAGGAGCCACCTGTTGCGTCCTAACGTACAAAGTCTTTTTGCTTCTTTTTCTTCAGAAAAAGAAGATCTCTTCAGGCTCTAGCGGCGATCACGGAAGTGCGCGCTCCAGGGCTGCGAGATCGAGGCGGACCGCACGGCTGAACAACTGCCAGCCGGCCTCGCCGCGCCCGGGCTGGACCACCATCGTGTAGAGCCGCGCGTTCTCGCCGAGCGTCTGGTAGTTGGGATCGGGCGCGTCCGGGTCGATCAGCGACGGGTAAAGCTGGGCCGGCCCGTCCGGGGCGGCCTGCGCGTCGGACAGGAGCAGGGCTGGCGCGGACCAGCGGATCATGTCGCGCGACACCGACGCATAGGCGCCGGGTTCGCGACCGGTCTTCTCGACATCCCAGAGCTGCGAACGCGTGATCAGCACGAACATGTTCCGGGACGGGACCTGCAAGAGACTGCCGAGACTGAACGGCAGCACGTCCCGACCCACCGGCGCGCACAGATGAGCGGCGCGCGGTCTCGCGTCATGCCGATAGGGATCGACGAACACGACGGTGAAATCGTGTCCGTCCCAGCCGCGCCACGAGGCCGGTTCCGCCAGGTCGGTGGTGCGCATCAGCCAGATCCCGGCGTGATCGGCATCGTCGATGGTGATCGCGGTCGCCATGGCGAAGTAGTGGTCATCGATCTTGATGATGTTGGTCGGGTTGAAGACGCCGACCAGGTGCGGCGCGTTCGGATCGAAGCGGTCGGGCAACGCTGCCACGAGCGCATGGCTGCCCGGACGCAGGCGGAAATGCAAACCGCCATCCTCCGAGACCGCCTGCGTGATCGCGTTCTGCCAGCAATTCTCGACCTTGCGCGACGGGCAGCGCTCGGGAGCCATCCAGCCGTGATATTCGTTGTGCACGAGGGCGTGCACGGTGCTGCCCTCCGCGAAGAACCCGGTCAGCCAGCCGAAATCCGCGTAGTGCGACGGGTCGCGGTCATGGGTGCTCTCCATGACCAAAGTGCAGTCGCGCTGCAGCGTGTCGAACGAGCGACCCAGCATGGCGCGGTTGGTCGCCGACGCCGCGAAGAAATGGATCGTCCCTGATGCGTCGCGGAACGCTCTGGCGGGCGCGTCCGGCACGTCGCCCGGCTCGCAGCCGTCACGGCCCGTGTCGTAGACGAGCACGGGGTCGCCGACCTGGAACGGGTCGGTCGAACGTGTCGCCGAGTCGGCTGCCGTATCTGGCATGATACGGGATACGCGCTGGCCAGCGGCCGGTTGCGGGCGACCCGTTCAGAACGAGCGGAGCTGCCGCGTCCAGGCCTCGGGATGCACGAGCCGGTGGGCGTTGACGCACATGTCCGCCCAGGAGGCGAACAGGGAACGCCCGGCCGCGTCGTAGGGGGAAAACCGCTCGACATAGCCGCGCAGCAGGCGCGGCCCGACCCACTCCGCCGTGCCGGACGGATGCGCATCGTCGGCCTCCGTCACCCAGAGCAGCGTGCAGTCGCCGATCCGCTTGAGGCAGTCGTGCAGGCGCAGAATCTTGTCGAGCTCCGCTTGCCCCTCGCCCTTGCGGACCAGGATCCTGCGGCCGTCCTCGATATTCTCCATCAGCATGTCGGCGAGGTAGCGGAGCCGTCCCGCCTCGGTCCGCTCGAAGGCGGCGGTGTCGATATCCGCGTTGTAGCGGTGCGTGTGGTAGAAGAACTCGTAGGCGTCGACATGGCCGATCAGCTCACCGTCGAAGCCGCGGCTCGCGCGCACGCAGTCGGGCTTGTCGAGCTCGGCGAAGTTGGTCGCGAGAGCGGTCAGCAGCTGCTCGTAGCCCGACCAGTTGAAGCGCAGCAGGGCCAGCGGCTCGACGCGGTAGAAGCGCTGCACGAGACCGAACTCGCAATTGTCGCCGAGGCTCTCGAAGGCGTTCAGCACCGTCGCGATCGACGGCCGCTGCTCCTCGAGAACGAAGTGCCAGTCCTGCGTGGGGTGGAAGCAGTCGCGGCCGACGAGGCGGAGCAGCCCGTCCTCGCCGGTCTCGACCGTGTTGAACTGCACGGCCACGAAGCCGGTCTCGTCGAGCAGGCGGATGCGGCCGTCGCGCACGTCCCAGGCGCGTTCGGCGCCGTAATGGTTCCAAACCGCGCCGTTCTCGGCGAGCGCCATGTTGCGCGCGATCACCTGCCCCGATTTGAAGCGGAAGGTCCAACGTCGCGCGACGAGCGAGGCGAGATCGTGACCGATCACGTGGCCGGCGGCGACCGCCGCACCCGGGCTGCCACCCGCCATGAACCGCTCGGCATCGGCCAGGCGCGAGCGCGCCTCGGCGCCGTGCTCGGGGTGGTCGCGGAACGGCGTCCACTGCGCGATGGCGTCGGCCCAGTCGGCCCGGCGCGCGGCCATGCGCGCGCGCTCCAGCACGAGCGCGCCTGAGCCTGGGAACAGCGTCGCCGCCCGGTCGAGCAGGGCGGCGCCGGCGGCCGGGTCGCCGCCGTCGGCCAGTGCGCGCGCCTCGCCCAGATACGCCCGCTCCTCGCCGTAGCGTTCGCGATGCGCACCCCAGGCGGCGGCCGCGCGCTCGGGGGCGGCCAGCCGCTCGGCCAGCGTCGCATAATCCTCCAGCAGGTTCCGGCTGTCGGGGTGGCGCTGCACAACGGCCTCGGTGAGCGCCAGCGCCTCCTCGTGCTCGCCCATGTTCAGCGCGACTTCCGAGCCGCGGACATAGCCGTCGATCTCGTGCGGGAACTTGCGGCGGATGGCGTCGAACCGCCGCTTCGCCTCCGGCCAGTCGCGCGTCATGAAGCAGATCAGGCCGCGCTCGACGAACAGCCGGGAATGGCCGGCGAACACGTCCAGCACGCTGTCGGCGAGCGCCTGCGCGCGCGCGTGCTCGCCTGCCTCGCGCAGCGACACGGTGCCGAACACGAAGCCGTCCGGATCATCGGGGAAGTGCGTGCGGTAGAGTTCCCAGGCGCGGGCAGCCTCGTTCCAGTCGCGGCCATGGGCGGAGAAGGCGGCGAGGCGGAGATCGTCCCGCGTGTCTGACGGCGCTGTGTCGGACGGCACTGGAGCCTCGCTTCGTGACTTGAGTTGAGGGGCGATGTCGCGAACTGGTAGGTGAGCGGTCTATATGGCGAACACGGCGTGGTTGTCGCCGAACGGGTCGAGCGAGGGCCGCAGCATGAGGCAGCCATCCAGCGATCGCTCGTGGCCATGGAACCAGACCCCGGCCGCGAGCTCGATGCCGGCGGCGCCGTGGCCTGCGAGCGAGGCCCGATCGACGAACACCGCGAAATCGACCTCCACGCGCCGGTCGAGTTCGCGTGCGACGACCTGCTTCTGCGCCTCGGTGGGGACGATGGCGGTCCGTCGGTCGGCCACGCAAACGTACGGACGCTCGGCCCACAGGTCAAGGATCTGGGCCACGCGGCCACGGATGTGGTTGAACGCGTCGGCTAAATGGTGCGGGTCGCCACCCCGCGCCTGCAGCACGTCGAACGCGCCGGCGAGGCTGTCATCGCCGAACACGGTGGCCGGCGACAATTCGCGACAGCGTTCGTAGCGGATCAGCCGCTCGGGCACCGCCACCGCCTGGTCGTGGGGGAACGAGGCGAGCAGCTGGTCGCGGTCGATCTTGGAGTAGCGCAGCTCGGCCTGGCGCGTGAGCCGGGCGATGTCGCCGGTGATCTGCGCCGGCCGCAACTGCGGGTTGAAGGTCGTGCTGAACCAGTCCTGGAACTTGAAGGTCCAGCTCGGGTCCTCGTTGTTGCTGATCCAGACGGACGGCTTGCCGAAGCTCTCGGCGTAGATCAGGCCGCGCAGGCTTTCCGAGACGACGATGTCGGCACCCGCGATGTCCTGCAGCAGGCCCCAGTCGTTGTTCAGCGTGTCGATCACCGTGACGCCGTCCATCTGCGCCATGTCCGCGAAGGCGGGATTTCGGATCGAGCCGTGATGCGGCACCACCACGACCCGCGACCGGCGACGGGGCCCGAGACCCTGGCGGCGCAGCAGCTCGGCCGCGAAGATGCCCGGATCGCCGAGCGGGATGTCGGGCACGGCGGTGCCGTGCGCCACCAGCACATCGGCCGAATGCCGGCCACGCAGAGCGCGGATCTGGTGCGGCGCCAGGTCCTGCAGGCCCACCTGCCGGTTCAGCACGCCGCAGCCCCAGAGCGTGCTGTGGGCGTTGGCCATGAAGGTGTTGCTGCCGACGCCGAGCACGTGCGGCTGCTCCGCCGACACCTGCACGGGCTCGGCCTGGAACATCAGCCGGACCAGATCGGCGCTGAGCTGGTCACCGTGGTTGCGGATCCGCGTCCAGCTGCGGATCGGGATGCAGCCGAGGCCGGTCATGGTCGCCGAGGTCAGCATTCACCCGGCCGCCGCGCGTCGGGCGACGCGATGCGCGCCGAGCTTCACGTCGTCGTAGAAGGCGAGCCCGGCCTCGTCGCCGACCTCCGCCATCACCTGCCCGATGAAGGGCGTCGGCAGATCGCGGATGAACTCGCGCACGCTGCGGTTCGCCTCGACGCGTTCGTTGAGGTAGAGCCGCGCCCGGTTCAGGAAGCTCTGCCCGTACAGGACGGGATGGTAGATCCGGTCGTCGTTCGGGGCCGCGTGCAGGTACGTGCCCGAGGTCGGCCGCAGGAAGGTGAAGGTGCCGTCCGTGGAGAAGCCCGGTGCGTGCTGCGCCAGCGTCTCGACGCGGAAGTTCTGCGTGTGCGCCACGGCCCCGATGAAGGCCTCGTCGTTGGGCCAGGCCGAGCTCGGCCGCTCCTCGGCGGCGAAGCGCCCCGACAGCGCCACGCGCGCCTCGAACAACGCCTCGATGAAAGGGCGCGAGAAGCGCGCGAGCTGCAGCATGCAGTTGCAGGTGGTGGGAAAGAACGGGGTGATGGTGCCGTACCACGACCACTCGGGCGAGGCGGTCACGAACCAGGCGGTCACGAAATCCGCGCGCGGTCGCGACGCATCGGCGCCGTCGAACAAGGCAGTGGGATTGTCGCCGTGGATCCGCACGTCGGGCTCGATCAGCCAGAAATGGCTCGCGTCCGGCAGGGCGGCGATCGCCGCGTAGAGGCCGTAATCGCCGCAGCGCCACATGGTGTCGGCACCCATGTGCAGGCCCTGCTCGGCGGGGTGGAGCACGATCTTCTCGCGGTGGTCGGGCGAGCGGACCGGTCCCGAACCCTCGTCCGCGAGCAGCACCACCCGCCGCCCCGTGGGGAGCAGCGTCTCGTCGATGAACCGGTCGAGATGGTCGTCGTACTGGTTCGTCCGAACGCAGATGACCTCGTCACTGCGGCCACCAACACCATCCGCCGTCGTCGCGAGCATGTCAGAAAGCCTCGGGTGCGGTCAGGAAAGGGACGACCATCCGCGGGTCTAACCGCACGATAGGGGAGGTGCAAGTCCGGCTCCCTCCCTCCGGAGACGGAGGCGGCCGGGCCTTGGCGTCAGGCGGCGGTGGGCAGCGCGATCCGGCCCCCGACATTCGACGCCTCGCAATAGGGACGCCCGACATCCTGCCGTACCGGCTGGCGACGCCGCGGGATGGTCAGCGCCTCGACCGTACCGTCCGCCGACGGGTGCAGCACCCGGTAGATCGTGCCCGATGCGAGGATCGCCACCTGGTTGGCCCGCAGCGTCACGATCTCGATCGGCGCGCCGATCGAGGCGGCGTGCGACAGGGCGGAGCTGCCGGCGGGGAGCAGCCAGCGCGGATCGCCGCTCGAGGTGAAGTCGGGGAAGTTGTGGCTGTCGCGGATCAGCTCGATCGAGCTTGGCGAGTTGCCGTTCGAGGCGATCAGCGCCAGGCTCTCGACCGGCGAGGAAAGGTGCTGGCCGGTGGAGGGCTGGCGGAACTCGCGCTGGCTCCCGGTGAGCACGCGGCCGCTGATCAGGACGGGCACGTCGTCGAAGGACGCGGTCAGGATGTCCTGCACCAGGTGGCGGAAGAACACGCCGCCGAGCGTGCGTTCGAGCTCGCTCACGTCGTGGCCTTCGATGTCGGGCGCCTCGCCGTAGGGCAGGTCGATCAGGGCATGGCCGTGCACGATCAGGTGCTCGAGCACGCGGGCCGCTTCGCCCGAGAAGCGGTCAAGCGATTTGCGGCCGGCCAGCAGGCTCAGCGCGTCGGTGCGGTCGGTCCAGAGGCCGCCGTACACGCTCTTCTGGCGGCCGGTCAGCGGCAGCGCGGTGTAGAGGCCGGACAGGAAATCGGTGAAGCCGGAGGTCGAGAAGCGGGGCAGCTCCACATCGCCGCCGGTGGGGCGCACGGTGACCAGCGGCAGGTAGGCGGCCTCGATCGGCATGTCGAAATCGATGGTGAAGCCGCAGCGCCCGTCGCCGAAACCCACGGCGGCGAGGTCGTGGCGGTAGATGTCGGCCAGCGCCTCGCCTACCACGCGATGGTGCAGCACGGCCTCGACGACCACCGGCCCGCTCTCGGACTTGGCGTAGATCCAGCCCTGCGCACCCTTGGTGGTGAGCTGATCCAGCGAACCTTTGATCGTCATGGACTGACCCTCTGTTCCGGAGCGTGGGTTGCGGGCGCCGCCTGCAAGACGCGGTAGAGATCGGCGTGGCGGGCGATGACCTCGTCGGCGCTGATCGGCTCGGCCATGGTTTCCACGAGCTGGCCGAGCCGCCCGGGGCGCTTGGCGAGATCGCGGATCACGTTGGCGAGGCCCAGCGGCGAGTTCGCGGGGAAGTGCAGCCCGTCGATCTCGTCGCGCACCTTCTCGGCCATGCCGCCGATATCCGAGCAGATGATCGGGCGGCGGTTGCGCAGCGCCTCCTGGATCACGACCGGCGAGTTCTCCCACCAGGTGGACGCGACCAGCACCACGTCGACCGACTGCATCAGCTTGTCGACGGCCTCGTTCTGATAGGGACCGTGGTAGCGGACGTTGTCGCCGACATTGTCGAGGCGGAGCAGGAAATCCGCCTGGAAGTCGGCCGGCTGCGAGCGGTAGTCGCCGTGGATCTCGAACAGGACGTTGGTGACGCCGTCGCGCTCGAGCAGCTTGGCCGCATCGAAGATGACGTTGATGCCCTTGAGCTTCGAGATCTGGCCGAAGAAGCCGAGACGGATCACGCGATTGGGCGCGCGGCGCGCCGGGTTGGCCGATTTCGTCTCCTGCAGGGCCGCGTCGCTGGCCGCCGCCCCGCCCGCGGTCGCGTGCGGCCGGATGACGTTCTCGAGCACGCTCATCTTCTCGCGCGGCACGCCCCAGGCGATGTAGCGCTCGGCCAGGAAGTGCGACGGCGAGATGTAGTGGTCGACGGCCTCGAGGAAGCGCTGCGCGTACATGTTGCGCAGCATGAAGTCGGCCGGCTGGAGATGCGGGAAGCAGGTGGCGCAGTCGACCAGTCCCGACTTGTTGCAGAGCATGCCCTTCTCGGTCTTGATCATCTGGCCGAGATGGTTGCAGATCAGCAGATATTCGTGGAGCGTCAGCAGGACCTTCGCGTCGGGCAGCGCCTCCTTGACGTAGAGCAGCGCCTCGAGACCGAAATTGATGTAGTGGTGGAAATGCACCACGTCGGGGCGCAGGTCGCGCAGCAGCGCCTTGAACTCGCGCGGGAATTTGGGATCGAGATTGGCGAACTTGAACCAGTCGAAGCCCGAGGTGCTGTAGATGTACTCGTCCTCGGAGAAGGGCTGGGTGATGCCCTGGCCGAGCCGGCGATAGGAGTTCGATCGCGAGCAGCCCAGGAAGGATGCGGAGAAACCCTCGGTTGCCTGTAGGCCGCGGAACATCTCGAACGCCGCGATCTCGGCGCCGCCCTTCGACACGATCGGGTGGCTGTGCGAGGCGACCAGGACATGCAGGTCGCCCGGAGCGCGGGCGGCGCCCGGCGCCAGGCCTTGAGAGGCGCTCAGCATACTTTCTGGCATGGCGGGTCGGCTCGCTAGTCTGCTGCGTGGGCGAGCTGGTCGCCCGTGAGGAGGGAACGCCAGCGGCCCTCATGGACCCAGGCGTTGTAGAGCGTGAGGTTGAAGCGCCACGCGTTCGACATGTCGCCCTGCGACTGGCGTTCGAGATGGTAGAGATGCACGTCGAGGTCGACGGCACAGCTCAGGCCGCGCGCGCCGATGCGCAGGCACAGATCGGAATCCTCGAAATCGCCGATCACGAAGGTCTCGTCGAATCCGCCGAGGCTTTCGGCCAGCGCACGCGTCATCACCATGCAGGCGCCGGTGATCGCGCGGTGGTATTCGAGCCCGCGCCGGTGCGGGATGCGCATGCCCTTGCCCGGATGCATCGGGAACAGCCAGCGGGCGAACTCCTGCAGCGGCTCGTAGGTCAGGCCGCGATGCTGCACGGTGCCGTCCTCGAACAACAGCGTGGGGCCGACGGCGCCCAGTTGGCGGTCGGCGTCGAGGCGCGCCACCATCGCGTCGAGCCAATGGTCGTTACCGGGAAACACGTCGGAGTTCAGGAAGCAGATCAGCCGGCCGCGGGCCGAGCGCAGCCCGGCATTGTTGGCGGGCGCGTAACCGACATTGCGCTCGAGGGCCACCACGCGGAACGGCAGGCCGAACCGCGCGAAGCAGCTCTCTGCGAGTGTCAGCGTCTCGACGCGGATCGACGGGTCGTCGAGCACGTAGATGAACTCGTGGTGCACGTTGCTCTTCTCGCGCGAGAAGAGTGCAAGCTGATACTCCATGAAATCGATCCGCCCGTAGAGCGGAACGATCACCGACACCACCGGGTCAGCCGGCTGCACGCCGAACACGTAGTCGGCGGTGGGAACGCGCGTCCGCAGGCGTTCGGCGTTCAGGCCGCCGATCGCGGGGCCGATCACGCGGTCGTAGGCGCGCACCATATCCTCGTAGCGCAGTGCGAAGGCTTCCAGCATGCGGCGCATCGCCGGCACACCGCGCAGGCGCGGCTTGGGCAGGGCCACGTAGCCCACCGACAGGTCGCGCGTTTCGATCTGCAGATGCGCCTTGTCGTCGAACTCGGTGACACCGGGCACGAACAGAATGTAGCCCGGCGCCGGCTCGTGCAGCCCGTGCTGGGCCATGATGCTGGACGAGACGTCCTCGCGGCGGATCCGGATGGCGCGCGACAGCTCGACCTCGAAGCTGTTCTGCCCGGCGCGCAGCAGGATGCGCCGCGCGGCTCCTTCCTCGGCCACGAACCAGCCGATCAGCACCACGCCGGCATCGCCGCAGCGGATCACCTCGTCCACCGCCATGTGGATGGGCGCCCCCACCTCGTGCAGCGTCGAGTTGCCGCCGAAGCGGGGCTGCGACAGCGCGCGCAGGATCGCCAGCGAGGCGACATCGCGCGGCGCGTTGGTGAGCAGCGTGCGGGCCGCCCCCGTGATCGGCGTGTCGGTGAGATGCTCGACCTGCTCGGTCGAGAACAGCCGCGCGTCATCGTCGTCGTCCCAGGTGAGCGTGAGCGAGACCAGCGGGCCGAGATCGCGCCCGGCGCAGCCCGCGAGCACGATCACGCCTTCCCGCCCGGCGCCCAGATCGGCCCGGTAGAACGGTGCCCGGTAGCAACGCCCGGTCAGGCTGGCGCGCGCGAAATACATGGTGACGTCGCACTCGTGAACCGTGGAGGGCAGGCACGGCACCCAGCCGATCGCAATCCATGCGCCGGCGGCGTGGCTGAAGCCGTAGCTGTCGATGCAGCCGACCTCGTGCAGGCCGGTCGTCGCCGGCTGTGGAGCCGACGCCTCAGCCGGGTCCGGCCGCGGCGCGTCATCGCCGGAGAAATGTTCTGGCATCGCATCGATCATGTCTGTGTCGCTGTCGATCGGGAGGGCGGAGTCGGCCGGTTCTTCCTGGAAGCCGTCGCTCGCATCGGCACCCAGGTCGTCGGCACCCTGGTCCTCGGCACCCGGGTCCTCGGCACCCGGGTCCTCGGCACCCGGGTCCTCGGCACCCGGGTCCTCGGCACTGTGGCGCAGATCCGTCGCCACGCCGCCCGCGAACGCGGCGACCCGGGATTCGGCACCCCGGCGCGACTTCGCGAAACTCAGCTTCTTCTGGACCATGATGTCCCGGGGGGTGTCGTCGTCGGACATGATCGATCCTCCCCGAACGCGGTTGAAATGCTGAGCCCGCAGGCGCGACACACGCCGCATATCGTTGTCAGGGTCGACCGGAGTCAATCCGACGGTGATGACAGCCGTTTCTCGGCGTAGCGCGATGGCGTGTTCGAACACATTCGAACCCACGCGACGCGGGAAACTTACACGTCTGGGTTATCACACCTCAAGGAACTTCTCATTCATTGGAATGGGCGGCGTCGGATCCGCGCCCGCAAGACGCCGTGAACGTTGACGAAAATGCAATCCTGTGTGTCCGGAGCGCCCGAACGACACCGGAGATCGCGCCGGTAAGGCTAGCGCGCGCCAGGAGGCGGACACCCGGCCCCCGCCGCCGTCGACGCAAGAGTCTGGAGCGCCCTCAGGCTTGACCGGTAAGATCACGTTCTTGTTACTCTGGTCCGCTTGCGCCGAGCCGACCAGCGCAGACCGCTGCCCCGCGGTCGTGCCGCGCGCGTTCGCCCGGCGGCGCAGCAGCATCCGCGACCGACCCTGCGCGGCTCCGATCCGGCCTGGGTCGCCGGCGACCTTGCAACGAACCGCCAGGATGATCCCATGAAGTAACATCCATGAACCGGCCGTTAAGATGGCATACGTTCTGAAACCGATACGTCTTGCGATCCCGAACACCGCAGCCGTAGGGGGAATAGTCGAAGACCCGCTCATTCCGCTCGCTGGAACGAGCGCGCCGTCATCGGCCAGCACCAATGTCGCGGCGCTCCGGCAGGCCGGGCGCAGACCGGACACGCGCAGCGTGGAACGACCAGGCGGTGGTGGAGCTGAGGGGAATCGAACCCCTGACCTCCTCATTGCGAACGAGGCGCTCTCCCAACTGAGCTACAGCCCCGCCTGTGCGCACGCAGCCAAGCGAGGCCGCCGCGGCGGCGGAACATGATGAGGTCGGGCCCCCCCGTCAAGCATGGGCGTCAGGCGAGAATGCGCATCGCAGGCCCAGGTTGCCCGCGGCCCCTCACGAGGCTAGGTTCCGCGCCCTCACCCCCGCGCGTGGATCCGGTCATTGGCCCCAAGTCTCGTCTCGATCCTGTTCAACCTCGTCTTCGTGGTGCTGGATCTGTTCAAATGGGCGCTGATCCTCGCCGTCCTGTTCAACCTGCTGACCGCGTTCGGCGTGCTCGACACCCGCAACCGGATGGTCTGGACGATCGGCGACTTCCTCGAGCGCGTCACCGAGCCGGTGCTCCGGCCGATCCGCCGCATCCTGCCGAATTTCGGCAATGTCGACCTCAGCCCGCTGGTGGCGCTGATCCTGCTGCGCGTGGTCATCATCCCGCTCCTGTTCCAGCTCGAGTTCGCCATCATCGGACCCGTCGCACCCGTCGGCTTCTGAGGCCGCGGCCATGGGTGTGGCCCCCCGCGTCGCCGTGCTGATCCCCTGCTACAACGAGGCCGCCGCGATCGGCGGCGTCGTGACGGGCTTCCGCGCCGCCCTGCCCCACGCCGCGATCCACGTGTTCGACAACAACTCCACCGACGACACCGCCGCGGTGGCAGCCGCCGCGGGCGCGGCGGTGGCGACCGTCGAGCTGCAGGGCAAGGGCCACGTCGTCCGCCGCATGTTCGCCGACGTCGATGCCGACATCTATCTGCTGGTCGACGGCGACGGCACCTATGATGCAGCCGCCGCCCCCCGCCTGGTCGAGGCGCTCACCACAGGCGGCCTCGACATGGTCAACGCGGCGCGCAACCACGCGCAGACCGACGCCTACCGGCCCGGCCATCTCCTGGGCAACCGCGTGCTGACCGGACTGGTGGCCGCAATCTTCGGGCGGCGGCTGACCGACATGCTGTCCGGCTACCGGGCCTTTTCGCGCCGCTTCGTGAAATCCTTCCCCGCGCTGAGCGAAGGCTTCGAGATCGAGACCGAGCTCACCGTGCACGCACTCGAGCTGCGCATGCCGGTGGGCGAGATCCAGACCGCCTACGGCGCGCGGCCGCCGGGCTCGGCGTCCAAGCTGCGCACATATCGTGACGGCGTGCGGATCCTGCGCACGATCGTCGGCCTGGTGAAGCAGGAGCGGCCGCTCGCGTTCTTCTCGTGGTGCGGCCTGGCGCTGCTGCTGGCGGGGCTCGCCTGGGGCGTGCCGGTGGTGCTTGAGTTTCTGCGCACGGGGCTGGTGCCGCGGCTGCCGAGTGCTGTGCTGGCGACGGGGCTGGTGGGGTTGGCGTTCCTGGCGTTCGCGTGCGGGCTGATCCTGGATAGCGTCGCGCGCGGGCGGCGTGAGGCTCGGCATATCGCGTATTTGGCGATTTCCAAGTAAGGCCAGGGCTCTGCCCTGGACCCGCTGGGGTCTTAACCCCAGACCCCACTTTCTAGTTGGCAGGTCCAGGACTGCTTGTCCTGGCGGGGTCCAGGGGCAGAGCCCCTGGCCTTAGATCCAACGTCGCCGACACGGCCGCGGGCTGTGCGCCCAAAGTCACCGTCTGGATATGCTGCCACCGCCACCCGAAATCGAGCAGATGCCGGCTGAACGGGTTCCCGCTCTCGCCGGTCGCGATCACGAACCGGCTCCCGTCCAGATCGGCCAGGTCGTAGACCCCCCGGAACGACGCCCCGTGCACCGCGGCGAAGCTCCCGGGCACGAAACCCTGCGCGTCGATCGTGTTCGCGTCTCCGCCCACCGCGAGATCTGCGCCGCCCAGACGCCCGAGCAGCGGCAGCCCGCCCCAGAGCGGGTTGCGGAAATGCGCGTGATGCACCCGCCCCCATTGCCAGCTGGTGGAGTCGCCGCCCTGCGATGCGGCGATCGCGGACACCGTCCGCTGCAGCGTGGTCGACAGCAGGGTCGAACAGGACCCGCCGCACAGAAGCGCGTCGCGCCGCGTGAGCGCGTCGAGCACCACCTCGCCCGGCAGCGACGCGGCCCCATCCGGGTCGCCCGACGCACGCAGCACCGTTTGCGCCACTGCCCGGAGCCAGGAGGCGGCGATCAGCGGCTCCGGACGTCCCGCACCCATCGAGCCGTCCCAGTCGCCGAGCTCGCGGATCGCCGCCGAGGACAGCTCGTCATTCGCCGCAGCACCCCGCAGCATCTGCGGCAGCAGGCGCACGAGCAGGAGGTCCCGCACGTCACCCTGCATCGCCACGAAATCGTCGGGCGAGAAGCGCGACGACGCGGACAGCAACGCCCGGATCCGCCGCGCGCGCCACGCATCCGGCGCATCGCGTCCCATGAACACCGTCGACGGGCTGCCGCCCACGGGCTCGTTCGCGTTGAGCAGCAGGCCGTTGGCAGGAGCCACCAGCGTCGGCAGGGCGGCGCCCGAGGCGTAGCCGGTCCAGTCATGCGCGCCGTCCCAGCCGGGCACGGGGAATGCGCCGTCGCCGCTGCGGCGGCGGGGCACGCGGCCGGTGGTGAACAGCGCGATCCCGCGCGCGTCGGCCACCATGAGGTTCTGCACCGGGGCGGTGATGCTGGCGGCAGCAGCGCCCGCCGCCGCCACGTCGGGCGCCTGGTTGAGCAGCGACAGGCCAAGCGCCGCGCGGTTGTCGCCGTCGAGGCTGGCGATGCGGGCGGCCAGAACCAGGCCGGGACCCGGTGCCGCAGCACCACCGTCGTCGCGCGCGAGATCGCTGATCACCGGACCGTGACGGGTGGTCCGCACGTCGAGCACGACGTCGGGACGGCCGTGCACATGGATGCGCTCGGGCCGGTGCCCGAAGACGAGCGGCCCGTCCGGGCCGGCATAGTGGTCGCGGTCGAGCACGCGCTCGATGAACACATCCTCGGTGTCGGCGGCGGCCGTGGTGAAGGTCCAGGCGATGTGGCGGTTGCGGCCGATCACCAGGAACGGCGTTCCCGGCGCGGTAGCGCCGGCCAGCGTGCCGTTCGGCGTGTCGATACGGGCCAGATACCAGAGGCAGGGCAGCGCGTAGGCGAGGTGCGGATCACCGGCGAGCAGGGGCGCGCCCGTGGTGCTGTGGTCCGCATCGACCGCCCAGCCGTTGGACGCGGTGGCCGGCAGGGTGAAAGGGGCGGGGAAGCGGGGGATGGACGCGAGCGTGGCGGCGGCGAGCCGCACCTCGTCCGAGGGAACCGCGAGCGAGGCGGCCTCCGTCGTGCCGTTCGCGGCCACCGGCCAGAGCTTCAGGATGCGATCGCGATCGAGTCGGGCGGAGAGCGTCAGCCGTTCCAGCTCGGTGCGGAGGTTGCCGGACAGGTAGAGCCCCATCGTCTCGGCCCACAGCATGGTGTCGACCGGCGTCCACGGGCGGGGTGGGCCCAGCAGGAGGTATTCCGGCGCGGAGAAGCGGCCGTGGCGGGCGATGAAGGCGTTCACGCCGCGCGCATAGGCGTCGAGCAACGCGCGCGTCGCCGGCGGCAGGCTCGCCACGGCCGCGGTCGCGGCCTCCCGCGTGCCGAGCACGCGCGCGTATTCGTCGAGTGCGAGCGCACGGCGGCCGACCAGCTCGGAGAGCTCGCCCGCGGCCGCCCGGCGCATGAGGTCCATCTGTGCGAGCCGGTCGCGCGCATGGACGTAGCCGAGCGCCTCGGCGGCGTCCGTGTCGGTGGCGGCACGGATGCGTGGAATGCCGTCCGCGTCGAAGGTGATGGAGAGCGGTCTGGACAGGCCGGGGAGGTCGTCCGCCACGTGCCGCGACGGCAGGGTCCACTGCACCGCGACGAACAGGCCGGCGACCAGAACGACCGCGATCGCGAGAACGGCAGCGAGAGTGAACCGGAACGTCCGCATCGCTGCCGCCGCGTGTGGACTCAGGTGTTCATCGCGTCGAAGAATTCCTGGTTGGTCTTGCTGTATTTCAATTTGTCCAGGAGGAAGTCCATCGCGTCCTGCGTGCCCATCGGGTTCAGGATACGGCGCAGCACCCACATCTTGGACAACGAGCCCTTGTCGACGAGGAGCTCCTCGCGACGCGTGCCGCTCTTGGTGATGTCGATCGCCGGGAAGGTGCGCTTGTCGGACAGTTTTCTATCCAGGATGAGTTCGGAATTACCGGTCCCCTTGAACTCTTCAAAAATCACCTCGTCCATGCGGCTGCCGGTGTCGACCAGGGCTGTCGCGATGATGGTGAGCGAGCCGCCTTCCTCGATGTTGCGCGCCGCGCCGAAGAAGCGCTTGGGCCGCTGCAGCGCGTTCGCATCCACACCGCCGGTGAGCACCTTGCCGGACGACGGCACCACCGTGTTGTAGGCGCGTGCGAGGCGCGTGATGCTGTCGAGCAGGATCACCACGTCACGCTTGTGCTCGACCAGGCGCTTGGCCTTTTCGAGCACCATTTCCGTCACCTGAACGTGGCGCGTTGCCGGCTCGTCGAAGGTGGAGGAAATCACCTCGCCCTTCACGGAGCGTGCCATCTCGGTGACCTCCTCGGGCCGCTCGTCGATGAGCAGCACGATCAGGAACACTTCCGGATGGTTGGTGGAGATGGCGCTGGCGATGTTCTGCAGCATCACCGTCTTGCCGGTGCGCGGCGGCGCCACGACCAGCGCGCGCTGGCCCATGCCGATCGGCGAGACCAGGTCGATCACGCGGGGCGTGAAATCCTTGGCGTGGCTCTTGGTGACGGACTGGAAGTTCTCGACTTCCATCTTCAGGCGCCGCTCGGGGAAGAGGGGCGTGAGATTGTCGAAGTTGATACGGTGGCGGACCGCTTCGGGCGCCTCGTAGTTGATCGTGTTGACCTTGAGCAGCGCGAAATAGCGCTCGCCATCGCGCGGTGCGCGGATCTGGCCCTCGACGGTGTCGCCGGTGCGCAGGCCGAAGCGGCGGACCTGGGTCGGGCTGACATAGATGTCGTCCGGGCCGGGCAGGTAGCTCGCCTCGGGGCTGCGCAGGAAGCCGAAGCCGTCCGACAGGATTTCCAAGGTTCCGATGCCGTGGATCGCCTGGTCGTTCTCGGCCAGGTTCTTCAGGATCGCGAACATGATGTCCTGCTTGCGCAGGGAAGAAGCGTTCTCGATCTGCAGCGATTCCGCGAAGGACAGCAGATCGGCCGGTGTCTTGGCCTTGAGTTCGGCGAGGTGCATGGACGCCTCGAATTCGGTGGGTGAGGAAGGGCTGTCGGGTCGCGGAAGACAGGCGAACCCTGATGGCCGGAGGCTTTGGGCGCCAGTCGGTCCTGGCTGCATTCCGGGAGACCCGGAGGAGCGGCTGGACGATCCCAGTTCGGAGGGACCACGGCGGACATCGCCGGGCGACGTCCACATCGCACCGGCGGCGGACCTCGTCAAGAGGAGGGCAGAAGGCCAGGGCTCTGCCCTGGACCCGCCAAGGGGCTTGCCCCTTGGATCCCATCACTTAAGCGAATGGGTTCTAAGGGCTCGCCCTTAGCGGGGTCCAGGGGCAGAGCTCCTGGCCTTCTTCGCTTCTGCTCAGATCCAGCCGATCCGCCGGAACCACGCAAGTGGCAGGATCACGGTCGCCGCCATCAGCACCAGCGCGTAGTAATAACCAAACGACCAGCTCAGCTCCGGGATGTTCTTGAAATTCATTCCGTAGATGCTGGCCACCAGCGTCGGCGCGACGCCGATGATGCTGGCGACTGTCACAACACGGATGCCGTTGTTCTGCTCGATATTGATGAAGCCGAGCGTCGCATCGAGCAGGAACTGGACCTTGTTGGTCACCTGGTTGTCGTAGTCGGACAGCGACTGCAGGTCGCGCGCCAGCGTCTTCAGCCGGGTCCGCAGCTTCGAATCGTCCGACGCCTTCACCGCCTCGTCGATGAACAGCACCATGCGGGTGAGCCCGAGCAGGCTGTCGCGCACGCGACTGACCGTGTCGCCGTTGCGGCCCACGTTCTTGAGCAGCCCGCGCATGCGCCGGTCGACATGGCGCGAGGTCTGGCTGGCGCTGGTGTCGAAGAAGATGCGCGACGAGAGCTGGTCGAGCTCGCCGCCCACATGCTCCAGCACGTCCGCCAGGCGATCGACGATCGTCTCGAGCAGGCCCAGGAGAAGTGCGGGCGCGCCGAGCGAGCCGGACGCGGTCTCGACCGCGCGGGCGAACGTGTCGAAGGCGGGGTAGTCGCTGAAGCGGATGGTCAGCAGCCAGCGCGGCGAGGCCACGATGCCGAGGGGGCTCGCGACCGTGGAGCCCTCGCGGCGGCGGGCGAGCGGCGTCGACAGGTAGAGCGCGTCGCCGCGGCGGAACAGGCGGCTCGAGCTCTCGATCTCGTCGAGATCGCCGCGGCTCGGGACGTCGAGGCCGGTGAGGGCGTGGACCCGAGCCCGCTCCGCGTCGGAGGGATCGATCAGGTCGATCCAGACGACGCGGCCGACGTCGGGAGGGTCGCCACCGATGTCGAGAACGGCGGACGAGGCCTGGGCGGGTCGTGCAACGAGCATCGGCGCTCCATATTCTGGGGGCACGCAGCTCGCGCGTGACCCTTCGGTTGCAGTGCTCTAAGAACCCCAGGCGATGGAAGAGACGATGGTGCCCGAAGGCAACGAAAGATTGGCGAGTGTGGCCCGGCCGAACACCCTGAAGGGCGATCCGGACGCGCGTGGCCGCTTCGGTAGGTTCGGCGGCAGGTTCGTGGCCGAGACGCTGATGCCGCTGGTGACCGAGCTCGAGGAGGCCTTCGAGGCGGCGCGAGTCGACCCCGCGTTCAAGGCCGAGTTCGATCTGCTGCTGCGCGACTATGTCGGTCGGCCGAGCCCGCTCTGGTTCGCGCGCCGGCTGACCGCCGAGCTCGGCGGCGCGCAGGTCTGGTTCAAGCGCGAGGAGCTGAACCACACCGGCTCGCACAAGCTGAACAACGTCGTGGGCCAGGTGCTGCTCGCGCGCCGCATGGGGCGGACGCGGATCATCGCCGAGACGGGTGCCGGCTCGCATGGCGTGGCGACCGCCACCGTGTGCGCGCTGTTCGGGCTGCCCTGCATCATCTACATGGGCGCCACCGACGTCGAACGGCAGTCGCCCAACGTGTTCCGCATGCGCCTGCTCGGCGCCGAGGTCCGGCCGGTGACCGCCGGCCGCGCTACGCTGAAGGACGCGATGAACGAGGCGATGCGCGACTGGGTCGCCAACGTCGCCGACACCTATTACGTGATCGGCACCGTGGCGGGCCCGCACCCGTATCCGGTGATGGTGCGCGAGTTCCAGAAGATCATCGGCGAGGAGGCGCGCGCGCAGCTGCTCGAGGCCACCGGGCGCCTGCCCGACGCGGTGGTGGCGGCGGTCGGCGGCGGCTCCAACGCGATCGGCATTTTTCACGCGTTCCTGGACGACCCCGACGTGCGCCTGGTGGGCGTGGAGGCGGCCGGGCGCGGCCTCGACAGCGGCGAGCATGCGGCCAGCATCAGCCGCGGCTCGCCCGGCGTGCTGCATGGCAACCGCACCTACCTGCTGCAGGACGCCGACGGCCAGATCGACGATGCTCATTCGATCAGCGCCGGCCTCGACTATCCGGGGATTGGCCCCGAGCACGCCCATCTGCACGAGATCGGCCGCGCCGAGTATGTCCCGATCACCGACGACGAGGCGCTGTCGGCCTTTACGCTCTGCACGCGGATGGAGGGGATCATCCCGGCGCTCGAATGCGCGCATGCGCTGGCCGAGGTGGTGAAGCTGGCACCGACCATGCCGAGCGACGCGATCATCCTGCTCAACCTTTCGGGTCGCGGCGACAAGGACGTGCCCACGGTGGCCGCACGCCTCGGGGCCTCGATGTGAGCCGCATCCCCGCCCGCTTCGCCTCGCTGCGGGCGGAGGGAAGGGGCGCGTTGATCCCGTTCCTGACCGCGTTCGACCCCGATCGCGCGACCTCGGCCGCCCTGCTGCGCGGCATGCCGGGCGCGGGCGCCGACCTGATCGAGATCGGCATGCCGTTCTCCGATCCCTCCGCCGACGGGCCGAGCGTGCAGGCCGCCTCCAAGCGCGGGCTCGCCGGCGGCGCCACGGTCGCCGGCACGCTGGCGATGGTGGCCGAGTTCCGCGCCGGCGATGCGGCCACCCCGATCGTGCTGATGGGCTATCTCAATCCGCTGCTCCGCTTCGGCATCGAACGGTTCTGCGCCGCGGCGGCGGCCGCCGGCGTGGACGGGCTGATCATCGTCGACCTGCCGCCCGAGGAGGAGGATCTTCTTCTCCCCGCGGCGAACGCGCACGCGATCGACCTGATCCGCCTGGTGGCGCCCACCACCGGCGAGGTGCGGCTCGGCCGCGTGCTCGAGGGGATCGGGGGCTTCGTCTACTACGTCAGCATCACGGGCGTGACCGGCACGCGTTCGGCGTCGGCCGCCGACCTGGCCGCAGCGATCCCCCGTCTGCGCCGCGCCACCACGCTCCCCGTCGCGATCGGCTTCGGCATCCGCACGCCGGCCCAGGCCGCCGCCGCGGTGCAGGTCGCGGACGCCGCCGTGGTCGCCTCCGCCCTGCTCGACACGCTGGCAACGACGCTCGACGGCCAGGGCCGCGCAACCGCGGACACGGTTCCGAACGTGCTTGCACAGCTTGGCGCCCTGGCCGCCGCGGTGCGGCGCGCCCGCGTGCCGGGTGCTCTCGAGGAGATCAACGCATGAGCTGGCTGACCGACTATGTCCGCCCGAAAGTCCGGTCGCTGCTGGGGCGGCAGGACGTGCCCGACAATCTCTGGGTGCAGTGCGACAGCTGCAAGCAGATGGTCTTCTCCAAGGAGCTTGAGAAGAACCTGCGCGTCTGCCCGCATTGCGGCCACCACATGCAGGTGACCGCCGCGTTCCGGCTCGGCTTCATCTTCGACGAGGGCCGCTTCATCAGGCTCGACCTGCCCAAGGTCCCGGCCGACCCGCTCGGCTTCCGCGACGAGAAGCGCTACGCCGACCGCCTCAAGGAAGCCCGCGGCAAGACCGGCATGGACGACGCGCTGCTGGTGGGCTTGGGCAAGGTCGGCGGCCGCGAGACGGTCGTGGCCGCGATGGAATTCCGCTTCATGGGCGGCTCGATGGGGGCGGCCGTGGGCGAGGGGATCGTCACCGCCGCGCGCCGTGCGGTGGAGCTGCGGGCGCCGCTGGTCCTGTTCACCGCCTCTGGCGGGGCGCGCATGCAGGAAGGCATGATCAGCCTGATGCAGATGCCGCGCTCCACCATCGCGGTGCAGATGCTGCGCGAGGTGGGCCTCCCCTACATCGTGGTGCTGACCAACCCCACCACCGGCGGCGTCACCGCGAGCTTCGCGATGCTGGGCGACATCCAGATCGCCGAACCGGGCGCGCTGATCGGCTTCGCCGGCGCCCGCGTGATCGAGCAGACCGTGCGGGAGAAGCTGCCGGAGGGGTTCCAGAAGGCGGAGTACCTGCTGGATCACGGCATCGTCGACATGGTGGTGCAGCGGGGCGAGTTGGCAGCGACGCTCGGCCGCCTCGTCCGGCTGCTGCTCCGCGAGCCGGAGGGCGCGCCCCGCCTGGCCGCGCCCGACATGCAGGTCACCGAAACGGTCTGAGCGGCGGGCCGACGCGGCGATGAGCGCCGACGCGATCCTTGAGCGCCTGCGTGGCCTCTATCCCGTGCTGATCGATCTGAGCCTCGGGCGGCTCGAGGCGCTGCTGGCAAGGCTCGACCATCCCGAGCGCCGCCTGCCGGCGGTGATCCACGTGGCCGGCACCAACGGCAAGGGCAGCACGACCGCCTATCTGCGCGCGATCGGCGAGGCGGCGGGCCTGCGCGTTCATGTCATGACCTCGCCGCACCTGGTCGCAGTGACGGAGCGCTTCCGGGTGGCCGGCCAGCTCGCGTCGGAGGACGAGCTTTCGGGCGTGCTCGCCGAGATCGAGGCTGTGAACGCGGGCGGCCCGATCACCGTGTTCGAAGCGCTGACGGCGGCCGGCTTCATGCTGTTCGCCCGCCATCCGGCCGACCTCGCGGTGATCGAGGTGGGGCTGGGCGGCAGGCTGGACGCGACCAACGTCGTGCGACCTGCGGTGGCCGCGATCACCGCGATCTCGATGGATCACGAGGCCTTTCTCGGAAATACGCTGGCGGCGATCGCGGGGGAAAAGGCCGGGATCATCAAGCGGGGCGTGCCCGTGGTGACCGGACGCCAGATGCCGGAGGTGATGGCCGTGCTGGCCGGTGCCGCCCATGCCATGGAGGCGCCGTTCACGGCGCGTGACCGCGACTGGTGGATCGAGCCGGTGTCCGGGGGGGCGGTGTTCACCGCGGGCCCGGATAGCCGCCTGGCGCTGCCCCGGCCCGGGCTGCTGGGTGCGCATCAGCTCGACAATGCCGGGATCGCGATCGCCGCACTCCGCAGCACGGGACTGGGCGTGGACGAGGCGGCCTGGGCCGCGATCGCGCAGGTCGACTGGCCGGCGCGGCTGCAGCGACTGGACGGCGCATTGGCGGGCCGGCTTCCGGCAGGCTTCGAGCTCTGGCTCGACGGCGGCCACAACCCCGCGGCAGGAGCGGCGCTCGCCGGCGTGCTCGCGAGCTGGGGGGACCGGCCACTCTACCTCATGGTGGGCATGAAGGAGACCAAGGATGTCGGCGGGTTCCTGGCCCCGCTGCTGCCGCTCGCGATGGCCACCTGGGCGGTGCGCGAGGCGGGACAGGAGTTCGGCATCGGCGTCGACGCGATCATCGCCGCGTCCGGCGGACGCGCCCGCCCGGGCCCCACCGTGCGCGAGGCGCTGGACGCGATCGCAGCACTCCCGCCTGGGCGCGTTCTGGTGTGCGGCAGCCTCTATCTCGCGGGCGAAATCCTCAAGATGGACCGGGCGCCGGGCTGAGGCTCGCGCGCACCGCCTGGACGAGCGGCGCGTGCGGCTCAGGGCCAATCACCGCGACGAGGCGTGCGTTGTCCAGTGCGAGAGATCGCGTCCAGAGAGTGCGCATCTCGAGCACCTCCCGCATGAACGGGTTGAACGGTGCGGTCGCGCGCGCGATGGCCCATGGAATGGCCAGATCCTGCCACCGCCGCGGACCTCCTGCACCGCCTCCGCCATGCCGCGTCCGGTCAGCACGTGCCCGCGAAAGCCGAATCGCGCGAAGGCGGGAAGCGATGCCTCGTGCTCCAGGAGACAAGTGAGCGCCGCGGCGGCATCCGGAAGATGGTACCAGGCGTGCACGATCCCCGGCCGTTCGGGCGTCAGAATCCGCTTCGGGCTGCTGGCGATGCCGCCGGTCAGCCAGAAGGAGGGCGCGTGCGGCCCGAAGAAATCGCCGCACCGGAGAACGAGGACTCGCAGCCCGGTGGCCGATGCGCGGCGCAACTTCACCTCCATGTCGACGCGGATCCGGCCCTTGTGCGTGCCGGGGTGCTCGGGCCGCCTCCTCGTCGATCGCGGTGACCGACTAGCTGCCGATGCTTCCGTTCTGGATCGCGATGCACGAGGATCTCGCCGGCGACGCGGCGATACGGCCGATCTTCGACACGGTCGCCCAAGGCGTGCAGGACCACCTGGAACAAACAAGTGGGGTTTAGGGCCTAGGCCCCAGCCGGGTTCAAGGGCGGGAGCCCTTGCCTTCTTCACCCGGCACCGCACAAGGCGATCCCGCATGAACTGCTTCGTTGCGACCGCCGTCCTCCGCTTCCGCATCGAACGCGGCCCATTGAGGCTCGACTGGCCCTTCCGAGGACGCCAAGCACCCGTCAGCGCCGCAAGCTCGGCCGGTCCGAGGGAGTGATGTGTCAGCATGATCGATCTTCCCGGAGATGACGTTCGGCAGCCTGACGCAAATGCGACTAACTCACGGACAGCCCAGGTCATCTCGTGAAACGGCATCACCAGCTATGTCGGCCTCGCCATCGGGCACCGGTGGGCGTGATCATCGCGGGCCGGAGCGGATTGGCGACGATCGGCCTGTCAATCGCCGGGCTGGGCGGCGGCGCGCTGTTGCTGGCGCTGCCGAGGCCGAAGCCGCGCCGCGGTCCGGTCGGGCGGCGGCGCGGCTTCGCGGCCGTGTTCTGGCGGGTGACATCGCTCGGCCTCGCACTCAGCCTCGGCTCGCTCGGGTTCGGCGTGATCGTCTCGTTCGCAGCGCTGCTCTATGCCCATCGCGGCTGGAGCAACCCGGCGCTGATGCTGACGGTGTTCGGTGGAAGCTTCATCCTCTGTCGTCTCCTGTTCGCACGCAGGATCGGGATGCATGGCGGGTTGCGGATCAGCCGGATCTGCTTCGTCGTCGAGACAGCGGGCTCGTTCTCATCGGCACGGCCTCGGCGCCGCGGAAGGTGCTGGCAGGCGCCGCACTCGCAGCCGCCGGGTTCGCGCTCGTCTTTCCAGCCCTCGGGGTCGTGGCCGTAGGACGCGTGGATACCGCCAACCGGGGCGCGGCCCTCGGTGCCTTTTCGCTGTTCGCCGACCTTCCACTGGGGCGGCAGGCCCGATCGGCGGCGCCATCGCGGAGCATGCGGGATATGCGATGATCTTCCTGGTGGCGGCCGTCGGAAGCCTGGCGGCGTTGGCGCTCGTGCTGTCGATGGGTCGCGAGCAGGCCTGAGAAACCGCATGACAAGCGGGTCGTGCCACGGCAGTTGAGGCGACAGAGAATGCAGGGACGTGATGTCGGAGAGCTCCGGGCCAACTGATGCGACACTCTGGGCGGCCGTCTTTTGTGGCGCGCGCTTCGGCGCATCGCCGCTCTACGAGCAGGCGATCGTTTCGCTGGGCCAGGGTCTCGCCGAACGACGGATCGGGCTGATCTACGGTGGCGGACGCGTCGGGTTGATGGGGCGCCTCGCCGATGCCGTGCTCGACGCTCAAGGCGCGGTCGCCGGCATCATCCCCGACTTTCTGAGTTCGCGCGAGGTGGCGCATGCGCGCGTGACCGACCTCACCGTCACGGACAGCATGCACAGCCGCAAGCAGCTGATGTTTGCCCGCGCAGACGCCTTCATCACGATGCCGGGCGGGCTCGGCACGCTCGACGAGACGATCGAGATCATCACCTGGCGCCAGCTCGGCCTGCACGACAAGCCCATCCTGATCGTCGATATCGGCGGCTGGGCGCAGACGCTGGTCAGCGTGCTCGAGGCGACTGTCAGCCAGGGTTTCGCAGGAACCGACGCGCTGGGACTGTTCGAGCTCATGCCCGATGTGGCGAGCGCGCTGGCACGGCTCGAGCGTCATCATCCGGTGCGGGATGCGGCGCATGGTGTCGCCCGGCTCTGAGCCAGGCACCGCGGCTTGCCTCCGACCGGCAGGCCCGCTATAGGCCCGCGCTCGGTCGGAGCGTAGCTCAGCCTGGTAGAGCACTGTGTTCGGGACGCAGGGGCCGGAGGTTCGAATCCTCTCGCTCCGACCATTTCGCCGGCCGGTATCGCCTGTTCGATCCGGGCGGGCGTTTGCCGGTCAGGGCGGCGAGGACCCGATCGATGAAGCCCTTGATCATCACGACCGCACTGGTGTTCGCGACCGTGTCGGTCCTGCTCATTCTGCATTTTATTGCGATCGGCTCGATCGCGTTTGCGTAACGCGTGTGCGAGCCGCAGAAATGCCCTGCTTGCACCCGGTTGCGCTTCGATGCTTCTACTGCCGCCGGATGTCCTGATCCACGCGACGCCGGGTTAGCACAGCGGTAGTGCAGCGGTTTTGTAAACCGAAGGTCGGGGGTTCAAATCCCTCACCCGGCATGTGGTCAGCATCAAGTAAGTGACCGCCTCGGGAGAGACATTCTTGTTTCGCAAAATCGACCGCGCCCCACCGGATGCGCCGCGCCGGGTTCTTCCCGCTGCCACGTCCATGAGCCGCGGCAAGCTCGCCTATGAAGCGCGACGTGCTGCCGATGCCGGGATGACGCTGGAGGCGTGGTTGAGCAAGAAAGCCAAGGAGTCGGCCCACGCAGCCTCCGAAAAGTTGCGCGTCACCAAGGCGACCACGCCGAAGCCGAAGGGTTTCATCGGGCGCCTGCTCGATCGTGCTCACAAGCCTTTGGGCTGAGCCGATTTGACCCGGATCAGGCCGATGGCAATAGAATCGGTGCTTCCGATCATCTGACGAGCTTTAAGGACGATGCGCTGCTGTCATGTCGGCCACTCGTAAACGCTGTCCGATGATCGGCTCAGCCGACGGCGGGTTGGAAATGGAGACTGGACGCGAGCGTGGTCAGGGCCGCTCGTCATAGACGTCTCGGGGGATGCCTAATTTAGAGCCGCTGTCAGAATGAGGTCGATGAAGTCCAGGCCGATTTATTGAAGGCAAGTGTTGTCGCCTTCCGACAGGAACTTCGGACTGCCATGGAAGTGGATGCGGCCAGGGTTAGTCGATCGTCCTCCGAGAGTGGAGGATGTTCCAGGGAGCGCGGTCATCGCCGGATCGGGGCAGGAACGCCATACAGCCGCCATTCGCGCGTCCGTCCGCCACGGATGCTATGTCAGAAAGCGTCTGGTGGCTGAGACGCACGAGACCACCTATTTACCGTGGCACTGGCAAGAATAGCGTGATCTCCAATCGATGGCTTCGCCCGACACAATCCATGCGCTGGCAACCGGCCTCGGCCGCGCCGGGATCGCCGTCCTGCGGCTTAGCGGCCCACAAGCAGCCGGTATACTGACCGCGATCGCCGGCGTCCTGCCGCAACCCCGCCGGGCCACACTCCGCCCTCTACGTGGAGCCGACGGCGCGCTGCTCGACCGAGCCCTGATCCTCTGGTTCCCCGGGCCGGGCAGTTTCACAGGCGAGGACGCAGCCGAGCTGCACATCCACGGCGGATCGGCGATCATCGCAGCGGTGGATGCGCGGCTCTGTGAGCTTGGAGGCCGGCCTGCCGAAGCGGGTGAGTTTTCGCGGCGGGCCTTCCTGAACGGGAAGATCGACCTGATCGAAGCCGAGGGTCTTGCCGATCTCGTGGAGGCGGAGACCGAGGCGCAACGGCAGCAGGCGCTGCGGCAATCGGAGGGTACTCTCAGCCGCGTCTACGCGGCCTGGGCCGAGAAGCTGCGGATGGCGCTGGCCTTGCAGGAAGCCGACATTGATTTTCCTGACGAGACTGGTGACACGTCGATCGATGCCGACGTCGACGCTCGGCTGGACGAGTTGATCGCTGCCTTCTCGGGGCACCTGTCCGCGGGAGAGCGTGCGGAGCGGCTGCGCACTGGTGTCGTCATCTGCGTGACCGGACAACCGAATGTCGGCAAATCCAGCCTCGTGAACCGCCTCGTCCAGGAGGAGGTTTCGATCGTCTCCGCACGGGCAGGCACGACGCGCGACCTCGTCGAGGCGCGGCTCGTGCTCGCAGGCGTCCCGGTCACCGTTGTCGACACGGCCGGTCTGCGCGAAACGGCCGACGAAGTGGAAGCGGAAGGCGTCCGCCGTGCGCGTGCGCGCGCCGACGCCGCGGATCTCGTGCTCGAGGTTGTGCTTGACGCAAACTCGTGCCGACGGGCTGCCATGAACGTGATCCACGTGGTCAATAAGATCGATCTGCGAGAGACACAACCTGTCTCGGGCCTCAGCGTCAGCGCGCGGACGGGTGCCGGCATCCCTGAACTCCTGACCGTGCTCTCGGATCGCATCCGCGAGATCGCGTCACGTACTCCGCACCCGGTCATGACGAGAAGCCGACACCGCAATTGCATCGAGACCGCGCGCGACCACCTTTTGGCGGCGCGGGCCACAGCGATCGCGGAGCTCAAAGGCGAGGAACTGAGATTGTCGATGCGGGCACTTGGACGATTGACGGGTCGTGTCGACGTCGAGGATGTGCTCGACACCATCTTCTCGTCCTTCTGTATCGGCAAATAGGCCACAACGATGCTTGAAGAGTTTGACGTCATCGTCGTTGGCGGAGGTCATGCCGGAACAGAGGCCGCCGCCGCCGCTGCGCGGAGTGGAGCGAGCACGTTGCTCCTGACGCAGGATCCCCTGCGTGTCGGGGAGATGTCTTGCAACCCGGCGATCGGCGGGATCGGCAAGGGTCATCTCGTTCGTGAGATCGACGCGCTCGATGGCATCATGGGCGTGGCCGCGGATCGCGCGGGGATCCACTTCAAGCTACTTAACAGGAGCAAAGGTCCTGCGGTTCATGGGCCACGTGCGCAGGCGGATCGAGGGCGTTACAGGGCAGCCGTGCAGGCGCTGCTGCGGGAGCAACCCGGCCTCACGATCCGGGCGGGTATGGCCGCCGATCTGGTTTTGGGCGCTGACGGCCACCTTGGGGGCATGCGCTGCGAGGATGGGACCACGCTTCGCGCGACTGCGGTGGTCATTACCACCGGTACCTTCCTGCGCGGCGTGACCTATGTTGGGAATGAGCGGCGAGATGCGGGTCGGTGGGGGGATGAACCGTCGATTGCCCTGGCGCAGCGCTTCGAAGCGCTCGGCCTGCGTGTTGGGCGGCTCAAGACCGGAACGCCACCCAGGCTTGCCCGCACGAGCATCGATTGGGAAAGCCTGGTTGAGGATCCCGGCGACGCGATACCTGAGGTTTTCAGTCGTCTGACGTCTCAGATCACCAATCCGCAGATCTCTTGCCGGGTCACATCCACGACGGCACGGACGCACGAGATCATCCGGACGAACCTCCACCTGTCAGCGATGTATGGCGGGATGATCAGCGGTCGCGGACCTCGCTACTGTCCATCTGTTGAGGACAAGATTGTCAAGTTTGGCGGCCGGATGGCCCACCAGATCTTTTTGGAGCCCGAAGGTCTCCCGGACGGGGCGGACGGCAACGTGGTCTACCCGAACGGGATCTCGACCAGCCTGCCGGCCTCAGTTCAGTTGGAGATGCTGTCGACGATCCCGGGGCTCGAGCACGCGATCATGCTGCGTCCCGGCTATGCGGTCGAATACGATCACGTCGATCCGCGGGAACTGCATGCGACGCTGGAGGTCAAGCGGCTTCCCGGCGTTTTCCTCGCGGGCCAAATCAATGGAACGACCGGGTATGAAGAAGCGGCAGCGCAGGGACTATTGGCCGGCCTGAATGCGGCACGACAGGCAGCTGGACGCACACCGATCATCATCGGGCGTGACCGTGCCTATCTGGGCGTCATGGTCGACGATCTCACCACACATGGTGTGACCGAGCCCTACCGAATGTTCACGTCGCGGGCCGAATATCGGCTGACGCTTCGATCCGACAACGCGGATCTCCGGTTGACGCCGTTGGGACTCGAGCTCGGCTGTGTCCGCCCCGGGCGGGCGGCCCTGTTCGCCGAGGATCGGCGACAGATCGTGGCTGCAGAGGCGCAGGCACGAGAAAACCTGTCAGAGCGAAGCAAAGGCCGCTCAGGTCTCGAGCAGCTCGACGCTGCCGACCCGGATCCTAACTGGTTGCAGCCCTACCCGGAGCGTGTGAGGCGACATCTCCGGACTGAGGCCCGATATGCCGGGTATCTCCAACGACAAGCCCGCGAGATCGGTAGACTCCGCACCGAAGCGGCAGTCCTTTTTCCAACGTCCCTGGATTATCGTCATATTGGTGGATTAAGCGTCGAGATGCAGGAGCGCTTCGAGGCTGTGCGGCCCGATAGCTTCGCGCAAGCGCAGCAGATCCCCGGCGTCACGCCGGCGGCCTTGCTCGCAGTTCTGGCCTATGTGCGCGCCAGTTGTGCTGCAGCCTGAGCCACGCCGATGAGCCTGTGGATTGTTTCACGTGAAACATCCGAACGCCTCGCCGTCTTCGAAGCGCTCCTGCTCAAGTGGAACCCTCGGATCAACCTGATCGGGCGCAACGAGGCTGCGCATCTGAAGCGGCGGCACGTGGAAGACAGTCTTCAGTTGCTGGAATTGCTTCCCGCTGAAGGAACTGTGGTCGATTTGGGCTCCGGCGGTGGTTTTCCAGGCCTGATTATCTCGATCGCAGGCGATCGGCCGGTGACACTTGTCGAGGCCGATGGGCGCAAGGCGAGCTTTCTCCGCGAAGCCGCGCGAGCAACCGGCGCCAACGTCGAGGTGATCAACAACCGGATCGAGCGGTCCGATGTTCGAAATGCCAAGCTTATTACGGCGCGCGCGCTAGCTCCCGTCGCCAAACTCCTCGAGCTTTCCCTCCCGCTTCTCGCCCGCGACGGGGTCTGCTTTTTCCCGAAAGGCGGGAACATTGATGCTGAATTGACCGCTGCAGAAGCCGGGTGGCAGATGTCGGTCAAACGCCACCGGAGCCGTACGGCGCCGAATGGCTGTATCCTAGAGGTGCGACATCTCCAGCCAGCCCGTGCCGCTCAACACGGATGATCCTTCGGTCATCATCGCCGTCGCCAACCAGAAAGGCGGTGTCGGCAAGACAACCACCGCGATCAACCTGGCGGCAGCACTGGCCGCCGCTGGCCACGAGACCCTTGTCGTCGACCTCGACCCTCAGGGGAATGCCTCGACAGGCCTGGGGCGCGAGCGGCGGGCGCGTCAGAGCGGCACCTACGCGCTCCTCGAACAGGATGCCGACGCGGCCGCACTGGCCCGACCGACGGGAACCGCCAGATTATCGCTGATCGCCTCAGACACTGCGCTCGCCGGCGCGGAGATCGAGCTCGTCGCCGTCGATCGGCGTGAAACGCGACTCCGAGATGCACTTCAGCGCGCCACGCTGTCGAACTTCCGCTTCATCCTGATCGACTGCCCGCCGAGCCTGGGACTGCTCACGCTCAATGGACTGGTGGCTGCTCACTCCGTCGTGGTACCGCTGCAATGCGAGTTTTTTGCGCTGGAAGGTGTCAGTCAAGTGGTTCAGACGGTGGACCGCGTCCGTCGCCGCTTCAATCCTGGCTTGCGCCTGGAGGGCATCCTGCTGACCATGTTCGATCGCCGCAACAATCTGTCAGAGCTCGTCGCCGACGATGCCAAAAGCTTCTTCGGCAAGGATGTCTTCGACACCGTAATCCCTCGCAACATCAAGCTGTCGGAAGCGCCAAGCCATGGAACGCCCGTGACGACCTACGATCCGCGTTCCGCCGGTGCCATCGCGTATCATGCACTGGCCGCGGAACTGATGACCCGTCGGGCGGAGCGCCAGGCATGAGCGAGCGCAAGGAGCGGGTGTCGAAGCTCGGGCGTGGCCTCGCCGCATTGTATGGAGATCTCCCCCAGGAGAGCACCGCCGCCATCCAAGCGCCGCGCGTCGTGGCCGTCACGTCCCTCAAGCCCGGACGGTTCCAGCCTCGTCAGAACATGCCGCAGGAGGCGCTCGACGAACTTGCCGCCTCGATTCGCGTCCATGGTGTCTTGCAGCCTCTCCTGATACGGCCTGAGCCGGGTGTCAGTGGCAGCTTCCAGATCATCGCCGGTGAGCGCCGCTGGCGAGCGGCACAGCTTGCGGGCCTCCATGAAGTGCCGGTCCATATCCGTGAGTTCAGCGACGCGGACGCGCTCGCTGCAGCTCTGATCGAGAACCTGCAACGGCAGGACCTCAACCCGATCGAGGAAGCTGAGGGGCTGCGCCGTCTCGGGGATGAGTTCGGTCTCTCCCAGGACGTTCTGGCCAATTCGGTCGGCAAATCGCGGAGCCACGTGGCGAACATGCTTCGGCTGCTGACGCTGCCTTCATCGGTGCAGAACGACGTACGGCGCGGGGCGCTAACCGCAGGACATGCGCGTGCGCTGCTCATGCATGCGGATCCGGCGAAAGCCGCGCTGACAGTATTGTCGCGCGGGCTGAACGTACGCCAGACCGAGGCCCTGTCGAAAACGCCTGACCGGTCTCCCCCCGCCACTGAGCCATCCGGCGCTCATTTCGAGACCGCGTCTCTGGAGCGGGAGCTGGCGGCACACCTCGGCCTCAAGACGAAGATCAGTTTCGACGGGCGGGGAGGCCAAGTCGTGCTTGGTTATCGCTCACTCGACCAGCTCGAGGGCCTGCTCAGGCTCCTCGGCATCGGGAACTCAGGTTAGGGGCATCCCCGCTCTTGCGTCACGTGGACTTTGCCCTTACCTCCTGCCCGACACGACGGATGACCTCCGAACACGGGGGCGCATAGCTCAGTTGGTAGAGCAGCTGACTCTTAATCAGCGGGTCCAAGGTTCGAACCCTTGTGCGCCCACCATCCTCCTCGCCAAACGTTGCTGAGACTGGTGGCATGCTTCGTCAAAAGGGCTGGGCGATTGCCATGATGACGATGACAATCATCAGCAGAGTCGGGACCTCGTTCGCAATCCTGTAGAACCGCTGCGGTTTCGCGTTGCGGTCCTCCAGAAACGCGCGGCGCCATGCGCTGCAGGCACCATGGAAGCCGAACAGCAGGAACACGGAAGCAAGCTTGATCCACCACCAAGGCGCCGACCAGTCGACCGCACCTGGGGTAAGCACGAGAAGAACGCCGAAGACAAGGGTGGTCAGCATCGCGGGCGTCGCGATCTGCTTGAGAAGCCGTCGCTCCATGACCTTGAAGCGTTCGCTGCTCTCCGACCCTTCGGCGGCGTCGCAGTGATAGACGTAGAGGCGCGGAAGATAGAGCAACGCTACCATCCACGCGATCACGGCAAGCACGTGGATGGACTTGGTCCACCCGTAGAAGTGTGCGAGTGCGTGGATGGTCATTCGGCAGGTTCCATCGCAATCGGCTTGCGAGCGCGTGCGTGGGGGCAGTCACCAAACGATCGCGGGCAGATCGCCTGACCGGCAAACGAACAGAGACCCGGGCCGCGATCGAGAGCACGGCGAACGATCCGTCCCAGGGCTGCGATGAAGCCGGGATCGTCATTCTGGGTGGGAACCCTCCTGTAGAAAGGGACGCCCATACGTGTCGCAAGCTCGCGATATTCGACATCGAGTTCGACGAGCGTCTCCGAATGTTCAGAGACGAACGCGAGAGGAACGACGAGTAGGCCGACACATTCGTGACCGGCTCGCTCGATCTCTGCGTCGGTGCTCGGCTGCAGCCATTGCTGAGGTGTCGCGCGTGACTGGTAGCAGACGATGGCATCGTTCAGCGCTTCGTCAGTAGCTCCATCCTTGCGCAGTGCCCGAAGGATGGATGCAGCTGTCCGCTCGACCTGCATCTGGTAGGGATCGCCCCGCTTGACGATCACTTCGGGCAAACCATGAGCGGAGAACAGGATCCGGAGCGCGACGCCAGGCCCACTGCGGAGGCGGAGCTCGGCCAGGTGATCGCGAAGAATTGCCGCCGTGGAAGCGACGAAATCACGATCGGAATGCCAGCAACACAGCGTCGTGGTCGTTGCTACGAAGCCTGCCTTCGCTGCGGCGTTCCGCCAGTCCGTCAGGGAACTGCCCGATGTCGTGGTCGAATACTGTGGGTAAAGCGGCAGAAGAAGAACTCTATCCGGCGCAAATGCCTTCACCTCCGGAATAATCTCCGCTGCAAACGGATGCCAGTAGCGCATCGCGACGAAGCAGCGGACGTCGCCGTCGTCCGCAAGTTCGACCTCGAGTGCACGCGCCTGCCGGTTTGTCAGCTCCAGAAGAGGAGAGCGGCCGCCAAGGATCTCGTAAATCTCGGTGGCCGCCGACACGCGGGCGCGGGCGATGATCGTGGCCAGCAATGGCCGGATGAAGAATGGGACCCGCAGGATGGCCGGGTCCTTGAACAGGTTCAGGAGAAACGGCTTGACCGCGGCCAGGCTGTCCGGGCCACCCAGGTTGAACAGGATGATGGCCGTGCGTTGCGGTCCGGGTGGTCTCAAAGCGATCTCACATGCGCCACGAGCTGCGCCACGTGTTCGGTCGGCGTCTCGGGAAGAACACCGTGACCGAGGTTGAAGATGTGCGGATGTCCGCGAAGTGCTGCCGCGATCCTCGCGGCCTCGTCGTCCAGCCCGGGACCGCCTGCCACGAGGCGGACCGGATCGAGATTACCCTGCAATGCGACGTCGCTCCGGACGGCTGCGCGCGCCGCCTCAAGGTCGCTGCTGGTGTCCAGTCCGACGCAGTCCACCTGCGTTTCGCGGGCATAAAGCTGCAACCGCGTGCCGGCGAGACGTGGAAAGCCGATGATGCGGATGTCGGGACGCATTTCACGCAGGGCGCGCACGATCGCGCAGGTCGGCTTGATCACGAAGCGGTCGAACAGAGGCGTTGGCAGGATCCCGGCCCAGCTGTCAAACAGCATCACAGCTTCTGCACCGGCCTCGATCTGCTGCAGGAGGTAGGCGACGGTGGACCGGACCAGGATGTCGAGCAGCCGCTCGAACGATGCAGGCGCCTCATAGGCCATCCGGCGCACCGTCACGAATTCGCGGGAGCCTCGTCCCTCGACCATGTAGCAGGCGACGGTGAACGGACTGCCGGCAAAGCCGAGCAGTGTCGCCGGGCTTGTGTCCGCATCCAGCACCGATTTCACGCGCCGCACCGTTTCCATGATCGGGGCAGTCGCATCCTCCAGGCGTGAGACGTTGAGGGCCGCGATCTCGCGGTCGGACCGGACCGGATCCAGGATCGGACCTTCCCCCTCGGCGAAACGGAGCGGCTGGCCCAGTCCCCACGGGATCATCAGGATGTCGCTGAACAGGATCGCCCCATCCATTCCATAGCGGCGGAGTGGCTGCAGCGTGATCTCGGTCGCAAGGTCGGGTGTCAAGCATCGCGTCAGGAAGTCTGCACGGCTTCGCAGTTCGCGGAATTCCGGAAGGTAGCGACCAGCCTGGCGCATCAGCCAGATCGGCGGCGGCCAGACTGCTTCGCCCCCCAGAACTCTCAAAAGCTTTCGCTGTCTCATTGTTTGCGTCCAGGCCGGTCGTAGCTCTACCCATCAAAGAGATAGAAAGAAATGGAGTGGGGGTAGTAGGAGCATGTGGATGTCGGGGTACATCCTGATGCCGCAACTCTCCCCCGATCGGTCCACAGGCTTTCAGCCCGGCAAGATGTTGATGCTGCTTGGTTATGCGGCGCGTGTCCCGGGCCGCGGTGATGAGCGACGCGTTCATCCCCCGTGTCGCACTGGGAGCGGGTTTTCCACAGGTCGCTATCATCGTCGCCATTCGGACCCTGGGCTTCCCCGCAATCCCCGCTATCCTCGTTTTTATGGACGATCACCGGCTGAACCTGCACCTCGTCTCGGACGCGACAGGCGAGACCCTCAACGCGATCGCGCGGGCCACCGTGTCGCAGTTCGAGCATGTCCAGATCCTGTATCATCGCTGGACGCTGATCAGGACGCGCTTCCAGCTGCACCGGGTGCTGGAGGGGATCGAGGCCGAGCCCGGCCCGGTTCTGTCGACCGTCGTCGACAAGGCATTGCGCGACGATCTTGAGACGTTCTGCTCGCGCCTCGGTGTGGCCGCGGTGAATGTGCTCGATCCTGTGCTGTCGCTCCTGCAGGAGACGATCGGTGCCAAGGCCGCGGCCCGGCCGGGGCGGCAATATGTTCTGGATGCCGACTACTTCCGGCGGATCGATGCGATGCATTTCGTCGTGGCACACGACGATGGTCAGGCCCAGGCAGGGATCAGCGAGGCGGACGTCGTTCTCGTCGGCGTGTCGCGCTCCTCGAAAACGCCGACCTCGTTCTATCTCGCCAATCGTGGGGTGAAGGCGGCCAACGTTCCCCTGGTGCCGGGCCTGCCCGATCCGCCAGGGCTCGAGCAACCTACCACGCCGGTGGTCGGGCTGACCCTGGATCCAAAAGCGTTGATCGAGATCAGGCGCCACCGGCTCAAGCTGATCGCTCATGGCGACAATACCGGGGTGATCCGGCAGGACGCGAACGACTATGTCGATCTCGAGGCGGTGAAGGCGGAGCTCCTCTGGGCGCGTCGCATCTGCACCCGCCGGGGATGGCCGGTGATCGATGTCACGCGGCGTTCGATCGAAGAGACAGCGGCGACCGTGCTGCAGCTGATGGAAGCCTGGCATGATCGCCGGACGAAAATTCGCCAGGCTGCCGAGCGGGGGGTGGGCGCCCCTTGAGCGTCGCAGCCCGGCTCGTTCTGGCGAGCGGCTCTGAGACGCGGCGCCGGCTGCTGGCGGAAGCAGGGCTGGTTTTCGACGTTCATCCATCCGCCGTCGACGAGAGCGTCGTCAAGCGCCGCCTGCGGGCAGATGGCGCCTCCGCCTCCGCGGTCGCAACCAAGCTGGCCGAGGCCAAGGCGATCGCCGTCTCAGCCCTCCGGCCCGGCGACCTGGTGATCGGTGCGGACCAGATCCTGACCTCCGATGACCAGTGGTACGACAAGCCGGACGATCTCGACATCGCGCGCCACCACCTGAGCACGCTTCGCGGCCGGTCGCAGGTCCTCCACACCGCCTGCGTTCTGGCGCTCGGCGGGAAAATCGTGTGGCGCACGTCGTGCGGCCGCGCCTGACCATGCGCGCGTTCAGCGACGAGGTGCGCGACGCGTACCTCGCGCATGAAGGCGAGGCGGTCTGCACATCGGTCGGTGCCTGCCGGATCGAGGGTCCAGGCTACCTGCTATTCGCCTCGATCGAGGGCGAACATGCGGCGATCCTCGGTCTTCCGCTACTCGAGCTGGCGGGGGAACTGCGCCGGCGCGAAATCCTGCCAACGTGAGCTTGCCGCACCGCGGACCGCGTTCTATAGCGAGCGCCGGCCGGGGCCGTAGCTCAGTTGGGAGAGCGCCTGAATGGCATTCAGGAGGTCAGGGGTTCGATTCCCCTCGGCTCCACCAATCCCCTGGCCTAAGATGTTGATTTGATGGAGAAAGTCTCAAGCTTCTGAGGCTTACCCACCTTAGGGCCTCTCTTAGGCGCTCGAACGACCGAAGACGTCTAGGGACGATCGTTGGCCCAACTTCTGCATCTTCGACCTCATGCGACCGTGGGCGACGCATTGCCGCGCGCCTTTCCCGACCGCGTGAAACATATTGTCAACACTTATCCACAAAAATCTGTGGATGTTTCGGTTCCATGCTTCATCCGACGCGACGCCATAGCGTATGGACACATGTCGAATCGGTGTAGGGGGGGGGAACACTGTGCCGAGCCGCTATGACTACGCGGAGCTTATAGCCGCTTTGTGGAAGCTCGGCTCAGAGGGCGAGCGTATGCCCACTTCGCATGGTATCCTTGATCGAGCGCTGGAAGACGTCCAGCCTAGGCTGCCTGAGGCATATCGCGGCGGCCTGACCTTTGGCATGACAAGTGTTGGGAAGCGATGCTTCGAGTTGCCAGACATTCTGCTGGCTGCCCAAGAGGCCTTGCTCACATCCGAGCCGAACCCAACCTATCTCGCTACCGAAATCACACTGAGCGAAGGCTCGGCGCGTCAGATCGTTGTCCGCAACGGGCTATCGACCGCGCAGGCGCGCGATGTAGGCAAGCTTCTCAAGACTAGCGTGGACGGCCTTCGCCAACGTTGGTCGATCGAGGGTGGCCAGCCCGTCGTAGCGTAAGGCTGCGATCCGGCGAGTTGAGCAGGCGGAATGCCACAACAGACCGGCGTCGCGCATAGGCTTAACCTAGCAGCGCCAGTCCTTGCTGGTCGCATAGACGCCCTCGTCGGCAAGTGGCTCGCGACGCTCGTCGCTCGGCTAGATCGCGGTCCAATCAACGACATTCGCCCCAAACATCTTAACGACCCGGTCTGGAGCACGATCGAGCTCTATCCTTGGGAAGTGGCTCTCCTTGACACACCGCTCATGCAGCGGCTGCGCGGTGTTCGCCAATTGGGTCTCGCCCAATACGTGTTCCCAGGAGCGGGTCATGACCGGCTCGAACATGTTTGCGGCGTAGTTGGGGCCGTCGAGGCAATGGTCCAGTCGCTTCGACGCCAACGCGAGCGCGTCGAGCTAGTCTCTAACGGCCAACCTCTGCCAGAAATCAGCGAATCACGTCGCTTCGAGTTACGGCTTTCGGGTCTTCTGCATGATATCGGCCACGGCCCTTTCAGCCATGCAATCGAGCCGGTCTTGCAGCATCCGTTCACAGGTCGTGCAGAGGCCTCTAACTCTGCGGCAGACTGGCGTTCTGATATCGCGAAGGCGCAGCAAGTCCTAAAACACCAGTATGTGCAAAACAAACGTCCTTCGGTCTCGGAGACGCTTGCCGTCATGATGGTGGCGGCACCTGCCATGAGCCGCGTGCTAGGTCACAAAAGCTTCGTGATCTTTTCCCGCCGAGGTGTAGATCTTCAGGACGTCATCATCGCTGCCATCGTTGGAGCTGTCGAAGGACCGGGCGCCGACCATCTGAGCAGGGTCGTGAGCAGCCAGATCGATGCTGATAAACTCGACTATCTCGCGCGCGATGCGCATCACGCCGGTCTCGAAATCGGCTTCGAAACTAACCGCCTACTGGCGAAGCTTGAGGTACTTGCCGTCCGTGAGGACCGTCTGGGCGATGCTGCCGAGGATTTGAAGCAACGAGCTCGGAATGCTCTTGGACACGTCTATTATGATCTTGGCATCGCTGCGTCGGGCTTCGGATCGTTTGAGCAGATGCTGATCGGCCGGACGTTTCTCTACGATCGGCTTTACCACCACCATAAAGTCCGGGCTGCTGATGCGATGGCGCAGCGCCTTGCCATCACCGCTCAGGAGGAACGAGGTTCACCGCTGAGCCTTGAGGAGGTGTTCGCTCGCATCAGTGACGACACGATGATCCGAGTGCTCGGAGGGGAGGTCACGCATCCGGCTATCGGCAGCGGCGGTCCCCGCGCGAACGGCCTTGCGCGTGCGATCCTTGATCGCGATCTCTATCATCGCGCGTTTGCCTTCCGCGGCCGGTTCATTGCTTGTCCGGCGCTTACCGAGCGCGACAAGGAAGATTTGCGACAGAACAAGTGGGGCAGTCTGGTTAAGGCGCTTGATACGCTCGAAAGTCGGATGTCACTTGAGCGCGAAATCTTTGAATTTGCTCAGCGAGTAGGGTCATCTTTGCGCGCGAAGTTCCCGGACGACGAGCTGCTCAAAGATGGCATGGACCGCCTGGCGGCTGCGGGCCCGGAACAGATTATCGTCGATCTACCTGACAGCAAGGCAGACGCCATTCGGATTCTCGCACGTTATCCAAACGACCGGCTTGCCGTTCCGGAGTTTTCATTCAACCCGGTCAAGTGGGCGGATGCCTACGACCTTCAAAAGCGCACCGGTTATGTCTTCTGTCCGCGCGAAGCAGTGGCTCTCACTGGGCTGGCGGCCAAGCTTGTATTTCTCGAGCGGTTCGGTCTCGTCATGGCAAAAGAGGCCGATGGTTACATCAAGGCGCCGGAGGTCCGATCCGCCTGGGTGGAGCATCTTGAGGCGGTTGGTATTATCGACGGTGAGGCTGTGCAGCATCTCCGCCAACAGCGCTTCTCGCTTCTGCGCATCACCCTCGACGACGTTCCCGTCCCGTCAGGGTGGCTCGAGGATGAGCCCGACCTCGGGGTCGAACTGGCGAATCGTCTTGATGACCTTCTACCTGCGGGGTTGATACTCGCCGAAAAGGACGCGTTGACTAAAACGCTGAAAGGCCTTTTTCAGTTTGTCGACACTTGGCATAACGGCAGCGATGTTACCGCGACCCTGCCAAACGAGGCCGCGCTGCAGGAGAAGGTCCGACAAGCGCTTGGCTTTCAAGGCATAAAGACGGCTGAAGCAGGCAAGGTCAGTGGCGGTGAATTCGATATCTTCGCCGAGGATCGAGTCCTGATCGAGAACAAGCTAGCCGAAGATGTCCGCGATCCATTCGACGCAAAGTCTGCCGCCGCGACACAAGGTCGACGCTATGCCATCGCTCTAGGCGGCCGCGTTGTCATCGTCATCATGGCCTACATACCAAAGCCGGGACAGTTCCCTACTAAGGCAAAGAGCGTCCTAGTCCGCAAGATCGACGCGGCAGATGATAGACGCGCTGAGATCCGAATCGTAATTCCACACGGCGCGGTCGTTCCATCTCGTGAAAAAAGTGAGCTGATGGCTACCCCCACCCCGACGGCCGGCTAGCGCGATTTCAGGTCATCTGTCTTACGTGCGCACTACGCTATGTACTTTGTCGCCCTACGTTACTCCGGATCTCGAAACGTCATGCCGGAGCCGTGTAACGCAGTGTCGGAGTTCCTAGTAGGCGCTACAAAGTTCCGGACAAACGTTGCTTCGCTCCGGCTGAACGTTACCTCGTCAGCCTATTTGCAGCTCGGTTGCCGCCGCAGTTTGATGGTTGAAGCACCGCTTCACTGCCTGAAGGCTAGGCCCTAGTCTGCTCCAAGGCACTCACATGAAAGGGATTCACTTGGCCCACCCTCCTAAACCGCCTAGCAGACCACCTCTTCCGCGGCCTCCTACGCCGCCGATCGAGAAGGCGCGTCCAGACCATGGTCGCACGATCGCAAACGACCAGCGGCCACGCGACGTCAGAGAAGCTCGGAATTCGGCGCCGCCGCCCAAGCCGCCGCCGAAGTCAAAATAGTGGAAGATGACGTTTATGACCTGGACTTCGACCTATCGAAGTCGATGAGATATCACGCATATAGGCGCTCCTTGTGGGATAGCCTGGATTTTTGGAACAAGCTCATCACCGTGGTGTCCGGTGGGGCCGTCCTGGTCAGCGTTATCGGAGACGCGTCCGGAGCAGCAAAAGTCTTTGCCTTTCTGGTTGCGGTAGTCGGAACGGCGGATATCCTCATCGGGTTCAGTCAAAGAGCTCGCAGTGCAGACGCACTATACGGGAGGTTCTCAAGGCTACTCCAAGAAGTCGTTGACAAAGACGATCCGACGCCGAAGGACATCAAAGCCTGGCGGAGGCAACGCCTTGAGATCGAAATGGACGAGCCCACGATCATCGATCTTCTCGAACGCCGCTGCTGCGCCGACGAGACGATGGCTCGAGGTGCAGAAGTCCGCGATCAGTGGGTTCTGAACAGGTGTCAGATCGTATTCTCGCAATTTGCTCTCTGGCCTACGCCGCCCAAAGCAGCTTCTAATTCAAGAGCGGCCCCTGATGAGAAGCGGTTCTAACCGCTCGAAGGGGTATATCGTGGCGATCTTCTTGGATGAGACCTGCGATGCAGGATCACGCGCCCTCTCCACTCACCTGACTCTACCGATCCGCACGCGATCGTGACCAAGAACGGCGGTAAACGTTCGAGAACAATCCTGGACGACGGAGGACGCGAACACGTTCGGATACTTCTACCGAGCGTCATTCCTAAACACAAGCGACCCGTGTATGCGGCAGGAATGTCCATGCCCGCACCGACAGTCGCTCTGTCGCTACGCGTCTCCCCAGAGCAGTTCCGCGCGCTCGACGAGCGGGCCGAGGCATCGGGCGTAAGCCGGTCCGACCTGGTGCGCCGGATCCTCGCTCAGTCCACGATGATGGCCGTCTGTGCGGACCGGTCGTCAGGCTCATCTCAGAGGCGCGCTGGGTGAGGCTGTCTATCTGCCTCGAGTTCGGCGACCTCGAGTTCACGCCGGTGATGAGACGACTTGCTGGGCCGCTCGCCCTGACCATCCTCCGCCCGCTGCCGACGCGCATTCTAGCGCTGCTGTTCCAAGAGCCCGGCCAGATCGCGACGCACGCCGCCCTGCTGTCCACGCTGACGCCGGAGCATGCCGCCGGCGACTGGAAGGCGTCCATCCGGGCCGAGATGTTCAAGCTGCAGACGATGCTCGGCATTCTCGGGGTCCAGCGCGCCGAGATCCGCGAGTTCGTCGGCCTCCGCTATGCGCTCGTCGAGCCGGGATCGCCCGACCACCAAGCCATCTGGGGCAAGCCGCCAACTTCGCCGATCGGCTCGATCCTGAGCGATGCGCTCGCACAGACCGAAGGAGGCTGAACATGCCCGTCGCCCCGATAGCCTTGGGCGCAACGCTTCTCTCGGGTGTCGTCGGTGCGGCTGGCTCGATCATGACCGGCAGCGCGCAAGCCTCAGCGGCAAACTACAATGCCGCGGTCGCGCAGAATGCGGCCAAGCAGGCGTCGAGTGCAGCCTCGGCCGCGATCTCTCAGGGCGATGTGGCTGCCCAGCAGCAATACCAAATCGGTGCCCAACGGATGGGCGGTCTTATCGCTGCGGAAGGCGCGAACAACATCAACACGGGCACCGGATCGGCGTTGAATGCACGCGTGAGCCTTGCCGATACCACCGCGCGAAACGTGGCCGGCACGCAGTATAATGCGAACGCCGAAGCGATTGGTTATCTGAACCAAAGCAAGGGCGACACCGCGCAGGCGTCTCTCTTGCAGGATCAGGCAGGTGCCGACACCACGGCTGGCTACATCGGCGCCGGCACGTCGATCCTCAGTGCGGCGTCACAGGTTTCTTCGAAATGGTCCTACATGATGCCTGGTGGCACGAGCGGGCCGTCCTTGGCGGACGCGACCACGGCAACGGCGAAGATACTCTATGGCGACACCGCCGCCCCCGCGATCGCATCCGGCGGCGTCTACTGACATGGTGATGATCCCCCGCCAGGACGATATCGCAACCGTCCTCCCCGATCGCATTCCGCCTCCGATCAATGGACCGCAGGCCAGCTCAGCCGACTTCGGCGCGCAGGTGGGCCAAGCTGTCGCGGGCACTGGTCAGGGCTTCGATCAGGTCGCGCAGGCGGCGCAGCAAATCCGGCAGATCGACAACGTCGGGAAGATCAACCAGGCGACGGCACAGCTTCAGCAGGCAGCGACAGGCATCTTCTTCGGCAGCGGGAACGGCGACGCCGGCTTCATCGGGAAGTACGGTCACGATGCGGTCGATGCCTATCCTCAAGCGCAACAGGCGCTCACCAAGGCGCAGTCCGACATCATGGGCACCCTGCCGCCGGACGCGCAACGCCAGTTCGGCGAGTATGCGAACCGCTTCGTCGGCAACCGGCTGGACGCACTCGGCGACCACTACGTGCAGCAGAAATACGTCGCGGCTGATCAGGACCAGAAGGCGTCCCTCGATGCCGACACATCGAGCGCGGTTGGCTTCTACAACGATCCCAATCGCTTCAACGCCGCTGTGTCCGATGGTCGCCTCCGCATCACGAAGCAAGCGGAGATCCTTGGCGAGTCTCCCGAGGTTACCCAGGACAAGCTGAGCAACTTCGTGTCGGGCGCCTTCTCGGGCGTCGTGTTTCGTATCGGCCAGAACGATCCCGTCGCGGGCTGGAAGTTCTACCAGGACCATCTCGGGTCGCTGACGGGGCCGCAGCAGATGGAGGTGGAGGCGCGCCTCAAACCGCAGCTCTATGCGGTGTCGAGTCGCAACGACGCCGACAACCTCATGAACGGGAACGCAGGTGCTGTTGGCCAGGGCGTGACCGCCGAGGCTCAGCACCAGGGCGTCGATCCCGTTCTGGCGCTCACCACCGCCAAGATCGAGTCCGGCATGGGCGCCCACATGCAATCGGCGACGAGCTCGGCGTCGGGCGTCTTCGGGATGATGCCGTCGACCTTCTCGGAAAACGGCGGCTCGAACCCGGGCGACGTCACGCAGCAGATTAGCGCGGGCGTGAAGAACCTCGCGAGCTCGTCGACGATCGCGAACGACACCGTCGGCGGGAACGCCGCGCCGTGGCAGGTCTACCTCGTGCACCAGCAGGGAGCCGCCGGCGGCCCTGCGCTGCTCAAGGCTGCGCCCGGCGAGTCCGCAGTCGCTGCGCTCACGGCGGCCTACGGCGGGAACGCGACGCTCGCGACGAAGGCGATCACCGGGAACGGCGGCACGGCGGAAATGACCGTGGGCGATTTCCGCGGGTTGGTGCAGAGCAATTTCGAGCGGGTCGCCTCGACGATCACGGTGCCTGCGCCTGGCACGCCACCCGGCACGCCGACGTCGACCAATCCTCGCGATCATCTCGGCGAATGGCTGTCGGCCGCCAACAACGTGATGAGCCCGACCGGCACGTATGACCCCGTCTATTCGGACATGGTCGCGAGCCGCGTCCGCGCGAAAGTGTCGGAGATCGAAGAGGGCCAAGCACAGGCTGATCGGTCGTCGCAGAACACGCTCCTTTCCGCGGCGCTCGGTCTCACGAGCCCGAACAACCCGCCGGTCGCGCCGACGGCTCCTGCGCCCGGTGCTGCGACTGCGGGGCCGCCGGCCGCTGGCGCCATCCCAGCGGGACCTGCTCCTCAGCCCCCGAACCAATCCCCGCTCGCAGGTGCTGCAGCAGCTGCCAGCGGCAACACGCCAGCGTCGCGCCCGACGTCGATCGACGCGCTGCTCGCGACCAGTCCGGCGGTCCGCGCGGCCTGGGCATCGGCCACGCCGGAGACGCAGCGTGGCATCCTGAGCATAATCGAGCGGAATGCCTCCGAAGGGCCGCCGATCACTGCCGACGCGCAGACGAAGTTCTATGGCCTGCTGAGCGAGTCCACGCGCTCGCCCGGCGACTTCCTTCGCGAGAACCTTGCCGATCCGAACCTGCTCGCCACCATGCCGCGCGAATACATGCACCAGCTCATGGACAGGCAGGCCTCCATGGACGGCAAGGCGGTCGACGCGGCCGAGCGGCAAACCTCGATGACGCACGCCCGTGCCGTGGTGATGCCCGATGTGCTCGCCGCCGGGATCAACCCGCACTCGACGAACGCCACGACCGCGCAGGCCTACGCCGAGTTCGACGGCCGCCTTGATGAGCAGCTCGACCAGTTCCAGAAGCAGAACGGAAAGCGCCCGAACGACGACCAGATCAAGGCGATCGGGCAGACGCTGCTCACGCCAGGGTTCCAGCGTGGCACGGGTTCGTTGTGGAATCTGCTGCCGAACGACACGAGCGAGCGCCTTTACCAGGCGCAGACCCTGGGGACGGTCGGCAAGTTCTATCCCGCAGTGCCAGCAGGCGATCGCGCGCAGATCGTCTCGGCTTATTCGACGCTCAACCACGGTGCGCAGCCGTCCGAGGCGCAGATCCAGACCTACTTCATGGCCGCCCGCTCTCGTGCGTCGGGTCCGCAAGCCGCGCCGGCGCCGATGCTGCCTCCGCGTTCTGCAACGCCGCTTCAGACCGCGTCTTCACGCCCCACGCAGAGTTTGCCGGTGGCTCGGGTCGATGAAGGCGACGACGAGGAAAGTCCGTGATGGATGCGCTTCGACGCGCCGGGCTGGTCGACGGCTTCCGGATGATCCTGCGCGAGACTTCCGAGTGGGATGACGAGCGGAAGCATGCGGCTTGCGAGGATTTGCTGCGACGTGCCCGGGCGACGTGGGAAGACATGCTCGTCGACGAGCTGATCGAGACCGATCCCGAGCCTGTGCGGCAGGCGATCCTTTGCGCCAACACGATGTGCGAGCTGCGGCATCTGGCCGACACGCTCTGGCTCCCGGCCTCCGTGCTGTGGAAGGCCGAGGCGCAGCATGATCCGAAGGCACTCGCCAACCTGAAGGCGTTTTCGGTCGATCTCATCCGCCGGTTTGGCCTCGAACTCGAAGAGATGCGCGTCGCCCGTAACCGTCCGCGATCCACCCTCCTGACCGGTGATGCTCGATGACCGATTACGCCTCGCTCATCGCGTCCCTTGGTCACGCCGCGCCGACCGACGGCGGCGGAGCACCGAACCCCGCAGGCGTGCCGATGCCCGGCATGATGCCAGGCACGCCGCCGATCGCCACCGCCACCGCTGCGCCGGCGATCGGCGTCGGAACACCTGCCCCGGGGATCGGCGCGCCGCCCGCGAACGACCAGGGCACGCCAGCCAGCGCGCCGGAGAACCCCTATTCGTCCGTGATCGCCGACGTGGACGCGGCGCGCTCGCAGGCCGGGCAGATGGCGCTCTACGGCGCGAAGGACGCCAACCCCGACACGGCCGCGAAGGCCGCAGACCTGCAGCAGCAGCTCGGCGGCGCGTCGACCGTCATCGAAAAGGATCTCCCGCGGTATCAGGCCCAGGCTCAGGCGCTCCGGAACGGCACGATCTTGCAGGGCAATCCCGCGCTTGCCGACTGGTTCGCGCAGAACCCGCTTGCACCACGCGTCGCGTCCGACGACGTGCAGAACCTCGACACCGTCTCGAGCATCGCGAAGCAGTGGTCGCAAGGGTGGTCCGACGCGGTGAGCGGGAACGCGCTCTCGCGGCTCTACGCGCAGGGTGCGGCCGTCGACCCGCAGCGCGTCGCGTCCCTCGAGGCGTCGATGCAGGCGGGTGCGAACAACCCCGCGTCGTCCGGCGTGATCCACTGGCTCGCGACAGTCGCGGGCGGCCTGGCGGACAGCGTCGAGCACGCCGCGCCCTACGTCGCCGCGGGCGCCACCGCGGGCGCCGGGATGGGTGCCATGGCGGCGGCCGCGCCTACGCTGGGGGCGGGAGCGCCGGTCGGTGCCGGTGCGGGCGCTCTCGCTGGCGCTACGGCTGGCTTCGGCACGGGGATGTGGCTCGACGGTTACCGTATGAACGCCGGTTCGGTGATGCACGCGCTCGACGGCGTGCATGACGCGAACGGCAACCCGATCGATCCGAACGCGAAGGCGGTCGCGGGCTTCGTGGCCGGTGTCGTCGGCGGGACGCTGAACCTCGTGGGGCTTGGCAGCGCTGGCCGCATCATCGGGCAGGGCATGTCGAGCCTGCTGAGCGACGGCCTGGCGCAAGCGGTGGCGCGTCCGGGTCGGTGCTGCGCTGGCGCGCGCGGCGGTGAGCGTCGGCAAGGGTGGTCTCACCGGTGCGGGTCTCGGCGCGCTGACCGAGGGCACGAACGTGATCTCCGAGCAAGCGGCACGCATTGCCAGCGGTCCGGACTTCCAGACGGTGCTCAACGATCCGGAGCAGCGCCAGCAGGCGGTGAACGACATCGCGAACAGCGCCGCGAGCATGGCGCTGCAGCTCGCCGTGATCCATGGCGTCGGGTCACTGCCTCCGCTCGTCAAATCGACCCTTCAGGCAAGTCGCTCGAGCGATGATTTGAACGCCCTGCGGGGGATGATGCAGACCGCGTCGGACAGCGCCACGCAGACGCGTGCTCCTTCCTTGTTCGAGAACTGGGTCGCCAGCCAGACGCAGGGTGGTCGCGGCGAGAACCTGTTCATCCCTGGCGACGCGGTTCAGGAGCTCTACCAGCGCAAAGGCGTAACCCCCGGGCCCGACGACGGCCTGTTCGGGCAGTTCCTGCCGGACATCCGCGATCAGCTCGACCAGGCGCGGCTGACCGGCGGCGACGTGGTGGTGCCGACCTCCGGCTTCGCGGCGCACATGGCGGGCACCGACGATGCGAACCTGCTCATGCCGCACATCCGCGTCGGCGAGGACGGCATGTCGCAGACCGATCTCGACGCCTACGAGGCTGCGCACGGCGATGCGCTGGCGGCACGCGGGAAGGAGATGGCCGACGACTATGGGCGCCAGCAGCAGGGCCGCGACGCCCAGCAGCAGGTACACGACGACGTCCTGAGCCAGGCGCGTGCCGCCGGGTTCGCGCCGGACACGGCCGAGCAGTATGCGTCCCTCATGGCGGCGCGCTATGCGACGCGCGCCGAACGCCTCGGCGATGATCCGGCCGAGCTCTACAGGTCCGAAGGGTTGAAGATCGAAGGCCCCGATCGCGACGGTGCTGCGGCGCCGGCCACGCCGGACAACCTCGACATGCTGATCAACGCGGTTCGCTCCGATCGGCCGGAGGAGACCGACGCGTCGCTGTTCGGCCCGTCGCTGATGGAGTTTCTGGCGAAGCGCGGCGGCGTCGAGGACCCTGGCGGCGACCTCGCGGCGCTGGGTGCTGCCGATTGGCACAAGGGCCGCGTGGGCGTGCGTCGCTTCATCCGTCCGGAGGCCGATGATGATGCTGGCGCGGCGCTGCCAGGAATGGAGGATGCGGGCGATCACCGCTTCTCGCCCGACGCGGCAACGCTGGCCGCACAGGAAGCCGGATATCTCCCGCGCGGCGATCGGCCGGACATCAACGCGCTGCACGACGCGGTGCGGCAGGAGTTGTCGGGGAAGAAGGTCTATTCCGAACAGGCGCTCGGCCAGGCGGGCGAGTATCGCGGCGCGGTGCGGGATCTGTCCGACACGCTTGACGCGCTCGGCATTGATCGAAAGACGGCCAGCAACGCGGAGATCCGTGCGGCGCTCGAAGCGCATGCGGGACGCGACGAGGCGCAGGAGTTCGGGCAATCGACACGTCCCGCTGTCGCGCGGATCACGGGCGAAGAGATCGCGCCACACGATGCATCGATCACCGATCTTCGTTCAGCGGCCAGGAAGTTCTACGACGGCGAGCTGAAGGGAAAGTCCGTCCACAGTGATGCGCTCGGCCGAGATGTGCAGTTTCGCAGCAGCCGAAAGGCGTTCAGCGCGAGCGCCAATCCCGACAAGCTCCGATTGTTTGCTGCGTTGCCCGACATCATCGCGCACGGTCGGATCGAAAGCAGCATGCTGCCGCGCGATGCCGATACAGAGCCAACCACGAAGGCCTATCATTTCCTGACGGCACCGGTGGACCTGAACGGCCGGATGGTGCGTGTCGGCGTCATGGTTCGCGAGGATGCGAACGGGCACCTCTACTACAACCACTCGCCGCTCGAGGAAGGTGGCGCCCTCGACCTTCGGCCCGCTGGCCCCCGCCGCAATGGCGGACCTGGAACCGAAGGCGAGGAGCAGCCTGCCGACGACCAGAAGGGCGCCGACGGTGGCGATGCCACCTACGAACAAAGATTGGGTACCACCCCCAGCGACGTCAACCTCGATGTGCAGGACTTCGATCAAGGCCACATGGCCACGGATCCGACGCTCTGGCGCGAGATGGCACCCGGCGAGACCCTTCGACCTGGCGCGCGCGTCCGCACCAGCCCGGAAACCGGCCGGACAGAGGTCGCGCAGCCGCTCGACGACGTGCTCCGCGGTTCGATCCGTCTCGGCCAAGGCAGCGCCGTCGTGAAGCTGTTCGCGCAGCGCGATCTCTCCACGTTCCTGCACGAAGCCGGTCACCTGTTTCTCTCGGAGATGGAACGGGACGCGGCGCGCGCCGACACGCCGGAGCAGATCCGCGGCGATATGGGCACGATCCGGGGCTGGCTTGGCGCCGTGGATGGCGAAGGCCTGACCGTTGCGCAGCACGAGCAGTTCGCTCGCGGGTTCGAGGCTTACCTGATGGAGGGCAAGGCCCCGTCCGAGGCGCTGCGTGGCGCGTTCCGCCGCTTCCGTGCGTGGCTGGTCGGGATCTACCGGTCGGTTACCGGCCTGGGCGTCGAGCTGAGCCCGCCCATCCGGGACGTGTTCGACCGCATGCTCGCGTCCGATGACGAGATCGCCCGGGCGCGCGACCAGCAGCGGCTCGGCGGCTTGTTCCAGACGGCACAGGAAGCCGGAATGACGGATGCCGAGTTCCGAGCCTACTCGGACAGCGTCGAGCGTGCCCGCGGCCGCGCGCTGGACGGCCTCACCTCGAAGGTCATGGGCGACGTGCGTCGGGAGCGGATGGCCTGGTGGAAGCACCAGGAGGAGCCGATCCGCGAGGATGTCCGATCCGAGGTAGATGCGCGGCCGGAGATGAAGGCGCTCGAGCTGCTCCGGAGCGGCCGTATGACCGGCGCCGACGGCCAGCCCGGGCGACGGATCACGCTCGACCGGCAGGCCATCATCGATCTGTACGGCTCACCGGCGGCGCTCGACATGCTCCCCAAGCGCGTCCCGCCGGTCTACGGCGAGGATGGTGTCCATCCCGACCTCGTGGCCAGCATGGTCGGCGCACGATCGGGCGACGCGCTGCTGAAGGGCCTGCTGGCTCACGAGGCGCTGCGCCGCAGCCTGCGGGCCGAGGGCGATAAGCGGTCGGTGCGCGCCTACACGATCGACCGCGAGACGCACGACCGGATGGTCGAACGCCACGGCGAGATGCTGACCGACGGCTCACTCGAGGGCGAGGCGCTCGACCAGGTGCATTCGGAGCGGCAGCTCGAGGTGCTCGCCACGGAGTTGCGGGCGCTCGGACGGCGCAGCGGAGCCGAGATCACGCCTCTGCAGATCGCGCGTCGGTGGGCGGACCGATCGATCGACGCGAAGACCATCAAGGAAGGCGCCAGGCCGAACGTCTACGCTCGCGCCGAGGCGAAGGCGGGACGCGCGGCGGAGCGTGCGCTGCTCGCTGGCGATCACGCCGAGGCGTTCCGCCAGAAGCAGGCGCAGCTCTTGAACCATGCGCTCTACCTGTCGGCGAAAGCGGCCAAGACAGAGGTCGATGCTGGTGTCCGACGCCTCGAGCGGTTCAGCACCAAGGCCGAGTTCCCGACGATCACGCCCGACTTCGTGGACCGCATCCACGAGATGCTGCGGCGGTTCTCGGTGCCAATCCAGCGGAACAGCGGCGAGCTCGATCGCGCGCTCAACGGCGTCTCGCTGCAGAACTGGGCCACGGAAAGGCTCGCCGAGGGCAACGAGTTCTTCGTGGCGCCGGATCTCTACGATCCGACCTACGCGCGGCACCTCGACGAGATGTCGATCGCGCAGTTCAGGGATCTCGCCGACACGGTGAAGAGCCTGGCGCACGCCGGACGCGACCTGCAGCAGGTCACGGTCGACGGCGAGAAGCAGGAGCGCGCCGTCGTCGTCGGGCAGATGGTCGACGCGATCGGCGGCCTGCGCGAGCGGCAGGCGAAGGACTTCGTGAACCAGGGCGGCGCGACCGGCGCGAAGGGCGCGGCGGAACGCGCAGCGGCGGGCGTGTCCGGCTTCCACGCGATGCTGCTCAAGCCCGAGACCATCCTGGACACGCTCGATAGCCGCGACCCGAATGGCATCTTCAACCGCGCGGTGTGGCGCCCGATCAAAGCGGCACAGGGCGCTGAGAACGACCTGCTCGCGGAGGTGACGGGCAACCTCAAGGCACTGCACGAGAGCCTGGGCAAGGGCTACGGCCGCGACTTCGACAAGGAGATCCCGGAGCAACCGGGCATCACCGACCCGCGCACCGGCGCCCCCATGGCGCTCAAGCGGCGTGGCCTGATCGGGATCGCGCTCAACGTCGGCAACGAGAGCAACCTGCAGCGCCTGGTGGACGGCTACGGCTGGACCCGGGAAGCCGTGCAAGCCCTGCTCGATCGCCACATGACCGAGGCCGACTGGAAGTTCGTCCAGGGCTCCTGGGACGCGTTCGAGGGCCTGTTCCCGCGCATCGAGGCGATGCAGCGGAGGCTTACCGGCGTGGGCCTCGACAAGATCGAGCCGCGGGAGGTGGAGACCGCATTCGGCAAGTTCAGCGGCGGCTACTACCCGGTGATCTACGACCCGAACCTCTCGACGCTCGGCGACCGCATCAAGGCTGCGGGTGATCAGCGGTTCGAGGCCGACTACGTGCGCGCCACCACGCAGAAGGGGCACACGGTCTCCCGCGTGCAGCAGGTCCGCGAGCCGCTGTCGCTCGACCCGGATGCCATGGCGTGGAAGCTGCGCCAGGCGGTGCACGACCTCGCCTACCGCGAGGCGATCATCTCGGCCGACCGGCTGCTCCGCCATCCGGACGTGATCTCCGGCATGGACCGCACCATCGGCCGCGACCAGCGCAAGCAGCTCGACCGTTGGATGCAGGGCGTGGCGAACGACCAGAACATCGACACGCGCGGGCTCGCGGCCATGGATGCGTTCCTCCACCGGCTGCGCACCAACGCGATGGTGGTCGGGATTGGCTTCCGTGCGTCGACCATGCTCAAGCACGGCTCGACGGCGCTCTCGAACAGCATCGGCGAGCTCGGGCCGAGATGGATGCTGCGCGGCTCGAGCGAGTTCTTCGGATCGCCCGACAAGATGCGGCGCTCCTATGAGTTCGTGACAAGCACCTCGGCCGAGATGCGCAACCGCTTCAACGAAATCGATCGCGATGTGCGGGACGCCATGCGCGACGCGATGGGCAAGTCAGGCGCGTTGCCAGCCCTGGTGAGGTTCTCGCACTACGGTGTCGCCATGCTGGACATGGCTTCGGCCGCGCCGACCTGGCTGGGCGCGTTCCGCAAGGCTCAGGCCGAAGGGATGGAGGACGAGGACGCGATCGCCTACGCCGACAAGCTCGTTCGAAACGCGCATGGCGCGAACGGTGCGCCCGACCTCGCCGCGATCCAGCGCGGCAGCGAGGCGCAGAAGCTCATGACGATGTTCTATGGCTTCTTCAACCACATCTATAACCGGCAGGTCGTCGGCGTGCAGTCGATCGCGAGCGGGGTGCGCAACGTGCGCGCCGGGCAGTTCGCCGATGCGCGCGGTGACTTCGCGCACGGCCTTGCAACGTTCTTCTTCTACCTCGCCATGCCCGCGCTTATCGAGGCAACGGTCGCTCAAGGTCTGCCGTCCGGGCAGGATGCCGAGGGCTGGATGGAGTGGGCCGCGAAGGCGATCGGCGGCGAGGTCCCCGCGGGCATCCCGGTCCTGCGCGACGTTGCGGACGCGGCGATCCACGGGAAGGCCTACTCGATGAGCCCGACCGGCCAGGCGTTCGACGCCATGGTCGCGCTCGGCAAGGACGTGGGGTCCGCGACTGGGCTGCGGCAGGCCCCGGTATCCGATCGCTGGCTGCAGCACGCCATCACGGCGCCGGGCTACGTGTTCGGCTTGCCGACGGGTCAGGCAGCAGGGACGGCGCAGTTCCTGTCGGACGTGGCGGGTGGGCAGGAAGATCCGCAAAGCGTGGCGGACTGGATGCGGGGGATCACGTTCGGCTCGGCGCCGAAGAAGGCAGCGAGGTAGGCTCTACTCGCCAGCGCTCAGCATCCGGTTGAACACCATGATCGTCGCAGTCGCCAGCGCTAGGGAAGGATGTTCGTCACAGACCTTCCTAATTTCTCCCCAGATCCCGGCGGCGTCGGTCGACTTGCCGACCTGTCTCTTTCCTGGTGTCGACATGTTTGCGGCTGACCAGAACCCCATGATCCACTGACTTCCGGCAAGCCGGTTTTCAGGAGTCGTAGAATCCCAGGTTGCGCAGCTGTCGCCTCCTGAACCCATGACGTTGATCGTGGGGGACTGTGCGCGTGCACATCCACACCAGGACGCGAGCACCACTAGGGCAGTGAGGTTCCTCAAGGGCTCGGGTCATCCGACGGGCTGTCCTCGGCCTCGTCCCTATTCTGCATGAACTGATATTCCTCGGGGCGTTGGGTGCTGATCTCGCTGTCGAGAGCGGCACTGCTGGGCGCCGCGTCCCGGATCATCTGCTGAAGCGCGCGGATGTGCTCCTCGTCCGCCTGAACGGCCAGCGGGCCGAGCGAGGCGTCCGCCCGCTCTTTCTCCTCGGCATCGGCGAGTTCCTGACGCAGCGGAGCGGTCTGATCAGGTGAAGGTGAGAGCGCTGGGAGGGTGGTGGCATCCTGTGCCCATGCCGGGGCGCCGAGCGGCATCATGGTTAGCGCGGCGATGGCGATCACTCGGGACAGGGTCATCGGCGAAGCTATCTCCCCCACATCGAGACCATCAAGTCACACCGGTTGCTTGGGCAAAATGGGGGCGATCATCCATCAACAACATTCTCACTGCCACCGGCCCTCGGGGCTGTCTTCCCGGCTGCTTGAGCTTGTTCAACGGTGCAGGCGTGTCCGCACTCCCGACAGGTGATTACGTCAGTCGGACCAAACTTATTTGGACCGGTAAAGTGATGATTTCCACACTTAGGACATTTGCAACTACCGCCAAGGTAAAGACCGCTGTTCATCTCAAAGCTCCAATGGCTCGCCCACGCATATGGGGATTACGCCTTGTCGCAGTGTTCCGATCAACCGACGCGCTCAGGACGATCGCTTTCTGCGTAGCGATAAGATGCCTTCTCGATAGCCAGGATCGGACGCGGAATGGAGGCGATCGAAACCGCCTCCACCCGTCTGTCAGGCCGCCAGCGCCTTGCAGGTGTCGACAATCTCTTCCGGCGACTGATCGAAGCGTGCGCCGTCGACCAGCGTGTTGGTGTGAGGGTCGGCCAACATGAAGCCGCCGTGGTTGTCGGTAGTGTCGGCGCGCCAGCGCGACTTGAACGCCCGGAGACCGATCTTCTCCGCTGCTCGACGTGCTTGGGACTCAGTGATGGGCATAGGAACACCTTTCTCACTCGAGAATGATGGGGTGCGATACGTCCCGGTGCCTCGCACCCTCGTCGCTATGCCTTGCCGCGACTCATGCCGGAACGCCGGAAAACCCTAGCATCGTGTCGGTGCCTGTCGCCAGGCTCGTGTTTCTCATCTCGATGAGCGCCGCGCGTGCCCTGAGGACGTCTCGCGCCTGTCCCGCGCAGCGCGCGAAATCTCGTCCTCCCGTTACTCCGCTCTTTGGCAACACTTCTTCCTGGGTCGGGAAACACATTTTCCATGGGGCCAGGCAACACTTCTTCCTAAGCCGGGCAACGCATTCTGGTCGATCGCGCAACACGCCTTCCCGATCGGGGCGGCACCGTAAAGGCCCGGCAACCTCTCGGCCGAACGCGGGCGCATAGCTTTGCCGGTCACCGCCCCTTCCGGCTTTCCTGCCGCTCGAAGTCGCGGCAGACACGCCCCCACACCCGGCGCACCGAGTTGGCGTTGGGCGGCTCACCGCGGAAGCCCTTGATCCCCTCGAACTCCATGATCCGGGCGATCGCCGACCAGTGCAGCGGGCTGTAGCCGACCGTAGGCCGCCGGGCTTTCGCGACCTGAGCACGGTTCGCCCAGAGCCACGCGTAGACCGGTTCCCGGATCCGGCACGGGTCGAACCATTCCGCTATCTCGCGCCGGGTCGTCTTGCGCCAAGGCGGCTCCTCCCGCTGCTTGAGGGTGGCCACCAGAGCCTTCGATCGGAGAGAGATGCGGTCCTGCATGCGGCGAGCATGGCGACTGTCGGCGCGAACATTTACTCGATCTGCCGCCGAGCGGGGCGATTTTCGCATCCCTCGAGATCGCTCCGCGTGCGCTCAGGAATCGCGGCAAGCCCGCGCCACATGCACGAGAGGTGCATTGGTGTATGGAAACCCTGTTTTGGTGGGCGCCTGATGGTCGCTGCACGTCCGCGGCGTGGACGCCAGGCGTCCGTTTGATGGACGTCAGACGTCCTTCTGGTGGACGCTCGACAACCTCGACATGGACGTCGGCGAGCCAAGATGTGGACGCTGCGGCGTCCGCCACCTCGTCCCCCCGTTACTCCGCTTTTTGGCAACGCCGTTTCCTGACCGGGAATCACTTCGTGCCGCCGGCGGCCGAGATCGGGAAACACCTATTTCCAGCCGGGCAACACGTTCAGGTAAGGCAGGCAACACGCTCTCCCGATTGCTCCTCACCTCGAGAAGCCGGCGGCACACGGCAGAATACCGTAAAGGCTCGGTCGTTCGCCGGCGTCGTGCGGTGCCACGTCGATGCTTCGATGCGTCGCGAATCTGGGACGCGCTAGCGAGCGCCCCTGATCTATGGTGCCGTCCATGAACTTCGATCCCGGCATCGCGGGCCTGTATGGGACGGCGAACCTGCTGCCCTCGCCAGCAGTCGAAGCGCGCCTCCTCGCCGAAATGGGTTCATGGCAGTTTGAAGAAGTGCCGCTGGATGGCAAGCCGCGGATAGTCGGCCTCGAGGGAGTAAATGAAGGGTCCTTGTAACCCGTGGCTTAAGCCGCTTGCTAACCTTCGCCGGTCGCCGGTCCGGATTCACTCTCGAGCGGTAACGTGAGCTGTGTTGGCGGCCCCTTGAGATCGCCTCCGGCTTCGAGCGCAACACCCTCTCTTGTGAGGCGCAAAGTCATTTGGCGGCCGCCGATCTCCAACTCGACGCCCTCCTCGGGGGCTGCAAGCAGGGCGTTGTAGGAGGCGGTGCCGCGTCCTCGTTCGGACAACACTTTTCCTAAGCCACGCAACGTGACCATAGGCGGTGCCCTCTGCGCCGTGCGGTCCGCAGCAGGCCATTCCGTCCCGACCAATACGGCGCCGTTGTCAAACCCGCCGCGGCGTTCCCGCTTCTCGCCCGCCGCTGCCTCCACTTCGGCCCAGCTAACCCCAGTAACGCTGGCCATGGCGCGCACTACTTCAAGCAAGTCCGCCAACTCCCCTTTAACGTCATCCGGGTCGGTGGCAGCGAGCAGCTCCTGTGTCTCCTCCAACAGTTTGGCCGCGAGCGCACGTCTCATCTCGGATCGTGGTAGGCGCGACTGAACGACCAATTCTCCCCGGCCTGCGATTTGGGCGGGCATGTCGTCACGCACGAGCTTGGCGAAATTTCGGCGGCCTCGTGCGCGGGACCGTCCCGGGCCGTCGGCGGCCACGACTGCCACGCCGGCCTTCTCAAGCTGATAGTGGGCGTGCGCGAGGGTGGACCCTGCCAGCTGCACCGGGCAGTCGTCTCGCAGCGCGAGCCTGATCACCTCGGACAGGAAGTGCCTATCGTCCCGAAACAGCTCCAACACTGGGTCTAGCACCAGGATGTGCCTCGCAACCCCGACTTGTAGCGCTGCCGCCACATCCCCCAAGGTACGTAGGAACATGCGAGGCCAGCGCGGCGCGACGGCCCCTCCGAGCAGGGTCGGCGCTTCATTCGGCGGCATGCTGAACCAGGGCAGGTTCGCGCCGATGCCTAATGCCGCCGGGATGCCGCAGAACCACATGACCAGTAGCGGCTTGCCGGCATTAGCGGCAATCGCGTGCGAGGCGATCGAGATCGCGACGACATCGGCTGCCGACAAGCTCCGCGACCTCGCCACGGTCCGTCGCACGCTCAACTCGCGCCAAGTTCCGTCGTCGCATTCCTGGATGAAGCGAGGTTTATAACGCAGCCGCTCGGCCAAAATCGCCGCTCTGCGCACATCGCAGTCGAACGTGTCGTGGGGTAGATACTGAAGGCCGTCGGGGACGCCCCAAAGGCTGTCGATACGCACGATGGCAGTAGTCGGGTCTGCCCTGGCCCATGCGCCCGCGCGAGCCGGGATGAACTTGTGGGCGAGGAAGCACACGTCAGCCGCGGGCGCTCCCGCTTCGGCCATGCGGTCGAGGAAGCAACGCATCTCGTCGACGGCGGTGGAGGATGAGACGGTGTTGGTGCGTGGCAGGTTCTCGCGGCCTAAACCTTCCACCTTGTGGTCCGTCCTACACACGACGCGGCCATGGGCGAACGCCTCTAGGGCACCCTCGAGTGCCGCCCTGTCGGACGCCAATGCCTCGAGGAGCCGGTCGCCAGTGATGGCTACGAGGGGTGGGTACCGCTCCGGCCGCACCGCCGCGAACCGCCTGACGTTCTCGACCTTACGCCAAGAACTCGGGACCGCGTTGGGATTAAGGTTCACCGGGGAAAGGAAGGATCCAGTCGAAGGAGCTTCCGGGGGGCGATGGTCATTGTCGCGCAGCCAGGTGTTGGGGTCGACGCCGTCATCCGGCTGTTCTGCCTCGAAGTCGATCTGCAACAGCCATAGTGTCCGACCGTCGTGTATCCATTCCAAATGCGCCGGGCCGCGGTTGAGCGCGGTGACCCACCTGCCGATGGATCCAAAAGCGCGCGTGAGCGAGCCGGCACCGACGGTCAGCGCGGCAGCCGCATCGGGTATCGTATCGCGCTGCGAGTTGACCCTGCCTTGATCCGGGCCCGGCGATAGCCTTTCCCAGCGCCACTGGTTGATCGTCTTCGATACCCTACGTTCGTTCGAGAGGTGTCCCATCGGCCCCTCTCCTGCCAAAGGCTGGACGACGATGGCTAAGAGGCCGGGCACAGGCCGCCGTGCGAACGATTGGAACATGGCCCCGAGGGCGTCTTCGACGGCACGGACATCGAAGTCGGCGGCCAGCCTTACTGACTCGTTGGCTCCCCGGTCATTTAGCGTCTCATCGTCCGCACTGGACCGTAGGATCAGGCCGCGTGGCCAGGCGAGCCGCCACGTCCTCGATGCGGCTTCTACCGCAGCGCCCGCCTCCGCGAGCACTGTACCTGATCCAGCTGCTCCAGCCCAGCGCGCGTAGGAATCTGACGCGAGCACGACGAACGGCGGCCGCCAGGGCGCCGGGAATACCGAAAGCCCCCGCGCCTTGCGCCCGACCAACCTAACGGCGTCCGGGTCGTCGACCCACTCCATTCCCTTCGGAGGTTGTAGGATAGAGGGTGCATCCGGGACCGCTTCTGTCAGGGGTCCGGCCTCCTTTCCTGTTTTCCCGCGCTCCGACCGGGCGATGTGCCCAGCGTCTCGTCCGCGAACCGCTGGAGGCGGGCGAGAAGGTTGTCAGAAAAGAAGCCGACGAAGAATCCGTAAGCCGCGCCCATCCTCGGGCCTTCGGTGATCTTCGTGCTAAAAATCGGTATAAGCCCAGAGCCGATCATCAACGCTGTGAACAGTGCAAGGGTCGCTGACAAAAGCGGAACCACCAGGCGCCACACGATGCGGTCGCGGTTCCACCAGCCCCGGGCGACGCTGTGGTAAAGCCACTTGAGTGCGAACGCGAACCCGCCACACGCGCCGCCGATGGCGACGGCTCCTAAAGCCAGGGTATGTCGTGAAGCACCCTTAAAGACCCCCGGCCACAGACCCGGTCCGTTCACCGCATGTGCGGTGACGGCGATCTGATAGAGTAACGAGAGAGCCGACGCCAAGCCGGCCACAAGGTAGAGGAGTTCAGCCAAGATCTGGGTCCAGGCCAAAAGCGGATAGCGGCTCTTCCACTCGCCCGCACCCCTGTTGTCAGTGAGGTGCTTCTCCTCGAATGGAGTAGGCGCTTTTGGCCGCCCCGGTGTCGGTGGCGTGTCGACCGGATCAGGATGGGGCGGGGGCAAATGCACCGCTAAACATCTCCTTCGTCCGGCGGGCGTTCGGCGCGTGTGGTTTTGATCGATAATCCCACTCATGCGCACGCCCCAGCGTGTCAGCCAACGCCCGACGCAGGCGTTGCGGCGTAGGAGCGTCGACGATGGCCCCGACGGCGCAGTCACCGCTACGAATCATGAGGTAGTCGGAGCCGAGCGGCACGGACGCCCATGGGTCGGCATGATCGACTGCCGACCACTCTGCCTCACTGACCTGTTCGACTAGGCGGTCGAACAGGTCAGGAACGCCACCGACGACGTGCATGTGGGCTTGATCGACGCCGCAACCTGCGGCCGTACCGGCGCGGCCGGGCCCGTGCTCGAACGTGACGGGCGGGCCTACTCGGGCCGACACTTGTGCCGAAACCTCGTCTGCGATGGCGAGGAGGCGCGTCCGGCTCGCCGGACCTAACTCTGCTACGGAGAGGCAGGGTGTTCTGGGCACGACGAGTAGCCAGCCAACCAATAGCGCGCCGCGGGTTGGGATGACGGCTGCTTCTGCGTAATGGCCCAGGTCCTGATCGAAGACCTCATCCGGACCGTGGGATGCACCCCGAAGGATCCAGTCGAACCGGGTCGGGAGAATGAGGGGCTTCGCATCGGATGGCACCGGTAACCCCCTGAATCAATTTCGCGGCTAAGGGTCTCCCCGAAGCCGTGTTTTATCAAACAGACCACGCAGTCTCGTGCAATGCAAGCTCCGTGGCATCGAACAGGGATCAAGGCCCTTGCGAGCGCCCGACGCCGGCGTGCCGTGCAAGTTCGTCTAGCGAGAGAGCTGCGACCTCGCGAACGCCGTCCCGCGGGCGCCGCGCCTGAACCGCGGGATCTGGGCGCGCATCGAGGAGCACGTCCGTCAGCTCGCCCTGTTTCATGGCGACGTGTTCGTGGTGACGGGGCCCAGGTTCTCCGGATCGCCGGCCGCGATCGGGCCCGACGACGTGCTCGTGCCGGCCTGGACCTGGAAGGCGGTCTTCGTGCCGGCCACCGGTGAGCACGAGGCGTGGGTCTGCTCGAATGTGCGCGCGACCGTCTGCGACGAGGAGCCGGTCGCGACGATACAGCAGCGGTTCGGGATCATGGTGTTCCCAAGCGAGACGCGGGCTTGGGCGGAAGAGGCGCCGATAGATGCCGCGCTATAGAGCCTGCAATTCCCGAAGATCCTTGAGCTAGAGAGATCACTGCTCGGCGACATCGAGTGACTCCGCTTCTGCCAACGTGGTCGATCCTTGATCCACATGAAGAAGACGTGCCCGAACGGCATCGCGCAGCTCCTGCAACATGGCTTGGCCTCCTGGGTCGACTAAGAAGCTGGTCGCTTCGATGCTGCCACCACCCGATCTACGATGAGTTAGAAACTGCTCCATTTGAGCCGCCCTGATCTTGGCCAGAGAGCTTTCGAAGTGCGAGAGGAGTGCTGTGGGCATGAATATGCCGCCTTTACGAACCGTTTCGGCTGCTGACCAAAGCGAGTTTGACGACGCGTTGATGAGCTGCTGCCGGTTCCGTGGACACCAGGTTTAGGGTGTTTCATGAGATTGGAGGGTGGGGATGGGTCGGCGATTGTTCAGCCGGGAGTTCAAGCTGGAGGCGATCCGGCTGGTCAAGGAACGTGGGGTTTCGGTGGTGCAAGCCAGCCGGGACCTGGATGTCGGCGAGAACATCCTGCGGCGTTGGATCAAGGAGTTCACTTCGGATTCTGGACAGGCCTTTCCGGGCCAGGGCCAGCTCAAGCCGGAGCAGCAGGAGATCGATCGGCTGCGCCGTGAGGTCGCCAAGCTCAAGGCGGAGCGCGACATCCTAAAAAAAGCCGCGGCCTACTTCGCGAGGGAGTCGTTGTGAAGTTCGGCTTCATTGCGAAACACCGAGGGATCTGGCCGGTGCGGTGGCTTTGCGAGGCGCTCGGTGTCTCGCGCAGTGGGTTCCATGCCTGGCTCTGCCGCTCGCCTGGTGCCCGGGCGCGCAGCGATGAAGTCCTCGGCGCCAAGGTCAAGACCAGCTTCGTTGGCAGTGACCGGACCTACGGCGCCCGGCGGGTCTGGCATGACGTGCTGGCCGAGGGAGCCGCATGCGGGCTGCATCGTGTCGAGCGGCTGATGCGCGAACAGGCCTTGCGGGCCCGGCCACGCCGCAGGGGGCTTCCCTCGGACAAGGGCACTCGGCACGAGGCAGCGGACAACGTGCTGGATCGGCAGTTCGAGGCCACGGCGCCGAACCAGAAGTGGATCGCCGACTTCACCTACATCTGGACGGCCGAGGGCTGGCTTTACGTGGCGGCCGTGATCGACCTGTTTTCACGTCGCGTGGTCGGCTGGTCGATGAGCGCCACGATGGCCGCCCAGCTGGTTGCGGACGCGTTGATGATGGCGATCTGGCGTCGAGGCAAACCAGACGCGCTGCTGCATCATTCGGATCAGGGAAGCCAATACAGCAGTGAGCAGTTCCAGAAGCTGCTGGCCGATCACGGCGTCACCTGCAGCATGAGCCGATCGGGTAACGTCTGGGACAACGCGGCGATGGAGAGCTTCTTCTCCTCGCTGAAAACCGAGCGGACAGCCCGCAAGGTCTACCGCAACAGGGACCAGGCCAGGGCCGACGTGTTCGACTATATCGAGCGGTTCTACAACCCGCGGCGACGCCACTCGACCATCGGCTATCTCAGCCCTATGGAGTTCGAGCGGATCAAAGCGTCAGCTTAAGGTGCGTGTCCACGGAACCGGCAGCAGCTCATGATCCGTCGAGTGCGTTCAACGTGCTGGTATGCCTCACCGCGGTCCTTGGCATTGCTCACGTATCGAATTTCTCGTGGGCTGAACTGACTTTCTTCGAGTCGTTCGCGAAGCTCTTCTGCACTCATATCCTCAAGATCTGGCTTGCTGCTCCAGACGAAAATGGTTGTCGTGACTTCGTAGAAGGCTTCGTTAACCGCTTCCCACGCCGCCACGATCGCTTGATATTCCCGCTCGTTCGAGCGCCGGCCGCGGTCCTGCAGATGCCCGAGGACGACCTTGAGCGACTCCATCTCGCGATCGCGGCGTGCGCGCTCAGCTGCCGATCGGGTTTCCAGATAGTGGCCGAGCAGACGGTCCAGGAAATGCGGCGACGCGACCAGGGCTAGGATTAGAGCCCATGTTGCAATGGCGGATGTGATCAGCGACGTCAGCACGGTATGCCATGTCATGGTCTTTATCCTCGGTTCCGCGGACACCCCGAGGCACAGATCCGCACGGACCGGAGCTGCACCTGCCCCCGCTCGCCACACCCGAAGCATTTCAGCCGTGACGGCCGGGAGAGACCGGCAGTCGTCCGGGTTACGATCGTGATCGCAGCATTGGTGCGCCGGAGATAGGCTCGCGCGATGTGCGGCCGCTTTGCTTCATCCCTCCCGGCCGACAGGATGCGCCGGGTCTTCCGCATCCTCGGCGAGCTGCCGAACGTGGAGCCGTCGTGGAACATCGCGCCCAGCCAGCGCGCGGCCGTGGTGCGCCGGCATCCTGACAGCGGCGCGCGATCATCCCGGCTGACCTCTTCTACGAGTGGGAGACGATGGCCGGCGGGAAGCAGCCCTGCGCGATCGCCAGGATGTCTGGGCGTCGTCGAGTCAGCCCCCATGACGATCAGTCCCACGAATTCGGCCGCTGCAGCCGCCGGTCGGGTTGGTCCCACGAGTTCAGGACCTCGGGCGGCGAGCGTCCCGCTTTCTGATCAAGCCAGGCGTCGAGATCCTCGCGCAGCCATCCGACGCGGCCCGGTGTCAGCTGCACGGCCGGGAACACGGGCACCACGTAGAGCCGGAACGTCGCGACCGACAGGGCCACGTAGTCCGCGGCGTCGTCCTCACGAAGTGCGCGCGGGACGATGCGGAATGGTCGTCGTGAGGGTCGGTCAGTCGCCATCGCGCGCTTTCGCCGCCAGCCTCTGGCCTTTCTCGAACGCGGTCAGTGGGCCCAATTTCCCGCGCGGCGGCACGACGGGCGGATGGTAGGTTGCGACGACAACCGGTGGCTCCGGCGCGCGGGACATCCGCGCTTCGTATTCCGACCGGTCGGACTGTCGAATACGGATTGCGGCACCGATGCGCATGTGCCCGAGATCCCCGTTCTCGACGAGGCGGTAAACCTTGCGAGCCGAGACACCCCATATTTTCGCGAGCTGGGGCACGCTCATGGCGTAGATCTCAGCCATCGCCCTGCCCTTCCCTGCTGCGCTTGACCAGAGGATAGGCCGGCAGTGTGTTCCGAGTCCTCATTTCTCAAAGGCCGCCGCATAGGCTTCCTTGACCGACATGCCGGCACCGCGCGCCGCCTTGTAACGCGCGAACGCCTCCGGAGGCAGTTGCGCGACCAGGGACAGGATCTGGGCGTTGCTGGCCGACGCGGTCGTCGGACGCCGTGGAATGGGGGAGCGCCGCCTCATGGCTGCAGCGCTCCCGCCATGCGGCTCCGAGGACGGGCGACGCTCGCCAGCGCTTGGCCGTGGAAGAAGCGTGCCGCGCAGATGCACGCAGCCCCCCAGAGCAGATCGGGGATTAGGAGCATAGCGCTGAGACCTCGGCAGGCAGCGCGACGGCCGGCGCTTGGAGGGTCCTGAGCGCCTCCTCGGGACGGCCGAAGCGGTCGACGGCCGGGATGCAGCGCCAATCGGCGAGAACGCGCTGGCACATCGCGATCAGGGTCGCGTCTGTGCGTGGAGAGCGGGTCCCGTCCGGCGTCTCACCATCGGCTGCCACGTTGGCCCCGTCCGTCAGCGCCGGCGCGACGACTTGATCGTGGAAGACGAGGCCGATCGCTTCAAGCGCCGTGCCGCGTCCTGGTGCGGTCCCGTCCGGCACCTGATCGAGGACCACCCGCAAGGAGCTCGCCAACGCAGCGCGGACGGCATGCAGCTCGTCCAGGATGTGCTCGCCGCGGTCGGAGCCTGCCAGACAATCGACCACCACGAAGGCGCTGCCGAGTTGCACAAGGACGTCCATGAGGTGCTGAGCGGGAAGGCTGCAGACGGCTTCAAGAAGAGTGCCGCGCGCTGTGCCGAGCGTGTCGACAAGGTGGTCGGCCTGACGCTTTGGGACCGTGCCGCGCGCGCTGCCGCCGATGTCGAAGCTCTGATGTTGGCGGCTGATGTCGTCGATCCTGCGGCCGAGCTGCAGAAGTGGGGTGTCGGCATTCTGGGTCATGATTCGATCTCTGCAGAAAACTCGCGCGGAACGAGTGTGGCGGCCTTGATCTGCTCGCGCGCGGCCGCGAGTTGGTCGTCGTCGTCCGTGTTGATGCCGAGCAGGTCGCCCACGAGGGACTGCACCAAGACGGCGTCCCAATCGTTGCAGTCCTTAAGCAGCTCTCGGTTCCAGGCCGCCATGGCCAGCGCCTTGTGCTGAAGGCCCGCGACCGTCAGCGCTCGATGGCTGGCTACCTGTTCGAGCAGTTCGACGGTGCGATCATCGAGCGGCTTGACCTCCGCATCCGCGACGCGCTCGTCCTCGCGCTCGGCGTAGCATCGGGCGTAGCGAGCCGAGACGTCACGCTGCAGCTCGGCGATCTCTTTGCATCGGGCGATCAGTGACGCGTCTGGATCCAGACCCGGATCCCGCTCGGTGAGCCGGCCGAGCGCCAGGATCGCGCGGTCGCGCATGCCTTCGAAGCCGGAATTGTCTGCGGGTATCCCGTCGCTCAGGAGTCCGAAGCAATCCGCTGAGAGCCGCAGCAATGCGTGAGCCTCCGCCACAGACAGGATCGCGGGCCATCGCGGCATTTCGGCGAGAAAGCGGGTGAACGGTCCGCGCAGGACGTCGCAGCACTGCTCGTGGGCGTCGTCGGCTTCCGCGAGTGGCGGCGCTTCCATGGCCCGTGCCCAGGCCCGGTAGGACGCGGCAGCTTCGGTGATCCTGTCGAGGAATGACATCGTCTTAGTCGAGCTCATGGCTTGATCTCTGTCCCGGGGCGCGCGGTGTTGCCGTGTTCGCGTCTGGCCCGTGCGGCCGCGCGCAGTTCATAAGGGATCCCCAAGCGCCTGATCCTCGGCGCGTCCGGCAGCGCCTGTAGTGTGGCGAGCGCCTGCTCGAGGCAGATCGAGATCGCCTCGTCTGTCCGGTCCATTCGCTGCTCCGGAGGTGTCCGGCGCCAGTCGGCAAGGGCGTGCTCCGATTTGGCGATCAGGCCTTCGAGCGTGACCGCCTGCAGGGACGCAAGAAGCCTCGGCGAGACATTCCTCGGCCCGGGCCGCGTCACGCCGTCGGATACAAGCCGCAGCAGCATGGCGTCCGGATGCTCGACGAGTGGGCGGATCCGGATCGCCTTCATCACGCGGCGCTCCAGCCGAGACGTCGATGAAGCTCACGAACCGCCTGCTGGTCGTTGCGCACCTGGAAGCCGAGCAAGTCGGACAGCAGCGACGCAAGGAGGCGCTCGTTTGCGTACGAGCTGTCGAGGCCGCCGATGCCGCCAGCCAGCACGATGGACTGCGCCTTGGCACGGATGCCATCGGGCGAGGTCGCCCGCGTGACGATGATGCGCTCGACCAGCGGCTCCTGCAGCGTGCTGATCCGCTTGAGCTCCGGTTCGATCGCCTCCTGCTGCTCAAAGGTCTCCACGCCGCGAACGGCCAGCTCGTATTCACGCTCGTGGTCATCGAACGCTTCGCAGAGCGTGATGAGCTTGGCGTCGGGAGCAGCCGGCGTGGACGCATCCGCAACGCTAAGCGTCTCCGGCGTGGCCATCGTGATCCCCGCACCGGCGAGGACCACCGCACCGGCCAGCCCGGCGATCGCGTCGCCGAGCACGTTGCGGCGCCCGGGCAGCGGGCGTGTCAGGTCGATCACTGCCGGGGTGCCACCCGGCGTGGTATTCGTGAGCGTAGCCATGATGCTCTCCCGAGGGTGTTGCTGTGGTCAGGCCGAGTGAGTGGGGTCCAGCCACTCGCTCGGCCGCTGAAATGGTCAGGCCGGCGGCGCGCGCTTCCGCTCGCATGCTCGGTCGATCTGGGCGCCGATCCGCTCGATGGTGAGCATTGCCAGGATCTGCACGGCCTTTGCGCTCGGCTGTGTGGCCGCGGCCTCGAGGCGACGGTGACGCTCGATCTCGCCGCGGAGCAGCGTGCGGACCTCGTGCTCAGTGAGGGCAGCCGGTCGCGACGCGGTCAGCACTTCAGCATCGCCTCCCGTCCAACCGTTCATAGCTTGCCTCCGCTCATGTGATCGGATACATATCATCTGGCTGGGGAGCGATCAATAGGAAACCGCTCATATGATCGTTTTCAGATCGTGACTGGGTCGCAGGTGCGGGCAGCGCGTGCACTGCTGAGGTTGACCGCTGACGAACTCGCCGCGGCTTCCCATGTCGGCGTGGCGACTATCCGGCGCGCCGAGAGCGACGACGGGCCGATCAAGGGCATCGCCTCGACGCTTGCAGCCATTCGACGAGCCCTTGAAGATGGCGGTGTCGAGTTCATCCCCGAGAACGGCGGCGGCGCGGGTGTGCGGCTCCGGAAGCCACGCGCTTGAGCTACGACCTCGGCGAGCTGCCCAAGCTGCTGAACGATCTCTACGAGGTGGTCTCGCGGCTTGAGACAATCGCGCCGGGTCGCAAATTCACACCTGACGGGCACTTGGTAGGCAGCATTGGAGAGGCGGTTGCGGCCTATGCTTATGGGCTCGAGCTGCTGCCCGCTTCCGTGAGACAGCACGACGCTCGCACATCCGATGGTCGATGCGTTCAGATCAAGCTGACGCAGGGAAAGTCGGTCGCATTGAGCTACGATTGCGAGCACCTGCTGGTCCTGCAGCTCAGCCGGCCGGTGGGGTTCATCGAGTTCTATAATGGTCCTGGCGCGCCGGTTTGGCAGGAGATCGCGTCGAAGGCGGATGTTGGGCGCCAGCGTCAAATCACCCTGGCCAGACTCCGGACCTTCCCACGATCAGAGCACGCGATCGGCCGTATCCGTCCATTCCCAGCCCTGCTGCCGCAGCTCATTCCAGAGATCACCACGACCAGCGCGCCCGACCAGGCGATCACGGCGGCGAAGGCTAGCTCCTGACATGCCCCGCCCATCCACCGTTCAGATCTCCCGAACCAAGTGGGCGATCCTCTGGTCAGAGCAGGGCGGGTGCTGCGCCGGGTGTTTCAGGCCGATGGGGGAGGACGTTCATGTCGACCACGTCGATCCGCTTGCTCGTGGCGGTGCCGACGTGTTCGAGAACCTTCAGCTCCTGCATGCCCAGTGCAACCTGCAGAAGGGTGACTTGCCGACTGTGGCTTGGTTCGTGCGGCAGAGGCGCTGGCTTATTGCGGAGACCGCTCAGATCCGTCGACGGCAGATGCTGGTGACGATCGATCCGGAGTTGGCGACGAGACTTCGAGCGGCGGCGAAGAGGGTGCGGCGCCCGGTGTCGGAGTTGATCGAAGAAGGGGCAAAGCGGCTACTCGATCAAGGGCTGTTAGGCCGAGTTTCGAGCGTGATTCGTGCCGACTCTACCAACAGGGTCAGCCTGGACGCATCACAGCACCCTGACCTGTTTGCGGGTTGATCGAAGCCGAGGATTGTGGAGGCTGCCAGAAGTGCGGCAGACTGGTTTCGACAACCTCGAGATGACCTGTCCGGACTCTGACAGGGAGACACCAGACCGGCTTATCAGATTTGCCTCTGTAGGCACTTTCTCCAGCCAACGCGATGTAATCGAGCGCGTCCGTACCGAAGATCCCGGGCACTTACCTGTTGGGGCCTGAATTTACAGGGCGAGAACAGGCATGGAGACCCTCGAGGGAGATGCGCCCGCTGTGGCTGAGAACAGTGCACCTGAGCGGGTCAACGCCATCCTAGAACCTGTCAAAACCTTACATTGGGAGGGCCGGCCGGAGTGACGTTTCCTCACAGAACCGAGGCTTCTGCGGAGGCCTTGGCCTAGCCTTCGGTGCGAGATGCGCGCTTCCGACCCGCTTCGATCGCTGCGACCAAGCTGGCGGCGCCGATTTGGGCATTGTCCTTCTCGAACAGGCCAAGATGCCTGGCGAGCTTCTCAAGGGCGCTGTTCTTGTCCCAGAGCCGGAGCTTGGTGACGTAGAACGTCTCTGCGTCATCGCCCCGCCCTTCGATCCGCTTTTCGACCTCCATGGACGCGACGGCTGCCGCGGCGACGTCTCCCCACTCACCGGGCGGCAGGAGCTTGCCGTCGGGGGTGAATAGCTTGCGCAGGTCGCTGAAGCTAATGCGGGCCAGCTCGGCCACGACCTGGTCGGATGTGACACCGGTGCGGGTCGATCGGGCCGCGCGGGCTTCTGCGATTGCCTCTTGGACGTCCGGTCGAGCGAGGTTTTCGGACGCAATCTGGCGAGCTGTGTCCCGACTGTATCCCGCCCTGATGGCCGCCTGCGTGGCGTTCAGATCTACGAGGTATTCCTCGACGAATGCCTGCTGCTTTGGGGTCAGTGCATGCCGATCATCCATTGTCGTGGGCCTCAGGCCCGTGCTGCTCGAAGTCGGCTGCGAGCTGCTCAAGCAGCACCTCAGACAGGCGATGACGGCTGCCTTTCGGGCGTCCCGGGGCGCCGCGATTACCTGCAGCGAAGCGACCCTGTTCGCCACGATCGGGCGGCGGATCACCGACAACAAACGGCGAGAAACGGTCGCTCATTCTTCGATCTCCTAACGATCCTGGCTAGCACGCATTAGGATGGTCGGGGCGTCCGTTCGTCTACAGCGACCAAAAACGGGGCGGATGGGGCGGATGGGACAGGTTTTCCTGATCCACCTCATAGAGCGCGTACGCGTGGCGCGCGCGTATAGATAGGGGAATGGAAAAACGTGCCTAATCCGCCCCATCCGCCCCACTTCCTTGGTTCGCTCAGTAGCCGTCGCGGTTCTGCCACTGGCTCGACGTGTCCTCGTTCTTCACACGGACCCCTAGAAAACCGCGCTTGCCGTGCTGCCCCGGCGTGTTCTTCACCTGCTCGCACCCGTGACGGAGCAGTGTCTGGGCCAGCCATTTCGTCGTTCCGGGCTTCTCACCGCTGGCGATCGCGTAGTCGGACCAGGATTTGAACAGAGCCGCCATGGTGTCGCTCACGTTGCGACCACCGGTCTCGCACCGCTCGTCGATCCACTGTCGGACACTGTCCTGCTCGGTGAAGTAATCGGCAGTGGCCTCAGCCACGACCTTCGGCCGGATCAGGCCGTTCATCTGCCAGTCGATGCAGCCGTCGATCATCCAACGCAGGACGGCCGGACTTTCTGCAGCGAGCTTCGCCTCGAGGGCCCGATCGGGTCGCTCGGGCTTGCGGCAGAACGGGACGATGTTGAAGCGGCGCCGCGCGGCCTCGTCGACGTTGCGGAGGACTGGCTTGTGGTTGCCAACGATGGTCAGCTTGAACTGCGGACGGAACTCGAAGAAGTCCTGGCGCATGAACCGGGCGGTGATGACGTCGCCGCCGGTGAGTTGCTTGATGCGCGTTTCCGCCCAGGCGCGGCCCTCTTCTGTCTCCGACGCGCAGACCATCCGCGCGCCGCGGAGCATAGCGAGATCCGTGGGGTGGCGGTCCCCCTGGCTGGCGGTGAAGGTCTCCATGGCCGACACGCGGCAGTAGTCGCCAAGGATGCGCGACACGGTATTCAGAAACACACTCTTGCCGTTGCCGCCGGGCCCGAAGATGAACAGGAGCGCATGCTCGCGGGTCAGGCCGGTCAGCGTGTAGCCGCACCACGCCCGCAGGAAGCGGATCAGCTCCGCATCGCTGCCGGTCGCCTGATCCAAGAAGTCGAGCCAGAGCGGGCACTTGGGAGTCTCGTCGGGCGTGACGGCCGCGAGTTTGGTGATGAAGTCGTCGCGGTTGGCATCGCTCAGTTGCCCGGTGCGCAGATCGAGAGTTCCTCCCGGCGTGCCGAGCAGGAACGGATCGTTGTCCCAGATCTCCGAGGTGGCGGCGAACGAGCGATCAGCACGCGCGAACCGCTCGACGGCGGACGCAGTGCCTGCCTTGCCGAGGATGGCTTTGATCTTGTCGGAGTCGAGATCGGCCGCGATGCGACGGCACTCCTCCCGCGCCCAGCAGAAGGCGAGCTGCGTCTTCTCGGGGCGCCACGCGTAGCCGGTCCATTGATGCCAGAGGCCCGAGCTGTGGCAGAAGCGGAGCGTCTCCTGGTGGCGCCGGGCAAATTCGCGGGCAATGCCATCTTCGGAGAGCTCGGCTGACGGCGCCTCTTTGCGGGCTGTGGAACGCCCGCTGCGGCCGCGGCTCTTTGGCTTCGTGGACTCGATGACGAACTGGCGTGGCTGATCGGCCCCGGCACCTTCTGGCGGTGCTTCGTCGTGGGGCTGGTATCCCGGATCGCCGTCGAACTCGCCTGGGGCGTCAGCCATGCCCCAGCTCCCGGATCAGCGCATCGTTCCAATCGCCGTCGCCGGTAACGCGCGCGATCCGTACGCTCCTGCCTTGGGCCTGCCACCGCTCGGCTGCGGATCGAGCGGCACGCTCGCCCACCTCGTCGGGATCGGCGGCGATGATGACATCGCGCACCTCGTCCGGAAGCAAGAGGCTGCGCTCGAGGTTGCCTGCGGCTACCGCGGCCCATGCGGGCGCCTGCAGCAGGATCCCGGCGCTGGCCGCGCTCTCAATACCCTCGCCGATCACGAGCGGCCTGGCCGCGGCGTAAGGGTGAAGACGCACCGTGCCTCCGGCCACGAGCCCCATGGAGGCCTTCACAGGATCGACGTCGGCTTTGCGGCCATCGAGCGTCAGGAAGGTGCGGTGCACGCCCGTGAGATCGCCGCGCACATCCCGGATCGCGGCGACCATCGCGGGCAGCCTCACACTGCCGCCTTGGGGGTGGGAGACACGTGGGCCGTAGAGGAGCGCTGCACTGGCCTCTAGGCCGCTCAAGCCGCGTGAGGCGAGGTAGAGAGCCACAGGCGTCGCCGCGGGCGGCAGCGCGTGGTCCCAGACGTCCCGGGCTCGCCGTTCCCTCTCCGCGGTGCTGGCGAGGTCGGGTGCACGGTCTCGGAACGGCGGCCGCCACTCCCCTGCCGTGATCGCGGCGAGCGAGGCGCCAATCCCGGCCACGTCGTCGCACGAGAAGCACGACACGCGCGCGGGTTTATCGACGCGGCCGCGGACGGCGAAGGCCTCGCTGTAGCCGCAAGCGGGGCACGTGCCGCGCCAATCCCGCACGCCCTTACGAAGACCAAGACGTCCGGCGAGCTCGGCCGCGTTCACTGAGCGCCCCCGTCAGCCTTCTGCCATGCCAGGAGCTGGTCGCGGTTTAGCCACGCCACCAGCTGGTTACGGGCGGCGTCTGCAACCTGGCGGTTCATCGCAGCGACCAAGATGGCCAAGCCAAATTCGCAGGTTTTAGCGCACTCCCTGATTAATTCCTCTGGGATGGTCTCAGGCTGCGCCGCGGACGAACTGAGGACCTTGCAGATCGGCGCAGTCGTCGGGTCGCCCACGAGAGTCACTACCGACAGAGAGGGGAACAGCGAGGAATAGTGGAGCACCATCGGGTCGGGGTGCGAGCTCGGAGCATGGCGTTTCATCGCGCCGCCTCCGTCGCTCGCAGCGCGTTCGCCTGCCACGACCGGGTGCTGGGCACCGGAGAGAGCCGCGGCGGGAGGCGATCGGCTCGAGCGGCGCACACCATCTGGGGCGTGATGGCTGCGAACGCCTCGGCACGTGCCAGGATGATCTCCGGCTGCGCAGTCGCTTGCGCAATGTCGATCAGCAGCTCGGCCAGCGGCCGCACGCCCAGACTGTGCAGATGAGGGGCGAGCGCCTCGCAGCGGCGGCGTGTGGGGACGTTGCTCATGTCGCGAGCCTTTCCCGCAGATCTTCCGCGCGGCGACTGCATCGTTCGGCGAACAGGATGCGGCCCGCGTTCAACGCGCGGTTGGCCTCGCGGTCTAGAAGACGCGCGACCTCGCCGAGGAGGTGTGGCGGAAGGCACGGCCCGGTGGCCGTCATGGCTTGTAGAACAAGGTCGTTCGGCATTGTCCGACTCCGACTGGAGCGGACGGCGCTTGAAAATCGGAGAGCGGACCGGTATGTGTCGGTTGCCGTCGACTGATCATCCGATACGCCCCCAGCGCCGCCAGCGTTGGGGGTTTTCGTTTGATCAGGCCGCTTGCGACCGGAATGTCGCGGACGGCAGGCTCGAGAAGAGTGCATCCGCACTCTCGACCTCGACCAGCGTGGACCGGCCGACCTTGACGGCGCGCAAACGACCCTCCCCGAGTAGGCGGTAGAGTGTCGATCGGCTGAGGCCGTAGCTGGCACAGATCCAGGCTGGAGGCCGATACTTCGGATCAAGGGCCGGGCGAGAGTTCATCGAGGGTCTCCCTTTTCGCGCAGCCCTCTCTCTCTCGCCGCCCCGTGTTATGGGGGTGTTAAGGCGGGAAGCTTCAGGGGATGCGGTGGTGCGTTGGGAGACCTACTTACTGAAGCGACATTCGCTCAGTCCGCTCAGAACTACTCAGTTTTGAGCAGCTTTCTTCGCCTCAGCTATACGGGCCGCGAGGCGCGTCACCTTGCTTTCTGGTTTCGAGTTTCCAGCGGCCCTTGCACTCAGGGCCTGCGCCGCGTCCCATGGATTGCGATACTTGCCGGTCTTGATGCCGCTAAGTGCCTCCTCGACCAGCGGCGCATCGGCATCGCGGTAACCTACCGTCGGCTTGCGAGTGCGGACCGTGTCAAGCGCGCTCGAAGCGCGAAGAGCGGTCACCTCGCTAGGCTCGAACTCGAGGTGGGCAAACAGCCACTTGTCCATGGCTCGTATGCGAGCGAAGTCGTCCATCGAACCTTCTGAGCCCGCGCTCATCGCATCCTGGAAGATTACGATGCCTCGCACCCAGAGCGTCCTCGGAACATAACCAGGTGCGGCGTCAGGTGAGCCCTTCGGTGATCCCCAAGGTGTCACACGGCTGGTGCGACAAGCAGTAACGAGCTCAAGCATCGCGTCGCGCACGGCCAGGCCCCAGCCCAGATCTTCGCGGAGCATTTCGCGAAGTCCCGTGATTGGGACGGGCTCCTCATAGAACGCGATTGTCTCTTGTCGTTGCCGCATATAGTCCGCGTCGGTCGTATCCAGAGCGTCCAAACTGAGCGGCTCGAGCTTATCAAGTCGCTTGAGCACTTCTTGGCTGCGCGAACTAGGCGCGCCCCATCGGCGATAGATGATGGCCTCTCGGGCTTTCACATCGGCAGCCGGAACGCTTGCACCGAAGGCCAGGAACGTAATGGCCTCGGTCGCAGTCCACGGCTCGACCATTGTCCTGGGATCAGTCACGACGCTGCCTGTGTGCTTGGGGCAAGCGCGAACCCGCATCGTTGGCTGGGCGCGCGACATGGTCGTCGCCAACATGTGCATGCGGTCGGGTGACCATCACTGGCCCGTGATCGTTCGTCGGCCGCGATGGCGGCGAAAAGCTTGCCTCCGGAAGCCGCGCGATCATGGAGTAGAGAGACGCGGTCTCGATCAGCGTTGTGCGCCCTACTTTCTTGGCGAGGAGTTCGCCCGCGCGCAGGCGAAGGTAAATCGTGCTGCGGCTCATTCCTGAAAGGCGGGAAGCATTCGGCACGGTGATGAGCAGCGAGTCCTGATGGGTCGGCATTGCGATGGTCTCTGATTGCACCGAGACGATCCGCGGCGCCTCAGAGAAAGGGTTGATCGGATCTCGGCGTCGGCCAAGGAAAATCATCACGGAAAGTTGACATAGTGTGGGTGCGCGAGTGCTCACGCGTCAGGCTCCCCACTTTGAGCGTTCGCGGCCGGATCTCGGGTGGAGAACTCGGACCAGGCCTCTGCGAGGCGTACCCGCTTCTTGAACATGTCGCCGCGCCGGTAGGCCGCCTCGACGGCGCTTGGGACTTTGTGGCCGAGGGCCATCTCGCCGAGCTCGTTCGGAAAGTCCGTCGCCTCGGACATCCAGTCGCGAAAGGTCGACCTGAGGCCGTGAACGGTGACGTCCTTGGTTCCCGCCGCCGTGTGCAGGGCCTTGGACAGGGCGACGTCGGAGAGCGGTTGGCCATGCTTCCCGCCGGGGAAGACGTACCCGTTGGCGTCGGTCCTCATCGCTGCCAGCGGACGCAGTATCTTGAGCATCGCGTCGGACAGGGGGACGCGCAGCTCCTTCTTGTCCTTTCGCCGCTCTTTCGGGATCACCCAGAGCCGCCGCTTGAAGTCGAACTCGGACCACGGCGCCTTCCTGGTCTCGCTCGACCGTGTGGCTGTGAGGCAGAGGAAGCGCACAGCCTGGGCGCTGATGCCTCCGCTCGCTCGGAGAGCGGACATCACGGCGGCGATGTCCTCCCATGGCAGCGCCGCGTGGTGCTCGATCGAAGCGACCGCACTCGGATGCGGGAGCATGTGGGAGAGGTGACCGGTCCAGCGGGCCGGGTTCTCGCCGGTTCGCCAGCCACTCACGCGCGCGAAATCTAGGATGATCTGGATTCGGTTGCGGAGGCGGTTGGCTGTCTCCGTTACCGTGGGCCAGATCGGGCGCAGGACGGCGAGTACGTCGTCAGTGCCGATCGCCGACACGGGTTTGTCTCCGATGACGGGGTAGGCGTAGCGCTCGAGGGAGCTCGTCCAGACCGGCTCGGACCGCGGGTCACGCCAGCCCGCCTTCTTGCTCCCTATATATAGAGCGGCCGCCGCCCTGAACGTGCGCCCCTGCTCGAGGCGCCGGGCTTCGGCGACGCGCTTCCGTTCGTCGAGCGGGTCGATGCCCTGCCGGAGCTGCTCTCGCCCTGCCGCGGCGAGTTTCCGAGCGTCGGCCAAGCCGATTTCTCGCGCAGGCCCGAGACCCATCTCTCGGCGCCGCCCGCTCATCGGGCTAGTGTAGCGAAAGGACCACCCGCGAGACGTGCCCTTCACGGTGATCCAGAGGTTCCCCCCGTCGGAGTAAACACCATCCTTCAGCGTCTCGATGCGCCGAGCGGTCAACTGGTTGGGCCCGAGACGGCTCACCGGACCTCCCTTGCGTCGAGCGACTCACCTTACGACCCATCTTAGAGCGTGAGATTGGGACGGACAACCAGAGACATCCCAGGACAGATGACCATCCAACCATGTGAAGTTCTACGGGAAAAGTGGACGCCCAGGAACAATCAGGGACGTCGCTTCGGTGGACCTCGGCTCCACCACGCCCGGCCGGCGCGAACTTCTGATCATGCTGTCCGCTGATGCCGGCGCTTGACGTGAAGTTCCGCGACAGGCGCATCGTCGAACTCGTCCGGGAGGCCAGAAGGTCGTCGGGTATGCGAACGCCTTGCTCGCGTAGGTAAGGCACGGCGCGCTCCAGATACACCCCGTTCCAGTGGACAATGGCGGCTGTCAGCAGGCTCAGCTCCGACGCTCGGAAACTCAGGTTCTCGAAGGTACGGTCGCGGATTCCGCCTTGGCGGTGGAAGAACACGGCTCGGCGGAGTGAGTGGCTGGCCTCGCCCTTGTTGAGCCCGGCGTGGCTGCGCTGTTGCAGGGCGGGGTCGGAAAGCCATTGCAAGGTGAATAGCGTGCGCTCGATCCGCCTGCCGGCGCGTAGGGCACGCGAGAGCGTGTTGTCCGCGCCAGCGCGCGCCGAGCGTCACACTGTAATCGTCCTCGCTGATCGCGCTGACCGGATCGAAACCCGCCAGATAGATCGCCGGCCGCAGCGTGGGCACGCGGTCATACTGCCAGGATTAGCCGTTGCGTTGGCCATAGGTCGCGAACGAATACAGGCTGATGTTGTCTGTGACGTCATAGCCGGCGTCATACTCGATTGTTTCGCGCGTCTCCTGCGAGCTGCCGAAGAACTGGTCTACCCGCGTGCCGAGCCGGTCGTCCGGGCCGCCGCGATTGGTGTTGTCCTGGTGCTTGAACTCGACGTTCAGGTTCAGGTAGCCCCGCGTGCCGAGTGCGATGCGACCGCCCGCTGAGAAGTCGGTCGCGAAGCCGTCACCCTTGTAGTAGCCACCGGCCGTGCCCTGCGCATCGAAGCCGCTCGCGTTCTTGTCGAGAATGATGTCGACGACGCCGCTGATCGCATCCGAGCCGTACTGCGCGGCTGCGCTATCCTGCAGGATCTCGATATGGTCGATCGACGAGATCGGGATCATGCCGATATCGACCGGCGTGCTGCCGAGCTGCGCGCCGGTGTCGTTGATCACCGAGGTGGTGTGGCGGTGCTTGCCGTTCACCAGGATCAGCGTCTCGTCCTGCGACAGAGTTCGCAGCGCGATCGTGTCAAGGAAGTTCGCGTTGCCGCCGTTGAGCGCCTCGCGCGTCACCGAGGGTGCGAGGTGGGTCAGCGCATCCCGCAGATCGGCTCGCCGGTCGCCCGCAGCTGGGACGCGGTGACGACGGCGATCGGACTGAGGCTTTTCGACACGGTCCGGTGCGGATCGCGGGTGCCGGTCACGATGACCTGCTCCGACGCGGATGCCGCCTGTCCTCAGGTAGCGTCGGGAACAGGCCGGGCTCTGCGAGCACGGTTAGCGAGGATACGGTGGTGCAAGAGCATGTTCAAATATCACTGTAATCTCACTGGAACACATGCACAATCCGTCCCATCTTCGATCCTTTGGCGTTCGCCGCCGGTTCACGGCCGAACCGATACATTGCGGCGCAGATGAAACGGCGACTCCACCGATTAAATGTTCCAAGAATAGTTGCGGTGGAATATCATCACCACCTGACTTGCGCGGTCACGCTGCTTGGACGCGCCCAACCACGAGGACGGAGGATCGATGCCGTGAGGACATCCGTGCTCGCACTTCATGCCGCATCGCCGGTCCTGGTGGTGGAGGGCCGGCGCAAGTCGCATGCCGGCCAGGTGGTGCTGACCGAGGTCATGGATATGTCCGTGCGGGCCCGCTTCCTGCCGCGACGCCAGCCGCTCGTCGACTTTCGCAACCATCCCTTCGCGCTCCGCTGGAGCCCGGACAACCGGCTTGTCACCGGCGGCGGCCTCTATCACGGCGGCCACGCGTTGGGACGAATGCAGCGGTTCCTCATCCGGCGCCTCCGGACCATGGTCCCCGACCTGCCGCCGGTCACGAGCGCCTACTCCTGGTATGGCGTGATCGCCGGGACCGGCGACTTCATGCCGCGGTGCTTCACGCTCGGAATCGGCCTGCTCGCACCGATCGGCTGCGACTGCCGTGGCGTGGCGCTCACCACCGCGCTCGGTCGCGAGATCGGCCGTCACCTGCTGGGCGGCTCGAATGGCGATCTGTCGGTCCCGATCACCGCGCTGCGCCCTTGGAAGCTGCACGGGCTGATGCGGTTCGCACCGTCCGCGTGGCTGGTGCGCGCGCGGTTCAACGACTGGCGCGCCGACCGGAGGACCCGCTAGGCAGAGCTCCGGTTCACATGTCCAGGCTGATCAGGTAACGCGAGAACATGGCTCCCAAGACAACCCGCAACGACCTGTCGATGACGATGAAGGTGTACGCGGCCCTCCGTCGCGACATCCTGTCCTGCCACATCGTTCCAGGCCAGGAGCTGTCCGAGAGTGATCTCGCGACACGGTTCCGTATGAGCAAGACGCCCGTGCGCGAAGCGCTGGCCAAGCTGCGGACGGAGGGGCTGGTGAAAACCTTTCCTCGCCGCGGCTACCAGGTGGCGCCCGTCACGTTCCAGGACATGAACGAGTTGTTCGAGATCCGGACGATGCTCGAAGCGCATGCGGCCGAGCTCGCCAGCGCACGCATCACGCCGAAGGGGCTCGCCGATCTGAGCGCACTGTCGGACGTGATCTATGATCGCGCCGAGCAGCCCAGCGTCCACCGCTTCGTGCAGGCCAATCGCGACTTCCACCAGGCGATCGCAATCGCTTCGGGCAATGTTCGCCTGCAAGGCATGATCATGCAGACGCTCGACGAGCTGCAGCGCTTCTTCTACCTGGGCGCGCAGTTGCGCGACGTGGGCGACGAGACTGTGGACGCCCACAAGCTCCTGATCGATGCGCTAAAGGTGCATGACGGCGCGCGCGCCCGTGCGGTCATGATCGAGCACAACGACGTCACGCAGAAGGGATTGCTGGTGGCGCTCACCCGCCAGACAACGAGCGTCATGCAGATCGGGGTCGGCCCGCCGTCGTCGCCGGTAGCACAAGCGGCCGCACCGCGCATGGCACGCCGCGCACGCAACGTGGTGGCCTGACGGGCCTCGCCCCGGCATTCCGCCGCCCTCTTTCCGGCTCGTCCGCGCTGCTAGCCTGCGGGACGGCGCTTGGAAACACCGGACCTGTCGTATACCAGAGGAACATCTGATCGACCCAAAAACGGAAAGTGCCCTGCCACAGCTCAATGCGACCGCAAGCGGCGTTTTCGTCATTTCGGTCACCCCGTTTACGGACGACGGCACCGTCGATCTCGGCGGTGTCGGACGCCTCATGGATTTCTACCTGTCGCACGGTGTGGCCGGCGTCACCGTGCTTGGCATGATGGGCGAGGCGCCGAAACTCACCGGCGGCGAAAGCCGCATCTTCATCGAAGCCGTGCCGCCACAGCGACGGGCGCATCCCGGTGGTGGTCGGTGTCAGTGCTCCGGGCCTGGCATCCATGAAGGAGCTGGCGGACATCGCGATCGGCGCGGGTGCGGCCGGCGTGATGGTGGCCCCGCCCGGCACGGCGCGCACCGACGCCCAGATCATCGACTATTTCCAGGCCGCGGCCGACGCACTTGGCGACATTCCCTTCGTGCTGCAGGATTTCCCGCTCGCGACCGGCGTGCAGATCGCGTCGGGTGTGATCGGCGAGATCGTCCGCCGCCTGCCGAGTTGCGTCATGCTCAAGCACGAGGACTGGCCCGGTCTCGACAAGATCACCGCACTCCCCGAGGCCGAGCGCGCCGGCGGCCGCCGCATCAGCATCCTCTCTAGGAATGGCGGTCTCTTCCTCCCCGAGGAGCTCCGCCGCGGCGCCGATGGTGCCATGACCGGCTACGCCTATCCCGAGATGCTGGTCACCGTCTGTCGCCGGCATGCGGCGGCGAGACGGAGGCGGCCTTCGACCTGTTCGACGCGCATCTCCCGCTCGTCCGCTACGAGCAGCAGCCCGGCGTTGGGCTCGCCGTACGCAAGCACGTGCTCGCGCGCCGCGGCGCAATCGGATCAAGCCGCCAGCGCAAGCCTGGCCGCGCCTTAAGTGCGCCCGAGATCGCCGAGGTCGAGCACCTCATCACCCGGATCGAGCGGCGTCTCGGCATTTCCTGACGGCGCAGGCGTCCGGCGTAATGGGTAGCCGGACCCTGTCGATGCCCGCCGCTCACCCGTGAGTCGCGAGATCGACCACTGGCGGCGCGAGTTCCAGCGGCTCGATGCCCCATTTGCGATAGATCGCGTCATAGGTGCCGTCCGCCTGTAGCGATTTGAGTGCGGCGAGCATCGCACCCTGCAGCGCGACATTGTCCCGCCCGACCACGGCACCGGTGGTCTTGAGGGGAAAGCCGAGGTCGAAGGTCCGGATCGGCCGGGTGGAATACGTCTTGATGTGCTGGTAGGCGCCGCGATCGTCGAGGATGAAGTCGACCCGCCCGGAATGCAGCGCCAGGATGACGTTCGCGGCCGACGGATACTGCGACGTCTCGATCGCCGCCTTGCCGGAGGATGTGCACTGCGTCGAGAGCGATTGCAGGCCGGCCGCGAAATCGGTCCCGATCTGCACGCCGCCATGCAGGCCGCAGAGATCCTTGGCAGTCGCGGGGAAGGGACCGTTATCGGCGAGCGCGTAGCCGGCCATCGCCGCATGCATGAAGTCGATGAACGTCACCTGGCGCTCGCGCTCGTCGGAGTCCGACATGCACTCGAACGCGGCATCGTCGCGCCCCGCCTGCACGCCCGGAATCAGGCCTGCAAAATCGATTGAAACGGGACTCGCCCTGACACCCATCCGCGCCGCGATCGCGGTCGCGGGGCCGAGAAGACCAGTGGCCGTGCGAGTCTCTTGTCGGCCGGAACGGGATCGGCTGCGTAGTCCTCGTCGTGACCTGCTGTCTCGGATCCGTCTCCTGCGGGGTCGTCCGTCAGAAAGCCATCAGGTTGTCGCGCAACGTGGCACCCTCGTAGCCGCGCCGCGTCGAGCCTCTCCGCTGCAAGACCGGCGCCAACCCGTCCGCGACCTGTGCGATGTGGCGGCGCGTGGTCGGCAGGTAGAACAGGAAACCGTCGCCGCCGACCTCTTCCATTATCTCGTCCATGCGCGCCGCAACCGTTTCGGGCGATCCCACGAGGCCGAGATCGTTGATCGAGAAGCGCGTTGCCGCGATCTCGCGCAGCGTCAACTCGCCGCGGCCCTTGAACATGTTCTCCATCGAGACGCGTTCGCCATTGCCGCCGGCGATCATCAGGTCGGAGACCGGCTGGTCGAGGTCGAAGCCGCCGAAATCGATGCGGCCGCCGCTCACATAGGTCATGTACCAGAGGCTGAACTCGACCGCGCTGTCGCTCCGTCGCGCGAGCCGTGCGCGCTCGCGCTCGGCCTCCGCCTCGCTAACGGACGCGGCGATCACGGGCATGGCGATGTAGAGCAACTTGATGTCGGAGGGCTTGCGGCCATAGCCGGCGAGGCGGCGATGCATGTCCTCGCGGAACGCCTTCATCTCGGCAATGCCGGTCGATGCGACCAGCATCGTGTCCGCATAGCGCGCGGCGAAATCGCGCCCGGCGGGCGAGTTGCCGGCCGCCGCGATCGGCGGGCAGCGCTGCGGACCGGGGATCGTGTTGAGCGGGCCGCGGCACTTGAAGTAGGTGCCCTTGTAGTCGATCGGCTTGACCTTGGTGTGGTCCGCGTAGATCCCGCGGTCGGGATTGATCACGAGCGCGCCATCCTCCCAGGAATTCTGCAGCTGGCGGACGATGTCGGTCCACTCGCTCGCATGCACATAGCGCTCGTCGTGCTCCATGTGCTGCTCGAAGCCGAAGTTCTGTGCAACGCGGTCGGTGACCGAGGTCACGACGTTCATACCGACGCGCCCTTCGGTCAGGTGGTCGAGCGTCGTGAACATCCGCGCCGCGAGATAGGGCGGGTACTGGATGGTCGAGACGGTGGAGATCACGCCGATATGGCGCGTGCGCTGGGTCATGAGCGGCACGAGCGGCGCCGGGTCGTTCTTGGGCGCGAACAAGCCGCGCCTGAGTGCCGTCTCCGACGAGCCTCGGAAGGTGTCTTCGATCATCGCGGTGTCTTCGATCAGGATGTAGTCGAAGCCGGCTCGCTCAAGCGAGGTCGCGAGATCGCAGTAGAGATCGGGCTTTACCCAATCCGTAAGATTCGTGCCGCTCCACGGCGCATCGAGCACGCCTTCCCAGACCTGGATGCCGAACCCGTTCCCAAGGAACCAGCCAAGATGATACATCGCCGCACCTGATTGATCCGCGGAAGACTAACTTCGCGTTCCGTGGCGCCGCAACACGTGACGAAGTCGATGCTTTCATAAGCCAGACTTCGTGCACGGAAGAACAAACGGGCGCGCAGCTCCCATGCGATCGCCGCGCTCGATACACGCAGACGCAAATTTTGCTGCCTCCATGCGCAAGACGTGCGCCGAGGCGAACCGCGATAGTCGTGACGGACAGGAAAGTCGATCGGCGCCACGCAGGTCCCGAAAGAGCTTGTCCTCACGCCTTGCAAGGAGAGCGATCGGTGCGCCCATCCCGGACCAGGAAGTTACGTCGCGCCTTTCTTCACGGTGGCATCAGCGTCTTCGGTCTGGCGGTGGCGATCGGGGAGCCGGAAGCCAGCGCCCAAGTGCCGGAGAGCACGCAGCCCGTTCCGTCCGGACCGCCCAAGCAGATCCATGTCGGCCATCGTGTGGGACGTACATCGGTCAAACCGCGCAGTGTGCACGAGGCCTTGCAACCGCCGCCAAACCAAGCCGAGAGCCTGCAGGTTGTGGGATCGCGTTCGCGGCCGCTACAGCATTCGTCGCTGCCGTCCACCGTGTTCGACAAGCGCGACATCGAGCGCGCCGGCATCTCGACGCCGCAGGATCTGATACAGCTCACGCCGGGCGTGTCGCTGGTCGAAGGCAATGAGCCGAGCAACAGCCAGATCACGGTGCGCGGCGTGTCGCAGACCTACTCGCTCACCGCCGATCCGCCGGTATCGGTGATCGTCGACGGCGTGCCGCAGACCTCGCCAAGCGATTTCAACCAGGAGCTGCTCGATCTGCAGGACATCGAGGTGGTGAAGGGTCCGCAGAACGCGATCTATGGCCGCAACGCGGTCGCGGGCGCGGTCGTGATCAACACGCAGCTTCCCCCGGCGCAGCGCGAGGGCTCGATCAGCGGCACCGCAACCAACGGCAACGGCGTGGACGGAACGCTGAAGCTTGCCGGCCCCATTATTCCGAACCTCGTCTCAGGCTCGATTGTCGCCAACGAGACTGAGCTCGGCGGCTACTACAAGGACGTTACCACCGGCAAATACATCGACGGCCAAAACAACCAGGCCGTGCACGGCCGCCTCTACATCACGCCGACCGACGACCTCGCAATCGACCTGAAGTCGAGCTGGACCCAGATGCAGGGCAATGGCCTTGCCTACCATGCGCAGTATTCCGGCAGTCCTTACTATGTCGGGCGGGTTCCGGACGTGAACAACACGAGCGAGCCCTATGTGGCCGACCTGCCCAATCTCGCGAGAACCTTGAAGAACGACGATTCAATGCGGATCGACTGGACCGTCCCGTTCGGCAAGATCAGCTCGGTGTCGTCCTACTCCTTCAACAAGGACCAGGATTACGGCGCCCTCTTCCCCTACCAGCCCTCGCCGATCGGGACCGCCGACGGCACTCAGTCGTCCGAATACACCAACAACTCGTACTTCCAGGAGCTGAAATTCATCTCCAATCGCTTCGATCGGGTCCGCTTCCAGACGGGCGCGGACTACTATGATTTCGTCCGACGCGCGCAGACCTTGACCGGCGTCACCTACGACCGTGTGCAGTACGAGGGCATCGGTCCGTACGGCCCGGACACCGAGAACCCCACCACCGCATTCGCCGACGACCTCTATCACACCAAGGCGTGGGAGTTGTTCGGCGAGGCGACCTACGACATCACGCGCAAGCTCTCGATCGATGGCGCCATCCGCTACACGCGCAACGACATCACCGACCGCAACCTCACCCCCGCCGCCTTCACCGACAATTTGGGCGAGATCCGCTCGCTCGCCTTCTCCAAAGCCGAGCCGCGCGTGACGCTCACCTACAAGGTGACCCCCGATACGAGCGTCTACGCAGACTGGGCGATCGGCTCGCTGCCGGGTGGTTTCAATCCGACCGGCTCTGGCAGCATCATCAAGGCGATCTATCCGACCGCCGTGGTGGGTGACACCTACAAGCAGGAATCGTCGCATGACTGGGAGATCGGCTTCAACACCGAGTGGCTGCAGCATCGCCTGACGCTGAATGGCGCCCTCTACTACGACATCATGTACAACCAGCAATACAACATCTACTATCCGTCCGCCTCGATCGAGGTCATCGACACAATCGACAAGGTCCACAATGTCGGCGCGGAGCTCGGCGCCTATTACACTCCCGCGCCCGGCTGGCGCATCAGCGCGACCGCCGGCCTGCTGCATTCCGTCATCGAGGCGTTCGCCGCCGACCCGACGGCCGTCAGCAACCGTCCTCCCTATTCGCCTGAATACACGCTCTCCTTCGCAATCGACCGCGAGGTGAAGCTGAACGAGAGGTGGACCGGCTTCGGCCGCTTCGAGGACGACGTGAAGGGCACGGAATATTGGGAGGCGGACAACCTGCCGGGTGCGCGCAGTAACGTCATCAACCTCGCCGATATTCGCGTCGGCGTGCGCTCAAGGGATTGGACGATCGAGGGCTTCGTCAAGAACCTTGCCGACAATCGGTACAACATTTCGAATGTCGTTCTCACCGCCGGCGTAGTTGCGACCTATCTTGCACCGCCGCGGGTGTTCGGCGGCCAGGTCACCTACAACTTCTGACGATCGGAGACGCGGGCATGAGCTCGATGTTCCATATGGGCTGGTTCCTGATCCACGGTTTCGGGATCCAAACCTGGGGATTACCCGAGTCGGTGCCGGAAGACTGGGAATGGACAAAGCCGGACATCTACATCAACCTCGCGCAGTCGCTCGAGCGCGCCGGCTTCGACTATATCATGTTCGAAGACAGCCTGATGGTGACCGACACCTACAAGGGCACCATGGAGTTCCCGCTAAAGCACGGCAGCGCGGCGCCCAAGAATGATCCGCTTCCGCTGCTGCCGCTGCTCGCGCACCAAACCAAGCATATCGGACTGGTCGGTACTATCGCGACGACGTTCAGCTATCCCTACACGGCGGCCAGGCTCGGCACGACGCTCGACCATCTCACCAACGGCCGCATCGGCCTGAACGTGGTGACGGCGAGCTCGCACCGCTCTGCACAGAATTACGGCCTTGAGAAGCATGTCGAGCACGATAAGCGCTACGAGATGGCGGCCGAGTGGATGGAGCTCTGCGACCGGCTCTGGGAGAGCTGGGCGCCGGGCGCGCTGGTGCGCGACGAGGCGAGCGGCACCTATGTCGACCACACCAAGGTGTCGACCATCGACTTCGAGGGCAAGTACTACAAGTGCCGCGGCCCGCTCAACACCATGCCGGGGCCGCAGCGGCGGCCGGTGATCTGCCAAGCCGGCGGCTCGCCCGCGGGCAAGAATTTCGGCGCGCGTTTCGCCGACACGGTCATCGGATCGGGGCGCGGCGTGGAGGCGATGCGCGCCTTCCGCCGCGACATGGATGCGCGACTGACCGCGGCCGGCCGCGAGCCGAAAGACTGCAAGGTGCTGTTCCTGATCACGCCCGTGATCGGTGACACCGAGGAGGAGGCGCGCGAGAAGCAGCGGCAGAAGGATCAGGCGGCGGCCGACAACATCGAGCGCGCGCTTTACTCGATGTCGTATTTCTCAGGGCAGGACATGTCGAGATTTGACCCCGACGAGCCGCTGCCGCGCGATTTCGCCGATCGCATCAACGGCCATCAGAGTACCATGGCGGACTACATGGCGACCGGCCCGACGCTGCGGCAGATGGCGACGCATCGGGCGACCGTCTCGGTGGACTTGGTGGGCACCCCGGACAGCATCGCGGCGCAGATGGTCGAGATCAACGACGAGATCGGCGGTGACGGCTTCCTGATCGCCAACCAGATGACCGCGCATGCGATCCACGAGATCAGCGAAAAGCTGGCACCCGCCTTGCGCCGGCGCGGCGCCATCCGCGAGCGCTACGACTTTCCGACTTTCCGCGAGAACCTGCTCGCGTTCTGAGCTGCCGGGAGACAACGATGTTCCGACTTGCATGTTTCGTGGGGTCCGGCACGGCGCCCTCGACATGGAACACGCCCTGGTCGGGCGCGGACGGCGACGACTGGGCCGACCCTGGCTTCCTTATCGGCATCGGACAGATGCTCGAGCGCGCCTGTTTCGACTACATGATGATCGAGGACGGCTCCTTCGTCACCGATGCCTGGAAGGGCACGCCCGACTACGCGTTCCGCAACGCGTGGGCGGTGCCGAAGAACGACCCGATGCCCTATGTGCCGCTGATCGCGCAAGCGACCAAGCACATAGGCATCGTGGCCACGATCACCACGACCTTCTACCCGCCCTTCATCGCGGCGCGGCTCGGTGCGACGCTCGACCATCTCACCGGCGGCCGCGTAGGCTTCAACCTGGTTACGGCGCACAATGACCGCACCGCGCAGAATTTCGGTTTGCCGCAGATGACCGAGCACGGGCTGCGTTACCGTATGGCGGCCGAATGGGTCGCGGTCGCCGATGCTCTGTGGAACTCCTGGGAGCCCGACGCGATCCGCAACGATCGTGAGAGCGGGATATTCATCGATCCCGCCAAGGTCCATCCGATCGAGTTCGAAGGCGAGTTCTTCCGCTGCCGCGGTCCGTTGAACACGGCACCCGGCCCCCAGCGCCGACCGGTGCTGTGCCAGGCCGGAGCTTCGGGGCCGGGCATCGAGTTCGCCGCCGCGCGCGCGGACACGGTGATCGCGATCGTGCCTACGATCGAGGCGGCGCGGAATTACCGACGCGCGATGACCGAGGCGCTCGTGGCGAACGGTCGCGCGCCGGATGCGGTCAAGATGTTCTTCGCGATTTCGCTCGTGATCGGCGAGACGGAGGAGGAAGCGCAGGCCAAGCGCGAGCGACTGGACGAGAAATCGCGCGCGGCGGTAGAGACCTCGCTGTTCGAGATGTCCTTTGCAAGCGGCATCGATTTCTCGAAGTTCGACCTCGACCAGCCGCTGCCGGCGCTCGAGACGAACGCATCCAAGTCGATCACTGCCCGTCTCAACCAGCCGGGCAAGACGCTGCGCGAGATCGCCTCGACCCGGCACGGGCGCGGCATTCCTTTTACCGGCACGGCCGACGGTATCGCGGCGCAGATGGGCGAGGTGATCGAGGAGATCGGCGGCGACGGCTACCTGCTCGACGAGACGTTGACGCGGCGCAATCTTGCGGAGGTCGCCGACGGGCTCACGCCGGCCCTGCAGCGGCGCGGCCTGATCCGGCGGTGCTACCCGCACAAGACGTTCCGGGAGAACCTGCACAGCTTCTAGCTGAGGGCGATCTCTTTTTCTGAAGGCAACGAAGCAACAAGACTTTGTTCGTTTGAAATCTCAGCCGGCCGGTGCTTCGTCACTGGTCGGAGAATGGCTCAGCCTGTGACGGCGAGTCGGCGTTCGCGGGGCGTGAGCCCAAATCGGCGCTTATACTGTCGGCTGAAATGTGCGTGATCCGAGAAGCCCCAGCGGAACGCGATCTCCGAGACGCCGCGGCGGGGCTGCCCGGCTCGCAGGTCCTCATGGCAGGCGTCAAGCCGGAGATCGAGGATCCAACGGCTCACCGTGGTGTCGGTGCCGTTGAACAGGGAGTGTAGGTAGCGCAGCGAGATCCCGCAGGCCGCCGCGATGCTTTCCGGCGTGATCGACGGGTCGGAGAGGTTGCGGCGGATGTGGTGCTCGATGCGCGCCATATGACCCTGCTGCGCGCTGCCGAGGCGGTGCGCGAGCACCTTCGCGTCGCTTTCGAGGGCGAGCACGAGCAGGTCGACGATGATCGCGCCGAGGCGGCTGGCGAGTACTGCGCCGGCGCCTGCGATGCGTTCGGGTATGGCCTTGATCAGGTCGACCAGCAGCGCGCCGGCGCCGCATTTCGCGTCGAAGGCATAAGGCGCGTAGTTGTCGAGCGAGAGCAGGCGTGTTCGCAGCAGCGATTCCGGGATTCGGAGCGACCACATCTCTGCGACCTCCTCCTGGATGAATTCGTATTCGCGGTCGCCCAGCTGCAGGAAGAAACTGCCAGGGCCGCAGGCAAGCTCCCGGTTGTCTTGGCGAAAGCGTAGGCGAGTCGTGACCGGTATAGTGACGAGCACGAACTTCGTGTCGTTGCGTCCGATATGCGTGTTCTCGCGGCAGTAACGAACCGGATCGCAACGATGCAACGACAGCCGGACGTCGCCCAGCAACCATGAATTCAGCCCGGCGGAGAAGGGCTTCGATGTGAGTGGGGTGGTCGAAACGGCGAAGAAAGACGCGTTGATCGCGCGCGCCCATTCGGCCGATCCCAGGATGTCCAGACGCCGATCGTGTATTGCCACGTCACCTCGCCTTGGGTCGTTGCCGCGGCGCTTGCTGCGAGCCCCATATCAGCTATGTGTCAATTGCCTTGCAAACGGTGTGCCAGACCTTTCCCAGGCTATGCTTTGCTCGATGCGTGCTCGGCTGCGCGCGCGGACTGCACGCTCGGACAAGACGTCGCGCCCGCGTCTTCTAGCCTCGACCCGAACGCACATGGAAAGATGCCTGTACCGGTCGAGAGCGTTCGGCGAACGCGTCGCGGCATGTTCGCGGAGACTTCTCGTTATGATCAGACTGGGATATGTCGACACGCCGTCCGGGCAGGTCCACTACCGGACCGTGCCCGGCGCCGGAACACCGCTCGTGATGCTGCACCAAACCGCCGGAAGCAGCGCCATGTATGACACGATGATGGGCAGGCTCGCCGGCACGCGGCCGCTCTTCGCGCTCGACACGCCGGGCTTCGGCGCGTCCTTCGCGCTTCCGGCAGACGACCAGCCCATGTCACGCTACGCGTCCTGGCTGCTCGCGGCACTCGACGGGCTCGGCATTACGCGCTGCCACCTGCTCGGACACCACACGGGCGGTTGCATCGCGCTCGAGATGGCGGCGCTCGATCCCGGCCGGTTCGAGAGCATCACCGTGATCGGGCCGGTCTACCTGACGGCCGAGCAGCGCGCGGACTACCAGGGGCGCTACGCCGACGCGACGATCGTGCCGGAAGAGACGGGCGCCTACCTCCTGGAAAACTGGGACCACTTCAAGCTGCTGACCGGGGACGCGAACGTGCCCACACGCCATCGCGAGACGATCGACTACCTGCGCGCCTGGAAGGCACGCGCGCCGACCTACCGCGCGGTGTGGCGCAGCGACCAGGAGGGGCTGTATGCGGCCGTGCGCTGCCCGCTGCTGGTGATGTGCGCGCGCGACGACGTGCTCTGGCCGTGTTTCGAAGCGCTGCGGTCCCGATTGCCGGATGCGCGCACGATCGAGGTCGTGGGCGGCAACCACGAACCCGACGTCGATCCGGACGGCTGCAGCGCGGGCGTCACCGCCATCATGGCCGAGGCTGCGCCATGAGCACCACCGTGCAGGCCGAGTTCCGCCAGGCCATGTCGCGCGTGGGTGCCGCCGTGCACGTGATCACCACTGTCGACACCGACAGGCGCCACGGGCTGACCGCCTCCGCCGTCGCGTCCGTCACGGACACGCCCGCGACACTGCTGTTCTGCATGAACCGCTCGACGAGCTCGCACGGTGCGTTCCGCGTGGGCGGCCCCGCCTGCATCAACACGCTGGCCGCCGACCAGGAGGAGATCTCGTCCGCCTTCGCCAGCCGCGAGAAGCTCGCGGTGCGGTTCGAGTATGGGCGGTGGACCACGCTCAAGAGCGGCGCGCCCGTGCTGGAGGGAGCGGCGGCGTGCTTCGACGGGCGGGTCTCGGACATCGTGGACGTGGGCACGCACAGCGTCGTATTCGTCGAGGTACTTGCCGCCCGCAGCGTCGAGACGCCGGTGCTGATCTATATGGGGCGAGCGTATCACCGGATCCCGCATCTGAACGATCTGCTCGAGTAGAGTTCAAGGGGCCCACCCTTGGCTCGCCGCGGCACCGACACGTCCGGTGCCTTATTGATCGCGCGCCTCGACAACGCGAGTCGTGCGCCGGCGGATCACGCCCTGCACGGAGAGGCGTGCACGTAAGCTCGCGCATCTTCTCCAGACGGAGTGCGAACGCCACGACGAGGCGGTGATCATGGCCGCGGGTCGGAGCCGCCATTGCAAATTGATCGGCAGGGGGAGTGGAAAACTCTGGTCGTTCAGGCGGCGATCCTCAAGCTGGTGAGTGGTCCCCTGCAGACGGCCGTCCAAAACCGCGGCACGGACGACGGCGACGCGATGAGCACCTTGGGGCGACCATCTCATCCGCTGCTTCTTGGCCATGCGGGCGTTTGCAATCTCGTCGACCCATCCCTCCGCGCGTGATGTCGAGATGGGGAGGCTCGAACGTAGCGTTCACCGTAGTTGATGAGAGAACGAGTGTTGTTTGCCAGATAGCGACGCAGGTCGTCGCAGTTCCACAGCAGTCGGGCGACCGGACGGCGGAACGCTTCACCGTTGAGGTGGGCAATCTCCGCCGCGAGACGCCGGATCCTCAACAGTTCGTCGTGTGCTTTCCCATGGTAGCCATTCCAGATCAGGTGGCGAAGCCGTCCAACTTGCTCTGCAACGATCTTCAGCGCGGCGATGTATTGAGGACCAAGTGCGTAGATCCCACGTAGCGACCGCTGGATATGCTGCACCCGCATGGAGATGTGCCACCAGTCCAGGATACAGGTGACTGGCTCACGCACCGCAGCCCGCACCGAGCCCGGAAGTGCTGCCTCACCGTCACAGAGAACTGTTACCGAGGCGCCCGGCCGCCGTCCCTGTTCTATGAGCGCCTTGCGGATGCTGAGCAGCGGCGTTTCGGCGCCTTTCGGCCAGGTAAGGCCGACCTTGTCAACAGTGAGCCCGCCCACCCGCCGCTCGATCCTGCCGACCTCGATGGTCTGACCTCTCCCCAGCCGCTCGTGGCCTCGAGCTTCACCACCCATTCCATCTCTTCCTCCCAGGGCATTCGAGGCGTCGATCATCTCGACCTTTCCACTCCCGCGACGTCGGGTCATCAGAGCGGTTTCATTAAGGCTGGAACCGCTCTGATCGGGAGTCGTCCGAGCCGTATGGTGGCGGTGCCGACGGCCGGCGTTGTGCTATCGGCTACTGTCCCCTCAGCCGTTGTTCACCAGGATATCGAGACCGCCAAACGCCTCCCCCCAAGGGCCGCCGCCCAGGTCGCGTCCCCGGCGCGGGTCAAGTTGAGGGAAGTGACGCGGGAGACCACCCGCTCGATCAACCGGTGATGAGCCAGGTCCTCTGCATGATGCGACTCCGTTCGTCCGCCTGGGCTCCGATGACCAACCTTCACGCGCCAGATCGTAGCACGATCGTCCCGGGTTGTTCGAAGCGGCTGCCGATCGTCCCCTCACATCGGCGTCGGCGGAGCAAGACAAGGTAATACGAAGCAAGGACCGACGCAGCAAGGATGGATGGCAGAAAAGGCGAGCGCGAAGGACCAGACATCCCCGACTTGTCTTCCTAAATCACGGATTGCCGCGGACCTCGTCGGCTCGCGCGACCAGTGGAATGGTCGATCGCCCGCGTTGCGAGACCAAGAGATAAAAGATCGTCTGCCCGCCTGCGACGACCACGCTCGCCAGAGATGTCACGGCGACACCATCGGTCCCGGTCTGCAGCAGGCAGCCGCCCGCTGTGGCAGCGACCAGTGACCAGACGGCAGGCCAGCGCCAATTGACGACAGGCTGGCGGAGCGTCTCGACCGACCTGATCGGCCGGAGAACATACACATCCGCCAGCACCAGCCATGTGAAGCATGTCACGAACATGCCGATCACTCCGAGCGCAAACGTCAGGTTCGAGAGTAGGTTGAACATCATGGTGAGCGCGCTCGCCACCCCGAACAGAATCACGGCGAGATGCCGGCTGACATTAATATTGGCGACCTGGCGGAACATGTTCGCAAAGGACATCGAGCCAGAATACATGTTCGTCAGGTTGATCCGAAGTTGGGTCGCGATCGCGAAAACCGTGCCCCAGCCACCCAGCATCGTGACGAAATATCGACCCGGATTGTTACTGCCATAGCGGGTTGCAAACCACAGACCCAACACACCGGAAAACGCGAAACAGAACACCTGAAATCCGACGCCGACGAACGCTGACGCGATGCCGATGTCGGACCGACGCACGAAGCGAGCATAGTCGGCACTCACCAGACCGGCCGTGAATATCACGCTGTTCATCGTGCCAATCGCAGCCAGAAGGCTCAATGGAAACGCCGGAGCGGTGGCCACTAGGGGCCGACCGAATGCATGTGCGGCCTGTGGCCCGGCAAAACTGACCGCGAGGGCGCAGATCAGCAGGATGCCATACAGCAGGAAGGTCACGAACTGGAACCTCGCGAGAATCCTTATGCCGAACCAGACAAGCGGCACCATCGCCAAGGCTATGGCCGGAAGCACGATCGGCAGCGGTGCCGCCGGGAACATCTGGCTGAGAGAACTTCCCATGATTACCGCTTCAGCGACGAAGTAGATAATCGAGTTCATGCCGAAGATGAGGCTGAATAGAAATGCGCCACGATAGCCGAGCACATGACGCGCCAGGAGGTTCATCCCGTAGCCCGTCCTGATGGACACGCGCACGATGGCGAAACCGACGACTGCCGAAGCGATGCTGGCATAGGCGATCGCGATGAGAGCGATCATGCTGCCGTATCGGGTCGTCAGGATGGATGTCACCTGCATGAAGAAGAGCGCGGTGGCGATTCCCATCTCGGCGAAGAAGGCGAGATGCCAAGCAATACGCTTGTCGTCGGGCACGGCCTCGGTTGCATAATCCTCGTCGTATTGCGCCGCCATGTGATGTCCCTGAGGTTCGCATGATGATTGAGCGCCGTCTGCGCGCGGCCTAGAACGCCATCAGGTTTTCCCGGAACGTCGCCTTGTCGTACGTCCGCCTGATCGAGCCTCGTCGTTGCAAGACCGGGGCCAGTCCGTCGGCGACGTCCGCGATGTCGCGGCGCGTGGTGGGGAGATAGAACAGGAAGCCGTCTCCGCCGACCTCGTTCATGATCTCGTCCATCCGGTCGGCGACGCGCTCCGGAGAGCCGATCAGGCCATGGTCATTGAGATTGAATCGGGTTGCCGCGATCTCGCGCAAGCTGAGATCCGCACGGTCCTTGAAGATGTTCTCGAGAGAGACCTTCTCGCCGTTGCCACCAGCGATCATGAGGTCCGAGACAGGCTTGTCGAGATCGTATTCGCGAAAGTCGATGCGACCCCCACTGACGTAACTCATGTTCCACAGCGAGTAATCGAGAGCAGTCTCGCTCCATCTCTCCTCGTCGATCGCTTTCTTCTTGGCGATCGCCTCGCTATCGGTGGCCGCGATGACCGGCATAACGATGAAGAGCATCTTGAAGTCTTGCGGGCGACGTCCATAACCTTCAAGGCGGTCATGCATGTCGGCGCGGAAGCTTTTCATCTGATCTATGGAGGTTGCGGCGACCAGCATCGTGTCGGCGAACCGAGCGGCGAAGTCCCGGCCCGGTGGCGAGTTTCCGGCACACGCGAAGAGCGTTGTGCCCTGCGGGCCCGGGATGGTGTTCAGCGGACCTCTGCAGCTGAAATACTTCCCCTTGTAGTCGATCGTGTGGACCTTCGTGTGATCGGCGTAGCCCTGCGCAAGCGGATCCGCCAGCACGGCACCGGGCTCCCACGATGTCTGCAGACGGTGGACGATCTCTGCCCACTCGGAGGCGGCGACATAGCGCTCGTCATGGTCGAGGTGTCGCTCGTAGCCGAAATTTTGCGCGACGCGGTCGGTGACCGAGGTGACGACATTCATCCCCACCCGACCTTCCGTCAGGTGGTCGAGCGTGGTGAAAAGGCGCGCCGCGAGGTAGGGCGGATACTGGATGGTCGAGACGGTTGAGATGATCCCGATATGCTTGCTCCGCTGGGTCATGAGCGGAACAAGCGGAAGCGGATCGTTCTTGGGCACGAAGATACCCCGCTTGAGGGTGGTTTCCGCCGAGCCGCCCAAGGTGTCCTCGACCATGGCGGTGTCCTCGATCAAGATGTAATCGAAGCCGGCACGCTCCAGCGAAGATGCGAGATCGACATACAGGTCGGGCTTCATCCAGTCGGTCAGGTTGCTGCCAGACCACGCGGGCTCGAGCGCGCCTTTCCAACTCTGGATTCCGAACCCGTTTCCTAGAAACCAACCAAGATGATACACGTAAGAACTCCTGATATTTTGGTCGAAAACGCAATACTACTCAGAAGCGATAGGTCAGATCGCCGCCAAACGTGCGTGGGGGGGCCAGAAAGACCGCCTGCGTCTTGTCCGAGGCGTCGTTGAAGATGGCGATAACGTCGGCGAGGTAGCGCACATCGGTCAGGTTCTTTGCCCAAAGATCGACTTCAAGACCCGTCCGTTCGTGCTGGAAGGCGATGCGGGCGTCAAGGAAATCGAGCGCGTTGCGTTTCGTCCAGGGCGTGTTGGCAGCGCTGAAATACTGGCTCCCCCAATGCTGGTAGCCGATATCGCCGACCATATCGACGCCGTGGCCGATCGGCCGGGTGTAGGTCAGGTTCGCGTTGGCACTCACATCGGGAATGTAAGGCGCGCGATTGCCGACGAAGGTCGGATCGGCATGATCGGAACCGATCGTCGAATGCGTGTATCCGAGCCCCGACTGGAACGTCAGCTCATGGGTCAGACGCCAGCCACCCTGGAGCTCGAAACCTTCCGTGTCCGTCCGGTCCAGCACGGTCACCGCGTTCAGCGCGCCGGCAGGAATGAACTCGAAGACCTGTGCATTGTCCTTGATGGTGTAGAAACCAGTAAGATCGAGCGTGACCTCTTCATGGAAGAGCAGGCTCTTGAACCCGCCCTCCAGATCGTAAGCCTTCTCGGAAGGATACTCGTTCGGTGCAAGGCCGCCCGTCGCGGCGTTGGTCTGTGCGGGATTGAAGCCGCCGGCCTTGAAGCCCTGGGCATACACCGCATAGGCCATGATGTCGTTCGTGAAGTGATACGCGAGGTTCACCTTCGGCTGGAACGAGTAGTAAGACGCATAGCGCTCTTGGCCGGATGTCGCAGAGAACGCGGGTGGTGCGGCGTCAGTGTCGCTTTTTCCCTCATAATCGTAGCGTGCGGCCAGTGTCACGACGAGCTTCTGCAGCGGTCGATAGCTCAGATTGCCGTAAATGCCGGCCGCCTTGGCGTAGAGCTCGTCCCGGGAGAACGAGGCGGTCGGATTGAGGGGGTTGGTAATCGGCTGTTCGGCGGTGAGAACAGTTCCCTGCGAGAACAGGCTCGTCGCCGCAAGAAGGAACGGGTTCTGCCGGATCAGGGCACCATCCACGCCGACGATGTATTGTAGACGCTTGGTTTCGGGCGACGTGAACCGCAGATCCTGGCTCCAGGATACGTTGCCACGTTGGTTGTACTGGGTTCCCGTCGAGCCGGCGGGATAGGGGTAATTTGCGCTGGCGAAGATGTCGTTTTCGTATTCGTAGGCGGACACGCTTCGGAACGCGCCCCACGGCTTCGTGTAATCGACCGTCACTGAAAACAGCTCGTCGAGCGCCTTGCTGTAGTCCTCCACCGGACTGACAAAGACCGGCTCGGCGAAGTTCGCATCGACCAGCGAGGAGCGCAGCCCGCCGGTCTGCAGTGAAGGGGTGACCGACTGACTGGTATAGGCGGTGGCGCCGGCCCGGACATGCGACGCCATGCCGGCGAAATGCACGGTCAGGTCCGGTGTTGCGAACCAGTCGAGCTTGAGATGCCCGAGGATGCTCTGATACGGATCCACGTTCTGATTGGTCGTGGTGTCCTTGTAGAACCCGTCGGTGTTGCGATAGCTCAGCGCAGCACTGAACAGCAGCACGTCGGGGATGATGGGACCGCTGAGCATGTAGCCCGTCTTGGCCGTGCCGCCATTACCTCCGCCAGCCGTGGCTGTGCCGTGGAATTCATCGGTCGGCGCCGTGGTCGTGATGTTGATGGCGCCCGCGATGGCGTCACGGCCATAGAGAAAGCTCTGCGGTCCCTTGACCACCGAAATGCCCTGAAGATCGAGGAGATCGTTGTTCAGCCCGGTGGCGCCCGTCAGCTCGACGCCGTCGATGACCACGGCAACCGGCGGATCCGTGTTCTGGGCCTGCGCGTCGCCGCGGATGGTGATCCGCAGATCGCCGGGGTTGTTGGCTTCGACAGCGGTCATGTTCGGCGTTTGGGCGATGAAATCGGCCGGCCGCGTGATGTTGCGCGCGGCAATCGTCCGTTCTGAGAAATTCGTCGCCGCCTCGGGCTGATCGCGCGTCTTTACCTTTGTGGTGACGGTAATCGCCTCCTCGCCGGTCTCTGGGGCGCCCACCGCAGGGCCCGCCGCTGAAGCCGGGACATGCAACCGGGGCGCCAGACACTTCGCAGCGGCACTGGCTTTAGTGCAAGGCAACCTGGACTGCGATTGAGCGTGAGCGGCGCCATCAGAAGTGGCAACAGCCAACCACAGCGAGCTCGTGATGGCGCAGAAACAGCATAAATTGTAGCCATACACCCATTTCTTGCGCATATGACACTCCCGATGATCGATTTATGCCGTTTATGGCAGGTTTGTGAGCAGATCATTCCAGATCCTGATCTGCCCCGTCAAGCTTTACATAAAGGCTTTCGCTGGATGGAAGCTGGCGCTGCTTGGCATAGATGAGAGATCATCACTCGCCGCCGGGATCGCCCTGGTCCGGCCAGTCTGAGAGAGCCTGCGTGGGTATTCAGAGAGACCGGGTCGACGACCTGATGGAGAGTTGGAGCAAGGCGCGTGCGGATATCGCAACCGGGCCGTTAGCGGTGTGGGGCCGCGTCACGCTGATTAACGAGCTCTTCCATCTCGCGGTGGGACACGTACTCCGCAACCATCAGCTCACGTACAACGAGTTCCAGGTCCTCGCAGCCATCTTCGTGGCCGGGCCACCTTACGAGGCCAGCCCGGCCCAGATCGCACGGCAGAATCTGTTGACGTCGGGCGGGATGACCAACCTGCTCAACAAGATGGAGGCCTCTGAACTGATCGGTCGCAGACCCGCGGAGCAGGATCGCCGCGGCGTCATCGTCAGTATGACGAAGCTGGGAGAAAGGCAGCTGGTGGCCGGGCTGAGCGAAGAAAATCAGCTTGAACACAACCTCCTTGACGGGCTCACCGAGGAGGAAGCAGCGATTCTGGCCATGCTTTTGCGAAAGCTGCTTCTTTCGCTCCAGTCACGGGCGGAGAAGGAACGCTGACCACGTGGCAGCTTGCTTGTGCCGCCCACGGGCGTCTAGCGGCACGGCATGCTCGTATGCGACCCGTCATGAAGCCGGTCCGTTTCCGCGAGAGGAACCGGGCCTCCAGTTTCCGCATCCGACCAACGTGCCGAGTGCCTGGCAGAGGCACTCGGTCTCCGCCTGCTCGAGCACCGCACGTGCGTCTGACCAGACGTTCGGTCGAAACTTGTGGTCGCGAACCGCCTTGCTTCTTGTCTCATCGACCAACGCCCGCCTGCGAGTAGGTCCGGCCCTTCTTCGCCCGGAAGCTCCAGATCGCCTCCGCCTCGTTCGCCGAGAGCCGCATCTCGAGCTCTTCCTCGACCTGCACTATCCGGCGGCCGACATCCCGCAGCAGGCCCGCGCCAACCTCCTCGATTACAGCCACTGCGGCCTGCCTTCCGCGGACGGCACGAGCCAGGGCAGCGTCGCGGTCAGCGTCAAGGGTCAGCTGACCTTCCTGGGAACCACGCCCAGCCAGAACCAGATCCAGGACCTGATCGGGTGGCTGACACCCACGTGCAGAAGAGCGACGGCGTGTTCGCGACGGACCGGCTGGGCGAGATCTGGCCACCTGGGCTCGCATTCGCCGAAGTCGCCTCGGGCGTGCTGGTCATTTCGGTGTCCGACGAGCTGTCCGACTTCATCATCTGGTTCCGGCCGGAACTCGTGGGCACGTCCAGCTGGGCGGGCGAGCCCGTGAAGCTGGTGGCGAGCGGCCCGAACGGCGACCGGCTCAGCCCGCGCAAATCGTTCGAGGTGTGGAAGGAGACGGTCCGCGGACGGTGCCTGCCATGGACACCGGCCGATCTCGATGCTGCGTTCGACCTGCGCGTGTCCCTGCTGCACGTGGTCCTGCGCCGGATCAACATGGCGGCACATGAACGCAGGCGGGCTTCGCTCCTCTGCCGCAGCGACCCTTGAAGACGCACCGCGCCGGAGCCAAAAATTCGGCATGACCACAGGCAAGACGCTCAACGCCGCGAACCTTGAAAGGCTCGGTGCGGCGCTCCTCGCCGAACTCCTGATCGAAATCAGCCGCGGAAACGCTGCTGCCCAGCGCCGTCTGCGGTTGGCCCTGGCCGGGAGCGCCGGCGCAGACGAGGCGGCACGCGCAGTGGCCAAGCGGCTGGCCAGTATCGCCCGCGCGAGGACGTGGCTGGACTGGCAGAAGATCAAGTCGTTCGTGGCCGAGCTGGAGGCGCAGCGCCGCGCCGTCCTTGAGCTAGTTGCGCCATCTGATCCCCGCGAGGCCTTCGATCTCCTCTGGCGTCTGGTCAGCTGCGCCGAGTCTGTCTTCGCGCGGACTGATGACGGCAGCGGTCGCTTGGCCGCCGCGTTTCACGCCGCCGCCAAGGATCTCGGGCCCTTGGCGCAGCGGGCGAGCCTTCCTCCCGAAGATCTCTCCGGGCGCGTCGTTCGGGTGCTCACGGCTGATCGACACGGCGCCTGGGACGAGTTGATCCCGATCCTGGCGCCGCAACTCGGCGTTGCGGGATTGAACATGGTCAAAAGCTCCATTCGAGCATGGCAGGCGGAGCCGATTGCGCCCCCGCCCGCGAAAGAGCGGCGGGTCATCGGGTGGGCGAGTTCAGGACCGATCCATGCCGACGAGCTCCAATCCCGTCATCGAAAATACACGGCCACCATCGTTCTCCAGCAGATCGCCGACGCGCTCGGCGACGTCGACGGCTTCATCGAGCAGTTCGATGAGCGCGCGCGGGGCATGCCGGCCGTGGCCGCGAGCATCGCTCGACGCCTCCTCGACGCCGGGCGCGCACCCGAGGCTTGGGCGGCGCTGGAGCGCGTCGATGCCCAGCGGCGCGAGCAGGCGTCGATGGAATGGGAGGAGGCGCACGTCGACGTGCTCGAGGCGCTCGGGCGATCCGACGAGGCACAGGCCTTCCGGTGGCAGCGCTTTCTCGCGACGCTCAACGCCACCCATCTTCGCGCCTACCTCAAGAGGCTACCCGATTTCGACGACTTCGAAGCCGAGCAGCGCGCCCTGGCGCACGCACTCACCTTAGGAGATGTGCATCAAGCCCTGGCGTTCTTTCTCGTCTGGCCCGACCTGCACCGCGCCAACGAGCTGGTGCTTGGCCGGGCGCGGGCGTTCAGCGGCGATCTCTACGAGCTGTTGTCACCGGCCGCCGAGACACTCGACGACAAGCACCCGCTCGCCGCGACGCTGCTCCGTCGGGCCATGATCGACTTCACACTCGGCGCGGGCCGGTCTTCCCGTTACAAGCACGCGGCGCGGCACCTTCGCGATTGTCGGGAGTCTGCCGAGCGCGTCACCGATTTCGCAGGCGCTCCCGATCACGCGGCCTTCGAGCAAGCCCTCCGATCTGCTCACGGTCGCAAGAGCGGGTTCTGGCAAGAAGTGGGAGCAACGAACTGATCGCGAGAAGGGCCTGTAGGGGACTGTCCGGATTCGATCAGGAGCGACCAAAGCATCTTACAGGGTCGGCCTAGAAGCAGCCGTCCAACGCGGCATCAAGAAGCGCTGCAGCCGATGGCGGCAATCGACCTCGTCCGAGAGCCCGTGCATCTACCACTTATATCGTTGTGGGTATCGCATCTGGATAGGACGCACCTTTCGATAGCAACCACACGCCTACGCTCAACTCTACAAAGAAGTCCGGAGCAATGAGCCAAGGGTAGATGATGGCATCAAGGGCGGGAAAGATGATGCTCACCCAGCAGGACATCAGGATCACGATCGCCACTGCGATATATGGTCCCGAAAGTGCCCGCGGAATGTAACGAGATACCCAGAGCAGATACGCATGGGTGGCGGCTCCGAGACCGAAAAACACGAGACCCAATCCCATGGCATTGTCGTGCACCTCCAGGAGTTGCCGTGCCATCGCCTGCATCTGGCTCAAACTGAAAGATGTCAGGTAGTGAGTGTCGTGGAGATAGCCTAATGCAACCAGGGTGACGACGATGCCGACGCTCTGGACGAGCGCGTTGGCAAAGCGCCAAAATGCGCCGAGCAGAGCAAGTTGCGCGTTGACGGGCTTCAGCAGACCATACAATGCGACGGCGAGAAGCACATCGCAATTAACCATGAACAGCTCACCGGCGACACCGACGCGGAAGTGATGCTCATGGGCGAGAATGTTTCTCGCCGTCGCGGCGGCGTCGCCGGCGACGATCAGGTTGTTACTAAGCCCGGCACTGAGGCATATCAGAAGGAGGGCCAAGCCTGCGATCCGAGCATAGCGGAGCTGAACTGTCGTCATGATACGCCTTCCCAATATGAGCCGCAATTTTGCGGACGTCCGGCGACAACTTCGGAGCAGCCTGCAGCGGGACTTCAGTCATGCTCGAACGAGAGCAACTCACCAGGTTGACACTGAAGAATGTCGCAGATTGCTTCCAAGGTCGAAAATCGAATGGCTCGTGCCTTTCCCGTCTTGAGGATCGACAGATTTGCAAGCGTGATGCCGACGGCCTCGGAGAGCTGCGTGAGCGTCATGCCTCTGCGATGGAGCACCGCATCCAGTTTGACGGTGATAGGCATCGGTCAGATCGTTCCATCCAACTCGTCGCGCATGAGCGATCCTCTGGCGAAAACACGGCTGAGGACGAACACCATGAGGACAGCCACCCAACCGCCGGCGGAGAAGGTATCGGACGGTGCGGCCGATCCTAGGCTTGGGCAGACTCTGCCGAGGATTGCGGCGGGGATATCGAGGAGCTGCAAGACCAGAAGCGACCAACCAATCGTCTGAAGCCGATGCGCATTTGCTGCATTGAAGGGATCACCTGCGCGAGCGCTGGCGATGATACGTCCCAGGTTGGCAAGTAGCCGATCCGTCGCCATCGCCATCGCGATGCCAATCAACATTTCGAAGCGCAGCCCGACCAACTCCGAGGACACATCAAAGCCTGGGTTGGACTGGCCCAGGAACGAGATCAGCGGAACCGAGAAAACCCACGACAGGAGGAGCGCCAGACTGACCGCCAGCAGAAACAGGCGGTTTGTAACCCTGGCAACACCGACAACGAGGTGTGAAACGCCGAGGAGGCGATCTCGAGTTTGCATGGCTCGCTCCTTATCGAAGAACGATAAGTGGCGAATGCGCTGTCGTCAATCCGCATTATCGACAGTCGATAAGATGAGGATCGGGGTGGCAACTCCTGCGGCAAGTGTGGTCCGAGGTGCTGCGAAACAACGAAGCGATCGTCCGCGGAACGACGATTAGATGCTCCGCGTCGAGTTCGGCGGGAGGTCTCTCCCTGACTTCCAGAGTTTCTCGAGCGACAGGCCGTCGCGTGAGCGCGGCACCCGACCGGTCTCATCAAACAGGAACAGGCTAAGCCACTGCTTGGGCTTGTTTACTCGTCTCATAAACCGGGAAAACTGACATTTAATCAGAGTGCTTAGGTGTTGTGCGAGGCCGACCACACGGCGCGGCGGTGCAGCGACGCGGTCTTTGGTAGGATCCAAATCATTGAAAGGACACGACCCGTGCAGCAGACCGTGCTCGATGCCGAGGCCCGAGAGGTCTCAACAGAACTGGCGCGTCGCGGGGTCGCCGGCGCCACGCGCGTTCATGTCGTGGTCGACGTGCTCGGGGCGGACGATCTTCCCATGGCCGCAATCGCCCAGGCCGGCGGAGCGCTCGACTGGCTGGCCGCGGAGCCCGACCTCTACTCGGACGCGGACCTGGTCGAACGGGCCGGCTGAGTGTTCGCCTTCGGCGCCATCCTCGCGCGGTTCCCTTTCACCGACCTCTCCGGCGACAAGCGTCGGCCCGCTTTGGGTGGTCTCGCGTGACAACGACGCGCGCACGGACCTGGTGGTCCGTTTCATCACCTCGGTGCCCAGACAGGGGCTGGGAATGGCAATCGGGAAGCAGGCCTGGTTCGCGCTCACGAACCGGAAGAGCCCGACGGCACCGCGCCCGCCTCTCGTGCAAACCAGCCGCGGCCTGTGAGAGAATGTCGAGCTCCACCCGAGCTGCTTGTTCTCACGCCGCAGCCGGGCCAACTCGTCCCGCTCGAACGCTGCCAAACCCAGGGGCATCTCTTCCCGTGTGCCCTCCTGCTTGTGGGCCGTCGCAACCCACGCGCCGATCGGCTGCGCCGTCGGTTCGAACTCCCGGGCGAAACGGATCAATCCCGGTGAACACATGAGATCTGCCTTCGCCAGCGCCGGTTGCCGCTTGCGCTGATCGTTGATGGGGTCATGGGTGCTGCCGAAGAACTGCTTGGCTCGCACACAGATTGAATAGCGTCGCGCAGGCGCGTGCCCGCGCAAGGTAACTGTCAGCCGTGCCCGGAGAAGGCGTGGACAACGAAGGACATGCCGGATCGCGCCGCTCACGGCCGGCCTGCATCAGGGAAGGGACGACAAATTCACGAATTCGGGAGGCAGGCGGCAGCCGGACCTCAGGCGGTGGCTCGCAAGCGCCGCCCGTTCTATCGCGACCTGTCGCTGCAGGTCCTGTTCGGCATCGTCTGCGGTGTTGCAGTCGGCATCTGGGCGCCGAACGTCGGGCAGACGCTCAAGCCCCTCGGCGACGCCTTCGTGCGCCTCGTGCAGATGGTTGTCGGACCGATCATCTTCTGTACTGTGACGCTCGGAATCGCGAGCGTGCGCGATCTCGGGAAGGTTGGCCGGATCGCGATCAAGGCACTGATCTATTTCGAGGTCGTGACCTCGCTCGCCCTCGTGATCGGCCTGGTCGCGGCCAACTTGATCCACGCCGGCAACGGACTGCATCTGGCGGCCGGTTCCTCCAATGGCGCGGCTTCGACATTCGGAACCAGCAAGCACGGACTCGATATCGGGGAGTTTCTGCTGGGTATTATTCCGAACACCGCGGCCGGCGGTTTTGCGAGCGGTGACATCCTGCAGATCCTGTTCTTTTCGGTACTGTTCGCCTGCGGGCTCGCGACGATCGGCGAGCAGGGGCGCCCTGTCATCGAGCTGGTTCGAGCGCTGCAGAAGGCGTTGTTCTGGATCATCGGTCTTGCGATGAAGCTCGCCCCGATCGCCGCGTTTGGCGCGATGGCCTTCACGGTCGCGAAGTTCGGGCTCGCATCGCTCGTCTCGCTCGGCGCCCTGGTCGGCGAGTTCTACGGGATCTGCGTCGTCTTCTTCCTTGTCGTGCTTGCACCGATCTCGGCCTATGCGGGTGTCAGTCTGTGGCGGCTCATGTCGTACATGCGCGAGGAGCTGCTTCTCGTCCTGGGCACGAGCTCGTCGGAGAGCGTGTTCCCGCAGCTCACCGCCAAGCTCGAGCGGCTGGGAGTCGAAGAGCAGGTGGTCGGGCTCGTGCTGCCGACGGCCTACAGCTTCAACCATGACGGCACCTGCCTTTACTTCGCCGCTGTCAGCGTGTTCCTCGCGGAAGCCACGGGCACGGCGATGACCTGGCACCAGCAGGTGGGTCTCCTCCTCATCCTTCTCGTAACCTCAAAAGGCGGCGCGGGCGTCTCGGGCTCGGCGATCGCGGTGCTGGCCATGACACTGACTGCCACAAAGGCAATCCCCGTGGGATCGATCGCGCTGGTCCTGGGAGTGCATCGCATTCTGTCGGCCGCCTTCGTCTTCACCAACATCGCAGGCAACTGCGTGGCAACTCTCGTTGTCGCCAAATGGGAAAACGCCCTGGACCGGAAGCAGCTGCGGGCGCAGCTCGCAAGCGGACCGCCGCGTGGCTGAGACTACAACCAGAGGCCGCACCCGGTTCCAATCGGGGCGGCGCAACGGCCGTCAACGAGCGGCCAACGGGAGTATGTTCACGTGGGAAAGAGTAGAGCTGGCCGCCTCCGCTCGGCGGCGATCTTGAGCATTGCCACCTTCTGCGGAGGCGGCAGCGCCTTCGCGCAGTCCGCACCCGACCAGGCCTCGCCTCTCTCGCCGAACGCGCATGGCGCCCTTGTCGGACCACAGATCGCGGAGGCGCTGCACCCCCAGACGACAAATCCGACGCCGATCAGAGGCCCGTTCACGTGGCTTTCGAACGACATGGCCCAACGGGGCATCAGCTTCCGCGGCGTGCTGATCAATCAAGCAGCGGGCAACCCGGTCGGCGGCGTGCAGCAGGGGTTCACCAATGTGGGCCAGCTTAACTTCGGAACCGATGTCGATCTCGGCAAGCTCACGCAGACCAATCTGCTGTCGGGGAGCTCGATGCACCTGACGCTTTATCGCGACTACGGCTACAGCCTGGCGATCCAAGATCTCGGCACTCTCGTCAAGCAGCAGAACATCTACAAGAACCCTTACACCAAGTTCCATTTCGGCCTGTTCGCCTGGGAACAGAAGCTGTTCGACAACAAGGTCGACTTCATCGTCGGGCGGCTTGGCTCGACCGCATTCTATGGCCATCTCGTACCCGCCTGCTCGTTCGAGGGCGGCTCGACATGCGGCATTCCGACCGTGCTGAACTCGGAGGCCGGATACACCCTGCTGCCTTCGGCGACCTGGGGCGGCAATCTCACGCTGAACCTCTCCCGCACCGTCTATGTCGAGTCCGGGGCCTTCGAGGTGAACCCGTCGGCGCAGCCGAGCACCGGTCTCGACTGGTCGATCGAGCATTCGACCGGCTATAGCGTGCCGTTCGAGGTCGGCTGGACGGAGCCGAGCCTGGCCCAGACTCGCTACCCTTATGAATACAAGGCGGGCGCGTGGGACAGCACGGCCCCGCATAACGACCCGTTCCTGAACACGAAGAACCAGTCGATCGTGAAGTTCGGCGGAACAGCCAAGCAGGACACGGCGCGCGACGGCGTCTACCTCATGGGCGACCATGTCGTTTGGCGCCCCAATCCGCACACGACCGAGAACCTCAATCTGTTCGGCGGCTACATCCAGCCGCTGGAGAACGAGGAGGTGGTGGACAGGCAGGTCTATGTGGGCGTCGTCGTGAACGGCGTGATCCCGGGCCGGCCGCGGGATTCGATCGGCCTGCAAGGCACCTACTTCCACGTGTCGGGACGCGAGATCGAGCTTCTCGACGCCCAGCGCGCCAAGCTCGGCGGCCGCGGGCGCAACTCGGCGGACGAGGGGGATTTCGAGCTCAACTACGGCTTCCAGATCGTCCCTGGCCTCCGCCTGCTGCCGGACGTCCAGTACATCGCCAACCCCGACAATTCACAGATTCCCAAGACCAAGATCCTGCCGAAGAATGCGTGGGTGTTCGGCGTCGCGCTGAACGTGGGTTGGAGCCAGATTCTGGGTTTCGCATCCAGCGTTGGCAGCGGCCGTGACTGAGAAGTCCGACGGGATTGGTGCCTGTCCGGCCCCGCCGACATCCAGCCTTGCGCCGATCCCCATGACACCGGCATTCTCGAGACGTCGTCCGTGCCGACATCCCCTTCTACGGGTTGTCGGTGACTGTGCGATGACGTCAGATCACGGTCTGACAGTTCCGGTCGGCAGTGCAGACTGACAAGCGATGCCACTGCCAGAGCCTTGACACTAAATCTTGCGGCGTGGAGCGCGCTACGGGATCATCGATCGAGAGGAAGTCCGGATGAGCCTCGCAGTCAACGAGACACAAGGAGAACGCTCGCCTGGGACGGAGGGCGAGGTTGCCGTACGAGCCGGGCGCCGGCCGTTGCTGAAGCAGCTCTGGTTCTGGGTGTTCGTCGCGATCGCCGCAGGCATCGTGCTCGGTGCGGTCGATCCCAATCTCGGCATCGCCATGCAGCCGCTGGGTACGGGCTTCATCAAACTCATCACGATGTTCATCGGGCCGCTGATCTTCTGCACGATCGTCAGCGGCATGGCTCGGATGGCCGACGTCAACCGCCTCGGCGCACTCGCGATCAAGGCCATCGTGGTGTTCGAGGGGATGACGGCGATCGGCATGATCATCGCGTTCCTCTTCGTCGACGTGCTGCGGCCCGGCGAAGGGTTCCATATCTCGGGTCTCGACCACGATTCCTCGAGCCTGAGCCAGTTCGTGGTGCGCTCGCACGGCATGCAGCTCGTGCCCTTCCTCCTCGACATCATTCCCGCAAGTTTTGCCGGTGCGTTCTCGTCGGGCAACGTCCTTCAGGTCGTGTTCGTCTCGATGCTTTGCGGCGTCGTGATCGTGATGATGAAGGAACACGCCGCGCCGTTCACGCGCGTGCTCGACACGTTCCTGGAGATCATCTTTCGCGTCATTCGCCTGGTGATGTGGACCGCACCGATCGGCGCGTTCGGTGCGATCGCTTTCGGCATCGGCAAATACGGCCTGCATTCGATCGTGACGCTGGGGCGGTTCATCGGCGAATTCTATGTCATGGACTTCGTGTTCTTCTGCGCAGTCTCGCTTCCGACCGCCGCGTGGTGCGGCTTCAGCCTGCTCAAATTCGTCCGCTTCTTCCGCGACGAGATCCTTGTCTGCATCGCCACCACCTCGTCCGAGGTTGTGCTGCCGCGTCTGATCGACAAGCTGGAGCAGCTGGGCTGCGACAGGTCGATCGCCGGCGTGATCCTGCCGACCGGGTTCTCCTTCAACCCGACCGGAACCGGTCCCTATCTCGTGATGGTGATCTGCTTCCTTGCACAGGCCATCGGAAAACCACTCGATCTGGGCCAGCAGGTCGAGCTCTTCCTGCTGCTGAACGTCATCTCGCGGAGTGCGGTGGGGATCGCCGGCACGGCCTTCGTGGTGCTCGTGGGAACGGTGCAGGTTTGGGGGCCGGTGCCGGTGGCGGCGACGGGGATCATCCTCGGCATCCATCGCCTGCTCGCTCAATCCTTCGTGCCCACCTTCGCCTTCACCAATGCCATGTCGGCGCTCGCGGTCGCGAAATGGGAGAACGCGATCGATCACGACAAGCTCGACGCCATGATCGGACGCAGCGCCGTTCGTGAGAAGCGGCCCACGAGATAGCATCCGTCAGCCGCCGGACGCGCACCGAGGGCGAGAAGAAATAACGCCCCTCTCCCTCCGCTCCGGGTCATCATCCCGGAGACCGTCCGGCACGCCGGGCGCGACTAGCCGACCCCGCTGGGCTGAGCGCCGTGTAACCTAGTTCCTCCCGACAAGAATATTATGCCCCTTCATCGCGCCGCGAGCGGGTTCCGCCCCTCGAAAGACACGACGCACGCGGATACCGGAGAGCTGCTCAGCATTTGTCTCACCCGCAAGAACAACCCGCACGACCTCGTGTTGGCGCAGGGTGCCAGACCGCGGCTGCATCACGTGGCGTTCATCGTCTCCGATCTGCAGGCCATCTTCCGCGCCTGCGACATCGCTGCAAATGACGGCTACGGTCGGAACGTGGAACATGGTCCCGGCCGCCACGAGCCACCGAACGGCATCTTCGTCTACTTCCGTGATCCGGACGGCAACCGCATCGAGTTCGGTCTGCCGCCGATGCAGCGGCCCTTGGCCGACAGCTTCATGCGCATGGGGCCTATCCCTTCCTTGCCCGCCCGAACACCTGGGCGGGCGTGGTCGTGCCAGGGACGTGCTCGGCGCCGGGCACGCCGAAGTCGATCCAGCCGGAGTTGATTGAGTCCATCATCTCCTCATACGGGCCGGTCGAGCCTTTGACCTCGCGCTGACCCGGGCGGACGCGGACCTGCTGGACACCCTGCCGTCCGTCCTGGCCGAGCGCCTGGACAAGCTGCGGGCGTTGCTGGCGGAAGCCAGGCGAGTCAATACGGGTGCGACCCCGCATGTCGGGCTGGCCAAGCAATGGGCGCTGCGCCACACGGAATACCGGCTTGAGGCCGAGATCGCTTACCTAGCCGATCTGCGGGATGCCGCTCCGGCCATCGTTTCCAACCAGTCCCCAAAACCTGGCAGTGGCTAGGTCGATCGGGGATGCAGAAGCAGACCGGGTAATCTGAATCGAACTTTCGGTTCGTTGCTACCGGCCCCCCGAGCTGGAGTGAATATGACGTGCTCTCAGGTCAAGTCGTAGCGTGCCGGCGTGGTGCCGAGCGCCTTCCGGAACATGACGATAAAGGCAGTGGCGGATTCATAGCCCAAGTCACCGGCCACCTTCTGGACGGTCGCGCCGCCGGCAAGTTCGCGCAGCGCGACGACTAGGTGCAGCTGCCGACGCCACCGGCCAAAAGTCAGCCCGGTTTCCGCGATCATCAGCCGCTTCAACGACCGTTCGCTCATCGCGACGTGGGCGGCCCATTGTTCGATGGTGCGGCCGTCACCGGGCTCGGCCGTCAGGGCGGCGGCGATGGCAGCGATCTTGGGGTGGCCGGACACCGGCAGTTCCAGTGCCCGCTTGGGCATCAGCGACAGTTCGTCCAGAAGGACCCGCACGAGACGGCCGACGTGGTCATCTGGGGCATAGCTGTGCGGCTCACCTGCCAGGCGCAGGATCATCTCGCGGAGCATGGGCGAGACGGACAGCGTGCAGCATCTGTCCGGCAGCGCAGCGGCGCCGGGCTCGACGAACAGATAGAGCAGGCGGGCATTCGACGTGGCCCGGTTGCTGTGTAGCACGCCACCCGGGATCCAGACTCCGCACCCAGGCGGCACGATCCAGAGGCCGTTCGCCGCCGTGCAAGTGACGGCTCCGTGCAGGGCCAGGACGAGCTGGCTCTGTCTGTGCCGATGCTCCGGCACCTCGGCCTTGTAGTCGCTGAGGTCGAAATTGAAGGCAACCGCCGGTACATCCGGCCAGTCGACATCAGCGTCACAGGAGCGCAACTCCCTAGCGGATTGGCCCGATCTAGAGATCATTTGGCATCATCGCTCAATTCATACGTGCTGTAAGGCGGTAGCAGTAGGTGGTCATCAACGCCAAGGAAGTTGTCATGCGAATGTCTGTCGTCGGTGCGACCGGCAGAATTGGCGCGAGGCTCACGCGCACCCTGCTGGGTGCCGGCCACCAAGTGAGGGCCTTGTCGCGGGGCGGCACCGCTCTCGACGAGTTGGTCGGACTTGGGGCGGAGCCGTTTGTGGGAAGCTTCGACAACGGGTCGGGCGAGCTCGACCGGTTCTTCCAGGACATCGATGCCGCCTTCCTGATGGTCAAGACGGACTGGAACAACATCCACGGCCACTACTCCGAGGTGGCCCTGCGCCTCTTCGATGCGTTGTGCGAATCCCCTGTGAAGCTCGCCGTGAGCCTGAGCGCCATGGGGTCCGACGTGAGAGGCAGCACTGGCCACTTCCAGCCGTTCTACCAGCTCGACCAAATCCTGAACCGTCTCACCAACCTGGACCTCGTCCACCTCCAGGCAGGATGGTTCATGGAAAGCCTGCTGTTCTGGACCGACGCGGTCGTGAAGCACGGCCGCATCGCCTGGTCGCTGGAACCTGGCGTGAAAACGCCCTGGGTGACCACCGACGACATCGCCAACCTAGCCGCTCGGGAACTGATGAACCCGACGGGTCAGCATCGCGTGGTCCGCCAACTCGGTACGGACTACACGATGTCGGAGATCGCCGCGACCATCGGCAAGGAAATCAGTCGTCCTGTGGATTACCGTTTCATCAGTAGGTCGCGGAGTGACGTCCAGGCCGAATTTCTAAAAAGGTTCGGCACCCTGGAGCGGTGGCTCGACGATTCTCAGACGATGGATGCGCTGAATGACGGCCGAATTCGGTTCCGTGACGACCGTTCCTCGTTGCCCACCACGATGGAGGCCTTCGTCAGGAACACATGGGGGCCGAAATACAGGGAGGCCGTCGCTGCGGCGCGGGACGATGCCGAAACGTATCTCACCTGGACCGCAGGGGACGAAGCGGCAGATCACCTGACGGCGTAGGCAGAAGCACACCAGAATTTCTAATTAAAAGAGATGCTTGAAATGGCCGATGAAAAGTTCACATCGACGGGAATTCGCACATTAATCACCTCAGACGGCGAACTCCAACTTACCTTGTAGAGGAGCTCATTATAGAACTGTCGCCCGACGAGATCATTATTCGGATCGAGGCGAGCCCGATCAATCCAGCGGATATCGGTCTCCTTTTGGGACCGCCGATTTGTCAGGGATGGCGACCTTTTCGCTGAATGGACGTCAGGGTTTGCGTGCGCCAATCCCTTCCGAGCACATGGATTCCCTGAAGTCGAGAATCGGCAAGTCGTTGCCCGTTGGCACCGAGGGGGCCGGCACGGTGGTTCGAGCGGGAGCGAACGCCGTCGATTTGATGGGTAAGACCGTCAGCACCATGAACGGCAGGATGTATCCCAGCTTTCGACGTGTGAAGGCCGGTGACTGCATAGTCCTGCCGGCCGGCACGAGCGCTGAGGCCGCCGCCTCGGCGTATGCGAACCCGTTGACCGCTTTGTCCATGGTCGAGGTCATGCGCCGCGAGGGGCACAGTGCTCTCATCCACACGGCGGCGGCTTCGAGCTTAAGCAAGTGGCGCGCGGGCCAAGTGGCGACCCGGGGTTCGGCCACGGTGGGCACGGCCTTGCTGGGCCTCTCCTTCTCGCCCGACGGGCCGCGGCTGCTAGTCGCGGCTTCCGCGCGCTCGGTGGCGGCGAAGGCGCGCTGTCCTGCGTCGCGATCGGGCACGGCGCCACGCTGGCCGAGATGTCGCTTACGCTCGTCGGCTCGTTCCCGCGCGATATCACCGCCCTCCCCGCGGACGCTTCCTGGTGGCCTGTTCAACGACGACGCGCTGCAGGTCGCGGTCGGATGCGGCCCGCTTCAGGGGAGATAGGCTACGCAGGGCCGGTCTGGTGCCGGCGCCGCGATGATGGCAGTGGACAACACGGCCACCACCACCACCACCGGAGCGACGGCATGACCATCCGCGGCCTCGTGATCGCCGCCTATGTCGCAACCCTCGAGGCGACCATCGGCCACGCGCCGGCGCAGGCCGCGGAAAGCTGCGACGTGCGCCTTGCGGCCACGCATAATTTCCGTAACGGAGCGCCGGCGGATGCCACCCCGCTGCCGGATGGCAGCGGCGCCGTGTATCTCCGGAGCGGCCCGCGCGACTTGGTCCAGGCGCTCTACCGCTACGACCTTGCAACCCGCACCGAGCATGCGCTCGCACTTCCCGCCACCCTGCTGAACGGGGCCGCCGAGACGTTGAGTGTCGAGGAACGCGCCCGCCGCGAGCGCACGCGCACCGCGACGGCAGGCTTGGCGGACTACGCGCTGTCGCGCGACGGCCACCGGATCGCGGCAACCCTCGGCGGGCGGATCCTGGTGATCGACGTGGCGAGCGGCCATGTCCGCACGCTGCCCGGCACCGGCTGGCTCACCCCGCACTGGTCGCCCGACGGGCGATGGATCGCCGCGGTGCGCGACAACGACCTGCACGTCGTCGACCCCGACACGGGCGCCGACCTCGCCGTCACGCAAGGCGGGACGGACGTGCACACCCATGGCCTGGCCGAGTTCGCGGCCGAGGAGGAGCTCGACCGGTTCGACGGGTTCTGGTGGTCGCCCGACAGCACGACGCTGCTCACCGAAGACGCCGACAGCACCGCGGTCGAGATGCACGTGATCGCCGATCCCGGCCACCCCGAGCGGCCGCCGGTCACGTTCCGCTATCCGCGCGCCGGAACCGCGAACGCGGTACTGCACCTCAGCCTGGTCCCCCGCGCCGGCGGCCCCGCGCGCGCCGTGCAGTGGGACAGCACGGCGTTCCCGTATCTCGCCCGCGTGGTCTGGCCCGAGCATGGCGCCCTCTCGCTCGTGGTGCTCGACCGCTCCGAGACGCGTGAGCAGGTGCTGGCGGTCGACCCTGCCACGGGCGCCACGCACGCGCTGCTCGACGAGCGCGACGCGGCCTGGGTCGATGTGTCGCCCTTCTCCCGCGAGCCGAGCCAGCTTGCCCTGCCGCACTGGCTGCCGGATGGCACGGGCTTCCTGTGGGCGAGCGACCGCAGCGGCGACTGGCGGCTCGAGCTCCGCAAGCCTGACGGCTCGCTCGACCATGCGGTGACGCCGGCGGGCTTCCGCTTCGAGGCGCTGCACGACGTGGCGGACGGGCGCGCCGTGGTGTCGGGAGGCACCGATCCGGAAGCGTCGCTGCTGTATCGCGTGCCGATCGCAGGCGGCCCCGCCACGAAGCTGGCCACCGAACGCGGCCTCCACAGCGCCGCGTTCGGCGACGGGCACGGGTTGTTCGCGGACCACGAGAGCCTCGCCGACGGCACCGCCGACACCGTGCTGCGCGATGCCCGCACCGGCACCGTGGTGGCGACGCTGCCGTCTGTGGCCGAGCGGCCCCCGCTGCTGCCCGCGATCGAGTGGACCACGGCGACCCCGGGCCGGTTCGACGCCGCCGTGCTGCACCCGCATGGCTGGCATGCCGGCACGCGGCTGCCCGTCGTGCTCTCGGTCTATGCCGGACCAGTGTTCAAGGTCGTGCGGGCCGCGTCACGGGACTTCCTGGCCCAGCAATGCCTGGCCGATGCGGGCGCGATCGTGGTCAGCTTAGACGGACACGGCACGCCGGGGCACGGCCATGATTTCGAGCGTGCCACCAAGGGCGACCTGATCGACCGGCCGCTCGCCGACCAGGTGGCGGGCCTCCAGGATCTGGGAAGGCGCCACCCGGAGATGGACATGAGCCGGGTCGCGGTCGAGGGCTGGTCGTTCGGGGGGTATTTCTCGGCGATGGCGACGATCCGCCGGCCGGATGTGTTCCGGGCGGGCATCGCGGGCGCACCGGTCACGGATTTCCGGAACTACGACACGGCCTACACGGAGCGGTATCTCGGGCTGCCGGCGGCGAACGCGGGTGCGTATGACCGCAATAGCGTGCTGACCTATGCCGGCGCGCTGCAGCGGCCGCTGATGATCGTGCACGGGCTGACCGACGACAATGTGTATTTCGTCAACACGTTCGAGCTGACGCAGGCGCTGCTGCGGGCGGGGAAGCCCTACCGGCTGCTGGTGCTGCCGGGAACGCATATGCTGGCGGACCCGGATTTGCGGGCGGCGGAGACGAGCGAGACGGAGGGATTTCTGCGGGAGAAGATCGGGCTCGGGAAGACAAGGAGCTCTCCCCCTTGATCCTTGACCTTCCGCCGGGACCAGGCCTTCCGCGCTGGCCGGGACGCCGGCGAGCGGGTCAACCTGCGCCGCCCGGTCACCCGTGACCGGTACGCGCAGCTCGAGGGATGAGCGGCCGTGATCGCCAGCGAGCCCAGCTCTACGCCTGGGAGGATGCCGTCGTGGCGCCGCGCGACCAGAACCTGATCGCGTTCGCGCAGACGCAAGGCATGGTCGACGCGATCTGGCGTGAGACGGGGTTGCGCTACCCGCCCGAAGTCGAACCGCTTCCGAAGCAGGCGACAGCGCGGCAGGCGGACGCGACCCGTCTCACCCTCCGCCTGTCCGAGCAGGTCCCCTCCTGGATCCTGCTGCACGAGCTGGCGCACGCGGTGACGAGCACGCATGACGGCGGGAGCGACGGACACGGACCGCTCTTCGTGGGCCTCTATGTCGACCTGCTGGTCCGCTACCTGCGGCTCGATCGGACGGTGCTCCGGAAGTCGCTTGAAAAGGCGGGGATCACCATCAACCCGGCCGCCCGGCCCATCTTTCTCAACGATGCGGCTGAGCCCGTGAGTTACGGCTGAGCTTGCGTCCGTCGCGCTCGGTGGGTGCCCACCCGAGGTCCGCCTGCGCGTGTTCCAACACGCTCGACCTGTTCTGCGCTGCGCATGGCCACCGCTGGCCGATACGCAGCGCATGACTGGGTCGGCTACTCGTCGGAGGAATCCGTCTCGGGCTCTTGTGCCTGCGCGGCTGCGGCCATCTCCGCTTTCGTCCGCCGCGTGCGCTTGGCCGGCGTGCCGCTGGTCTTCTTCCGAGTTGTTTTCGCCTCGGCCGGCGGCGGAGCTGTCGCCGGCTTGCCTGGCTGCTGTGCTTCCTTGAGCGCCTTCTTCAGTTCGGCGTTCTGGGCCTTTGCACGAGCGAGGCCGCGCTCGAGCTTGACGACGTGTGCTTCGAGTTCGGCCTTGTTCATGCGAACCGGAGCCGGTGTCGCCGACGCGCGAGACGTGGCCGGCTTCTTCGGCGCTGCAGCGCTCTTCGACTTCGGACCGGAAGCGACGCGGTTCTTCGAGCCGGCCGGTCGGCCGATCTTCTTCTTGGGTTCCGCTGCGGGTGCGGAACGTCGAGTGGTCGCTGTTTTCGTCGCGCGGGCCATGGCTTTCCTTGGATCTACGATGATGGAGGCACGTGCGACATGCGCCGTGCTGAACAAGCCTCTAATTGCACGTCTTGTCACGAGGGGCCAACAACTGAGCTGATGGTCTCACCGACGTAGAAAGGTGCGAGCGTATTTTGAGGCCTGTAACGACCCAGTCCAACGGGCGCGACTCCCTTCCGATTGAGATTCTGGAGGCTAGGTTAGCCGCTCGGCTAGCCTCCCTGCCACGATATACGTCGCGGCGGGCCGAGCCTATAATTGTGGTTTTCGCCTACTCTTGATTGCTGTCGTTGTGGTTACCGGCACGCGCGCGGCGTTGGCTGACCAAAACGGGGGCAACGTAGATGCATGTCAACGTGATCACGGTCGTCAGCCTGTTTGCCGCCACCCTGTCGATGGTCAGCTACGTCCCCCAAGCCTGGAGCATCGTCCGTTCGCGCGACACGAGCGGGGTGTCGCTCAAGATGTATGCGGTCACAGTGACCGGGTTCATCACCTGGCTTATCTACGGCGTTCTGCTGATGCAGTGGGCGATCATCGCGCAGAACGTGATCTGCCTGGCGCTGTCGAGTTTCATCCTGATGATGAAGCTGCTGCCGCAAAGTAAGAAGGAGACAGTGGCGGACGTCTTCGACCCAGTGGTCGGGCAGGAGTGAAGCTCAACAGCAATCACGCCGATCCCGACATTTATCAGGCGGCCGCCACGATCCACGTGACGCCAACCGGGTGGTATCCACGACGTCAACGCAGAGAACAACACGGGCGAACCTCAGTGTCGGCGGCGGTGGGCAAGGCGGCAGCGACCTCGCCCGCATAGTCCCCGGAACGCGATGAAGGCGCTCGTGCCAGGATTGGGCCGCTAAGCAGCCAGCACCTTGAACGTCGTGAGCAGAGCCGTAGGGCGTGAAGTGCCCGGTCATTCGGCGGACAAGCGCCGCAGTCACCACGAGCCCGCTCTTCCGGGGATTATTGCGGGGATTGTCGTGCTTTGGCTGTGAGCCCTTTCGAAAACGGTAGAAGAAATCTAGGCATTCGTCAGCCAGCACTTATTCACAGATGGTCGACAGCGGCGCGGACCCGATCCTGTGGACTGCAGATCCGGACAGAAGGCGCATCTGCGCCTGGTTCAGCCTGGGCTTGGGTCCAGGTGTCGAACGCGAGACCAGGCATGCCGGTCCCATATCGTTGTAGCGGTGCACCCAGTCCCGCCGGGTTTGCCGATCCATCCCAGCCTGTCGTGCCGCCGCCAGGCGAGACGCACCCTCCAGCACCATCGCGATCGCCAGCAGACGACGCGTCCGAGCGCCGTCCCGGCTCTTCGAAGCAAGCGAGCGTAAATCCTGCGGCGTATGCTCCGCACGGGTCACCCGAACCGCCGCGCCCATCCCAACCATCCCGAATCGCTGCCCCAAGGCAGCGAATCAGAGAACAACCCGAGAGGGAATCCCCAAAGAGTCAGAGCCAAGGGCGGTTGGTATGAGATGGACCGCATCTTGTATCGGCGCCAGCGTAGTTCCTGACGCGAGAGCGTCTAGCTGAGATCGAGAGCAACGGTCGGCGCGTGGCGAGGCTATGTCCGCTTCTCAGGGGCGAGCGCCGGAAGCAGACCAGCCTCTGTGGATGGCTCCCTCGTTGCAAGATGAATCGACGTTCTGGCGTTGGTCGGGTGCAGTCTTCTGTCCGGCCTGTTGATGCAGTCGACTTGGACTGCTGGCCCTGATGGGGTCCGCGAACAAGGTCCCAATCTGCTTCTCAGGCTATGACGCCTTTGGCTGGTCCCCTGGGTTTCCTTGTTCCCGGCCTGACCGGTTTCGCCATCACATCTCTTCGCCCCGCAACCTCGTTGAGCTGATCCCTCAGCTGACCCTTGTGAAGCTTCACCCCGCCAGCATCGGCGCGTGGCTGGCCTGGTAGACCTCGCCGCGCATCATCAACGCCCAGACGATCCGCGCCATCTTGTTCGCCATGGCGACAGTCGCCACACGCACCGGCTTGCGCTCCAGCAGCGCCACCAGGCGTTGGTCTGCGGTCTCCGGCTTATGCCGCGCTCGCCGCACCAGCGATGTTGCGCCTACGACGAGCAGCTTGCGCAGGTATCTGTCGCCCATCTTGGTGATGTGACCGAGGCGCTCTTTGCCACCACTCGAATTCTGCTGTGGCGTCAGGCCGAGCCATGCGGCGAAGTGGCGGCCTGACTTGAACTGTTTCGGATCGGTGACAGACGCGGCAAGCGCTGTTGCGCCGATCGGGCCAATGCCGGGGATAGTGGCAAGGCGCCGCGCCACCTCGTCGGTTCGGTGCTTGATGGCGAGTGCGCGATCAATCTCCCGGAGCTGCGCGTGCGTGCTCAGCGCCTGCTGAGAGAGCATGAGAACGATTTTTCCCGCCTCCAAGGGCACGTCCGGCAGCGTGCCCTGCGTCACCTGCATCGCGAGAGTGAGCGCGCGTTCCAGGCCCTCCGGAATGTCGATCCCGAACTCTGCGAGGATCCCGCGCATCATGTTAATCGATTGCGTGCGCTGCTTGACCAACAGATCGCGGGAGCGATGCATTGAAAGCGCCGCCTGCTGCTCGCGTGACTTTACTGGCACGAAGCGCATGGTCGGCCGCGTCACGGCCTCGCAGATCGCCTCGGCATCGGCGGCATCGGTCTTTCCGCGTTTCACATAAGCTTTGACGTAAATCGGTGGCATTAGCTTCACCGTATGCCCGAGGCCGATCAGCTCTCGGGCCCAATGATGCGACGTGCCGCAGGCCTCGATGCCGACCAGGCAAGGCGCCACCTTGGCGAAGAACGGCAACACCTGCGCTCGTCGAAGCGCCTTGCGGACGACCACATTACCTGCGGCGTCGACGGCGTGAACCTGGAAAACGCTTTTGGCCAGATCGAGGCCGATCGTTGTAATCTCCATGGCGGATGGCTCTCTTGCTCGGGTTTGCCTGACAGCAACCCCACTTTGGCACTCAGATGCCGGTAGCGGGAGCCATCCACCTCATCTGCTTTCGGCCAAACCCGCAGCGCCAAGGGCCACCTGACCACCATCACCGGCAACGGAAGTCCTCACCAACGGGTGGCAGGCTGCAGCAGCCTCCTGACTCCGGTCGGTGGGGCTTTGAAGACTTCAGGCTGCGTTCCGTTCCGGCGGCAGCATCCTCTCCAGCACGGCATCGCGCCGGATTGCGACATGCCAGACCGTCGCCAGCAGATGCAGCGCGATCAGCGCATAGACCGCCCACTGGCCCGTGACGACATGGATCCAGAACGCCGCCGATGCGGCTTGCTTGCTGTGCGGCAGGCCGGGCAGGGTGAAGAGGCCGAAATAAGTGACGGCGTGGCCCTCCGCCGCCGACATCACGTAGCCGGTGACCGGCATGCCGAGCAGGATCAAGTAGAGCAGCCAGTGTGACACACGGCTCGCCCAGTGTTCCCAGGGGGCCAGCAAATGCTGCGACGGCGGTGCCGGATGCGATGCCCGCCAGGCCAGCCGGAATGCGACCAGCGCCAGGATGGTGAGGCCGACCGACTTGTGGAGCATGAAGTAGAATGACCGCGACGGTGCAGTCTGCGGCATTGCCACCATCACCCAGGCCAGCGGCAGCACGCTGAACATCAGCAGCGCGGTGACCCAGTGCAGTGCCTGCGCGGTGGCTGTGTAGCGCCGTCGGGTTCCGGCAAGCCCCCGTGCGGACGGAACAGACAAGGCGGCGACATTCGTGCGCATGGCATGCTCTCGGGAAGGTCGGCCAGGAATGGAAGAGCCGCCGTGCCCGCGTCAAGAGTGATTCACGTCGTCATCGGACCGGCCTGCCTCGGACTAGCCATACCAGCTCGAGCCTGGCCGCGGCTGACGTCACTCGACCGGGGTCGGTAGTGGCTCGCCCCTGAAAAACGCCCTCAGGTTCAACAGCACTCCCTCAATCGCCGCATTGACCGAGTGCGGGGAGCGCCCGGCGACATGCGGTGTCAGCACGACGTTCGGTAGCGCCAAGAGTCGCGCTGGGATCTCCGGCTCGCCCTCGACGACGTCGAGCGCCGCCCCGGCCAAATTGCCGGACTCGAGTGCTTCGATCAGTGCGTCGGTATCCACCACCGAACCGCGCCCGACATTGACCAGGAACCCGCCCGCCCCAAGCGCCGCCAGCTCTGCCGCGCCTACCAAATGACGCGTTGCCGTCACCCCCGGCAGCGTGACGATCAGCACGTCCGATGCCTCCGCCAATGCGAATGGGCTCGGGAGCCACGGCCACTCGACGTCCGGTCGCACCCGGCGGTTGTGATAGGCCACGCTCATGTTGAATGCGACGCACCGCTTAGCCACGCGCAGCCCGATATCTCCGAGCCCCAGGATGCCGACCCGCAGCCCCGATGCCGCCGGCGGCAGGAACTCGCTGCTGCGCCAGCCACCGGCCCTGACCAACGCGTCGCTCGCAGGAATACGACGCAGCGCCGCTAACAGGATGCCCAGCGTATGGTCCGCCACGCACTCGGCGTTGGTGCCGGGCCCGTTGGTGATGGCAATACCCCGAGCCCGCGTCGAGGCCCGATCGATCCCCTCCGACCCGACCGCGATTGCGCAGACGATGCCCAGGCCCGGCAACCGCTCGATCAGCTCCGCTGGCAGCTGCGTGACGCCGTTGGTCACGATCGCCCGTATCTCCGTCCCCCGTTCCACCGCCATCGCCATTCGCGCGGCGTGAGTCAATGCCTGGAACACGGTCGCCACCTTCCGCAACCGCGCCAGGCTGCGCTCCGGCAACTCGATCGCTAGCAGTACGGCGGGCAAACCAACTTTCGCATTGCCCGCATCAGACACGAGAATTCCCCAACTGCTTGGATCTGCGGACTTGTAACGCTCAACCGTCGGCGTGGTCGAGGCGATGCGCAAGATAGCCTTGCTGATTGAGGAGGTCAGCGCCATCACCGGCTCGATCGCCGCCGCGGTCGAGCAGCAGGGGGCCGCCACCGCCGAGATCGCCCACAACGTCCAGCGCACTGCCGCCAGCACGCAGACCGTAACCAGCAATGTCGCTGGCGTCAGCCGCGCCGCCGACGATACCGGCGCCGCCGCAACGCAGGTGCTGGTTGTCGCGGGCGCTCTGTCGCGTCAAGCGAAATCCCTTTCCAGTGAGGTCGGAAGTTTCAGGGCGAAGGTGAGGAAGGCTTCAATTGATCCGGCAAAAGCAGGCGCTTCAATCGTCCGGTTCTCGAAGAACTTGCTCCGAAGCAGATGAGGTCGTCTGATCGCGGTTCTTTGCGCAAGCCCTTTTTCGCGCGAAGTGTAAGCTGGGTGCAGGGTCGTCTATGCGGTCGGAACGAGTCGCCGCATCATGGTGCTACGCGGACGGACCTTCCAATGTGGATGCCGCACTCTGCTTACGCAGCGGTGCATCTCATCTGGATCTGTCATCGCTCGCGCCAGCGGGCAATCTGGGAGCGGTCGGACGGCTGACGTAGCGTCCCGGGCAGCGGGTGAAGGGGTGGGCTGGCGGCATGAACGCGTTTGCTGTGGCTCGGATGCGGTAACGGAGCGGCCCGAGATCACGGCCCGTGGCTATCGTCGCTTCCGCTGCCGGGCCTGCGGGCGGCAGTTCAACGAGCGCAGCGCGGGTGTGCTGAACCGGACCCGCCTGCCCAGCGACATCATCGCCTTCGTGGTGTTCTGCCGGCTGCGCTACAGGCTGACGCTCCGTGACCTGAGCGAGATCCTGGCGCTGCGTGGGATCGAGGGTTACGAGGCCGCCCGCGGCTGGGAGACAAAGCTGCTGCCGGTCATGGGCGACGAGCTGCGTAAGCGCTGGCGCGGCACGCGCCGCGGACCCGGCACGAGCTGGTACGTCGATGAGACCTATCTGAAGGTCCGCGGCAGCTGGACCTACCTCTATCGGGCGATCAATCGGGACGGAAACCTGGTCGACGCGATGCTCAGCGAACACCGCGACATGAGGGCTGCGAAAGCCTTCTTCCGCTCAGCCCGGGCCACCATGGGATTTCGCCCAGCCCGGCTGACGACGGATGGTCATGGCTCCTACCCGAGGGCAATCCGAAGCGTGTTGGGCAAGACGGTACGGCACCGAACGAGTGCCTGCCTGAACAACCGTCTTGAACAGGATCATCGCGGCATCAAGGGACGGATCCGACGTATGCGCGGCTTCAAGGATCATGGGGCAGCCAGCCGCTTCTGTCGCGAGCACGGTGAACTCCGAGATCTCCGCCGTCCTCGCCGCCGTCATAACCAGACCGTCTCCGCTTCCCTCCGACGCTCCCGCTTCGCCAAGGCCACCCGCATCGCACTCGACATCATGACCGCTACCTGAACGTTCCTAAACCCTGTCACTCAACACTTAATGGCGCCAGACCTGATGATCCCTGCTTCGAGACTCGACATAACCGGTATCCCATGCTTGACGAGGCAGGAGACGGGCGATGCAGTTGCGCAGAGGCCTCACCTGTTTCTAGAGGACGTAAGGCCGCGCGCAGAACGCAGCTACGTCGAGACCACTTCGATGTACGCGAGGACGCGGGCTCCGACCGGAAATCGAGAACAGGCAATCTTGACGCGCCTTCAAAGAGCCCGGAAACTTTGGCCGCCTACCCTGTTTACGGAACGGTATCGAATATGAAGCTCGCGGCGGTCGCTGCTTTTCTGGCCTGTCCGACGATGGCCCTCGCCGATGACCTGGTCGCCAGCAAACAGGGGTTGATCTGCAAGTCACCCAAGGCGCTTGCGGCGCTGACGCTGCCGGATGGCAGTTCGCGCACTCAGCATTCCGGAGCTTCTGCGAAAGACAATGACATCGCCCGGGCGGGAGGTTGCTTTGCGATCCAGATCGGTCAGCGGGTAACGGCCGTCGAGAGACGCGCCAACACGTCCATCGTAATCTCCAAAGAGGGAAGCGACAGCGAGCCAGCGCAATACATCATTCCGAATATCGACTTTACCGTGGGGCCGCCCCGTGGCCAGCTTCTCACGCGACGGCGTTGCCCAGCGCGACTGCCTCGATTGCGGCGCGTCCGCCGCCTGTGCCTTCGTCCCGATCCACGGTCGTTCAGCCCCGGGTCCGGGCTCAACCGGCTGCGCCTAAACCTGTTGTGGCTGACGTCCCGGCAACTCCGTCGGCGCCCTTTACCATCACGGCGTTCCACCTTGGGATGACAGTCGATGAGGCGAAGGCGGCCCTGCCTGCATCGCTGACGCAAAAGTCGACCAGTCCGTTTGAGGGTGACGCTCGGCTGCAGGTGGTTTCCGCATTCTCGCCACAAGGCCAGCTGAACTACGGAAACACGGATTACGAGGCGTATGCGCTAGGTTTTGTAGGCGGCCGTCTCACATGGGTCGAGCATGTTCAGAAGTATGGTTCAGGGAATGAACTCGCTGCAGACGATCTGGCCAAGGCGCTTCAGGCCAAGTACGGCCCGCAGATGTTCAACCGTCCGATCTCTGATGCTGGGTGGTGGGCTCACGGCGCGGATGGCAGTCCACCTTTGAACAACTCATACATCTGCCTGAACCAGGCGAAATCGGGTGTCATGTTGAAAATGTCGAACACAAAGCCAGGTCAGACATATGATCAACTGAACGTTCCATACCAAGCACCGACCTTCCCGTTGTACGACATGAGCAAGATCTGCTATACTGAACTGTCGGTTAAAGCCGGATCACTGCAGAACAATCGCGCTCTGATCAACTTCGTTGATTCCTGGATGGAGGACTTCCAACCATACTACGCAAACGACGCAGCTCGTGCACTTGCAGCCAAAGAGAAGCTCGACTCTCAGGTCAACGCGGCTCACAAGAACAAACCTAGTTTGTAAGCGTCGCTAGCGGTTGGCGAGGGCGGCTCCCAGACGCGTAGAGTATTAGGCTTGCTTGGTGGAAGCGTACGAACCAATTCTTCTTCGCGACCCCGCGGATGATCGTAAGCGGTGCCTTGAGACCCTTGCCTCGGGCGCTTGACCGCTAAGTCGCTTGCAGCAAAGCCGCTTGATCAAAACTGCCGAAACGGCAACGCAATGCCGCCTCGCTCTAGCGACATAGCGCTCGCTGCGGTTCTCACCGGATGCATACGTTTCAGCAGCCGCGGTGCGCGGCTCAGTTGCTTCTCGATCGCCAACCGCAGGTTCTGCACCAGGTGGAAGCGGTCGGCGACCTGCCGCACCTGCGACGCCTTGACGTTCAGCTTGTGCATAGAGCCCGCAGCGGTCCCGACTGACCACTTCCACGGAGGGGTGATCCCTCAGCCAGGCCGCCATTGTCACCCGGGATCGGTCAGACAGCACGTCCACCACGACCGTGCCGTAGCGGGTCCCGCGCCGCCAACTCCAATCGTCGATGCCGGCCACGCGGAGCGGGGCATGAGGTACGGCGGCAGCATGCCTTTTGAGGTGGCGCAGAATGCGATCGTCGCCCTGCGGAAGGCCAAGGCGACGGAGCAGTCGCTCAGCTGGACGTCCACCCGAGGCATGGGCGACAAGGCGGACCAACTCCGCCACCCCGGCTGTTTGTCGAGCATATGTGCTCGCCACGTCCCGCGCTGCGGCTTGCAAAGGTGCGGGGAAGGCAGGAAGCGTTACGGCATCACCAGCGAAAGGTCCGCAGGCGAAGCTCAACGAGTTTGCCCTGCACGGGCAGGTCCTGAAGGCGCCGTGCGTAGGCGCCATGGCGCAACGCCGGCTTAGCGCCGCAATCGGGACAGAGTGGCGGTTCGGTCGCTTCCGCGGTGACGACCCATCTGTCAACCAGAAGCCCCGCTCCAACCATCTTGAACCCGGGACCGAGATCCCATCGTTGATGCTCTCTCATCGCGCAGAGGGAACACGAAGCGGGCTAACTGACCAAGTCGCTCCATACAAATCGCGACAGACCCATTTTCGTGCAACCCGACACTTCCACTCTCGACCAGTTGTGGTCGTTGCATCGCAGGCCGATTGCCGACGTCGCACAGAAGCGGCGTCTCGCCGTATCAGCGTCACCCTCGGGAGGTTCCAGGACACCGTGAGAGCTCCATTGCTTACGGCTGATGGCCTCAACTGCCGCGCATCGAGGAAAGCCGGCGCGTCTACGACACGGCTGAGAGCTAACTTTGCCTCGCGCCCGGCTTACGCGAATCCGTCCGCCATCGGAGTGCCCGATGAAGCAATGAAGTCGCGGAGGATGTCGTTGAAGGCGTCCGGTACTTCGAAGGGCGGAAAGTGACCGACGTCAGGCATGACCTTGAGGGATGACGACCGGATGCCGCTCGCGATCTTCGCTGCCGCGGTCGGCGGAGCATTGATGTCCGAGCCACCCGTTACGACAAGTGTGGGACAGGACAAGGTCGGCAGCTGCGCTTCCAAATCCAGACCGGCAATCATGTCCCACATGCCGGCGTGCAAGTCGCGGCCCTGCTGGAGCAAGCTCTTCGTCGTGCGCGCCAGCATGTCAGGCCGTCGTGCACGGAAATCGTCGGTGAACCAGCGCTGGTTCGAAAGTTCCGCGATTCGCCCCATGCCTTCGCTCCGCGCCACGGCCGAACGTTCGCGCAGCGCTTGGCGCACCTCGTCGGGAAAGCTGCACAATGTCGCGACAAGACACAGAGAGCGAACAAGGTCCGGACGACGAAGCGCAAGCGTCTGTGCGATCATCCCGCCAACCGACAGGCCGACGAGATGGACGGCACGCCCGGCGGTCCGCTCGATGACACGCTCCGTCACGTCGGCCATGACGTCGAAGGATGGTGCTGCGTCGGGATAGGTGGACAAGCCGTGGCCAGGCAGATCGAACGCGATCACGTCGTGCTCGTCACCGAAGGCGGCGAACTGTGCGCCCCACCAAGTAAGATCCAGCCCGACCGGGTGGAGGAACAGCAGGGGCGTGTCACCCACAGGGCCAGCGCGTGCCACGTTGATGCGACCGACGTTCTCGACATCGATGAACAAAGAGACCTCCTTCCCCCCGGGCTACGGTTTGCGCAGCCGCTTGCTGCGCCGGTATCTATTCGCTACATGTTGCAGCGTAAGTGGGCCAGCGCAAGAGAGCTGGTGAGGTGGGAGATACATTGTCCCTCGGTGGATCCCCCCGGTGACGGCGGCCGCACCTCGCACGGGGCGGCCTCGTAGCGCCGCGTCACGAAGGGCCGTGCTCGATGCCGCCTACGCGATCCTCATCGAGGACGGGTTGCAGGCTTTTTCGATCGATGCCGTCGCGGTCCGCTCGGGTGTCGCGCGCACGACGATCTACCGGTCGTGGCCGAGCAAGGGCCTGCTGGCCTTCGAGAGCTTTCGCGAAGCGTTTGAGACGCAGCTTGCCTTTGAACGGACCGGATCGCCGGAGAAGGATCTGCATGCCCTTATCGCCTCGCTGGCGCGCATGCTGAGTGGTCCGGCGGGTCGCCTTGCTGCCTCGGTGGTGGCGGAGGCGCAGAGCGATCCCGCCGTGCAGAGGCACTTCCTGGAAGACTTCTCCGGCCCGCTGCGGCTGCGGTCCACGGCGCTGATCCAGGCCGGCGTTGACTCAGGCCGCTTCCGGCGCGATCTCGATATCCCGCGCCTTCTGGATGCAACCATCGGCGCGGTCTATCTCCGCTTGCTGTTTGGTCAGGCCACGGACCAAACCTGGGCAGATTCGCTTTCACGCACCTTGTTGCGTGGGTGCTCCCCTGAACGCGTATGAATGATAGCCATGTTCGCCGCATCTACGCCCTGAGACAGCTCCGGAATGCCCGGGACTGATTCGTCAGGACGGAAGGTCGTCTACCGCTCAGACGGAGATCAGGGTGTTGATCCGCTCCCGGGCACTCGCCATCGCAGCATTGTCTTGATCCGGACCATAGGCGACACCCTCGGCCCGAACGACCTCGACCTCGGACATACCAAGGAAGCGCAGAACGGCAGTCAGGTAGGTTGCCAGGTGCTCGTTGCTGGAAAACGGGCCTTGCGAGTAGATGCCGCCGGAGGAAAGCGCCAAGTAGGCCTTGCCAGTCAACAGGCCCTTGGGGCCATTTTCAGTATAGCTGAAAGTCTGGCCGGCGATGCAGATATGGTCGATCCAGCTTTTTAGCGTCGAGGGAACGGAGAAGTTGTACATCGGCGAGCCAATGACGAGAATGTCGGCGGCCTTGAGTTCCTCCACGGCTGCCCTGGAGCGGATGGCGGCCTCGGACAGACCGTTGTTCTTCTCGCCGTCGGGCGACCAAGCCTCCCGAATCGTCATATCGACATGCGGCAATTGGTCCTTGGCCACGTCGCGGTAGGTCACGGTAGTGCCGGCATTCTCAGCCTTAAGCTTTTCGACCAGTTCCGATGATAGCCTGCGGGAATGCGAGGTCGCGCCGTCGCTGGCGCTGGCGTCGATGTGAAGGATGTGCATTGGCGGTTCGTCCTGTCCAGCGCCGGGGTGGTGCCGTTTCGTAACCAAGGCTAGATAAAGCCCGTATTTCGGCCCACAAGAAGGCACAGAGATGGTTCCCGCGCACACCAATGTGCCTGCTCCCGATCGCTGCCGGGCAGCCAACGACATTCTGGCCCGGATCGGCGACAAGTGGAGCGTTAGGGTCGTCATGTCGCTCGGGGATGAAACGTTCCGCTTCAACGAGCTGAAGCGGCGCACTGACGGGATTTCGCAGCGCATGCTGACGCTGACGCTGCGTGGCCTCGAGCGGGACGGGCTGGTCGAGCGCGACTTCGTGCCGACCATCCCGCCCAGAGTCAGCTATCGGCTGACTGAACTTGGCCGCTCCTTGCGCGGACCCATCGGCGCGCTTGGCCAGTGGGCATTTGAACACCGCAGCGTCGTCGAGCGGGCCCGCATGCGCTACGATGAGCGGCCGCTTCCCGCCTGACCACTGGCGTTATTCTAGGGTTTGTAGCTGCCGGCAGGAGGGGAGGGGAATGGAGTTAGGTGCCGTGTAGTTTGCGCCGATGTCGATACGCGTGCTGCACATCGTCGGGATGAACCTCGGCCACCTCGCAGACGTGGAGGACGGCGGTTTAATGGGTATTCCGATCGAGCGGCTGATTGCCGCCGGGCTGGTCTCGGTACAAGGCGTCTTCTCAGCTCGCCCGCAGCCCTAAGTGTCGGTCCGAGATCATCTTGAGTCTTTGGAATCGGTTGTGATTCCCTAATGACTGCCCCGATCCGCAGGAGCTGCCGGATGTGGACTGTCGAGAACCGTGCCCGCTACGACCGCAGCAAGCTGCGCTATCCCAGCGATCTGACCGACGCCGGGTGGGCACTCGCTCGGCGGGAGATCCCTCGGGCGGAGCGAGGTCACATGCGGCTGACGCCTTGGGGCGGGAGCCTCGCACCTGGCTGTTACGACGACATCCTGCTGCTCGACGATGTGGACCGATTCACCCGGTTGGACGCCGGGCAGTCTCAGCACGAGCGTCGGCGCGCGGCGACCAGACGGTCGGCGCCGGTCGTGACATCGATGGCGAAGCTGGCGACAGTTTTCTCTACGCCGCAGATCTCGATGTCGCGCGCCGGATCCCGACTGCATGTTGGGTCAAATCGGAAGGGCCGGCTCGACAAGACGCCACGTGTACCAGCACGATACCCTCAGAAAGCTCGACTGATCGGGCGCAAGGATACCGGCGCATGAGCACAACCACGCTGCTCCGAGGCCAGAAACGCCTGTCGCCGTTATCGCCGAGCTGGAAAGCTTTGGCGCTAAAGTCGTGAGTAACGATCCGGATCGTTGCACGCGCGAGACACCCGAAGGTGCAGGACGACGAGACCATCGGCCGAGTGGCCGTGCCGCGTCTGATCTCCTGGCCGGACCGGCGCACGCATGAGCCTGATCTGCAACTCCGCCGAGAAGCGCGTCGACGCCAAGCCGGGCGCGCTGCACGAACTGCTCGCGACGCCCGACGCGGTGCATTGGGGCTATTTCGACGCGGCCCTCGCGCCCGTGCTGCGGGTGCGAAGCGGCGACCTCGTGCAGGTCGAGGCGGTCACCCATCATGCGGGCGACGCACCCGATCTGATGATGGACTCGGCCATCGAACGGATCTACCGCGAGGTGCCCGAGGCGGATCGCAACCCGGGCGTGCACATCATGACCGGACCGATCTTCGTGGAGGACGCGCGGCCGGGCGACATGCTCGAAGTTCGCTACCTGCGCATGACGCCGCGTTTCCGCCACGGATCGAACCTCGCCGCCAACTGGGGTTATCTCTACAAGGAGTTCGGCGAGCGCGAGCGCGTCACCATCTACGAGCTCGACGAGAACGCAAACACGGCGCATGCGCTTTACGCCTACGACTTCCCTGGAACCTACCTGGTTCCCGGCACGATCACGCGCTGCCCGGACTGCGACCGGCAGGAGACGCTGCGCGGCGTGCGCGTGCCTGCGCGCCCGCATCTCGGCACGGCCGGCGTGGCCCCGGACGTCGCCGGGCGCACCAGCACGATCCCGCCCGGCCTGCATGGCGGCAACATCGACAACTGGCGCATCGGCGCGGGTGCGACGATGTTCTATCCCGTCCAGGTCGACGGCGCGCTGTTCTCGGTCGGCGATCCGCATATCAGCCAAGGGGATGGCGAGATCTCGGGGACGGCGATCGAGGCCTCGCTCGACGTGCTCATGCAGGTCGTGCTGCGCCGCGACTTCCAGTTCCGATCGCCGCTACTGGAGAGCCCGCGGAACTGGATCGTTCACGGCTTCCACGAAGACCTGAACCAGGCGATGCGAGATGCTTCGCTCGACATGTTGGCGCTGCTTCACGAGCATCGCGGTCTGAGCCGCAACGATGCCTATTCGCTGATGAGCGTGGCTGCGGATTTCGGCGTGACGCAGGTGGTCGATGGGCGGCAGGGGGTGCATGTGCGCATCCCGCGGGATATCTTTCCGCCTTAGATGGGGCAAGTCCCTTTCATTGGACTTCCATCGTCGCCGCGCTGAGATGCGACAATCGCCAGGCCCGCGGCGTCGTCGCATACTGCTCCCGGAACGCCCGGCTGAAATGCGCGGCATCGTTAAAGCCCCAGCGAAAGCAGATCTCCGAGATCGAAAGATGCGCATGCAGTGGACTGGCCAGGTCACCGCGGCACCGCTCGAGCCTACGGAACCGCAGGTAGTTCCCGAAACTCTGTTTGCCGAGCTCGAACAGCTTCTGGACGTTGCGCGGTGACAGGCCCTGCTGCTTGGCGACCTTGCCGAGCGAGAGTTCAGGATCGCCGAGCTCCGCCTCGATCGTCTGGCACAGCCGGTGGAACAGCGCAATCCGCACGCTCGACGCCGCCCGCACCGGGTTCGACGCGACGTCGCCGAGCACGCCCGCGATCAGGAACTCCGAGATCGCCATCTCGAGCGGCCGCAGGTGGGCTTGCGGCAGATCCTCGAGCGCTTCGGCCAGCGATTGCAGCATGCCGGCGAAGACGTGCCGGATGCCGCTCTGCCGGGGGATGACGCCGACGCGAACAGGCGTCGGCCCCAGCAGCCTCGGGTGGAGTGCCAGGCGCGGCAGGCGGATGTAGAGCATCGAGAACGGCACGGGCAGGGTGAGCACGCTGTGGGTCGCCACGGGACCGAACGCGATGTCGCCCGCGACCAGGCTGTGCGGGCGGACGTCGGCGCCTGCCTGGCCCTCGCCCGGTGCGAGCTGCCCGTGACCGCGAAGGATCTGCGCGAGCCAGATACCGTCGGGCTGGCGCAGAAAGCGCCCGTGGATTTCCTGTGGCGAGCCGTCGACGCGCGCGATCTCGATGCCGAGCGGCGAGACCAAACAGCTCACCCGTCCGAACACATCGTCGCCGCTGCCAAGCGGGCGCGACGAAGGCAGGTAGAGCCGGTGCAGCACGTCCTGCCATGTCTGCTCCGCGTCACTGTCGCGACCGCCTGGCAGCAGACCGGTGTCGAACTTCCAGACCTTGGTCCCTGCCTCCGCGTCCAACCGATGGGTGTCCTTCCTTCGACCGGTGTCCGCCGGATCCCACGCAAAATTCATGCTACATCTGGATCGACGCGCCGGCCCTGGCAACGATGCTGCGCGAGCACGCCTGCGGTCGCTCATCAAGTGGGCTCGCCGCCCTCGTCTTAGGCGGATGGCGAACGGCGGCCCATCCTGTCCAACACGGCCACGCGTCCAGGCAAGCGCATGCCACCAAGTCCGTCGACAGTGACGTCCCGATCAGCCAAGAATGGCTCGGGCGCCGTCGCGGCGCGTCATCCCGCCGGTCGGAACCAGCCGGTCGGAAAGAGCACCGCATCTAGCCACGAGGTTTCGCACATGGAAGGCAGGGACGCCGGGTGGACGATGAAGTGGGTCGTGTTCTCGGCCGTGTCGCTCGCGTTCTTCTTCGTCACGGCCGCCACGTTCACATCGCTGGGTGTGGTGCTGTATACCATGTGCGCGGACCTGCACTGGTCGGCGGCCGAGGCAGGCTCGAGTTTCTCGCTGCTGGGGCTGGCCTGCGGGTTGTCGAGCCCTCTGCCGGCGATCGGAGTGAAAAGGCTCGGCGTCCGGCCGACCGTCGTGATCGGCGCGCTGCTGCTGGCCGCCGGCTGCGCGGTGGCGGCACTGGCGAGCGGCATCGTCGTGTTCTTCGGTGCGATCATCCTGATGGGGTGCGCCTACAGCATGATGGCGCCCGTCGCGGGAATGTACCTCCTGCCGCGCTGGTTCGGGGTCCATGCGCCGCGCATGATCGCCTTCTACTTCATGGTCGGGGCCGCGGGCGGCGTGCTCGGTCCGGTCCTGGTCAATGCCAGCGTGCATCTCACGGGAAGCTGGCGGATGCATTGGGCGCTGGTCGCCGTATTGTCCGTCGCACTCGCCGGGGTGTGCGGCCTGGGCGTGCACGACCGGGCAGGCGCTCTCGACGATGCGGATCCGAGCCTCGCCACCCCGTCGCGCGCGGCCGCATCGTCGGCGGCGCGGTACGCGATGAAGACCTACCCGTTCATCGCGACGGCGTTCGCCATGCTGGCGATGCAGACCGCGCTGACGGTCTCGAATGGCGTGCTGGTCGCGCATGTCACCCATATTGGCGGCACGCAGGCATTCGGCGCCTATGCGATCGGGTTGTTCGGCCTGTGCGGAACGCTCGCCAAAGGTGTCGCGGGGTTGCTCGCCGAGCGCTTCTCGCCGATCCCGATGCTGGTCTCGGGCCTGATCCTGAGTGCGGCCGGTTTGATGTTGGTGGGTGCGGCGCACGTCGTCTCCATGGCGCTTGCGGGCGCGAGCCTGACCGGCGCGGGTTGGGGCATCGCCTGGCTGGGCGCGAACCTGTTCCTGCTCAAGCGGTTCGGCGCGTCGCTCGCGCCCGATCTCGTCGCCACCGCCATCCTGATCACGACCGGGGCGGTGATCGCGCCGTTTGCCGCCGGCCTGCTCGCCGACCGGCTGGGCAGCTTTGGGCCGACCTTCCTGATCGTGGGTGTCCTGTGCCTGGTGGCGGTTTTCACGACGCTTGCGATCCGGCGCACGGAGCGGAGTGCCGCCGCCGGACAGCGCATCGCGACGAGAGCCGCACTTCCGGGCTGAGCGCAATGGGCGCGACGTGGCTGGACAAGCCGTCACCCTGCGCGATGTTCTACAACTCCGACGCGCCGGAACGGGCAGAGCGAGGAACGCGATGAGAATCTTGAGCAGGCTGGACGACGCGTTCTTCGACGGCCTGGAAAGCTCCGTCCGTCCGACCGAAGAGGCCGATACCCTGCCTCCGGTCTGCTACACGAGTTCCGATTTCTACGAGTTCGAGAAACGTGCCGTCTTCGATCGCGAGTGGCTGTGCGTGGGGCGCGAGGCCTGGGTGCGCGAGCCGCGCGACTACTTCACCACGAGCATCGTGGGCGAACCGATCGTCGTTGCGCGTGACCGCGAGGGCGAGCTGCACGCGATGTCGAGCGTGTGCCAGCACCGCGCGATGCTGGTCGCCGAAGGTCGTGGCCAGGCCAAAGCGTTCGTCTGTCCCTACCACCACTGGACCTACGGCCTGAACGGCGACCTGATCGGCACGCCCGCGATGAGCCGTTCGTGCGGCTTCGACAAGGGCCGCTGGGGACTGCCGAAGTTCCGCGTCGAAATCTGGCAGGGCTTCGTGTTCGTCAATCTCGATCGCGCCGCGGCACCGCTCGCGCCGCGCCTCGCCGCCCTCGATGAGGTGCTGGCATCGTACCGGCTCGCCGAAGCGGAAGGTCCTCTCCCCGGAGCGCCGGCCCGCTACGGCTGGAACTGGAAGGTGATGTTCGAGAACAACAATGACGGCTATCACGCCAACAAGCTCCATCACGGCGTGCTGCATGATTTCGTGCCGAGCGAGCTCGCCGAGTTCCCACAGCTTCCGAGCGACACGGCCGGCTACTACCGTCTGAACGGCACCACCCATCCGGATGCGAGCTTCAACATAACGCAGCGCGCGCTCCTGCCGATTTTTCCGGGGCTCGGCGAGATGGAGCGCAGACGCATGGTCTTCGCGAACATCCCGCCCACGCTGTCGCTGGTCCTGACGAGCGACATGGTGATCTACATGATACTGCGCGCAGACGGACCGGAGACGCACTTCGTCGACCAGGGCGTTCTCGTCGCCCCCGGCGCGATGCGCGACCCGTCCTTCGATCACCGCATGGCGATGATCATGCATGCGGCCACCGACATCATCGCGCAGGACCTGCATGTCGACGCACTGGTGCAGGTGGGACTGCGGTCGCGGTTCGCACCGCGTGGGCGGTATTCATGGCAGGAGGGAGCGCAGCAGGCGTTCAATTCATGGCTGGTGCCGCGGTATCGGGCCGAGTGGGCGCGGCGGGGGTGAGGACGACGAAGCCCGGGAGCTCTGCCCCCGGACCCCGCCAGGACAGACCATCCTGGACCTGCGTTCGTTATCCGAACGTGTAGGCGGACACGCGCACGCCGATCCGGTCATCGCTGAACGTCACTCGTCCGCGGTCGTTTGCCGCCGCACCCGCGGCCACCATCAGCGGCAGAAGATGCTCCTCCTCCGGATGCGCCAGCCGGGCGGCGGGCGCCCCTGCCCAATGCGCGAGACGATCGTTGCGGACTTCCGGATCTGCGTTTTGCACCGTCTCGGCCAGCCAGGCATCGAAGGCATTCGACGCCGCCGCATGCGCAGGCGTGGCACCGAAGAACCCGCGCATGTTATGATAGGACATGCCGCTGCCGATGAGCAGCACGCCCTCGTCGCGCAGCGGTTCGAGCGCCGCACCGACCCGAAGATGCGCCTTCGGATCACGGTTCGCGAGCAATGAGAGCTGCACAACGGGAATGTCGGCCGCGGGGAAGCTCAGCAGCATCGGGATGAACACGCCGTGGTCGTAGCCCCGTTGCGGGTCCAGGCCCGCGGCGAAGCCTGCCTCCGTCAACAGATCGGCGACCTTTCCGGCCAGTTCTGGATCGCCGGGCGCGGGGTAGCGCAGCTGATAGGTGTGTGGCGGGAAACCGTGATAGTCGTAGATCAGCGGCGGCGATGTGTGGCCCGTTACCTTCGGCGCGTCCTCCTCCCAGTGACCCGAGACGATCAGCAGCGCACGCGGGCGCTCCGGCAGCGTGCCCGCGACGCTGCGCAGGAAGTCCGCCATCGGATCCCAGCATCCTTTCGGACCCATTCCGTCCATGAAAAAGCAGGGCCCCCCGCCATGCGGGATGAAGATGGTCGGAAGCCGTGTCGACATCGGGCGCACTCGCGATGAGAGACCGCCATTCTCGCAAAATGCCGCCCGGGCTTCCAGCGCCGACACGTTTTTCTCTTGTCTCGGCAGCCATGTCCGGCTGAAAGATGCGGCCATGAGCATCCACGAGATCATGATCCGCCCGTTTCCGCCGGTCACCATGCGCGACATGGCGCCCCCCGGCCGCACGCTGCTGCTGGTGATCGACATCCAGGTCGATTTCGCTGCCCCCGACGGCGCGATGGGGCGTCTCGGCCTCGACCTCGCCGCGGGTGCGGCGGCGATCGACCGGATCGAGACGCTGATCGTGGCCGCGCGCCGCGCCGGCGTCGCGGTGGGCTTCGCACGTGTGGTGACCCGGCGCGAGACCGACGCGCCGGTCCTGCGCGCGCTCTACGAGCGGATCGGCCACGGCGCCGACGCGGTGGGCATCTGCCGCGTCGATACGCCGGGCGTGGATTACTACCGCCTCCTGCCCGAAGACGGCGATCTCGAGATCCCGAAGACGAAGTATTCCTGCTTCGTCGGCACCGGGCTCGAGGACGAGCTCCGCGCGCGCGGCATCGACACGATCGTAGCCACAGGGATGTCGACCGATTGCTGCGTCGACAGCACCGTGCGCGACGCCTTCCATCGCGACTTCCACGTCTTCGTTGTCGCCGATGCCTGCGCGGACTACGATCAGCGCTCCCACGCGGCCTCGCTTGCCAGCCTGGGGCGGCACTGCGCGGTGGTGGTGGACAGCGAGACGGTCATCGCCGGCTGGGACTTGGCTGCGTAACATCGCCGCGTGCGCGGTCGTCCAAGCGCGATCGGCCTCATGGTGCAAGCGGGCAGGCGCAAGCTGTGGGACGCTCGCGGTCACTCATCGCTCGCGCGCGACAGGATCGGGCCACATGAACACGCGTCAGCCGAGCGAATTCGGGCTTCCCTCCGATCGCGGTGGCAAGGATCTCGGGATTTTTCTGCCCGTCGCCAATGGCGGCTGGATCCTCTCCTCGACCACGCCCACGCTGGACGGCTCCTACGACTACAACCGCGCCGCGGCCCTCCTCGCCGAGGAGATCGGCCTCGACTTCGTCATGTCGATGGCCAAGTTCCGCGGCTACGGCGGCACCACAAGACATTGGGAAAGCTCGCTCGACAGCCTCGTACTGATGTCGGCGCTGGCCGCCCAGACGTCGCGGGTCAAGGTTTGGACGACGTTTCACACGCTGCTGCAGAACCCCGCCGTCGCTGCCAAGATGATCGCCACTCTCGACCAGGTCTCCCACGGCCGCGCCGGCCTCAACGTGGTCCCGGGTGCCTATCGCGGCGAGTTCGCGCAGATGGGGGCCTGGCCGGGCGAGGTCGACCACGACCAGCGCTACGACCTCGCGACCGAATGGCTGCACGCGGTCAAGCGCCTGTGGCAGGAGCCCTCGGTCACCGAGCACGGGCGATATTTTCAGCTGGAGGACTGCCAGTCCTTCCCCAAGCCCGTGCAGCGGCCGCGTCCGTTCATCGTGGCGGCCGGCATGTCGGAGCGCGGCATGCGGTTCACCATCGAGGAGACCGACGCGATCTTCGTGGGCGGCCGAGACGACGATGAGCTTCGCGCCACCAGCCTTCGTGCCAAGGCAATGGCGCGCGAGGCGGGCCGACGCCTGCGCACTTATTCGATGCTGATCCTGGTGATCGAGAATACGGACGCGCAAGCTGCGGCGACGGTTGCGCATTTTCGCGAAGGGTTCGACGCGGAGGCGTTCGGCAACCTGATGCGCTCCTACGGCATGATCGATGCCGAGATCGGGCGCGAGAACGCGTTCACCGCCTCCGCACGCTCGGCGATCCTGGCACCTCACGCGGCCGGAAGCCCGGCCACCGTCGCCGAACGGATGGGAACGCTGGTCGAGACCTGCTCGCTCGACGGGCTGATGCTGATCTTCCCCGATTACATCGGCGGTCTCCGGCGCTTCGGAGCTGACATCCTGCCTGCCTTGCGGCAGCGCTTCGCGTCATGAACGAGGCGGCATTCCTCGCCCGCATCGACGCCGTGCTCGATCCCGCCGAGCTCGAGCGGCTCGTGCTCGAGCTCAGCCGCATTCCCGCGCCGCAAGGTTGCGAGGCCGAGGCGGGCGAGTTCGTTTTCTCCTGGATGGACCGAGAGGGTTTCGCGCCGCGCCGCGTGGCCGCGGTGCCGCATCGCTTCAACGTGGTGGGACGCTACGGTGGCGCGGGGGGCGGCGCCACCGGGCAGGACCTGCTGTTCTCGTCACATCTCGACACCGAGGGTCCGCTCGGCGACCGCACCGACGCCTTCCGCATCCGCCCCGACGCCCCGCCGCCGATCCCCTGCCGCATCGTGGACGGCGTGTTCGAGGGCGCGGCGATCGCCAACGACCGCGGACCAATGAGCTGCTTCCTGATGGCGGCCAAGGCGCTGCGCACGGCCGGGATACGGCTCGACGGCTGCATGATCCTCACCGCCTGCCCGGGCGAGATCGGTCCCGATCCCGTGGGCGACATCGAGGGATCCGCCAATTCCGGCAAAGACGTCGGCGCCCATTGGCTGCTTCACCATGGCGGCGTCGCCCCGGACTACATGGTCGCGGCCGAGGGCACCGACTGGGGTATCACGAGTGTTGGTTGCGGCTACGCGATCTTCCGCATCCGCCTGTTCGGCGACGAGGCCTTCACGCCCGTCACCCCGAGCCCGGAGGATCACCGTGCGCACCCGAACCCGATCTACCGGCTCGGCGACGCGGTCGCGGCGCTGAACGACTGGGGCCGTCGCTATGAGAAGGGCGCGCGCGTCATGACGCCCGAGGGCGAGGCGGTGCCGCGCGTGCAGATCGGCGCCGTTCGCGGGGGCGTCCCGCACGCGATTGGCGGCGGCACGGCAGTCTGTGCGCTCTGGCTTGAAGTCGGGCTCGCACCCGGCGCGCGCTTGCAGACCGTGCGGCGCGGGATCGCCCAGGCCCTTCGCGACGCGGGCTTACGCGACGTCGAGATCCAGGCCGAGTCGGTGCGCCACGGCGCGGCCGCCGACCCGCGCGCGGTTGCTCCGTTGCGTCAGGCCTTCGCGGACGCGCTCAGCAACGTTAGAGGCGAGACGCTGAGAATGGCGGATCCGGTCTATTCCTCGATGTGGCGTGACCACAACGTGTTCAATCTGCACGGCGTGCCCTCGGCCACGATCGGGCCGCCGCGCCACCGCCCCAGCCTCGCCGATTTCCTCGATTGCGTGCGCCTCTACGCACTCGCCACCATCCGGATCTGCGGCGTGGCCGAACCCGCCGAAGGAGTGACGCCATGAACGACGAGACGATCACCATCCATCCCCTCACGCGCCGCATCGGCGCCGAGATCGACGGCATCGACCTCGCCGCGCCGCTCGGCGCGAAGACAAGGGAGGAATTGCATCGCGCGCTGATGCAGCACCAGGTTATCTTCTTTCGCGACCAGGAGCTCAGCCACGACGACCACAAGCGCGTCGGACGGGCGTTCGGCGAGCTCGCGATCCACAGCGGCGTTGCCGGCATTCCCGGCCATCCCGAGATTGTCGCCATCCACGCCGATGCCGACAGTAAGCACGTGGCGGGCGAGGACTGGCATTCCGATCTAAGCTGCAACGCCGAACCGCCGATGGGCAGCATGCTCTATCTGCCCATCGTGCCGGAGATCGGTGGCGACACGATGTTCGCGAGCATGTACGCCGCCTACGACGCGCTTTCGGATCGCATGAAGACCTATCTTGAGGGGCTTACTGCGGTGCATGACGGCGAGCACGTCTACCGTCCGCTGGTGAACGATCCCGACAAACGATTTCCCACCAACAGCCATCCCGTTGTTCGGACGCATCCCGTGACGAAACGGAAATGCCTCTACGTCAACTCCTCCTATGTCCTTTCCATCAACGGGCTGGCCAAGGCCGAGAGCGATGCCGTCCTGGGCTACCTCTACACGCATTGCATGAACCCCAACTTTCACGTGCGCTTCCGCTGGCAGGCGAACTCGATCGCGTTCTGGGACAACCGGTGCACGCTGCACCAGGCGGTCTGGGACTACTTTCCGGATGTTCGCTCGGGCTATCGCGTCACCATCGCTGGCGATCGGCCGTACTGAGCGCCGCCGCGGTCTTGGGCGGCCGCTTCCCGAAACCGAAGTCTCCGTGCGAAGCTCGCCTGGTCTCATCTCCCGGGAGGTGCGCGCGGTCGGCGGCGCGAAGTGCACAGAACCCCGGCAGCCCCACCACCTATCGTTGCAGATAAGGCCGGCGACGCGCGAGGATGGGCCCTTCCGCAAGCAGCATAAGGGCAGAACGGCAATGACGTAGTTGCAGGCAAGTCCTCGTTGTGGCCTGTCGCGTGGGCTGATCATTCCGCGAGCAGGCAATGAACGAGGCTTGCGCAGAGGTCGGGAACGACAAGAAGGACGACGTGCCGGGTCAAGACCGTCGCTCCTAATCCTGACACTCTCATCAAGCACACAACGGAGGGAGCCTGTTATGCTGCCAGCAGACCTGCATTGATGCTCATGTCGCCTCCAGTAGTTGGAAGAAGACGATTGTCGAGCGTCCGACTGAACGACGTGGAAGTGCTGGCGCCTGCATGCGGGTCAGGATGCCCGCTTGCGTCTGTTCGATCATAAGCCTTGTTTCGGAGTAGGCTTGAAAAGGTTCAGGCTCGACGACATTCACGCGGTTGTCAAAGCGGCGCGTGTCCGCGGGTTTCGTTGGTGCTCACGCTGCGCCACCGGGTTCAGCAGTAATTTCGCTGCATCACGGCTATCGACCGCATTTACTCACCGCGAGAACAATCTCCTACTTGCCCTCAACCATTCGGTTCCCAACCCAGTTTCATGCGCGCTGGCATGATGTACGCCGCAGCCCTTCCACGAGCAGATTTCTAACTCGAACGAATGCCCCTCCTACATCAAGCCCGGTCCTCCCCGCGTATCCGACTCAAGCTCAGCCGGGGTCTCGATGATCTTAGCTTTGGTTCCGATAAGCCAATGGCTTCAATCGTCAACCTTTCTCCCAATCGGGCGACAATGATGGTTTCCTGAAGTCCGCCTACTACTGCAACGGGACTGTAGGCGGTCCTTCTGCGATGTGGTCTGCTGCTATCTACGTCACGCTGAACGTTCCGTCGTGAGATCACGAGCAACTCGTCGTCGCTATGATGTCGTCGTCGGTCATGGAGGATCGACCGACGTTTGGCGCATCGCTGTTGAAAAAGCGATGGAGACAGCTCGTTGTCGCTTCGGCCGCTTACGAGCGTTCAGTGTCCGCTCTCCTTCCAGCCTCATCGCGGCTGACACAAACGCGCCCAGCGAAACGGTCGGAGAGCAGGAGGCATACTTCGTGCATATTGCTTGTCATGGAAGCGACCGCGCTGGGCGCGTCGCGGCATACTCTCCCCAGGAGCCGAAATGTCCGGACCATCAAACCGCCTTCTCCGGGCATCGCCCGTCGCGGCCATGCTGGTGGGCTTCGTGCCGGGCGCGCAGGCAGCAACGGCGTCGGCGCCCGGCACTGCGGCGGCTCAGGTAACGCCAGTTGCAACCTCGCAGGCAGCGTCGGGACAGAACGCGCAGACGCCGGCGAGCGTGGAGCAGGTCATAGTCACCTCGCTCAAGCAGCGCACCAACCTTCAGCGCGCTCCGGTCGCGATCTCGGTCGTATCCGGCTCAACTCTGGACCGCAACAACGCCGTGACCCTGCAGGGACTGAACGGGCTGGTGCCCAGCCTCACCGTGACGCCGGCGGCCGGCTTCGAGAACCTGGTGAACATCCGTGGCGTCGGCTCGTCCACGCCCGAGAACGCGGTGGTGGCCCAGCCCGGCGTGTCGTTCTTCGAGGACGGCGTCTACATCGCCAACTCCATCTCGCTCGACCAGGCCTTGTTCGACATCGACCGCGTCGAAGTGCTGCGCGGGCCGCAGGGCAGCCTGTACGGTCAGAGCTCCACGGGCGGCGTGATCAACCTCGTGACAAATCAGCCGGTGATCGGCCAGTACAGCGGGCACGCGGACTGGGGCATCGGCAACTATGATCTGTTTCAGGAGCGTGCCGAGGTCAATCTGCCCGTCGGGGATACGGTGGCGGTGCGGCTGAACATCCAGAAATACGACCACGATGGGTTCGCCCAATCGGTATCGCAGCCGATCGTGGGTTACGCGCTCGACGATGCGCACAATATCGCCGGAAAGGTGGCGATCCTCTGGCGCCCGAGCGACAACTTCTCCGCGACTTTCACTGCGCAGTGGTTCCGGTCTAACCAGGATGGCGCAGAGCAGAAGAACATTCTCGATCCCGAGCCCGATCCGCGCCGGGTGAACCAGGATTTCCCGAGCGAGTTCAATCTCGACCTCGACCTCTACCACCTGAACCTGGAATGGACGCTGCCCTTCGCGGTGATCCGTTCGATCACGGCTTATCAGCACCTCTACAACGTGCAGAGCGAGGACAGCTCGCGGCTGTCCTACGCGATCCTCGGCAGTTACGACGATGTCGCCGCCTGGGATACGGCAATCGACAGTGAGACCGAGGATCTTAACATCGCTTCGCTGCCGGGCCGACGGCTCGAATGGGTCGGTGGCATCTTCCTCATGCACCAGCGCGCGACGCAGTTCGTCGCCGAGTTTGAGGACACGAACCCCAACCCCGACCTCACGGTCTCGCCCAACATCACCAGCGATCCTCCGGCGAACCTGGCCTACGGCAACATCACCGATGTCAGCCGCAACTCGATCGCGCCCTATCTGCAGTCGACGCTGCACATCACGCAGGCGGTACGGCTGACGGGTGGGATTCGCTACAATCAGGACAGCTACAACGACTTCACCTACAACTTCTCAGCGTTCGGCTCGAGCAAGGCCAACACGGACTATACGACCGGACGGCTCACCGGGAACGTCAGCCTTCAATGGGACGCAACACCGGTCAACATGCTCTACGGCAGCGTGACCGAAGGCTACAAGCCCGGTGGCATCAACTCGAACAACGACGCCGTGGTGGTCAGCCGCACCTTCATCCCCGAAGGCATCACCTCATTCGAGGTCGGCGCCAAGAACCGCTTCCTCGAAAACAGACTGCTGCTGAACGTCGCTGGGTTCTTCTATGACTATCGCAACCTGCAGTACATCGAGGATGATCCGGTTCCGTTCGAATACGGCATCACCAACGTGCCCGACACGCATATTTGGGGCGGGGAGGCGGAAGGAACCTACCTGATGCTCGCCGGCAGGCTGCGGCTGAACGGGCAGCTGACGCTCGAGGACGGCAGCATCATGGGCGACTACAAAGCAATCGATTCGAACACCACGGCGAGGGTCTACGCCACGTCGCCGGCCTGCGCCTACGGCGGCCAGTACTACAATCCCGCCTGCTGGGCCGCAGTCGTCGCGGGCGCCGGCGACACGCACGGCAACCAGCCGCCGCTGATGCCGAACGTGCAGGCCGAGTTCAACGTCCAATACACCTGGCCGGTCTGGCGCGGCCAGCTGCTCACGCGCGCGGAGTTTATCTATCGCGGGAGCGAGCAGGCGCGTGTCTTCAACGACCCGGCCGTCGATCACATCCCGGCGTATACGCTCTACAATCTTTACTTCTCCTACAAGCCCGACCGCTCGCGCTGGACAGTGGCGCTGGCGCTGACCAATCTCGCCAACATGGCGGGCGTGTCGTCGCGCTACACCGACCCCTATGGCACCAGCCAGACCAGCGATCAGTTCGTGCCGCCGTTCCAGGTCGTGGGCACGGTCGGCTACTCGTTCTGAGCAAGCCTGCTTCAGGCTGGCTGACAAAGATCTATGTCCCCCGCCGGGCGCCCCCGCTGCACGCCGGTCGCTTCGACGGCCTCAAGTTCCGGGCGCGAGTGGGCGGCATTCCACTTCGCACTGGATTGCCGGACCATGGTCGGGTTCAGTGCGGCCCATGGACGTTAAACGGGGTGCCGCGGGACGTATCGCATCCGGGTGGCGGGGGGATGAGAGCGACGCAGGAGTGGGGCAGGATGTCATGCTGCCGGCCTGGCAGTCGGCACCCCGAGCCGGCCGCCGCCGGCGCGGCGCCTTCTCAAACCGGCCGCTCGCCTTTCACCCAGGTCCGGTGCACGTGACGGACGTATCTGCTTTTGTCGAAATGCGTGCCCGTGTGCAGCGTGCAGCGGTTGTCCCAGACCAGAACGTCGCCCACGCGCCATTTGTGGCGGAAGAGGAACCGCTCCTCGGTCGCGAGCCCGACGAGCTCCTGCAGCAGGTCCAGCCCGTCCGGGTTCGGCATGCCAACGATCCCGCGCGTTGTTCCGGTCGACACCCAAAGAGCCTTGCGACCGTCTGCGGGGTGGACGCGCACCAGCGGATGAATGACGTCCGGGAAGGAGGAGGGATCGTCGTCGACGACCGCTCTGCCCATAAGCTCCATCAGTGCGCGCCAACTGTGCTGGACCTGTAGGCCGTCGAGCGCGGCCTGGCGCTCGGGTGGCAGCGCGTTCCAGGCGGCGCAGAGATCGGCGATAATCGTGTCGGAGCCCTCGTCCGGCACCTCCATCGCGTAGAGCATCGTGCATTTTACCGGCTCAGCCAGATAGGAGCCGTCAGTGTGCCAGCCGATCCCGGCATCGTAATCACCGATCTGCTTGCCATCGACGACCTTGTTGGAGATCACGAGGATCTCCGGAACGTCCGGGTGACGGGCGGCGGTGGCGTGGTTCGTCTCGGGAATCCCGAACGCGCGCGTGAACGCCATCTGCTCATCCGGCGATAAGGTCTGGCCGCGCACGATGAGCATGCCATGACGCTCGAAGAGGTCGACCACTTCGCGATGGGTCCCGGGGCCGCAGGTCGCGAGATCGACGCCGTTGATCTCGATTCCGAAGCTGTTGTCAACTGGTATGATGTTCATGAGACCTCTCCCGCCGCACTCTATTCTCTTAGTCATTTTCGGCATTCTTGTCTTGACCCAGAACGTCGCGCTTGATGCACGGGAGTGCTAGAGATGCCGCTCGCTTGGACCAGCCTGATTTCGGAGTGTGCCACATGAGGACATGGTTCATCACCGGCGTTACGGGCGGCCTCGGGCGCGCGCTCGCGCAAGAGGTTGCCGCGTGCGGGGACAAGGTGGTCGGGACCACAAGGTCGGCGACAGGCGTCGTCTGGGCCAACGATCTGGAGCATGACCGCATCCGTATCGTGACGCTCGACGTCACCGACGAGGAAGCCGTGACGGGCGCCGTAAGGGCCGCTGAAGTCGAACACGGGCCACTCGACGTTGTGGTCAACAATGCGGGCTACGGGCTCGTGGGCGCGATCGAGGAGACTTCGCTGCAGCAAGCACGAGAGTTGTTTGACGTGAACGTCTGTGCACCTCTCGCCGTCATCAAGGCCGTGCTGCCTTCGATGCGCCGACGTCGCCGTGGCCACATCATTAACGTCACCTCGGTCAGCGGCCATGCCGTCTGGGGCGGGACCGGCGTTTACGGCGCGAGCAAGTTCGCGCTCGAGTGCATCGGCCGCACTCTGGCACTCGAGGTGGAGCCGCTCGGCATCAGGGTCACGAACATTGCGCCGGGTGGCCTGCGGACCAGTTTTGCGGGCGGCTCGTTGCAGACCGCCAGCCTCTCGTTCGCCGACTACGAGGAGACCGCTCATGCGAACCGTCGCATTCTCCTTGGACACAAAGGACACGAGCCGGGCGATCCTGTTCTCGCAGCACGGGCGATCATCAAGGTTGCGGACCTGACTGAACCGCCTCTCTCGCTGCTACTCGGCGCCGACGCGCTTGAATATGCCGAACAGGAAAGGGCGCAGCTCGCCGATCAGACCACGCGCTGGCGAAGCCTGACACTTTCGACGGCGTTTTCATCGGCGGCGGCCGACTAGACCCCACGAAGGGCGACGTTCCGGAAACCCGAACCAAGCATGGTGGGACAGACAAAGCGGCCCACGCCAGCGTGCCCATGGGGTCTACGCCACGGAACTATGGCCACTTGTGGGTCTCGCCGGTCTTCACGCCCGAGCTGAAGCGGTGCTCGCTACGCCACGATGGCGCGCGCATGCTCGCGGGCGTATGTCGTTGGCGAAGCGCCGACTTGGCGCGCGAACGCGACGCTCAACGTGCTCGACGAGCTGTAGCCAACACGTTGCGCGACCTCGCTCACGCTGACGCCGTCGCGGCACAACAGATCCTTGGCGATCGCCACGCGCCAGCCCAGCAGGTACTCCATCGGGGAAATGCCGACCTCGCGGCGGAACCGGTCGAAGAAGGTGGAACGCGACAGTGCCGCCTCCCTCGCCAGCTCGCCAACCGTCCGTGGGCGGGTCGGCTCGCCGTGCATCCGGCGCAGCGCCGCCGCGAGCCTCTCGTCGGCAAGCCCGCGCAGCAGCCCTGGCGCGGCGGTCGGTCTCGGTGTTGCGCGAAACGCCTCGATCAGCAGCACTTCTAAAAGGCGCGCAAGCACCACATCTCGGCCGGGCCGGTCGGCCCGGGCTTCCTCGCTCAACAGCTCGACCAGCGTCGTCAGCCGCTGCTCGCCGCAAGCGACCACCAGTTCGGGCAGCAGCGAGATCAGCAGCGCCGCGTCGTCCGACCCGAACGTGTAGTAGCCGACTAGCATGCGCGTGTCGGTCTCGTCCGGCTCTCCAAGGTGGAAGACGCCCGGGCGGACCTCGAGCGGTTCGGTCACGCGACCGCCGGTCGGCGCGACCCCGCTGCTCACGGTGAAATCGTGGGGCGCCGGGATCAGCATGAAATCGCCCCTACCCAGCCTGACCGGCGCACGCCCATTGATCGACAGCTCGCAGTTGCCCTCGAGAACCGCGCAATGGAAGGTCCGTTTCTGGGTGGGCGCACCGCACGCAGGGCGCACCGCAGGCGCTCCAGGTCGCCGACCGGTTCCACTTGGTACAGAACCTGCGTCTCGCCATCGAGCGGCAGCTAAGCCGCGCGCCCAACTTATGAAGCTCGAGCACAAAGCTCCTCGCCGGGTGTCTCGGCCGAGCCTCCAACAGGAGCAGCAGGACCTGAGCCGGAAAGGGCGTCGGCTCGTTTGGCTGGACCACTTCGCCCTGGTGAAGCGTCTGCAGCAGGAGGGGAACAGCCTGACCGCGATCGTGACGCAAACCGGTCTGAACTGGCGCACGGTGGCGAAGTGGGCAGCAAGCGACACCTTGCCGGAGCGACATTGGATGGACCCGCGGCCGAGCGGCTTCGCGCGCTTCGAGACGTTCCTGGCTCAGCGCTGGACCGAGGGTTGCGGAATGGCCGGCTCCTCCTGGAGGAACTTCGAAAGCAAGGCTACACTGTAAGTCGCACCGTCCTGGAAGAACTGCTGTACGAATGGCGGCGCGACAACGCTTTGCTACCGCACATCGACAAGCGGACGTTGCCAGCCACCGATCCGCGGCCTCGGTGCCGCCGATTGCGGCCTCCATGTTGTGCATGGCACCACGGCCGCAGCTGACGGCGCGACAGGCTAGCCAAGTGGACCTGCTGAAGGATCAGCTTCCCGACTTCGCTGCCATGCGGCGGTTCGCCATGCGGTTTCGGGGGATCCTGCGCGGCAAGGATCCGGTGAAGCTCGACGCCTGGCTGAACGACGTGCGGCACTCAGGCCTCCACGCACTCCGCCGGTTCGTTCAGGTCCTCGGCCGGGACATCGACGCGGTACGCAACGCAATCCGAGAGGAATGGAGCAACGGTCAGACGGAGGGGCAGATCAACAAGCTGAAGGCGCTGAAACGCTCCATGTATGGCCGCGCCGGAACCGAACTCCTTCATGCTCGCATGCTGCCAGTCACCGCATGACGCAAGCACGCAAATGGGTCTGTCGCGATTTGTGTGGGTCTGGCTCAATTGATGTGACTTTGCGGCAGGCCGCTTGGTCAGCGCTTTGCGAAAGCGGGGCAGAAGCGTTGATCTTACATGAGAACAGACAGCGAGTGGTCGCCCGGTTCGGGCGTCAAGGTTTCCGCAACCAGTAGGCTCTGCGGCGGCTGGGTCGTGTCCGCGGTCATGTCAGGTGAGGCACGGTGTCCAGCGTGTGGCACCCGGTCCAGCCGCCGCCACGGCTGGTGTGTCCGGCATCTGCAGGACCTACCGGCTCATGGGGCCGCCGTGGAGTTGATGCTCAAAGTGGCACGATGGCGATGCCTCGATCCCGAGTGTTCGCAGAAGACGTTCGCCGATCGCCTGCCGGAGGTCGTGGCGCCTTACAGCCGCCGGACGCGTCGTGTTGTCGACCTGGCTCGTGTGCTTGCCCACGCGGCCCGCGGCCGGCCTGGCGGACGTCTGATGGCGCGCCTCGGGGCACCCCAGAGCAAGGACACCCTCCTGCGGTCGTTGAAGCGCGGCGTGAACAAGCAGGCGCCGGGGGCGCCCGTCCGCGTGGTGGGCGTGGACGACTGGAGCTGGCGCAAAGGCAGCACCTACGGGACGATCATGGTCGATCTTGAGCGGCGCGAGGTACTGGATGTCCTGCAGGACCGATCGGCTGTTTCGACGGCGTCCTGGCTCGCCTGCCGTCCGGCCATAGAGATCGTGAGCCGCGACCGGTGTGGACTCTACGCGAAGGGTGCCGCTCAAGGCGCACCGCAGGCGAGCCAAGTCGCCGACCGCTTCCACCTGCTGCAAAATCTGCGGCACGCGATCGAACAGCAGCTCACTCGCGCGCCGAGCCGACAATTCCAACTCGCGCCGCAGGAGGTCGTGGCTCTCACGGAACCGGCCGGGCTTATCCACCGCTACGGACAACCGGAGGCGACTGAGCATCGCCACCTCTCCAGACGGGACGCCGTGGACGATCGCAACTGGGGTTCGACCGCGTCAAAGCGCTGCACGACGAAGCGGATGGCGCCGCGATACCTCTCGTGCCACCAATCGTCGCGTCCGCACCACTCTACGCCGCCGGAGGGAATCCCTAGAGTCCACACCACATAGCCTTTGGAAACCATTTATTTGAGTAATTGGATTCTTAAGGCTCCGCCTTAAGCGGGTCCAGGGCAGAGCCCTGGCCTGCTATGAGTCAACAACAAGGCGCCCCCGCTATTAGTTGGCATCGCGGAGCGATTTCAACGCACGTCATGTTGCTCTAGGCAGTCAGCCCGGCGATCGGCCCAGGCAGCAATTTCATCTGGCTGCAGTCGTCGGTTCCGGCACTGCGTCGCTGCAGAACCAGCGCCAGGAGCCCTTCCCGGCCCGCTTCGACTCGTACAGGGCGAGATCGGTAAGTCGGTATAGATCGTCTTGTGTCCGGCCGTGTTGCGGGAACCTTGCGGCACCCGCACTTGCTCCGATCATCACGCATGTCGACTTTATCGTCATGGGTTTGGTCATCGAGGCAATAAGTCGGTCACAGATCAGGTTCACCACGCCCTCTTCACGCACCTCGCCGAGCAACAACGCGAACTCGTCGCCACCCAACCGCGCGACGAAATCACCCTCTCGCAGGGCTGCGGCCATGCGCCCGGCGGCGATGACCAGCAGCTCGTCGCCCGCATCGTGGCCGAGCGTGTCGTTCACCTGCTTGAACCCATCCAGATCGACCAGAACCAGCGCAAACCCAACGGATGACATAACTGCGGTCTCCATCATGCGCCGGAACATCTCGTTGAAGGCGCGACGGTTCGGGAGCGCCGTCAGGGTGTCGATATAGGCATACTGATGCAGCTGCTGCCGGCTTTCCGAAAGCGCCTCGGTTCTGGCCAGCAACTCAGCGGTACGTCCGTCCACTTGCCGTTCCAGTTCGCGTTGGCGTCGCCGCAGGACCGCGGTTCGACCCTGCACGGCAGCCGCCAGCACCGACAGGGCTAACCCCGCCTGGACCAGTCGGAACCACACCGTCTGGTACCAGGCAGGCCGTACGTGAATCCGAAGTCCGGCCTCCTGTCTGGTCCAGACGCCGTTGCGATTGGATCCGCTCAAGCGCAGGCGGTAGTTGCCGGGAGGCAGGTTTGTGTATGACGCGACGCGGTGTGCGGCATCGGTCTCCACCCAGGCTGTATCGTATCCTTCCAGACGGTATCGATAGCGGTTGAGCTGCGGCTCCGAGTAATCCAGCGCCGAGAACTCCACTGACAGGCTGTCCGCATCGGGCGACACGTCCAGCAACGTGTTCGCAGCATCGAAGGCACCCGGAACGGATTTCCCACCAGCCTTTACCTCCGTGACCACCACCGGCGGCTCATAGTGCCAGTCCGCGATAAGCTCCGGCCGAACCACTGTCAGACCACCTATGCCGCCGAAGATGATTTCACCCTGTGGCGTGGAAGCGCCGGACATGCTCCAGTATTGCGTAATCGGCAGCCCGTCGGCGCGCCGGAATGCGCGGACGGCGAAGGTGTCAGGATCGATCACGGCAAGGCCATTGTCGGTGCTGACCCAAACAAGACCGGTCTGATCAACCACCATCTGGTTGGCGTCCGTGTTGGGCAAGCCATCCGCCAGCCTCAGGTGACGGAACCTTGGACGGCCGGCGCCATCGCGTCCCAGCATGACGTAGATGCCGGAACTGGTTGTTCCGATCCATAGCCTGCCATGTCGGTCGCGTGCGAAGCTGTCCACATGTCCGGCGCTGAAGCCCGTCGGGTCTGCCGGATCAGGAAATATGCGCTCGATCGCGCCGGAACCGCGGTCCAGCAGGTTGAAACCGTCATCTGTGCCCAACGCCAGGATTCCATCCGGTCCCGGGCTGATCGCGTATATCGCCGAGTTCGTCAGCCGTGGCGTGTCCTCGTGCCGCAGTACTGCAACCTTGTCATCCTTGCCGAGCAGGAGCTCCCATAATCCGTCATCTCCGCCGCCAAGCCAGATCGCTCCATCCAACGGACACAGTGCGTAGACGGCTGAATTTGCAGCCCGGTTCGGTATCTCCAATTTGACGCTGCCGTGGCCGGACGGATCGGCGAGGAACAGTCCGCCGCTCGTGCCAACCAGGACGCCGCCCGTCGGCGAACGGGCCATGGCAAAGACCCGTGGCACGTTCAGTTTCGCGACCCGACCGGTGACCGGATCGGCAATGGCAATACCGCCGTCCTTCAGCCCGGCCCAGACGGAGCCGTCCGCTTGTGCCATGACAGCGAGAACGTTCGCGTCCGGCAATCCGGAGACCTGGCCGCGCCGCCCAAAAACCGTCACGAAGGCGCCGCTGCCCGCCATGTACTGGCTTAGACCCAGGTCGGTCCCGACCCAGACAATTCCCGATCTGTCCCGGTACAGTGAATAGATCGTATCCGACTCCAGGCTGCCCGGGAGCGTCGGGTTGCGAACGATGCGGTGCATTCGCAAATCGTGGCCGTCGACCTCGACGATGCCATGTCCGAATGTACCGAGCCATACCCGTCCCGCCACAACCTCGGTGATGGCATAGATCTCGCTCGTGGCGTCCTGCTCACCGGGCCCCCGCGCGGTCATGGAGATGGAACGCGCGGCGCCTCGGTCCGCGCTGATCACGTAGGCCCCTTGCCGGCGCGTCCCGACCCAGATGCGCCGCCAGCTATCCTGGAACAGATGCGACACCTCCGCAGCGTCGCCGCCGGCAACCGGAAGCGGCACGGTGACAAAATGGCCTTCGTTGTCGACGCCACGAGCCAGTCCGCGTGCGGTGCCGGCCCATATGGTGCCTTGCTGGTCCCTCAGCACCGACAGCACGTTGTTGTCCGGCAGGCTGTCGGGCTGGCCAGGCAAGTGGAGCAGATGCGCGACGACCTTGCCGAACGTGTTCAGGTGGAACAGGCCTGCATGGGAGGCGACCCACAATCCGCCTGCTCCGTCATCGTCGAGGCCCGTGACAGGGGCGTCCGCATCTACGCCCAGGGGCACCGGTATGAAGCGGCCAAGGGCTGCCTCGTAGCGGGCAAGCCCAGCCGCCATGGTTCCAGCCCAAAGCCTGCCGCCTGCGTCGCGATGCAGCGCCTTTACATCCTGATCCCGCAAGCCGTCCGGCGCCGACTGGTCGCCGCCGAGGTTGTGCGACCGGTAGCCGTCCCAGCGGGACAGGCCATCCTCGCCGCCAATCCACAGGAAGCCGGTTGCATCCTCAGCCATGACGACGGGGAGCAGAATGTTTGCCAGCACGTCATTCTGATCGACATGACGGAAGACCGGATCGGCCAGTCCATCCCATCGTCCGCTCCCGGCAGCGCCTGCCTGGCTGACGTTCATGCCCAACGCGACCAGCGCTCCGAGCGACGCATGCCGTACGCGCCACCGCATTGTTTCTCGAACCCCAGGACGGGCGTGCCAGCGGCCCATGCCACTGCTCCGCACGGGGGCACCGTGACATAAAGTCGTCAATCAATCCGTAATACTGAGGCTCCGAGACCATGACTCGCGGGGGATTGAACTAAACCGCTTACGCGGTAGTGGCGGCTCTATCGGGTCGCGCGAGTTGGCCGGCCTGCCAGGGTTTGGGGGCTCCCCCCACCCTGGAACGGACACCCCCAATGACCGACATAAGCCCCTGCGTCGGTGCATGATCGAGGACAGGACGGTCCGCAACCTGTCGCCAGCGACCCCGCGATCCTGCGCTCATGCGGTGGCCAAGTTCGGCGGCTTCTTCGGCCGCTCGCCGGAGCGGCTTGGCCTGGAGGAGGTGCGCACCTTCCAGGTTCATCTGGTCGCTGGCGGCATATCGTGGCCGGAGCTGAATCAGACGGTCTGCGCCCTTCGGTTCCTCTACGGCGTGACGCTCAAGCAGGCGGACCTGCCGGAGCGGATACCGTATGCGCAGACGCCGCGCGACTTGTCCGGGATACTGGGAACTGATGAGGTGGTGCGCTTCCTGGAGGCGATACCAAGCGTCAAGGCCCGTGCCGCGCTGACCACGGCGTATGCGGCTGACTGTCAAACGGCTCTGTTGCAATCTTCTCCCGGGTTTGCGCGAAGGCGGCGATCTGCGGGTCGGTTGGCTTGTCAGGCCGCTTCGAACTCGAGCCGCTCGTTGAGAAACTGGACCGCTTCGGCCAGAGCGGAGGCGCCCAGGCCGGAGGCGCGCTCGACGATGCGGACCTCGCCTCGGATGTCGCGCGTCAGGTTCAAGGCCGAGGCCTGACCCTTGCGGAGCGCGCGCATCACCTCGAAGCCCTTGATCGTCGCGTAGGCCGTCTCCAGCGTCTTGAAGCCCCGGACCGGCCGGATCAGCTGCTTGAGCTTCCCGTGGTCGGCCTCGATGACGTTGTTCAGTTACTTGACCTGCCGGTGCCGAGTCTCCTTCGGGCACCTGCCCTCCCGCTTAAGCAGCATATGACCAGCCTCGTGCATTTGGTCAGAGCCGGACCGCGTCGCGACCCTTCAGCTTGAGAAGATCTCGGGCTTCGTCCGGTGTGGCGACGCGCAGCCCGAGCGATTCCACCAGCGATCTCGCGATCGCGACCTGCTCGGCGTTCGATGTCGCGAGCCGCCCGCGCGCGGCCCACAGGCTGTCCTCGAGCCCGACTCGGATGTTGCCGCCGCCCGCCGCGGCCATGGCGGCGATCGGCATCTGGTTGCGGCCGGCGCCGAGCACCGACCAGCGGTAATCCGCGCCGAATAGACGGTCCGCCGTTCTCTTCATGTGCATCACGTCCTCGGGATGCGCACCGATCCCGCCGAGCAATCCGAATACGGTCTGGACGAAGAAGGGCGGCTCGACCAAGCCGCGGCCGGCGAAGTGGGCCAGGTTGTAGAGATGGCCAACATCGTAGCACTCGAACTCGAACCGCGTGCCGGCGTCGCCGCACGCGTCGAGCGCGTAGGCGATGTCGCGGAAGGTGTTGCGGAAGATCAGATCGTCGCTGTTCGCGAGATGGGCGCGTTCCCAATCGTGGCGGAACTCCGTGTAGCGTCCGAGCATGGGGAACAGCGCGAAGTTGAACGATCCCATGTTCAGCGAAGCGAGCTCCGGCATGAACGTCGTGGCCGGCCCGATCCGCTCGTCGATGGTCATGTAGGGCGCGCCGCCACTCGTGAGGTTGAGCACGACGTCGCTCTGTTCCGCGATGCACCGCAGAAACGGCCTGAACGCCTCCGGGCTCTGATCGGGGCGGCCGGTGACCGGATCGCGGGCATGCAGATGCACGATCGCCGCGCCCGCGGCCGCCGCGTCGAGCGCGGAGCGCGCGATCTCGTCGGCGGTCACGGGAACATGCGGCGACATCGATGGCGTGTGGATTGCGCCGGTGATCGCACAGGTGATGATGACGGGCGACGGCGCTGCCATGCCGGTCTCCTTCTCGACGCGACGTCGGGTTTCAGACGGTGGCCGGCTCGCTCAATCGCTCGACGCGCGCTCCGTAGGGGACGTTGCGGCCACCGAACCGGCGCACGCGGATGTTCGCCTGTTCTCCGTGACCGGTGAAACCCTCGAGCGCGCACAGCCTGGAACAGTACTCGCCCACGAGTGCTGAGGCCTGATCCGTCAGCACCTTCTGGTAGGTGCAGGTTTTCAGGAACTTGCCCACCCACAGCCCGCCGGTGTAGCGCGCGGCGCGCCGTGTCGGCAGGGTGTGGTTCGTGCCGATCGTCTTGTCGCCGTAGGCCACGTTGGTGCGCGAGCCGAGGAACAGTGCGCCGTAGTTGCGCATCCTCTCCAGGAAGTAATCGGGATCGCGGGTCATGACCTGGACGTGTTCGGAGGCGATCTGGTCGGCGACCGCGACCATCTCCTCGTCACTGTCGACCACGCACACGGCGCCGTGCTTGCTCCACGCCTGGCTCGCGATCGGCGCGGTCGGCAGCACGGTCAGCAGCCGCTCGATCTCGCGCATGGTCTCGCGCGCGAGGCGCTCGGACGTGGTGAGCAGGATGGCGGGCGAGTCCGGGCCGTGCTCGGCCTGGCCCAGCAGATCGGTCGCGCACAGCTCGGCGTCGACGCTGTCGTCGGCGATCACGAGGGTCTCGGTCGGGCCCGCGAACAGGTCGATCCCGACCCGGCCGAAGAGCTGCCGCTTGGCCTCGGCGACGAACGCGTTGCCCGGTCCGATCAGCATGTCGACCGGCTTGATCGTCTCGGTGCCGAGCGCCATCGCGCCGATCGCCTGGATGCCGCCGAGGCAGTAGATCTCGTCGGCGCCGGCAAGATGCTGGGCTGCCACGATGGCTGCGGCGGGGCGGCCCCTGGTGGGCGGCGCGCAGGTGACCACGCGCGGCACGCCGGCCACCTTGGCCGTGATGACCGACATGTGGGCGGATGCGAGCAGCGGATACTTGCCGCCCGGAACGTAGCAGCCGGCCGAGCCGACGGGGATGTTCTTGTGGCCGAGAATGACCCCGGGGAGCGTCTCGACCTCGATGTCGGTTATGGTGCTGCGCTGGTGTTCGGCGAACCGCCTGACCTGCGCCTGCGCGAACCGGATGTCGTCGAGATCGCCCGGATCGAGCTCCGCCAGGCACGCCTCGATTTCCGACGCGGTCAAACGGTAATCCGTCCGATCCCAGCCGTCGAACCGGATCGACAGATCGCGCACGGCCGCATCGCCGCGACTCTCGATGTCAGCGAGGATCTGCTCGACGCTCGCCCTGACTTTCACGTCGGCCGCGCCGACTTCCGCGCGATCGGCTTCGCTCTTGAGCCAGTTTTCCACTTCCATTCTCCTTGATGTGCCCCGAGAGCGTCGCCGACGAGCGGCAACTAGGCTACTCGGCGCTGAACGACATGCCGGTCGGCCGCACGTCGAGCGGCGAACGGTAGGTTTCGAAGCCGGCGCACACGCCGATCGACTGCCCGGTGACGTGCCTGGCCTGATCGGATGCGAGATACACGGCCATCGCCGCGATCTCCTCGCCGGTGATCATCGCGTGCAGCGAGATGTTGTGGATCATCGCGGACAGGTAACTGTTCTCGTCCATCCCGCGCGCCGCCGCCTGCTGCTCGACGACGAGCTTGCCGCGCGGCCCGTCAACCAGGCCGGGCAGGATCGTGTTGACGCGGATGTTGAACTCGCCGAGCTCGATCGCGAGCGCGTCGGTCAGTCCGCGAACGGCATACTTGGTCGCCGAGTAGGGCGTGCGCATCGGCATGCCGATGCGCCCCGCGGTCGACGAGATCGCAACGATGCAGCCAGCCCGCTGCCGCTTCATGGCCGGCACCGCGTGTTTGACGCACAGGAACTGGCCAGTGAGATTGACCGCGACGGTCCGGGTCCATTCGTCTGCGGTGACGTCCTCGACCAGCTTGGTCGGCCCGGCGATCCCGGCGTTGTTCACCAGGATGTCGAGGCCGTCCCATTCTTTGTCGATGACGGCGAACAACTGCTGCACGCCTGCCGGGTCGGCGACGTCGGTGCGATGGGCGGCGATGCCGTGGCGCTCGACTGCGGTAAGGTGATCCGTGTCGATGTCGCATACGCGGACGCGCGCGCCTCCCTCCTGGAAGGCGTTGGCGATCGCAAGCCCGATGCCCGACGCGCCCGCCGTGACGAGAACACGCTTGTTGTGCACGTCCAGTCGCATCGCACGTCCCCGTCCTGCGTGGTGGATCGCCGGCGGACGGAGCAGCCGAAGCCGCTCCTCCTCCCCCGGGTCAGAGGCTGGCTGCGACGGCCTTGACGTCGGTGTAGAGTTCGAGCGCTTCACGCCCCATCTCGCGACCCCAGCCCGACTGCTTGTAGCCGCCGAACGGCAGCGCGACATCGTTGGGCAGATGGGTGTTGATCCACACCGTGCCGGCCTTGATTCGGCGCGCGAGCTTGTGGGCGACGCTGATGTCGCGCGTCCAGATGCTAGCGCCCAGCCCGTAGGGCGTTGCGTTCGCTTCGGCGGCAATCCGCCCGAGATCATCATCGTCGAACGGCATGGCGCACGCGACCGGCCCGAAGATCTCCTCCCGGACGACCGACATCTGCGGGTTCGTGTTGGCGAACACGGTGGGCTGGATGAAGTATCCCTCGGTGCCGGAGCGGTTGCCGCCGGTGACGACTTCCGCGCCGTCGCGCTTGCCCGCTTCCATGTAGCCCAGAACTCGATCGAACTGCTCCTGCGAGACCACCGGCCCGATCTTGCTTTCGGGATCGAGACCGGGCCCGACCTTGTAGGTCTGCGCATGCGAAGCCAGCCCCGACATGAGCTTGTCGAACACCTTGCGATGAACGAGCATCCGCGAGCCCGCCGTGCAGCACTGCCCCGTGTTGAAGAAAATGCCGTTCGCCGTGCCTCGGATCGTGGTCTCGAGATCGGCATCGGCGAAGACGATAACCGGCGACTTCCCACCGAGCTCCAGGCTCACTTTCTTGAGGTTGCCGGCGGCCGCCTTGACGATCAGCCGACCCACTTCAGTCGAGCCGGTGAAGGCCACCTTATCGATGTCGTGATGGGCCGCGAGTGCCGCACCCACGAGGCCATCGCCTGTCAGCACGTTGAAGACGCCGGGCGGGAAGCCGGCTTCGAGCGCGAGCTCGCCAAGCCGGATCGCCGTGAGCGGCGTTTGCTCGGCGGGCTTGAGGATGATCGTGCATCCGACGGCCAATGCGGGCGCGATCTTCCAGCTCGCCATCAGCAAAGGGAAGTTCCAGGGGATGATCTGCGCCACCACGCCGACCGGTTCGCGAATGGAGTAGCAGTGCCAGTCACCGGGAATGGAGACGGGGATGCTTTCCCCGTTCAGCTTGGTCGACCAGCCAGCCATGTAGCGCAGCAGCTCGCAGGCGAACGCGATATCGACGTTGCGGGCGTCGCCGACCGGCTTGCCATTGTCGATGCTCTCGAGCTGCGCGAGCTCGTCCGCGCTGGCCTCGATCAGATCGGCCAGTCGCCACACCAGCTTGCCGCGCTCGGTCGGCTTCATCGCCGGCCACGGACCTTCCTCGAAGGCTTTGCGAGCGGCCACCACGGCGCGCTCGACATCTTCGGCGCCCCCCTCTGCCACATCGGCGATTTTCTCGCCGTTGGCCGGGTCGAATACCGGAAACGTCTTGCCGGAGCGCGCATCCACCCAGTTGCCATCGATCAGAAGCTTGTGCCTGCGCTGCAGGAACGAACGGTTGGCGGGTGTGAGGGTATTGTCCCGTCCCAGATAACTCATTGTCGAATGCTCCCTGCTGGTTCGTTGTTCGTTTGTCAGGCGTCGCCCGCGACACCCACGCGAAGTGCGTCGATCGCGACCGCCACGAAGATCATCACGCCGCCGATCATGTCCACGTAGAAGGACGGAACGTTGACGATGGATAGCCCGACATGGATGACGGTGAGGAGGAGTACGCCGCCGAGGATGCCGAGCGCGTTGCCGCGGCCGCCAAAGACGCTGACGCCGCCGATGATCGGCGCGGCGATGGAGTAGAGCAGAAAGCCCTTGCCCTGATCCGACGTGATCGCCGTCTGCCAGGAGGCCAGGAAGTAGCCCGCGATCCCTGCCAGTAATCCGGACACGCCGAAGGCGGCGATCTTGACCCTAGCCACGCGGATGCCGGCAACGTAAGCCGCCGCCGCATTGCCGCCGGTCGCGTAAAGTTGCCTACCAAAAACTGACCGGCGAAGCAGGACGGCCACCACGCCAAAGGCCACGAACAGGGCGACCGGCATGACCGGCCAGCCGCCGATATTCGCCTGCCCTACCCAGCTATAGGCAGGCGTAAAATCGGTTATGGTCGAACCCTGCGTGATCGCGAGCAGCGCTCCCTCCAGGATGATCATCATCCCGAGCGTCTCGATCAACGACACCATCCGGAGCCTCGTGACGCAGAATCCATTGAAGAGTCCCACCAGGGTAGCCACGGCGATGCCGATCCCGACGCAGACGAAGGTCGGCAGCGTGTGGGTTTGAAGTAGCAACGCGCCGATCACGGACGACACCCCGAGATTGCCCGCGATCGACAGGTCAATCTCTCCAACTAGAAGCGGCATCGAGGCTGCCAGCGACAGCAGACCGAGCACGGTTGCCTGGGTCAGGACGTTCTGCAGATTGGCTGACGACCAAAAAAACTTGTTCATCAAGCCAAACAGGATCACCAGGCCGACGAGCCAGACCCAGACGACGTTCTTGATAAGGAACGCCGTCATCGCTCCTTTCTTGGCGCGGACGTTCCCTGCTCCCGCGTACGTGCTCACTTTCGCGATGGAAGCTTGTGCTGTCGTCATGGGCTGTTTCCTTTCAAGCGGACCGCCACGTCGGCACCTGGTGCTCCGGCGACCGAAAAGGCACGCTCGAAGACGTCCTCCTTGGTCAGCGCGCGAGAAGACTGGATGTCGATCAGGCGGCCACCAACGAAGAAGGCGATCCGGTCGGTCATCCGCAGCATCTCGTCGATGTCAGACGTCAGGACGATGACGGTGACGCCGTCGTTGGTAAGCGCATCGACGAAGCGATGCACTTCCTCCTTGACGCCGACGTCGATGCCGCGTGTCGGCTCGTTCAGGATGACGAGGCGCGGCTTGCCCGCGAGCAGCCGCGACAACAGCACCTTCTGCTGATTGCCGCCGCTCAGGCCGGACACCCGAGCCGCGGGCGAGCTGGTCTTGATCGAGAATAAGCCTGCCAGACGCGAGAACAGCGCCTGCTCGGCCCGCGGCGACATGATGCCGAACCGCGATAGGTGCCCGAGAGACGAGAGGCTCATGTTCTCGGCCACCGACTGAATCGCAACGATGCCGTCGCGCAGCCGATCCTCCGACAGGAAGGCGATGCCGTGCTTGAGCGCATCGTTCGGCGTTCGCGGCAGCATGTGGTGGACCTTCCCGTCCGCCAGCGAGCCTCTGGCACTCCGGAGAAGGCCGAACAACGCACGACCCAGTTCGCGCGCGCCCGACCCAGGCAACCCGGCAAACCCGATAATCTCTCCGGCCGCCAGATCGAGGCGTTCGATGTGCAGGCCGGGGGCGGTGATCCGCTGCAGCGACCACGTCGTGGCCGGCGGCGTGGCGCGTGCGGAACGGTGGAACAACTCGACGCTCTCGCCGATCACCAGGGAGCTCAGTGCATCGGAATCCAGGTGGCGGATGCCCTCGTTGCGCGCCACCATGTTGCCGTCGCGCAGGACGGACACTTCATCGCAGACTTCCAGAATCTCCTCGTTGTAGTGAGAGATGAACAGAAACGACACGCCCTGCGCGCGAAGCCGCCGCATGAAGTCGAACAGTTGAGCCTTGTCAGCCATCGTCAGCGCCGTGGTCGGCTCGTCGAGGATGATCAGCTTGCCGCCGCTGTGCAGAGCGCGAAAGATGTTGAGCTTGCGCTTGTCGACCGGCGACAGCGTCGCTGCCGGTGCGCGCGGATCGAGCCGCGCATCGTGGAGGAACTCCTCCGCCTGCGCGAACATCGAGCGATCGCGAACAAAGCCGTTCTTCCTGGGCCAGCGCCCGAGCACCAGATTGTCAGCTACCGTAAGCTGGTCGACGATCATCGGCTCCTGCGTGACCAAGAAAACGCCGCGCCCTTCCATCGAGCGGACGTCCGCATGCCCGACATCATCGCCGTCCAGGATGACGCTGCCCTCGGTCGCACGCGTCAACCCGGCGATGATGCGAACGAGCGTCGACTTGCCGGCGCCGTTTTCGCCGAGCAGGCCGTGGATCGTTCCCCGTGCGATGCCCACGCCCACGCCCTTCAGCGCGGACACGCCCCCGTAGCGCTTGACGACATCGCGCACCTCAAGCAGAGGCCGCAGGTCGCCGGGCTGGATGTCGGGGTGCATGTTCACTGATATGCAATCCCCCAGGTCAGCGAGGCGACGTTACCCCAAAGCCGCTTGTCGTCTGCGTTGGAGGCTTCGACGACGCTCGGCGGAATGACCAGACGCGGCCCACTCACACCCCTCTCGATCACGCCCGACTCCCAGAAATACTGGTCGTTCTTGTACGGTCCCAGCGGAACGGGCTGGTTCTTGAGGCTATACTTTGCCAGCATGTCGACCGCGATCTCGCTGTAGGCGATCGGATCCTGTGAGATGTCGACGTCCTGGTAGCCCTGCTTGATCCATTGCAGCCCGATCGGCTCGCCATCGATCGTCACGAAGATGACGTGGCCGGGTTCGCCGACCTTGTGCCACTTGCCCCTTTGCCGAAGCGCCGTGACCACGCCACGTGCCGGCGTATCGCTAGGCGCGTGCACGGCATCGAGGTCCGGATACTCCGACAACGTGTTGACCGTCACGCTCAGCATATTCTGCAATAGACCCTCAGTCGGGCGGTCGAGCATCTTGATGTCCGGGTATTTCGCGAACGTCGCGTCCCAGCCGACCTTTCGCGCACGCCAGGCGTCGCTCTTGAGCGAGCCGTAGCAATTCAAGACTGTGCCTTTCGGCTGACCCGAATACTTCTTCTTGAGCCGATCGATCACCGCGTTCGCCGCCATGATGCCGCCCTGCTCGTTGTCGAAGGCCACCGAGATCGCGACGTTGCCGCCTACGGTCAGACTGTCGACCATTCCCACCGGAACATTCTCGGCGTTCGCCTTCCTGACCGCGCTCACCATCGCCTGGCTATCAACGGTGTCGCCGATCATGGCGATCGGCCGGTTCAGAAGCAGCGAGTTCCACTGCTGGATCTGGGTCGTGTTGTCGAAGCTGGCGTTGACCGCCTGGAAACTCCAGCCTTGTTTGGCGGCCGCACGCGACGCCGCCTCTTGCAGGATGCGGAAGAAGTAGAAGTCCAGGCTCTTATTGCTGAAGCCGAGCAGGGGCTTGTCGGCCGCTCGGACAATTCCGCGGTCCATCAAGGCCGACGCGACCGCGCCTCCGGCGATCGTCTTGAGAACGTCGCGGCGCTTGAGTGCCGGGCTTACGTCGTCCTGGTTCACCTTGTTCGCACTCCCGATTTATCGTTGATGTTTCTTCAGACAGCCTTGACCGCAAGGCACCTCGACAAGCACCAACACCCGGTCACACCGCTGTTTCGCGGCATACAACACCAGGTCAGGGGCCGGTATGTTTTCGGTCCGAATGCAGCAGATGACGGCAAGATCGCGTTCTCGACGAACCCGCGAAGTTTCCTGTTCTTGTTGCAGCAACGTCCCACCAACCAGCGCGATCGTCAAGCCTGTGATCACAGGTCACAATAAAATCGTTGTCGGCATCATCCGGGCTGCCGCTGGAGCGGATCGCTGGCATACAATGGAGCCATGGACATGAACCGTGACACAGTCGATGTCAGAAGCCTGCAGGACCGCGTCTATGACCGCATCCGCGAGGCCATGCGAAAAGGCGTCTTCGCGGCCGAACAGCCGCTGACGATCAGAGCCCTGGCGCAGCGCTTCGGCACCAGCGAGATGCCGGTCCGTGAGGCCATCAAGCGCCTGGCAGCCGAACGTGCACTGGTCCAGCAATCCGACCGGACATTCCGCCTGCCGCCGGTGACTGCGGAACATTTCCGAGAGATCACGCCCATCAGGTCGATGATCGAGAGCTACGCGACCGAGACTGCGGCGCAGCTCGCACCCGCCGATCTTCCGGACAGGTTGGCCGCTGTGAACGAGCGAATGGTGCAGGCCCTGTCCAGCGCCGACGTGCTGGGTATCCTTGAGAACAACCAGGCGTTCCACTTCATGATCTATGAGGCGGCAGGCAACACGACCCTGCTCGAGGTCATCGAGACCTTGTGGCTCAGGAGCGGCCCTTACCTCGCGCTACTCGCGGGCAAGCGGCGCGGAATCAACGCGTTCTTCGATGCCGCCGCTTCGCATTCCCGCATCATCGCAGGGCTCCAGCGCCGCGACGGGGCCGCCGCCGCCGTGGCACTCCGCGAAGACATCGAGACCACGGGCCACTGGTTCTGGACCGAGCTGGAAGGTGCGACGGTGGGAGTCTCCTCGAGTAGGCAACCACCGAGAAGCGCCAGCCCTGGCTTCGCGAAGAAGAAGGCGGCGCCGGCGACCGCATCCCGCGCGTCACGGCCGCGGTCAGCAAGCTGACACCCGGGAGGGGTGCGTTCAGGCCACCAAACGGCGCGCCTCCCCACCCGACTGCTCCTCGGATCCTGCCTCGGCCCTGATGAAGTCGGATACCTTTTCAGCAATCATGATAGTGGGAGCGTTGGTGTTTCCCGTCACCAGCGTCGGCATCACGGACGCATCGACGACGCGCAGTCCTTCGATGCCGTGGACGCGCAACCTGTCATCCACGACCGCCATCGCGTCGCTCCCCATCTTGCAGGTCCCGACCGGGTGGTAGATCGACTCCACCTTGGCGCGGAGATAGTCGTCGATCTCCTTGTCGGTCCGGACATTCGCGCCCGGCGCATACTCCGTGCCGCGATAAGGATCGAAGGCGGCCTGCGCCACGATGTCGCGGCTGATCTTGATCCCGTCGCGCATGACGCGAAGATCGTCGGGCTGCTCAAAATAGTTCGGCTGAATGTCGGGATGCACGCCCGGATCCTGCGAGCGGATCCGGATCGAGCCGCGGCTTTCCGGACGGGCGACGTTGAAATACGGCATGAAGCCGTGCTCGGGGATGATGTGCCGGCCGTGGTCATCGTACATGATCATGATGAAGTGGTACTGCAGATCAGGCGCAACGATCTCCGGCCGCGTCTTGACGAAGGCCAGCGCCTCGATGCCGTGGTAGGCGCCCGGGCCATTGCCGCGGAGCACGTACTGGCCGAGCGCGATGGCGGCCTTGAGAGGTGCGACATGCGGCAGCAGCGAGATCGGCTGCGACACGCGCTGCTTCAGACCGATGGCGAGGTGATCCTGAAGGTTCATGCCGACGCCGGGGAGCTCAGCCTTGACCTCGATCCCGACCGCGCGGAGATGCCCGGGCTCGCCCACACCCGACAGCTGAAGCAGTTGCGGCGAGTTGACGGTGCCCCCGGACAGGATCACCTCGCCGCTCGTGCGGAGCTGCTTGACCGCTCGTCTCTGGACGTATTCCACGCCGACCGCCCGGCCGCCCTCGATCAGGACGCGCGAGACCAGTGCGTGGGTAATCACGTTCAGGTTCGGCCGGTTCCGGACACCCTTGATGTAGGCGCGAGCCGCATTCGATCGCGTGGCCTTGATCCCGCTGCGATCGAGGGTGCTGTCGCAAGGGCCGAAACCCTCCTGCTGCGCACCGTTGAAGTCGTTCGTCACCGGGTAGCCGGCCTGGCGCCCCGCTTCGATGAAGGCGGCTGACAGCGGATGCTTCACGCCGTAACGGCTCGTCTTGAGCGGGCCCTCGCCGCCGTGGAACTCGTCGTCACCGTCCGCCCAGCCTTCCGATCGCCGGAAATACGGGAGGCATTCATCGTATGACCAGTTCCGATTGCCGAACTGCGCCCAGCGATCGTAGTCGGAGGCATGGCCACGAATATAGATCATGCCGTTGACGCATGAGCAGCCGCCCATGACGCGTGCACGCGGCCAGAACATCTCGCGGTTGTTCAGATGTTGCTGCGGAACGGTGTGATAGTGCCAGTCAATCTGCCCGGTCTTCATCAACTGGAAGTATCCTGCCGGCATATGAATGAACGGGCTCTTGTCCCACCCACCGGCCTCGATCAACGTCACCTCCGCGGACGGGTCGGCGGACAGCCGATTGGCAAGGACGCAGCCTGCCGAGCCGCCTCCGACGATGATGTAATCCACCACGTTCGTTCCCCCGATCCCTTGCCAATAAAGGCGCAGCTTGGCGACGGCTAAGCCGTTTCTTGTCAAGCAGGCGGCGACGCGTTTGAGTGCCGAGGCGCCCCCTACGTTGCCTGGGACGTTGACCTCGCGACGCCGCGCTGTCAACGCCTGTGATCACAGATCTCACCAAGGGCCTGCTGCAGATCGCGTCCACTTCAATGGTGGCACCGCTCCCAGCTGTCAGCTCCACGTTGGGGAAAGCCGCCGTCGTGCCGCAAGTCGACGATCGCGCGCGTTCCGTGGGTTATGCGTCCCAGCACGTCAAGGAAGACCTTTGGAAGGCCATCCACCAGCGTGAGTTCGACAATCGCACCGCGCGAAAGCGCGTCAACATGCGAGGTGCGATTGGCCCTGGAGGGGTCAAGCACGAGCACGCCGTCAGCTCTGGAAGCAGCAATTCCTCCCCGGCGTTTAGCTTTGCGAGACTCTCCCCTCAGTAACGAGCCGCCTGAGCTACTTGATGATCTAACCTCTCGACGTCTGCTCACCTTCGATGATGTGACCACCTTTTTGGACTGCCTCGGGGTGGGTGCCCCCAGCCGGAGCGACAGTTCCTAGTCACCTAATTTGAATTGCAAATGCGAAGAGCGGTAATCAGCGCGATCAGCCCGGTCCTGTTCACGCTAAGGCCGATCAACCCGATGAAGGCGTCAGCACCGCCCCACGTGCCCTCAACGCCTCGAGATAGTGTGAGCGCAAACACGACCCCTTACTCAAGGTATCGAGGACATCACCCGGAGCGACCACTCGCGACGGCCCTTTCGCAAGCGCAGCCGAAAGCCGGAGCTTCCGAGCAACATGTCGGGCCAGCCGCCGTGCTGAGAAGTAGTGCCAGCGGACGGATGCGTTGTTCAGACTGGAGAGACGTTCGCCGGTAAGCCGCCAACCTAGGGAACCCTGGTAGTCGCTAGGGTGTGTCCCTTCGGCAAATGTCTCGGCCTCATTTCCCGCCAGTCACAGCGCCTTGGGGATCATCCACGCGGCGGAAACTGTCACGCGTCGGGCGCCGTCGATCGGGGCGCGCCTATGACAGGTCGTCAGCAGGGCGTTGGCTTGGGCGTTCGCGTGGACATCCACCTAAATGACCGAAGGACGGAGTGCACGCACCTGCACATCAAAAGCTACCAGGGTGGAGAACGTCGTCGTGACGCCGCGGGGATGATGCCGAGCGGGTCAAGCCGGCCGAGGACGCCACGATGATCGCGGGGCGCCGCAGCACCAACGACATGGCCCGTTGCTCGTGCCGCTGTCGCGTCAACTCTGCTTGTGGGCCTCGAGTTGGCGAAGCAGAAGGTCGTGAACGTCGAGCAGGAGCACCTGCTCGCCGCGATCAGCGTCTACCTTCGCGAGAGCTCAGGAGGCGGCGGGATCTTCGTTCTTGGAAGCTGATGGCCTCCATCGACTGGAGATAGTCTCACCAGTCCTGTCGTCTGCCTGCAAGCGAAGTGCCCTCGCGACAAGTCGCAGGCACCTGCTCCAGCGGTCGATTTTCTGCATCGTGTCCGCACGCGGGCTTCGGTTGTGCTTCGAAACACTACCTCGTTTGCCGGCTTGCTGATCACCACCGAGACGCTGGTTGCCTCGGCGGTGATGCTCGCCTGCCTGGCGGTCTAAACCTCTGGCGGCCTAGACCATGATGCGGTCGACTGCCGCGCAGAAACTCTTCATGTCGGCCGCCGAACCGACCGTGATGCGCGATCGTGTGGGCCAGATCTTCCAGCTGCGACCGATATCGATGTTCTGCGCGGCGAAAGCGGCCTTCATGCTTGGCGCCGGTTTGCGCCAGTCCACCATGAACATGTTCGCGTTGCTCGGCAGGGTGTGCAGGCCGCGGTCGCGGAGATGGGCGAGCGTCGCCTCGCGGGCGTCAATCATCTCCTGACGCCTTGCTGCGATGTCGGACGCGAGCAGGAGAGCGGGCGCGCCGGTGGCGAGCGCCACGACGGAGAGGGCGCCGCTCTGCATTTTGCCGTCGTACCGCATCATCCGCTCGTGCAGATCGGGCCGGGCGATGCTGAGGCCGAGACGCAGGCCGGCCATCCCGAAGATCTTGGAGAACGTCCGCAGGACGACCACGTCCTTCCCCCGCTTCACCAGAGCGGCGGCACTCGGCGTGCCGGCGAAATGCAGGTAGGCCTCGTCGACCAGGACGATCGAGCCGACGGGCTTGTTCTCGAGCAGCCAGGCGATGTCGGCGACCGGGGTCAGGGTGCCGGTCGGGTTGTTGGGCGAGCAGATGTAGTAGAGGCCGGCGTGCGGGTCGGCGGCCAGCATCGCGCGGACGTCGGCCGCATAGCCGTTGTCGGGACGCAGCGGCACCTTGTTGACCTTGACCTTAAGCCAGTCGGCGACGGCCCAGGCCTCCTCGTAGGTCGGATCTGCGGTGACCAGCCCGCGACCGGGCGAGCAGAACGTCACCACGGCGCGCGCCAGCGGGTCGCTCGACCCTGGCCAGGGAAGGATGTGGTCGGCCGGCACGCTCTCGACGATGGAGACGTTCTCGATCAGCTGTTGCCGCAGCTCTCCGGGCTCGTAGCGGTTGCCGTGCTGGACCATCGCGGCACCGGCGGCCGCGGCGGCCGGGAAGGGTCCGGTCCAGCATTCGTTTGAGCCAATCCGGACCATCCCGCGCAGATCGCGCGTCGACGCGCTCGCGGGGCTGGTCCGGCTGACCTGGCCGGTGGTAGCGGCGAACGCAGTTCCGCGTCCGATGGAGAGAGCGCCGGTCGCGGCCACCGCCTGCAGACCGAGCAGCGCCGAGATGCGTCCGAGGTGACGGCGGGGATAGCCGCGGGTCAGCAGATCGTTCCTGGCGTCAGGCGAGAGCGATGTGGTCATGCTGGCTCCGATCCTTGCTGTCTTGCAGCACGAATCGTCGCAAGAAATGGGCCAACGGCGGGGTCGCCCGGATTGTTCGGACAGCGAGAACCCCGCCGGACTTACTCCTCCGTATGACTTTGATCGTTCGAAGAGGGCGCACTTCTCCATGAGCAAGAGATCCATGCTCTCGCTGTCGCGTTGCACGTAATGGGATCTCTCGCGATTTGTGTGGAGGCCTCATTCGGTGATGGGAAGCATCCGGGCACGAAGAAGCTCGGCTCCAGCGTGACCATACATGGATCGCTTGAGCGCTTTCAGCTTGTTGATTTGTCCCTCCATCTGCCCGTTGCTCCATTCTTCGCGAATGGCGTTTCGCCCTGCGTCGATATCCCTGCACAGGACATGTGCGAACCGGCGAAGCGCGCTGAAGCTCGACAGCCGAACGTCCGCCAGCCAGGCGTCCAGCATCGCGGGATCCCTACCTCGCAGGAGGCCTCCGAAGCGCATCGCCAGCTGCCGCATGTCGGCAAAGCCAGGAAGGCGCTCCTTTGCGCGCGACTTCCAGGATAGCCTTGCTCGCGGAGCTCGAGCAGGAGTTCGCGCCCGTTTCGGCAACCTTCAGTCCAGCGACGCGCGAGGTGGGTCGTAAATTGGACCAGGTGACGCGCTCGCGGATCCATTCGGCGCCGTTCCGGGAGGGTCTCACAGGTGGCCCACTTCGATACCGTGCGCCAGTTGAGGCCGGTCGCGGTCGCGATCGCGATGGCAGCGAGAGTCTTTCCCGCCTGCTGGGGCCTTTTCACCTCAGCGAAACGGGCCTGCCAGACGAGACGGCGTGAACCGCCCCGGCTTTCCCGGAGCCCACAGATCTTGAGAGACTGGGGTCATGACGAAGAAGAGAATTCCTCCGTTTCCGGCTGAAGTGCGCGAACGCGCGGTGCGCCTGGTGCTGGAGCACCGGAGCGAGCACGCGACGCAGTGGGCGGCGATCTGCTCGATTGCCGCCAAGATTGGCTGCTCGGGGGAAACCCTGCGCAATTGGTTGCGGCAGGCCGAGCGAGATCGGGGTGTGCGGGCTGGCCCGACGCGCGCTGAGGGCGAGCGGATGAAGACCCTGGAGCGTGAAGTGCGCGAGCTGCGGCAGGCCAATGAGATCCTGCGCAAGGCGTCGGCTTATTTTGCGGTGGCGGAGCTCCACCGCCGGTTCAAGCCATGATCGCGTTCATCGACGCGCGCAGAGAGGTCCACGGTGTCGAGCCGATCTGCCGGGTTCTGCCGATCGCCCCGTCGACCTACCACGAGCATTCGGCCCGTGGTCGTGATCCGGACCGGGCGCCGACGCGCCAGAAGCGCGACGCCGCCCTTTGCCAGGAGATCCGCCGGGTGTTCGCCGAGAACTTCGGTGTCTACGGCGTGCGGAAGGTCTGGCGACAAATGCTCCGGGACGGGACCCGGGTCGCGCGCTGCACGGTGGCCCGCCTGATGCGCCAGATGGGGTTGAAGGGCGTCGTCCGGGGCAAGGCGGTGAAGACCACCGTCAGCGACAAGGGGGCACCTTGTCCGCTCGACCGGGTCACCCGCCAGTTCCGGGCACCGGCACCGAACATGCTGTGGCTCAGCGACTTCACCTACGTCTCCACTTGGCAGGGCTTCGCCTACGTGGCGTTCATCATCGACGCGTTCGCCCGGCGCATCGTTGGCTGGCGCGTCTCACGCCATGCCCGGGCGGACTTCGTGCTCGATGCCCTCGAGCAGGCGCTGCACGAGCGGCGGCCGTTACAGAGGAGCGGTCTCGTTCACCATTCCGACAGGGGATCGCAATATGTGAGCATCCGCTACACCGAGCGGCTGGCCGAAGCCGGGATCGAGCCTTCTGTCGGCAGCGTCGGCGACAGCTACGACAACGCACTCGCCGAGACCATCAACGGCCTGTTCAAGGCCGAGGTGATCCATCGCCAATCCTGGCGCAGCGTCGACGCCGTCGAGCTCGCTACCCTGCACTGGGTCAACTGGTTCAACACCCGTCGCCTCCTCGAGCCAATCGGCAACATCCCGCCCGCCGAGGCCGAAGCCGCCTACTACGCCGCCCTTGAGGCCATGCCGATCGCCGCGTAGAGACTCAAACCAATCGGTCTCCGGAAAACCCGGAGCGGTTCACTGAACATCGCCCCGGTTTGCTCGTCAGATCCACGCATCCAAACCTCCCGTCCCGGAGGATAAGAGAATCAGATTAGCGCGATCTCCGCACCCGACTTTCCGCAGCCTGCTAGGTTTAATGCAGAGGCCTGACCTTCCTCTCAGCGCATCGCGAAACGGTGCAGCACCAGCGCTTCCAGAAGTCCGATCAAGCCGTGCATCACCAGCGAGCACAGCGTCGCGACGGCGACCGCCGCCCAGAGGTCGGTCGACTGGAACGTCGAGATGTCGCGCTGCATGCGATTGCCGAGACCATCACCCGTCGCGAGCCATTCGGCCAGCAATGCGCCAACCAGCGCCGCGGGCGCAGACAGGCGCATCGAGGCGAAGAGCGCCGGCAGCGCCGAGGGGAAGCCCACCTTCCGCAATACGGTGCCCGCGCCGCCGCCATATGCGCGGATCAGGTCGATAGCCGAGCGTGGTGCGGCACGCAGGCCCAGCGTCACGTTCACCAGCGTCGGGAAGAACACCACGACCGCGCCGATCACCGCGACGGCGAGGCTGCCGCGGCCGAACAGCATCACGATCAGCGGGGTCATCGCCACCAGCGGCACGGCGCGCAGGATCATGGCCGCCGGCAGCAGGCCCTGCTCCACAGGTGGCATCAGCACGAACAGGAGCGCGCAACCGATCCCCGCCGCAAGCCCGAGTGCAAAGCCCCAGGCCGTGTGGCCGAGCGTGGTCGCAAGTGCCGCGAGCAGTCCTGCGCGGTGGAGGGCGGCCGCGCGTCCTCCGAGGAGATAGTGCGCGACAGCAACGGGCGACTTGGCCATCAGCGGGCTCACATGGAACAGGCGCAGGAACAGCATCCAGGCGAGCAGTACGATTGCGAGCGACGCGACCGCCGCGCCGGCCGGCGCAAGCACGGGCATCCATCGTCGTGCCGTCATGTGGGCGTACGCCACGGCATCGCCAGGCGGCCGGCCAGCACGACGACCAGGTAGGCGCCCGACGCCATCGCACCGCACACCAGGGCGATGCTCCACACGCGGGCGGCGTCCATCGTCTGCATGGCGTTCACGAGCACGAGGCCCAGCCCGCTCTGCACGCTGCCGAGCCACTCGCCGAGGATCGCACCCAGAAGTGCAGTCGGTGCGGCGATCCCGAGGCTCGCGAACAGCGCCGGCAGCGACGCGAAGAGCTGCACCTTGCGAAAGCGATCCCAGGCGCTGCCGCCATAGGCGTCGATCAGGTCGAGGCTCGCAGGTTCGGCTGCGCGCAGCCCCACGAGAAGTCCCGTGAGCGTGGTGAAGAAGACCGATAAGGCGGCGAGCGCCACCGCGGGTGTCCGGCCGCTGAACACCACCGTCAGCAAGGGACCGATCGCGACAACGGGCACGCAATAGCTGACCGTCGCGAGCTGCACCGCGACGCGCCGCAGGGGAGGGGCGAGAAGCACCGCGAGCGCCACCGCCAGGGCCGCCACATTTCCCCACAGGAAGCCGAACGCCGCCTCGCCGAGCGTCGCCATGACGTTGGGCCCGTAGAACCCCCAGCCGTCGCGCCAGAGCCGAGCCAACACCATCGCCGGGGATGGCACCAGCACCGCCCCGTCGCGACGCGGCCCCGCGGCGCTCCACCAGAGGGCCAGGAGCGCGATCATCCCAAGCGGCGCGGCGCCCCACCGCCTCATACGATCCCCCTCATGCGGGCGCGTCCTCATCAAACAGGAGCGCCGCCAGCCGGTCATGGAGCTCGTGAAACGCCGGCGTGCGCAGAGTGGCGGCGGTGCGCGGGCGAGGCAGATCGACCGGCACGAGCGCGCGGATGCGCCCGGGACGCGTGCTCATCACCGCGACCCGGTCGGAGAGCAGCACAGCTTCCGCGATGCCGTGCGTCACCATCAGCGTGGTGGCAGGACGTTCGGTCCAGATCCGCTGCAGCTCGAGGTTCAGGCGAAGCCGCGTCATGTCGTCGAGCGCGCCGAACGGTTCGTCGAGGAGCAGCACGCGCGGCTGCACCACCAGGGCGCGCGCGATCGACACGCGCTGGCGCATGCCGCCGGAGAGCTGTGCGGGCCGCGCATGCTCGAAGCCGGACAGGCCCACCAGCCTGATGAGCTCGGCGATCGCGGCGCGGTCGGCTTGCAGCCCGGCCACCTCGAGCGGCAGCCGGATGTTGGCCTGGACCGACCGCCATGCGAGCAGCGCACTGTCCTGAAAGGCGATGCCCAGATGATGCCGCTGGACCAGCTCCGCCGGGCTTTCGCCATGCACGCGGACGGTGCCGGCATCCGCGCGTTCGAGGCCTGCCAGGATCCGCAGGATGGTGGACTTGCCGCAACCCGACGGCCCGAGCAGCGACGTGAACGAGCCGGCTTGGGTCCGCAGCGCCACGTCCGCCAGTGCGTCGACGCGACGCCGTCCGATGCGGAAGCTGCGCGCTAGTCCGACGAGCTCGATCCCCGGCGCGTCCGTCACCTCCGTGCTGGCGTCGAGCGGGCTCATGCGTGGATCAGCATCGGCTCCTCGCGATAGATCTCGTCCAGCAGCGACATGTCGAACAGCTGCTCGACGGTGACGTCGTTGCCGAGTGCCCGGAGCACCGTGATGTTGCGCGCCATCAGCTCGGGGCTGATCCGGAGCAGCCCGTGGCGGGCGGTCTCGGCGGTCGCGATCAGCGTGTTCTCCGTCCGCGACTGCATGGTCTCGATCGCGAGGTTGAGCCCGAGATTTTTCCCGTAAGTGTTCACGGCGAGTGCCGCGCCCGCGTCGGGATCACGCAAATTGTCCTGCCAGCCGCGGATCTCGGCGCGCAGCGCGGCCTTCAGGCGCGCACGATCGATGTCGATCGAGCTTTTGCGCGCGACGTAGGTCTCCATCACGAGAGGGTAGTTGTGGTCCGCGAACAGGAAGTTCGTGGCGGCAATGCCGCGGGCGCGCAGCGTGTTCGGCTCATTGCCGACATAGCCGATCCACCCATCCACCTGCCCCGCCACCAGCGGGGTTGGGTCGAACTGCACCGGGACGATGGTGACCTGGCCCGGATCAATGTCGTTGAGTTTGAGGAAGGTCTCGAAAATCAGCGCGTTTCCGGCCTGTACGCCGATCCGACGTCCGATCATCGCCTTGGGGTCGGAGATTGGATTCTTCGCGAGCGACAGCAGGCAGAACGCGCTTTTCTGAAACAGCGCACCGATCGTCTGCAGCTCGGCACCTTGAGCGACAGCCGCCGCGGTCAGGTCCACGGCCGAGATGCCGAGGAGGCACTTGCCTTGTGCGAGATCGATCTCGGTCGGCGGCGCGCTCGGTCCGCCCGGCAGCAGCGTGACGCCGGAGAAGCCGGCCTGCCGGTAGTAGCCGCGCTGGTCGGCAAAATAGGAACCGGCAAACTGTGCGTTCTCGATCCAGCAGAGCCGGAGGGCCAGCGTGCCGAGATCGAGCGTGCCGAGATCGGCGGCACGCGCGCCGCGTGACAGGAACGGTGCCGCGAGAGCACCGGCGAGGAGCGCGCGGCGGGCCAGGCCGCCAGGAAGATCCGGGTTGTCAGGCAATGACGGGCGTCTCCAGCCGCTGACGGCGGCGCACATGCTCCCCTGCCACGAGTGGGACTCCGTCCTCGCCTCCGATCACGGTCTCCATGTCGGGATGATGGAAATAGACGACGGAGAAGCGTCCCTCGCGTGAAGCATCGCTGCCGGGTGCCGGATTGACCACGCGGTGGATGTTCGCGGGGATGCGGCCGCCGGTCCAGCGTCGGAGCAGGTCGCCTGCCTGCACGAGGAGTGCGCCGGAAGGCACGTGCACCGGCACCCAGCCGCCATCGCCGCCGATCCGCGCCTCCAGGCCGCCCGTCCTGTCGTCGGTCCAGAGGATGGTAAGGCCGCCGATGTCGGTGTGCGGGCGGCTGCGCATCCGCCCGGCCGCCGGTGTCGCGAGCTGCGGCGGGTAGTGGTTCACCACCAGGTTCGACCATTGCCGCGTTGTCCAATCGCGGAGGATGTCCGGCTGCGGCGCCATGCCGAGCGCCTCGGCCGCCATGCCGATGAGGCGGCTCGCAAGGTGGTGCATCGCAGCGTAATACCCCATCCAGACATCGCGGAACTCCGCGGGCCGATCGGGCCACAACGCGAAACTGTCGCCCCAACGCGCGAGGTCCGCCGCGTTCGCCGGATCGGCCGGGCCTTCCTCTTCGCGGCGCTGGGCGAGGCGGAGTTCGAAGCGCTCCACCAGGTCGGCGTACGGGAGCTCGGCCTCGGTAACCTCGGCGCGCATACTCTGCCAGCCCTGCCACGCACCACGCCCCGACCAGGCGACGGCCTGGCGCTGGGCTTCGGGCAGCTTGAAGAACACATCGGACGTGGCCTTGACCTCGCGCGCGAGCGCTGCCGGCACGAGCGCACCCGTGACGAACAGGCAGGAGGACGATTGCAGGGCCGCCAGCAGCTCGGCCGGCGACGCATGGTCGAGGTCGAGGAGCGGGACCTGCGGCGCTACGGCAGCGGTGGCGGCCGGCCGCTTGCGGCTCCGTCCAGGCGGTCGTTCGAGACCGAGGATGTCGCGCAGCGTGCCTGCCGGGTAGGCGGTGCGCAGCCGGCCGCGCCGCTGCAGCTCCGGCACCACGTGCTGGACGAAATCGTCGAGGCCGCCAGGAAGATAATGCGGCATCAGCGCGAAACCGTCCGCGCCAGCCTCGTCGACGAAGCGCTCCATCGTGTCAACGATCTCGACCGCCGTGCCGACCAGCGTCAGATGCCCCATGCACGCGGCAATCCAGCGTCCTAGCCCGACCAGCGACAGGCGCTCGCCGTCGCGCGCGAGGCCGATCCGCTTGGTGGCAGCGATCGTGTTGAGCTCGGGCGTGTCTGGGATCGGCGCGTTCGGATCGCCGGCGAGATCGAACTCGCGGCCCATGAACTGCACTGCGAAAGCGCGCGCCTCGGTGCTTGTGATGGTGTTCTGCACGCGGTCGAACTTCGCCCAGGCTTCTTCGCGCGTTTCTCCCACCACGCAGCACAGGCCCGGCATGATCTTCAATGCCTCCGGCGCGCGGCCGAATTTCGCCATGCGCGCCTTCATCGGTCCGTAGAAGGCTTGGCCGTGAGCGAGATTGTTCGCCTTGCCATACATCATGTCGGCATATTCGGCGGCGAGCTCGCGCCCCGCCTCGGACTCGCCCGCCTGGCACAGCAGCGGGTAGCCCTGCGGCATGCGGGAGATGTTGAGGGGGCCGCGCACCTGGAAGAAACGGCCGCGGTGTTCGACGCGGTGCATCTTCGCGGTATCGAGATAGGAACCGGTGCTTTTGTTGCGCGGGAAGGCGTCGTCCTCCCAGCTGTCCCACAGCTTGAGCGAAACTTCGAGGAACTCGCGAGCGCGGGCGTAACGATCCTCGTTGGAAAGCGGCGCGTCGTAGCCGAAATTGTGCGCCTCGCTCGGCATCTGCGAAGTGATCAGATTCCAGCCTGCGCGGCCGCCGCTCATATGGTCGAGCGTCGCCATGCGGCGCGCAAGGTCGTAAGGCTGGTTGTAGGTGGTGGACGCGGTGCAGACGAGACCGATGTGCTTCGTGACCGTCGACAGCACGCCGAGCAGGCCGAGCGGCTCGAAGTGCACGACCGTGCTCATCGAGCGGAGGGCATCCGGGTCGAGACCGTCATCCTTCGTCGAGTAGCCGTCGGCGAGGAAGATCACATCGAGACAGCCGCGCTCGGCGGTGCGTGCGAGCGCTTTGTACATCTCGAGATCGAGGTCACCCTCGGCGATGGCATCGTCGTATTTCCAGGAGAACCGCCCGCCATGCAGCAGGACGGCGAGGCAGATCTGCTTCTTCGTGGCGCTCATCGGCGACGCTCCTCTGGACGTCCGTGGCGCGTACGCGACGCTGTCCGTCGTTGGTGCAAGCACTAATGCAAGCTTTGTGCCGCTACACTGTCGCGCGCCCTTGATCGAGCCGCACGTGGTGCCGGCCGCTCCAAAGAACAACGGCAGCATGGTTGCCGGATCAACCCTCGCCGCGTAGGCGCCTGTGATCGTCGGCTTCCGGCGCCATACGCTGCTGCCTTAATGACGGACTTCACGGCCTCATCGTCTCGTCTGGCCGCCCCTCTTCGTCGCGCGGCGCGTCCGGAAGACTGATCGGCTCCATGAGGTCTGGCAGGCTGTTCCGCGGCGAGTTGACGTCCCGGCTGACCGGCCGGAGCCTCAACGTGCCGTCTCGCTCCGGCCGTTTGGCGAACTTGAGGTCGCCCGCATCCTCGTCGAGCCAGCCCGGCCACACCGCGGGCTCGAGCACCACGGGCATGCGGTCGTGCACCGCGCGCATTTCGGCATTCGCCTCTGTGGTCAGGATGGTGAAGGTATGCAGCATCTCGCCCTCAGGGCCGACATCAAGCATCGCCTGACCAAGCCAACCATCCATGGACCAATGGTCAAGCCGAGCGGATGAACCGGACGCTCAAAGAGGCCACCGTCAAGCGCTACCACTACGAGAGCCACGAGCAGCTCCAAGCGCACCTGCAGTTGTTCGTCGACGCCTACAACACGCACGTCGGCTGAAGACCTTGCGGGGCCAATGCGGGAGCAGGCGGCCCTGACGCCGGGCGAGATCGCCACATTCGTCGGCCGCAAAATGCGGGGCTCCAGCATCCTCAATCATCTGCACCGCGACTGCGAGGTAGCGGACTGGCTGCGGCAGAACGTGAAGACGGGCTTACTCCAGCAAGTTCGGACGGCCTGCATCAAGAAGTTCGGCATCGACAGGGTGCCTTCCATGACCACGACCAGCTCCTTCCTGCGAGACGATGGGCGACGCGGTCGGCGTGGCGATACGATGGTCCTGGCCGACAAGCCGGATGTGGCAGCCTGGTTGCGCGAGGCGCACACCTCCCGCACTCCTCCCGAGTTGCGGACGGAGTGCGCCGCTCATTTGGAGTGGACCGCACTCCCAGCCGGAGCGCCCAGCAACGCTTCCTCCAGGAGGAGAAAATCACCGACCGTCTTCGGCGCAACGGCCTCTGGGCTGACCAGGAGGCGGGGCATGGCTACGGCAGCACGCCCCGTTCCTGCGCCTTGCCGACTTGCATGCGGAGTGCGTCAGGCGCTTCGGGCAGCGGGCGCACTCTGAGCCCGTCAGCGATGTACCGCTATCTCGCCGCCCAGAAAGGCCCTACGCTCACTCGAAAGACGGCGCGGCGGGGATTGCACCACGGGACGGCTCTTCTCGGCGGTCAGGAGGCCGGCTCGGCTGGATCTGCCGGCCAGGCCATTGACCACTGCGAGGCGCCAGTTTCTGGTCCGGAACAGCTCGGGCTGCGGCGAATGATCCCGGTTCGTCGTGGCCGAGTAATTCCTTCAGCGGCCGGATAGTTGTGGTGATCTCGCGTTACGGCGCCGAAACGGCAAGGCCGCAAAGTGCCTCGCCGAAAAATGAGAAACTGCCTCGTGTCGTCGCGACCGAGTAAGGGAAACGACCATGCCGAAACCCGACACCATCCTGGCGATCGATCAGGGAACGACCTCGACGCGATCGATCATCTTCGACGATGGTGCGAAGCCGGTGGCGACCGACCGCACCGAGTTCGCGCAGCACTATCCGGATCGCGGTTGGGTCGAGCATGATCCGGAGGAGATCTGGAGCGATGTCGTCAAGACAGCGCGAAACGCGATCGAGCAGTCGGGTCGTGGCGTCGAGCGCATCGCGTCGCTCGGCATCACCAACCAGCGCGAGACCGTCGTCGTCTGGAACCGCGAGACCGGCAAAACGGTGCACCGCGCCATCGTGTGGCAGGACCGGCGCACGGCGCGCTTCTGCGAAAAGCTTAGGGCGGACAATGCGGAGACTGAAATTCAGAGCCGCTCCGGCCTGCTGATCGACCCCTATTTCTCCGCGTCCAAGCTTCGCTGGGTGCTCGACGAGGTGCAGGGTGCCCGCGCCGATGCCGAAGCGGGCCGGCTCGCCTTCGGGACGATCGACAGCTTTCTGCTCTGGCGGCTGACGAAGGGACGCGTGCACGCGACCGATGCGACCAATGCGTCGCGCACGCAGCTCTATAACATCCACACCGGTGCGTGGGATGAGGAGCTTCTTCGCCTGTTCGGCATTCCTCGTTCGATGCTGCCCAAGGTCGTCGACAATTCGGGTCATTTCGGCGACACCGACGCTGAGCTGTTCGGGCGCCCAATTCCGATCTGCGGGATGGCGGGCGACCAGCAGGCGGCGGCGGTCGGCCAGGCCTGCTTCGAGCGCGGCATGGCGAAGTCCACCTACGGGACGGGCTGCTTCATGCTGCTCAACACTGGCAACGAGCCCATGGCGTCCGGCAACCGGATGCTCACCACGATCGCCTATCGTCTGAACGGTGTGACGACCTACGCCGAAGAAGGCGCGATCTTCGTCGCCGGTGCCGCGATCAAGTGGCTGCGCGACGGGCTCGGCCTGATCACGCATGCCTCGCAAACCGACGACATGGCGACGTCGGTGCCGGACAGCCATGGCGTCTACATGGTGCCGGCTTTCGTGGGGTTGGGAGCGCCACACTGGGATCCGGACGCACGCGGCCTGATCGCGGGCCTGACGCTCGGCAGCACCGCGGCGCATGTCGCGCGGGCGGCGCTCGAATCGGTCGCCTTTCAGACGCTCGATCTGGCGAACGCCATGCACGCCGACGGTGCGGGCGACGCGCGCGCGGTGCGGGTCGATGGCGGCATGGCAGCGAATGACTGGTTCTGCCAGTTTCTCGCCGACATGCTCCAGGTGCCGGTCGAACGGCCGACCGAGCTAGAGTCGACGGCCCGCGGCGCGGCATTTCTGGCAGGTCTTGGCAGCGGAATCTGGGATGATACAGACGCGGTAGCCGCGGCGTGGAAGCGCGGTGCGACGTTCAGGCCGAAGATGGACGCCAAGCTGCGTGCTACGCTGATTGCCGGCTGGCAGGATGCGCTCGGCCGAGCAATGTCGGGACTTCGTGCGTAGCACGCGCGCAGCATGACGCCTCAAACCCCACCAGGATCACGTCGATCCTGGACCTCCAAACGTTCGGGGGTCCAGGGTGCACAGCATCCTGGCGGGGCGCGGGGCAGAGCCCCGCTTCTTACTTCTTGAGTGCCGCCGCCCTCGTCTCGCGCTCGGTGCGCGCGGTGCCGTAGCTCTCGTCAAGCTCCAGCTCGAACAGCAGCAGCGAACGACCGGTCACGTCGTAATTGTCACCGAACCCGAACTGCCCGCCCTCCTCGTGGTCGGGCAGGTTCGTATCGATCAGGCAGCGCCAACCCTTGCCGCCCACGACCTCGGGCAGCGTGTATCGCACCACGTCGTAATGGCTGTTCATGATCAGGTAGAGCGTCGCGTCCTGACCGCGACGACGGATGCCGGTCGGCTGCGCGCGGCCGTCGAGCACGAGCCCGAAGGTCTTTGCATTCCCGTCGGACCAGTTTCCGGGTTCCATTTCGGAACCGTCCGGCGTGAGCCAGGTCGCGTCTTTCACGCCGAGCTCGTCGTTGTATTCCGCCGTCAGCCAGCGGCTGCGATGCAGGATCGGCAGGCGCCGGCGCAGCGCCGTCACCCGCGAGACGAAGCGGATCAGGCTCTGGCCTTTCTCCTTGATGTCCCAGTCGAGCCAGCTGATCTCGCTGTCCTGGCAATAGGCGTTGTTGTTGCCGTCCTGCGTGCGGCCGAACTCGTCGCCGGCGAGGATCATCGGCGTGCCGCGCGACAGGAGCAGCGTCGCCAGCATGTTGCGGATCTGGCGCTCGCGGAGCGCATTGACCTCCGGATCGTCGGTGGGACCCTCCGCGCCGCAGTTCCAGGACTCGTTGCTGCTGCTGCCGTCCTTGTTATCTTCGCCGTTCGCTTCGTTGTGCTTCTCGTTGTAGGCGCAGACGTCGTTCAGCGTGAAACCGTCATGCGCGGTGATGAAGTTGACGCTCGCCCAGGGCTGGCGGCCGCGATGGTTGAAGAGGTCGGCGGATCCGGTCAGGCAGGTTGCCATCGCCGGCAGCTTGCTTTCGTCACCCTTCCAGTAGGCACGCGTGGTGTCGCGGAAACGATCGTTCCACTCGGCCCAGCCGGGTGCGAACTGACCCACCTGGTAGCCGCCGGGCCCGCAATCCCAAGGCTCGGCAATCAGCTTGACCTCGCCCAGCACCGGATCCTGGCCGACGGCACGAAGAAAACCGCTCTGCTGGTCGAAGCCGTGCGGCTCGCGGGCGAGAATCGTGCCGAGGTCGAAGCGGAAGCCGTCGACATGCATCTCCTGCACCCAGTAGCGCAGGCTGTCGGTCACCAGCTGGATCACGCGCGGATGCGACAGATTCACTGTGTTCCCGGTGCCGGTGTCGTTGATGTAGTAGCGCTTCTGGTCGGGCAGCAGCCGGTAGTAAGAGGCGTTGTCGATCCCCTTGAACGACAGGGTCGGGCCGAGCTCGTTACCCTCGGCGGTGTGGTTGTAGACGACGTCGAGGATCACCTCGAGCCTGGCCTCGTGCATTCGCGTGACCATCTCCTTGAACTCGGAGAAGGCGAAGTCGGGCACGCTCGCGTAACGGCGCGCCGGCGTGAAGAAGCCGAGGCTGTTATAGCCCCAGTAGTTCACCATGCCCTTCTCGACAAGGTAGCTGTCGTCGAGGAAGAAATGGATCGGCAGGAGTTCCACCGCGGTCACGCCGAGATCGCGGATATGCTTCAGCACGGCCGGATCGGTCAGGCCGCGGAACGTGCCGCGCAGATGCTCCGGCACACCGGGGTGCTGCTTGGTGAAGCCGCGCACGTGCGTCTCGTAGATGATGGTGCGCTCGTAGGGCGTGCGCGGCGGCCGGTCGTCGCCCCAGGTGAAGGCGGGATCGATCACGCGTCCCTTGACCATCTTCGGCGCGGAGTCGCGCTCGTCGTAGGTGGTGTCGTCGCCCGTCTCCATCTGGTAGCCGAACAGCTCGGGACCGTGGATGACATGGCCCTGCACGCTCTTGGCACACGGATCGAGCAGCAGCTTGTTCGGGTTGAACCGATGGCCGTTCTCGGGCTCGTACGGCCCGTGCACGCGGTAGCCGTAGATCTGGCCGGGACGCGAATCGGGCAGGAAGCCGTGCCAGATCTCGTCGGTGTATTCGGGCAGCGCGATCCGCTCGAGTTCGTTCTCACCCTTGTCGTCGAACAGGCAGAGCTCGACTTTCGTCGCATTGGCGGAGAAGAGCGCGAAATTGACGCCCCGGCCCGTCCAGGTGGCGCCTCGCGGCGTGGGCGAGCCTTCCGTCAATCTCGATGCCATCGTCGTCTCTCCGTCCAATAAGCAGCCGCTTCAACTGTCCGGATGCGTCGCGGGTTCCAGGCCGGGGTCGAGGAACGCGCGCGCAGTCCGCAGGCTGAGCGCCATGATGGTGAGCGCCGGGTTTGCCGCGAGCGAGCTCGGAAACACCGAGTTGTCGCAGATCCAGAGGTTCGGGATCTCGTGGCTGCGGCCCCACCGGTCCACCACGGAGCTCGCGGGATCGTCGCCCATCCGGCAGGTGCCGATCGTATGTGCGGCGCGCGGCGACTCCCAGATGTCGGTGGCGCCGGCGGCCTCCCAGATCGCGCGCATGGTGCGGCGCGCATGGGCGTCGAGTTTTTCTTCGTTGGGGCCGTAGCTGAGGTGGATTTTCGCCCGCTTGATGCCGAGCGCGTCGGTCTCGTCGGCGAGCTCGAGGAAGTTGCCGTCCGCGGGCAGGCACTCGCCATTCATGCCGATGCCGGCCGCGTGGTTGTAGTCCGCCAGCGTGCGCATGAGGTCCCGTCCGCGCAGGTCCGGCGAGGCGGCGGCACTCGCGGCCCAGGTGACAGGCAGCATGCCGAGGCTCTGCAGCAGGTAGCCGCCGGCGAAATCACCCCCGGGGCAGCGCACGAAATCCTCCGTGATCAGCGCCGACGGGTAGCCCTTGTTCGGCCGCATGTCGGCCTCGAACCGGCCCCAGACCTGGGTCGCGACATGGGCCATGTAGCGCCGTCCCACCATGCCGTTCGCGTTGGCCAGGCCCGCATGCAGCAGCAGGCGGGGCGTCTCGACCGCGCCGGCGCAGAAGAACACGGAGCGGGTGGCCTGGCGGTGATCCTGCCCGTCCGGGCCGCGATAGATCACGGCGCGGAGTGCGCCACGCGCGTCGCGCTCGAAGCTGTGGGCGGTGCATTCCGCGCGGATCTCGGCGCCGTGGCCCACGGCGTCCGGGAGAAAGGTCAGGTTCGTGCTGCCTTTGGCCCCGGTGCGGCAACCCTGGTGGCAGTGGCCGCAATTGATGCAGGCGCCGCGGTGGACGCCGTTCGCCTCGTCGCGCGGCCGCGACAGCACGGCGGCTGGGGCGTCGGTGGCGCGGATGCCCAGCGCGTCGCAGGCCCGCGCCATGACCACGGCGGCGGCATTGCGCGGCACCGGCGGCATCTCGTAGCGGCGCGCCGGATCCCAGGGGTAGGGGCTCGGGCCGGACACGCCGATCGCGCGCTCGGCCCGCTCCAGGAAGGGCGTGAGCTCGTCAAGCGTCAGCGGCCAGTCCTCGCCCTGGCCGGTGTCCGAGCGCAGGCGGAGATCGCGCTCCGTCGGGCGCGGGCAGAACGCGCCCCAGTGCAGCGTCGAGCCGCCGACGCCGATGCCGCTGTTGTTCGGCCCGAACGCCTCCGGGGTGGCGCCCGCGCTGAGGCGCTCGCCCATCCAGTTGATGTCGGCGGCGGCGGTGATCTCGTCGGCCACGAACTCGTCCGGGTTCCAGTGCCGGCCGGCCTCCAGCGCCACCACGCGCAGGCCGACGCGGGCCAGCTCGGCGAGCAGCGGCGCGCCGCCGGCGCCCGTGCCGATCACCACGGCGTCGACTTCGCCGGTCAGCCGCGCGATATGAGCGGTGCTCACCATGCGCGGGGCTCCCAGGCTTCGCGACTATCGGGACCGACCTGCGCACATCCGTGTTTGACCGCCCCCCCTCTGTCCAGCGTGTCCCCGCCGACGCTGCCGATCCCGCTATAGCCGAGGCGGCCGAGCACGGCGGGGTGGGAGATCCAGGCGCGCACCGCTTCGCGCCGGAGCTCGCTGAACCAGAGCGCCATGGCCGCACCGCCGAGCCGGCCCGCGAGCTCGCCCCGCTCGGCGGCGTCGAGCAGGTCCTGTTGATGCGAGGCGTCGAGGCACAGGAACGGGCGTCCGTGGGCGGCGCGGCCGGCGTCGTCCAAGCCATGGAGAGCTTGCGCCATCGCCTCCGCGTCGGGTGGCAGCGATGCGTGGCGCCAGCCGTCGCCGCCGCCTGCGAGCACCTCGTCGATCCGGCGGGCGATGTCGACGCGGGCGTGGGCATCGTCCTGCGGCAGCACGAGCGTGGTCACCGCCCGCAGGATCGCCAGCAGCGGCGGCGTCAGCACGACGGGCGATGGCGGGAGGGGTTTCGCGCGCGCGAGCACGACCTCGCGGGTGCGGCGCGTCACGCGGTCGCTCGCGACGAACTCCGCGTAGGCGGGATCGATCGCGGGCTCCGGTGATGGCGACGGGGGCGCCTCCGCGGCGTCCACGACCAGGGCGGCGAGCCCGGCGGTGAACGGGACGTCGAGCCCTGCCACCACGTGGATGCGGGACCGTGTGAAATGCGGGGCGACCAGGCTCGCCTGGATGTCGGGGCCGCTTGCCGCGTCGTCCCGTCCGGCCACGAGCAGAGCGGGCGTGCGGAGAACGCCCACGCGACGCGACCAGGCCTCGTCGCGCCCGAGCGAGGCCGCAAGCAGCACGAGGCGATGGAGGGGGTGCAGTCCACGCCCACCGTCTTCCGCGCGGCGGGCCACGAGCACTGCGACCGCGGTGGCGGCCCCGTGGGCCACCAGCACGACCGGGGCGGCGCCCAGCGTGCCGATCGTCTCCGCCACCTCGTGCGTGGCGGCGTCGATGTCCGTCCCGCGGAGCTCGGCCACGAAGGACCGGCCGGGATCGGGCAGCGCTTTCTGGATGTGCGACCACGTATCGGCCGGACCGGGCGCGTCGTGCAGGAACAGGAAGATCGGATCGGGGGCGGAGGACGTCATGCGATCGAGATGGCGGTGAACTCTGGAATCGCACCTCCCGCCGGACGATCAGGGCCGCGGACTTGACGCGAGGGGGGTGGACGCCCAATCTCCCTGCATATGCTCAGATTGAGCATAAATAAGCAGGACAGTGCCCACGTGTCTCGCCACCTCTCGCCTGAGACCCTGATCCGGCTGGCCCCGCTCTACGACCGCGTGCGCGACGTCGTGCCGGCAGTGGAGTGGCCGGCCTTCGCGGCCGATATCGACGCGATCCAGCGGCTCAAGCGGGAGCGCAACGCCGTCATCCTGGCGCACAACTACCAGACGCCCGAGATCTTCCACTGCGTCGCCGACATCGTGGGCGACAGCCTGGCGCTGGCCCGCGATGCGGTCACCACCGAGGCCGACATCATCGTGGTGGCGGGCGTCCACTTCATGGGCGAGACCGCGAAGCTGCTGAACCCCGGTCGCACCGTTCTGGTGCCGGACCACCGCGCCGGCTGCTCGCTGGCCGAAAGCATCACGCCGGCGGATGTCCGGGCACTCCGGGCTCTCCACCCCGGCATCCCGGTGGTCACCTACGTGAACACCTCCGCCGCAGTGAAGGCGGAGAGCGACATCTGCTGCACCTCGGGCAACGCGGTGCGGGTGATCGAGAGCCTGGGCGTGCCCGAGGTGATCATGATCCCCGACGAGTATCTGGCGCAGAACGTCGCGCGGCAGACCGGCGTGCGGATCATCATCTGGCACGGCCACTGCGAGGTGCACGAGCGCTTCACCCCCGCCGACGTGCAGGAGTTTCGCGCGGCCCATCCCGGCGTGGTGGTGCTGGCGCATCCCGAGTGTCCGCCGAACGTCGTCGACGAGGCGGATTTCTCCGGCTCCACCGCGCACATGTCGGACTACGTCACGCGCGAGAAGCCCCGCGAGGTGCTGCTGCTGACCGAGTGCTCGATGAGCGACAACGTTGCCGTGAATCACCCCGAAACGCATTTCGTGCGCCCGTGCAACCTCTGCCCGCACATGAAGCGCATCACGCTGGCGAACATCCGCTCGGCGCTCGAGACCGGCGCGGGCGCGGTGACGATCGATCCGGGCATGGCCGACCGGGCGCGGCGCGCGGTCGAGCGGATGCTGGAGGTCCGATGAGCACGCACATGAACGATAACGGGTCGGCGCCGGTCGTGATCGGCGCCGGGCTCGCGGGGCTCGCGGTGGCCCTCTCGCTGGCGCCGCGTCCCGTGACCGTGCTCGCCGCCTCCCCGCTCGGCACCGGTGCCTCGACCGCCTGGGCGCAGGGCGGGATTGCCGCCGCGGTGGGCGCGGACGACACCGCCGCCCTGCATCTCGCCGACACGCTCGCCGCCGGCGACGGCCTGTGCGACGCCACGTCCTCGCGGTCGATCCTGGCCGATGCGGCCGCCGCGATCGCGCGCCTGCGAGACTGGGGCGTGCTGTTCGATGCGGACGCCGCCGGCACGCTGCGGCTCGGCCTCGAGGCCGCGCATTCGCGCCGCCGGATCGTCCACGCCGAGGGCGACGGCACCGGGCGCGTGGTGCTCGCGTCCCTGGTGGCCCGCGTCCGCGCTTCGCCGCAGATCCGGGTGATCGAGAACGCGCGCGCCCGCGAGATCCTGCGCGACGCGCAGGGACGGGTCGCCGGCGTGCGGGCGGATGCGGGCGGTGCGTCGCTGATCCTTCCCGCGAGTGCCGTCGTGGTCGCGACCGGGGGCATGGGCGCGCTGTTCAGCGAGACCACCAACCCGCTCGGCTCGACCGGCACCGGGCTGGCCCTCGCCGGCCGGGCCGGGGCGTGCCTGGCCGGGCTGGAATTCGTGCAGTTCCACCCGACGGCGATCGATGCCGGGCGCGACCCGATGCCGCTCGCCTCGGAAGCGGTGCGCGGCGAGGGTGCCGTGCTGATCGACGAGACCGGCCGCCGCTTCATGACCGAGGGTGCCGCCGAGCTCTCGCCGCGCGATGTCGTGGCGCGCGCGATCGCGGCGGAATATGCGCGCGGACATCGCGTGTTCCTGGACGCGCGTGCGGCATTGGGCACGCGTTTCGCCACGCGCTTCCCGTCGGTCGCCGCCCTGTGCCAGGCGGCCGGGATCGATCCGGCGACCACGCCCATTCCGGTGCGTCCCGCCGCGCATTACGCGATGGGCGGGATCGTGACGGACGCCGCAGGTGCCACCGACATCGAAGGCCTCTACGCCTGCGGCGAGGCGGCCTGGACCGGGCTGCACGGTGCCAACCGGCTGGCGAGCAACTCTCTTCTCGAGGCGGCCGTGATGGCACCGCGTGTGGCGGCCGCGATCGGGGCCGCGACCGCGCGCATGCCGCGGCTCGGACGCGTCGTGCCCGGCCTGGCGCCCGCCGGCCGCGCCGACCGCATCCGGCCGATCATGTCGCGCGGGTTCGGCGTGCTCCGCGACGAGGCCGGCATGACGGAGGCGGCAGCCGCGCTGCTGGCACTCGAAGGTGCCGCCGGCGTCGATGCCGATGCGCTGGCGGTGGCCGTCGCCGTCGCGGCCTCGGCACTGGCGCGACGCGAAAGCCGTGGCGCGCATGCGCGCACGGATTATCCCGAGCGGGCGAGGGGAGAATCCGTGCCTGCCATCACGCTCGCGGCCGCCCAGGCGCGTCTGCGCGCGATCGTGGAGGGTGGCGCACGCCGCGCCTCCGCATGAGCACGCTTCCCGACGCCCTGCTGGAGCCGATCGTCCGCGCGGCCCTCGCCGAGGATCTCGGACGGGCCGGCGATCTCACCACCAACAGCATCGTGCCGGCGGACGCCACCGCCGAGCTCGCGATCGTCGCGCGCGAGGCGGGCGTGCTGTCGGGCCTGCGGCCCGGCCAGCTCGCCTTCGCGCTCGTCGATCCGCGCGTGCGCGTCGTACCGCTGCTTGCGGACGGTGCGCGGCTCGCCGCCGGCGATGTCATCGCGACGGTCGCGGGCCCGGCGCGCGCGCTGCTGACCGCCGAGCGCACGGCGCTGAACTTCATGGGCCAGCTCTCGGGGGTTGCCTCCGCGACCGACGGGATCGTGCGCAGGATCGCCCATACACGCGCGCGAATCACCGACACGCGCAAGACCGTGCCCGGGCTGCGGGCCTTGCAGAAGGCGGCGGTGCGGCATGGCGGCGGCCATAATCATCGGTTCGGCCTCGATGACGCGATCCTGATCAAGGACAACCATGTCGCACTCGCGGGCGGCGTGGCCGTGGCCCTCGAGCGTGCGCGTGCAGCTGCGGGCCACCTGGTGAAGATAGAGCTCGAGGTGGACACGCTGGCGCAGCTTCGCGAGGCGATCGCGTTGGGCGTGGATGCCGTGCTGCTCGACAACATGGATCTCGCGACGCTGCGCGAGGCGGTGCGGATAGTTGAGGGCCGTGCGGTGACGGAAGCGTCAGGCCGGGTGACGCCGGAGACCGCCCCCGGGATTGCCGAGACGGGCGTGGACCTGATTGCGGTCGGCTGGATCACGCATAGTGCGCGCGTGCTCGATCTGGGTTTGGATCACCGGTAGAAGGCCAGGGGCATCACGCCGAAGGCGTGCTGCGCACGGGCCCCTGGACCGAGCTCAAGGGCAGTCGCCCTTAGAACCCCTTCGTTTAAGTATGGGGGATCCAAGGGGCGACTACCCCTTGGCGGGTCCAGGCCCTGTGCGGAGCACGCCTTCGGCGTGACGCCCTGGCCTTCTTCAGTTGTACGGCTGCGAGGACGCGAACGGGTGAGCGACAAACCCCACAACGTCGGCAGGTCCAGTTCCGAAAGTGATCAGCAGGAAGCCCGCGCCGAGCGCGAAGTTCTTCAGGAAATCCCAGAACAGCTCCCGCCCCTTGCCGCCCGACCAGAAGTCGCCCTGCGCCCAGAACTGCTTCCACAGCAGCGCCGTCACCCCGCAATAGCCCGCGACGATGAAAGCGCAGAACCGGTCGGCGATGCCGGTCACCACGCCGGCGGTCATCACGATCTCGACGAACAGCCCGCAGATGATCAGCAGCGGCGCGAGCGGCCTGGAGAACTGCGCCGCCTGTGCCACCGCGCCGCGGTAGTTCACGATCTTGTCGAGCGCGCTGAAGGGAAGGAACAGCAGCACCAGCACCATCCGGACGAGGAAGGTGACGATCAGACTCAATGCCATCACGGCGCAGAACTCCCTGCACGCCACGACCGGGCGCCAGCGCTGGAACGAACAGCGAGCGTTCCGCGTTCCGCGACCGCAGCGCAAAAAGGAGAACGCGATGTCCGCCGCAGGCAGTGACCGCTACGACGTGATCGTCATCGGCTCCGGACCGGGCGGCGGCTCGATGGTCCACGCGCTCGCCTCCACGGGGAAGCGCATCCTGCTGCTCGAGCGAGGCGGCTACCTCAAGCGCGAGCAGGCCAACTGGAGCACCGAGGAGGTGTTCATCAAGGCGCGCTACCAGGCGAACGAGACCTGGTACAGCCGCGACGGCAAGAGCTTCGCGCCCGGCCTGCACTATTTCGTCGGCGGCAACAGCAAGGTTTATGGCTCGATCCTGTTTCGCCTGCGTGAGACCGATTTCGGCGTGGTGCAGCATCCCGACGGCGTCGCGCCCGAATGGACCGTGAAATACGACGAGTTCGAGCCGTATTACCAGGCGGCGGAGGAGCTGTTTCACGTCCACGGCCTGCGTGGCGAGGACCCGACGGAGCCGCCGGCGCCCAAGCCTTACGCCTATCCGCCGGTCAAGCACGAGCCGCGTATTCAGGAGTTGTTCGACGGCCTCAAGCACGAAGGACTGCACCCTTTCCATCTTCCTGTCGGCATCCTGCTCGACCAGGACGAGCATGGGGAGGCGCTCCCGCACTCCCCCTGCATCCGCTGCGACCGCTTCGACGGTTTTCCGTGTCTCGTTGATGGCAAGGCGGACAGCCAGGTGATCTGCGTCGATCCGACGCTGCGCGCGCATCCCGACGTCACGCTCATGACAGGCGCCTATGCCGAGCGCCTGCTGACGAACGCGTCGGGAACCGAGGTCACGGGGGTCGAGATCCTGCAGGACGGTGCGAAGCGGGTGCTCTCGGCCGATATCGTGGTGGTGGCCTGCGGTGCGCTGTCGTCGGCACTTTTGCTGCTGCGATCGGCGAACGACGCGCACCCGACCGGGCTTGCCAACCGTTCCGATCTCGTGGGGCGGAACTACATGCGCCACAACAATGCGACGATCCTGGCGGTCTCCAAAAGGCCGAACCCAACTCGCTTCCAGAAGACGCTTGGCATCAACGATTTTTACCACCGTGCGGACGACTGGGAGTTCCCGCTGGGTCACATCCAGATGGTCGGCAAGTCCGACGGCGTGGAGGTGCACGGCGAAGGTCTGCCGCGCTGGCTGCAATGGTTTCCCGAGAAGCCGTTCGACTGGATCGCCCAGCACTCGATCGATTTCTGGCTGACCTCGGAGGATCTGCCGCTCGCGGAGAACCGCATCCAGTACCAGGACGGGCGCGTGCATCTCGACCTGCGCGAGACCAACATGGAAGGCAACAAGCGGCTGCACAAGAAGCTCGAGGACATCTGCTCGAAAGCAGGCATCTTCTCGCACTTCATCGATCGCGCGCTGTATCTCGGGCAGAACACGCCGATCGGCGGGACGGCGCACCAGGCGGGCACGCTGCGCTTCGGCGACGACCCGCAGACGAGCGTGCTCGATCGCGATTGCCGTGCGCACGGGATCGACAATCTTTATGTCACCGACGCGAGTTTTTTCCCGTCGATCGGTGCAGTCAACCCCACGCTGACCATCATCGCCAACGCGTTGCGAGTGGCGGATCGGATCCGTGAGCGTCTTGCAGTCTAGAGAGAAGCGCCGGAGCCGAGGCTCCGGCGCCCTCGTTCGCGTGGAGATCAGAACGTGTAGGCGACGCGGCCATAGTAGAAGCCGCCGCCGATTGGCAGCCCCGCGGTCGCGATATCGAACACCTGCACGTTTAGATAGGACAGATCAGCCGGCTGCTGCCGCGGCTGCATGTTAAAGATGTTCTGGCCACCCACCGCCGCGTGCCATCTCGGCGCGATCTGGTAGCCGATCTCGAGGTCGGTGGTCCAGACGGGCGTGTTGGTGAACTGGACGGTGTAGGCGGGGCTGTACCGCAAAGCAGCGGGGCCCAGATCCTCATACTGGATGTTCTCGCTGCTCGATCCCCAGCGTGTCTCGCGAACGTTGACGTCCCACTTGCCGATGCGCCAAAACGCGTCGCCGATGATCTTGCTGCGCGGATAGGCGGTCGAGTAGTCGCTCACGCCGCCGGCGAGAAGGAAGGGCTGGCCGAAAGCGTCCGTCCCGATATGGTCGACGCGGCTGCGGTTGAGATCGACGCCGAGCGACCAGTTGACCGTGCCCCAGTTCTGGAAGTCGCTGAGATAGGCGGCCTGGATGTCGACGCCCTGGGTGCGTGTGCTGGCGCCGTTCGCCAGGTAATAGGCGGAAACGCCGGAGTAGTCGTTCGCGGCGGCGCCGGCCGGGATGGAAGCGCCGGTGGCCAGGATGGAGTTGTAGGCTGACAGCCCCGTGACGCCGGCCGCCGCCACGATGCGGTCACGCAGGTTGATCTGGTAGAAATCCGCCGTGATGCTGAGATTGTGCATCGGCTGCAGCACGATGCCGCCGCTCGCGTTCGTCGAGCGCTCGGGCTTGAGCGGCGCGGCACCGATCGCCTGAGCCGCGGCCGAGCTCACCGCGAGGATTCCGGCGGCCGTGGTGGGCCCGACGTTGAGCGAGCTGAAATGCTCCTGCGCCAGGGTGGGCGCCTGGAACCCGTTGCTGAACGTGCCGCGGAAGGCGAGCCAGTGGGTGACGTCGTAGCGGGACGAGATCTTGCCGGTCTCGGCATTGCCGAAGTCGGTATAGTGCTCGAAGCGGCCTGCAAGATCGACGTCCCATTTAGGGAGCGGCTTCATGTCGATATCGCCGTAGACCGCGTACACGTCGCGCGAGAAGTTGCCGGCGTTTGCGGGAAGCAGGCCGGCGAAGCCTTGCGTTCCGCCGTCCTCATAGGAACCGGGGTTGCCCGCGCCGAGCTGATACATGTCGAGCCGGTGCTCGGCGCCGAAGGCGAGATTGAGCGGCACGGTGCCGACCTGGATCGGGCGCACGACGTTGATGTCGTTGGTCCACTCCGCCGACTTCTGGGTCTGGGCGAGCGCCGTGGTGGGCGAGAAGCCGGTCAGCGCGTAGAGGTTCGGGTTGACCGTGTTCTTGTTGCCAATGTCGGTGTCGTCCTCGCCGTAGGTCGTGCTGACGTCGACGTGCCAGCCGTAGAAATCGTCCGCCTTCAGGCCGAGCGTCGCTGCGAAGTCGTTCTCCTCGTCGGTCTCGCGCGGCGAGAACCCGGCGGGATAGATCGAGAGCACGTTGTTGCCGCTGAAGGGCGTGCGGTAGTTCTCGTAGGCCTCCGAGTGCCGATGGCCGTAGGTGATCTGGTTGTAGCCGTCCAGGCCGCCCCAGAGATCGGGGACGAGCGTGCCGCCGTCGTTGATCGTGAACAACTCGCGCGTCTCTTCCGGAACGCCGAGGATCTTGTTGGAGTTGGACGGCCAGAAGTCTCCTGGCGCGAACCGGTCGTCGGTCTCGTTCTGGACGTAGAAATCCTTGTGGTAAAGCTGGCCTGAGATGTGGATGTAACCGTCCTTGCCCAGCCTGGCTCCCTTGTCGGCGTCGGCCTCGTACATCCAGCCGTCACCGTTCTCGCCGTTTGCTCCGCTCTGGAAGCTGGCGCTGCCGCCATGGTCCGATTTCTTGGTGATGATGTTGACGACGCCGGCGATGGCGTCCGAGCCGTACTGCGCGGCGGCACCATCCTGCAGAACCTCGATGTGGTCGATCGCCGCCGGCGCAATCATGTTCAGGTCAGCCGGCGTGGTTCCTAATTCCGGGCCCGCGTCGGCGCTGAAATTTGAGGTGGTGTGGCGTCGGATGCCGTCGAGCAGGACCAGCGTCGCGTTCGGGTCGAGGCCACGCAAGCGGATTGAAGACGTCAGCGCCGCGGTGTCGGAGCCCATCGTCTTCATGTCGATCGACGGATTGATGTGCACCAGCGCGTCCGCGAGGTTGACCGAGCCGGTGCGCTTGAGCGTCGCAGCCGAGATCACCTGGATCGGGCTGGTGCTGTCGCGCGCCTTCTTATTGAGGTCGCGCGTGCCGGTGACGATGACCGACTCGCCGCTCGCGGCCTGATCGGTGGAGGTGGTGTTGGTCGGCGAACCCGGTTGGTTCGGCGTCTGGGCCCGGGCGTCCGTTCCACAGGCAGCACTCGCGATCACGGCCGCCGCACCAAGCCGGCGCGCAGTTCTACCGCTGACGGAACGCCGTATCTTTCTGTTCATCTCACAGAGCCCTTATCCGCCTCTCGCCGCGACCGCTTGTTCCTTGATCCAACCGTTGCGTCTTCGCGCAGCTTGCCGGATCAGACACCTTCAAGCGTGGACTGTAATGAAGGAGCGATGGCCGCTGTCAATAAGCCGGCGCGAACGCGCGGGTGACTGCACCATCTTTGCAACGACGGAGTTGGTGGGCCACGTCTGGCCACGAACTTGCATCGTGCGCGGCTGATGGACTCACATATCCCGATGCCGCGCACGCGCCGGCAGCTTCTCACCACGATCGGTGCCGCCGCAGGCAGCGCCGCTCTCTATCAGGCGATGACCAGTCTCGGTCATGCGGCCGGCACCGATTTCACCGGACCGCCCGATCTCGGGCGTGCACCTCCAGGCGCCAGTGTGATCGTTCTGGGTGCAGGACTTGCCGGAATGGTAGCCGCCTATGAGCTGCAGCGCGCGGGCTACAAGGTGACGATCCTCGAATATCAGAACCGTGCCGGCGGCCGGAACTGGTCGCTCGCCGGTGGTGACAGCTACACGGAGCTCGGTGGTGCCCGGCAGGACGTGACGTTCGCGCCCGGCAACTACATCAACCCCGGGCCGTGGCGCATCCCCTACCATCACCACGCGCTCCTGCACTACTGCCGCGAGTTCGGCGTGGCGCTCGAGCCCTTCGTGCAGGTCAATCATAACGCATGGCTGCACACCGAAGAGGCGTTCGGCGGCAAGCCGCAACGCTACCGGGACATCGCGGTCGATTTCGCCGGGTCGAGCGCCGAACTGCTCGCCAAGGCGATCAACCAGAAGGCGCTCGACCAGGACGTCACCGCGGAGGATCGCGACAAGCTGCTCACGGCGCTTCGCAAGGTCGGCGTGCTCGACGAGAACTACACCTACAAGGCGGGCGAGACCTCGAGTCGCTCGCGTGGCTGGTCACGCGAGCCGGGTGGCGGCCCCGACGGCGCACCGATCCCGTCGCAGCCTTTTTCGCGCTCGGATATCCTCCACCCGGTGTTCTGGGACACGATCGCCTTCCACACGCGCTACGAGTTCCAGACGACGATGTTCCAGCCGGTGGGCGGGATGGGGCAGATCGGCAAAGCTTTCGGCCAGAAGCTGCAGGACATCATTACGTTCAACGCGCGTGTCGGAAAGATTCAACAGGAGGACAAGGGCGTCGTCGTCACCTGGAGCGACACGAACAAAGGCGGTTCGCAACAGACGCGTGCCGACTGGTGCATCTGTGCGCTGCCGGCGCCGATCCTGGCGGAGCTCGAGGTCGACGTGACGCCCGAGCTGAAGACGGCCATCGCATCGGTTCCGTATTCCTCCTCGATCAAGGTCGGCCTCGAGTTCAACCGGCGCTTCTGGGAAGAGGACGAGGCGATCTACGGTGGCATCTCGTTCACCGACCAGGCGATCGAGCAGATCTCGTATCCGAGCCACGGCTACCAGGGGCGCGGCCCTGCGGTGCTGCTCGGTGCCTACATGTTCGACAAGCCCGCTTACGACTTCGCCGGCATGTCGCCGGCGCAGCGCATCGAACTCGCACTCGAGCAGGGTTCAAAAATCCATGCGCAATACCGCAAGGAGTTCCGTTCCGGCGTGGCGGTCGCCTGGAGCCGGGTGCCCTGGACGCTCGGATGCTGCAGCGCCTGGAGCGAGGAGATGCGCAAGCAGCATTACAAGACACTGACGACCATGGATCGCCGCGTCGTGCTCGCGGGCGAGCATGCCTCCTATGTCGGGTGCTGGCAGGAGGGTGCGGTTCTGTCCGCGCTGAGCGCCATCACGCAGATGCACCAGCGGGCGAGCGCTGCATGAAGCCCGTTTCCTTCTGCATCCTCGCCCTGATCCTGTGTGCACCGAAGGCTTTCGCGGATACGTCCAGTGCGACGGTCGGAAGAAGCACGCTCTCCGAGACCGACGGCGCCGACATCTACCAGCATGTCTGCCAGGGCTGCCACATGGCCAACGCAAAAGGGGCGACGGGTGCGGGCACGATCCCGGCACTGGCCAGCAACCCCAAGCTGCAATCGACCGGCTACCCGGTCTACGTGGTGCTGAACGGGCTTGGCGGGATGCCGGTAGTGGCCAGCGTGCTTGATGACAGCCAGGTTGCGGCCGTGGTGAATTTCGTCACGACGCATTTCGGCAACCACGCTGCCGACAAGCTCACCCCCGAGCAGGTCAGGGGCATGCGGCCGCCGAGATCCTATACCACGCCCAGCGAATGAGGTTTTTCCCGATGCGTCTTCTTCTTCCTGTGATCGTGTCGGCCTTGCTCGTGACCGCGACTGCCGCTGCGTCGGCTGCCGAGATCAAGCGGGTGGCGAACCCTGGCAGCCGCTTTCCGATCTCGGCCGGCGTCGAGGTGCCGGCCGGTGCGGCGACGCTGTACGTGAGCGGCTTCGGTGCCGACGTCGCCGACCCGAAGGCGCCGGCGATGACGCTCGCCGCCTACGGCAACATGGAAACGCAGACCACCAGCGCGCTGAACCGGATCGGCAAAATCCTTGAAGGCCAGGGCTACGGGCTCGGCGATGTCGTGATGATGCACGCCTATTTGGTCGGCGACCCGGCAAAGGGCGGAAAGATGGACTTTGCCGGGTTCATGAAGGGCTACACCAAGTTTTTCGGAACGCAGGCGCAACCGAATCTGCCGAGCCGTTCCGCCTATCAGGTCGCAGCGCTCGGCAACCCCGGCTGGCTGGTCGAGATCGAGGTCATCGCAGCGAAGACGAAGTAAGCACTGCCGCGGGAAGGTCAGCGAAAGCACGCGCGAGCGGCAGCGTGCCACGCTCGACATCGTGCACCGTGCCGGTCAGCACGTCGGTCAGACGCCCGTCCGTGAGGCCGATGGCGGTCGCGTCCCACGCCACACCATCTCGCGCCGCCGGGAAGCGTGCCACGAGCACCACCAGCGTCTCGCCATGGCAGCGTCGTGCGAAGCCGATCGCGTGCTCGCTGTGAGTGCCGCCGATCTCGATCGCCTCGTAGCCGCCATCGGCGAAGAGTTGCGGCTGGTGCTTGCGGAGATCGAGCAGGATCGTGGTCACGGCGAGCTTGATCGCGCCGTCCTTCCAGTTCGCATAGAGGCGGCGCACGAGTTCGCGTCGCGCCTCCCCCAGCTCCTGCTCGATCTCGACGAGGATGCGCCGGCACCGGTCGTAATCCACGGGACGGCGATTATCGGGGTCGACCAGGCTCAGGTCCCACATCTCGGAGCCCTGGTAGATGTCGGGCATGCCGGGTACGGTGAGCTTGAGCACCAACTGCGCGAGTGAGTTGTCGACGCCGAGGCGGGCGACCCGTTCGGCAAACGGCAGGAACGCGTTAAGAAAAGTGGCCCGTTGCGGGTCGAGCGCGTCGGCGGCGAAGCCCTGCATCGCATCCTCGTAGGCGGTGTCGGGCGCGGACCAGCTCGAATGGAGTTTTGCTTCCCGCATCGACTTCTCCAGCGCGCCACGGATGCGCTCGGCGTAGATGCCCAGTGCGTCGGCGTCGACTGACGCGGGATCGAGCATCTCGGTGGGCCACGAGCCGATCAGGAGCTGGTAGAGCAGGTATTCGTCGTTGCGATCGGGAGGTGCGGTGCCCTCGACGTCGCCACGGCGTGCGCGCAGCATCCGGCTCCAGCCCGCGACCTGCCGCGGCCATTCCTCGCCCATTGAGGACAGAACCGCGAGGCGGGCACGGGTGTCCTCGCCGCGCTTGGTGTCGTGTGTCGAGGTGCCGAGCATCGCGTGAGGCAGGGTTTTCGCGCGTTGCGCGTTACTGCGATGGAAGGCGGCCGCCGAGATGCCGAACACCTCCGGCTCGCCGCCCACCTCGTTGAGTGCGACGAACCGGTTGTAGCGATAGAAGGCGGTGTCCTCGAGACCCTTTGCCATCACGGGGCCGCTATATTGTTGCAGCTTCATCGCGAGGCGCATGACGGAATGACGCGAGAAGCCGGAATGCGGCTCGGACACGATATCGGTGGAGAGCAGGCCGTAGAGAAAGTCGAATACGCTCGGCGGCAGGTCGCGCGCGGCACGGCGCGCGGTGGTGAACGCCCAGTCGAGATCGCGGCGATCGGTGTCGGACGGTTTGCCGTCGCGGTCGATGTAGGTGCGGTAGACGGGGAACGCCGCCACCACCTCGCGGATCGCGCGCTGCAGAAGGTTGCGGGTGAAATCGGCGGTTTTCGGGTTCTGCTGCGCCACCCGTCCGGCGTCCCGACCGAGCACGTTGAGCTCGCTCGCCATCTCGTTGTCCATGATGCGCAGCTTGCAGGCATGCACGATGCGGCGGAACGGCGTCTGGTCGTTGGTAAAACTCTGGTAGAAGCGGGTGAACGCCTCCTCGCCGCTCGGGTCGACCAGCACGCCCAGCACCTGGTTGGTGAAATCGTAGCCGGTGGTGCCTTCCACCGGCCATTCGGGGCGCAGCTGCTCGTGGCGCGCGAGGATCTTTTCCACCACGAGATAGAAGGGACGCTCCGAGCACGCACGCAGACGTTCAAGATACTCCTTGGGATCGAGCAGACCGTCGATATGGTCGATGCGGATGCCGTCCAGCGTGCCGTCCTCGAGCATCCGGCGCACGCGCGCATGTGCGGCTTCGAACACCACCGGCAGCTCCATGCGGATGCCGGCGAGATCGTTGATGTTGAAGAAACGACGGTAGTTGATGTCGTCGCCCGCGACGTGGAAGCTGGCCACGCGCCAGAACTGCTCCTCGATGATGGCGCCAAGCTCGGCAGCCGACGCGTTGATGCGGGCGAGCACGGCATCGAGGCTCGCGCGCGACGCGTCGTTCTCGCGGATCAGGGCGGCGAGCATGCCCTTCAGCACCACGGCGCGGGCGGCCACCTGCGGCCGCCACGAGGGCAGGTCCGAGAACGCATCGCCGAGCTTCTCCAGCCCTGCATCGTCGTGTCCCAGGATGCGGTCGTAATGCAGCGGGCACACCGGCAGCTTGTGCGTCTCATAGGCCCAGACGGCCAGCGTTCCGGCCTCCGCGTCGAATATCAGCTTGAGATTGCCCGCCTCGAGCTCGACGCCGTACTGGTCGCCCAGGAACGGTACGAGCAGCTTCTCGTGCAGGTAGCGTCGCGACGGATCCCAGTCGATGTCGAACCAGCCGGCATGTTCCGAATGCGGGCCCCATTCGAGCACGTCGAGCCAGAACGCGTTGTCCGAGCCGCCCACACCCATGTGGTTCGGCACGAGATCGAGGATTTGGCCGAGCCCGTTCGCGCCGAACGCCGCGCACATGGCCGAAAAATCCTCTTCGGTCCCCAATTCGGGATTGAGTGCTGCATGGTCGGTGATGTCGTAGCCATGCGTGCTGCCGGGCCGCGCCTTCAGATAGGATGAGGCGTAGACATGGCTGACACCGAGCCGGGCGAGATAGGGCGCGATCGCCTCGGCGTCGCGGAAGCCAAACTCCTTCCGGAACTGCAGCCGGTAAGTAGCGCGCGGAACGATCCTGTCGGACATCGATGTGCTCACGACGCCTCTCCTCCGACATCGAGGCGAGACCATCGCACCGACCAGGCGCCGTCACCCTGCGCGTGGAACACCTCGCCCTTCGGATCCGGAAGCGTGATTGCGGCGTCCGACAGGTTGCAGGCGAGCACGAGATGTCCGGCCTCGCCCGCATCCCAGGTGATCTCGACCGCGCTCCCGCCCAGCTCGCGATGCGTGCCGCCATGCCTGATATGCGCGATCAGCGGCGTCACGAAGCGGCGGCGGAGGCCGAGAAGCCCGGTCACGAAGCGCGCATGCTCGTTGTCGGCCTGGTCCCAATCCAGCTTGGCGGAGAGGAACGTGCTCTCGGCAAGCGGGTCGGGGATGCGGTCGCGCTGCGCGGGGTCCTGGAAGGCGGCGAAGCGCTTGAACTCGTCGCGTCGTCCCTGCCGGACCGCGTCGGCCAGATCGCCGGAGAAATCGCAGAAGAACGGGAACGGCGCTGTCGTGTTCCATTCCTCGCCCATGAAGATCATCGGCACCTGCGGCAGCAGCAGCAGGACCGACGCGAGCGCCCGCAGCCGGGGCTCCGCCACGGTCGCACTCAGCCGATCGCCGAATGCGCGATTGCCGACCTGGTCGTGGTTCTGCGTAAAGGCGACGAACGCCGCGGGCGGCAGTGTCGCACTCCGCTCGCCGCGCTGCTTGCCGCTATAGGTCATCATCTCGCCCTGGAACGCGAAGCCTTCGGCGAGTGCGCGCGCGAGCAGGTCGGTGCGGCCGGCATATTCCTTGTAGTAGCCCTCGTCCTCGCCGGTCGCCGCCACGTGCAGCACGTGATGCACGTCGTCATTCCACTGCGCGGTGAACGCCTCCGGCGCGCCAGCTTCGTCGCGCATCAGGCGTCGCGCCTCGTTCTCCTCGTTCTCCAGGATGAGATGCGTCGGCCGCGCGCCGCGCATCGCGCGCACCGCGGCCGCGAGCTCGTCGAGCAGATGCGTGCGGCTGTCGTCCATGATCGCGTGCACCGCGTCGAGCCTGAGCCCGTCGAGGTTGAACTCCTCCAGCCAGTAGAGCGCGTTGCCGATCGCGAAGTCGCGCACCGGGCGGCTGTCCTCGCCGTCGTAGTTGATGCCCGCCCCCCAGGGCGTCTTGTGGCGCTCGGTGAAGAAGCCCGGCGCGTAGACCGGCAGGTAATTCCCGTCCGGCCCGAAATGATTGTAGATCACGTCGAGGATCACCATCAGCCCGCGCTGGTGCGCCTGCGCCACCAGGTTCTTGAGGTCCTCGGGCCGTCCGTAAGCGCTGTCCGGCGCATAGGGCAGCACGCCGTCGTAGCCCCAGTTGCGCGCGCCCGGGAAGTCGCCCACCGGCATGATCTCGATCGCGGTGACGCCGAGCCGCACCAGATGGTCGAGCTTTTCCACCGCCGCGGCGAACGTGCCCTCCGGGGTGAAGCTGCCGATATGGAGCTCGTAGACGACCGCCTCCTCCCAGGGGATGCCCGCGAACTCGTCCTCCCAGGCGAACGCGGTGGGATCGATCACCTCGCTCGGGCCGTGCACGTCCTGCGGCTGGAAGCGGCTGGCGGGGTCGGGCACCAGCAAGCCGTCATTGACGCGGAACCGGTAGAGCGTGCCGGGGCCGGCCTCGGTCGTCACCAGCTCGTGCCAGCCGCCGTCCTGCTTCTCGAGCGCCAGCGTGGGTCCGCTCTCGATCACCAGCCCGACCTGCTCGCAGCCCGGCGCCCACAGGCGGAAGCGGACGCCGCCGCCCGCCGCGATCTCCGCACCGTGCGGCATCGCGTGCCGGCGGGCGGTCACCGACGCCACGTGGCATCCCCGCTGATGGAAGCCGTCGAAAGCGAACTTGTCGAGCGCATGAGGGCGGCCTTTCGCGGTGGGACCCTCGCACAAGCGGCGTCGCCGAGGCCGGGTTCCCCGCGCACGGTGCGCGAGGTTTGACCGGTTGATCAGCTTGGACGTAGTTCTTCCACGTCGCCTCCCAACGGGTGGCTCGCTGCACGTAGGCCGCCCGATGGCGGCTCCGGCCTCGCCTGGCGTTGGCGCGGCCTCTTCGAGGACCTGCCATGTCTCGGTTCCACGGCGTACTGCTGACAGCGGTGCCGATGCTCCTCGCCGCCACCGCGGCCCATGCCCAGAAGCCTCCGGCGGCGCCGAGCCCCGCCGTCGGCACCATGCAGGCGCATCGGGCGCCGGTGGTCGAGACCAGCGAGTATGTCGGCCGCATCCAGGCGGTCGACAGCGTGGCGCTGATCGCCCGCGTGACCGGCTATCTCGAGCAACGCCTGTTCGTCGAGGGCTCCGAAGTGACCAAGGGTCAGCTGCTTTACGTCATCGAGCAGCCACCCTACCAGGCGGCGGTCGAGGCGGATCAGGGCACGCTGCAGCAGGCGCAGGCGCAGGTCGCCTACGCGCAGGTCCAGTTCGAGCGCCAGCAGCGGCTGCTCAACACGCCGGCCGGCCAGAAGTCGAACTACGACCAGACGCTATCCACCGCGCGCAGCCAGGCGGCCGCGGTGCTGACGGCGGCGGCCACCCTGAAAACCGCCCAGATCAACCTCGGCTACACCGAGATCCGCTCGCCGGTCGACGGCCGCATCACGGCGACCGCGGTCAACCCCGGCAACGTGGTGGGCCCGACCAGCGGCACGCTGGCCACCATCGAGACCCAGGACCCGATGTATGTCCTGTTCCCGATCTCCGAGCGCGATCTGTCCCAGCTGCAGGACAAATATGGCAAGACCGGCGGCATCGGCTCGCTCAAGATCAAGCTCAAGCTGAACACGGGCACGATCTACGACGCGGACGCCAAGCTCGACTACGTGGCCCCGGTAGTCTCCAACACCACCGACACGGTCACGCTGCGCGCCACGATCGCCAATCCGAAGCGGGGGCCTGGCGGCGGCGGCACCGGCGACCGCCAGCTGGTCAGCGGCGAGTTCGTGACCGTGCAGCTGAACGCGCCGCAGCCGCTCGAGCTGCTCACCATTCCGCAATCGGCGGTTCTGAGCGACCAGCAGGGCTCCTACGTGTTCACCGTCGGGCCCGACAACGTGGCCCATCGCGTGAACATCCACACCGGCGAGCAGACCGGCACCGACATCGCCGTCCTCAGCGGGCTGCCGGACAATTCCGCGGTGATCGTGGACGGCATCCAGCGCGTGCGTGACGGCGGCAAGGTGACGCCCGGCAAGCCGCAGAACACGGCCCTCGGGTCGCCCTCGAGCGTCACCACCGCGCCCGAGCAGGCCCGCGAGAACACGCGCAACGTCACCCCGCCCGGCGGCCAGGGCAACGGCTCGGGTGCCGCCGGGCGATGATCTCCGCCGTCTTCATCGACCGGCCGCGGCTCGCGGTCGTCATCTCGATCGTCATCACACTGGCAGGCCTGGTGGGCCTCACGCGGCTGCCGGTCGCCCAATTCCCCGACATCGTGCCGCCGCAGGTGTCCGTGAGTGCCACCTACCCGGGCGCCTCGGCGGCCGTGGTGGAGGCCGCCGTGGCCCAGCCGATCGAGGCCCAGATCGTGGGCGTCGACAAGATGATCTACATGCGGTCGTACAGCGGCAATGACGGCTCGTACAACCTCACCGTCTCGTTCCTGCTGGGCACCAACCCCGACGTCAACACCGTCAACGTGCTCAACCGCGTGCAGACCGCCACACCCGAGCTGCCGGCCGAGGTGCAGGCCGAAGGCACGGTGGTGCAGAAGCGTTCGTCGGCGATCCTGGAATTCGTGAACTTCTACGCGCCCGGCAACAAGTACAACGTGCTGTTCATCGCCAACTACATGACGATCAACGTCATCGACGAGATCAGCCGCATCGCCGGTGTCGGCCAGGCGACGCTGCTCAGCCGCCAGAAATACTCGATGCGCGTGTGGTTCGACACCAACCGCCTGACCAATCTCGGCGTCTCGCCCGGCGACATCGTCACCGCAATCTCGGCGCAGAGTCAGGTCGCCGCGGTCGGCCGCATCGGCGCCCGCCCGATCGGCGCCGACCAGCAGTACCAGCTGAGCGTGCAGACCACCGGCCGCCTGGCCACGCCCGCGCAGTTCGGCAACATCGTGCTGCGCGCCAACCCGGACGGCTCGACGCTCCGCATCAACGACGTGGCCCGCGTCGAGCTCGGCGCGCAGAACCTCGACTCCGAGGCGCGGCTCGACGGCGCCGCCTCCGTGCCGATCGCGATCTACCTGGCGCCGGGTGCGAACGCGCTCAACACGGCCGCCGCCGTCAACGGCAAGCTCGCCCAGCTGGCGCACCGCTTCCCCGAAGGGCTCAGCTACAACATCACCTACGACAGCACGTCGTTCGTGCGCGACACGGTTCGTGAGGTCCTCAAAACCCTTCTCGAAGCCTTCGTGATCGTCGTGATCGTGGTGTTCCTTTTCCTGGGCAGCATCCGCGCGACCATCATCCCCACGATCGCCGTTCCGGTGAGCCTGATCGGCGCGTTCGCGGTGCTGTCCTCGCTCGGCCTCTCGGCCAACACGGTGTCGCTGCTGGCGCTGGTGGTGGCGATCGGCCTGGTGGTCGACGACGCGATCGTGGTGGTCGAGAACGTCGAGCGCGTCATGGGCGAGAATCCCGAGATGTCGCCCAACGACGCGACCAAGCTCGCGATGACGCAGATCCAGGCCCCGATCATCGCGATCACGCTGGTGCTGCTCTCGGTGTTCATCCCGATCGCCTTCATCCCGGGCCTGTCCGGGCAGCTGTTCCGGCAGTTCGCGGTGACGATCTCGTCGGCGATGGTGATCTCGGCGTTCAACGCGCTGACGCTCTCGCCCGCGATGTGCGCCGTGTTCCTGCGCCATTCCGGGCCGCCGCGCGGCATCATGGGCCGCATCCTCGGCGGGATCGAGCGCACGCGGCTCGGCTACGCGGCCGTGGTGCGCCGGCTGCTCCGCTTCTCGATCGCCGGCCTGGTGGTGATCGCGCTCTGTGCGGCCGCCATGTTCGGGCTGCAGCTGCGCCTGCCGGTGGGCTTCCTGCCTGAAGAGGATCAGGGCGGGTTCTTCGTGCTGGTGCAGCTGCCCGACGGCGCTTCGGTGCCCCGCACCTCGGCGGTGATGGCCGGCCTCGCAGCCAAGATCGCGCCGCTGCCCGGCGTGCTGCACGTGTTCCAGGTGATCGGCTACTCGATCATCGACACCGTGCAGGAGCCGAATGTCGGCTTCATGTTCATCCGGCTCAAGCCGTTCGCCGACCGCACCACGGTGGCCGAGAGCGCGCAGGGGCTGATCGGCCGCATCTTCGGCATCGGCCAGGGCGTGCGCACCGCGATGGTGCTGCCGTACAACCTGCCGCCGATCATCGGCCTCGGCACCGCCGGCGGCTTCGAATACCAGCTCGAGGGCCTGGAGGGTCAGGACTTCAACGACATGGGCTCGGTCATGCAGGGACTGGTCGCCAACGCCAACAAGGATCCGCGCCTGACGCGGGTGTTCTCGACCTTCACCAACTCGAACCCGTCGCTCTTCCTCGACATCGACCGCGTCAAGGCGCAGGCGCTCGGCGTCAATATCGGCGATGTCTTCACCACGCTCGGTGCCGCCCTCGGCGGCACCTACGTGAACGATTTCAATCTCTACGGCCGCGTCTGGCAGGTGAACGTCCAGGGCGAGGCGTTCGACCGGTCCTCGATCGACGATCTGTGGAAGATCTACATCCGCAACAGCGCGGGCGACACCGTGCCGCTGCGCGCGTTCACGACGCTGCGCATCGTGACGGGCCCGCAAGTGGTCACCCGCTACAACAACTACCGCTCGATCACAGTGCAGGGCAGCCAGAGTGCAGGCTACGCCCAGGGCGACGCGATCGCCGCGATGGGTGCGGCGTCCGGTCAACTGCCCGACGGCTACACCTACGAGTGGACCGGCACCGCCTACCAGGAGAACCAGGCGGCCGGCCAGACCGGCACCATCCTGGGAATGTCGCTGCTGTTCGCGTTCCTGTTCCTGGTCGGGCTCTACGAATCCTGGGTGATCCCGATCCCCGTTCTCCTCTCGGTCACGGTGGGCGTGCTCGGCTCATTCCTCGGCATCACCATCGCCGGCCTGTCGCTCGACCTCTACGCGCAGATCGGCCTGGTCGTGCTGATCGCGCTCGCGGCCAAGAACGGCATCCTGATCGTGGAATTCGCCAAAGACCGGCGCGAGGCGGGTGCGTCGATCGTCGATGCCGCCGCCGAGGGGGCCGCCATGCGGTTCCGCGCGGTGATGATGACCTCGATCGCGTTCATCGTCAGCCTGGTGCCGCTGGTGATCGCGTCGGGGGCGGCCGCTGTCAGCCGGCGCGACGTGGGCACGCCCGTGTTCGCGGGCATGCTGGCGGCGTCGTGCGTGGGCATCTTCGTAATCCCGATGCTCTACGTGACGTTCCAGACGATGCGCGAACGGACGGGTGCCATGTTCCGCCGTCGCGACCGGAATGAGGCTTAGCGGCCTTGTGCACGTGAAGAAGACTCGTTCTTTCTTGAAAGAAAGAACCAAAGAACTTTTGTTCGTGACGGTCTGTGCGTTGGGGATGATGGCGGGTCACGCCGACGCGGCCAGTGACAGGGTCGAGGCCCTCGACGCCGCGCGAGCGCTGATCGGCGACGACTTTCATTCGTTTTCCCTGATCACCGTCTACAGGGACAATTCTGATGATGTCTTGTGGGCAAGCTGGAGCCCGCACTACCCGCCCCACTCCGAAGTCGACCTGGCTCTGCTCCGCAAGCAGGGACATGGCATCAAGGTCCTGTGGTCGCATCGTTTCCCCAACGGCTACGAACCCAGAATCAATCAGCTCTATGGCGACGTGCCTCGGGGCCTGGACGGCCTCTACCTCCACTATCAGCTCGGTGCGGACGAAGCGGTCGCCGTCTTCCTCGCCCTCGACAAGCACGACGCCGTCTCCATCATCGGCTCGCTCGACGGCCAGTCAGCCGACCTGCTGACCACGTCCGGCAACGTCGTGCAGGTCACGACCAGCCCATCGGACCCGCGGACTTGCTACGCCTGGAAACCGGGAACCTACAAGTTCAGCGAGCTCCCTTGCCCGCTGAACACCTGGCCGTCGAACGAGTGAAACCGGCGCGTGAGGAGGATGCCTGATCGGCCTCGGACGATCAGCTCCGCCGACGGGAGCAAGCTTGCTCGTTGGTGAAGACACTTCAAGTGACGCCTTCCTCCCCAGCCTCGGCCGGCACCGGCGAGCGCGGCCAAGCCCAAACGGCATCCTGATCGTGGAATTCGCCAAAGACCGGCGCGAGGCGGGCGCCTCGATCGTCGATGCGGCGGCCGAGGGTGCCGCCATGCGGTTCCGCGCGGTGATGATGACCTCGACGCGTTCATCGTCAGCCTGGTGCCGCTGGTGATCGCGAGCGGCGCGGCCGCCGTCCGCCGGCGCGACGTGGGCACGCCGGTGTTCGCCGGCATGCTGGCGGCGTCGTGCGTGGGCATCTTCGTGATCCCGATGCTCTACGTGACGTTCCAGACGATGCGCGAACGGACGGGTGCCATGTTCCGGCGCAAGACCGCGGAGCCGCACGCGCCGGCGGAGCGAGAAGAAGAAGGCCCCAAGAACAAGCCCTCATGGATCGGGCCATTGTCGACGTCCTAGAAGTGCGTCATCGCCGCGTCGGCGAGAACACCGCCGGTGATCGAAATCGGCGTGAACCAGGCGTCGGCGAGTTCGGTGCTCGTTACCATGATCTGGTGCATCCGGGTGGACAGCTGAGCGATCGAAGCGGCGTAGACCAGCCGGCCGATGCCGCACCATAGGATCGCGCCCATGCACATCGGGCAAGGCTCGCCGCTGGTATAAAGCGTGGTGCCACGCAGCGCGTCTGCGCCGTGCGCGGTCAGAAAGTTCTGGATCGCGACCATCTCGCCATGCGCGGTCGGATCGTGCCGCTCGGCGCCCATGTTGTGGCCGACCGCCAGCACCGTGCCGTCGCGCACGATGACGCTGCCGAAGGCGTAGCGGGATTTCACGCCTTCGGCGATCGCCATCGCCATGAAGTGCGGATCCTCCGGTCGCGCCGGTTCCAGCACCAGCCGAGGCCGTGCCGCGGCGCCGCTCGGCTCAGCCGCCGATGCCAAAGCTGCGGTGCCGAAGCCGGTCATCATGTCACGTCGGCCGATCGTCATCTCCTGAACTCCGACATCCTGATCCGCGCAAGCTTTGCAAGAAGACGGCCAGCAAACGCGGTCGGCTGGTTGAGCTGGTGCGCGTGGCGACCCGCAACGATCGGTGCGCATATCGTCGCGGACGCCCCGGAATGGCGGCCAGTCCGTCACAAATAGGGTCTGGGGCCCAAGGCCCCAGCGGGTCCAGGGCGGCACCCTGGCCTTCCACCAGCCTTACGTTCCCCCGGCCAGGCGACAGGTTTGTCCCGTTCCGCCTTGACACCGCCGAACCGCGGGTCTGTGTTGCGGCGCACATAAATCCTGTCCGGGAGGTCGTGCGACGTGAACATTCACGAATACCAGGGGAAGGAATTGCTCAAGGGCTACGGCGTCGCCGTGCTCGACGGTTTCCTCGCCACGACCCCCGAAGAAGCCGAGGCTGCGGCCGGGAAGCTTCCCGGTCCGATCTACGTGGTGAAGAGCCAGATCCACGCCGGCGGCCGCGGCGCCGGCCGCTTCGCCGACGATCCGGGCGGCAAGGGCGGCGTCCGGCTCGCGAAATCGCCCGCCGACGTGCGCGAAGCCGCCGACGCGATGCTCGGCCACGTGCTGATCACCAAGCAGACCGGCCCGGCCGGCCGCCTGGTGCAGCGGCTCTACATCGAGGCCGGCTGCGACATCGCCCGCGAGCTCTATCTGTCCCTCCTCGTCGACCGCTCCACCTCGCGCGTGCTGGTGATGGCGTCCACCGAGGGCGGCATGGAGATCGAGGAGGTGGCCGAGAGCCATCCCGAGAAAATTCTCCGGGTTGCGATCGACCCCGCCATTGGGATCATGCCCTTCCATGGCCGCAAGCTGGCGGCCGGCCTGGGCCTGACCGGCAAGCAGGTCGGCGTGTTCGGCAAGTTCCTGGGCGCGATGTACAAGGCGTTCGTGGCGCTGGACTGCGCGATCGTCGAGATCAACCCGCTGGTGGTGACGAAGGCCGGCGAGATCGTCGCCCTGGATGCGAAGGTCTCGTTCGACGACAACGCGCTCTACCGCCACGCCGACATCGAGGCGCTGCGCGACGAGGCCGAAGAGGACCCCAAGGAGCTCGAGGCCGCGCGCCACTCTCTCTCCTACGTGGCGCTGGACGGCAATATCGGCTGCATGGTGAACGGCGCCGGCCTGGCCATGGCGACCATGGACATCATCAAGATCTACGGCGCCGAGCCCGCCAACTTCCTCGACGTCGGCGGCGGCGCCACCCGCGAGCGCGTGACCGAAGCGTTCAAGATCATCCTGTCCGACCCGAACGTGAAGGGCATCCTGGTCAACATCTTCGGCGGCATCATGAAGTGCGACATCATCGCCGAGGGCGTCATCGCCGCCGCCCGCGAGCTGTCCGTCACGGTGCCTCTGGTGGTCCGCCTCGAAGGCACGAACGTAGAACTCGGCAAGAAGATCATGGCCGAGAGCGGACTTGCGATCATCCCCGCAAACAACCTCGCCGACGCCGCCTCCAAGGTGACCAAGGCCGTGAAGGAGGCCGCATAAATGGCCGTTCTCGTCGACGCCGACACGCGCGTCATCACCCAGGGTTTTACGGGCGCCCAGGGCACGTTCCACTCGCAGCAGGCGATCGAATACGGCACCAAGGTCGTGGGCGGCGTGACCCCCGGCAAGGGCGGCCAGATCCATATGGAACTGCCCGTGTTCGACACGGTGGCGCAGGCCGTGGCCCAGACGGGTGCGACCGCGTCCGCGATCTACGTGCCGCCGCCGTTCGCGGCGGACTCCATCCTCGAGGCGATCGACGCCGAGGTCCCGCTGATCGTGTGCATCACCGAGGGCATCCCGGTGCTCGACATGGTGCGCGTGAAGCGCGCGCTCGAGGGCTCGCGCTCGCGGCTCATCGGCCCGAACTGCCCCGGCGTGATCACGCCCGGCGCCTGCAAGATCGGCATCATGCCGGGCCACATCCACCGCCGCGGCACCGTGGGCATCGTGTCGCGCTCCGGCACGCTCACCTACGAGGCGGTGGCGCAGACCACGGCCGCCGGCCTCGGCCAGTCGACCTGCGTCGGCATCGGCGGCGACCCGGTCAAGGGCACCGACTTCATCGAGGTGCTCGAGATGTTCCTGGCCGACCCCGAGACAGAGTCGATCATCATGATCGGCGAGATCGGCGGACCCAGCGAGATCGACGCGGCCGAGTTCCTGGCGCGCACCAAGTCCCACAAGAAGGTCGTGGGCTTCATCGCGGGTGCCACCGCACCGAAGGGTCGTCGCATGGGCCATGCGGGCGCGGTGATCTCGGGCGGCCGCGATACCGCCGAAGCCAAGATCGAGGCGATGAGGATTGCCGGGATCTACGTCGCCGAGACGCCGGCGGCACTCGGGTCCACGATGGTGACCGCTCTCCGGGGATAATAACGTCATCGACGTGTAACTGGGGCCATTGCCCGGTGCTCCCACCGGGTACACATTCCTCCCAACAAAAAGTTAGGGAGGAGCGGGCAATGACCCATCCATCCGTCGAGGCTTTCCTTGACGTTTCCGCAGTCGCGACACTTCCGGTCGCCACCGTCATGACCCGCGACGTGGCCATGCTGTCGCCCGGCATGCGCCTGACGCAGGCGATGAGCCTGTTCGTCGATCGCGAGCACTCGTCGATGCCGGTGGTCGACACCGATCGCCGCCTGGTGGGCATCCTCAGCGACCACGACCTGATGCGCGTGCTCGGGCGCGGGGCCGCCGGCCGCTACGACGGGGTCCACGAGCTGCTCGGCGACGACGAGCTGCGAGCCACCTTCGCGCTCCGCTGCACCGGCGCCACGGTCGGCGCCGTGATGACGCGTGACGTGCTGACCGTGTCCGAGCGGACCCTGGTCGCCGAGGCCGCGCGCCTGATGGTGCGCGACCGCATCTTCTGCCTGCCGGTGGTCGAGGGCGGCCGCCTGACCGGGGTGCTGACGCGCGACGACCTGGTGCGCGCCCAGGCGCGCGACCGATACGCCTCGGGTGCGGTGGGCTCGCCCGTGCGAGCCGAGAGCCGCGATCGTGAGCTGGAGCGCCAGGTCCAGGCCGAAGCCCACGACATCCGCGCCGGCGAGTGGCTCGTGGCGCGCGTGCATGGCGGGATCGCGACGCTGGAAGGCCGGATCGCCGACGAGGACCGCCGCCTCCACCTGCTGCGGCGGATCGCGGCGCTGCCCGGCATCGGCCGGATCGAGGACCGGATGGAGATGGCGCTCGACGGCATCTGGTGACGCGCTGCCGCCGTGAGCCTGCGATGCCCACAGCGGCGTGACCGTCCTCGCCCGCCACAGCTCGACTGCCCGGCTGGCCTGCCTTCGCTCGCCACGGCTCGACGGGGCGCAGGTCGCATGGTAAGGCCGCCCCAACATTACCATAGGGGTGGAAACGGGCGTGAGCGGGGGGTCAACCTCGGGGGAAAATGCAGGCGGTGGGCGCGGGCTTGCGGTGTCGGGGTCGCATGGCGCGACCGGCCCGGTGCCCGCCCGCTATGCCGGCGCTCTCTATGATCTCGCGGCCGAGCGGCGCGAGCTCGACCGGGCGGTCGACGAAGCGACGTCGCTCGCCAGGCTGATCGATGAAAGCCCGGAGCTCGCGCGCATGCTCGCGAGCCCGGTGGTGCCGATCGCGGAAGGGAAGCGCGCGATCTCGGCCGTGCTCGAAGGCCAGGGTTTTTCCACGTTGATCCGCCATTTCGTGGGCGTGGTCGCGGCCAATCGGCGGCTGCCCGCACTCCATTCGATCCTGGGCGCGTTTGCGGAGCTGGCAGCGTCGCGTCGCGGCATCGTCACCGCCGCGGTCGCCACCGCCCACAAGCTCACCGACGTGCAACGCGCGCAGATCGCGGCGCGCCTGGCGACGGCCGGCTACTCCAACGTGCGGATCGACGAGACCGTCGATCCGTCGCTTCTCGGCGGGCTCACGCTCCGCGTCGGCGCCCGCCTGTTCGACGCATCACTCAAGAGCCGGCTCCAGCGCCTGGCCTACCGCATGAAGGGAGCCGCGTGATGGACATCCGTCCGGCCGAGATCTCCGACATCCTCAAGCAGCAGATCGCGAGTTTCGATACGGACTCCGTGATGGCCGAGACCGGCCAGGTGCTGTCGGTGGGGGACGGCATCGCGCGCGTCTTTGGGCTCGCCAACGTGATGGCGGGCGAGCTCGTCGAGTTCCCCGGCGCCGGCCTGAAAGGCATGGCGCTGAACCTCGAGAGCGACAACGTCGGCATCGTGATCTTCGGCGACGACCGCCGGATCCGCGAAGGCGACACCGTCACCCGCACCGGCGATATTCTGTCGGTGCCGGTCGGCCGCGGGCTGCTGGGCCGCGTGGTCGACGGGCTCGGCCAGCCGATCGACGGCAAGGGGCCGCTCACCGACGTCGAGATGCGCCGCGCCGAAGTGAAGGCGCCCGGCATCATGCCGCGGAAATCGGTGCACGAGCCGATGCAGACCGGCATCAAGGCGATCGACACGCTGGTGCCGATCGGGCGCGGCCAGCGCGAGCTGATCATCGGCGACCGCCAGACCGGCAAGACCGCGATCATCATCGACACGATCATCAACCAGAAGACCGTGCACGACTCCGAGGCCGAGGCGGACAAGCTCTTCTGCATCTACGTCGCGATCGGGCAGAAGCGCTCGACGGTGGCGGCGATCGTGCGCCAGCTCGAGGAATCGGGCGCCATGCCTTACACGATCGTGGTGGCGGCCACCGCATCCGAGCCGGCGCCGCTGCAATTCCTGGCACCCTATACCGGCTGCACGATGGGCGAGTTCTTTCGCGACAGCGGCAAGCATGCGTTGATCGCCTATGACGACCTGTCGAAGCAGGCCGTCGCCTACCGGCAGATGTCGCTGCTGCTGCGCCGGCCGCCGGCCCGCGAGGCCTATCCCGGCGACGTGTTCTATCTCCACTCCCGCCTGCTCGAGCGCGCGGCCAAGATGTCCGACGAGTTCGGTGCGGGGTCGCTGACCGCGCTGCCCGTGATCGAGACGCAGGCGGGCGACGTCGCCGCCTACATCCCGACCAACGTGATCTCGATCACCGACGGCCAGATCTTCCTCGAGACCGAACTTTTTTTTCGTGGCATCCGGCCTGCGGTGAATGTGGGCGCGTCGGTGTCGCGTGTGGGTTCCGCCGCACAGATCAAGGCGATGAAGCAGGTCGCCGGCAAGATCAAGCTGGAGCTCGCGCAGTTCCGCGAGATGCAGGCGTTCGCGCAATTCTCGTCGGATCTCGACGCATCGACGCAGCAGCTGCTCGCCCGCGGCGCGCGCCTGACGGAACTGCTCAAGCAGCCGCAATTCTCGCCGCTGCCGGTCGAGGAGCAAGTGGTCTCGATCTTCTCCGGCACGCGCGGCTATCTCGACAAGATCGATGTGAACCGCGTGGTCGCCTTCGAGGCCGACCTGCTGGTCGACATCCGCCAGAACGGCGCGGAGATCCTCACCGCCATCCGCAACGACCGCGAACTGAAGAAGGAGACCGAGGCCAAGCTCGGCGACTTCATCGGCAAGTTCGCGGAGCGCTTCAACCAGGGGCGCTGAGCCGCACATGCCCTCGCTGAAGGAGCTTCGCGCGCGCATCAACAGCGTGAAGTCGACGCGCAAGATCACCAGCGCCATGAAGACGGTGGCGGCGTCCAAGCTGCGTCGCGCGCAGCTCCGCGCCGAGGCCGCGCGGCCCTACGCCCAGGCCATGCGGCGCATGTTGGAGAACCTGGCGCGTTCGGCGGCCGACAGCCAGGACGTGCCCGCCCTGCTGCGCGGGAACGGGCGCGACCAGACGCATCTGATCGTGGCGGTGACCGCCGATCGCGGTCTCGCCGGCGGCTTCAACAGCAACGTCGCGCGCTACGCCCGCAATCTCGCGCGCCGGCTGCAGAGCGAGGGCAAGACCGTCAAGTTCCTGACCGTGGGCCGCAAGGGCGGCGACATCCTGCGTCGCGATTTCCCCGGCCAGCTCGTTGACCAGGTCTCGTATGCGGGCCTGAAGTCGGTGGGCTTCGCGGAAGCGGAAAAGGTCGGCGAGACGCTGGCAAAACTCCATGCCGATGGCGAGTTCGACCGCTGCACGCTGGTCTATAACCGCTTCGTCAACACCATGTCGCAGGTGCCGACCGAGCAGCAGCTGATACCGGTCCCGCTCCCCGACAACGACAACGAGGAGGCGGACGCCGCCCCCTACGAGTTCGAGCCCGACGCGGGAGAAATCCTCAAGCGCCTGCTGCCGCGCAACATCGCGATCCAGGTGCTGTCAGCGATCCTGGAAAGCGGCGCCGGCGAGCAGGCGGCGCGGATGACCGCGATGGACAACGCCACCCGCAACGCGGGCAAGGCGATCGATCGGCTTTCGCTGCGCTACAACCAGACGCGGCAGGCCAGCATCACCAGCGAACTGATCGAGATCATCTCCGGCGCCGAAGCCGTCTGATCCCGCGAGTAGGAGCAGCTCCATGTCCGAAGTCATCGACCGTCCCGCGGGCGCACCCATGCCGGGCCGCAACAATGTCGGCACCATCACGCAGATCCGCGGCGCGGTGGTCGATGTCGAGTTCGAAGGCCAGCTACCCTACATCCAGAATGCGCTGATCACCAAGAACGGCAACAACAAGCTCGTCTTGGAAGTGGCGCAGGAGATCGGCGAGCGCACGGTGCGCTGCATCGCGATGGACACGACCGACGGGCTGGTGCGCGGCGGCGAGGTAACCGACACGGGAAGCGCGATCCAGGTGCCGGTCGGGCCCGAAACGCTGGGGCGCATCCTCAACGTGATCGGCGAACCGATCGACGAGCGCGGCCCGATCAACGCGAAGAAGACCTACTCCATTCACCGCGACGCGCCGTCGTTTGCCGACCAGGCAGCCGCGGCCGAGATCCTGATCACCGGCATCAAGGTGATCGACCTGCTCTGCCCGTACCTCAAGGGCGGCAAGACCGGGTTGTTCGGTGGCGCCGGCGTCGGCAAGACGGTGCTGATCCAGGAGCTGATCAACAACGTGGCCAAAGCGCATGGTGGCGTCTCGGTGTTCGCGGGTGTGGGCGAGCGCACGCGCGAGGGCAATGACCTCTACTACGAGATGATCGACGCCGGCGTGATCAAGCTCGGCGAGAACGGCTCGACCGAGGGCTCGAAAGTGGCGCTGGTCTACGGCCAGATGAACGAGCCGCCGGGTGCGCGCGCACGCGTGGCGCTGTCGGGCCTGTCGCTGGCAGAGTATTTCCGCGACGAAGAAAATCAGGATGTTCTTTTCTTCGTCGACAACATTTTTCGATTTACGCAGGCAGGCTCAGAAGTTTCGGCGTTGCTCGGGCGCATCCCCTCGGCGGTGGGCTACCAGCCGACGCTGGCGACCGACATGGGCCAGCTGCAGGAGCGGATCACGTCCACCAAAAACGGCTCGATCACCTCGGTGCAGGCGATCTACGTACCGGCCGACGACCTCACAGACCCGGCGCCCGCGACCTCGTTCGCTCATCTGGACGCGACCACGGTGCTGAACCGCTCGATCGCGGAGCTCGGCATCTATCCGGCAGTCGACCCGCTCGACAGCACCTCGCGTTCGCTCGACCCGCGCATCGTGGGCGAGGAGCACTACCAGGTCGCGCGCGACGTGCAGCGCATCCTGCAAACCTACAAGTCGCTGCAGGACATCATCGCGATCCTCGGTATGGACGAGCTCTCGGAAGACGACAAACTCACCGTCGCGCGCGCGAGAAAAATCCAGCGCTTCCTGAGCCAGCCTTTCCACGTCGCCGAAGTGTTCACCGGTGCACCGGGCAAGCTGGTCGACGTGAAGGACACCGTGCGCTCGTTCAAGGCGATCGTCGCCGGCGAGTACGACCATCTCCCCGAGAGCGCCTTCTACATGGTGGGCGCGATCGAAGAGGCGGTCGAGAAGCACGAGAAGAGCCAGAAGAAGGACTGACGCTGGCATGCCGATCAAGGTCGAGATCGTGAGCCCGGAGAAGATCCTGGTGTCCAAGAGCGTGGACATGGCGGTGGTGCCATCCGTCGAGGGCGACCTCGCTGCGATGGAGCAGCACGCACCGATGATCGTGCTGTTGCGCGGCGGAGTCGTGTCGCTCTACGAGGGCGACGAGGTCACCGACCAGCTGTATGTCGCCGGCGGTTTCGCGGAGATCACTGCGGATCGCTGCACGGTGCTGGCCGATGACGCTGTTCCGCCCGGCGAGATCGATCGCGGCGACGCGGAGAAGCGTCTAGCGGACGCGCAGGACGAGTGGGATGGCGTCGACATGACCAATCTAGACGCGGTGCCCAAAGCTGCCGACCGCCTGCAGGTCGCCCAAAGCCGCGTAGACGCAATCAGTCAAGTCTAGCCAGGTCCAGGACCGGCTCGGTCCTGGTGGGGTCTGGGGCAAAGCCCCAGCGTCTTCGTCGCCGCATCATCCGCCACGACAGTGCAGTCGCGATGAAGTTGCAGCGCCGAGCAAGGCACGGCCTTCGTGGCAGGACCGCGCAACGCCTTCGCAAGAATCGCCGCCTTGGCGTTCCCCGTGGCCAGCAGAACGATCTTTCGTGCTTCCAGTATCGTGCCGATCCCCATTGTGATGGCGCGGGTCGGCACATCCTCAACGCTGCCGAACATCGCAGCGTTCTGCCGGCGCGTGCTTGCGGTCAGTGTCGTGACATGTGTCCGCGCGGTGAACGGTGTGCCAGGCTCGTTGAAACCGATATGGCCGTTGTCGCCGATGCCGAGCAGTTGCAGGTCGATGCCGCCAGACGCCAGGATCGAGCGCTCATAGGCGTCCGCATCGTCGGCCGGGAGATGCATGCGGGAGGGAGCGATGTTCACGACGCGCGCAAAATGCTGATGCATGAAGTGACGGAACGACCGCGTGTCGCCGGTCTCGAGCCCGATATATTCGTCGAGGTTGAACGAGCGGCATGAGCCGAAATCGAGCGCTTCGTGGCGGTGCAGCCGCCCCAGCTCGGCGTAAACGGCCTCCATGGTGCGACCAGTCGCCAGGCCGAGCACCGCGTCCGGCTTCGCCTGCAGCACCTGCAACACAAGCCGTGCCGCGACGTGAGCCGCCTGTTCGGCGCTCTCCCGCGTCACGACGTGCATTCTACGTGCTCATGCAGCGCGCTCGTGCTTCTCGTTGTCGCTGACCACCAGGCGCACTTTGACCGCGACCGGTCCGGCATCACCCGCCTCTTCCACGTAGTGGACGAGCGTGCCCGGCTGCAGTTTCGCGAATTCGCCGTTGGTGACGCTGTCCCGATGAAAGTAGAGCTGCGATCCCGTGCTGTTCAGCAGGTAGCCGTGGTCGGCCCCCGGCTCGATCAGCGTCACCTGCCCGGCCATGGCAGAGCCCGACGGCTTGCTGGTATCCTCGCGCAATTTCCCCTTGAAGCTCTCGAGCTGGCGCTCGGCGGCCTTGAAGCTGTCCTTCAACACCGAGTGGATGGTGGGGTGGTTGCGCTTCTGCTCGGCCTTCTTCTGCTCGTGCGACACGACGAGATCGCGGCCGGGCACCGAAAGAACGATGTGCACCTCAGGCAGGTTGCCGTTCGAATGATTGCGGTGCAGCGCCTCGACCGAGACACGACACCCGATCAGATGCGGAAAGCGCTTCTCCAGCCGCTCCACGTGCTCGCGGATCTCGATCTCGACCGTCTCGGAGCTGTGGATGTTGTGAAACGCGATCTCAAGCGGGCGGTCCATGGCGACATCTCCCTCCCTGTTTCCGATCAGACGCCAACGCGCCCGGACCGTTCACGTTCAATGGTCGAGCTTGTGCATCGCGGCGCCATGCTGGACCGTGAAAATATAGCCGCCGTGGTTCTTCTGACCGGTCGGGCTCACCGCGTGCCATTTCACGGAGTACACGCCCGCATCGAGCGGCTGCTGCAGGCCCATCGTCAGCATCCGCGGATCGGTCTTCGACAGCTTCGACTTCTCGACGCCGGCATCTTTCCCGTGCTCGTCCGTGACCGTGAAGCCGCTCTTGGCCGGGTCAATATCCGTGCCGAACTCCATCGTCACCTCGATCGGCGCCACCGTCAGAACGTTGCCCTTGTTCGGCTCCTCTTCCATCGGCGCCAGGCCGCCGATCGCGGCGGCCGGACGGGCGAAAGCGAGCGCTGCGAGGGGCAGCGCCACCAGGGCTGCACGGACCACAGTTCTGTTCATCGTCACTCCTCCCGCCAATGCGGTCACTCCCGAAGACGGGGAGCGTCGCGATTGGTTCCCCCCTCGCAAATGAGAGCGCTGCTCAATCATGGGAGGGGAGGTCGCGACCACCGCCTCCTGCCACCTCCAGGCGGTAACGACCTGGCAGAGGCTCGGGGTGCTGCGATCTCGCTCCGCGCGCGACGCGGCGCGGCCGGCGAACCCGCCGACTTGTCTCCCGTTGCCGGGTCATTCACCGGAGTGCAGCCATGGACGCCCTGATCATCGGCGCCGGTCCTGCGGGACTCGTCGCCGCCACCTATCTGGGCCGGTTTCGTCGCGACGTGGTCGTGGTGGATAGCGGCGCGCCCCGGGCGGACTGGATCCCGGTGTCGCACAACATCCCCGGCTTCCCCGACGGGATCGGCGGCCCGGCACTCCTCGAGCGCCTCCGCGACCAGGCGACGCGCTATGGCGCGCGCATCGTCACGGGCGAGGTGGAGCATCTTGCAAACGTACCGGATGGCAGCTTCACAGCTATGCTCGACGGCCGCGCGATGGAGGCGCCGCGCGTGCTGATCGCGACCGGCGGCGTCGATCGGGAACCGGCGCTGCCCGGCATCCGCGACGCCGTCCGCCGCGGCCTGGTCCGGCACTGCCCGGTGTGCGACGCCTACGAGGTCAGCGGGCAGCGGGTGGCGCTGATCGGCTACGGCAAATGCCGGGTGCGCGAGGCGCTGATGCTGCGAGCCTACACCGACGATCTCACGGTGCTCACGCTGGGCCGTTCGCTCGACTTGGACGCCGAGGACGCGGCGGAACTCGAAGCCGCCGGCATCCGGATCCTGCGCGAGCCCGTGGCACGTCTGGCGATCGAGGCGGACCGGATCGCCGAGTGGCACATGGACAGCGGCGCCTCGCATCGCTTCGACACGCTCTATTCGGCACTCGGCTGGGAGCCGCGCTCGGCGCTCGCCCGCGAGATCGGCGCGGAGCTCGACGAGGACGGCGCGATCCTGGTCGACGCGCATCACGAAACGCGCGTTCCTGGCCTGTTCGCGGCCGGCGACGTGGTGCAGGGCTTGAGCCAGGTGAGTGTGGCTGCGGGCGGCGCGGCGATCGCGGCGCTGGCCATCAATCGGAGCCTGCCTTATCGGCCCTACCAGCGCGCCTGATGGGGAAGAAGGCCAGGGCTCTGCCCTGGACCCGCCAAGGGGTAGTCACCCCTTGGATCCTCCAAACTTAAACGAATGGGTTCTAAGGGCGACTGCCCTTAGCGGGGTCCAGGGGCAGAGCCCCTGGCCTTATCCGGATCAGAGCCGCGAACCCGGTATCCGCCACCAGCGCGAGCCCCTCCGGCAGCTTCTGCTCCAGCTCGGGCACCCCGTCGGCATCCAGCACCAGGATCGCGTCGAACCGGTCGCGCCAGTGCGCAAGATAGGGCGCGTCCGGCAGCCCCGCCGCCGCGACATGTTCGATGAACAACGTGTGGTAGTCGGGCGGCAGGCCGCCCACGTTCGCGAGTTCGCGATAGGGCGGCAGCACCAACACCGGCTGCTGAGACGGTGTGGTGAACAGCAGCGGCCAGAAGGCGTGGTGCTCGATCAGCAGCAGCGCTGCCATGTGCAGTTCGGTGGTCATCCCGAGCAGCCGGCGCCGCCGCGCATCGCCCGCCCAGTAGGCCGGATGAGCCTCGGGCGTCGCCCTCACCACCAGCACGCGCGTGCCCGGCCGCACCGAGGCGATCGCCGCTCGGAGCTCGCGCAGGTCGATCACGGATCGCGACCAGTTCGACGCGATCGTTCCAGTCCCCGCCATCAACATGATGACGAACACGACCGTGGCCGCCGCCGCCGCCATGACGGGCAGGCGTCGCGGGGTGAAGCCGGCGAACAGCAGGAACCCCGCCATGACCGAGAAGCGGGCGTCGATCCAGACCGTACCCTTGGCGGCGAACGGTGCGGCGACATAGGCCAGAAGCAGGATGGTCAGCGCGATCCTGCTCCGGAGCGGCGCCTCCCAGCGTTGTTCATGGATGCACAGTGCCACGAACAGCAGAACCGCGAAGCCCACGACCAGGCTGAGTGCGACGTTGTAGCCGATCACCGACGCGAACAGCCCGCAGAGCTTCCAGGCGAGCGTCCCGTGATCGGCCGCCGCCGGGGAGACGGCGGCGAACGGCGAAGCGCAGTAGAGCAGCAGCGCCGGCAGGAGCATTGCGAGGAAGGGCGCGCCGTCCCGCAGCATGGTCGCCACCGACGATCCGCGGCGCAGGTGCGCGAGCAGTCGCTCGGCCTCCGCCGATCCTGTCAGGATCAGCAGAAACACCAGGCCGCCCAGGTGGCAGAAGAACACCATCACGGCGCCCGCACCGCAGAGCAGGGCGCTGCGCCAAGAGTATCGGTCGCGCCAGGCCGTCCAGATGGCGGCCACGATAAGCGCCACGCCGATCGACAGCAGGAAGTTCATGAACCCCAGCAGGAACAGCATGTTGCTGACGACCAGCGCGGATGCCAGCGGCCAGAACAGGCGCTCACGGAACAGCGCGCGGCTGTAGGCAACAACCCCGATGCCAGGCAGAAGAAGTGTCATGGCGAGGAGCAGACGTCCGACCACGTGCACCGGCAGAACCGACAGCATCGGCGGCGCCACCAGGTCGATCGCCAGGTTGGGGATGATGCGCCAGTCGGCCTTGTAGATGCGCGACAGAACCGGATCGCCGCCGGCGAACGCCAGCACGACCATTCGCGCGAGATGGTTCGGATAATCGAGGAGCGGGGGCACCTCGGTGACCAGCAACGGGGCGAGACAGATGACGCCGAGCGCCACCGCCGCGCACCACCATGATTTCGCGCCGATCGTCTGCAGCGGGCGGGACGCGCGCGCGACCGACCGCGAACGTCGCGACATCGGTCAGCCTCCGGTCTGGATCTGTCCGGATGATGCAGAATCACCCGGCGCGTTCGAGACGCCCGGCCGGCGCTCGCCCACGCAGGATGCGGGCGTCACGACGCATCGCAGGCTGATGGCCGAGTAACCGGCACTCGGTCCGAACAATTGCCGCGCGTAGCTGATCCCCGTGCCGAACGCGCTGCCGACCTGCAACACACACAGCAACGACAGCGCCAGCGTGGCCGCGCGGAGCTTGCCGGGCGTGACGGCCGGCGCGAAGCGGTTGAGGCCGATGCAGGACAGGACCAGCAGGAGTGGCGCGAATTCCGCGCGGTAGCGGAATGCGAGATACCAGGCGGTCAGCATCAGCGCCGGCGCCAGCGACAACCCGCAGACCAGGAGCGTCTCGCCGGCAGACGCGCGACGCCGGACGATCGCGGCGACACCCAGCATCGACAGCAGAGACCAGACCGGATCGGTCAGCAGCAGACTCGTGGCCGGACCCTCGACGGCGTCATAGAGATCGAGCAGCCGCGCGCGCAACGGCAGCAGGCGTTCCAACTGCGGCGTCCAGATCGGAAAGATGTAGTACAGCAGGCCCAGGTCCAGGCGATGCCAGTCGAACAGCCCGTGACGCTGCAGCCTGGCCAGGCGGTCCGGAAACACCTCGATGAGGAGCGTCTGTTGACGGAGATTGGCGAACACCAGCGGGTCGCCCCAGCGACGGAGGTTCACCAGTCCGGCCACGCCCACGAGCACGCCGAGGACGCAGGCGGGCGCCCAGAACGACGGTCGTGCCGCCGCGCGCCACCCGGCGTCGCGACCTCGTCTCAGCCCGTCGAGCAGCAGAAGACCCAACGCCATGCACAGCCCGGCACCGGTGGTGCTGCGCGTGAGCAGGCAGAGCCCTGCGCAAAGCGCCATGGCGCACGACCGGCGCACACTCGCCGTCCGCGACCGCTGCACCACCGGCAGTGCCAACGCTATGAAACCCATCGCCAGCGCCCAGGCCCAGAGGATGGCCTCGTGGTAGATCTGCGCGCCGTTCCAGCCCAGCAGCATCGGCGGGCCACTCAGCGCGCAGACGAACACCAGCGGCGGGCCGAGATGTTTCCTCGCAGAACTGGAGGCGGAGAGCGCCGTCGTGATCGCGTCGCTCTGTGCGGCGATGCCGAGCATGATCGCCACCCAGCAGCTGATCCGCTCGACATGCAGGTTCCGCCAGTCCGGCAGCAGCCAGTGCGGCAGGACCACGAGCGGCAGCCGCAGCAGGGCAGGGAACGGTCCGAAATAGGCGTAGCTGCGGCCGTCATGGACGAAGGCCTCGGGTCCGATCGTTGCCGGATCGACGTCCCAGCGCCCTCGCAGCATGTGATCGAGCATGCTGTTGAACGTCAGTCCGAGATTGTCCGCGCCGAACGGGTTGAAGTCCGAATGGGTCAGCAGCCACGCGTACAGGACGCCCACGATCGCCAGCGCAAGGGGCCTGAGCACGAACGCGTCGGCGCCGCCAAGTCGCGGCCCCGCTTCAGGGTTGCGACGCGAGCGCACAACCTCGTGTCGCACGAGCGGCCGGTCCCGATTGATCCGTTGCAGCGCCTTCAAGGTGAAGCGGCGTCGTCAGCGGCCGCTCCGCGCGATTGCGGCCGATCGGGAGACGCGAACCCGGCACCGCTCGGCGTGCACAGCGTGTCGTCGCCGACATCTTCGCAGGACGCGCCGTCGCGCCTCCAGGCGGCGGCCTGGTGGGCGCGGCCAAGCCCGTACGCCACGCCGAGCTCCCCGGGCACGAGCTCCCGCGACGTGTCCGCGTTCCGGTCGCACGCGTTTGCAGGTTCGGCGCGGGACACATACATCGTGTCGACCGGCAGTCCATGACGGGCCGCCAGAAAGACGACCTGCATCGCCGTCGACTTGGCGCTGTCGTCGCATTCGAGTCGGGGCTGGATCACGATGGAACGGTAGTGGCCGACGACGCCGTCCAGCCTGGCGTGCACCGCGTCGAGCGGCCGCCAGGCGAGAGCCTCGCGTTCGCGGACACCGGTGCGCAAGGTCCATGCGTCGAGCACCTGCAACGCAGCCGTCGCCAGCAGGACGGCCGCACGCGCGTCCAGCGTCACGCTCGCGCCGCGCACCGAGGCGAGCAGCAGGACATACGAAGCGGGCCAGAAGAACCGGCCCGACGCACGAAACATCGTCCCCAGCGGCGGCACGACGTCCCACACCATCACACGCAGATGCAGCAGGTACACATGGGTCGAGACCGCGAAGGCGGAGAGCCCCGCCAGCACGAGCAGCAGCCCGACATGACGGCGAAGACAAGCTTTCAGCCAAGCACGACCACGAGGCTGGAGCAGAACGGACGCGAGAAGTGCCAGCAACCCTGCACCGAGATACTGAAACCCCTCGAACTGTCCGCCCGTCGCGTCCACCGATGAGAACGTCAGCCACGGTGCGAAACGCGACAGCACCGGCCAGAACGGAGCCGCGAGGTTCATCGAGAACAGGCCGTACTCGCTAGAAATCTGCCCGCTCATGTAGCCGAACAGCCAGGCTGCGCCCGCCGTCGCCGCGCATCCGGCCAGCGCGATCGCGGCGCACTGCAGCGGCCTCGTCCACGCACCCGGCGCGCGCCTGCGTCCGCCGAGCAGCACGCGTCCCGCGAGCGTCAGCGGCACGGAGGCCGCGATGCACGCCACCATGGCCATCAGGTAGGGGTGGATGAACAGCACCGGCACGACGAGCGCTGCCAGCATCGCCATGGGAAGCAGGCTCGACGCGGGCGACGTCGCCCGCAGGTAGAGCCCGAGCGCCCCGAGCAGCAGGAAATGGCCGTCGAGCGCCGCATGGTGAACGCGCAGCAGGAAGGTCGGCATCGAGGCCGCCATCAGAGCGACGGCGATGCAGGCGACGGCACTTCTCTCGCCGGTTCCGCGCAGCGCGAACACGGCCGCCACCGGTTGCATGACCCACGCAACACCCAGCCAGGGATCGATCCCCTGCCGGACGGAGGGCAGGAGCGGATGCAGCACCTTCAGAACGAGAGCCACCAGCGGGATGCTATCGGTCAGCGCGATGTTCACGCCATGCGGCGCATCGAGGTTGCGAGCGTTGAACAACGGCCAGTGCCAGGGCTGGGCCATGAAATACAGCTCGCCCGTCACGTGCTGGAGATAGTCGTTGTCCGGCGACATGCCGCGCGGCACCGCGCCGAGCAGGCCCGCGACGGGAAAAGCCTCCAGCGCCGCCCACAGTCCGATGAGCATCGCCAGCGCGTAGCTCAGAACGCCCGCGCCGGTCGCCGGGAGCGCGCGTCGAAGTCGCATGATCCGCACTGTCGGTTTCAGCACGACGGCGACGTGACCACGACCGACCTGTCCGCTTCGGCGCGTCATTCGCCTCCACGCCGGGGCGGGCCCAGCACTGCGCGGACGAGGTAGTATTCGTTGTAGGGACGGTCATCGGTGATGATCGGGCCGCCGGTCGCGGCTCTGGCGGGAACTCGTCCGGCGAGGATGCGGGCGGCCATCGCCCGCGGTGTCGCGCCGGGACTCCATTCCACCAGGTCGCGGCGCGCAGCCGGCGGCATGCGGGCGACGAATGTGTCGGCATCGATCGTCGGGATCGGCTGCATCGAAGCCAGGTAATGCGTGCCCCAGCCTTCGACCGACCGGTACGCGACGACATAGGGGAACGCCTGCGACAGGGTGCGCGCGACCGCCCGACCCGTCGCGTCGTCACCGCCCGGATACCATTGTGCCAGGATCCCGTCCGGCCGCAGCCTGCGGCGGATCACCGCATACATCTCGCGCGAATAGAGCAGGCTGGAGCCGGCGGCCTCGACCGGCGGCGGCGGATCGATGACGATCACGTCGTAGCTCCGTGCCACCCGGGTCAGGTAGCGGCGTCCGTCGTCGACGATCATGTGCACGTCGGGGCTGGCCGCGATCGCGGCCGCGTCGGCATGGAAGAAGCCGAACAGCCGGATCACCGACGAGGTCAGGTCGACGACGGTGGTGTCGATGCCCCAGCGCGACATGGTGCGCATGGTGGTTCCCATGCCGAAGCAGATCACGAGGCCGCGCCGGGCGTGGCCCTGGGTCGCGAGCGGCAGATCGGCCATGATCTTGGTGATCGGCGTCAGCGAGGTGATGCCGATGCCGTTCACCAGCAGGGTCTTTTGCCGGCCGGTGCCGAATGCGATGGCGGTTGCGGCATAGTCGCGGCGGATCTCGAAAGGCTGGCCGCCGCTCACGCGGCTTTCGTAGCTGCGGGCGAATGCGAAGCTCAGCACCAGGACGCCGACGCAGCCCGCGAAAGCGCCACGCTGCAGGCCGGAGCGCGGGCGGGATGCGAGCACCGACCATGCGGCCAGCGCGATCAGCGGCAGCACCAGGAGGAGCAGGCAGATGCGGACGTCGAAGCGGTTGACCAGCAGGTAGCCCGCGACGAGCGGGCCCGCGATGCTGCCGAGGATGTTGATCGTGTAGCTGGCGGCGGCGCGCCTTGGATCGCCGAGGCTGGCGGCGTCGACCAGGAGCGGCGTCAGCATGCCGAGGACCACGGCGAATGGCGCGATGCTGAGCAGCACGCCGGACGCTGCCATCTGCACGCGCGGATCGTCCAGGATCGCGGGCACGCAGGCGGCGACGCAGGCCGCCAGCAGCAGCCAGGTCACGGATGGAACCTGCCCGCGCTGCAGACGGTCCCGATAGAGGCCGGCGCCGATCGCGGTTGCGAGCAGGTAGGTCGCGAGGATCGCGGCGAAAGCATAGATCGTGGTTTGCAGCACGATGGTGAAGCCCCGCGTCCAGACCACCTCCATCGCCAGCGCGCAGAAGCCGGTGGTGAACAGGATCAGGTTCGCGGGCACTGTGCTCGGCGCAGCGGCGGTCGGCGGGAGCCGCTCCGGCGCCGGCGCATCCCACGATTCCTGGCGCATGGGCGATGGTCCCTCGCGGAGCCGCCACGCGACAGTGCCGATCAGGAGGTTCGTCAGGGCTGCGAGCAGGCTGGTGGCGCGCAAGCCGAGCAGCTCGATCAGCAGGCCGGCCGACAGGAGAGTGCCGGCGGCGGCACCGATGACGTTGGCGCGGTAGAGGAAGCTGAAGCTGCCTGTCCGATCGGGACCGGCCCCGCCCGCGCGGACGAAGCCCATTATCAGCGGGAAGGTGGCGCCCATCAGCACGCACCAGGGCAGGATCGAGACGGCGATCGCGAGCGACGAGAGCGCCAGATACCGCGCCGAGCCGCCTGCGTCGCCATCGAGCAGAACGTGCTGTCCCAGCGCCATGCTCGAGGGAACCACGAGGGCGCCGACGCCGATCAGGAGCTCGGTCGCGCCGTACAGGGTGGCGGGAGAGCAGCCGAGGCGGCGGCACAGGCGCGCGCCGTAGCGACCGGCCAGCAGCGAGCCCGTGCCGAGGCCCAGCATGAAGACCGAGATCACCGCGGAGAGCACCGGCGTGATGACCCCGAAATGGGCGAACGCCATGCGCAGCCAGATGATCTGGTAGACGAGGCTGCAGAAGCCGGACAGGAAGAACAGGGTGAACAGCACACCGCGGATCCGCGGGACATGGATCGACGAAGCCGCGGTCACGGACGCTGGCGGGAGCGTCTCCACGAGCTGATCGTGCCCGTGAGGCACGAGGCCCGTTCGGGATCGCTCACTGCGCATGGTTCGATGGAGTTGGCTGGAACATCAGGACCGACTAGCTCAATCGGCCGGCGCGGACGCCGCTCATAATTGCGATCATGCCTCGCCGGGTGGGTTCGTCTCGTCGGACGGTTCGACCGATGCGCGTTCGGGCCGCGGGATCGACGCGTGGTGGATGCAAGGCGCGCCCGGAGGTCCGGTCGCACGGACGGGCGTCTCCGGCGACCGGGCAGAAAGCAGGTGCGGCTGCTTCTGCGATGGTGACGGCTGCCAGCCGATACCGCACAATCTCGCGCGAACCACCAGGCAGGAACACGGTGAGACACGCGACAGAGCTCCACGCACGCGCTCGCGCGGCGAACCGCCAGGCTCGCTCGCGAATGACCCGCAACGAACGCTCGCGCGCCCGGAGCCGCGCATGACCCTCCACCACGAGCTGCCCGGCCCGCCAGGCGCGCCCGCGATCCTGTTCTCGTCCGGCCTCGGCGGCTCCGCGCGCTATTGGGACCCGCATGTCGACGCCTTCGTCGCGGCCGGCTTCCGGGTTCTCCGCTACGACCATCGCGGCACCGGGCGTTCGCCGGACCTGCTGAACTCCTCTCACACGATCGACGACATGGCCGACGACGCGCTGGCCGTGCTCGATGCCGCCGGTATCGAGCGCGCGCACATGGTGGGCCACGCGATCGGCGCGCTGATCGCACTCGCGATCGCCAAGCGCGCGCCGGCGCGTCTCGACCGTCTCGTGCTGATCAACGCCTGGATGCGCATGCCGGCACCCACGATCCGCTGCTTCGAGGCGCGCCTGGCTCTTCTGCGCCATGCCGGCCGCGCGGCGTTCGTCGCGGCGCAGCCGATCTTCCTCTATCCCGCCCGTTTTCTCGCCGAGAATGCCGAACGCATCGACCGGGAATGCGCAACAGCTTTCGACCATCTGCCGTCCGACGAGAACATCATCGCCCGCATCGAGGCCGCCAGGCGCTTCGACGCCGGTGATCTGTCGCGGGTCGCGCACGAGGCCCTGGTGATCGCCTCACGCGACGATGTGCTCGTGCCGGACCTGGCGTCCGAGGGCCTCGCTGCAGTGCTGCCGGGTGCGACGCTTGTGCGGTTGGATGGGGGGCACGCTTGCAATGTGACTGCGCCGCGGGACTTCGAAGCGCTCTGCCTGGAGTTTCTCAAGTAAGGCCAGGGCTCTGCCCTGGACCCGCTGGGGTCTTAACCCCAGACCCCTTTAGTTGGCAGGTCCAGGACTGCTTGTCCTGGCGGGGGTCAAGGGGGCGTCACGCCGGAGGCGTGCTTTGCACGACGTCCCTTGCCTTCTTCCCTTCACACCACTCCCGCATGTTCCACCCGCCCGCGCGTCGCCAGCACATCCACCCGCTCGTTGTTCGCATCCCCCGAATGCCCCCGCACCCACAGCCACTCGATCTCATGAGGTTTGACCGCCTCGAGAATGCGCCGCCACAGATCCATGTTCTTCACCGGATCGCCGGTGCTCGAGCGCCAGTTGCGCCGCACCCAGCCGGCCGACCAGCGGGTGATGCCGTTCCTGAGGTATTCGCTGTCGGTATGCAGCCGCACGCGGCACGGGCGCTTCAGCGTCTCGAGTGCCTCCGCCGCCGCGGTGAGCTCCATCCGGTTGTTGGTGGTAGCGGCCTCGCCGCCCAGCAGCTCGCGCTCGACCGAGCCGAACAGCAGCAGCGCCCCCCAGCCGCCCGGGCCGGGGTTCGGCTTGCAGCCGCCATCGGTCCAGATTTCTACGAGTGGCTTCGCGTCAAAATCCATACGCCGCCTCCGTCGCCGCCGCGACGTGGAAGCGCAGCTTGGCAAGATATTCGAGCGGATCCTTGCGCGTCACCTTCGCCTCGGGCGCCGTGTGCAGCCAGTCGTAGAGCCGCGTCAGCAGAAAGCGGAGCGCCGCCCCGCGCGCCAGCACCGGCAACGCCGCGCGCTCGGCGTGCGTGAGCGGCCGCACGCTCTCGTAGCCCGCGAGCAGCAGCCTTGCCTTGGTGACGTTGAATTGCCAGCCTGCAAAGTCCGTGGCCGGCTCGAAGCACCAGGCGTTGAGACACACGGAAATGTCGTAGGCGAGCGCGTCGGTGCAGGCGAAATAGAAATCGATCAGTCCCGACACGTCGTGGTCGAGAAAGAACACGTTGTCGGGGAACAGGTCGGCATGGATGTGCCCCTGCGGCAGCCCGGCCGGCCAGGCGGCCAGGATGCCGGCCAGCGCGCGCTCCAGTTCGGCGCCGAGGCCCGGCTGGACCTCGTCCGCCCGTGCCCGACTGTCGGCCAGCAGCCCCGCCCAGGCGTCCGGCCCCAGCGCGTTCGGGCGGGCGGGCGCGAAACCCTGCCCCGCCATGTGAAGCCGCGCGAGTGCGGCCCCGAGCGGCCGGCAATGCGACGGCAGCACCCGCCGCGGCCAGACGCCCTCGAGGAAGGTGGTGATCGCCGCGTGCCGTCCCGCGAGGTGCCGCAGCGCCTCGCCGTCCCGTCCCGAAACGGGCAGCGGGCAGGCGAGGCCGGCCGCCGCGAGATGCCGCATCAGCCCAAGAAACCAGGGAAGCTCGGCCGGATCCACCCGCCGCTCGTAGAGCGTCAGGATGAAGTCGCCCGCGGTGGTCCGCAGCGAGAAATTGCTGTTCTCGACCCCTTCGGCGATGCCGCGGAAGGCGAGCAGCGTGCCGATCTCGTAATCGGTCAGAAAGGCGGTCAGCGCCTCGTCGGAAACCTCGGTATGGACCGCCACGCGTTCATCGCGCCGCGTTGAGCGGCGCGTCCTTCATGAGCGCGCCGTCTCCAGCGGGGCCGGCAGCCTGAAGATCACGTCCTCTTCCTTGACCGTCAGCTCCTCGATCGTCAGCGCGAACCGCTCGGCCAGTGCCGCCACGATCTCCTGCACCAGCGCTTCCGGCGCCGAGGCACCCGCCGTGATGCCCACCGTGCGCACCCCCTCGAGCACCGACCAGTCGAGCTCGGCGAGCTTCGGCACCAGCACCGCGCGCCCCGCGCCCGATCGCTCGGCCACTTCCCGCAGCCGCAGCGAATTGGAAGAATTCGGGCTGCCGATCACGATCACCAGGTCGGACGCCGGCGCGATCGCCTTGACTGCCTCCTGCCGGTTGGTGGTGGCGTAGCAGATGTCCTCCCGCTTCGGCCCCTCGATCAGCGGGAACCGCGTCCGCAGGATCGACACGATCTCGGCGGTGTCGTCCACCGACAGCGTGGTCTGGGTGATGAAGGCGAGCCTGGCGGGGTCGGCAGGGGCCACCGCGCGCGCCTCCTCGGCCGACTGCACCAGCGTCATCGCCCCCGGCGGCAGCTGGCCCATCGTGCCCACCACCTCGGGGTGCCCCGCATGGCCGATCATCAGGATGTGCAGCTGCTCCGCGCCCCCGTCGGCGTAATGCCGCTCGGCCTCGCGGTGCACCTTCGAGACCAGCGGGCAGGTCGCGTCGAGATACATCAGGTTGCGCCGCTCGGCCTCGGCCGGCACGGTCTTGGGCACGCCGTGCGCCGAGAACACCACCGGTGCCGCGCCCGGCACCTCGTCGAGCTCCTCGACGAAGATCGCCCCCTTGGCCTCGAGGTTCTCCACCACGGTGCGGTTGTGGACGATCTCGTGGCGCACGTAGACGGGCGCCCCGTAGCGCCGCAGCGCCTCCTCGACCACCCGGATCGCCCGGTCGACACCGGCGCAGAAGCCGCGCGGCCCCGCAAGCAGCACCTTCAGAGGCCGCTTCTCCCCGGCATCGATCAGGAGGCCGCCGGCTTCGAACCCCCCAGCTTCGATCAGGGTCGGGGTCTGGTCGGGCATCGTTTCACCGTTCACGGGTTTCGTGACGCTCATATAGGGCGTGCACCTTCCACCGGCAAAGCAAGGAAGGCCAGGGCGTCACGCCGAAGGCGTGCTCCGCACGAGCTCTGGACCCGCCAAGGGGCTTGACCCTTGGATCCCGCGACTTAGACAAATGGGTTCTAAGGACGACTGCCCTTGAGCTTGGTCCAGGGGCAGAGCCCCTGGCCTTCTGTCTCTTGCATTGTCTTGCCCGCCGCCCCTGGCTAGCCTGCGCCTCGGCCCCTGTAGACGCCGAGGAGACGATGGCCGAGACGCGCTACACCAGCGACCACGAGTGGATCCGCCTCGAGGAGGATGGCACGGCGACGATCGGCATCACCGATCACGGCCAGGAGACCCTGGGCGAGATCGTGTTCGTCGAGCTGCCGGAATCCGGACGCGAGGTCGCCCTTGGCGAGGCCTGCGCCGTGGTCGAGAGCGACCGCACGGCGAACGACATCTTCGCGCCGCTGGCCGGCAAGATCGCCGAGGTGAACGAGGCCGTGGCCGAGGATCCCGGCCTGCTCAACCGTGACCCGGAGGGCGAGGCCTGGCTGTTCCGCCTCGAGCCCGACGACACCGAGGGGTTCGAGGCGCTGATGGATACGGACGCCTATGAGAGCTTCCTCGAGACGCTGTGATGAACCTTATCCCGCGGGGGATCCCAGTCTGTGATGAGCCCACGTCTGTGATGAACCCACGCCTGTGACTAATCCCGGCCAGCCGGATTCCGTGTTGATGGGCTCCGGTCGCCCCTGGCTGCTGCTCGACCTCGCAGGCGTGCTGCTGCGTTTCCGCCCCGATCGCCGCGAGCGTCGCCTGAGCGAGCTCTCCGGGCTCGACGAGGCGACCGTTCGCGCCCGGCTCGCCGACACCGCGATCGGCGACCGGCTCGACGACGGAAGCGCCGGCGACGGCGATCTCGCGGCCTTCATCGCGGGTCTCGCCGGTCGCCCCGTCGACACCGACGAGGCCTGGGCGATCTGGCTCACCCCGTTCGCGCCCGACAGCCGCGCCTTCTACCCGCTGGCGGGGCTGGTCGGCACCTACCGGCTCGGCGTCTTCACCAACAATTCCCGCGCCGTCACCCGCGTGTTCGACGACAGCCCGTTCGAGCGCCTGTTCTTCTCGGCCGAGCTCGGCGTGCGCAAGCCCGACCCGGAAAGCTTCCGCCGCGTGACCCTGCTGCTCGACACCGAACCCGGGAACATCCTGTTCGTCGACGACGGCGCCGCCAACGTCGACGCGGCCCGTGCCGCGGGCTGGCGGGCGGCGCTGTTCCGCGACGGCGACGATCTCGAGGGAGTCGTGCGAAGCGCGCCTCTTGCATGAGCTCGCGAAGCGCGCCTCTTGCATGAGCCGGCGGAGCGCGCCGCTTGCATGAGCCGGCGGAGCGCGCCGCTTGCATGAGCCGGCGGAGCGCGCTCTTGCGTGAGCCTATGGAGCGCACCGCGTGCATGAGCGTACGAACCCCGCCTCCGGCATGAGCGAGCACAGCGCCACCGCCGGCCTGCTCACGCCGCACAGCCACGTGTTCCTCGGCGCCGGTCATGCGGGGGCCGAGCGGCGCACCTGGAACGTGGTCGCCCTCTGCGCGGTGACCATGGTGATCGAGATCGCCGGCGGTGCCGCCTTCGGGTCGCTCGCCCTGGTGGCCGACGGACTGCACATGTCCACCCATGCCGGCGCGCTGCTGCTCGCGGCCCTGGCCTACCGTTTCGCCCGCCGCCACGCCGCCGACCCGCGCTTCTGCTTCGGCACCGGCAAGCTCGGCGACCTCGCGGGCTTCACCTCGGCCGTGGTGCTGGCCGTGATCGCGCTCGGCATCGCCGTCGAGGCGGTGGAGCGCTTCTTCCACCCGGTGCCGATCCGTTTCGGCGAGACGATCCCGATCGCCTGCCTCGGTCTCGCGGTCAACGCCGCCTCCGCCTGGCTGCTCACGGGCGGCCACGCGCATGACCACGGGCATCATCACGGGCATGACCACGCGCACGACCACGACCATGGTCGCGACAACAACATGCGCGCCGCCCTGGTGCACGTGCTCGCCGACGCCGCGGTGTCCGTGCTCGTGATCGCCGGGCTCACGCTGGCGGCGCTGTTCGGCTGGCTGTGGATGGACCCGGCCGTCAGCCTGATCGGAGCCGGCGTGATCGCGAGCTGGTCGGCGACGCTGATCCGCGACACGGGCGCGATCCTGCTCGACATGGCGCCCGACCGCGAGCTCGAGCAGAGCATCCGCAGCTCGGTGGCGAGCGCCGGCGACGACCTCACCGACCTGCATGTCTGGCGCCTGGGGCCAGGGCATCTCTGCGCCGTGCTGTCGGTGGTGACGCGGCATGCGCACGACCCGCTGTTCTACCGCGCGAGGCTGGCGTCGCTGCGCACGCTCTCGCATGTCACGGTCGAGGTGCAGCGGGTGGCCTAGAGGCGGCCCGCAAGCGAGAAGGCCAGGGCTCTGCCCTGGACCCGCAAAGGGCCTTGGCCCTTTGATCCCGGGGGTTTTCGGGCTTTCGTTCGCGGGAGGGACGATGACTGGTGTGGAGTGCTCAGTTTTTAGGTGATCAACTGCTGAAAGCGGACACGGAACCGGCGCCTCACCGACAGAGCACGTCCGGTTCCCCTTTGCCGTTGTCGAAAAGGCAAGCAGTCGCACCTTTCTGTACACGCCGCGTGACCTTCAACGAGGCTCCATAATGACAGACGAGGTAATGATCCTCGCCTTTTTTCTGCCACTTCCCGAAATGCCACCCGTCATCGCTTGGAGTGTCTTCCACCAAGTTCGAAGGAGGACCATCAAAAAATTCAGGAACGCTGAGCTCCTGACCACGGTAGTTATCGTTACAGTATGCTTGATAGCTCCCGGTCGCCGCGGCCGCTGGAGAGACAAGCAAGCAAGCATTAATCAATGACGTGATAATTGTCTGCGTCGTCGACTGCCACCTTGTGCGTCTGCCCAAATCCAATCGTCCGCTCGGCCGCAGGTCGGTGCCAAGGCTTGTGGTTCTTGCTCTTGGTGTCGACCCACTGGTCGAGGACCCTGATCCCTTTTGCATCCTGGCCGAGATAGATCGCCGCATGGCTTGTTCCGTTCGTATAATTTCCATATCGGCCGACTGGATCGAACGTCGCAATCGCCGTCCCTGGCTGAAGCTGCGTATTACCCTTCACAAGCGCGCCGCGGCGCCAGAAAGAGGTCGGCGCAGCGTGGGCGGCCCGCTTCACGAGCGCCACGCATTGCCCGTCCCCGCTCGACACCCCGGCCAACAACTCGGCTCGCTGAGCTATGTAAGGCAAAACCATCCTCCGCTCGTTGCTTGATACCAAGGACGATCTTGTCTTTACGCCGCGAGCGTCGGCGACCACCTCACCGACCTGCATGTCCGGCGCCTCGGCTCTGCCATCTCTGCGCGGTGTCGTCGGTCGTGACGCGGCACGCGAACGACCTCCTGTTCGACCGTGAGCGGCAGGGCGGGATCCGCGCGCTCTCGAACATCACCGGTGAGGGGCAGCATCCCGCGCAAAGGCCGCGGGGTGCCCCGGCGCCCCGCCCCGCTGAAGACGCCGCTACCCTCCAGCCGCGCCATCCCGGCGCGGCGCAGGAGGCGACTTGATTGGTACAACGAATTTCAAGTTGGCTCGAACCGCGCGTATCGCCGCCGCGCGTAGATCGGCACGACACCGGCAGCGCCAGGAATGCAGAGCCACATTCAACAAGGAAAGACAGGAGAACAAGCTTATCACCGTTGCGGACTGTGCAAGACCATGCGACACCGCGTCGTGGCGCCTCCGAACCGGAGGCACCCGGCAGGTCTGCGAGGTCTCGATGCGGCAACGTTTCGGCGGTGTTCTCCTGCCGGCTCTCCTCGCGAGCCAGTGCGTGCCCTGCGTGGCCCTGGCCCAGGCCATCCCCGGCACTGCGACGCCGAACGACGAGGCCGTCATCGTCACCGGCACGCGCGAGCCGCGCAGACACGCGCAGGACAGCATCTCGCCGATCGACGTCGTCACCAGCGGCGATCTCGCGCGCACCGGACAGACCAACCTCACCGACGCGCTCACGCAACTCCTGCCCTCGGTCACCCGCCCGGCCGTCGGCATCTTCGACGGCGCGCCCACCGACTTCATCAGCCTGCGCGGCCTCAACCCCGACCAGACGCTCGTTCTCGTCAACGGCAAGCGCCGCCACGACACCTCGTTCATCTACATCCAGGGTTTTGCCGACGGCGCCACGCCGGTCGACGTCGACCTCATCCCGCCGAGCCTGATCGACCATGTCGAGGTGCTCCGCGACGGCGCCTCGGCGCAGTACGGATCGGACGCGATCGCAGGCGTGGTCAACATCATTCTGAAATCGACCGATCACGGCGGCATCGTCACCGGCGAGACCGGCGCCACCGCGCAGGGTGACGGCTTCGTGCTGCAGGGCGGCGGCGAGACCTCCGCGCGTCTCGGGACATCCGGCTTCATCGATCTCAGCCTCGACATCCGCCACCAGGACCACACGGTGCGCGACGGCGACGACGACCGCACCGGAACCGTGGTCACCAAGATCGAGGGCGACCCGGACAGCACGCGCTATGATGTCGGCGTCAACGCCGGCTACGATCTGGCGAACGGCATCGAGCTCTACAGCTTCGACACCTACGCCTACCGCTTCACCGGTGTGAACCAGGTTTTTCGCCTGCCCACCGCGCTGCCGACGATCTATCCCGGCGGCTACACGCCGCTGCAGACCACCTTCGAGAACGATTTCTCCGCCACTGCCGGCATCAAGGGTCCCGACCTGCTCGGCTGGAACTGGGATCTGAGCGCGACTTATGGCGGCGACTTCCTCGACGACAATCTGCGCAACACCGCCAACACCGCGCTGTACGCCGCGACCGGCTTCACACCCACCGCCGTGCATCTCGCGAACTTCTCCACCACGCAGCTCGACAACGATCTCGACGTGAACCGCGCCTTCCACATCGCCGGCTGGGCGCACCCGGTGTCGGTGGCCGCCGGCGCCGAGCAGCGCTTCGAGACCTACGGCGAGGGCGCCGGCAGCCCCGCCTCCTACCTGCTCGGCGGCTCGCAGGCGCAGGTCGGCCTGCTGCCAACGGACGCAGGCCCGCACTCGCGGGTCGTCTACAGCGTCTATGCCGAGCCCTCGACGCACATCACCGATGCCTGGCAGGTCGACCTTGCCGGCCGCTACGAGCACTACACCGATTTCGGCAACACCTGGAACGGCAAGCTGTCCTCGCGCTACGACATCGATCGCCACGTGGCCGTGCGCGGCACGATCAGCACCGGCACGCGCGCGCCGAGCCTGCCTGACGAGTTCTACAGCGCGCTCGCGGTCGGACCCGACAGTGCCAGCGGTACTCTCGCCGCGAACTCCGCCTCCGCCCGCCTGCTCGGCGCCCGCGCCCTCAAGCCCGAAGACGCGACCAACATCACCGTCGGCACCGTGATCACACCGATGCACGACCTCCACGTCTCGGTCGACGCCTACCAGATCGACATTCGCGACCGCATCGTCAGCGGTCCCGGTGTGGCCGGCGACAACGCGATCGAGGCCCTGCAGCTCGAAGGAATCTCGATCCCGCCCTCGCTCACGACCGACGACATCTCGGCCGCATTCTTCACCAACGCCGCGAGCACGCGCACGCGCGGCGTCGACGTCACCGCCACCTACCGGACAGCGTTCGACCGCTACGGCGTGATCGACTGGGACGCGTCCTTCAACGCGGACGACACCCGGATCACGCACGCGAACACGCTGGCCAACGGCCTGTCCGACCTCTCGGCGCAGAGCATCGCCTATCTCACCAGCAGCACGCCGAAGAACCGGATCACGTTCGGCGGACGCTGGCATCAGGAACGATGGGACGTGATCGCGCACGAGCAGCGTTTCGGCGAGACGATCGACGAGCTGACCTATTTCGCCGGTCCGAACGCGTTTTCGACCACGGACTTCCTCCGCTTCACCAACCGCCCGCGCTGGATCAGCAACCTCGAGATCGGCTTCCGCCCGATCAAGCCGCTCCGGCTCGCCGTCGGCGCCAACAACCTGTTCGACGCGGAGCCGACCCGGATCCCCGCGATCGCCGGTTACGACGGCTCGGAGAAATACGACAGCGATGCGAGCCAGATCGGCATCGATGGCGGCTTCTACTACGTACGCGCGTCGTTCGATCTCTGACCCGGGGGACAGCACGATGACCGACTTCGATCGCAGGACTGTTCTCCGCACGTCGGCACTCCTCGGCGCGGCATCGATCGCACCGCAAGCGCAGGGGGCCGCGGCACCGCAAGCAAGGCTCTCGCTCAACGAAAACCCGTTCGGGCCTTCGCCTGCGGTGCGCGCGGCACTCACAGACAACCTCGGGCAGATCAACAGATACGGCGACGACCGCGGTGTCGACGCCCTGCTCGAGCGCATCGCGTCGCTCGAGCGCATCCCCCGCGCGCAGATCGTGCTGGGCGAGATCCTCGACGCACTCGGCCTCTTTCTCGCGGCGCAGGCGCCCCCGGGTGGCCGTTTCGTGCTCTCGCAGCCGGGCTACACCGCGATGGTCGATGCGGGACGCCCGGTCGGCGCGATCGGCGTCGGCGTGCCGCTCGATGCCCAGCTTCGCAACGACCTTCCCGCCCTGCGGCAGGCGGTCGACACCGGCGCGCGCGCGATCTATCTCGTCAACCCGCACAATCCGAGCGGCACGGTCAACGACCCCGCGGCGTTCGACCGCTTCATCCGCGATGTATCCGCGAAAACCCTGGTGATCGTCGACGAGGCCTATATCGAGTACGACGACATCGCGCGCAGCGCCGTGCGCTTCACCCGCGAGGGCCGCAACGTCGCCGTGTTCCGCACGCTCGACAAGATCTACGGCCTGGCAGGGCTCCCCACCGGCTACGTCCTGGCGCCGCTTCCGCTCGCCGATTCCCTCCGGAGCGGCGGCCTGGGCGACCCGCACGAACTCGGCCGCCTGGCGATCGCGGCCGCCACCGCGGCGCTCGCCGACCAGGCCTGGGTGGCGAAAGTCCGTGCCCGCACCGTGGCAGGTCGCGCGCGGCTGACCGCTTCACTCGACCGTCTGCGGCTCGCGCACAGCGAGTCGGTCGCCAATTTCGTCTTCTTCCACGCACCGGCAGACGCCGCGCAGAAGCGCAAAGATCTCGCGACGCAAGGCATCATCGCGGCCCACGCCTTTCCGCCGCTCGACGACTGGATCCGTCTGGCGGTCGGCACCGAGGACGAGGTCACCCGCACGATCGCGGCGCTGGAACGCGTTTTCCCAGCCTGATCTCACGAGAAAAAACGGTTCTCCGGACGCCGCAAACCGAGATGGTCGCGCAATGTGCGTCCCTCGTAGCCACGCCGGAAGATGCCGCGTCGCTGCAGTTCCGGCACCACGGCGTTGCAAAACTCCTCGAGCCCGGTAGGCACCGTGTGGAACATCACGTTGAACCCGTCGGAGGCGCCAGTGTCGAGCCACTCGGCCATCCGGTCGGCGATCGTCTCCTTGCGTCCCACCATCTGCAGCCCGCCATAGCTGCCCACATGCTGTGCCAACTGCCGCACGGTCAGACGCCGGTCGCGCGCGATCCGCACCAGAGTCTCCTGCCCACTCCGGCTCGCATTCGACGGCGGCAGCTCGGGCAGTGGCCCGTCGAGATCGAACTGCGATGCATCCACGCCGAGCCGCATCGACAGGTTCGGCAGGCAGCTTTCCATATGCACCAGGCTGTCGAGCAGCCGCTTTTTGTCCCATGCCTCCTCGTCCGTCGCACCCGTGATCACCAGGCAGGCCGGCAGGATTTTCAGTGCCGCCGGATCTCGCCCGACCGCCCGCATGCGCGCCTTCACATCGGCGTAGAATTCACGCCCGTCCTCGATCGTCTGCGCGCTCGCGAAGATCACCTCGGCGGTCTCGGCGGCCAGCTGCCGCCCCGCCTCGGACGCGCCCGCCTGCACGATCACCGGCCAGCCCTGCACGGGACGCGCGATGTTCAGCGGCCCGCGCACCGTGAGCGACGGTCCCTGGTGGTCGAGCACGTGCAGGCCGTCGGGGTCGAAGAAGATCCCGCTTTCCGGGTCGCGGATCCAGGCATCGTCGGACCACGAATCCCACAACCCTGTGACCACGTCGTAGAACTCGCGTGCCCGCACGTATCGCGCGTCGTGCTCGACATGCTCGGTCAGCCCAAAATTCCTGGCCGATTCCGGGTTCGACGTGGTGACGATGTTCCACCCCGCCCGCCCGTCGCTGATATGGTCGAGCGAGGCGAACCGCCGCGCCACGTGGAACGGCGCATCGAAGGTGGTCGACGCGGTCGCCACCAGCCCGATCCGCTCCGTCACCATGCTCAGCGCCGACAGCAGCGTGAACGGCTCGAACGAGGTCACCGTCGCACTCCGTCGAAGTGCCGCCATCTCCATGTTCAGCACGCCGAGATGGTCCGCCATGAAGAACGCGTCGAAGCAGGCCCGCTCGAGCGTCTGGATGAAATGCACCATGTGCGTCCGCGAAAAATTCGCCTCCGGCGCCGCGCCCGGGATGCGCCACCAGGCGGTGTGGATGCCGACCGGGCGCATGAACGCGCCGAGATGAAGCTGCTTCGTCATGGATGCCCTGCACGTTCGCCGTGCCATGTCAGATGCGACGTGGCACCCCTCACGCCAAGGTGCGATCCATCGGCCCCCGCCTGCGTTGACCCCAACGCACACCGAAGGCGCGACAATCATGACCGAACCGACGATGCATGATCTCCAAGTGGGCATTGCCGCCTCGGGCGAGCGGATCGAGTTTGACAGCATGGGCCGCGTTCCCGTGCCGGCCGATCGCTACTGGGGGGCCCAGACCCAGCGCTCGCTCCACCATTTCTCGATCGGCCACGACCACATGCCGGTCGAGGTCTACCGCGCCTACGGCATCGTCAAAAAGGCCGCCGCCCTGGTGAACGCCGAGCACGGCGCGCTGCCGCGCTGGAAGGCCGATGCCATCGTGCGCGCGGCCGACGAGGCGATCGCCGGCGCGCTGGACGACCACTTCCCGCTCTTCGTGTGGCAGACCGGATCGGGCACACAATCGAATATGAACATCAACGAGGTTCTCTCCAACCGCGCGATCCAGCTGCTCGGCGGCGAGCTCGGCAGCCAGACGCCCGTCGCCCCCAATGACGACGTCAACATGGCGCAATCCTCGAACGACACGTTCCCGGCCGCCATGCACATCGCCACGATCGCGATGTTCGACGACCGGCTGCTGCCCGAACTGCGGGCACTCGCGGAAACGATCGACCGCAAGGCCGCCGCCTGGATGGACGTCGTCAAGGTCGGCCGCACCCATCTGCAGGACGCGACACCACTCTCGGTCGGCCAGGAATGGTCGGGCTGGGCCGCCCAGATCCGCAGCGTGATCGCCGACATCGAGCGCTCGCGCGAAGCGCTCTACGAGCTGGCACTGGGCGGCACCGCGGTCGGCACGGGACTGACCGCGCCGAAGGGCTTTTCCGTGAACGTGGCGGCAAAGATCGCCGAGCTCACCGGCCGGCCCTTCGTCACCGCCCCCAACAAGTTCATGGCGCAGGGCTCGCTCGACGGCATGGTGCGCGCCTCCGCCGCGCTTCGCGGCGCCGCCGTCGCACTCATGAAGATCGCCAACGACATGCGCTGGCTCGCCTCGGGCCCGCGCTGCGGCCTGGGCGAGCTCAGGCTGCCTCCCAACGAGCCCGGCTCCTCGATCATGCCGGGCAAGATCAACCCGACCCAGTGCGAGGCGATCGTCATGATCGCGATCCAGGTGATCGGCGAGGACACCGCGACCGCGTTTGCAGGCAGCCAGGGCAATTTCGAACTGAACGCGATGCGGCCCATCATCATCAACAACGTGCTGCACTCGGCCACCATCCTCGCCGACGGAAGCGAGATGTTCCGCATCCACTCCGTGGACGGCACCGAGCTCGACCGCGATCGCATCGCCGCCCATGTCGAGAACACGCTGATGCTGGTGACCGCACTCTCGCCGGTGATCGGCTACAGCGCCGCCGCCCACATCGCCGAGGACGCCGATGCGACGGGCGCGACATTGCGCGAGGCGGCGCTGCGGTCCGGGAAAGTCACCGCCGAGGATTACGACCGGATCATCGTGCCCGGGAACATGATCGGGGAGGGCCTGGCAGGCGCGTGAGGATCAGGCGCGTGAGGATCCGGGGCGGGAGGACGCCCCGGACCCTCCCTTACTTTTTCGCGGACAGGATCTCGTCCAGGAGCGCCGGTTCCCCCGTGCGCACGAGATGCGGGTAGCGCAGACCACCATGGTAATCGACGGACACGCCGTGCACGTGGTTGCCGCTCTTGACGATCAGCGCGATCGGATCCTTCGACGTTGCCGCATCCGTGATCGCGTCCTTCAGCCCGTCCGCCAGACCGCCCGCACCGAAGGCGAACCCGTCGACCGCGACGATCTCGTCCTCCGGTTGCAGACCGGCTGCATAGCCGGGCGATCCCCATTCGATGCGCGCGAGCTTCACGCCCTTCAGCCGCACGCCGATCGAGAACAGGAACTCGTGCATGGCGTTCACGTCTTCGGCGCTCTTGTCCCACGCGGACTGATGGTCGTCGAACACGAGCCGGTAGCCGCCGCGCGTGATGCCGTCGAGCGGTGCGTTCGGTGCGACGTCGTCGATGCGCTTGTGCAGGAACGAGGCCCAGTCGTAAGGCAGCACCGCGTTCAGCGTGTGCACCACGTCATCGAAGCCATAGTTCTTTTCGCCGTAGAACCCGTCATCGGTGCCGAAGAACGCGCGCGCAAAGTCGTCGAGCGATTTGCGGCCGCCCGTTTTCTGGCGGATCAGCGTGTCGGCGTCGAGCCAGATGAGCTGGCCTTCCTCGTAATAGTCCTCGCCGCGCTCCCAGCTCGGGGACGGGATCGGCGCGCGCATCTGGAAGATGGCACTCGCCGTGGTGTCCTCCACCGAACGCCAGAGCCGCCCCCGCTCGGCCTGGAGAGAGGCCGCGACGTCGGCGAGGCTGTCCAGCGCCGCCTGCCGCGACCACAGTCCCGAGCGCGCTGCCAGCACCTGGCCCCAGTACTGCGTCTGGCCCTCGTACACCCAGAGCAGCGAGTCGCGCTCGGGATACGAATAATCCGCCGTCCACAGATCCGCCGGCCGCCTGTATTTGCCGTTCCAGGAATGCGTGTATTCGTGCGGCAGGAGATCGCGCTCGTAGAAGGTCTTGTCCCACTCGGTAAAGTAGTTGCCGCCGACCGCGTTCGCACTCGACCGGTGGTGCTCGAGCCCCTCGTCGCCGAGCTCGTCGCTGAGTGCCAGCAGGAAATCGTAGTGGTCGTAATGATGCGCGCCGAACAGCCTGGTCGCCTGCACAATGAGCGCGCGATGCAGTGCCAGCTGCGCGTCCGAGGCGCGCAGTTCGGCAGGCCGGTCCGCCGCCACGTCGAGATGCACCGGTGTGGCGGCACCGGGTGCGAGGTCGAAGCGCGCGAAATGGCGTCCGGCCAGCACCGGGCTGTCGATCAGCACGTCGAGCGGCACGGTGGCGAAACGCACTGTCCCGCCGGCACCCGTGTTCGGCGACAGCGCGGTGCCGAACTTCCATCCGTCCGGCAGCTTCACGGAGGCGTCGAACGGGATGTTTCCGGCGAAGTAGCCGGCGGGATAAAGGAGAAAATCGTTCCAGGCGAGGTCGATCATCTCCGGCGTCGACCGCACGCGCCCCTCGTTGGGTGCGGCCGGCGAGGTGAACTGGAAGTCGACGTCGAGCACCGACGCACCTGCGGGCACGGCGATGTGGAACGCCTCGGTCGCGACCGGATCGCGCCGCCAGGGCACGACCGCGCCGTTCGCTCGCACGGTAATCCCCGCGACCAGCGCCAGAGGCCCGGTGGGGCCGTGATCGCCCGGGATCCATTTGGGGTAGAGCAGCACGAGATCGCCGGCACCTGGCGGGACGGGAATGCGCTCGTGCACGCTGATCAGGTGATGCGCGAGATCGGTCGTGTCCGCCGCGAGCGTGACATGGCCGGGATAGGGGATGTCGCGCGCCGCCGGCAGGCCCGGCGGAAGCGGCAGTGTCCGGGGCGGTGCCGGAGCGGCGAAGGCCGTCCCACAAGCGAGGACAACGGCCAGCGCAGCAATATTTTTCAACAAGCAGACTCCATGATGGCCACGCACGTAGCCGATCAGCGGTGCGTCGGCAATCGCAGCGTCAGGAAGAAGGCCAGGGCGTCGTGTGCAGCACGCCTCCGGCGTGACGCCCTGGACCCGCCAAGGGGCAGTCGCCCCTTGGATCCCCCGACTTAAGAATCGGTTCTAAGGGCCAGCCCTTAGCGGGGTCCAGGGGCAGAGCCCCTGGCCTTCTTAGATCGGACAAACCCCGCTAGCGCATTGCAGATGCTCAAGATCGATCGCCTCGACCACCGCATCGTCGATCCCGCGCACGATCGCCGCGAACCGGTCGGCGCTGACTTCCTCCTCCGGCAGATACTCGTAGCCGAGCTCGCTGTCCGGCCGGCTCGGCAGCACGGCGCAGGCACGAATGCGCGGCTGCTCACGCCGGACGAGGGCCCGGAACGCGTCGAGATCGTGCCGGTCAGTCAGGATCTTCAGCGTGTAGCTCACCTGGTTTCCGCGATGCGCACCGATCCAGTGCCGCTCGATCAGCCGTAGCCACGCATACTGCTCTGCGGGCGTCGCATCCGGCGCGGTGACGAGCTTCTCGCCGAGGCGCAGGCGCTGCAGCAGCGACACGGTCGGGAAGCCCACGATCGTCATGCCGGGAAACGAGCGAAGCTCGCGGACCGGGTAGCCGCGCCGCTCGTAATCCGCGAGCAGTCTATCGGAACCGACCGTCCACGTGCCCTGCGCGTCGCGCGTTCCCTTGAACTGCACCCAGCGAAGATACTGGCGCCGCGCCGGCAGGTGCGCGCCTTCGGTCAGCCCGAACAGCTTGCTGGTGGTACCGGCGGGCTTGACGGTGGTCACCGTGGTCGGCACCGCGACGCCGAGCTCGGCGGCGTAACTCGCGGCCTCGTCCTTTGCGGCTTCCGACAGGTCGTGGAGCATCTGCCAGAACGGTGCCGCGACCCGCTCGTCGAGCAGTTCGCGGAATCCGAAGCCGTAGCGCATCCAGGCCCATTCGTGGATCCCGGTGAAGCCCACGCCGATCCGGTTGGTGCGGCGGATTTCCTCGCCATACAGCGCGTCCATCCGGTTCGCCCGCATCAGGAAACGCACCGCCAGCCGCACGCTCTCGAACACCCTCGCGTCCCACACGGCGGCGGTGTCGGCATCCACGTCGCCGGGGAGAAAACTCTTGAACGGCGCCGGACATGCCAGCAGCGGCGCGAAATCCGCGATCACACAATACCCGCCCGTCACATGCAGGGCGATCTCGCCGCACGGGTTGGTCGTGACCGGGAAGGTCGCGCGGTTGGCGCGGCGCGCGAGCTCGCCGAGCAACCCTGCCGCCTCGCGCACCTGGTAGCGGGCGGAACGGACGTCGCGCCCGTCATTGTAGACCGGCTTCGCCCACGCGCTGCCGGTGCGATGGTCCTCGAGCGCATCGCCGTTGATGAAGCCCGGCTCGCCGTTGATGTAGGCGCAGCGCGTCGCTTCCTCGAACACCGCTTGCGCATGCGCAACACGATTGTCGGAACTTCGAGAATCCTTTTCCAGCAGCCGCCAGAACGTGCGATCGACCATCACCGAGTTGTTGGCGGTCCAGAGCCCGCCTTCGCTTTTGGAACGGATGAAGCGCACCGCACCCGGATCGCGCCACGACTTGGTCGCCATCCTTGCTGCGCGCCGGGCACCGCCCACCTGCACCTCGACCGAGAAGAAATGGTCGACCAGCATCGCCTGTTCCCAGGGTGCGAGCGCCGCGTCCGCCCAGTCCCGCGCCCGGCTCGCCGCGATCACGTTGGCACGCAGGTTCAGGAACGCGCGCAGCAGCGACACCGGGCCCGAGGCCGGCCGCCCCTGCATGCCGGCGATCGGGCTACCGGCCGGCCGGATGCCTGAGAAATCGAGCACCACCACCCGGTCCCGCTCGCGCCGGAACGCCATGCTCTCGACGAGCTCGAGCGCGTGCGCCCAGCCCTCGCGGCTGTCGGCGATCATGTGCACCAGCGCGCCCTCCGGCACGGCATCGAGCCCGGACAGCAACACCGTCGCGAGATCGGCGCCGAGCTCGGTCTCGAACCGCGCCACCGTCGCCCCGTCGCGCGGGAAATCCTTGTGCGCGGGAGACAGATAAAAGAGCAGGTCCGGCGCGTCCGCCCAGTCGATCGCCATCAGCTCGTCGTCGTAGGCGCGCCCCACGCCCGAGCCGTTCAGCAGCAGGTAGAACTTGGTGAACGAGGTGATCGCGGTGGCACAGTTGGTGAACACCTCGATGTTGCGGCCGGCCTGCGCCTCGTCGCCGTGCTGCAGGTGCCGACCCGAGGTCAGCAGCGCGCCCGTCGCGATCGCATTGCGCAGCCTGGCCCGCTCGGCCGCGAGCGCGCCCGTCACCTCCCGCCCGAGCAGGGAGATGTTGCCCAGCGCCACCCGGTCGGCGACCCGGCCCCAATCCTCGCCGTCCGCCGCGCGGAACACCGTGCGCCGTGCGACCGCCTCGCCCATGCCGCGGTCGAGCGAGCGGGCCTCGAGAGGCCGCTCCGGCCACGCCGAGGCGTGCCCAGGGCGCTCCAGCAGCGTCGAGGCGAGGAGCGCGTCACGTGGTGAGCTGTAGGCGTTCATTCGCGTTCATGACCCCGAATCGGTGCGAGCTCCACAAGATATAGGGTCCTGCACGCGTGTCATCCATCCATATCTTGATCTGCGAACGCGACGGGGTTTCGCTGCGTTACATCAACGACGTCTCACTTCGAGAGGAAAAACGATGAAGACCAACACGATCTGCCTGGCCGCCTTGCTGGCGTTCACTGCCGCCCCGGCGCTGGCCCAGACGGCCGACGGCAAGCCCACCGCCAGCGCCACCAAGGGTGCCGTTGCCGGCGGCGTCGCCGGACACATGATGGGTGGGCACACCAAGACCGGCGTCGTCGCCGGCGCGATGGTGGGCCATCACATGAAGAAGAAGCAGATGGAAAAGGCTGGCGGGGCGGGCTGACGCTCGGGGGGAAGAAGAAGCCGGGGCTTTGCCCCGGACCCCACCAGGATCGTGTCGATCCTGGACCTCCCCGACTCAGGAACGGCGTCGCTTCGGCTTTTTCTCTGCGGCGATGTCTTCCAACTTCGCAGCCAGGAATGTCATGACCGCGCGCTCCGCGGCCGTCAGCGTATGGCCGTCCGCCAGCGTCTCCTCGGCGCGTGCCGCCAACGCCTCGCTGAGCGTGCCGTCGACATAGCCCTCGAACACGGCCGGATGGATGTAGCACTTGCGGCAGACGCTCGGCGTGTTGCCCAGCATCTTCGCCACCGCCTCGACTGTCCGCAACACGTTCTTCTTCGCCGCCGCCTGCGTGTCGAAGCGCTCGAACTCCTGCAGCGCCAGCGCGGCCAGGTTGGTCGCGGCCCAGGTCCGGAAATCCTTCGCCGTGATGTCCTCGCCCGAGACCTCGCGCAGATACTCGTTCACGTCGTCCGACGTGATCGCGTGCAGCGCACCGTCATGGTCCTCGAACTGGAACAAATGCTGCCCGCGCAGATCCTGCAGCTTGCCCACCACCGCCGCGAGCTTGCTGTCCTGGAGCTCGATATGCGCGTCGATCCCATGCTTGCCGCGGAAATCGAGCGTGATGCGCTTGCCCTGCACGCGCGCGTGCCGGTTCCGCAGCGTGGTCAGACCGAAACTCTTGTTCTCGCGCGCATATTCCTCGTTGCCGACACGCGCGAGCGTCTTCTCGAGCAGCCGCACCACCGCCGCGATCACCTTCTCGCGCCCGAGATCGCGGCGCGCCATGTCATGCGCCACCCGCGCCCGGATCAGCGGCAGCTTCTGGCCGAACACCAGCATCTTGGCGTATTTCGCCTCGTCGCGGATCTCGCGCCAGCGCGGATGGTAGCGATACTGTTTTCGCCCGCGCGCATCGCGCCCCGACGCCTGCAGGTGCCCCAGCGGATCGGGACAGATCCAGACGTCGCGATAGGCTGGCGGCACCGCGAGCTTGCGGATCCGCGCGATCTCGCTCTCGTCGGTGATCTCGCGGCCCTTCAGGTCCCGATATCGGAACCCTTCCTTCGCCGCCTCGCGCGTGAAGCCTGGTGCGTCGTCATGCACGTAGTGGAGATGCGCCGCCTCGGCCGATCGGGCCCAGGCCGCTTCCTTGTCAAGAACCTCGCTCATGGCCGCAGAACTGCGCATGCGGGTTCGCGGTTGCGTGCCGCCGGCGCGCGGGCTGATCTGACGCATGTTGTGAAGAGCCGCGACCATGCTGGAATGATCGTGCCACGGCGGCGCCGTGCGGATCGCGACCCCCGGGACCACCCGCCCATGGGAACCGGTGCGACTGCTCGGTCTGCCGGAGCTACGGCGTCATCTGGGGGTATGTCCCGCCGGGCGACGTCGGCATCGAACGCCATCCGGCCGCCACCGCGTTCCAGGCCGTCGCCCGGACGGGCGCCACTTCGTCCGCCGCCGCACCTGCTTGTGCGTGACCCATTGGGAACCGACCGAGAACGACCCCGACTCCTGTTCGAGCCCGCCGCCCTCGTCGACGTGCCCGTGTGCGAGAGCGCCGGCCCCCCCCCTAGCACCGGGCTTGGCACCGGGCCTAACGCCCGTCCGGCACGAGCGACACCGCGAAACCGCCGGGCCGGTCCGGGTAGGAGGCGACCTCGATCCCGATCACCCGCCACTCGCCCGGCGCCGTCTCCACCAGCAGCGGCGCGCCACTGGTGCCCCGCGTCGCCGCGCAGTCGTGGCGGATGAGCCCGCCCACCGCCGCCACGAGATGGCAGTGCAGATCGGCCGTGAGGCGTTCCTCGCGATCCTGCCCGTAGCCGCCGAGCACCAGCGCGGCACCTGGCGGCGGAATCGTGGTGGCGATGCGCAGCAGGTCCGACCCGTCGCCGGCGGGATGGTCCAGCGTCACGAAGGCGCGGTCGAGCGGCATGGTCTCGCCCTCGCGCCGCGGGTCGTAGCCGGGCGGCACCGCCAGGCGCAGGCCTTGCGCATGGGCGCGCCAGGAATCGAGCTCGACGCCGCGCAGGAAATGCACGTGCGGGGGTGAGATGTCGTGCCCTACCTGCGGCAGATAGAGGCAGTGCCCCGCGGTGGCGACCAGCGTGGGTGCCAGCAAAAACCCGGTGCAGCGCTCGCCGAGCTCGGTCTGCACGCGCCCGACTGCGCGCCAGGGAGGTGCGTCGCGGTCCACCACCACGCGCTGCGCAGTCGGCCCGAGGCCGGGCAGGATCGGCACCGGCCGTTCGGCCCGTGCCGCCGCCGGCAGGAGCAGCAGCAGGGCTGCGAGCGCCGCCTTCACTTCCGCCCTCTTATGGCAGCGGGGCGGCGGCGAAGAACGACAGCGCCAGGTGCCGCCCGGTGGAGTAGTTCACCCCGTCCACCTCGCCCAGCTTGCGCACGGGCACGGCGAGCGAGCTGCGGAACGCCCGCTCGTCGCGCCGGCTGACGAGCGCCACCGCGCAGGCATCGCGCCCGAGCACCCGCCCCGCATCCTGCGGCATGGTCAGCAGCGTGTCGCGGCCGGCGAGGAACACCAGGCTCGGCTCGGTGAACGAGGCGGAGACCAGGCGGCTCGTCGGGCACGGCCGGATCTGCGCCATGGTGGACGCGATGCGCGGGCTCAGCCAGATCGTGTCGAGGTGCGGCACCACGAACAGGAACAGCCCGGTCACGGTCACGAACGAGGCGGCGATCGCGAGCGATGCCGCCCGGAGCCGCCGTGCACGCAGCAGCGAGGCGCCCGAGAGCCCGGTCAGCACGGCGCCGACAACGGCGAATGCGATCGCGAGCCCGTCCACCTCGCTTTGCAGCTCGTACAGCAGCACGGGTCCTGCGGCGGCGAAGGCGAGGCCGGCCAAGAGCCACAGCGCAGCATAGAGCGTGCCCGGCACCCCCATCCGGCTGGCCGGCTGCAGCAGCGACGCCGCCGTCAGCACCGCGATCGCGGGAAAAGCCGGCAGCACGTAATGCGGCAGCTTGGTCGCGATCAGCTCGTAGACGATCCAGTGCGGCACGATGGCGGCGAGCGCGAACAAGACCGGGCGCGTGCGCCGCTGACCCCAGGCGAACGGGATGGCCAGTGCGGCGAACACCGAGCCCGGCCAGAACGCGGCCAGGAACATCGCCAGATACGTGCCCGGCGGCAGGCCGTGCGCCTGCTGGGCGCCCGCGACCTTGCCGAGCAGGTTGTGGCCGATCGCCGTGGAGAAGAACGTCCCGTGGCTCACACGCAGGATCGCCAGGCACCAGGGCAGCACGATCAGCAGCGCCAGCGGGATCCCGGCGAGCGGTCGCATGCGCCGCCACATCCCGAAGCTCCGCTCGGCCGCGCAGAGTGCCGCGAGCGTGCCGAGCGCCGGGATCAGGATCACCGGCCCCTTCAGCATCGCGCCGCCGCCGACCGCGGCCCAGTAGACGAGGCCCACGCTGCGGCGGGTCGCGCGGCCGGCGCCGGAATCCAGCCAGGCCGCGAGCAGCGCGCGCTCGGCCACCAGCACGGCCGTGAGCAGCACGGTGTCGATCGTCGCCATCCGCCCCTCGACGTTGAACAGGACGGAAGCGGCGAGCAGGAGGCCCGCGAGGAGCCCCGTCTCCGCGCCGAACAGAGCCGCGCCGATCGAGGCGGTGAGCAGCACGTTTGCGACAGCGGCGATCAGCGACGGCAGCCGGTAGGGCCAGGCCTCGCGCTGCGGTGCTGCCGATCCGGCGAGGAGCTTCACCGCCGAGACGGCGGCGTCCTCGAGCCAGTAGATCCCGGCGGGCTGCAGGTAGCGCGGCTGGTCCTGGAAGCGGACGTCGACCAGGTTGCCGGTCGCGATCATCTGCGACGTTGCTTCCATGTAGCGGCTTTCGTCGCGGTCGAGCGGGGGGAGAGCGATGCGGCCTGGGAGGAGGATCAGCAGCGTGAAGGCGATGAGCACGGCCGTCTGCCTAGGAAGAAGGCCAGGGGCTCTGCCCCTGGACCCCGCTAAGGGCGAGCCCTTAGAACCCATTTGTTTAAGTCCAGGGGATCCAAGGGGCGACTGCCCCTTGGCGGGGTCCAGGGGCAGAGCCCCTGGCCTTCCTGCTGCCAACGTCAGACCTCGGTGGTGGCGGCCGGCCGCGTGGTGCGCGTGCGCAGCCAGACCACGCCGACCAGGTCCCACACGCCGACCAGCGCGCGCTGGAGATTGTTGTATTTCGACGCACCCGCGACCCGCGGGCGATGGCCGACCGGGCGGGTGATCACGCGCCGGCCGTCGTACTGGAACAAAGCCGGCAGAAAGCGGTGCTGCCCGTCGAAGAACGGCAGGCGCAGGTAGTCCTCGCGGCGGAACACCTTCGTCGGCGCGTTGGTGTCGGGGCAGTCGTCCTGGAGGATGCGGGCGCGGATCCCGTTGGCGATGCGGCTCGCCACCCGCTTGTGCGTCTCGTCGCGGCGCGCGAGGCGGACGCCGGCCACCACCGGGAACGGCTCGCCGGCTGCCAGGGCGGTGGCGAGCATGATCGGGATCTGGGTGGGGTCGTCCTGGCGGTCGCCGTCGATCGTGGCGATCCAGGGCGCGCGGGCGGCGGTCACCCCGGTGCGCAACGCCGCGCTCTTGCCGGCGCGGCTCTGCCGGACGCAGCGGAGCCGGGCGCCGAGCCCGAGCCGCGCACGTGCCGCGACCACACGGTCGGCGGTCCCGTCGGTGCTGCCGTCGTCGACGAAGATGATCTCGTAATCGTCGCCGAGCGAGGCGAAGGCCGCGACGATCTCGTCGCAAGCGCCGTCGACATTCTCGGCTTCATCAAGGACCGGGACGATGAGCGAAAGCCGCATAGGTTTTTCAATCACAAGGGTCCAGGGGCTAGCTCCTGGCGGGTTTGGGGCGTCACGCCGGAGGCGTGCTCCGCACGACACCCCAACCTTCTTCGTCTATGCAGCGCGAAGTCGTGTCGGGATTTCGGCGATCGCGTGGTCGATCGCCTGGGCGTCGGCCGTCGCGTCGAGATCCTCGCGCAGCAGCCGCGCGACCGCGCCCACGGCCAGGTCGGTCGCCGCTGCCCGCACTTCCTTGACCGCGGCGACCTGGGCCGCCGTGATCCGCTCGGCCGCCACCTTCTCGCGGCGGGCGTTGGCTTCGGCGGCCTCGCGTGCGAGCTCCGACGAGAGCCGAGCGGCGCGCTGCTTGGCGTCGGCCATCAGCTTCTGGGCGGTCTCGATCGCGTCCTTCTGGCGGCGTTCGGCGTCCTGCAGCATCACCTCGGCTTCGCGGCGCAGGCGCTGCGCCTCGTCCAGCGAGGCGCGGATGCCGGCCGCCCGGCTGTCGAGGCCGCCATTGATGCCGCGCAGGATGCGCATCCCGAACACGATCAGGAACAGCAGGACGGCGACCGTCACCCAGAAAGTGCCGGTGTGCCAAAAGCCGGTGTGGAATGCTTCGTATTGCATGTGCCGCTCCTCCCCGCCGCTACTCTTGGGCCGCGATGGCGCGGTCGAGCCGGGCGCGATCCACGGAATGGCCGAGGATGCGGGTGGCGAGCGCTTCGGCCACCTCCTCGGCGATCGGCAGCAGCACGCCCATCGCGTTCGCGCGCGCCTGGGCGATCGACGCCTCGGCGCGGGCCAGGTGCGCCTCGAGCCTTTGCGCGACCAGCGCCTGCTCGGCGCGGGCTTCCGCGCGGGCCTGGTCGATCGCGGCGTTGATGGTGCGCTCGCTCTCGGCGCGTGCCGAGCGGATCGCCGCGTCGAGCTCGCCGATCGCGCGTTCCGCGTCGGCCCGGGCGCGGGCTGCGGCGTCGAGATCCGCCGAGATCCGAGCGCGGCGGGCCTCGATCGTGCGGCCGATCCGCGGCAGGCCCCAGAAGGCCAGCACGAGGTAGAGCACGAGCAGGATCACCGCCATCCAGCCGATCTGCGTCAGCAGCAGCGGATTGGTGAAATCCATCTGCGGCAATTTTGACGCAGCGCGTGCTGACCCGGAAGCCAGCACGGAAGCGACGACGACAGGGAGGACGAGCGGGCGCATGTGCCTTACGAGAAGAGCAGGATCAGCGCGATGACCAGCGCGTAGAGGGCGACCGCCTCGGTGAGCGCGAAGCCGAGCAGCACGTCGCGGAACATCCGGTCGCGGGCGGCCGGGTTGCGGCCGACGGCGGCCACAAACGAGCCGAACAGGTTGCCGATGCCCACACCCGACCCTGCCACGCCGATGGTGGCCAGGCCGGCGCCGATGTCGCGGGCGAGGATCGCGGAGTCGAGAGCCATGGTGAGAGCTTCCTTGTGTTGGAGGACGCTAGTGCCCGTGCACCGCGTCGTTCAGGTAGAGACAGGTCAGCACCGCGAACACGTACGCCTGGAGAACGGCAACAAGAAACTCGAGGGCAGTCAGGGCAAAATTCAGCCCCAGCGGGATGATCGAGACGGCCGCCCCGACGACGCCGAGGCTCGCGGTCAGCAGCAGCATGAAGCCCGCGAACACCTCCCACATCACGTGGCCGGCGGTCACGTTGGCGAACAGACGCACGGACAGCGAGATGGGACGCGAGAGATAGGAGACGATCTCGATCGGCGTCAGCAGCGGGTAGAGCCACACCGGCACGCCGGAGGGCGCGAAGAGCTTGAGAAAGCCCAACCCCTGGTACCAGAACCCGACGAGGGTCGCGAACACGAAGATAAAGAGCGAGAGGGAAAAGGTCACCGCGATGTGCGAGGTGAACGGGAAGAAATACGGGAACAGCCCGAGCAGGTTGCCGCACAGGATGAACGAGAAGATCGTGAACACGAACGGAAAGAACCGCCGTCCTTCCTCGCCCATGGTGTCGGTCACCATGGTGTGGACGAACTCGTAGATCACCTCGACCAGGCCCTGCAGCCGGCCCGGCACCGTGCGCGCGCCGGCCACACCGATCGCGACCGTGCCGATCACGACCGCGGCCGACAGCAGCATCATCTCGTTGGAGTTGGAGAACTCAAGCGCGCGCCCCACCGCCCCGAAGCCCGGGACGAGCTTGAACTGGCCGAGCGGATCCATGCCGCCGTTCGCCATCAGGCCTGTCTCCCCCCACCGTCGCCGTCGGAGTTCGCCTCCGGCGCCGCAAACCTCATCATGTTCCGGACACCCGCGGCGATGCCCACCGGCACGAAGCCCAGCAGGAACCACCGGTGGATGCCGAACAACCAGTCCAACCCGTAGCCGATCGCGCAGGCGACGGCGAGGGTGGCGACCATTTCGGCGCCGATCCGGACCGCGATCGCCAGCGGATGCGGCTCATGGGAGAGCGGCGTCTTCGGAGGAGCATCGAGGCCGGCGCGGTTCCGCGCGTCCCTCAACCGCCGGTCGAACCCCGTTCGACCATCCTCTTCCACGACCGCACCCCGCGCGTGCCACACCCACCGCTTTCGTCGCCAGAGGCCGAGCGGTTGCTAGAGTTCGCCCCTTGGGGTGTCAATACCGGCGCGGGTCATGATCGGGACGGGGAGAACAGTGGATGTCCAGCGACGGATCGGTTCGCATCGGCATCGGCGGCTGGAGTTACGCGCCGTGGCGCGAGACCTTCTACCCGGCGGGCACCAAACCGGCCGGTGAGCTGCCCTACGCCAGCAGCGTTTTGGCGACGATCGAGATCAACGGAACATTCTATCGCACGCAGAGCGAGCATGTGTTCGCGAGCTGGCGGGCGAGCGTGCCGGCGGGGTTCGTCTTCGCGGTCAAGGCGTCGCGCGGGGCCACCGCCTCGTCCGACCCGGAGAAATGCGGCGCGTCGATCGAGCGGTTCATGAGCTCGGGGCTGGGGGCACTCGGCGACGCGCTCGGCCCCATCCTGTGGCAGTTCCAGCCGACCCGGCGCTTCGACGCCGGCTTCTTCGAGCGCTTCCTGGCCCTGCTGCCCGACAAGCTCGACGGGCGGCCGCTGCGCCACGTGATCGAGTTCCGCCATCCGAGCGGGCACGACCCGGCGTTTGCGGTGCTGCTGGCGGCGAAGGGCGCGGCGCTGGCGCTGATCGCGCGCCCGGACCAGACCGCGTTCTTCGTGCCTGGCCGGGACTTCACCTATGTCCGGATCGAGGAGACCGTGGACGAGCAGGAGCGCGGGCTGCCGGACGCCGACGTAGCACTCTGGGCCGACCGCCTCCGCGCGCTCGCCACCGGTCACGTCCCGGACGATCTCGCCCCCGGCCTGCTCGGCAAGCCGCCGCCGAAAAAGAAGCAGGACGTGTTCGCCTACGTCATTGCCGGCGCCAAGCACCGCAATCCGGCGGCGGCGCGGGCGCTTGACGCCGCCGTGAATAGCAAGAAGGCCAGGGGCGTCGTGCGCAGCACGCCTCCGGCGTGACGCCCCTGGACCCCGCTAAGGGTGGTCACCCTTAGAACCCTTTTGTTTAAGTCATGGGATCCAAGGGACTAGTCCCTTGGCGGGTCCAGGGCAGAGCCCTGGCCTTCCTTAGAGGAGCCTCGCATGAACCGCTTCTCCGTCCCGCCGCTGGCCGAAGTCACCCGCACGCTGGCCGCGGTCGCCAGCGGCCGCACGGCCCCCGACCTGGTGATCCGCGACGCGCGCGTGCTCTGCACCTACACCGAGCGCGTGCTCGAGGGCCGCGAGATCTGGGTGAGCCGGGGCCGCATCGCCGCGGTGAAGCCGGCCGGCACGTTCCGCGGCGAGGGCGCCACCATCCACGACGCCGAGGGCGGTCTCGTCGCACCCGGCCTGGTCGACCCGCACGTGCATGTGGAGAGCAGCATGATGACGGTCTGCGCCTTCGCGGAAGCGGCCCTGCTGAACGGCACCACCACGATCTTCTGCGACAGCCACGAGATCGGCAACGTGTGCGACGCCGCCGGCATCGAGTGGATGCTGGAGGACGCGCGCGCCGCCCCGCTCAACGTTTTTCTGACGGTTCCCAGCACCGTTCCCGCGACCTCGCCGCTGATCGAGACCGCGGGCGGCGACCTGACGCCGGAGAAGATCGGCGCGATCTTCGACCGCTGGCCGGAGGCGGCGGCACTCGGGGAAAAGATGGATTTCGTGCCCGTCTGCGCGGGCGACGAACGCTCCCACGCCATCATCGCCGAGGCGCTGCGCCGCGGCCGGCCCGTCAGCGGGCATGTCTACGGCCGCGAGTTCGTCGCCGCCTACGCGGCCTCCGGCGTCACCGACACCCACGAGGCGATCGACGGCGCCATCGCCCGCGACCTGCTCGAGGCCGGCGTCTGGATCTTTCTTCGTGGCGGCAACCCGGCAACTCCCTGGAACAGCCTGCCCGAGGCGATCCGCGCCATCACCGCCATGGGCTGCGACACCAAGCGCGTGGCCGTCTGCACCGACGACCGCGACGCCGATGATCTGTTCGCGTTCGGCATGGACTGGGTGGTGCGCGAGGCGGTCCGCTGCGGGCTGCCCTCGGTCCGCGCCTGGAGCCTCGGCTCGCTGCACGGGGCGACAAGGTTCGGCATGGACGGCGAGATCGGAGGCCTCGGCGGCGGCAGGCGGGCCGACCTCGTGCTGCTCGATGACGGCTTTACGCCGCAATCCACCTGGTATGGCGGCGAGCGCGTGGTGCACGACCGCCGCATCACCGACGCGCTGGAACAGCAGCTCGCCACCGCCCGCTACCGCTACCCCGAGCGTGCCTACCGCACCGTGACGCTGCCGGCTTCGCCCACGCTCGTCCCTGCACTGCCGGCGGCAGCGGTGACCGCGAACGTGCTCCGGATCGAGCAGCCCGGCATCGTCGTGCGCCACGACCGGGTGGCGCTCGCACCTGCCACGACCTGGGAGCCCCTGCTCGACGAGCACGCGCTCTGCTTCGTCACCGTGGTCGAGCGCCACGGCCTCAACGGGAATGTCGCCCACGGCCTGCTGCGCGGCTTTGGCCTCACGCGCGGGGCGGTCGCGTCCACCGTCGGCCATGACGCGCACAACATCATCGTCGCCGGCCGGACGGACGCCGACATGCAGGTGGCGCTGGAAGCGGTTGCCGCCGGTGGCGGCGGGGTCGCGGTGGTCGACGCTGGCGTGGTGGTCGCCCGAGTGGCGCTGCCCGTGGCGGGGCTGCTCTCGGACCGGCGCGCGCCCGAGGTCGCGGCCGAGATGGAGGCGCTCAAGCGTGCCTGGGCGGCGCTCGGGCTGACGCTGCCGTTCATGGGGTTCAACCTGATCCCGCTTTCGGTGATCCCGGATCTGCGGATCACCGACCAGGGACTGGTGACGGTGCCGGGAATGGAGCAGCTGCCGCTGTTTGAGTGTCCAGGGCCCCCGGATCCTGGCGGGGTCTAAGAGTCCGCGGCCACGGAAGGCCAGGGGCTCTGCCCCTGGACCCCGCTAAGGGCAGTCGCCCTTAGAACCCCCTACTGGAGTACAGGCGCTGGAGACGGAATGCGTTGGCCGAAGTCTACAATTCCAGGCTTCGCGAGGGAACAACCCAAACGATCAGGGTTCCAAGGGACGACTGTCCCTTGGCGGGTCCAGGGCGTCACGCCGGAGGCGTGCTCCGCACGACGCCCTGGCCTTCCTCCTCAACCGAGAGTTTCCAAACAGCCTCTGAGGGGCAAAACCCTCGCTTAACGGTAGCCCCCCGGACCCCCATGATAGCCGCCACGATCCCAGCCGCGGTCGTGATGCGGCCCCCACCACCAGCAGCCGCTCAGCAACAGCGGTAGCAGGGCCACGATTCCCAGCCGCACGATCGCGGGCGTTGTCCTGTTGGCCACTCGGCACTCCTTCGGTTCCATTGCGTTGCGCGTGGGCGGCAACGGAGAACCACGATGCGTGCAAATGGCGGCAGAAATGAGATCGATGTCGGCGCCGTGCGCGACGGCCGCGTCGTGTTCCCCAACTGGCGCGGTCCCGAAGACCGCCCGGCCGTCCCGCCCCAGACCTTCCAGCCGCCCGCCGAGCGGGTGGGCTTCGCGATCGTGGGGCTCGGCCGGCTGGCATTGGAGGAAATCATGCCCGCCTTCGGAGAGGCGGCGCGCGCGCGCCTCGTGGCCGTGATGTCGGGCTCGCCCGAGAAGACGCAGGTGGTCGGTCGCCAGTACGGGATCGCCCCGGCGCGCATCTTCGGCATGGACGACTGGGACAAGCTCGCCGCCGATCCCGCGATCGGGGCGGTCTACATCGTCACGCCGAACGCCCTGCACCGCGAGCACGTCATCGCCGCCGCACAGGCCGGCAAGCACGTGCTGTGCGAAAAGCCGATGGCGACATCGAGTGCCGGGGCGCGCGACATGGTCGAGGCCTGCCGCCGCGCCGGCGTGCGCCTGATGATCGCCTATCGCTGCCAGTACGAGCCCTTCAACCGCGCGGCCACGGCACTCGCGCGGTCCGGCGATTGGGGACCGATCCGCCTGATCGACGCCGTCAACACGCAGGTGCAGGGCCCCGCCGAGCAGTGGCGCCACGACCCCACGATGGCCGGCGGCGGCGCGCTGCCCGATATCGGTCTCTATTGCCTGAACGCCGCGCGCGCCACCACCGGCGAGGAGCCGGTCGAGGTTTTCGCCCGCGTCACCGGCGAGGATCCGCGCTTCCGCGGCATGGACGAGACGATCTCGTTCATGCTGCGCTTCCCGTCGGGCACGATGGCGAACTGCGCGTCGAGCTACACGGCGCACGAATCGAAAGACATGCGCATCCACCTGCAGGGTGCGTTCATCACGTGCGCCAACGCCTTCGCCTATCGCGGCCAGGCGCTCGCCGTCGCGCGCCGCCAGGGCGACGGCGAATCGGTCGAAATGCCGCGCATCGCTCACAAGAACCAGTTCACCCTCGAGATCGACCATTTTGCCGAATGCCTGCAGACCGGCCGTGCGCCGCGCACGCCCGGCGAGGAGGGCGTGCAGGACCACGTCCTGATGGAGGCGATCTACGAGAGTGCGCGCGACGGCCGTCCCGTCTCGCTCGACGCGGTCGCCGGCCTCGATCCGTTCCGCGGGCCACCACTGGATGGAGGCTGAGCAGATGAAGGCACTCTTCTTTCTCGTCGCCATCGTCTCGGGATTGTCGAACCCGATCCAGTCGGCGGCGAACGCGGCGCTCAACAAGGCCACGCACCAGCCGCTGCTCACCGCGATCGTGCTCTACGTCACCGCGTTCACGACACTGCTGATCCTGCTTGCAGGTTTCGCCGCCATCCGCGGCCTGTCCTTCGCACCTTTGCGCGAGGCCGTGGCCACGCTGCCGTGGTGGGTCTATGTCGGCGGCGCCTGCAACATCGTGTTCGTGCTGGCGGGCGCGGTGGCGATCCAGAAGATCGGCTCGGGCGCGTTCACGGTGACGACTCTGGTCTCCGCGGTGATCCTGTCCATCGTGCTCGACGGCAACGGTTTGATGGGCCTGCAGTATCATGCCGTCACGTGGCCGCGCATCGTGGGTGCTGGTCTCAGTATCGCGGGCGTTGTTCTGGTGTCGCTTTTCTAAGGGGCTCTGCCCTTTGGCGGGTCCGGGGCGTCACGCCGGAGGCGTGCTCCGCGCGACGCCTTGGCCTTACCTTCTTACCACCACCATTCCCAGCACCGTCGCCCCCAGGCATACCACCACCGATACCGCAACATTCCCCACGGCCGCCGCCCCCCGCCCCTGCCGCGCGAGCTCCACCGTCTGCAGGCTGAACGACGAGAACGTCGTGAACCCGCCACACAGCCCGATCATCAGGAACGCGCGCGCATCAGCCGCCCACGCGGTCCGCAGCGACGGTCCCAGCAGCACCGCGAGCGCGCCGATCACGAACGAGCCCGCCACGTTGATCGCGACTGTGCCCCACGGAAAACCCGGGCCCGTCAGCCGCAGCACCCAGACGGCACAAGCCGCGCGCGCGACGCTGCCCAGCGCGCCGCCGAGCGCCACCAGCACGTAGAACATGAGCATGTGAGAGGCGTCGCCTTTCCAACCGTCGCGCGGGTCCGCATCCTCGCGGTCATGACGATCCACGGCAATCCGGGACGGCTCCGATCAACCTGCCCCTGACCTTCCTCGGTCTCGCGGGGGCGGCCGCCCTGCTGCTCTGGGGCGTGCACATGGTGCAGACCGGGGTGCATCGCGCGTTCGGCGCGCAGCTGCGCGCCTTTTTGCAGCACACGCTCCGCTCGCCCGCGCGCGCCGTGCTCGCGGGCTTCGGCGTGACCGCGCTGCTGCAGAGCTCGACGGCGACCGGCCTGATGGTGACCGACTTCGCGGACGAGGGCCTGGTCGAGCTCACGCCCGCGCTCGCCGCCATGCTGGGGGCCAATGTCGGCACCACGCTGATCGTGCAGCTCGTCACGTTTCACGTGGCCGAGCTCGCCCCCGTGCTGATCCTGCTGGGCGTGGCACTCTTCCGCTGGTGCCGCGCGCGTCGCACTCGGCCATGCGAGGCGCTGGGGCTCGCCGACATGGTGCAGACGATGCTGGAGGGCCTGCGAAGGAAGGCCAGGGCTCTGCCCTGGACCCGCCAAGGGGCAGTCGCCCCTTGGATCCCCCATACTTAAACAAGTGGTTCTAAGGGCGACTGCCCTTAGCGGGGTCCAGGGGCAGAGCCCCTGGCCTTCCTCACTCCTGCGCCGCCGCCGCCTCGTCCGGCGTGAACAGCGCGTCCGCCTTGTCCTTGAGCGTATCGCGCCGGGTCTTGCGGTCCGCTTGCGCCTGGACGGTGGCGGGTGACGCCGGCGCCCGCTTCCGCTTCGGTGCCGGCGTCGCTTCCTTGGCCGGCGTCTGCGGTTCGCCGTAGCTCATCGTGAAGGCCATGAGATCGTTCCTTTTTGCTCAGAAATCCATGTCGCCCATGCCGCCGCCCATGCCGCCCATCCCGCCGCCGCCGCCGCCCGCATAGGCCGGTGCGCTCGACTTGAGCTCCGACACGCTGGCCTCGGTGGTGGCGAGCAGCCCGGCGATCGAGGCCGCGTTCTGCAAGGCGACGCGCACGACCTTGGTGGGATCGATGATGCCGGCGGCGACCAGGTCCTTGAACTCGCCGCCCTGAGCGTCGAAGCCGAAATCGTAATGCTCATTCTCGAACACCTTGCCGGCGATCACGGCGCCATCCTCGCCGGCATTCTCGGCGATCTGGCGCAGCGGCGTCTGCAGCGCGCGGCGCACGATCTCGATGCCGAACTTCTGGTCCGCGTTGTCGGAGTTCAGCGCGGCCAGAACCAGCGAGGCGCGCGCGAGTGCGACGCCGCCGCCCGGCACGATGCCTTCCTCGACCGCCGCGCGGGTCGCGTGCAACGCGTCGTCGACACGGTCCTTGCGCTCCTTCACCTCGGTCTCGCTGGCACCGCCGACGCGGATCACGGCCACGCCGCCCGCGAGTTTGGCCAGCCGCTCCTGCAGCTTCTCGCGATCGTAGTCGGACGTGGTCTCCTCGACCTGCGCGCGGATCTGGCCGCAGCGCGCCTTGATGGCGGCGGCATCACCGGCGCCCTCGACGATCGTGGTGTTCTCTTTGGTGATCAGGACCTTCTTGGCCCGGCCGAGCATCGCCAGCGTGACGTTCTCGAGCTTGATGCCGAGATCCTCGGAGATCACGTCGCCGCCGGTCAGCGTCGCGATGTCCTCGAGCATCGCCTTGCGGCGATCGCCGAAGCCCGGCGCCTTGACCGCCGCGACCTTCAAGCCGCCGCGCAGCTTGTTCACCACGAGTGTCGCCAGCGCCTCGCCCTCGACGTCCTCGGCGATGATCAGCAGCGGCGCATCGGCCTGCACCACGCTCTCGAGCAGCGGGAGAAAACCCTTCAGCGCGGAAAGCTTCTTCTCGAACAGCATGATGTACGGGTTGGCGAGCTCGACCGTCATCTTCTCGGCGTCGGTGATGAAATACGGGCTCGAATAGCCGCGGTCGAACTGCATGCCCTCGACCACGTCGAGTTCGGTGTCCATGCCCTTCGCCTCCTCGACGGTGATCACGCCCTCGCGGCCCACCCGCTCCATCGCGTTCGCGATCATCCGGCCGATCTCGGTGTCGCCATTGGCCGAGATCGTGCCGACCTGCGCCGTCTCCGCCTCGGTGGTGATGTCGCGCGAACGCTTCTTGAGCTCGTCGACCACCGCGATCACGGCGCGATCGATGCCGCGCTTGAGCTCCATCGGCGCGAGGCCGGCGGCCACCGCCTTGCCGCCTTCGCGCACGATGCTCTGCGCCAGCACGATCGCCGTGGTGGTGCCGTCGCCGGCGGTGTCGTTGGTGCGGGAGGCGACCTCGCGGACCAGGCGCGCGCCCATGTTCTCGTTGGGCTCGGAGATCTCGATCTCCTTGGCCACCGACACGCCGTCCTTGGTGATGCGGGGGGCGCCGAAGCCGCGATCGATCATCACGTTGCGGCCCTTGGGACCGAGCGTCACCTTCACGGTGTTGGCGAGCGTATCCACGCCGCGCAGCATCCTGGCGCGTGCGTCCGAACCGTGCCTCACGTCTTTTGCCGACATTATTCGAGGTCTTTCCTGTGAGGATCTGGAGCGGGCGACGCAATGCTGCCGGACGCGACCTCCCTCTCGACGAGGTCGTCGCGTCTCTGCCCGAAGTATCAAGACTTCATATTGGGCGGCGAAAGCAGCTTTACATCATCTCGGCTCGGCGCGCGCCTGATATAATTGTGCCGGCGTCAGTCCCGGTATTTCATCGGGCAGCCACAGGGGTGCGTGTCACCGCGCAGGAGAAGCGCCTGCCCGCGACCACCGTCCTCCCCGGGGCGCGGCCCAGGCCGGCTCATGACGATTGCACCTGTGCCAGAACCAGCGCCGGGGTGAGGATCTGCGGCAGCACCACCGGCGCGCCGTGCGCGGGGTAGAACACGTAGAGCGGCACGCCGTCGCGTCCGGCGGCGTGGAGGAAGGCGGTGATCTCCGGGTCCTGCCGCGTCCAGTCGCCCTTCAGGTAGGCGACGTTGTGGGCCGCGAACGCCGCCCGCACGGCGGATGGCGACAAGGCGATGCGCTCGTTGACCAGGCAGGTGATGCACCAGGCCGCCGTCATGTCGACGAACACCGGCCGCCCCGCGGCGCGAAGTGCCGCGAGTTTGGCGTCGGAAAAACTCTCCGCACCCGCCGCGACCGCGCCCTGAGCCGCGTGGCCGGCGCGCCCGGCATCGGGCAGCAGGGCCAGGGCGAGCAGGGCCGCCACGATCGCCACCACGCGTCCCGCGCCGCGCCCCCACGACGCCGCACGCTGGGCGCGCCCGTAAGCCCAGGCGCCCAGCGCCAGCAGCCCCGCGCCGGCGGCGGCCACGAACACCCCCGTGGGACCCGCCTGCGTCGCGGTCACCCACAGGAGCCAGATCGCGGCCGCATACATCGGGAAGGCCAGCGCCTGGCGCAGCACCTCCATCCAGGCGCCCGGCCGCGGCAGCGCGCGGGCGAGCCCGGGCACCGCGGCCAGCAGCACCGAGGGGGCGGCGAGCCCCAGCCCGAGACAGGCAAAGATGCCCAAAGCCACCGGCGCCGGGCTGGCAAGCGCGGCCGCAACGGCACCCCCCATGAACGGCGCCGTGCAGGGGGTCGCCACCAGCACCGCGAGCAGCCCGGTGAAGAAGCTGCCCGCGTGGCCGGAGCGCGACGCGAGGGTCTGCCCCACGCCCGCGAGCCGGCCGCCGCCGACCTCGAACAGGCCGGACAGGTTCAGCCCGATCGCGAACAGCAGCCACGCCGTCGCCACCACGAACAGCGGCGACTGGAACTGGAATCCCCAGCCCGCCGCCGATCCCGTGGCGCGGAGCACCAGCAGCAGCCCGCCGAGTGCGGTGAACGCCACCACGATCCCGGCCGCGTAGCTCAGCGCCTCGCGCCGCACCTCGCGGCCCGCCGCGCCGCCCAGCCGGGCGATCGCCAGCCCCTTCATCACCAGCACGGGGAACACGCAGGGCATCAGGTTCAGCACCAGGCCGCCCGCCAGCGCCAGCAGCAGCGCATCCGCGAGCCCGATCCCGGCCCTGCCGCCCGTCGCGGGCGCCGCACCCGGCTGGGCGGTGACGCCGAGCGCGCTCTCGTTGCCCGCGCGGTCGCGCAGCACCAGCACGCCGGCGAGCGCCGCGTCGGGCTTCCATTGCTGGCCGGGCTTGAGCTGGAGCGTGAGCCGGTCGTCGGCCCGCGTGACCGTCTGTGCCGCGTTCTGGTCGATCGGACCATAGGCGGCCGGGAAGAACCAGGCATCGGCGATGCGGGCGGGGGTGAGACCCGCGCCGGTCAGCACCAGCCGCGCATCCGGCGTGATGGTGGCCGCGAACGGGCTCGGCTGCGGCAGGCTCGCGTTGGCGGCGGCAAACAGCACCGCATCGGGCGAGGGCCCGGCCGCACCGGCTGGCAGTGCCAGGTGGAACGTGCCGCTCTCGGGCACGCAGACCCGCTCGCACACGAGCCAGTCCGCACTCGCGCCGACCTCCATGGCCCCGCCGCCGGGCGCCGGCGTGATCGCGACCGGCAGCAGCACGCTGCCCGTGTAGGCGTAGCTGACGAGCGGGCCGTCCCGCTCGCGCACGGGGGTGGGCCACGCGAACGCGCCGGCACGCGCGCCAGTCGGCAGGGTCCAGGTGACGGTGGGCGCCAGTCCTGCATCGCCGGGGTTCTGCCAGTAGATGTGCCAGCCGGGAGCCATGCGGAACCGCAGGCCGAGGCGGAATGGCTTGCCGGGGGCGACGCTGTCGGTCTCGGAGACCAGGGTCACCGCGGTGTGGCTGCTGACGACGGCGGCGCTCTCCGCCGCCAGTACGCCGCGGGAGGCCAGCAGGATGAGCACGAGAAGAAGAAGACGGGTCACGGCAGGTCCTTCGGCGCGGACGCAGCTATCAAGTGGCGCGCGGGGCTGAAGAAGGCCAGGGCTCTGCCCTGGACCCGCCAAGGGACAGTCGTCCCTTGGAACCCTGATCGTTTGGGTTGTTCCCTGGCGAAGCCTGAAATCATACGCTTCGGCTAACGCACGCCGTTTCCAGCGCCTGTACTCCAACCTTCAGTCGGGAGTTTTAAGGGCTCCGCCCTTAACGCGGTCCAGGGGCGTCACGCCGGAGGCGTGCTCCGCACGGGGCCCTTGCCCTTCTTCGCCCAGTCGAAGTTTTCAAACGGACTCTTAGAACCCATTTGCTTAAGTATCGGGATCCAAGGGGCAAGCCCCTTGGCGGGTCCAGGGCAGAGCCCTGGCCTTAACCAAGACTCCCCACCAGCGCCGCGATCGCCCCATCCCAATCCCCAGGCGCCGGCTGCCGGAACAGCTCCACCGTCGGGTACCACGGCGACCGCGCCGTGCCGCTTCCCCAGCGCCAATCAGCCGGCGTGGGCACCAGCATCGCGACGCGCGTCCCGATCGCGCCGGCCAGATGCGCCACCGCGCTGTCCACCGTGACCAGGAGGTCGACATTGGCCAGCACCGCCGCCGTCACGTCGAACGTCGCGAGCTCCGCGCCGAGATCCCGCACGCCGCGCCGGGCGAGCAGCGCCGCGTCCTCCTCGGTGCGCTCCTTCTGGATCGAGACGATGTGCGCATCGCCGAGCGCGTCCAGCACCGGGGCAAGCCGCGCCAGCGACAGCGAGCGTCGGCCGTTATTGGGGTGCGTCGATCGTCCGGACCAGAAGATCGCGACGTGCCGGCGCCCGGACGCGGAGCCGAGCCGTTCGCGCCACTGCGCCACCAGCGCCGGGTCGGGCGTGAGGTAGGGGATGGACGCCGGGATCGTGTCGTGCCGCACCTCGAGCAGCCCGGGCAGGCTCGAGATCAGCACATGCGTGGAGAACCCCGGCAGGTCCGACCAGGCATGGTGGCAGCGCGCGACGCCGGGGATGCGGGCCAGCAGCGCCTCGATCTCCGGGCTCGCCGCCAGCACCAGCTCCTTCGCCCGCGCGGCGGCAGCCGGCAGAAACCGGGCGAAATGGAAGCCGTCACCGAAACCCTGGTCGCAGATCACCAGCAGGCGGCCGCGCGGCAGCGCCATGCCGTTCCACGCCGCGCCCTTGATCGCGGGCGTGCGGCCCTGCGCCTCGGGCAGCTTGTTGCGCCACTCGTATTCGATCCAGCCGGCTGCGAACTCGCCGCGCGCGAGCAGCACCTGGCCGAGGCCGAGATGCGCGCCCGGATGCTCCGGGTCGATCGCGAGTGCGGCGAGGAAGGCTTCGGCGGCCTCGGCCCCCTCGTCGCGGTCGAGATGGATGCGGGCGAGCTCGAGCAGCGGCGTCAGCCGCGCCTCGCCGCGCGCGGCTGCGACCGCGCGCTTGGCCGTGCGCAGCGCGTCGTCCAGCCGGAACTGGCGGCGATACATGTTGCACAGCAGGGCGAGCCAGGTGGGCTCGTCGACGCCGCCCGTCGCCGCCTCGAGCAGGGGCACCGCGCGGTCGACATCCTCGCGCGCGCTGGCCACGAAGGCGCGCAGCGCCTGGGCCTGCGCCAGCTGCGGATGGTGGGCGAGCAGGTCGAGCGCGATCCCGTCGGCCTCGTGGTAGCGTTTTTCTTTCAATGCGCGCTCGCCGCGCGCGAGATCGGCGCGCATCGCCGCGGCGTCGTCGGAAGGTGGGCGGTCCACCGGCGCCATCTCGGTCATCGTCGATGCTCCTGACGATCGAACGCTACCCGAAACGAAGCAGCACGCAACATGCGCGCTTTCAGGTGGCGGCCTGCGTCCGGACCTCGTCGGGCCGCGGCATGGCGATGATGCCCGGGAGGGCTGCCACGCGCGACACCCACGCCAGCACGCCCGGCCAGCTCGCAAGATCGAATTCGCCCTCGTCGGCCCGGTGCGTGTAGGCGAACAAAGCGAGGTCTGCGATCGTGGGGGCCGACCCGGCCAGCCACGCCTGCGCGGCGAGCCGCCGCTCCATGATGTCGAGCGCCTGGCCGCCGCGGCGCGCGCATTCGGCGAGCCGGTCGGCGAACAGGTGCTTCTTCCGCTGCCACGCGATGACGTTCCGGGCGACGGCGATAGACGGCTCGTGGCTGTATTGCTCGAAGAACAGCCATTCATGGACGCGCGTGCGCGCCAGGCCGGGGGCGGGCAGCCAGTCGGTCCCGTCGCCGAAATGCAGCAGGATGGCGTTGCTCTCCGTGAGCACGGTGCCGTCGTCCAGAACGAGGGTGGGGACCTTGCCGACCGGATTGAGGCGCAGGAACGCCGCCGCCTGCGTGTCGCCCGCATCCGGGTCGGTGTGGACCCACTCGAACGCGTGGCCCGTCAGCGCGAGGATGGTCGCAGCCTTCCAGCAATTGCCGGAGTGCCTCATGCCATACAGCTTCATCGCGCACCCGGTCGTTGCCGGCGCAGAGATTATGGAAGCTCCTGGCGCGAGGAAAGATCGGGCCTCGGCGATCATCATCTCGAGCAAGCATCTGCTCGGCACGAGCGAGGCGCTGTCGGCCGACGACCCGTTCCTGGCCGAGCACGACGCCGTGCTCGCGGCCGTTGCCGCCGGCAAGCCCGGCGTGGTACGCCGCGCGTGGATCGGCATCTCCGCTCCGCGCAGCGAAAGATGCTGGCGCGCTTGCGGCTGTTCCGCGAAAGCGCGCAGGTCCCCGACCTGCCGTTCATCATCCCGATCCGCGACGCCGACGCCCATGAACGGCCGCGCGCCCACCCGGAGGATACCGACCGATGACCACGTCTCCCCTGCGCGGCACCTTTCCGGTGGTCCCGACCATCTTCAACGAGGCGGGCGCGCTCGACCTTGCGGGACAGCGCCGCGCCGTCGACTTCATGATCGATGCGGGCTCCGACGGGCTCTGCATCCTCGCCAACTGGTCCGAGCAGTTCGTGCTCACGGACGACGAGCGCGAGACGCTGACGCGCGTGATCCTGGAGCACGTGGCCGCGCGAGTGCCGGTGATCGTGACCACCACGCATTTCTCCTCGCGCATCTGCGCCGAGCGAAGTGCCGCCGCCGAGGCGCTGGGTGCTGCGATGGTGATGGTGATGCCGCCCTATCACGGGGCGACCATCCGCGTGCCCGAGCCCGCGATCGCCGCGTTCTTCCGCGTGGTGTCGGACGCGATCCGCATCCCGATCATGATCCAGGATGCGCCGGTCAGCGGCACGGCGCTCTCGGTGCCGTTCCTGGCCACGCTGGCGCGCGAGGTCGAGCAGGTCCGCTACTTCAAGATCGAGGTGCCCCAGGCCGCCGCCAAGCTACGCGAGCTGATCCGCGTCGGCGGCGACGCGATTGAGGGCCCCTGGGACGGCGAGGAGGCGATCACGCTGATGGCCGATCTCGAGGCGGGGGCGACGGGCGCCATGACGGGCGGCGGCTTTCCCGACGGCATCCGCCAGGTCATGGATGCCTGGCAGGCGGGCGACGCCGAGGCGGCGGCCGCGGCCTACGCGCGCTGGCTGCCGCTGATCAATTTCGAAAATCGGCAGACCGGGCTGTCGGCGGCGAAGATCCTGATGGAGGCGGGCGGCGTCATACGCTGCGGCGCCACCCGCCACCCGTTCATGCTGCCGCACCCGGCGACGCAGGCGGGATTGCTCACGATCGCGCGGCGGCTTGATCCGCTGGTTTTGCGCTGGGGGCGCTAAAGAAGGCCAGGGCGTCACGCCGAAGGCGTGCTTCGCACGGGAGCCTGGACCCGCCAAGGGACAGTCGTCCCTTGGAACCCTGATTGTTTGGGTTTTCCCTGGCGAAGCCTGAAATCATAAACTTCGGCTAAACGCATTCCGTCGCCAGCGCCTGTACTCCAGTAGGGGGTTTTAAGGGCGACTGCCCTTAACGGGGTCCAGGGGCAGAGCCCCTGGCCTTCTTACCAAGGCGCCATTCGCTGCAGCTCCCGCTCACGATCGACAAACTGGTGCTTCAACGCGCCCGCCACATGCAGCGCCAGCAACGCGTAGAGCGCATAGTTCATCCACACATGCATCGCGAAGAAGAACCCGTGCACACGCTGCTTGGTCGCCGGGTCGAGCACCATGAACGCTTGCAAACGCGGGATCTCCACCAATCCGAACAGGGTCAACGGATGCGCGGCTGCCTCGGCGAAGGCGGAATCGTGCAGGTAGCCGGAGACCGGGATCGCCAGGATCAGCACGTAGAGCAGAGCGTGAGCCGCGTGGGCGCCTGCGCGCTCGGCGGGGCGGTAGCTCGCGGGAAGCGCCGGCGGCCGGTGGGTCAGCCGCCACAGGATGCGGATCACCACCAGCGCCAGCACCGTGAGCCCGATCGATTTGTGCAGGTTGATCGCCGGGCGCGCCGCGGCGTCGGGCAGGAAGTCGATCAGCCAGACCAGCGCCACATTGGCGATGAGCAGGCCGGCCACCAGCCAGTGGAGCAGCATGGCCACCCGCGTATACCGCTCGACATCCTGCATGTAGCGTGTGCTCCCCCGGGATTGCCCGTGACGAGCGAGACTCCGCGCAGGACGCGGTCCGTGGCAAGAGGCATCCATGAACGCCGCAACCCAACACAACGTGCCCGCCCTGGACGTATTGGAGAGCACCCGCCGCGCCCTGTCGCCGCGCACCAACAAGCAGCCGGCCTCGCCCGCCGGCATCGCGATCCATGCGGGGGCGCTGCTGCTGTGGTGCGCGCTGGTGTTGCGTGCGGTGGTGGGCGGGGGCGGGGTGTTCGCCTGGTCGGCGGGCATCGTCTACATCCTCTACGACGCGCTTCTGCTCGCCTTCGTGTTCGCCCGCACCCTGCCGCTCGGCCGCGGCCCGGCCTTCGAGGCCCCCAGCGCACCGGCCAACGACCGCGCGCCGCTCCCCGCCACCACCGTCATCGTGGCCGCCCATAACGAGGCGGCCAGCCTCGCGGTCACGGTGGCGGCCCTCCTCGCGCAGACCGCCCCCGCCGAGACCATCGTCATCGCCGATGACGGGTCCACCGACGGCACGGCCGCGGTGCTGGCGCAGCTCTACGGGCTGGTGGCCGAGCCCGGCGCCCTCAGCGCCCCGAGCCCGGTGCATCCCACGCTCCGCTGGCTGGCACTTCCGCATGGCGGCAAGGCGCGCGCGCTGAACGCCGCCTGCCAGCTCGCCACCACCGAGCTCGTGGTCACGGTGGACGCCGACACGCTGCTCGACCCGCCGGCGCTGGCGGCGATGGCGCGGGCCTTCGCAGCCGACCCGGCGCTCGTGGCGGCCACGGGGGTCCTGACCCCGCTCTGCGGCCCGTCCGCGCAGGGGCGCCTGCTCGAATGGTTCCAGCGCTACGAATATGTCCGCAATTTCCTGTCGCGCTACGCCTGGATGCGGACCGACGGGCTGCTGCTGATCTCGGGCGCGTTCGGCGGCTTTCGCCGGCGCGCGCTGGTCGCCGTGGGCGGCTTCGATCCCGACTGCCTGGTGGAGGATTACGAGCTCATCCATCGCCTCCGCGACCATGCCGGCCGCACCGGCGAGCGCTGCCACACCGCGGTGATCGGCGGGGCGCACGGGCGGACGGACGCGCCCGACACGCTGGCCGCCTTTCTGCGCCAGCGCCGCCGCTGGTTCGGCGGCTTCCTGCAGACCCAGCTCTGGTATCGCCACATGGTCGGCAATCCGGCTTACGGAAACACCGGCACGGCGATGCTGCCAGTGAAGGCGATCGACACGCTGCAGCCGCTCTATGGCCTGGCCGGCACGGTGCTGCTCCTGGCCTATGTCGCCGCCGGCCGGGTGTCGCTGCTCGAGGCGGTGGCCTCCGTGATCGGCGCCAAGCTCGCGATCGATCTCGCGTTCGGGCTGTGGTCGATGCGGCTCTACCGGCGCTGGATCGGTGACCGCCGCGCGCTCAGCCCGGGATGGTGCCTGCTCGCGATCCTGCTCGAGCCGTTCTCGTTCCAGATCCTGCGCCATGTAGGGGCCGCGCTGGGGTGGGTGACCTTCCTGACCGGGGCGGGACGCTGGGGCGCGCAGGAGCGGCGGGGGATCGCGGGCGCTGTGCGGGACGGGTAGACGGCCCTGGCGCTCTGACCCGAATCCCGCGGGCTTGAGCCGCGAAGCGGATCGAGGTCGATCCTGGACCTGCATCGGTCTGGGGGCACCCCAGGCCGGGCGGCCTGCTTGCCGTGGATCCAGGCACTTCCCTGTAGCGCCGATGCCACGTTGTGCGCACCCACCGTTGCTTCCTCGCGGAAACAGCGCCAAGCCCTGTCGCGAAGGTGATGGTCAGCTGGAGGACGCGATGCGACCGATCTTGATGACGAGTGTCGCAATCGGGCTGACGGCGGCGTTCTCCGCGCCCAATCGCGCGTTGGCCCAAAGTGCCGGGGCCCAGAGTGCCACGGCCCAGAGTGCCGGCACTCCGGTCGAGGATGCCCGGGCCGTCCCGGCCGCGACCCACGATCCCGAGCACATCCTGGTGCGGGCCAAGCCACCCTACGCCTCGACCGCGCAGTTCCACACCGGCACCGCGCAACTGGGACCGCTCGGTCCCACGTCGATCCTGGCGGCGCCCGTGTCGGTCACCGTGCTGCCGCAGGACCTGTTGGTCAACCAGCAGCTGCGCACGCTGAACGACGCGCTGCGCTATCTTCCCTCGGTCGAGGTGCGCGACCAGCAGGGGCTCGAAGTCTCGCGCCCGCAATCGCTCGGCTTCCAGGGCTCGATCACCGAGAACACCCGCCTCGACGGCCTCAACATCATCGGCACCACCGCGATCCCGGTGGAAAACCTCGACAGCATCCAGGTGCTGAACGGCCTCGGCGGCGCGCTGTTCGGCCCCGAAACGCCGGCCGGCGTGTTCGACTACATCCTCAAGCGGCCCACCGACCAGCCGCTCGCGCGCCTGGTGGGCTCCTTCGCGAGCGATGGGCTGTTCACCACCGAGGGCGATGTCGGCGGCCGCGTGGGCGCGAATGGCTGGCTCGGCACCCGCGTCGACCTGGTGCACGGCGAGGGCGAGAGCACCGCGGATGGCAGCTTTGCCGACCGCACGCTCGGCAGCGCCGCGCTCGACATTCATGTCGACGCGGACACGGTGATCCAGGTCGACGGCAGCCATTACGAGGATAGCGGCACCGGGCTTCCGGGCAGCATCGTCTATGACGGCAACAGCACGACCTCGTCGAACAAGAGCACGTTCCTGCCGGAGGCGCCCGATCCCACCGAGCGGGGCCTCGGCCAGCCCGGGGCGGGCACCGACCTCGTCACCGATACCGGGCTGGTCAAGGTCATCCACGATTTCGGAGCCGATTGGCGCTTCGAGGCCGGCGGCCTCTACCAGGACGCGCAGCGCAACCTGTTCGGCATCACCAACACGCTTACCGACAATCGCGGCGACATCACCACCACCAAGAACTTCACCGCGGTCCCGCATTTCACCGACGGCAGCAACGAGGCGTCGCTGAACGGCCACGTGACGATCGCGGGCATGCGCCACGACGTGTCGCTCGGCACCAACGGCTTCATCAACAATCAGTACAACTATCGCAACACGCTCGTCACGAACTCGGGAAACTCGAACCTCGCCGACCCTGCGATCTTTCCCTACAAGCCGATCCCGAACGGCGGCAGCCAGTATCTCGCCGGCGTCCTGCGCCAGCGATCGGTCGTCGAGGGCGACACGTTCCATGTCGACCGGCATTGGGCGGTGCAGGCGGTGTTCAGCGAATCCTTCCTGCAATCCGCGAGCTACAGCACGAAGGACGCGCAGACCAGCGGCAGCGACGTGAACGGCGCGTTCAGCCCCACGGTGAGCGGCATCTGGACGCCCACCACGAACGTCACCGCCTATTTCACCTACGCAAGCAGCGTCGAGGAAAGCGACCAGGCGCCGGCGACCGCCCGCAACGCCAGCGCCTTCCTGGCCCCCTATCACGACGAGATGTTCCAGACCGGCGTCAAATACGCGCCTGTCACCAACCTGCTGCTGACCGCCGACGCGTTTCGCATGAGCCGCCCCTACGCGACCACGCTCGCCGACAACATCTTCCAGGTGATCGGCGAGCAGCGCGACCAGGGCTTCGAGTTTTTCGCCCAGGGCAATCTTCTGCCGTCGCTCAGCGTGCTCGGCGGCTTCACCTATATCGACGCGCGTCTGCTCGATAGCGGCAACCCGCTCACCGCAGGCGGCCAGATCGTCGGCGTGCCGCCCTGGAAGAGCGACGTCGCGCTCGACTGGCACCCGGCCTTTCTGCACGGGCTCGCCTTCACCGGAGCCGCGCATTACGAGGGCGCCCGCGCGGCCACCGACACCAACAACTCCTTCGCGCCGCAATACGCGACGCTGGACGTGGGCGTCCGCTACGCGACCCGCGTGCTGCACCATGCGGTGATCGCCAGGCTGGGTGCGATCAACGTCACCGACACGCGCTACTACTCCTCGATCGCGGACGGCAACATCGTGGGCAGTCCGGGTGCGAACACCGCCTATCTGGGTGCGCCGCGAACGGTGCTGGCGAGCCTCGAGTTCGACCTCTAGGGACCGGCCGCGTGCAACGGTGGCGAGCCGGGCACGCGGATGTTCCGCGTCTCATCCAGGCCGTGGGAGTTCGCAAGATGGTTCTCGTCGTCCCCATGACATCACATGGACGGCACACAGCGCGGGGAAACACCGTATGATCCGCGCTGTGAAATACCGCACCCTGACCATGTCGCCGGCGACCGACGGGGCCGCACCGGTCGTCGTCCGGTGTCCACGTGCATCGGTCAGGACACTCCGCGTCGCGACGATCTCGCTTGCGCGTCTCCGTCACGCGGCTGCCGCCCTGGTCCTGGCCGGCATGGCTGCCGGCCCCGCCATGGCGGACGCTCCCCCGCTCCGCGTCTGGGTTGCCGGCAGCCTTGCTGCCGTCATGCCAGCCCTGATCAAGGGCGCTGGGCTCGACCCCGGGACCGTCGCACCGCCCGTGTTCGGACCCGCAGGCGGTCTCGCCGCGCGTCTGGTTGCCGGGGCCACGTTGCCCGGCGGCGCGCATGCCGACCTGTTCGCCTCCGCCGACCAGGCCCAGGCGCAAGCGGTCGCCCGCGCGACCGGCGCGCTCGTCTTCCCGTTCGCCCGCAACCGGATGTGCCTGCTCGCCCCCGCGGCACTCGGCATCACCCCGGCCAACATGCTCGACCGCGTGCTCGTCCCCGGCTTCCGGCTCGCGACCTCGACCCCGGGCAACGATCCGAGCGGCGACTACGCGCTTGCGGCCTTCGCCCGCGCCGACGCTGTCCGCCCTGGCGCCGGCGCCACCCTGCGCGCCAAGGCCGTGCACCTGCGCGGCGGCCCCAAACGGGATCCGGTCGCCGCCATCTTCGCGGCGGGATCGGCCGACGGCGTGCTCTCGTACTGCAGCCGCGTCCCCACCGCGGGCCTTGCCGCGACCCCGCTACCGTCCGCGCTTGAGCCCGGCCCGGTCTATGCGATGGCCGTCGACCCCCAGGCCGCTGCCGCCGAGCGCCTTGCGGTCTTCATCGTGTCGGCCGGAGGCCAGGCGATTCTGCGCGCCGGCGGGCTGCTTCCTCTCGTGCCGGACACGACGTCCCACTGAGCTTGATGTGCATGAAAGGATCTTCTTTTTCTGAAGAACAAGAAGCAAAAAGACTTTTATTATTTTAGCTCAAGCCTGACTTCAAAGAGTAGAAGTTCTTTGGTTCTTTCTTTCAAGAAAGAACAAGCCTCCTTACCAACGCCGCCACCTCGAACGGATTCTACGCTCGCGGCGCGGATCCAGCCGGCTCGACCAGCAAGGCCCGGAGATCCGCCAACGCGTGCTGCAGATGGACGGCCAGGGGCCGCGAAGCGTCGTCCCCCCAAGCTGCGGTCGCGCGAGCGCACGCCGTCATCCCGACCTGGGCCGCCAGGGCCGCCACCTGCGCCTCGACACCGCGCGCTTGAAGAGCTGCGGCAAGGTCGTTGGTCAGGGCAGCACTCTTGCCCAGCGCGCGTTCCTGCAACGCCGGTGTCGCGGCAATGACCTCCCGGCGTAGCTCGGCGGATGGGCGATTCTCCTCCAGGAGGGGCTCGGCCGCGCGGAACGCCAGGAGCAGCACCTCCATGGGCGGCAGGTCGCGGGGCGCATCAGCCATGCCGGCGAGCATCGCCGCTCGCAGAGCCTCCTCCTCGAAGACGACTTCGCGCTTGTCCACGAAGTGGCGGAAGAAGGTGCGTCCCGTGACGCCGGCGCGCGCGGCAATCTCTGCTGCCGTGGTCCGATCGAAGCCCTGGTCGCGATAGAGCTCGAGCGCCGCTTGCCGAAGCCGCCGACGCAAGTCCCTGTCCCTCGACGCCAAAGGCTCTCCCCCACTTGTCACTCAGTGACACGATCGCTATGTCACTGAGTGACGTTTAGCATAGCCGCGCGCCGGGGTGCCAGCCGGTGGTGACGTCGCGGCGCGATCCCAGGAGACCTGACGTGAGCCTTACACGACCTGATCCCGACACCATGCGTGCCGTCCGCTTCCACGGTTATGGCGAGCCGGCCGATGTCTTGCGCCTGGAGGAGACTGCGGTTCCACAACCCGGCCCAGGCGAGGTTCGCGCGGCGGTGCACGCGTGCGGGCTCAACCCGGCGGACTGGGCGCTGTGCCGCGGACTGTTTGCCGGCCTGCTGCCGCGCGGCATCGGACTGGAGATTTCGGGCGTCGTCGACGCGATTGGCGAGGGCGTGACGAACATCGCGATCGGCGACTGGGTCATCGGCGTGCCCGACTATGCCGGGCGCACCAGCGCGGGGCTCGCTGACCACGCGATCCTGGCGTTCTGGACGCCCCTGCCCGCCGGCCTCGATCCGATCGAGGCCGCGTCGCTCCCCATGGTGGTCGAGACGGCGTTTCGCAGCATCGACCAGCTCGGCGTGGCAGGTGACCAGACAATCGTCGTCCATGGCGCAGGGACCATGGTCGGCTTCGCGGCCGTTCAGATCGCTCGGATGCGCGGTGCCCGGGTGATCGCCACGGCGGGGGAGACGTTCGCCGGGGCGCTGCGCGGCTTTGGCGCCACCGTCACGCCCTATGGCGAGGGCATGGTTGAGCGCGTCCGCGAGATCGCCGGCGGGACGCCCGATCTTGTCCTCGACACCTCGCCGCCGGGCGGCGTGATGCTGCCGGGCCTGATCGCCATCGCCGGCGGCGATCCCAGGCGCGTTCTCACGATTACGGACATGGCGGCCGCCAAGGAGCTCGGCGTGCGCAACAGCTTCGACGAAGGGGGCGCGCTTCGCTACGACGTGCTCGGCCAGTTCGCGGCGCTGGCCGCGGCCGGCAGGTTCACCATTCCCGTCGCTCGCGCCTTGCCGTTCGAGGATTGGCGTCTGGCAATGGACATCAGCCTTGGCGGCCAGGCCCGTGGCAAGCTGCTGATACTCCCGAATGGAACCGCAATGGATTGAAGCGAGCGGAGTGCGGCAGGAGCTGAACGAAAGGCGGTTCCGGGAAAGCGCGCGGCCGCTCTGCAGTGGCGAAGTCTGCGCGCTCTCGGCCGAAACCGGTCACACGCAAAATGTCCGCTTCTCCGGACCCGCGTCCAGAAGCGGACCCGCCGCTCCCGCCAAACCGCAATTCACCTTCTTCGGCACCGGCCTCGCATCTGGTCCCGACAGCCGGCGAATGGGGTCTGGGGCCAAGGCCCCAGCGGGTCCAGGGCCCGTGCGGAGCACGCCTTCGGCATGACGCCCTGGCCTTTTTCTACGCCATGAACGCCGCAATCTGCTCGTTCAGGAACCGCGCATCGGCCGGGCTCGCGCCGGCGCCGGCCGGATGCCCCCAGAGCGACGGGATCGGCGCGAACGTGCAGCGTCGGATGAAGCGCGCCTCGTCGCGGGCCTCGTCGGCGGGGAAGTAGAGATCGGTCGCCGACGGCATGTAGAGCACCGGCACCGCGATCGAGCGGAGCGCCGCCTCGAGATTGCCGGCGAATGGCGGCGTGTGGCCCACATCGTGTTGCTGCCAGGCCCGCATCTGCAGGATCAGGTCGTTGGCGTCGTCACCGGCGAAGAACTGCGCCGTGGTCTGGTCCACCGCCTGCTGGAACGTGGTGCCGGGCGGGTTGCCCACGCGCCACAGCTCCTGGCGCCACCACTCCTGCGAGTAGAGCCAGCCCAACCAGACCAGTGCGGTGGCCCTGATGCCGGCGGCGGGCTGGGTCTTGTAGTTGCCGCCGTCGAACACCGGGTCTGCGGTCAGGGCCGCGATCTGGCCGTCGAGGCGGACGATGCCGTGGCCGTAGGTCTTGGCGGTGCCCGAAGTGGCGACGATCCGGTCCATGAAGGCCGGGTGGCTGACCGCCCATTGCAGCGCCTGCTGCGCGCCCATCGAGAAGCCGATCACGGCGCGAAGATGCGAGATGCCGAGCCCCTCGGTGAGCAGGCGGTGCACGGCGGCCACGTTGTCGCGGATCGTGGTGACCGGAAAGCGGGGGCCGTGGAAGGGTTCGGGCGTGTTGCTCGGCGACGACGAGCGGCCGTTGCCGAACATCTCGGTGGTGATCAGGAACAGCTTGTCCGGGTCGAGCGCGTGGCCGGCGCCGACCAGCCAGTCGTAGCCGTGCAGGTCGGCCATGTAGTGCGACGGCAGCAGCACGGCGTTGTCGCGGGCGGCGTTGAGCGTGCCGGTGGTGCCGTAGACGATGCGCGCCTCGGGGAGCACGGCGCCGCTCTCGGTCGGCAAGTCGCGGATCGCGAACTCGTGGCGGACGGGCCCGGTCGCAGCAGGCTGCGCGGACGCAAGCTCCATCGGGATGGTGGTCATGGCGACGGATCCTAGCAGTGCGGCTCGTCTGGTCATCATAGCCGGGAACGCCCTCCCAGGGGGTATCTTGGCTTGCCGACGAAGGCTTGTTCTTTCTTGAAAGAAAGAACCAAAGAACTTTCGTTCGTTGGAATCCGAGTTGAGCCGACGGCAGGAGCTTAACGGATAAAGTCTTCTTGCTTCTTTTTCTTCAGAAAAAGAAGACTTCTTCGAACACGCCAACATCTAGGGCATCAGCAGCACGCTGCCTTCCGGCCCGCTGGCCATCAGGCGGTAGCCGTGTCGCACCAGATCCTGCAGCAGAGGATCCGGCTTGAGCCTGATCGTGCCGTCCGCGTCGGTCACCGCGTCGCTGAACTCGAACACTCCGAAGCCATGCGCGCGCGCGAGGTCGTCGAAGCGGGCGATCGAGCCGCCGCCGGCCAGGATGTCCTGGTTCAGGTTGAACGCGTCCACCGCGTAGGGCTTCCCCGCCCAGAAGCAGAGCGACAGGGTTTCGCAGCCCGCCAGCCCCGGCGACGCGGCGATCCGGGCGATCACCGGCTGCCAGGCAGCGGCGCGGGCGCGGCTGTCGGCGATGTCCTGCCAGGCGCGGGGGACCTGCAGCCGCATGAACAGCAGCAGGGGTGCCGCCGCGATGCCGGCCAGCAGCGCCGGACCGATCGCCACGCCGCCGCCGCGGCGACGCGATGGCTGCGCCGGGTGCGCGCGCGAGATCGCCAGCCCGGTCACGAGGCAGCAGGCCAGCAGGGCCTCGAAATGCGCGTTGTAGTTCACGCCCTGGCCGGTGCGCTCGACGATGCCGACGACCGTCGCGACCACGACGAACAACAAGGCGAACAGCATCGGCGCGTCGCTCGCCCGGCGTGCGCGCCAGGCGATACCGGCGATCGCCAGCATCGGCAGCAGCGGCAGCAGCTTCTTCAGGGCCTCGATCAGGCGGCGCGCTTCGTAGACCCGGTGATGGCGGAAGATGTCGTCGAGCGCGTCGTGTCCGTGCACCAGGAGGGTCAGCAGCACGGCGCTGCCGACCGCGGCGGAAGCGGCGGCCAGCCAGATCGCGGCCGCGCGCCGCTGCTCGATCGCCAGCCAGAGCGTCACCGCCAGCGGCAGGCCGATCAGGAGGTGCTTGACCAGCCCGCCGGCGGTCATCAGCAGGGCGGCCGCCACGATGCGGCCGCCGGCGAACCTCGCTCGATCATGGCCGCCCAGCAGCACCGCGAGACCGCCGAGCCCCAGCGCGTGGCCGAACCATTGCGGCTCGTCGACCGCGAGGTACTGGCGGAAGACGATGCCCGCGTACAGCAGCACGAGAATGCCGGCGGTGATGCCGCCCCGGACGCTGCCGCCCAGCCGCCGCACGCAGATCGCGACCAGGGCGGCGGACACCAGCAGCGAGGCGAGAGCGAGGATCCGGCCGGCCACGATGACGTCGCCCGTCACATACCGTCCGAGTGCCCCCACCACGTAGAACGACAGCGGCGGGTAGTTGTTGAACACCAGCGTATCGGCGGGCGGGTAGAGCGGCCCGAGGCCCGGCGTGACCGCGCGTGCGGCGAAATAGGCGTTCCAGCCCTCGTTGTAGCCGAGCGGCAGGTGCAGCGGGATCCGGAGCAGGGGTCCGAGCAGGACGAACACCGTCAGGGCGGCGCCGGCCGCGAGCAGGGCGTCCAGGCTCGCATCCGGCCGCGGCGGCGGTGGTGTCCCGGAACGGGCGGACAGGTCTCGGGCGGCGGCTGGTTGCGGTGGCGCGGACGACGGCAGAATGTTGTCCGCACTCCTCTTGGCCGGTCGGCCTTGAGGCTCGAGCATACGGCGTCGCGGACCACAAAGCGACCGTTCGCGCGGCCGCGCCTACCCCGCGGATGAAGGCCAGGGGCTCTGCCCCTGGACCGAGCTCAAGGGCTGGCCCTTAGAACCGATCCTTAAAGTATAGGGGATCCAAGGGGTGACCACCCCTTGGCGGGTCCAGGGCAGAGCCCTGGCGGGGTGTGGGGCAGAGCCCCAACTCTTTCTTCGAAAAGGACCAGCGCATGACCCCACCCGAAGCCCGCCGCGACCCCGTCACCATCGAGCAGCTCGGCCGCGTGCGCACCGACGACTACGCCTGGCTGCGCGACCCGGACTGGCAGCGCGTCCTGCGCGACCCCGCAGTGCTCCGCGCCGACATCCGCGCCCATCTCGAGGCCGAGAACGCCTACACCAGGGACGTGCTGGCCAGCACCGAGCACGACCAGGCGCGGATCTTCGCCGAGATGCGCGGCCGCATCCTCGAAGTCGACAGCTCCGTGCCCATGCCGGACGGCCCCTGGCAGTACTACGTCCGCTACGCCGAAGGTGCGCAGCAGCCCGTGCACGCGCGCCATCCCAGAGATGCCACGCCCGCCGCGGAACAAATCCTGCTCGACTGCGACGCGCTCGCCCGCGAGAGCGCCTATTTCCAGCTCGGCGGCGCGCAGCACTCGCCCGATCACGCGCTATACGCCTGGGCCGAGGACCGGCAGGGCTCGGAGGTCTACCGCATCCTCGTCCGACGCATCGCCGACGCGACACCCGTCGGCGAGCCGGTCGAGAGCACCACCGGCTCGTTCACCTTTTCCCCGTGCGGGCGCTTCCTGTTCTGGACGTTCCGCGACGATAACGGCCGCCCCGCAAAGGTCTTCCGCCGTCCGGTGGGCGGAAGCGCGTCCGACGACGTGCTCGTCTACCACGAGCCCGACGAAGGCATGTTCATCGGCGTCGAGGTGACGCGCTCCCGCCGCTACGTCGTGATCGGGTCAGGCAACCAGGAAACCAGCGAGGCGCTCCTGATCCCGGCCAACGACATCGAGTCCATGCCGCGCGTGCTCGCCGCCCGCGAGACCGGGATCCGCTACGATGTCGAGCACTGGGACGACCGCTTCATCATCCGCACCAACGCCGACGGTGCGACCGACTTCAAGCTCGTCACCGCGCCCGAACACGACCCCGCGCGCGCGAACTGGCAGGACGTGCTACCCCACATACCCGGCCGCTTCATCGTCGCCATCGCCGCCTTTCGCGACCACCTCGTGCGCGTCGAGCGGGTGGACGCGAACGACCGGATCGTGATCACCAGCCGCACGGACGGCGCCGAACGCACCGTGTCGGTCGACGACGACGCCTACGCCCTGTCGCTCGGCGGCGCCTACGAATGGGACACCGCCACGCTCCGCACCAACTACGAAAGCCCCAAACAGCCCCGTCAGACTTTCGATTGTGACATGGCGACGGGCGAACGCACTCTGCGCAAGACCCAGCAGATCCCGAGCGGTCACGACCCCGCGCGCTACGTCGTCAAGCGTCTTCACGCCACCGCCCCCGACGGCGCCCAGGTGCCCATCACCCTGCTCGCCCGCGCCGACGCGTTCGAGCGCGGTGCCTGCCCCACGCTGCTCTACGGCTACGGCTCCTACGGCATCCCGATGCAGCCGCGCTTCTCGATCGTGTCGCTCAGCCTGGTCGATCGCGGCTGGATCTGGGCCACCGCGCATATCCGCGGCGGCTCGGAAAAGGGCTGGAACTGGTTTCTCGACGGCCGCGGCGCGCACAAACAGAACACCTTCACCGATTTCATCGCCGCCGCCGAAACCCTGATCGCCGCCGGCCACGCCGAGCCCGGCGGCATCGTCGCCAACGGCGGCTCCGCGGGCGGCATGCTGATGGGCGCGGTCGCCAATCTCGCGCCCGATCTCTGGGCCGGCATCGCCGCCGTGGTGCCTTTCGTCGACGTGCTCAACACGATGTCGGATCCGACCCTGCCGCTCACCCCGCCCGAATGGCCCGAATGGGGCAACCCGATCGAGGATCCGGCGGCCTACGACCGCATCGCCTCCTACTCGCCCTACGACCAGGTGGCAGCGCGCGACTATCCGCCGATCCTCGCACTCGGCGGCCTGTCAGATCCGCGCGTTACCTATTGGGAACCGGCCAAGTGGATCGCCCGCCTGCGCACCCACACCACCGGGTCAAGCCCGATGCTGCTGCGGATCAACATGGAGGCCGGCCATGGCGGTGCCTCGGGCAGGTTCGACCACCTCAAGGAACCCGCTTTGGTGCAGGCCTTCGCGCTGTGGGCCCATGCGAGGCGCGGCCAGGCGGAACCCCACCCCCGCGACGCCCGTTTGTCAGGCTCGCGCGACGGGGAGTAAAACCATGCCCTTCATCCAGGCAAATGACGGCACCGCCCTGCACTACAAGGATTGGGGTGCGGGCCGCCCGGTCGTGCTGCTGCATGGCTGGCCGCTCTCGTCCGATCACTGGGAGTATCAGAGCGTTCCGCTGGTCGAGGCCGGGTTCCGCGTGATCGCGCCCGATCGCCGCGGTTTCGGCCATTCCGGCCAGCCCTGGAGCGGCTACGACTACGACAGTTTCGCGACCGACGTCGAAACCCTGATCGAGCAGCTCGACCTGCAGAACGCCGTGCTGGTCGGCTTCTCCATGGGCGGCGGCGAGGTCGCCCGCATCTGCGGCCGCGGCAATGCGCGCGTGGCCCGCGCGGTCCTCGTCTCCGCCGTCACACCGCTGCTGCTGAAAGGTCCCGACAACGAGGACGGCGTCGACGGCTCGGTGTTCGACGGCATGATCGCCGGCGTCCGCCACGATCGTCCGAGCTTCTTCGAGACCTTCGGCAAGGCGTTCTACGGCAGCTCTTTCCTCGGCTTGGGTAATGCCGTGCCGACGCCGGTGCTTGCCTGGACGCAGACGATGGCCCTGCAGGCCTCGCCGAAAGCCACGATCGATTGCGTGCGCGCCTTCAGCGCCACCGATTTCCGCGCCGATCTCGCGCGCATCCGCGTGCCGACCCTGCTCATCCACGGCACCGGCGACCAGACGGTTCCGATCGGCGTCTCCAGCCACAAGGCGGTGCAGCTGATCGCAGGTGCCAGCCTGATCGAATACGAAGGCGCCTCGCACGGGTTGTTCTTCACCGAGCGCGAGCGCCTGGCGCGCGACCTGATCGACTGGGCCCGCTGAACCTCCGTGCCGATCGACGGCGCGGCAGACCTTTTCGACCGCGTCGAGCGGACGGTGAAAGACCCCGAGATCGCGGCCTGGCTCGAGACCGGTCCGGTTCTCGGCGGTCCCGAACCGATCGCTGCACAGCGCCTTGAGGCCACGGAAGAACTCGCGAGCCTGCTGGGCGCGGCGCTCCCCGCGTGAGTCCGCTGCATCTCCTGCCCGAGGCCGACGCCGAAACGCTGCACCGCCTGCGCCGCAAGCAGCGGGAGATACCACCGGCTGCGAGCCCACGCCTGACGCGCGGCGAGCGGATCGCCGATCAGGTCGCGGCGATGGTGGGTTCGTGGACCTTCATCATCATCCAGACGATCCTTCTGCTCATCTGGATGGCGCTCAACGTGACGGCCTTCATCCACCACTGGGACCCGTATCCGTTCATCCTCCTGAACCTGGCCCTCTCGTTCCAGGCTGCGTATTCCGCACCGTTCATCATGATGAGCCAGAACCGGCAGGCCTCGATCGACCGGGAGGATGCCCGCCACGATTACGACGTCAACGTCCGCGCCGAGCTCGAGATCGAACTCCTGCACAAGAAGATCGATCTGCTGCGGGAACAGGAAATGGCAACGCTGATCGCGACTGTCCGCGATCTCGAGACCATGTTGCGGCGCGATCCCGCGTGAACGCGACGTCCACCATCGCCACCCTGTTCGCACGGATCGAGGCGGCGCTGCCGGCATTCGATGCCGAGGCGGCGTCGCTCGATGCCGCGCCCGGCTTCCCCGAGCGCGCTTTCGCCTGGCTGCGCGCGGCGGGCGTGCTGGCCGTGCCCCTGCCGCGCGATGCCGGCGGCGTGGGCGTCGGCACCGAGCCGGGATCCGCCATCCACGCGCTCCGGCTCCTGCGCCTGCTCGGGCGCGGCAGCCTGTCGGTGGGCCGCCTGTTCGAGGGCCACGTCAACGCGCTCCGACTGGTTTTCCTCTACGGCAGTGAAGCTGTCCGCGAGACGGCCGCACGCGACGCACGCGCCGGGCATCTGTTCGCGATCTGGGTCACGGAAACCGGCGCCCCGGTCCGCCTTCAGGGCCGCGAACTCGTGGGCGAAAAAATGTTCTGCTCGGGCGCCTGCCACGTCACGCGCCCGCTGATCACGGCGCAGACCGACGATGGCGCCGATCCGCGCATGCTGATCGTGCCTCTGGGTGACGACCGCCGCGCCGCACCCTCGCTCGGCGGACTGCACGGCATGCGCAGTGCCGAGACCGGTCGCTGCGATTTCACCGGCGTGCTCGTTGGCGAAAACGCATTCGTGGGCGCGTCCGGCGACTACCTCCGCCAGCCGGAATTCTCCGCCGGCGCCTGGCGCGGCATCGCGGTGGCTCTGGGCGGCGTCGACCGTCTGGTGGACGAGCTCAGACGCCAGCTCGCAGCCCGCGGCCGCGACACGGGGCCCGCCCAGCTCCAGCGCATCGGCGAGGCTTTGATCGCGCGCGAGACCGCCGCGATGTGGGCGCGCCGCGCCGCGCTGTTCGCCGAAGGTGCAGCCCCAGCCTCGCCCGATGACGTCGCAGCCCTCGTCAACCTGGCCCGCATCGCCGCCGAAACGGCAGCGCTCGACGTGATCCGCCTCGTCCAGCGCGGCCTGGGCCTGGCCGGCTTCCGTGACGGCAATCCCGCCGAACGCATCGGCCGCGATCTCGCGACCTATCTCCGCCAGCCGGCGCCCGACGAAACCCTGGCCGACGGCGCCCGCCATTTCACCCGCCGCGACCTCCCCGAGGAGCCCGCCGCGTGATCACGGCCGGCGAGCTGCACGCGCGCTTCCGCGCCTTTCCCGCAACCACGCTGGACGCCTTGCTCGCACCCGGCACGGCCCTGATCCTCGCACCCCACCAGGACGACGAATCCTTGGGGTGCGGCGGCCTGATCGCCGCATGTTGCGAGGCGGGCCGGCCGCCGCTGCTCGCCTTTCTCACCGACGGCGCCGGCTCGCACCCGAACTCCCGCACGTTCCCGCCCGAGCGCCTGCGCGCGACCCGCGAGGCGGAAGCGCTCGCCGCCGCCGCCGCGCTCGGGCTTTCGCCTGCGCGCGTCTCGTTCTGCCGCGCGCCGGACACCGCGCTGGCGCAACATTGCGACGACGTCGAGCGCGCGCTCGAGGCTCTCGCCGCCGCGTCCGGCCCGGTCGGCACCGTGCTCACGACCTGGCGCCACGATCCGCACTGCGATCACGAGGCCGCAGCCGCGATCGGCACCCGGCTTGCCGCCCGTCTCGGCGCACGATTGTTGTTTTATCCGGTCTGGGGCTGGATCGTTCCGCAGGAGACGCCGCTGCCCGACGGCGCCGCGCGCGGCTGGCGCCTGCCCGTCGATGCCCTGCTCGCGCGCAAGAACAAAGCGATCGCCGCGCACCGCTCGCAACTGGGCGAGGTAATCACCGACGATCCGGACGGCTTCGTCCTCCCCCGCGCACTGCTCCGGCATTTCGAGGTGCCCTACGAGGTTTTCCTCGAAGGCGACGTTCCTTGAGCGGCGAGAGCTGGGGCACCGACGTGTTCGACCGGATCTACGCGTCCGATCCCGATCCCTGGGGCTTCGCAACCTCGCCCTACGAGGCCGGGAAATACCGCGACACGCTCGATCTGCTCGATCTGGCCGCGCCCGCAAGACGCTTCCGCCGGGCCGCCGAGCTCGGCTGCTCGATCGGCGTGTTCACGTCGATGCTGGCACCTCGCTGCGACGAACTGGTGGGAATCGACGCCGCCGCCGCGGCGATCGATGCCGCCCGCGCGCGTTGCGCCACCCTCACCAATGTCCGGTTCGCGTGCGGCCTCCTGCCGGCGGCGTGGCCGGAAGGGCAGTTCGACCTGCTCGTCGTGTCCGAAATCCTCTATTTCCTGTCGGCATCCGATATCGATCGGCTGGCGGACGCGGTGCGGAGCTCCGTGGCAACGGATGCCCTGATCCTGATCGCGAACTGGATCGGCCCCACCGACACGCCGCTCACGGGCGACGGCGCCGCCACGCGGTTCATCGCGGCTCTTCAGCCGGAGTTTTCGACCGCGCAGGCCGTGCGTCGCGATCAGTATCGGCTGGACCTTTTGGCGCGCAAGTAACTTGGGGCGTCGTGCGCCAGCACGTCTCCGGCATGACCCCAAACCCCGCCAGGACAAGCAGTCCTGGACCTGCATACGAAGGGCGATCAGGTAGTTCACGAACACATATCCGGTGATAGGACTCAATGCTTCATCGGAGTCGGCTCATCACTCCGCCGGTTCCAACCGTTTGCGTAACTAGGCACGGCCTTAATAGCTGCGGCGAACGCTGCTTGGATTTCCGTCACACTGAAGTTCCGGTCCCACAGTTCTGTGGCGAGATAGACGATCGCTTGTTCAAGCGGGGTTGAACGCTGGCAATCTTCGTAAGGGTTTGTGTCACGCAACTTGGCGCACTCTTCGCCGAACTGGCCAACCACGAGCAGCAGCTTGCCCTCCCAAGGCAAAGGCTCGGCTTCGTCACTCACTTCTGTCATTCTCTTTGCCCTTGCCGCGCTCGACACTGCCCATCGGGGAAAGCTTGCCAGACGCCATCGCCTCGCGAATACGGTGCGTCATGAACCACGCGGTTTTGTATTGAACGTCCAGAGTCCGCATAAGCTGGTGCGAACTGATGCCCTTCTCGCTGCTGCACATCAGATAAACGGCTTGCAGCCAGAGGTTGAGTTTCACATGGCTAGCCTCGAACACCGTGCCGACAGTAACCGTGAACTGGCGCTTGCACGGGCCGCAGCGGCGCAGGCCCATGCGACCGCCCTTAACCGACGTGATCCGCTCGGTGCCGCCGCAACGCGGGCAAACCGGGCCGTTCGGCCACAGGGTCGCCTCAAGCTCCGCGAACGCGGCGGCTTCGTCGTGGAAGTAGAGGGCGGACAGTGCAGACGTCGGTTCGGCTCGTTGAGAAAGCCTACCCACCCGGCCGTATTTGTCAAATACCCATTCGCCATACGAAAGGGGTCTGGGGTTAAGACCCCAGCGGGGCGTGGGGCAGAGCCCCACATCCCTGGCCCGCGGCTTGCTCGGACCCCGCCATGATCACTCGCATCCTTCTGGCACTCATCGCCACCCTGTCCGCCGCCCAAGCCGAGCCAACCCCGCCCCAGGTCGCCCCCACCGTCGTGCACGACAACCCGGCCGAGCCCGACCCGGCGGTGATCTTCGCGCCGTTCACCTTCGCCGGCGGTCCGAACGCCACCCGCTCCGGCAGCGGGCTGCCCGGTCCCGCCTACTGGCAGAACCGCGCCGACTACGCGATCGACGCCACCATCGAGCCCACAGCTCACGTGCTGCACGGGCAAGAAACGATCACCTACACCAACAACAGTCCCGATGCGCTCGACGTGCTCTGGGTGCAGCTCGACCAGAACATCTACCGCGCCGATAGCCGCGCGCATGCCGCCTCCGAACGTTTCTCCACGCATTCCACCGACGGCGACGTGATTGAGAGCGTCGCGATCGCGGACCCGAACGGTCGCGCGCGCGACATCCCGTATCTCGTCTCCGATACCCGGATGCAACTGCGCCTGCCGACCCCGCTCGCACCCCATGGCGGCAAGCTGCGCGTCCGCATCGCCTGGCACTACACCGTGCCCGGGCCCTGGGGCGGCCGCACCGCGGTCATGCCCACGAAGAACGGCGACCTCTACGAGATCGGCCAATGGTTCCCGCGCATGAACGTCTATGACGACATTCGCGGCTGGGACACCGCGCCCTATCTCGGCCAGGAATTCTACTGCGAATACGGCGACATCGATTACCGCGTCACGGTTCCCGCAAGCTTCATCGTCGCGGGCTCGGGCGCGCTGCTCAATCCGGCCGACGTGCTGACCGCGACCGAGCGCAGGCACCTCGCGGCCGCCGCGCAGAGCGACCGCACGGTGATGATCCGTGCCCCAGCCGACATCACCGACCCGCACACACGCCCGAAGCAGGACGGCACGCTCACCTGGCATTTCCACATGCAGAACACGCGCGACGTGGCTTTCGCGGCCTCCGCCGCCTTCGCGTGGGACGCCGCCCGCATCGACCTGCCGCCCGTGTCGCCCGCCCCCGGCGCCGCACCCGGGCCGCGCCTGGCGATGTCGTTCTATCCCGTGGAGGCCGCCCAGAACTGGGTGCGGTCGACCGAATACGTGAAGCACGCGATCGAGTATTTCTCGACCCAGTGGTTCCCATACCCCTGGCCCGACGCCGTCAACGAGGCGGGCCATGGCGCCAACATGGAATATCCCGCCATGGCCTTCGACGGCATCGCGGATGCCGGAAAGGAGCTCTTCTGGGTCACCCAGCACGAGCTCGGCCATAACTGGTTCCCGATGCTGGTCGGCTCCAACGAGCGCCGCTTCGGCTTCATGGACGAAGGTTTCAACACGTTCATCGACGTCTATGCGTCGGACCATTTCAACCATGGCGAGTTCGCGCCGAAGCGCGACGGCGAATACGCGCCGGGCGGCGGCAACCCCGTCGACGAGATCGAGCCCCTGCTCGCCGATCCCAAGGCGCCGCGCATCCTCGATCCGTCCGACCTGGTGGTGGGGGAAAAATACCGCCACCCCGTGATGTATTTCAAACCGGCGCTCGGCCTCGTCCTGCTGCGCGAGCAGATCCTCGGCCCCGACCGCTTCGACCCCGCCTTCCGCGACTACATCCGCGCCTGGGCCTACAAGCATCCCGCGCCCGACGATTTCTTCCGCCTGATGGACAGCGAGGCGGGCGAGGACCTCTCCTGGTTCTGGCGCGGCTGGTATGCGAACAACTGGACGCTCGACATCGCCGTCACCGGTGCATCCTACGTCGACAACGACGCCGCGAAGGGCGTCGCGGTCTCGCTCCGCAACCGCGGCCGGCTGGTCATGCCGACCGTGCTCGAGGCGGACACCGCGGATGGCGGCAAGACCCGGATCGCACTCCCCGTCGAGGTCTGGATGCACGGGCTCGACGCGAAGGTCGTCATTCCCACGACGAAGCGCGTGCTTCGTATCGTGCTCGACCCGGACCACAAGATTCCTGACGCGAACCGCGCCGAGGGGGCGTTCACGCTTTAGAAGAAATGTTCTTTCTTGAAAGAAAGAACCAAAGAACTTCTATCCGTTAAGGGACTCCTCAAACGGATAGAAGTCTTTTTGCTTCTTTTTCTTCAGAAAAAGAAGACCTTCCTTACGCAGCCTCGAGCCGCGCCAGATCCTCGATCATGGTCGGCCCGCTCGGCGCCCAGCCGAGCGTCTCGCGCGTCCACTCGCTCGAGGCACGCATGTCGCGCCCCAGGAACATCGCGAGCCAGCCGTACACCGCCATCGCCTCCTCCTGCGTCACGGATCTGGCCGGGAGCGCCAGCCGGCGTCCGATCACCTCGCACATGTCGCGCACCGGCACGCCCTCCTCGGCCACCGCGTGGTAGCGCACCCCGCGTCCGGCTTTCTCCAGCGCCAGCCTGTAGAGAACTGCGACGTCGCCCACATGGGCGGCCGCGATCCCGTTACGTCCGTCGCCCACATAGGGCAGCGCGCCGTGCTGGCGCGCGATCGCGATCATGTAGGTCAGCAGCCCCTGCTTGACCGGATCATGCACCTGCGGCAGCCGCATGAGCGCCACGTTGACGCCGCGCTCGGCGAACGCCAGCGCCACCTCCTCGGAGGCGCCGCGCGGGTTGATGCCGCTGGGCCCGTCGCGCTCCGTCACGGGCATCCCGTCCACCGCTGCCGTGACCCCCGTGCCGGAGGTCACGATCAGCTTCCGGCCCGAACCTTCCAGCGCCCCGCCCAGCGCGGTGATCGCGCGCCGGTCGTCCTCGCAGTTCTGCTCCATGCGGGAGAAATCATGGTTGAAGGCGAGATGGATCGCGCCGTCGGACTCCGCGGCACCGGCGCGGAGAATGTCGAGATCCTCGATCGAGCCACGGCGCAGCTCGGCGCCGGCAGCCGACAACGCGGCCGCCTTCTCCTCCGAACGATACAGGCCGAGCACCTGGTGGCCCGCGCCCACGAGTTCACGGACGACGGCCGAGCCGATGAAACCGGTAGCCCCGGTGACGAACACGCGCATGGCGAACACTCCGAATTGGTGTTCGCCGAATATCCACCCGTGACGCATCCTGTTAAAGACGTGAGCTTATCATGGTATGGAGGCCAACAGGATGAACGATTCCCCGCTTCCGGTCGTGCCATCCGCGCCCGCCGCGCAGGCGCCCCGGCTCGGCGCCTATCTCCGCGATCGCCGCACCCGCCTCGATCCCGCCTCGCTCGGCTTTCCCGCCGACCGCCGCCGCACGCCGGGCCTGCGCCGCGAGGAGGTCGCCGCCCGCGCCAATATCAGCCCCACCTGGTACACCTGGCTCGAGCAGGGCCGCGGCGGCGCGCCATCCGCCGACGTGCTCGACCGCGTCGCGGGCGCCCTGCTGCTCACCGACCTCGAGCGCGAGCACCTGTTCCTGCTCGCCCTCGGCCGGCCGCCCGACGCGCATTACCAGTCGCGCGAGGGTGTCAGCCCCCGCCTGCAGCGCGTACTCGACGGCCTCGATCCGATGCCCGCGCTGATCCGCACCGCCATCTGGGACGTGGTCGCCTGGAACCGGGCCGCGACCGTGATGCTGGTGGACTATGCCGCCATGGCGCCGCGCGATCGCAACGTCCTGCGCATGATGTTCCTCGACCCGCGGGCGCGGGCGAACCAGTACGACTGGGAGAGCGTCGCGCGCTTCATCGTGGGCTCGTTCCGCGTGGATGCCGCGCGTGCCGGTGCCGCCGCCGAGGTCGAGCCCCTCGTCCGCGAGCTCTGCCAGCTCAGTCCCGAATTCGCACGCCTGTGGAGCGAGACCCACGTCCAGAACGTCACCGAGCACGTCAAGCACATCCGCCATCCGGTGCTCGGGCCCCTGGCCTTCGAACACTCCGCCTTCGCGGTCGACGGCCGTCCCGATCTCAGCATGGTGGTCTACAATCCGGCAACCGCCGCGGATGCCGAACGGATCGCCGCAGCGATGGCGTGATGCACGAACCGCGGACTGGAAAAGAAGGCCAGGGGCGCTGCCCCTGGACCCAGCTCAAGGGCAGTCGCCCTTAGAACCGACTCTTAAAGTATAGGCGATGTCGTCGTTGCCAACCCAATCCCCGAAGGTGTTATGCGCCCGAACCGGCGGTTGAATGTGCGGGTTTGGCCGGGAGCGGCCCCAACACGCGTGATGCATTTGCGCTGGAGACCACGGACGGCAGACTCAGCAAGAGATTCGCGTTAGGGATCGGAGGATTGGGCAGCGATGAGCGAGGCGTGATGCTGAACAAAGTTGTGGCTATCACTGGTGCGAGCAGCGGAATGGGAGAAGCCATTGCCTGCTATCTGGCCGCTCGGGGGGACAAGGTCGTCCTTGGTGCACGGGGTTTGGACCGACTGTCTGCTGTAGCCGGCCGCATCCTCGAAGCCGGAGGAGACGCCGCGTATGCGACGGTCGACGTGACCAACCGAACCGAAGTCAACGCGCTGGTCGATCTGGCAAGCAAGCGGTTTGGACGCCTCGATGTCCTCGTGAGCAATGCAGGTGCGATGCCTATCGGCCCCATCGAGGATCTTGCGGTTGAAGACTGGGAGCGGATGATCGACGTCAACATCAAGGGCGTCTTGTACGGAATCGCTGCTGCCCTTCCCGTGTTCAAGGAGCAGGGATCAGGCCATTTCATCAACATTTCGTCCACGGCAGCGCGGAAGACAGCGCCCGGGCAGGCGGTTTATTCGGCGACCAAGGCCGCTGTGCTAGCGCTGTCTGATGGCCTGCGTCAGGAGCTTGCCGGCCGGTTCCGAACAACGGTCATCTCTCCCGGATTCACCGACACCAATTTCGTCGCTCACGTCAAAGGCGAGACTCTCCGCGCGCAACTCAAGCAAGCTAGCGCAAAATTCGCCATGCCGCCGGAAGCGATAGCTCAAGCTGTGGGATATGCAATCGATCAACCAGAAAGCTTGAACATCGGCGAAATCATCGTCCGATCGACCGCTCAACCATAGTTGCCGGGTCAGAGACACTATTTGAAGGGAAACGTCCTCGGTCCGTGTCAGCTTCGGAGAAGGCGCCAACCGGCTAGCAGGACCGCTTCGAGCGCGAAACAGCCATGCCATCCACCCGCCCGCAATCTTTGACTAGGTGCATAACACCTCCAGATGCAGTAGGGGTCGCGCCGCGTGAAGCAGAGCAGCACTGCCAGTCTTCGCGCGATCGCCAGGCCCCTGTCGGAACCCAAACAGATAAAGTTCTTTGGTTCTTTCTTTCAAGAAAGAACAAGTCTTCTCACCGCAAGCCGCTCGGATCCGCTGACTGGGTCGGTGAAGCCCGCCGCATGGTCGCCCTGTTCCGTGCTACCCACGACCTCTGGGCCGCCGATCCGGCCTTCATGGACCTCATCGCGCGCATACGTGCAGGATGCCGCGAGTTCGATGCCTGGTGGGCGGCGCACGACGTGGGCGCAGCGGTTGCGGGATCGAAGATCCTGCATCATCCGGCGCGTGGCCCGCTCCACTTCGAATACACCTCGTTCCAGGCGAACGATGACCCGAGGCTGAAGCTCGTCGCCTATCTCCCGGTGGTACCGGGCCCGCTGGCGCATGGTGGTGGGCGGTGATCGGCTGACCCGCACGTCCGGGGCGTCGGCTTGCGCCAGGGTCGTTGTGGGGGAACTGCGCCGATCAGCGCAGCTCCCCTTCCAGCCTCAGAAGCCGGTCGGGCCTACCGAGCCTACCCAGCGGCTGACCTTCGTCGGGTCCTTCTCGTCCATGTAGAAGAAATGGGTCATGGTCGGCCGCACCGGCGGCATCGCCGGGTCATCGAACGTCATGCCCACCTTCCCGTGGAACACCTTGAGCAACGGGCTATCCAGGTATTCGACCACGTCGTGGTGGGCGGTGAAGCCCTTGTCGATGAAGTCGCGCAGGTTCTGCCGGATCGTCTCGCGGCCATGCCAGTCGGCGACGCCCAGGTTGCATACGGCGTCCTCGGCGAAGCAGTCGAAGCCGGCGCCGAACGTCTTGTCGTCGATCTCCTTCCACATGGCCAGCAGCCAGGCCGGTGGTTCGCTTCTGGTGAAGGTGAGGGTGGTGCTCATGCGTGGTCTCCTCTGGTCTCCAATGTGGCTGGGACGGCGATGCCAGCCGGGCTGCCGCGCGCCGGGCCGTGGCCTCGCGCCGGGTGGTGAGCGCACGCAACCGGTCCCGCGTCGCGGCCAGGATGGCGGGCGGGGCGGTCTCGGGCGTGCCGCTGTCGAAGGGCGGCTCGGGGGCGTAGGCCATGTCGAGCTGGATGCTCTGCGCCGCCGCGATGCCCCGCAGCTCGGCGGCCAGACGTAGCGCGCCGTCGATGCCGGCGGTGACACCGGCGGCGAACACCCAATCGCCATCCATGACCACCCGCTGGTCCACCGGCACCGCGCCGAAGCAGGGCAGCAGGTGGAAGGACGCCCAGTGCGTGGTTGCCCGGCGCCCGCGTAGCAGGCCGGCCGCCCCGCACAGCAGCGCACCGGTGCAGACGGAGAACACGCTGCGAGCGCCGCCGGCCTGGCGGGCGATCCAGCCGAGCACGGCCGCGTCCTCCATCAGGGCTTCCTGCCCGGGGCCGCCCGGCACGTGCAGCACGTCGAGCGGCGGGGCGTCCGCCATCGCAGCGTCCGGCGTCAGGCGCAGGCCCTTCACGTCGCGCACCGGTTCCGCCGTCGGGCCATACAGGCGGTAGGTGGCGTTCGGGATGCGGGACAGCACCTCGAACGGTCCAGTCAGGTCGATCTGGTCCAGCCCTTCGAACAGGAGGGAGCCGATCGTCAGGTGTGTGTCGGGCGGGATCATGCCGTGCTCCATGCCGTTTCGTCTTGACGCAAGATGGGGCCGGCGGCATTGGCGAGCATGCCGAAAGACCCTCGGATCCCGCCAAAGCCGCGCCGGGTTGAGCTGCTCGCGTTTGCGGGGGTGCAGATGCTCGACGTGGCCGGGCCGCTGCAGGTCTTCGCCACCGCCAACGAGATGGCCGGCGGGGATGCGCCGCCCTACGCGATCGCCGTGGTGTCGAAGTCGCACGGCTCCGTCCTGTGCTCCTCGGGGCTGGCCCTGCTGACGGAACCGCTGCCGCACGGCATGGCCGGACTGGACACGCTGATCCTCGCCGGTGGCCCTGGCGTCGCCGCAGCCGTCGGCGATGCGGCGCTGGTCCGCTGGGTGCGTAACCGCGCTTCGGGGGCGCGGCGGTTCGCGTCCGTCTGCACCGGGGCGCTCCTGCTCGCGCAGACGGGGTTGCTCGACGGGCGCCGCGCGGTCACCCATTGGTCGGTCTGCGCCGAACTGGCCCGGCGCTTCCCCGCCATCCAGGTCGAACCCCGATCCGATCTTCGTGCAGGACGGCCCGGCCTGGACGTCGGCCGGTGTCACGGCCGGGATCGACCTAGCCCTGGCGCTGGTGGAGCAGGACCTTGGGCGTGCCGCGGCACTGGCGGTGGCACGCTACCTGGTCGTGTTCCTCAAGCGGCCCGGCGGCCAATCGCAGTTCAGCGCCGCGCTCGCCTTGCAGGAGGGCGAACGGTTCGAGGCGCTGCATGGCTGGGTGGCCAGCCATCTTTCGGACGACCTGTCGCTCCGCGTCCTGGCGCGGCAGGCCGGCATGAGCGAGCGCAGCTTCAGCCGCCACTACCTGGACACCACGGGCCGGACGCCCGCACGCGCCGTGGAGATGCTCCGCGTGGAGGCGGCCCGGTCGCTGCTGGCGGACTCGTCCGCTCCGGTGAAACGCGTGGCGCAACGGTGCGGCTTCGGCTCGGAGGAGACGATGCGCCGCAGCTTCCTGCGCCTGCTGGCCGTGACGCCGCAGGACTACCGCGCCCGGTTCGGCGCCTGAGCGCCCCGGGTGCAGTCCGGCGATCGCCGAAGCGACGGCGCTTTACCAGGGTAGCGCGGCAGGCAGGCCCGGGCGCACATTACGTTGTCTGCGGAACACCCGAAGGGACCACGATGAAGGGATACATGAAGCTGGGCCTCATGCCTGAGGGTGCAGGCCGGACCGGCAGCGATTGGTTGAACCCGGGCATGCCGCCCTATCCCGGCACGAACTTCGAGAAACACAAGGAGCAGGCGTTGATCGCCGAGGAGTTCAAGGCGGACTTCTTCTTCGTCGCCGACACGCTCTGGGCGGATGAGGTCTCCCCGCCCCATCGCCTCGACCGGTTCGAGGCGACGACGCTCCTGGCCGCCATCGCGGCCGTCACCACGAACATCGGTCTCGTCGGCACCATGTCGACCACCTTCTGCGAGCCGTTCAACATCGCCCGGCAGATCCTCTCGCTCGACCATCTCAGCAACGGCCGTGCCGGCTGGAACCTCGTCACCACCGACCCCAAGGGCTCGTCGGACAATTACGGCCGCTTCCACGGCATCTCCCACCAGGAGCGCTACGAGATCGGCGAGGAGGCGTACCGCGTCGTGACCGGGTTGTGGGACAGTTTCGAGGACGACGCGCTGCCGCAGGATAAGGAGAGCGGGTGTTCCTCATCCCGGAGAAGCTTCATGCGCTGAACCACAGGGGGAAGTACTTCGAGGCCAAGGGCCCGCTCAACCTCCACCGATCACGCCAGGGCCGGCCGATCGTGTTCACGGCGACGGCGTCCGACGAAGGCGCGGCCTTCGCGGCCCGCTTGGTCGACTGCGTGTTTACGCCGGGTTCCGACGGCATCGACGTCAACCAGGAGTTCTACCGCAAGCTGAAGGCCAAGGCCGTCGAATACGGGCGGGACCCGGACTCGATCGCGGTGCTGCCAGGGTGCACCCCGCTGATCGCTCCCACGC
>CBDAQJ010000002.1:0-1346577 GCA_965199155.1 Acetobacteraceae bacterium | reverse complement strand
GCAGCCGGTCGGCGATCGCCGACGCGCCCGGGCTCGCCGCCACGAACCCGTCCCATCGGAACGACGCCCCCTCCGGCGTCACCAGGCACTGCCCCGGCAGCAGCGCAGCCAGCATCGCGCCCGGGTCGCGGGCGACACCCACCTGCGACAGCGCGCGCCCGAGCGCCGCCGGTGCCTCGACCAGCGAGCTGAGCGGCACCACCCCTGGCGGCAACGTTGCCGCCAGCGGACCGAGTGCCCGCCAGTGCCGCGCCGCCGCCGGATCGAGGCTGGCGCCGAGCGCATCGCCCAGCGCGGCCGCGACCGCGCGCTCCCACTCGGCCGGCACGCGCATCGCGGCCAGCGCCGAGCTCTCCTCCTCGGCCCCGTCTTCGCCCTCCTGGGCCTCGCCCATCCTCCGCCACGCGTCGATCTCGGCCGCGAGCGCCGCGTCCTCGGCCCGCAGTGCCGCCATTTCCTCGCGCGCGGCCGCCACCGACACGCGCGCCGCCTCGTGGCGCGCGGCCGCCGCCTCCCGCTCGGCCGTGCCTGCGGCGAGACGCTGCGCCGCCGCCTCCGCCCGCGCGCGCGCCTCGGCGAGCAGGCCTGCCGGCACGAGACGCGCCGCCGCCTCGTCAAGCCCGCGCTGCGCGCGCGAGACATCCTCCCGCGCCGCCTGCAGCCGCCGCGCCGCCTCTGCGCGGAGTGCGGCCGCCTCGCGCGACGCCGCCTCGTGCAGCGCCGCCGCCGCTTCCCCCGCATCCCGCGCCGCGAGTGCCGCGTCGCGCGCCTGCTCGGCCGCCGCGAGCCTCGTCCGCGCCGTCAGCAGCACGCGGCCGGCCTCCGTGGCCGCCGCCGCCGCCGCATCCCGCCGCGCCGCGGGCACCACCCGCCCGGCCAGCGCCGCGCGCCGCACCTCGAGCTCGGCCACTCCCGACGCTGCCCGCTCGAGCCCGGCCGCGGCAGCGACCCGCCGCTCATCGGCACGCCGGGCCTCGTCACCCAGCGCCGCCTCCGCCCGCGCCGCCTCGCTCGCCGCGGCCGCCGCGTCACGCGCCGCCCGCTCGGCCGCCGCCGATGCCGCGCGACACGCGTCCCGCCGCGTCGTCGCCTCCGCCACCGCGTCGTGTGCTGCGGCGAGCGCGGTCTCGTCGGGCGCTCCGCGCTGCGCCGCCGCGAGGCGCGCCGCCAGCATCGCGAGCCGTCCCCGCGCTAGCTCGAGGTTCGCCTCGCCATCCGCCAGCGCCGCCCGCGCCGCGTCCCGTGCGCGCGCCGCCTCAGCCGCCTCCAGCGCCCGCCCCCGTGCCTCCGCGAGCTGCAACGCGAGTGCGGCGTGACGCCCGGCATAGCCCGCTTCAAACGCGTCCAGCGCTTGGGCCTCGACGGCCAGCAGCGGCAGCGCCGCCTCCGCCTCGTGCACGCCTGCTTCGGCGCGCGCGAGGTCGGAGGCCACCTCCGCCAGCCGCGCCTCGATCCGCGCGAGCGCCTCGGCGGCGCGCCGCTCCTCGCCGTCCACGGTGTCGAGCTCGGCCCGCGCCCGCTCGTAGAGCGCCGCCGCCGCCTGCGCCTCGCCGCTGCCCTCGCCCAGCGCGCGCTCGGCCCCCTGTTCGGCGAGCCTGGCATCGGCGGCCGCGCGCGCCGCGGCCTCGTGCGCGTGCGCCGCCGCGGTCTCGGCGGCCGCCCCGTTCGCCACCGCCTGCCGGGCCCGCCCGAGCAGCACGCCGAGCAGCTCCCGCTCCGCCTCGGCCAGTACCTCGGCGGCCTCGCGATACACCCGCGCCTGTTCCGCCTGCGCCGCGAGCGAGGCGTGCTGCGCCTCGAGCTGCCCCCGCAGATCCGCGACCCGCGCGAGGTTCGCCTCCGCCGCCCGCAGCTTCAGCTCCGCCTCGTGGCGCCGCGCATGCAGCCCGGTGATCCCGGCCGCCTCCTCCAGCACCAGGCGCCGCTCCTCGGGCCGCGCGTCGACCAGCGCCGCCACCCGGTTCTGGCTCACCATCGCCGAGGACCGCGCCCCCGACGCCAGGTCCGCGAACAACGTAACCACGTCGCGCGCCCGCACCTCCCGCCCGTTGATCCGGTAGGTGCTGCCGGCACCCCGCTCGATTTCGCGCGTGACCTCGAGCTCGCCCAACTCCGCGAACGGCGGCGGCGCCAGGCCCACCGCCTCGTCCAGCGTGATCGCCACCGAGGCGACATTCCGCGACGCCCGCCCCGCGGTCCCCGCGAAGATCACCTCCTCCATCTCGCCGCCGCGCAAGGAGCGCGCGCTGGTCTCGCCCATCGCCCAGCGCAGCGCCTCGACCACGTTCGACTTGCCGCAGCCGTTCGGCCCCACGATCCCGGTCAGCCCGGGCCGGATTTCGATCGTCGTCGGCTCCGCAAAACTCTTGAAGCCGGCGATCCGGAGCCGGGTGAAGACGGCGGGCAGGGGCGTTATCCCGCCGCGGCCTGCGTCACGTGCTTGGCAAAGATGTCATAGCTCATCTCGCCCGAGACCGTCTGCTCGCCGAAGATGAAGGTCGGCGTGCTATCGATCTTGTAGCGGTCCACGCCGACCTGCCGCTCCGCCATGATCGCGGCCTTGAGCTTCTCGTCCGACACGGTGGCGACGAACTGGTCGCCCGACATGCCCGCCAGCGCCGCCATCTGCTTGAGCACCGCCGGCGTGTCGACACCCTGCGCGAACGCCCACCGGTCCTGGCTCGCGAACAGCGCATCCACGAACGCCGCGTAGCGCTCGGCCGGCAACGCGCGCGCCACCTGGGCGGCCAGCAGCGCCACCGCATCGAGCGGGAAATCCTTGAAGATGTAATAGACGCGCCCGGTGTCGATCAGCTTCGTCTTCACGTCGGGCAGCACGGTCTGGTCGAAGCGCGAGCAATGCGTGCAGGTCAGCGAGAACCACTCCTGCACGTGAACCTTCGCCTTCGGATCGCCCAGCGCCCGCGGCGACATCGCGTCGCTGTTGGTGTCGGCGTAGGCGCGCATCGGCAGCAGGGCCGCGGCGCCCAGCAACATGCGGCGCGACAGGGCAGGGGAGTGAGGCATGGCGGACTCCGGGGAGTGTGGGCGGGGTGATTTCCCGCGTGGGCCGCCGGCGCGTCAAGTGAATGGGGCTCTGCCCCAAACCCCGCCAGGATCGAGCCGATCCTGGACCTGCATGACTTAAAGTAGGCAGGTCCAGGACTGCTTGTCCTGGCGGGGTTTGGGGCAGAGCCCCATGCTTCTACCCTTCGCCGGCGTCCCGCGCCCGTATCGCCGCCCCAAGCCGCGCCAGCCGCAGCCCAAGCTCCTCGCCCAGCCCGTCCACAGGCGCCACCTCCACCGCCACCCGTCGCCGCACCGGCGCCGGCCCCAACACCCGCCCTTGCACCACCCGGATCCGCTCCACGCAGTTCTCGCCCAGCGCCACGTTGATCCGCTCCGCCAGCACCCGCTCCGACAGCTGCAATTCCATCGCCGTCGGCCCGTCGCACACCACCGTCAGCGTGCCGCGGGCGTAACTCCGCGGCTCGACCCGCGCCGACACGCCTGGCCCCACCAGCATCGGCCAGTCCGCCAGAATGCGGCTCGCGGCCGGCGATCGCTTGCGGAATGCCGGCCGCACGATCGGCGGCACCAGCGCTGCCAGCGCCGTCGGTGTCCAGCGCCGCTTGCTGTCCGCCGCCTCTGCGGTCATGGCTCGGCTCCCATATGACGAACCTCGCCCCCGCCGCCGCCCTGCTCGCCTGGTACCGGCGTCACCGCCGCACCATGCCCTGGCGCGCCAACCCCGGCGAGCGCCCCGACCCTTATCACGTCTGGCTCAGCGAGATCATGCTGCAGCAGACCACGGTCGCGGCGGTAAAGCCCTATTTCGCCCGGTTCCTCACCCGCTTCCCCGACCTGCGCACGCTGGCCGACGCGACCCAGGCCGACGTGCTCCCGTTCTGGGCCGGCCTCGGCTACTACGCCCGCGGCCGGAACCTGCACGCCTGCGCCCAGAGCCTCGCCACCAGGCAGTTCACCTTTCCCGCCGACGTCGCCTCGCTCGAGCGCCTGCCCGGCATCGGCCCCTACACCGCGCGCGCCATCGCCGCGATCGCGTTCGGCGTGCCCGTCGTCCCCGTCGACGGCAATGTCGAGCGCGTCACCGCCCGCCTCTTCGCGATCGAGACCCCGCTCCCCGCCGCCCGCCCGATCCTCGCGCGCGAAGCCGCCCGCCTCGGCGACCAGCCGGCCGCCCGCGCCGCGCCCTCGGACTTCGCCCAGGCCCTGTTCGATCTCGGCGCCACCATCTGCACGCCCCGCAAACCAGCCTGCGCGCTGTGCCCCTGGCGCCCCGCCTGCGCCGGCCAGCGCGCCGGCATCGCCGAAACCCTCCCGCGCAAGACCCCCAAGACCGCGAGCCCGCACCGCTACGGCGCCCACTTCTTCCTCCGCGACGCCGCGGGCCGCATCCTCCTCCGCCGACGCCCCCCCACCGGCCTGTTCGCCGGCATGATGGAGCTCCCCGGCACCCCCTGGCGCCCCGAGCCCTGGACCGAAGCCGAAGCCCTCGCCCACGCCCCCATGCCGACCGCCTGGCGCCATGCCGGCACGGTCCACCACACGCTCACCCATCGCGAACTCTCCCTCGACGTCTACGCCGCCACCGTGCCGGCCATCCTCGCGGACGCGGGCGAGCTCCACCCCGCGGGCGAACTCGCGCAGGCCGCCCTCCCGACCGTCATGCGCCACTGCATCGACGCCGCCAGCGGCCACGCGGCGCGTGCGAAGGAAGAAGACCAGGGCGCTGCCCTGGACCCGCCAAGGGCCTAGGCCCTTGGATCCCGATCTGCTGGCAGAGCGGCGAACGGATCAATCACCGCCCCGCCCAGCCCCTCGAAATGCCGCACATTCCGCGTCAGCACCGTCAACCCCCGCACCTGCGCGATCGCCGCAATCGCCAGATCCTCGAACCCCGGTGCCTGGCCCACCGCCCGCGCCCGATCCCCCAGCACCCCCACCAGCCGCGCCGCCGCCAGATCCAGCGGCAACACCCGCGCCCCATGCAGATGCGCCACCAGCTCCAGCCACTCCCGCAGCCGCGCGGCCTTCGCCGTCGCCCCCACCCGCGCGCTCCGCGCGATCCCGTCCTCCACCTCGGCGATCGTGATCACCGAGACGAACAGGTCACCGCTGTTCCGCTCCATCCATCCGAGCAGCGCCCCCGCCGGCACCGCCTTCGTAGGCGCCCCCGCCGACAACACGTTCGTATCAACCAGATACACCCCTCAAAGCCCGCTCTCGCGCACCCCTTGCCGCCGCGGGGCCACATCCTCCGCCTCCAGCCCCGCCGCCATCAGCAGCCTCCCGAACGACGGCACGCTCGACAGCCGCTGCCACTCCTCGAAACTCACCACCACCGCCGCCGGCCGCCCCCGCCGCGTGATGATCGACGGCGCCCCCCGCTGCGCCTGGTCGATCACCGCCGACAACCCGGCCTTCGCATCCCGAAGCTGGATCTCGTTCATGGCGACCTCCGTGACTACAATGGTCACACTGAGCATCCGCCCGGCGAGAAGCAAGGAAGGCCAGGGCTCTGCCCTGGACCCGCAAAGGGCCTCGGCCCTTTGATCCCACATTATTGGGATAGCACGCCGCTATCTCGCGCTAATGGAGAAAACTCCGGTTTTCCTGTGTGGAGTCAGTTTTCGATTCTGGCACAAGCGGGCCATGTCGGGTTGACGGCCCGCTCCTGCCGTCATTTCACCCGACGACCGATGGATACAGCCGTCGAATAGGCGCTTGTGTGTGGGCTGCCAACAGCCATTGGGTAGAGCGGAGCGCCGAAATTAGTATACGTCGCGACTTCTTTTCGCGTCCAGTTCTTTCGCCAGGTCGAACTTGTCACCCCAAGCTGTGAACCAATGTTTGTTGATACTCTGGATCTCCGCCAACTCACCCGCATCGAGACCGAAGATCGCTCCCGCGGAGGCCCTGGTTGCTGGTGTCACATACGGGCAGACGATTAGATCGAGGAACAGCATCAAAGCTTCGGCATCGTTCGGGCAATGCGCTTTGACATAATGTAGCTTAGCGAGAGCTTGGTTCTCGATGAACTTTTTAAGCTTGAGATAACGCACTTTGTTCTTGATGTAAGAGAGAAGAACTGTGATCGAGAAATGGCTGAGAGAATCCAGTCTGCTGTAAACCTGCGAAGCATCGTTGAAATTGATGAGAAAGTGTTTAGCGATAGCTTGTTCCGGTAGCCAGTACTCTCTGCCGATACTCGGTAGAACGATAAGAAGATAGAGACTTTCCACCTCACGGAAGGGACTCATCTTGTTCTTTGCTAGCATCTCTAAGACGTTGTCGTGAATAAACTTGAAAAGAAGATGTTTCAACTCGTGTGAGAAATGTCGGTTAGTCAGAAAGCTAACACAACTAGTTATCATCCGGCACATGCGGATGGTATGGTTGACTTTGGGGCTGGCCGAGTAGGCGAAGAACGAAAACTCTAGCAACGAGACGGATGATTTTACCATACGCCGCCGGTCATCGTCTGTCGCATCGCTTGATAAGTAGGTTTTATGTATCAACTCAATTTTGTTTTCGATGACCGCAAAGGTATAATTAAGCAAGTCTCCGTAATCGACTTGCGCTTCCTTGATAACGGTTTTGTACCTGGCAATCAAATGATTAGAATTGCTTTCGCACGTAAACTGCTGCAATATTGTTCCATCCGCACGGGCCGACTCTTCGACCTTGGGAGCGATTTGTGTGTTCATCAACGTCGATACGCGCTCTTTCGCAATCGTGATTTCGGTGATGATAGGTTTTAGATACGTTTTTACCTTTGAAGCGTTGATAGCGAGTTTCGTTGTCCTCAGGATTTCCTGAAGCGCCTCAATTACCCTGAGTTCGGTTGATGGCTCATTGAAAAATACGAAGTAATCGTCAACGTAACGAAACATCTCGTAGTCAATCTTGTGCGTCAGCTTCGCGCCCTCGCCCTTTAAAAGTGCTTGCTCAAGCTGAACATCAACGGACTGGAGGATGATTTCAGCGAAGATTCTAGAAAACTCGGGACCAATCACGATTCCATTAGTTTCGTTTTGGTTAAGCTGCTGCATGACGGCATCGAAGCGGCCCGCGAACGTAGCCTTCGATTCCTTAAGGTGAAACTTCGTCTGACTTTTTCCAATCACGGCCCATGATAGCGAGTGCGTATAGATGCTATCGAAACATTTGCTAACATCGATGCGAAGCATCGCATTATAGCGCTTCTCGCACCGATGATATTCATAAGACTCGAAGAAGCGATGTATGTTTCTATACTTTCGATAGACAAAATATGACCCAATCTGCTCGTATTCGCGATCTTCTTCCTCAACCCCGCTCGGGATCTTCTCTAAATCTTGTTCGTGGAGCTTGTCTTTGAAAAAGGCAAAGCGCGAGACTGAAACAGGACGCCGGATTGAAAAGGAACTGAGTGACGTATAATAGATGATGAGGGCGCTGTGCCGCGCGTAGAAGTCGGCGACGCGCACTTGATTCCTCGGGTGAGCAACACTTAGGGTTCGGCCATCAAGTTTGTGGGAAACGCGGAAATTGAAGGGGATTGTATCCATACGACAGCTCGAAAGAGGGACACTGCGTCTTGTTACCGGCGCGCCCCACTCCTGCGTCGTTGTCGCCTCGATAGTTGCGGACCGCTTGATGCCGAACAATAGCTGCATTGTTCGATCAAGAGCTGACCCAGAATCCTTCCACCGTAGCTTACCCTCATCAAGATCGACCCAGTTGTCGCGAAGGAAGGAGTAGAATCCGCGGTTAGTGAAAGTCGGAGGTACCTCAAAGGGCAGCATGTCCGTCAATACTGAACGTTGTTTACGATGAGTAAGCCTCGCAGTACGCTTAGACATGACGCCACGCTTTCACAATCATCTGAAGGTCTCGCGAGCTAAATATGTGGAAACGCCGCTCAGTAAACCCAGCCTCAAACCCGTACTTAAGCAACTTTGTTCGTAGCTTGGGGCGTCTAATTGCTTTGATATGCTTCTTGAGCAATGCGTCCAGTACTCTGTATCTGTGCAGATCCGTCACAATGGGGCTATTATAGTAAATCCCAGTCGCTGCGCTTGACTTGTTGTTCACCAGGCGCGTGCTCCCGGTGAGAAATTTGACTCTTGCCACGACCTCTTGAAACGCTTTCCGCGATCTGATCGGCGCCGCGTGCTGGTAGGCCTCGAACGTCGCTTCCAATCTTAGCCGAAGCTTCTCGATCTTCGCCTCGCTCGGAGCAATCTGAAGCGTCGTGAGTGTGGCGGTAAAGGTATAGCCAAGATAGTCAAACTCTTTCGGGGGACCTTTATCTCCTAAGTCGAAGTCAATCGTCTTGTCCACATTATGACTTAGTTTTTGCTTATTCAGTATTTCAATAAGAAGTGCTTTGTAGCTTCCTAGCTCTTCGCCTGTCGGCGGTCTGGCAAATATTACTACGATGTCGTCAACATAGCGACAATAAAGAACAATTCCCGGTATGTTGGCTATGCAGTGATCGACCGGTCGAAGAACAAGCTCAGCTAAATAAGCGCTTATACCGACGCCACGAGGGATACCCTTCGAGCTGTTACTAAGCGCTTCGTAGGAGTTGAAGATTTGTCGGATAAACCGTTTGGATGATGAACTCAACAACTGGTCCTCATCGAGCTTCGAGTAGAGAAGCTTCCGATCGATGCTCTCGTAAAAGTCCGAAACATCGGTTCGCACAAGTTCGAAGGGAAACCCAGAGCCGACTGTATCGCGAATTCGGCAAGCCAAGTCATGCCTACTTGCTTGCTTGACCTTGTAAATGCGATGTATGTTCTGTTGGACTTGCTTGATGATGAAGAAGGTTTCAGCCGAGCCGTCGATGCAGTAAACCGGTTTGCCTTTCGGTCCAACCTTCTGGGTAAGCACCAACTTGAAGCTGGGTACGGCGACCAATGCGCTCAACTTCTCCATCTCTAAGTCAACCAAATGAGACTTTTCTGCCTTCAGTTCGGCAAGCTCTAAGAGCAGCGCGCTTTCGGCCGCCTCAAAGACCGTTGAGGACACTGCGATCTTATTTTTACGCCACGTCCTGATCTCCGCGACCTTACCGTGGATAGCCTTGGTCTTAGGCGTCAGATGCGGAAAAAAACGACCGGCAACATCCAGTCCCTTTCGGTTCTCCATGTCAAAAATCCGCCGGAAGTTGTCCGCGGTAAACATCTGATCGAGCAATCAACCCCCCCTGCCGCTGATCGACGTTTCTCAAATAGACCAGACCTTAACGGAGCTTGACAAGTGTATCGCCCGCGTCCGGACCATTTGGCGTATAGAAGACGGTGATGACATGACCCGAGAGTAGAGCGATCAATACAGCCGCTGCGATCAAGCCGAACCTTACGTCGGTTGTGACTGCATTAAAGACGCTGCTATGCGAGCGTATACATCGGAGCGGGGGTTGCCAATGGAACGTTCTCACCCAGGCAAAAGCGCTTCTGTTGAACTCCCCACCCACGGCGGCCGCCGCCCAGGCGCCGGCGCCCCAAGAGGCCCACGCCCCGCCACCATCGCCCGCCAGGCCGCCATCTACGCCCTCTTCAACGACCCCCAAGAGCGCGCCCTCCTCGCTCACCTCACCCCCCTCGACATCATCGAGGTCGCCGCCCGCCGTCTCCTCGCCGACGGCCATCTCTACGCCGCCGCCCATCTCGCCGCCTTCGCCGCCCCCTACCGCCACTACCGCAAGCGCACCCTCACCACCGACCCCGCCGGCCACCCCATCGCCCCCGCCACCCCCACCCCGCTGGGCAACTTCGGCGGCGTCGCCCCCGAGCCCCTCCGCAAGCTCGACCCCACCGCGCCCCCTGAGCGAGATATCATCACCAACCGCATCCCCCGCCGCAGCAAGAAGCACAAACGCTGCGCCCGCTGACCCGCGCACACAAAGACGCAGCGCCTCGCGCAGAGCACCCCAACACCCCGACCCCACCCCCCACCAGAATGCCACGCACCCTCGCCCCCCTCACGTGCAGACAGCCGTAATCTCCCGCTCCCACCACCAGGGAGCGCCCGCCCATGCCGCTCGCGCGCATCTTCGACGAGTTCTACCCGCCCGCGGTCATCAGGCTCCGCGCCGCCGCCCGCGCCGGTGCCCTCCGCGAGGTCCACCGCCTCGACATCGGCCGCGCCCGCTTCCGCGACTGGTTCTTCTCCGACCCCTACGTCGCCCCCGGCCCGCGTCCGCTCCCCGACGACACCAACCCCATGGAGTACCTCATGGACAACCACGACGACGACCGCGTCGCCATCCTCCCCTCCGACATCACCCCCGCGACCCTCGCCACCGCCGAGAACCCCGAGAACCTCCCGGCACCCGCCGCCTTCGCCCATCTCCGCGACGAGGCCCGCACCCCCACCGGCTGGTCCGCCCCCGCCATCGCCCCCGCCATCCCCCACGACGCCCCCGACCCCGCCCCCCGCGCCGCCGGCACCGACCCCGCCGAGCCCGTCGCCTTCCGCCCCCGCCGCGCCACCGTGCAGCGCCAGGCCATGATCTATTCCCTCTTCCACGACCCCTACGAGCTGGCGCTCACCGGCCACATCACCCCGCTCGACATCATGGAAGCCGTCAGCCGCCGCCTCGTCGCCAACGGCCATCTCCTCGACGCCGCCCGCGTCGCCGCCAACGCCGCCCCCTACCGCCACCCCCGCCAGGAGCTCGAGCCCGACAAGACCCCCGACCAGCCCCCGGCTTGAATCATCCCACCAATTTCAAGTTCGCCTCGGCGCCCGCCTTATGCCATCCCACCGCCATGCGCCTGACCGGCAAAAGCGGCCTCTCGATCGACGAGCACGAGCTCACCGAAACCTTCGCCCGCGCCTCGGGCCCGGGCGGCCAGAACGTCAACAAGGTCGAGACCGCGGTCTCCCTCCGCTTCGACGTCTTCAACTCCCCCTCGCTCCCCGAGGAGGTAAAATACCGCCTGATGAAGTCCGCCGGCCGCGCCCTCACCCAGGACGGCATCCTCGTCATCTTCGCACAGGAACACCGCTCCCAGGACCGCAACCGCGAAGCCGCCCGCGCCCGCCTCCTCGCCCTCATCGACGAAGCCGCCATCCGCCCACGCCGCCGCCGCGCCACCCGCCCCACCTACGGCAGCCAGCTCCGCCGCCTCGACGGCAAAACCAAGCGCAGCGCCACCAAGCGCAACCGCCGCCCCGGCGGCAGCGAGGACTAGCCCCGCCGCCGCCGAACTGCTCAGCCGAAATGCGAGGCCAGCTCGTGATCCGGCGTGTTCGTCAGATCCTTGCTCACCGACTTCCCCAGCTTCGCCGTCGCAGCCTTGTCCAACTCCTCCCGGATCTCGTGCAGCACATGCGCCGGCGCCGCGAGCACGATCTCGTCCACCTTCCCCGTCCGCACCGCCTCGTTCAGCCTTGCTGCCACCAGCTTCGCGAACTGCACCTTGGACGTATCATGCGGATCCGACTTCGGCGCCTTCAGCTGGCTCGTCCCCGCACTGGCATCCGTGCCCGTATCCCCATGCCCGCTCCGGTCAAAATGCTGGACAGTGCGCATCTCCCCCCCATGGTCAGCCACGATCCGCGCCTTGCCGCCATCGGCGATCACATACCAGGTCTTGTTCGTGCTCATCTCAGATCCCCCTCAGGTGAAGGCGACCTGAACGCGGGCGGCGGCGCGGCGTTCGCGAAAGCAAGAAGACCAGGGCTCTGCCCTGGACCCGCAAAGGGCCTTGGCCCTTTGATCCAGTGACTTGGCCTGGTGCCAAGCGCAAAACTCGTAATCCCTTGCCGCGACAACGTTTCCGCTGTAGCGTAAACCTCAATGCGCGTCACCTTCGACCCGGCGAAGAACGCCCGGAACGTGGCCGAGCGAGGCCTGCCGTTTACTCGCGTCGCCGACCTCGACTGGGAAACCGCCGTGCTGAGGGAAGACAGCCGCAAGGACTACGGCGAAACGCGCGTGCTGATCGCGGCCCACTTGGATCGCCGCCTGCACATCACAGTCATCACAATCCGAGGCGATGCAGTCCACGTCATCAGCGTCCGCAAGGCCAACCGCAAGGAGATCGAGTCCTATGAGCAGACAAGACGATGACGCCGCCTCACGCCCCGACGAAGATAACCCCGAATGGACCCGCGAGGACTTCCGCACGGCGCGCCCCGCGATCGAAGCAATCGGCCAGATCTTCGGCGCCCAGGCCGCCGAAGCCATCCGCCGCCGCGGCGGCCGTCCCGCTAAGCCCGACCGCAAGGTCAACCAGACCCTGCGCCTCGACCCCGACGTGCTCGACGCCTACCGCGAGCAAGGCCCCGGCTGGCATGTCCAAATCAACGAGGTCCTCAGAAAGCACATGCCCCGAGGACGGAGATGACCACGCAGTGGTTCGAGGCCTTTGCCCAGCACTCAAGGGGTTTCGCCTTTGTTCTTTTACGTCAGCACGTCTTCTCTCTTTCTGTGTATGGGAGTAGTAGCGATCCGAGTTCCTTCAGCGTAGAACCAGGAAGTTCTGCTTATCAAATCGAGAAGAGACTTGTTGGCTTCTATGGCAACCAAGTATTGCAATGGTGCTGATATCCTAGTTCTGTATTTCGACTGGAGCAGGCCTCAATAGATGGACGACGTAGCTAATAGTTGCCCAACCTGTACTGCGCCGGTAGCGCCAGATGCGATATTCTGCATTCGGTGCGGGACTAAAGTCAGTGCTTTGACCTCACCACAGGAAATCGACAGCTATGTTAGGGGACGAATAGAACAAGAATTGAAGGGGCGTTTAGTTGAGCAAGGAGCGCTAGTTAGTGGCCTTGCAGATCAGGCTGAGGGCTTGGTTTGGACGAGGATTACGCGGGCCGGGTGGATAGCAGCTCCATTACTTGTCCTCGTGGTCGGGTTGATAGGCTACCTAGGCGTAAAAACGTATGGCGATACGATAGGCAAGGTGAGATCCGTTTCTGAAAACGCCATCAAACAAGTGCAGGATGCAAGCGCCAAAGTTCAACTGATTCAATCGTCGATTACTTCCACAGCCGCAGAGGGGAAAGCGTTGAAGTCGACAACGGATCGGCTGTCGGAGGAAGTACAGGCTCAGGCTGCTCGTCTAAAAGCACAAGGAGGTGAGGTGAGCGCTAAAATCGCCGGCCTTGATCGAGAGGGAACGGCAGTCCAGAGCAAGCTTCGGGACGATCTTGAGCACGCAGCTAACCTCTCCAAGAAGTTGGACGGCGTCGAAAAGTCACTTTCTTCTTCCGCCGCCCAGGTCGCCCAATAGGCTCGTTCGGTCGGGCTCGAAAAAGCATTTCCGGGCCTAGGAGTCGCACCTTTTGTGACCGTAAACGGGGCGAAGTGGACGCTTAAAGATGCCAAGCAGCCAAGTGAGAAATTGTTGCTTTTCTATATTCTTCCTAATGCTCTGCCGGAAGTAACGAAGGTGCAGGTTGATGAGGCCGTGTCCTCAATCGAAGCCAACAAGGTTACGATCACGTACGATTCGTTCGCTGTCCAAGGACCTGCCTATGAGAACTTCCAAATAGTAAGTGGCTCTAAGAGACCGTTTGAAAATGGTTGTGGCGCTCGTGCTGGGGTGATTCAAGCTCTGGATGTGGACACCAGAGAGCCGTGGCCGAATGGCCGAGATCGCCCGCAAGACGAAGCGGTATCCGAGTGACCTGACGGACGAGGAGTGGCAGCGGATCCTGCCACTTCTGCCTGAGCCGCCGAGGCGCGGGCGCAAGGTCAGCGTTGACCTGCGCGAGATGCTGAACGCGATCCGCTACATGGCGCGCAGCGGGGGCGGGTGGCGGATGCTGCCGACCAATTTCGGTCCTTGGCAGACCGTCTACTGGTGGTTCAGGCGCTTCGTGCGCCGCATGCTGTTCCAGACCATCCACGACGTGTCGCTGATGCTGGATCGAGAGGCCCATGGACGCGAGGCCAGCCCATCCGGCGGCGTGCTCGATAGCCAGACCATCAAGGCACCGCACGCCAAAGCCCGGGGCTATGACGCAAACAAGAAGATCGTCGGGCGCAAGCGCCACATCGCTGTCGACACCGACGGTCGGCTGCTGATGGTCAACCTGACCACGGCGGACATCTCCGACAGTGCGGGTGCGCAGGCGATCCTTGACGCTGTGCGAAAGCGTTGGCCGTGGCTCAAACACCTGTTTGCCGACGGTGCCTACGATCGGACCAGGCTGCTCGACAAGGCGGCGTTCAGGGACTTCGTGCTGGAGATCGTGCGCCGCTCCGACGGGGAGCCTGGTTTCAAGGTTCTGCCGCGCCGGTGGGTCGTCGAGCGCACATTCGGCTGGATGACACGCTGGCGCAGGCTGGTGCGCGACTACGAGGCGCGCCTGGACGTGTCCAAGGCCATGATCCACGTCGCGATGGGGAGCCTGCTCCTGCGCCGGATCGCGCACGCCTGACTATTCTCAAACGGACTCTAATACTCTGTGGTATTACCATAAAGATGATGAGTTTCTGGCAAACAAAATGGGCGCTGATGTTTCAAAAATATTTTCTAGACCCATCAATGTCGTGTTTTTCGACCCTAATTCCGCAATTGACTTACAAAAACTAATACTGAAGACTACAGGGCTCGATTTCGCTTTGACGATATGGTACCGGTAGTATACTTTCTCTTGCGGCCCGGAGTCTGGATCTCTCTAAGAAAATAGCCTCCTCTGTAACACTGTTTACTTACGTGGCTGGTTGTAAGGACAACAGTATTATCTCCATTTTAGGAACGGATTCACCGTGAAGCCGCCGGCGCTTCAGTAGCGTCGACCAACCCTCCACCCATAGCGGCCGCCCCACCAGCGCCTGCGCCCCCCGAGGCCCTCACCCCGCCACCATCGAGCGCCAGGCCACCATCTACGCCCTCTTTAACAACCACCACGAGCGCTCCCGCTTCGGCCACATCTCAGAGATCGCCGCCCGCCGTCTCCTCGCCGACGGCCATCTCTACGCCGCCGCCCATCTCGCCGCCTTCGCCGCCCCCTGCCGTCACGACCGCAAGCGCAAGCGCACGCGCACGACCGACCCGGCGGCCTCCCATCGCTACCGCACCCCAGCCCCGTCGACAGCGTTGAGCCCGAGAGCCCCCCACCACCAGCCGCCTAAAGCGCAAGCACCAGACCCTAAACCCAGGCAGCCTTCTCCACAGGTGCCGCAGCCAGCAACTCCGCCACCTTCTCCATCCCCATCGGCCGTGCCAGCCCAAACCCCTGCGCATACCGGATGCCAAACCCCTCCAGCATCCGCTTCTGTTCCGCGGTCTCGATCCCCTCCGCCGTGACCTGCAGTCCCAGCTCCCCCGCCAACCCTACCACCGCCCGCACGATCGCCGCCTTCTTCCCGCCCTCCGCCACGCCGCGCATGAAATCCGCATCGAGCTTGAACGCGTCGAACGGAAACGCCGCGAGATAGCTGAGCGCCGAATACCCGACCCCGAAATCGTCCAGCGTCAGGTGGCAGCCGATCGCGCGCAGTCCCTGCAGCGTGTCGAGCACCTCGGGCGCCGCATCGAGATAGGTCTGCTCGGTCACCTCCAGGTCCAGCCGCTGCGCCGCCAGCCCCGACTGCGCGAGCGCGCGCTCGAGATGCTGCAGGAACTGGCCGGACTTGATCTGGATCGGCGACACGTTGACCGCCACCCGGATAGGCGCGGGCAGCTCCTGCGCCGCGCGGCAGGCCTCCCCCAGCACCCAGTCGCCCAGCTCGACGATCAGCCCGTTCTCTTCGGCGAGCGGGATGAAGGTCGCGGGCGCGATGTCGCCCAGCGTCGGGTGTCGCCAGCGGCAGAGCGCTTCCACCGCGGCCACGCGATCCGCCTGGAGATCGAACACCGGCTGGTAGACCAGATGAAGCCCGCCGGCGCGGATGGCGAGCTCGAGCGCGCGGTTGAGCTCGACGCGACGCGGCTGCTGGCCGAGCATCGACGGCCGGAACAGCTGGAAGTCGCCGCGCCCACCTTCCTTGGCCGCGTAGAGCGCCAGATCCGCATGCTGGAGCGCCACGTCGGGCCGCCGCGACGCCTGGTCGATCAGCACCGCGCCGACACTCAGCCCGATCGACTGCCGGGTGCCGGCGAGCTCGTAGCTGGTGCTCACGCGGGCCACCAGGCGACGCGCGATCGTGATCGCTTCCTCCTCGTCGCGCACCTCGCAGAGCACGCCGAACTCGTCGCCGCCCAACCGCGCGATCACCACCTCGGAGCGGATCGTGGTGCGCAGCCGCTCGGCCACCATGCAGAGCAGCGCGTCGCCCGCCGGATGTCCGAGCGTGTCGTTGACGTTCTTGAACCGGTCGAGATCGAGCAGGAACAGCGCCGCGGTTCCGCGGGCGGGATCGCCGTCGTCGAAGCACACCTGCTCGAGCGCGCCCATGAAGGTCGCGCGGTTGGCGAGCCCGGTAAGGCTGTCGTGATGGGCGAGGTGGCGGATTTGCCGCTCGGCCTGGCGAATTTCGGTCACGTCCTTGCCGACACCGCGATAGCCGCGGAACGTGCCGCCGGCGTCGAAGATCGGCCGGCCGGTCACGCTCCACCAGCGCGTCGGCGTGGCGTTCCCCACGCGCAGCACGAGGTCGCGGAACGCGGCCTGCTCGTCGAGCAGCGTGACGATCGGCGAGCGTCCTTCGGGGCCGTCATCCTCGGGGAACAGGTCGGGCAGCAGGCGTCCGGCGGCGAGCCGCTCGCCGGCCAGCGCGGCGACCTCCCGGAACCGGGCCGACGGCGCGCCGAGGCGATCGTCCGCGTCGGTCTCCCACAGCCAGTCCGAACCGCCCTCCTCGTAGCTCCGGAGAAAGACGTTGATCGTCTCGTTCTGTCGCTGCTGGACGATCCGGCCGATCGAGCGCTCGAGCGTGAAGCGGTTCCAGAGCACCAGCGCCGTCACGGTGAAGCCCAGATAGCCGAGGAAGCACACCAGGATGTAGGGATCGAACGGCCTGCCGCGCACCAGCAGGAGCACGCCCGAGGCGGCGCTCGGACACCAGAAGATCGCGGCCGCGATCTCGGGCGCCGTGATCAGCGGCGTGGAGACGAAGCCCACCGCGAGCGCCTCGAGCAGCCCGCGCTGCGGCGGGTCGGCGGCGGGCAGCAGCGCGTTGAGCAGAACGCCCCAGCACGTGCCGAGCAATCCCAGTAATGCGACAGATCTCCAAAGAAAGATCCGGTCGTCGCCGCCACGACCCCGTTGCAACGTCGCAATAAAGAGCAGGAGATAGAAAAGAACGATCAGCCCGATGATGGCCGCCATGGCGGCCGTCACGTCGTGGCGGAAATCCACCGTCAGCAGCGCGGCGCTCGGGATTCCGATAGATGCGAACAGCTTGTTTGCCAGGCAGAGCAGGTTGAGCTGTTCGCCCCGGGCGGTCCGCATCAGATCGGAATCTAGTGACGCCACGTGCTTCGCCATCCCAGCAGCCCTGCGAATGTCCGACTTCGACCTTCGTTCGTCGCGAAGTCAATCAGTCCTGTCGCAGGCTCGCGCGAGACGGCGCGGCCGGAGGAGGAGATGCCACGGCACGAACATCGGCGTCGCGCGACGATAGGCTGCGTAGGCGCCGGCGTCGGGCGTGCCGGCGAAGCCCCGCTCCTCACGCCGGCTCGCGACCAGGTAGCAGACGCCCAGCAGCAGGGCGGCGATCCAGGCCGGGCCGCCGACCGCCAGAACGGTTGCCGACCAGAACATCAGGTAGGACGAATAGAAGGGGTGGCGGACCAGCTGCCAGGGACCCGATCGCAGGACCGCGCCCGGCGCACCGGCGGCGAACGCGACCGCCAGGCGGCGGCGACCGGAGACCGCCACCGCCCACCAGAACAGGCCCAGCGCGCCCAGCATGGTGGCGGCCGCGAGCGGCACGGCCGGGCGCCGCTTCGTGCGGAACAGCTCGACCAGGAACACCGCCAGACCGGCGAGGCTGACCGCGGAGATCACCTGCATGCCGGGCGGCGTGCGGCCCGCGCGGCGGAAATGGCGGCACACGCCCCAGGAGAACGAGCCGAAGCAGAGGAGTGCGATGGCGGCGAGCAGCCCCACCTCGCGGCGTGCGCGCATGTTATTCATCGAAACGTCAGCTTCATGCCGATCGACCGCCCCTCCTCGAAGCCGTGGAAGGTGCCGGGCGGCACGGCGTCCGGATCCATCAGCGGGAAGCCGGCGCGGACCCGGTCGTAGCTGCTGCGGGCGCAGCAGAGCAGGCTCATCGGGCATCGCAGGCCGGGGTAGCTGGCGGGCGGGCTCGCACGCTCGAAGCCGAGGCGGCGGTAGAAGGCCACGTGGTTGTCGCGCACGCTCGAGAGGATCACCTGCACGTCGCGGTTCAGCACGAGGTGCCCCGCGAGCCGGTAGAGCAGGAACACCAGGCCCTGGTTGTTGGCGCAGGCGGGGCTGCGGACCAGGCGGGTGATCTCGGCCGCCTTGCTCGGCGTGCGGCCGGCGCGTGTCTCGGCGAGGATGGTGCCGATCTGCGACGCGAACGCGTCGCTCGCCGGAGAACGTGAATCGTTCTCGGAAAGAAAACACACGCGCACGGACGCGACCGGGTGCCCGTCATCGTAGACGACGATGGTCCGCGCATTCGGCAGGTCGTCGTAGGCGTCGCGGAACAGCTTGTCGGGTCGCGGCGCAATGAAATCGCCGTCCACGTAGCTCGCGTGGCGGAGCGCGAACGCGTCGCGCCGCACGTCCTCGTCCGAGGCCAGGATGGCCTCGTAGGTGGTCGTCCTGTGCCGATCGGAGACGATGCCCTTGAGGCCCGACCCCGCGTCACGACGGGTCGTTTCTTGGACAAGTTGCATTTCCGAGCTCCCCGGGCGCTGGCGGAAGGCGCCCGGGCGCGACTATATGAATGGTTGTACCGGGCCTCGACGTCTGTGGACCTCTTTTCGCGGTAATACTGACGTCCGACGTCGCGCGCCCGCCACTCTGACATCGACCGGTGACCATGACCGACCAGGATGCCACCACGGTGGAAGCGTTCCGAAAGCTGAACGAAAGCGAGGTGCTCGTCGGCTACATGGACGGCTGCCTCGGGACGGGATCGTTGCCGCCCCGCTGCTCGGCATCGTACCGGCATGGATGGCGTAACGGCATGATCGAGGGCGGCCATATGCCGCCCGATGCCGCCTATCTCGAGCTTGAAGCGGATTTCAGGCGCCGATACGCGGCGGGTTGATCCGGCACGCGATCGCGGTCTGTCGTGGCGATGGCCGGCGCCTTCTGACCGGGCGGTGACGTCCCGCAGGAGGTGCCGCGTCGTCGCCTGCGCCCGGCACCGCCGCCGGTCTTCACGAATTCTCATTCTTTGTCGGGCAGAACGGGCGTCAGTTCCTCCCCTCCCACATCGTGCAGGACGGATGATCGTCACCACCGAGCGCCCCCGGCCCGATCTCCGCAGCACCCGCGTCCCGGCGGGCGCCGCGCCGCGCGGAGCCGGCCCATGAGCCGGCGCACGCGAGGTCATTTCGCCATCAACCTGGCGGGCTCGCTGATCCCGATCGCCACCGCGCTCGCGACCGTGCCGATCTACCTTTCGGCGATCGGGACCGCCCGGTACGGCATCGTCTCCGTCGCCTGGATCCTGCTCGGGTATTTCGGGTTTCTCGACTTCGGCCTGTCGCGCGCCTCGGCCAACGCGCTGAGCCGGGTGGGGCGCGGCACGCGCGACGAGCGCGCCCCGATCCTGGTCACCGCCTTCGTGCTGAACCTCGCGGCCGGCCTGGTCGGCAGCCTGCTTCTCTACGCCTGCGCCCGTCTGTTCGTGGCCCACTTCATCCAGGCGCCGTCCGGCATCATCGCCGAGCTCCGGCCGGTGCTCCCCTATCTCGCCGCCATGCTGCCGCTCGGCATGATCGCGGGCGTGGCCACGGGTGCTCTGGAGTCGCGCGAGATGTTCGTCGCCTCCAACACGGTTTCCACCTTCGGCACCGTCACCGGGCAGCTGCTGCCCCTGCTCGCCGTGTATCTCGCCGGCCCCAGCCTCGGCGTGATCATCCCGGCGCTGTTCTTCTCCCGGCTGCTCACCATCCTCGCCTCGTTCGCCATGGTGTTCCGCGTCGAGGGCCGCCTCTCGCCGTTCGACTTCGACCGGCGCTGGATCGGTCGCCTCCTGCATTACGGCGCCTGGGTGACCGTCACGAGCCTGGTCAGCCCGCTGCTCGAAAGCCTCGACCAGTTCCTGATCGCGGGGATGCTCGGCGTCGCCGCGGTCGCCGAATACGCCGTGCCGATGAACCTCGCGATGCGCAGCCAGGTCGTGGCGACCGCACTCGCCCGCACCCTGTTCCCGCAGCTCTCACGCCTCTCACCGGACGAGGCGGCTGCCGTGATGGAGGAGGCGACCGTCGGCCTCGCCTACGGCTTCGGCGCCATCATCGCGCCGGCGATCATGCTGAGCCACGCCTTCCTGACCCTCTGGGTCGGCGCGCGCATCGCCGCGGTGTCGGCGCCGGTGGCCGAGATCCTGCTGCTCGGCGCCTGGGCGAACGGCGTCGCCTTCATCCCCTACGCCTTCCTGCAGGGGAAGGGCCGACCCGACCTCACCGCCAAGGCCCACCTGATCGAGGTCATCCCGTTCATCGCGGTGCTGGTGGGCCTCACCCATCTGCTCGGCCTGCCGGGTGCGGCACTGGCCTGGACGCTGCGGGTCGCGGTCGACCTGGCCCTCCTCCTGTGGATGAGCGGGCGGCCCGTCATGCGGATCCTCCCCGCCGTGCTGCTGGTCGCCGCCGCCAGCACCACCGCGCTGCTGTTCCACTCGCTCGTCGTGGCGGCGGTCAGCGCGCTGGCCTTGGGCGTCGTCCTGGTGACTCTGGGCTTCGTTTTCAGCGTCAGCCTCCGTCAGCATATTCTCGCCGCCACCGGGCGCCTGACCACACGGAAGGCAGCGTACGCGCCATCCGCCGTACCCGTCGGCGCCGACATGCCGGATGAAGCGTCCGAGCGCCCGCGCGTCTCGGTCGCCATGGCGACCTACAACGGCGCGCGATTCCTGCCCGAGCAGCTCGGCAGCCTGATCACGCAGACCCTGCTCCCGGCCGAACTCGTGGTCAGCGACGACAACTCGTCCGACGACACCCGCGACATCGTCACCCGCTTCGCCGAGACGGCGCCGTTCCCGGTGCGTCTCCTGCCGCCCGGCCCGCGCCTCGGCTACGCCGATAATTTCCTCCGCGCCGCCGTCGCCTGCAGTTCCGACTTCGTGGCCTTCTGCGACCAGGACGATGTCTGGCGTACGGGCAAGCTCGAGACCTGCCTCGCGCGGCTCGTCCGCGACCGCAGCGTCTGCTCGACCCATCGTCACACCCTGACCGATGCGGCGCTCGAGCCGCGCGGCACGCTCAACCATCGGGTCGACGCCGACGGCGTGCACGACGCGCTCACGCTGCCGCTCTACTCCAACCCGTTCGGCAACTCGATGGTGTTCCGCCGCGACCTGCTTGACGCGGTCGCGATCGCCTTCCGCCCGCCCCAGCCCGGCCGCACCGAGCTGCCGCTCTCGCACGACACCTGGGTCTACAACATCGCAGCCTCGCTCGGCCCGGTCTCGCACATCGCCGAACCGCTCGTCCTCTACCGCCAGCACGGCAACAACGTGTTCGGCGGCGACTGGACACCGCCGACCGGTCTCCGCGGCCTGGCCGCACGCCTCCACGTCCCGCTCACCACCTATCGCGAGCAGGAAGCCTACCACCGGATGCTGGCGCAGGGTTTCGCGGCCTGCGCCCTCAGCGACAACCCGTATGCGGCCCCCGCCGCGCGCGCCGCCGAGGCGCACCGCCGCGCAGCCCTGACCCTGCAGGCCCGGCTCGCCCTCTACGAGACCCCGGTGATCCGCGGCCGCTGGCAGGCGCGCCGCGATCTGAAGCGCCTGCAGACCGCGCGCCCAAGCCGGCTGGTGCGTGCCAAGGAGGCTCTCCTCGGCCTCTGCGGCCTCAACCCGCTCATGCAGCGCCTGATCGCCCCGCTCGCGCCCTCGGAACGGATCTGATCGTTTCCTTTACGCCCTCTTTATGCCAGGCGCCTTCAACCTGCATCGCCCCTTGACCCGGGAACGTCCTAATCACTCCGGATCGTTTCTCCGGGTGCTGTGATGCTCGATATTCTCCTCGCGTGCGGCGGCACGGCGATCATCCTCGTGATGGGCGCCTACGCTGTATTGTGTGAACGGATCTGACGCCATGATCGAGCTCGCTCTCGGCGGCGTCGTGACCGCCTTCCTGTTCGTCTACCTGATCTGGGCGCTCGTCCGGCCGGAGGACATGTGATGCCCAACGTCGACATGATCGCCATGATCGTCATCCTGCTGATCATCTTCGCCAGCGCCTTTCCGATCGGCCGCTACATGGCCGCGGTGTTCGCCGGCGAGCGCGTGTTTCTCACGCCCGTGCTCGCACCCATCGAGCGCATCATCTACCGTCTGGGCGGCATCAACCCGGCGCAAGGCATGGGCTGGAAGGGCTACGCGTTCGCACTCCTGCTGCTGAATGCGCTCCACTTCCTGATCCTCTATGCGATCCTGCGGCTGCAGTTCTACCTGCCGTTCAACCCGCAGCACATCACCGGCATGTCGCCGCAGCTGGCACTCAACACGTCCGCGAGCTTCGTCACGAACACGAACTGGCAGGCCTACTCGCCGGAAAGCCAGATCTCGTACGGCGCGCAGATGTTCGGCCTGACCGTCCACAACTACCTGTCGGCGGCCACCGGCATCGCCGCAGCACTCGCCGTCGTCCGCGCGTTCTGCGGCAGCAGGCTCACCTCGCTCGGCAACTTCTTCGTCGACATGGTGCGCGCCACGCTCTACCTCCTTCTCCCCATCGGCATCATCGCGGCCGTCGTGCTGCTCGCCTCCGGCGTCCCCGAGACTCTCTCCGCCTACGCCGACGTCACCACCCTCGAAGGCCCGCACCAGACCATCGCCTTCGGCCCGGTCGCCTTCCAGGAGGCGATCAAGATGCTCGGCACCAACGGCGGCGGCTTCTTCAACGCCAACTCCGCCCACCCCTTCGAGAACCCGACGGCGTTCACCAATGCCTTCGAGATCTGGCTGATGCTGGTGATCCCGTTCTCGCTGCCGATCATGTTCGGCCACATGGCCCGCGACCTGAAACAGGGCGTGGCGCTGTTCAGCGCCATGGCAGTGCTGCTCGTGCTCGGCATCGTCGGCACCACGGCGGCCGAACTGCACGGCAACTCCGTGCTCACCGCTCTCGGCGTCGATCCCTCCATGGGGAACATGGAAGGCAAGGAAACCCGGTTCGGCGTCGGCCTCTCGGCGATGTTCAACGTTGCCGCCACCGGCACCTCCTGCGGCGCGGTCGACTCGTTCACCGACAGCTACACGGCGGCCGGCGGCCTCATCCCGCTCTTCATGATGCAGCTCGGCGAAGTCACACCCGGCGGCATCGGCTCCGGACTCTACTCGATCATCGTCTTCGCGCTGCTTTCGGTGTTCGTGGCCGGCCTGATGGTCGGGCGCACCCCCGAATATCTCGGCAAGAAGGTCGAGGCACGCGAGATGAAGCTCGCGATGCTGGCCCTGCTGATCCTCACCGCCGGCGTTCTGGTGGGCGGCGGCGTCTCGATCGCTCTCCCGGCGGGCCAGGCGGCCCTCTCGAATGCCGGTCCGCACGGCCTTTCCGAGGTGCTCTACGCCTACACGTCCGCCACCGAGAATAACGGCTCCGCCTTCGCCGGCCTCACGGCGAGCGGTCCGCTGTTCCTCTACGGCCAGACGCTCTGCATGTTGCTCGGCCGGTTCGCCTTCCTCGTGCCGGTCCTCGCCATTGCCGGCTCGCTCGCCGCGAAACCGAAACTCCCCGCCAGCGCCGGCACCTTCCCGACGCACCAGCCCCTCTTCGTCGGTCTCCTGTGCGGCGTGATCATCATCCTCGGCGGCCTGCAGTTCATGCCGGCCGACGCGCTCGGTCCGCTCGCCGACCAGGTCACCATGAACGCCGGAAAGCTCTACTGAGATGGACACCAATATCCCCGCCGTGCCGCCCGCCCACGCCGATACCGGCAAGGCGAGCGACCTCGCTCTCTTCGACCGGGCCATCCTGCTGCGTGCGGCGAGAGACGCCTTCACCAAGCTCTCGCCGCTCAGCCTGATCCGCAACCCGGTGATCTTCGTCACCGAGATCGTGGCCAGCCTCACCACCGTGATCGCCGCCCTCGACCTCGCGGGCGGCCGCCCCGCCGCCTTCCCGCTGGCGATCGCGCTCTGGCTCTGGCTCACCGTGCTGTTCGCGACCTTCGCCGAGGCGGTGGCCGAGGGTCGCGGCCGTGCCCGCGCCGAGAGCTTGCGCAACAGCCGCACCGACCTGATGGCGAAGTCGTTGCCCAACCCTGCCGACCGCGCGATCTACCGGCTCGTCCGTGCCGACGAGCTCCGCGCCGGCGACATCGTGCTCGCCGAAACGGGCGATCTCGTGCCGTCGGATGGCGAGATCATCGAGGGCATCGCCAGCGTCAACGAAAGTGCGGTGACCGGCGAATCCGCCCCCGTGATCCGCGAAGCCGGCGGCGATCGCAGCGCGGTCACCGGCGGCACGCTCGTCGTCTCCGACTGGATCACCATTCGCATCACCGCAGACCCCGGCAACACCTTCATCGATCGCATGATCCGCCTGGTCGAGGGCGCCGAGCGCCGCAAGACGCCGAACGAGATCGCGCTCGACATCCTGCTCGCCGGCCTCACGCTCATTTTCCTCCTCGCGGTCGCCACACTTCCCCTGTTCGCCTCCTACTCCAAAACCGTCCTCGGCGTGCCCGTCCTCGCGGCCCTGCTCGTCACGCTGATCCCCACCACGATCGGCGGCCTGCTATCCGCGATCGGCATCGCCGGGATGGACCGCCTGATCCGCTTCAACGTGGTCGCCACTTCCGGCCGCGCGGTGGAGGCGGCGGGCGACGTCGACGCGCTGCTGCTCGACAAGACCGGCACGATCACCTTCGGCAACCGCATGGCCGCGAGCTTCACCCCCGTGCCGGGCGTGACGGATGCGGCGATCGCCGAGGCCGCGACCTTCGCCTCGCTCGGCGACGAGACGCCGGAAGGCCGCTCGATCCTCACGCTGGCCCGCGACCGCTATCACCTCTCGCCCGACCGTCCGTTCGGCGCCATGGTGGTCCCGTTCTCCGCCAACACGCGCCTGTCCGGCCTCGACGCCGACGGCCATTCCTGGCGCAAGGGCGCGGTCGACCAGGTGCTGGCGCTGACCAACACCACCGAGCCGCCGCCCTCGTTCACCCAGGCCGTCGACCGCGTGGCGCGTGCCGGCGCCACCCCGCTCGCGGTCTCGCTGGACGGCCGCCTGCTCGGCGTCATCGAGCTCCGCGACACGGTCAAGCCCGGCATCCGCGAGCGCTTCGCGGCCCTTCGCACCATGGGCATCCGCACCGTGATGGTGACCGGCGACAACCGCATCACCGCGGCCGCGATCGCCACCGAAGCCGGCGTCGACGACTTCATCGCCGAGGCCACCCCGCAGGACAAGCTCGACTACATCCGCAGTGCCCAGGCGCAGGGCCGCCTGGTCGCGATGTGCGGCGACGGCACCAACGACGCGCCCGCCCTCGCCCAGGCCGATGTCGGCGTCGCGATGCAGACCGGCACCCAGGCCGCGCGCGAAGCCGGCAACATGGTCGATCTCGACAGCGATCCCACCAAGCTCATCGAGATCGTCGAGATCGGCAAACAGCTGCTGATCACCCGCGGCTCGCTCACCACCTTCTCGATCGCCAACGACGTTTCCAAATACTTCGCGATCCTGCCGGCGATCTTCGTGGCGAGCTATCCGCAGCTGCAGGCGCTCAACATCATGCGGCTGACGACGCCGCAGAGTGCGATCATGTCGGCGGTGATCTTCAACGCGCTGATCATCGTGGCCCTCGTGCCGCTCGCCTTGCGCGGCGTCACCTTCCGCCCGGTCAGTGCGGCGGCCCTGCTGCGCCGCAACCTGCTCGTCTACGGCGTGGGCGGCCTGATCGCCCCCTTCATCGGCATCAAGGTCATCGACATGTTCCTCCACGCCTTCCACATCTTTTCCTGAGGCGACCGCCATGCTCGTTCATCTCCGCCCGACGCTCGTGCTGCTGGCGCTGTTCACGGCACTGCTCGGCTTCGCCTTTCCGCTCCTGTTCGTGGGCGTGGGGCAGATCGCCTTTCCGTTCCAGGCCAACGGCTCGCTGATCAACGTCGCGGGCAAGCCCGTCGGATCCGCCCTGATCGGCCAGAATTTCGCAGCGCCGCGCTACTTCCACCCGCGCCTCTCGACGCTGACCGGCACGGACCCGAAGGACCCGTCGAAAACCGTGCCCACGCCATACGACGCGAGCGAGTCCGGCGCGTCCAACCTCGGCCCTGCCGCCCAGGCGCTGCACGACCGCGTCCGCGACGCCATCAAGGCGGGCGACAGCGGCGCGGCGCCCGTGCCGGGCGATGCCGTCACCAGCTCCGGCTCCGGCCTCGATCCCGACATCTCGCCTGCCAACGCCGAGCGCCAGGTGGCGCGCGTGGCGTCCGCACGCCACCTGGCGCCGGCGCAGGTCGAGGCGCTCGTCGCCGACCACACGCGCGGCCGGTTCCTCGGCATCCTCGGCGAGCCGCGCCTGAATGTTCTGGAACTCAACCTGGCGCTCGATGCGACGCACTAGGACTCGCGCCCGCATCGACGCTGCCGCGCCCATCACTCCCAGAGTGGACGGCAACCGGCCAGGCGCCTAGCTCATGGGCGGCTCGACCGCTGGGGTTTGGCATGGCAGGCAAGGCGCTGGTGGTGGGCGCGAGCGGGATCGTGGGGCGGGCGGCCGCCGCGCATCTGCTCGCTGAGGGCTGGACGGTGCATGGGCTGGCCCGGCGACCCGTCGCTGTGCAGGGCGTGCAACCGGTGGCGGCCGACCTCACCGACCCGGCGGGCACCGCCGCCGCGCTCGCGGAGCTCCGGCCCGACGCGGTGTTCATCGCGACCTGGCTGCGCCAGCCAACCGAGGCGGAGAACATCCGCGTGAACGCCGGGATGGTGCGCAACCTGCTCGACGGGCTGCGCGTCGGCGCGAGCGTGCGCCACGCGGCGCTGGTGACGGGGCTGAAGCACTATCTCGGCCCGTTCGAGTCTTGCGGCCAAGGCACGCTGCCGCAGACCCCGTTCCGCGAGACGCAGAGCCGGCTCGACGTCGCCAGTTTCTACTACGTGTGCCGCGCTCTGCTGAGCGATGCGGGCTGGGTCGACAAGGTGCGCGCCGGCGACAACGCTGCGCTGCGCGGGTTCGAGGCGTCGGCGCTGGCGGAGCTCGTCTAGCGGCGGATGCGAAGAAGGCCAGGGGCTCTGCCCCTGGACCCCGTTAAGGGCAGTCGCCCTTAGAACCCCGGGGATCCAAGGGGCGACTGCCCTTTGGCGGGTCCAGGGCGTCACGCTGGAGGCGTGCTCCGCACGATATCCTGGCCTTCCAGAGCGGCAGCAGCCCCGCCGCCCGATAGCTGTCGATCAGCGCGTCGAACAACGGGTCGCCGCACGATTTGTCCAAAACGGCACGGTAAGCACAAGGACACGACTTAAATGGGGTCTCGCTCCTCAGCGATGTGCCAAAGCACCCCCGTCGGGTCCCAGACATAGGCGACGACGAGACCCCACGGCTGAAGCGCTGGCGCAGCGGGAGATTTGACGCCATAACGGCTAGCGAGATCAAGAGCAGCAATGCGTGCCCACCAATCCTCTACGTCTTTGACAAGCAAGTGCATCATAAAATGCTCAGCGAAGTCTTTCCGATCATAAGACTGAAGCAGGAAGGCAAAAGGGCCAAGGTGCATGGACGCCATCCCGTCTCCCAGCGGGAATGGGCTGAAGCCCAAATCTGAATAGAACTGGAGACTGGTATTGAAGTCCTTAGCTGGCACGAATGGTCGTAGTGCGATGACGTCTGGTGCAGAATCTGAATCGTCCATTGAGATTTCCTCCATCAGGGCTGCATGCACAAACGGTCGTTTATGGAAGGGCACGCTTAGAACGGCAGAATCAGTCGGCTTTCCTTTCAAAACCCTCTTTCAGAACGCGTTTGAAAGGCAACTGGATTTCGACAGGCCGCTAACGTGCAGTTTTGGACAAATCGTGCGGCGACCCCAACAACGCGATGTCCGAGCGGCTCCGCGCCAGCAACTGCGCGCCGGCGACCGCGGCGAAGATGGCACGCGCCCGCTTGCCGCCGTCGTCCTGCCCTGCCTGCGCCAAAAGTCGGCTCAGCCAGGCCACGTTGACGTCGGCGAAGGCCTGGACCTCGTCTTCACCGCCGCCGGCAGGTCGTCGTACTCGGCCGACATGAGGCTGCACAGGCACATGCGGTTATCGCTTGCGAGCGACTTGCGGAAGATCTCCGGAAAGCGGCAAAGTGCCGCGAGCGGATCCGGTGACGCGTCCGAGATCGCTTCGAGATCGGCCATGATGTCTTCCCAGCAGCGCCTGGCGACCGCCGCCCCGAGATCTGCCGTGCTCGGGAAATGGTGGTAGATGCTGGGCGCTCGGAGCCCACCTCCTCGGCCAAATCGCGGAAGTTCAGACCGCCATAGCCATGCGCCATCGCGGTCCGCTTCGCCGCCGCCAGAATGGCCTGCTTGGAACTTGCACTCACACCCGTGACCCCGTTCGTCATCATGAACCCTACGAACTGGGAGGTAGGAATCTCGAGATGAGCAACGACAAACTCCACCTCGCCCCGACGCCATCGTGCGCTATCTCAACCAGTCGCATCCCGGTCGGCGCATCATGGGCAAGAACTCGCGCGAGTAGGGCCTCGACACGATATGGAACAACCGCATCTGGGTGCACATCCTCCATCGGATCGCCACCGCGTTTCACGTGCTGCACCAGGACCTCGGGCCGAAGCTCGAGCTGACCAGCAATCGCTCCTGGGCCGAGCACTGCCGCAAGGAGGCCCTTGCGCATGTGGACCTGGTCAACCAGCATCTGTCGGACGGACGCGACTGGATCCTCGGCGGTGACGCCCCGACATTTTCCAACATGACGATGGCGGTCGAGATCGCATTCTCGAAGTTCCCCGTCAACGCCACGCCATTCGACGAGCGCTTCGAGCATGTCGACGCGTTCCGGCAGCGCTCGCAGCGTCGGCCGAGTTTTCAGGCGGCCTACGCCGACCGTCAGAGTGGCGTCCCGGAACTGGATGATTAGACAATCGCAGCCTGATCAAGCGGCGAGCGGGAGGCATGTTCTCGCCTTCGCCAGCCTTTCGGAAGGAAAGCTCCCATGACCACGATCTCCGTCCAACAGATCAAGAGCGCCGGCTGGCTGCGCGAAGAGAACCACATCGCCGGCGCCTGGATCGGCGCGGATGACGGCGCCACCTACGGTGTCGACGATCCTGCGACCGAACGCCGGATTGGCACGATCCCGTGGTCGGGTGCGGCCGAGACGCGTCGTGCGATCGACGCGGCGCAGACCGCGTTCGAGTCCTGGTCGCTGACCACGGCCGCCGAGCGGGCGACGCTCCTCGGCCGCATGGCGCAGCTCGTGCGCGACAATCTCGAGACGCTCGCCAGCATGCTAACCTACGAGCAGGGCAAGCCGCTCGCCGAAGCGCGGGCCGAGATGAAGCTCGGTGCCGACTACCTCCAATGGTTCGCGGAAGAGGCGCGCCGCATCAACGGCGAGATCGTCCCGTCGCCCTGGCGCGACCGGCAGATCCTGGTGACGCGCGAGCCGGTCGGCGTGGTGGGCGCGATCTCGCCCTGGAATTTCCCGTTTTCGATGCTGTCGCGCAAGGTCGCACCGGCGCTCGCCGCGGGCTGCACGATCGTCATCAAGCCTTCGGAACTCACGCCCTTCTGCGGATTGCTCTACGCGGTCCTGGCGGAAAAAGCCGGCATCCCCGCCGGCGTGGTGAACGTCGTCACCGGCGACGGCGCCGCGATCGGCGGCGAGCTCACCGCCAACAAGCTCGTGCGCAAGATCACCTTTACGGGTTCGACCCGCGTCGGCAAGCTACTCTACAGCCAATCCGCCGACACGATGAAAAAACTCTCGATGGAGCTCGGCGGCAACGCGCCCACCATCGTGTTCGACGACGCCGATCTCGATCTCGCCGTCGACAACGCGATCGCCGGAAAATTCCGCAACAGCGGCCAGACCTGCGTCTGCACCAACCGCTTCTACGTTCAGGACGGCGTCTACGACGAGTTCGCGCGTCGCCTGACCGAGCGCGTCCGGCAGATGGGTGTCGGGGCCGGTTTCGAAGAGGGCGTCGAGCAGGGGCCGCTGATCAACCAGGCCGCAGTGAAGAAGGTGGAAACCCACATCAAGGACGCGCTCGACCGCGGCGGGCGCCTGCTCACGGGCGGCAAGCGGCACGCGCTGGGCGCCACCTTCTTCGAGCCGACAGTGATCGCCGATGCGAACGCGGACATGATCATCGCACGGGAAGAAACCTTCGGTCCGGTCGCGGCCCTGTTCCGTTTCGGGACCGAGCGGGAAGCGATCGACGCCGCCAACTCCACCGCGTTCGGGCTCGCCGCCTACTTCTTCACCCGCGACCTCGCCCGCACCTTCCGCGTGTCGCGCGCCATCCAGAGCGGTATGATCGGCGTCAACGCCGGCGTCATCACCACCGCGGAGGCGCCGTTCGGCGGCGTCAAGGATAGCGGCATCGGCCGCGAAGGCTCGGCGCACGGCGTCGAGGATTACCTCAACATCAAATACCTGAACGTGGGCGGACTCTGACGCCGCACATCATCGACCGCGCGCCTTCTTCCGGCAGGTGGCCGACGATCTGAACCGCCGGGCCGGTGTGCGCCGGAGGGAAGAAGGTCGGGGCTCTGCCCCGAACCCCGCCAGGAGCCAGGGGCTCCTGGACCTCCATGACTTGAGGAGCCGAAGCTTGGTGTTGATCACCATCAAATGGTGCGTGTTGCGATCAGCCATAGCTTAAAAGCGGACTTGATGACGAAATATCCAGCCATTTCAACGATCTAATACTTCCCATCAGGCTGGCACGTTCGATGCTCTAACTCCTGCAGCGGTGCATCTCGCCGCGCCAGACAGGAGAAACGCCATGATCCGCTCGTTCGACATCGCCCAAATCATGAAAATCGCCACCTGCATCGGACTGGCCGTGGCGGCCTCCGCGCTGACCCTGGGCGGCGCCCTCTGCGCCGTCGTCTCCTGACCCGCCCCGACAGGAGACACCCCATGCACCGCTCATTCAACGTGACCCGGTTCGCCCGGATCGCCGCCTGCGCCGCCCTGACGCTCACAGCGTCCGCCCTTTCGCTGGGTGGCGCTGTCGTTGCCGTCGTTTCCTGATCCTCGAGCGCCACTGCTCTCGGCTCCCCCGAACATCGCAAGGCGCATGGCAGAACTCACCGCCCAACCCGAGCGAGGTTGTGCCGCGCGCCGAAGGTTCGCACTCGTCCCGCCTCGGAGGAGCCCGCCTCGGGGGAAATGACAGGTGAGCCGCACGCACGAAGCCGTCGTCGAGGCGCAGTTCGGCCCTCAGGCGCTGGCCTGTGTCGCGAGCTCCGTTCATGTGTCCGGCGAGGACCTCGCAAGCCTCGAAGCGATCGCCCGCCATGCCGCGCCGCGCCGCGCGCTCGATCTCGGCACAGGCGGTGGCCATGTCGCCTACCGCCTGCCGGCCTGGTTCCGCCGAGTTCGCGCCTTCGACCTTTAGCGGCGCCGACATTGGGGAGAGGTTATGGCGCGTGGCGGGCGGACAGCCCGCCGTCCACTGTGAAGACGACACCGGTCGTGTAGGCGGAGCGCGGCGACGCCAGAAAGAGGAACAGGTCGGCAATCTCACCGACAGTCGCCGGTCGGCCAAGTGGGAAGGCAGGGCTTGCCTGTTCTGCGCCGGACGCCTTTCGGCGCTCGTTCAGCAAGCGCTCGATGCGGTCAGTCGCGACCGGGCCCGGACTAACGCCGACGACCCGGATCTTATCGTCCAAACTTCTCGAGCCGAGAGCGCGTGTGAATGCGACCAGGGCCGCGTTGCCGGTGCTCCCCGCGATGTAGGTTGGATCGAAGAATTCGGCGCTTGCCCCGATATTGTTGAGGATGACTCCGCCACCTTGTTGCTTCATCTTCGCGTAAAACAGCCGGCAAAGATCGATGTAGCCGTAGACCTTGAGGTCCCACGCCCGGCGCCAAGCCTCCGATTGCACGGCCTGCAAGTCTCCGCCAGGAATAGCGCCCGCGTTGTTCACAAGAATGTCGACACGTTCCAGTTCGTGTAATCGATCCCTTGTTTCAGCATTGGTGAGATCGAGGGCCAGGATGTCGACGGACACGTTCCACTTGGAACGTACCCGATCTGCGACGTCGGCGAGTTTATCGCTGCTCCGAGCCACCAGTATCAAATCGCATCCTTCTTCACCAAAGGCATGTGCCAGACCTTCTCCAATGCCCTGCGAAGCACCTGTTATGAGCACACGCCGCCCAGCGAGATCGAGATCCACATCAGTTTCCTCACCAAGAGGCGACATCGCCTGAGACGTCGAAGCATGGCGGTTATTGTCTTGCTACCCTGCGCCGGGTGCACGGTTTCACCAAGACGTATTCATTCGGCGACCTGGCACTTCCAAGGAAGCAGCTCTTCGAGCTGGCAGCTCGAGCACGGCGATGCCTTCACGCTCGACACGCTGCAGCTTGAGGCCGTCGCCGCCTGACCTGGCCGGACGTGCTTCGCCAATGGCGGGAATTGCCTGGGCGCGGGTTCAGGTGCAGCTTCTTCCCCTTGTGCCAGTCCGACGGGCGAGCAGATCGCGGGTCACCACCACCCGCTCCTGCCGCGACGTCGCGCGCCGCGGAACTGTTCGGATCGGAAGCGAATGGACGTCGCCGACAACGTGCCACCCGAGCCGGTCGATATCGTACGGCTGACGGCGTCCTCCGACGCCGCGCGCCGGCAGGGGCAGCATGCGGCATCGCTCGCCATCCGCCGCGCGCTGGCCGCGCACGAACCCGGCAATCTATGGGCGCATCTCGAACTGGCGCACGATCACATGTCGCTGGGCGAGTTCGACCGCGCCGCCGACGCGATCCGCGTGGCCGGGGCGATCGCGCCCGACGCGCCCGACATCCATTTCGCGCATGGCCGTCTGGCACGTGCACGCAACGATCGCCACGCCTCGCTGGCCGCCCATCTCGCCGGCGCCGCGCGCGTGCCGGGCGAGCTCGGGCTTCGTCTCGAGGCCGCCGCCGACCACCTGGCACTGGGCGACATCGCCGCCGCCGAGGCGATGCTGGGCGAGGTGCTCGACGCCGCACCCGGGGATTTCCACGCGCTCGCCGGCCTCGCCCGCTGTGCCCGCGCGCGCGGCGACCGGCGCGCGAGCCTGGCGCATCACCGGCAGGCGCGAGCCGCCCATCCCTCGTCGCCCTGGCCGCTGATCGAGATCGGCGAGGATGTCCTGGCACTGGGCGATGCCGACGAGGCGCGCGACTGCTACGCGCGGGCACGTGCGCTGGCGCCCGACAACGTGCACGCCCTGCTCGGCCTCGCGCGATGCGCCCGCGCGGCGGGCGACATCGCGGGCAGCCTGGCCTTCCACGAGGCGGCGCTCGCGATCGAGCCCGACAGCGTCTGGATCCCGATCGAGATGGGTGCGGACCTGCTCGCTCTGGGCGATGTCGAGCGCGCCCGGCTGTCCTACGAGCAGGCCGCCGCCCGCGACGGGCGCAACCCGCATGCGCTGTTCGGCCTCGCCCGCTGCGCCCGCGCCCGCGGCGACCACCGCGGCAGCCTGGCACTGCACGAGACGGTGGCCGCGATCGATGCCCACGGCGTGTGGCCCGCGATCGAGGCCGCCCGCGACCTGCTGGCACTCCGCGACACCGAGGCGGCGCGCGCGCAGTTCCGGCGTGCGCTGGCGATCGAGCCGGACCACGCCGAGGCGCAGGCGGGCCTCGCCCAGTGCGACGCCGCCGCCCCCACCGCTCTTCCGGCCGAGACCGCCTGGCCCGCGATCGAGGCCGCCTCCGCGCTGCTCGCCGACGGCGACCACGAGGCCGCGCGCGCCGCCTACGAGCGCGCGCTGGCGATCGAGCCCGGCCAGATCGACGCGCTGTTCGGCCTCGGCCGCTGCGCCCGCGCCGCCGGCGACCGCCAGGGCAGCCTCGCCCACTTCACCGCCGTGTGCGCCGCCGACCCCGGCAATCTCTGGGCCGCGGTCGAGCGCGGCGCCGACCTGCTCGCGCTGGGCGATCGCGACCATGCGCGCGAGGCGTACGAAAGCGCGGCCGCGATCGACCCCGCCAACGTGCAGGCGCTGTTCGGCCTCGCCCGGTGCGCCCGCGCCGCGGGCGACCATCGCCAGAGCCTCGCCCATCACGAGGCGGCGCTGCGCGCAGCCCCCGACGGCAATGTCTGGGCGCTGATCGAGCGCGGCCGCGACTTCCTGGCACTCGGCGAGCCCGAGCGCGCCGCGTCCTCCTACGCCGACGCCTTCGCGATCGCGCCCGACAACGTCCAGGTGCGGATGGGCCTGGGATACTGCGCGCGCGCGATGGGCGACCACCGCGAGAGCCTCGCGCAGTTCGAGGCCGCCGACCGCGCCGAGCCCAACATGTGGGCGTGGATCGAGATCGGCACCGATCTGCTCGCCTTGGGCGAAACCGCGCGTGCCCGCGAGTTCTACGAGCGCACGCTCGCGGCCGACGCCCACAACGTCCAGGCCCTGCTCGGCCGCGCCCGCTGCGCGAGTGTGGCGGGCGACATCGCCGGCGCCGTCGCCGCCGGCCGCGAGACGGTGCGGCTTCTCCCGCACGACCCCTGGGCGCATCTGGAGCTGTCCACCAACCTGCGGGCACTCGGCGATCTCGACGCGGCCGAAGCCGCGTGTCAGCGCGCGGCCGAGCTCGCTCCCGACCGGCCGGAACCGCTGGTCGGCCTGTGCCACTGCGCCCGCCTGCGTGGCGACCGGCGCGCGGCGCTGGCCCACGCGGAAGCCGCCCACGCGCTCGCCCCCGACCACACCGAGGCGCTGGTGGCGATCGGCACCGAGCAGCGCGCGCTGGACCGTGCCGACGCCGCGCACGACGCCTTCACCCGCGCGCGGGCCCTGCGGCCCGGCCATCTCGAGGCGCTGTTCGGCCTCGCGGGCCTCGCGCGCCTGCGCGCCGACCGCCAGGCCGCACTCGCCCTGCTGCGCGAGGCTTGCGCGCGCAACCCCGCCGATGCGCGCGCCGCCCTCGAGCTCGCCGCCGAGCTCCGCGCCCTCGGCCTGTTCGGCGAGGCCCGCGCGGTGGTGCGCGACGGCATGTCACGCCACAGCAACGATCTCTGGTTCCGCCTCGAGCTCGGCGCGATCGAGCGCGGCGCCGGCGATCTCGAAGCCTCCCGCGCGCACTACCTCCAGGCGGCCGCCGACCACCCGCCGCGCGCGGTGCTCGCCCTGATCGAGGCCGCGACCGTGGAGCGCGAGCTCGGCCGCACCGAGAGCGCCGCCGCCCTGCTGGACCGCGCGGCCGCCCTCGACCCCGACAACGCGACCCTGCTGGTCCGCCGCGGCGAGCAGGCGATGGCGACCCGCGACCCCGCCGCGGCCTTTCACTTCTTCCGCGCCGCCCACGCGCACTACCCGTCCGATCCCGGGGCCGCACTGGCCGCGGTCGAGGCGATGATCGAGCTCGGCCACACCGCGGACGCCGAAGGCGTGCTCGACCGGCTGGAGGCGCTCTACCCGGCCGCCCGCGCCGCGATCCGCCGCGCGCGCGTGACCCTGCTGCGGCGCACCGGCGACTGGGAGCGGGCGCGCGAGCTCGCTTCCGCCGCGGCGGAGGACGCGCCCGCGGATTTCCTCGTGGGCCTGGCCCATTGCGAGCTCGAGCGGCTGGTGGGCACCGAGGCCCACGCCACCCGCGCGATCGCCCTCCTGCCGGCCCGCGCGCATGGCGAGATCGCGGTTGCGCTGAGCCTCGCCGGCGAGTGGGCGGAGGAACGCGGCGACGGCCGCGCCGCCAGCGAGGCGTTCCTGCGCGCCGAGTGCCTGGACGGCCAGAACCCTGGCACGCAATGGGCTCTCTGCCGACTGGCGATGCACGCACTCGACATCGAGCGCGCCCGCCATCACCTCCGGCGCTACGCCGCGCTCACGGCCGGCCATGTCCGCGCCCGCGGCGGTGCGCCGCATCCGTCGCAGAGCCATTACGGGCAGATCCTCGACGAGCTGGCGCTGGACGACGCGGCGGTCGCCCACCTGCACCCGGCGGCGGGGCGCCCGCCGGAGGAGCGGATGGCACGCGCGCTGGCGTACGTCGCCGACAATCCCGGGAGCACCGCGGCGAGCCTCGTGGCCATGGTGGCCGCGCGCGAGATCGCCGGCGCGTTCGGCCGCCACGACCGGTCGCCCAATGCCCCGTCGCCGATCCCGCGCCGCATCGTGCAGTTCTGGGACGACCCCGAGCCGCCGCCCGACATCGCCCGCTTCATGGGCGAGTGGCGCGACGGCAGTCCCGGCTGGTCGCACACGCGTCTCGACGACCGCGAGGCGCGCGCCTTTCTGCAGCGGCATCACGGGGACGTCGCGGCGGCCGCCTACGACCGCCTGCGCGAGCCGGCGCAGAAGGCGGATCTGCTGCGCCTGGCGCTGCTCGCCGAGGCGGGCGGCGTGTATCTCGACGCCGATGATCGCCCGCGCGCCTCGGCCGGGGCGCTGCTCGACGGCGGGTCCGCGCTGATCCTCTACCAGGAGGATTTCGGCACGATCGGCAACAACATGCTGGCGGCGGCGCCGGGGCACCCGGTGATCCGTCGCGCGTTCGAGGTGGCGCTCGAGGCGATGCTGCGCGGCGACCGCGACGTGGTGTGGCTGTCGACGGGGCCGGGGCTGATCACGCGGGTGTTCGCGGGGTGGCTGGCCGACGCCGGGGAAGGGTGGCGCGAGAGGCTCGGCGAGGTGACGGTGCTGCACCGGCGGGAGCTGTTCCGTTGCATGGCGGTGCATTGCCATGCGGCGTACAAGCGGACGGACCGGCATTGGAGCAATTCGACCTTCGCTCGGGCGAACGCGCGGGGGCGAACGCGCCCGGCCGTGACCACTCGTCAGCCGGAAAGGAGGTTGAAATGAAGGAGCCTACCAGCACACGACGCGCTGCCATCCTGAGCGCCCTGTTTGCTACCTTCGGTAATGCTGCGTGGAGCAGAACTAAGCCACAGCCGACCGGTGCGTATATGTCAGCAGGCCAGCCGCGCGTATTCACTAACGTTCCGGAATTACGCGCGTTAGCTCAACGAACAAGCGTACGTGACAGCTACTCGGCGCAGCGATTTGGCCATCTCGCTCAACGTGTGGCGACAGATCTCAAGGCTGGTATCGCATGGGACGCAGCATATGCAGGAAACGTACTCGATGTTTACTTGTATGCATTCTCCTACGAGCCGCAAGATGCTGGACAAACAGCGATGCTGCGCAAATCTCTTGACCTGCCTGCTGGAACACCACCACCCGCAGGTGCAGCATTAGTCTCTGCGAGGCTCGCGTTGTATGCTGCACTTGCGCAAGCCGGCGCTTCCCTGCCGCCGAGTGCGCCCAGCCCAGAGCAATCCATCGCTTTGGCTAAGCGCATTCTGCTCGCCTGGACCGAGCGAGGCTTTCGAGACGCAAAGGGGCATTTCCTCAGCCGTCCGGCGCAGTTCGCCAACCCCGATGGCACTGTAGACGCTGGCAGCATGTCCGCGGTCGGCTTGCAGGTTTCACGCGGTATCGTGTATTCGGCTCAAGCCCATGATTTACTGACTTACCTAGATGCCCTGAACGAATCCCAGATGAGTTCGTCTATCGGCTTTCATACCGCGATGTACGAACTCGTTCGACAAGCTTTGAATTACCGCCTTCTAGAATATAAGGATTGGGAATGCAATCTTTACAGCAACCACTTGGCGAGTCAACTCGCTGGACTGTTAGCAACTTCCCGCTTGATAAACGACAAAGCTCGTTTCGAGGCTGCGCTGCATGGGGAAGATCAAGATCTTTTTGTAGCTTCACCTTGGATCGCATACTTTGACAAAGCTATATACGGCTCAGGCGAGGCGCCGCACGCGTGCTACCCGAACAGCGGTCCGAATGGTCCGACTAGTCACCCTTCCTTCCAAACCGCGGTTGTCGCTCCAGGTGAAATCGATGATCGCTACCGTAATGCTAATCCTCTACAAGGGATCGGCTATCCTATGTTTACATTGCAGTGGCTTTACATCTCCGCCGAGATACTGAGGCTTGCGGGTATCGACGTCTACGGCTATCACGGTCGGGCCGGGCAGACCATCAAGGAAGCAACTCAGTTCTATGCCGCTTACGCGAAAGCGGCTGGGTTCGGGCAAATGGTAACGGAAGCTAATGCGGCAAATTGTGCGGGCTCGGCCCAATACATAGGTAAGTTAGTGAACGGCGTAGACCCCATCATCTTAGCCGCGGCGGCCCGCTTCCCCGATACTATAGCGTTTACGGAGTTGGAATCTTCGGCGCGGGCGGTTGCCGCACGAGGTGAGTTTTCAACCGATGCAGTCATGTTTGGACTGTGGCGAGGATAGGATGTCTTTCTGACGGTGTTTGCTAAAATAGCGAACAACGCACTTGTCATGTTACCCTATAAGGTAGGGTTGTATTGACCAGATAAGAGAGGAAATCGCGAACTCATCGAGGATAAAGGATTTTGAAACAGGCTGAATGAATTCGCTTTCAAACTTCTCGCGCAGCCAAGGGTCACCGTGGGCGACAAAGCCAGCATATCGAGATTTCCAATGATGGCCACCAACATTAAGCCCCAGTTTTTCGGCGGCTTCGATGGCTTTCCCACCATTGATAACCTTGTTCTTAAATTGAGCGAAGCTCCGAATAGAAAACTCGCGGTAGAAAATTCCGAGCTCAGCAGCGCTCGAGTAAATAGGTTGAGGTGCTTGGGCGACCGAATTAACAAAATGGTTGCCCTGCGATATAATCAAGTTTCGCCTCAGTCGCAGGAGGATCTTCGGAGGTGCTCTATGTAACTCCGTTCGGACCGGCATTTGCTTAAAGAAGTTTCGCTGATATTGAAGTTCGTGATCGTCTGATTGTAAGAGCATGTGGTAGCACTTAGGGACAACTAGGGAGTCCACCTCGTCGGGCACATCCAGAAGACCTAAGAGACCTCTCTCAGCGACCAAGAATTCATCAGCATCGACGGGAATTGCCCAGCGGCAGTCGCTCCAGACGCTCGCAGCAAGTTCCATAATCCCGGTAGTCTTTTCACTTTGAATATGGCGCATTATTGGGTCATCAATAATCAACAATTCAACATCAGGCTGAGAGTCCCTGAATCGCTCGATTAGCCAGCGTGTTGCGTCTGTTGATTTGTTGTCAATGATAACAAATCTCCTAAGCCCAAGATAATACAGCCAGCACAAGTTACTTGAGATGATGTCTTCCTCGTTTTTAACCATGAATAGTGCACAAACATATAAGATAGGTGCCGCTTTCTCCCAAACAGCAGTCGAAAACACCGATGCCATAGGCATTTCTAGAACATTTCTCTGATTGGCTCCAACCCAAGTTGACGGGTCCAGATCCGGCAAGAGCGCTAATTGAAACGCCTTTCCAGACCAAACCAAGCCGTCTGGCGTCTCTCGGGGGTCAGGTGCGGTTGACGCTAGCTCGAACTTCATCTCTTTGTCCGGCGTCGCCTCAAACCGGTGCGCTTCGGGCAAGAAGAGCTTAGTAGTTTTGAACCGCACCCTTATAAGATGACTTTTACCATCATACAATGACTTCGGAACCGGATAATGGAAACCGTAGGTTCCATCACCGATCTTTCCTGTCGCAAGGTCCTCCCTATAGTCCAGACCAACAACATCACCGACTACGACATCGTCTATAAGAACCTCCAAGACAGGCCGGTCCTGCAGTAACGAGAGATCTGCTGCCCAGCCGCAGATGTGGTAAGGCGCCTCCGAATCAGTCGACAGCCGTTTCACAACATCAACGTGGCCGGTTAAGCTCATATTCGTCTCCGGGAAAAGTGCGACAAAGGCTGCCTGGTAGCCGAACTCAACCTAAAATGCCTGGCTTAGACGGTGGCGCTCGGTCGGAGTTCTAAGCTGGATTGAGGCGCGAGCAAACTACCCACAACCTTTCCAATAGTGGCGGCTCGATTATCAAATGAGTAATTGTTCGCCATGATTGTTGCTCCCCGGCGTCTCTCGTCATCCGAAATTATCATTGCTGCCAGACCTGCTTCCCTGATCGAATCTTCATCACGGCAAACGAACAAATTGGGAAGTTCGAGTTGTTCGATCCCTGCCACCGGATCGGTAACCACCACTCCGCCTGCGGCCAGCGCGTCGAACACCCGATTGGCGACAATTCCTTGAGCCGCCATATCAGGCCAGTGATCGGAAAGCACGAAGGCAGCGCTCGCGTAAAGCTTGCCGAGCGCTTTATTAGGTATGCTGGACGCAACGACGCGATCACTCAACTCGCTTGACCGCCAGCCTTCGCCCCAGACACGGAAATCAAGGCCAGCGCGGCCGGCGGCCTCGATAAAAGGTCGACTCACGCCACGCGTGTTGCCCACGAACACGCCGTTCTCCATCTGCGCTCCACCGCGGCGTGCCGCCCACAGGCAAGCTGGAGTGAACTCGGTCGCCTGTTCCAGCACCGAGATCGACTTGTTGTAGATCGCCAGCCGCTCGGCCAGTAATTTCGACGGCGCGAACACATGCTGCCAGGGCCGCAGCTCGTCTCCGGCAACCAGATCCGGATGACTGATAATCCACAAGATGTTGATTGCGCCGACCACCGGCTCGAACTTCTGCAAGCCGCGCAACCCGATGACCACGTCCGTTGCCCCGTCCGGCTTATCCTCAAGCTTCCGCACGCGCACGGCGTGCCCTTGGCGGCGAAAGGAGCGCGCGAGCGCCTGCGCGAAATGCCAGTCCCCCCAGAGGTTCTCATCCGCCTGCCGCGGCACGGCAGTAAGGATCGCGATCCGGAGGCTCTGCGCCACGTGACTAGCCAGGATCTCCATGAACGTAGTCGCGCGAGCCGCATAGCTGTGCTTCGCTTTGACAATGGCGGCCTGCCTGGCCGCCAGGCTGGCCAGTGCACTGCGATTCTCGAGGAGATCGTTGATCTGCCCGGTCAGGCTGTCCGCGTCGCTCCAGACAGGAATGGTCCCTTCCAGCACCGCTGAAGTAGCGCGCGAGTTGGTTAGCACGACCGTGCCGGCAGCAATCGCATCGAAAACACGCGAGTTCGGGCTCCCCCACCGCTTGGTCGTGGCGTTCGCGTCATCGACCACGATGCGCGAACGGTGATACACTCCTTCCACTTCCGCATAGGGCACGACCCCACCCCAGTGCTGCCGGAAATGCGGCACCTCGTTCAAGCCGTCACCAAACACACGGACCACCCCGGCGATCTGCTCCGGATACAACGCCTCCTCAATCTCGCGCGCTCCCCCCCAACGGCTACCAACGAAGGTGACGTCCTGGTTGACCGACGACAATTCCTCCGGTCGCTCGTTGAACGAGGTCGCTATATAAAGAATATGAGCCTGTATACCCGTGCGGCGGCGTAGAAGCTGAGCGAAGAGCTTCGACGAGGAGAGCATGATGTCGAAACGGTCGATCCAGCGTTGACCTATCCAAGCTTCGAACTGATTGCGCGCCCAGCCGATCAACAGGCATTGCGCGCCCTGGTTACGCACCTGTGCCAGATCGTAGTCGTGACGCATGGCCACGACCGCATCGAGCCCGTTGCAGTCATACCAGCCGTCCTTCTCGCTGAGAAAAACGTACTCCACTCCACGATGCCCAGCCAGAGAGCGAGCGAACTCAAGAGCGGTGAAGTAGTCGCCTGCAACCGTGTAATCATCTGCCTCGGTGACCGCCAGGCCCACGCGGAAGGCAGGAGGACCGAAGACGCCGTCACGAGCTACGATGCTTCGGCGATAGTCCTGGCGAAGGCGGGTGCCAAGCTTTTTCCATAGGTGTTTGTTGTTGTTGGCGAAGCGGCCCGATGCATCGCCTCCACGCCGAGTAAAGCGCGTGTAGCCGCGCACATGCAGCGCTTCGAGATTGCGGTCGCACAGAATTCGCCGACCGAGATGCCGAATGCGCAGGCAGAGATCGATGTCCTCGGTGCCGTAGAAGTAAGTCTCGTCGAAGCCGCCGATGGCTTTAAAATCGTCCGCGCGCACCCCCAACGCAGCTCCCGTAACAACGGCAACCTCATGGACACCGAACATCTCGATATGAGATGCCGCGGATGTGATGTCGTAGCCAAGCATATTGTAGTCAGTATTTGCGTGGCCGGGACGGAACCAGACACCCAGGTGTTGAATGCGCAACGACTTCAACGTGCGAGCTATCGTATCTTCGACTGACAGTTCCACGATGTCGTAAAGCTTGATTCCCACAGCGCCTATCTCAGGCTCGTCGAGATGTTTCTCAACGGCGCGGGAAAGTGGCGTAATAAACTCAATGTCATTGTTAAGAAAAAGAAGTATAGGGGCAGTAGCCATCAATACAGCGTCATTGTTTGACTTGGAGAAACTGTCGTTCCGCGTTTTCCAGATGACGGTTGCCAGCCCCGCCTGCTCAACGAACTCCAAGCCATCGCGACTGACATCGTTCGAACCGTGGTCCACGACGATCAGTTCGTCACGGGCAAAGTCCATAAATTGAAGTAATGACTCGAGGCAACGAACAAATACATCGCCTCCATTACGATTCAGGATTATATGAGCGACACCCGCGCGTGGTTGCTTCAGCTGATTACCAGTGTCCTTTTTCTTAGCGTCAATGACACTCGTCAACCGTTCCCACTTGGGCGGCGGATTGGACGGAACGATGGTGCTTCGCTTCGACAATTGCACGACGACCGGCGTTCCGCTCAACGCGCGCGTCGCACCAAACACCCGGAGTTCTAGTTGGTGTGGCTCTCCGTCACGCAAGGAGCTTGGCGTCAGAGCCGCAAAGCCTGGGCGTAGCGCAAGCGGGAAGCTGCGCTGCACATCAGCCCGAAAGCCTTCGGTGCTTGCCTCAGCCACCGGTGTACCGTCCTGGTAGGCGATGATGCGCAACGTCTCGCCCGGCATGCGCCGATCCACCGCCCACCCGACGATCTCGGACTCATTACAAAGATCCATGTGCCCGACCACGGCGGAAGGCAGGTCTGCTGCCCGCGCCGTCGGCGTCACTTTCAGTGAGTAGCCGGATGTAGTATCGAGAACCGTAACGACATCTTCTGAGAAGATGCCGCGACGCGTTTCGAAGTGAAACATGTAAGCGGAGGCGGCGATGCCGGCGGCGACAACGTCCGCCCGTGGTGCGCGAAGATTTGTTGTGCCAATGACCATCCCATTGCACATAATCGTTAACATCTTCGGCGACATGTCGCTCTCGCGTAGGAAGCCGAACCAACCTTCTACAGCGTTCTTCTGTATCTTCTCCACGACTCCAACAAACTTACCTAGTCGGACGGCGCGAGGAAAGCCGGGGAAAAGCCAGCCGGACTTCGTCCGCGCTATGATGGAATGCGGGAACCCATCACAGATTGCCCGCGGGGTAGCGATGACGAAGCCGCTGAACTTTCCATTTTCGTGACGCAATTCTACGTCGGCACGAAAGAGACCAGTGACTGCTGTTGCCACCACCTTATCGTCTGCGACGACCTCGATCGTCTGCGGCTGAGTGTTTTCGGAAAGAGCCCACCCTCCAATCCACTTTTGATCAAGCGTATCAACTCTGCCGTCGATCGTGGGCCGCGCCGCGACGGCTGCCTCGATAAGGTCCCAGCCGCCTTCAAACGAAAACACGCTTATCGTAGGCTGATCACCCAGGGCGGCCGAGACCTTCATCCGGAACGGAGTGCCAATCGCCTTCTTGCTATATTCGACTACGTCATCAAACAGATCGAGCAACGTGACGCGGAACTCGCCCGCACGCTTGCCGATCGTAGCGAGGTCAGCTCTGGGACGAAGCTCCCTGATCTCCCGGTGCCCGAGTCCTTCCACGTCGACTAAAATAACGGGAGTTTCTTCCGTCTCCGAACTCGCCCAGCCGATGAGCCCAAATCCATCAAAGTTCTCAACCACGCAATCAAACATGAGACCCATATTTGTCCGTCTTCCACTTGCCCGATATAGCGCGCCGCTCCGCGACCCTGCTTTAGTTGGAGTTGGAAGATCCGTTTGGCTGGTATTATACCTCGCCCGAGAGATCCGTTGTAACGCGGTTCCTCACACTCTTCATCGCGACGAGGGTGTTCTGTCGTGAGAAGCGATAGGTATATGAAGGGATCCGGCCTTCTTTATACCCCTTCGTTAAGAAGTGGATCTTTCCGCTTGGAAGGGTACCAAGAGCAACGGCCTGTTTTACGTCCGGGTAAGTTTCGACGTAGAATTCGTCGTCGACTTTGATGTCCGTCGGGAAACGGCACTCGAAGAAGCCTACTAACCCGTAGTGATGCAGGCCAGACGTAAAGCCGCCCTTATCAATGGCAGCTTGAACATCGAGGTACGCCGATAGATACCAATCTTCATCGAAACTGACGGTCTCGATCGCTGCCATGACGCTGATGGATAAAATCGCGCCTTTTTCCTCGCGTGAAAGCTTTGTCAGACCTTCAACCTGTCTTTTCAACACTGCGAAAGGCGCAGGCTCGAGAAAGGCAGGAAACGCCGTGAATTTACCGGACGGATCAGGCAAACAACACCTCCTCAATACAAGGCGACAGAGTGGTCCGTTTAATCTAGACTCGAACCATACTAAAGTCCCTTGTCGCTACTCCGCTCTTGAACTAGGCGCACGCAATGCTCGCCGACACTCACTTTAAGCCGTCTGTAACGCCACACGTGACGGGACCATTTCGAGTTTGGCCATCTTGTCGCCGGCTGTCTAGCCTTTGAGAACAGATCAACGGCGTGAGACAGATCTCCAGGCAGTTGTCGAAGCCCGGCGAGGCCATTCTGGACGTCGAGACGTCTGAGAAGGACCGCCAATACCGATATTGAGCCGATCGTACGCCATTGCGGAAGCAAATCGACCAATTTCGCTTACGATCGTCTAGATTCGTAGCTTTGTTCTCATTTTTGCGCTCATATAATCTGGCTGCTTTCACCCTCTTCCGGAGTCTACCCGTCGAGTGTGCAGCACAGCTACCGGCGCGCTCTGTCGGTTGACATGGAGCGATGGCGCCAAGAGGCCGATGCTCGTTGGTGCGCGGACCGACATCGTGTCGGCCGGCGATGTGTCATCTACTGGCGTGCCACAACAGATGACGCGCACGCGCACGCCATCCATAGTCCCCCCATGCTCCGCCTCTCCGAACTCCGCCTCCCGCTCGACCACCCCCCCGCCGCCCTAGCCACGGCCGCCCGCACCCGCCTCAACCTCCCCCCCAACACCCCCCTCAACACCCAGATCGCCCGCCGAGGCCACGACGCCCGCAACCGCCGCGCCATCACCCTCGTCTACACCGTCGACATCACCCTAGACCCCGCCCTCGAACGCCGCATCCTCGCGATCCCCGACCCCCGCATCACCCCCACGCCCCCCACCACCTACACCGCCCCCGTCCCCCCACCGCCCGCGCACGCCCCCCGCCCGGTCATCATCGGCGCCGGCCCCTGCGGCCTCTTCGCCGCCCTCGTGCTCGCCCAATGGGGCTTCCGGCCCATCCTCATCGAGCGCGGCCGCCCCGTCCGCGCCCGCACCGCCGACACCTTCCGCCTCTGGCGCCACGGCGTCCTCGCCCCCGAGAGCAACGTCCAGTTCGGCGAGGGTGGTGCCGGCACCTTCTCCGATGGCAAGCTCTGGTCCGGCATCTCCGACCCCGCCCGCATCGGCCGCAAAGTCCTCACCGAGATGGTCGCAGCCGGCGCCCCCGAAGAGATCCTCACCGTCTCCAAACCCCATATCGGCACCTTCCGCCTCGTCACCGTGGTCCAGTCCCTCCGCGAGCAGATCGAGGCCCTCGGCGGCGAGTACCGCTTCGAGACCCGCGTCACCGCGCTGGAGACCGACCCCGCCACCCGCCACCTCCGCGCCCTCCACCTCTCCGACGGCACAAGGCTCCCCGCCACCCACGCGATCCTCGCCCCCGGCCACTCCGCCCGCGACACCTTCGCCACCCTCCGCGACGCCGGCGTCGCCATCGCCCAAAAACCGTTCTCGATCGGCGTCCGCATCGAGCACCCCCAATCCGCGATCGACCAGGCCCGCTTCGGCGCCCACGCCGGCAACCCCATCCTGGGTGCCGCCGACTACAAGCTCGTCCACCACGGCCAAGCCAGCGGCACCCGTTCGGTGTATTCCTTCTGCATGTGTCCCGGCGGCCAGGTGGTCGCCGCCACCTCCGAGGAGGGCCAGGTCGCGACCAACGGCATGAGCCAGTATTCCCGCGCCGAGCGGAACGCCAACGCCGGCATCGTCGTGCCCGTCGAGCCGGCCGACTGCGCCGCCTACGCCGCCACCCCCGACGACCCCCTCGCCGGCATCGAATTCCAGCGCCACTGGGAGCGCGCGGCCTTCCACGTCGGCGGCGGCAACTACCGCGCCCCCGCCCAGACCGTGGGCGATTTTCTGTCCGGCCGCCCCTCCACCACGCTCGGCACCGTGATCCCTTCGTACCAGCCCGGCGTCACCCCCACCGACCTCCGCCTCTGCCTGCCCGGCTTCGTCACCGACGCCATCGCCGAAGCGCTCCCCGCCTTCGCCCGCAAGATCCCGGGCTTCGACCACCCGGACGCCGTCATGACCGGCGTCGAAACCCGCACCTCCTCGCCGATCCGCCTCTCGCGCGACCCCGAAACCTTCCAGTCCCCGACCCATCCCGGCCTCTACCCCGCAGGCGAAGGTGCCGGTTACGCCGGCGGCATCATGTCGGCGGCCGTCGACGGCATCCGCGTCGCCGAGGCGCTCGCCCGCCACGTCACCGCCGCCGCCCACGCGCGCCACGCCGCCGCATGAGCCCGACCCCCATCCTCGCGGATCGCCGTCCCGACCCCGACACCCTGCTCGAGGCCGCAGCGCGGGAGGGCAGGGGCCGCCTCCGCATCTTCCTCGGCGCCGCCCCCGGCGTCGGCAAAACCTGGGAGATGCTCCAGGCCGCCGCCCGCCGCCGCGAGGCCGGCACCGACGTGGTCGCCGGCATCATCGAGACCCACGGCCGCGCCGAGACCGAGGCCGCGATCGGCACGCTTCCCATCCTCCCCCGCCGCGAGATCACCTATCGTGGCCAGCAGATGCCCGAGTTCGACCTCGAAGCCGCCCTCAGGCGCGCGCCGAAACTCCTGCTCGTCGACGAACTCGCCCACACCAACGTCCCCGGCTCGCGCCACGCCAAGCGCTGGGAGGACGTGGAAACCCTGCTCGCCGCCGGCATCGACGTCTGGGCGACCCTCAACGTCCAGCACCTCGAAAGCCTGAACGACACGGTCACCCGCATCACCGGCGTGCGCGTGGCCGAGACGCTTCCCGACCGCGTGCTCGAACAGGCCGACGAGGTCGAGCTCATCGACATCACCCCCGCCGAGCTGCGCACCCGCCTGGCCGACGGGCGCATCTACCGCTCCGACATTGCCGGCCGGGCACTCGCCGGCTTCTTCCGCGAGGGCAATCTCGCGGCACTCCGCGAGATCGCGCTCCGCCGCGCCGCCCAGCACGTCGACGCCGACCTCCGCGACTACATGCGCGCCAACACCATCGCCGGCCCCTGGCCGGCGTCCGAGCGCGTGCTGGTGCTGCTCGAGGGCGACCGCGCCGCCGCCGAGGCCGCGGTGCGCCACGCCAAGCTGCTGGCCGACAGCCTGCACGCCCCCTGGACCGCGCTGCTGGTCGAGGGCAGCGCCGGCGACGCCCCCCGCTTGGCACCCGTGGTGCAGCTCGCCGCCCGCCTCGGCGCCATCCCCGCCACCCGTGCCGGCCACGTGGTCGAGCACGTGCTCGACACCGCCGCGCGCGAGCAGGCGACCATGCTCGTGCTGCCCCGTCGCAGCCGCACCCGCCGCGCGCTCGAGCGCCGTCTCGCCGACGTGGCCCTGGTGATCGCCCCCGCCCCGCCGAGTGCCGGCACCCGCGACCGCATGCGCGAATGGGCCGAGCGCCTCCGCCGCGACACTACCCTGCTCGACTACGCCCTGCCGCCGGCACTGGTGGGCGTCGTGATCCTGCTCGGCCTCACGCTGGCGCCGATGCTCGAGCACGAGGCGCTCGGGATGCTGTTCCTCGGCGTGGTGGTGATCACCTCCAGCCTGCGCGGCCTCGGCGTCGGCCTGGCCACCGCGCTGATCAGTTTTCTGGCGTGGAACTTCTTCTTCATTCCGCCGGTCCACGAGTTCACCATCCGCGAGCCGCGCGACGTCATCGCGATCGGCGTGTTCGCGGGCGTCGCCACCATCTCCGGCCTGCTCGCCGGCCGCCTGCGCCATGCCCAGCGCGCCGCCCAGAGCCGCATCGAGGGCCTCCGCCGCATCACCGGCTTCGCGCGCTCGCTCGCCGCCCCCATCACCGAGCACCAGCTGATGGACGCGATCGCCCGCCTCGCCGCCGGCGTGGCCGCCGCCTCCGTGGTGCTCACGCCGCGCGCCGACACGCTCGACATCGCGTCCGCCTCGCCGCCGGCCGACACCATGGATGAGGGCTCCTGGGCCGCCGCCCGCTGGGCCTACGCGCACGCCGAGGAGGCGGGCAACCGCACCGGCACGCTGCCGTCGGCCGCCTGGCGCTTCCTGCCGATGCGCACCGGCCTCGGCGTGCGCGGCGTGCTCGGCATCCAGCCGCCGCCCGACGGCCTCGACGCCACCGCCGCGCAGACCCTCGCCTCCCTCGCCGACCAGGCCGCGGTCGCGATCGAGCGCATCGCCGCCCTGGGCGACGCCGCCCGCTCGGAAGCGAGCGCCGAAACCCAGCGCCTGCGCACGGCCTTGCTGAACTCGCTGAGCCACGACCTCCGCACCCCGCTCACCGGCATCCAGGGGGCCGCCGGCACGCTCCGCACCGCGTGGGACGCGCTCGACGATCCCACCCGCCGCGACCTCCTCGCCGCGATCGAGGAGGACACCGCGCGGATGGCCCGCTTCCTCGGCAACGTCATGGACATGACCCGGCTCGAGAGCGGCCAGATTTCTCCCCGTCTCGAACGCTGCGTCCTCGCCCACGCGATCGAGGCCGCGTCCGCCCGCGTCGCCGCGGCCACGATCGCCACCCTCGAGGTGCCCGACGAGCTCGCCGTCACCGCCGATCCCGTGCTGCTGGAGCAGGTGCTGGTGAACGTGCTGGACAACGCCGCCCGCTACGCGCCGCCCGGCAGCCCGGTGGCGCTTCGGGCGACCGCCGGCCGCGACACCGTGTCGCTCGTGATCGCCGACGAGGGCGCCGGCATCCCGCCCGACGAGCTCGAGCTCGTGTTCGACAGTTTCTATCGCGCCCGCCGCGGCGACCGCACCGCGCCGGGCACCGGCCTCGGCCTGGCGATCGCCCGCGGCCTGGTCGACGCCATGGGCGGCACCATCGCCGCCGCCAGCCCCCGCGCCCGCACCGCGACCGGCCTGCCCGGCACCGAGATCACCATCCGCCTGCCGCGCTCGCTATAAAGGGGGGCGCGTGAGTCTCGGGACCATCCTCGCGATCGACGACGAGCGTCAGATCCACCGCTTCCTCAAGCCCGCCCTCGGTGCGGCCGGCTACGAGTTCCTCGAAGCGCTCGACGCCCGCGAAGGCCTCCGCCTCGCCGCCAGCCGCGCGCCCGACCTGGTGCTGCTCGATCTCGGCCTCCCCGACCTCGACGGCATCGAGGCGCTCGCCCGGCTGCGCGCCTTCAGCGCCGTGCCCGTGATCGTGCTGTCGGCCCGCGACCGCGAGGCCGACAAGATCGCGGCGCTGGACGCGGGTGCCGACGACTACGTGGAGAAACCTTTCTCCGTGGGCGAGCTCCTCGCCCGCATCCGCGCGGCACTGCGCCGGCGCCGTGCGGAGGAGGGGCTCCCGTCCACCGTCGCCATCGGCCCGATCACGCTCGATGTCGCCCGCCACGAAGTCCGCGTCGACGGCGCGCTGGTGAACCTCACCCCGCGCGAGCACGACCTCCTCGAGGCGTTGCTGCGCGCCGACGGCCGCCTGCTCACCCACCGCCAGCTGCTGACCGCGATCTGGGGACCGGCCCACGCCGCCGACCTGCAATATCTGCGTGTGTATGTCGGCCATCTGCGGCAGAAGCTCGGCGCCGCCGGCGCCTTCATCGCGACCGAGGCGGGCGTGGGCTACCGGGTCCGCGCGCCGGAGGCCTAGAAGGTCTTCTTTTTCTGAAGAAAAAGAAGCAAAAAGACTTCTATTCGTTGAGCCGCTATCGCCGGTTCACCTCGGAGCCCAACGAATAAAAGTTCTTTGGTTCTTTCTTTCAAGAAAGAACAAGACTTAAGAACCGCCCCCTCTTGCCGGTTTCATGTGCACGATTGAGGAGCCCTTGCATCAAACACGAGCAAGGGACGACGCAGCCTCTCATTTTCCATTCTGCCAGCCTGACACAGACCTTGCCGGAAGCTGAACGCCGATTTATGAGATCGAGACCGGAAATGATCCGCATGTGCGGCGCGTGGAACGGCTGGGGAGACCTGGGGCGCGGCGGCGGACGTTCACGGTTCCAAACGAACCGGCCAATGCGTTGGCCGGGCGGTCAAATCCCGAGGGATCATGCACGGTCGACTTCGCGCGCCCTGGCCAGAGCCAAGGGGAAAAGATTTGCTGACCAGGACTAAGAGACATCTGACCGGTGCCGCGTTCGGCCTCGCCGCGTCCTGCGCCGCGCTGCCGGCGCTGGCCGCCAACACGATCGTGTCCGGCAACGTGTCCGGCTGGGTCGCCTCCGCGGTGATGACCGGAACCGCGCCCGACACGAGCCGCGTCAACATCGCCGTGCACATGACGCTGAAGAACGCGGCCGATCTCGCGAGCTTCGTCACCGCGGTGTCGACGCCGGGCAGCGCCTCCTACGGCAAATACCTGACGCCAGCCGCCTTCGCCGCGCGCTACGCGCCCGACGCCGCCGACGTCGCCGCCGTGCAGGCGATGCTGACGAAGGCCGGCATGACCAACGTCACCGTGGGCAGCCACGGCACCTACGTCGCGGCCACGGCCACGGTCCGCCAGCTGCGTCGCGCCTTCGCCGTCACCCAGAACATGTACCGCTACGGCAGCACGCAGATCCGCTCCAACCGCGAAGCGCCGACGATCCCGGCCGCCCTGTCCGGCAAGATCCTGTATATCGAAGGGCTCGACGCCACCAACACGCTGCGCCAGCCCTTCCATCACTCGGCGACCCAGGGCGCGCTGGTCGCCCCGACCGCCGCCGCCGCGTCCGCCGCGGCCACGAGCGCCGTGACCCCGCCGCCGGTCGCCTCGCAGGATCCGTCGCCCTATTGCTCCACCTATTTCGGCGACAACAATGCCACGCTGAGCACCGCGCCCGCGCCCTACGCCCAGACGCTGCCCTGGCTGAACTGCGGCTACACGCCGGCACAGATCCAGGCCGCCTACGGCCTGAACCCGCTGAATGTCGGCCTCGACGGCCGCGGCGTCACGGTCGCCATCCTCGACGCCTACGCCTCGCCGACGCTGCAGTCCGACGCGAACCTGTACGCTACCAACCACAAGCTGCCCAAGCTCACGGCGGCGAACTTCACGCAGATCATCCCCGCCGGCATTTATAACGTTCCCGCCGACGAGGTCACCAACGCCTATGGCTGGTGGACCGAGGAGGCGCTCGACGTCGCCTCCGTGCACGGCTCCGCGCCCGGCGCCAACATCGTCTATGTCGGCTCGGAGTCGAACGACGCGACGCTGACCACGGCGCTCGAGGACACGATCTACAACCGTCGCGCCGACATCATCACCAACAGCTACGGCGATAACGGCGAGGCGACCACGGCCGCCGACGTGGCCAGCGAGGACCAGGCCTTCATGGCGGCGGCGGCCCTCGGCATCACCGTGCTGTTCAGCTCCGGCGACGACGGCGACCTGAGCCAGATCAACGGCGTCGCCACCGGCGCCTACGAGGCGACCAGCCCCTATGTCACCGGCGTCGGCGGCACCTCGCTGCTGCTCGCCAACAAGAACGGCAAGAAGACCGAGCTGGGCTGGGGCAACTATCGCGACTACCTCGCCAACGCGGTGGTCAACAGCGCCAACTCGATCACCACCACCGGCCTGACCCAGACCACCGCCTACGACGCCACCTTCAGCGACTTCTCCTTCTATGCCGGAAGCGGCGGCGGCATCAGCCTGATCGAGGCGGAGCCCAGCTACCAGACCGCGGTGGTGTCGGCCGCCCTCGCGACCACGCTGAACGAGGCGAGCGGCTACCAGGTGACGCTCACCCCGCGCCGCGTGAGCCCCGACATCGCGGCCGATGCAGATCCCTACACGGGCTATCTGTATCCCGCGACCTACACGATCGCCGGCACCTACGCCGACACCGGCTGCACGGCGCTCACCTCGACCACGGAGTATTGCGAGATCGCCGAAGGCGGCACCAGCCTTGCGTCCCCGCTCACCGCGGGCATGATCGCGACCGTCGACGAGGTGCGCGGCCTGACCGGCCGCTCGTTCGTGGGCTTCGCCAACCCCTGGCTCTACGGGCTAAAGATCGGCAAGAAGACCAACAGCGCCGGCATCAACCAGGTGCTCCCGCCGGCGACCCCCACCGCGGTCCTGCGCGGCTACGTGCAGAGCAACACCCTGGTCCGCGTGGTGACGATCAACTCGGTCCCCTTCGTGATCACCACCACCACGCCGTTCCCACTCGAAGTGTGCGCCGACGCCATCTGCGAAGGTCTCGACGACGTCTTCAACTACGTGACACCCGGCTACAACGACGTGACCGGCCTCGGCGTGCCCTACGTGCCCCGCCTCGCGCTGAGCGAGTGAGGCGCGGTTGCCGCGGCGGAGAAGCCGCGGCGAAGGCCAGGGCTCTGCCCTGGACCCGCCAAGGGACAGTCGTCCCTTGGAACCCTGATCGTTGGGATTTTTCGGTCAAACGCGAGGCGAAGCCCGACAACCTACTCCCATCATAGTTTAGGGTTTTAAGGGCTCCGCCCTTAACGGGGTCCAGGGGCAGAGCCCCTGGCCTTGTCCTGGCGATCGCCTGCGGCAGGCGCGCCGACGCCCCGCGTACAAGGGGCTTCGTCCTGGTCTGCCCGAGCTGCATGGTTCTCGCCCTCTGCCTCATGACCCTGCTCGCGCCGGTCGACCCGGAACTGCACCGGCTGCTCGCGGCCGTGAACCCGACGTAGCCCTGTGGCGCGTCCTGGCCGCGACCGCGGTGCCGGCGCTCGCCTGTTCCACGGCATCCGCCTGTTGCGCGCCGACGCCCGCCGCGACCAGGCGATCGTCGCCTTCTGACCCGCAGCACGGCCGCGCCCGACCTCCCGTGAGGACACGCCTAGTCTCCCGCCCGCCTGCGCCTGTCGCCCAGGATGAACCCGGTGGAGCCCCTGATGAACAACCACGACAATGCCCACGCGGGCTCCACGCGCGGCCGCAAGGCAACCCAGTCGTGGCGGTGCGAACCCCACGGCAACGCACACTTGAATGGTCTTACGAATTTCAAGTTGGACCGCTGATCCCCCACCGCGACGCCGCACGCACCTCTCACCGCAGCGGCGTGACGCTCACCCAGCCGGGCGACGGGACGTTGCGGACCGGGGCCCACCGCGTGTCGGTCTCGTAGCGGAACCCGGTCACCCCCAGCACCACCACCGCAGCCGCGATCAGCAGGCACACGCCCGCCCGCCGCCATCCCGAGTGCCGGTCGAGTGCCGCGAACCGCGTCGCCTCCGCCTCCAGCCGGTCGGCCCAGGACCGGTCGATCTCGCGCACGAGCAGGGCTGGATCGGGCGGCGTCCGCGTCGGAAGGACCATCTCGTCACCTGTGCCCAGGAAGCGGCGTCCCCTCAGATTAAGGCCGCCACGCCGCCGCGCGCCAGTCTCGAACGGCCGCCACCCTCCGGCGTTGCGACCCAAAGCCTCCGGAGAACCGCACGTGACGTTGCCAACACGCACCCTCGGACCCCACCTCGCCGTCGCCGCGATCGGCCTCGGCTGCATGGGCATGTCGGCATTCTACGGCGCCCGCGACGACGAGGCCGAGGCGGCCGACACGCTCCGCCAGGCCGTCGAGGACGGCGTGACGCTGATCGACACCGCCGACATGTACGGCAACGGCGCGAACGAGCGCCTGGTCGGCCGCACGCTGCGCGAGGCGGGCCTGCGCGACCGCGTCGTGCTGGCCACCAAGTTCGCCAACACCTGGGATCCGGCCACCGGCGCCCGCGGCCCCGTCCGCGGCGATCCGGCCTATGTCCGCGAGGCGTGCGATGCGAGCCTCAAGCGCCTGGGCCTCGACCATATCGACCTCTACTACCAGCATCGCGTCGACCCGAACGTGCCGATCGAGGACACGGTCGGCGCCATGGCCGAGCTGGTCCGCGCCGGCAAGGTGCGGCATCTCGGCCTGTCGGAAGCCGGCCCCGAGACCATCCGCCGCGCCCACCGCACCCATCCGATCACCGCCTTGCAGACGGAATACTCCCTCTGGAGCCGCGAGCCGGAGGACGGGCTGCTGGCGCTGTGCCGAGAGTTGCGGATCGGCTTCGTGGCCTATTCCCCGCTCGGCCGCGGCTTCCTCACAGGCGAGATCACCCGCATCGAGGATCTCGACGCGGGCGACGTCCGCCGCAGCCACCCGCGCTTCCAGGGCGAGAATTTCGCGCGCAACGTCGAGCTCGTGGCCGAGGTCCGACGCCTGGCCGACGCGCGCGGCTGCACCCCGGCGCAGCTGGCACTGGCCTGGCTGCTGGCCCAGGGGCACGACATCGTGCCGATCCCCGGCACCAAGCGGCGCCGCACCCTGGCGGACAATCTCGGCGCCGCCGCGATCGAGCTCTCCGCCCACGAGCGCGCCGAGATCGACCGCATACTGCCGCCGCAATACTTCGTGGGCGAGCGCTATCACGATGCGGGGATGCGCGCCGTCAATCTCTGACGGCGCGAGCGCAGAGGTCCCGAGATGCGGCGCACCCGTGCCCTTCTCCCGGCTCACACGGGCGCCGCCGGCGCGCCGCGGACGCGCTTTTCGACGGGATCATCGCCCGGGTGTGGTAGCTGTAGGCACGCCCGCCCAGGAGGACGTCTTGCGCAACTTCTCGGCTTTCAATCTCGCTCAGCTCGAGCAGCTCGTGGTCAACTACAATCGCGGCGGCGCCGTGCATGGCGAGGACTATGCGGCTCTTCTCCGCGAACGCGAGGCCAAGTCGCCCTCGTCCCGGAAGCTCGACATCTACAGATCGCTCGAGCTGCTCAAGAGCCGCGCGCGGACGCGGTCGTTCGCGTCGTATGGCGAACTGGCGGCGGCGAGCGACGTGCGCTGGACCAATGAGCTGCGCACCCGGATGAGCGGTCCGAAAGGTCACCTCGACCGCCTGCTCGATCTGTGCCGGCACGAGCGGCTGCCGATGCTCACCACCCTGTGCGTGGACAAGCAGAACGTCGCGACCGGCCTCCTCACGGAGGCGGCACTCGCCGGCTTCGTCGCGGCCGCGAGAAGGCTCGGCACGGTGGTCGGCGACGAGGCGACGTTCCTGCGCGAGCGCCAGGAGGAATGCTTCCGCTGGGGCGACGAGAATGCGGCGCCTGCCACCGCCACCGGCACGGCGGAATAGCCTCGGCGCGAACCGCCTGGCCGCAGGGGCAGGCAGCAGGGGCAGGCGGCAGGCGGCAGGCGGCAGGCGGGCGCCGTTAAACGTTACGGGAGAAGTCTTAACTCTCGATTCAGGTAGGACAGGCAAACTGCCCGGGTGGGAAAAGGGCCGGGCCGATCGTGCAACGTCTTGCGAATGCTCGGGCTTTGTGGGGCGCACTGGTCCTGCTGATGTCGGTGGCCGGCGGCGCGGCGCACGGGCAGGAAAGCTCTCGCCTGCTCGCGACCTCGGGCGTGGCCGAGGTGGAAGGTGCCGGCGGCGGCGGCCTCGTGCCCTGGGCGCTGATCACCGGCTACGGCACGCGCGACCAGGTCGGCGGCGACGTGCACGCGACCGGCGTGGCATTGAACGACTTCACCCTCGGCACCGCCGGCATCGCGGTCGGCCTCTACGACCGCGTCGAGCTCTCCTACGCCCATGAATGGTTCGACACCGGCAGTGCAGGCGGCCGCCTCGGGCTCGGCCGCGGCTTCCAGTTCCACGAGGACGTGGCGGGTCTCAAAATCCGCCTCTACGGCGACGCCGTCTACGACCAGAACAGCTGGATTCCGCAGATCGCCGCCGGCACCGAGCTGAAATCGGCCGACCAGCACGCCCTTCTCCGCGCCCTCGGTGCCCAGAGCACCGACGGCGCGGATTTCTACCTCGCCGCCACCAAGCTGTTCCTGGCCCAGAGCCTGCTCGTCGACGTGACCGTGCGCGCGACCAAGGCCAACCAGTTCGGCCTGCTCGGCTTCGGCGGCGACGCGGATGGCGGCTACCAGCCCGAATTCGAGGGGTCGGCGGCCTACCTCGTGACGCGCCGGCTGGCGTTCGGGGGCGAGTTCCGCACCAAGCCCGACAACCTGGCCTTCGCTCACGAGGGCGACGCCTGGGACATCTTCGCGGCCTATTTCATCGACAAGCACCTGTCGGCGACGCTGGCCTTCGTCGATCTCGGCGAGATCGCGCGCCAGGGCGACCAGAACGGCGCCTATCTCTCGCTGGAGGCTGGATTCTGATGCGTAGGTCACGGTTCTCGAAAGCATCCGCCGCCGTGATGGCGCTCGCGGCCGCACTCGGCCTCGGCGGTCAGGCACGGGCCGACGGCACGCTGTACGACAGCCTCGGCGGCAAGCCGGGCGTGGAGCTGCTCAGCGCGCGTTCGGTCTCGCTCTACATGAACGATCCCCGGCTGCGCTCCTATTTCGGCAACATCAACCCGGACTTCCTGCGCGCGCGCTTCGTCGTGTTCTTCTGCAACGTGACCGATGGCGGCTGCCCCTATCACGGCCGGTCGATGGGGGCCACGCATCGCGGTCTCCATGTCGACGAGGCGGCGTTCGACGCGGTGGTCGAAGACCTGCAGCAGGCACTCCGCGACCAGGGCATTCCGTTCCACACGCAGAACAGGCTGCTGGCCCGTCTCGCGCCGATGGAACGCGCCATCGTCACTCGATGAACACCCAGCAGCGAGACGACATGAAAAGATCCCTGTTGACGTCCGGTGCTATGCTGACCGCCATCTGGCTGGCCGGCGCCGCACATGCGGCCGATACGGTGACGGTCGACCAGGTCGACCGCACCTTCAGCCGCAGCCAGTTGACGATCAAGCCGGGCGATACGGTCCGCTTCAACAACAACGACGAGTTCGGCCACCAGGTGTATGCGGACGGGCCGGGCTTCTCGTTCGACACCGACGAGACCGATCCGGGCGGCCATGCCGACGTGAAATTCCCGACGCCGGGGCACTACACGGTGAAGTGCCACATCCACCCCAAGATGCGGATGGATGTCGATGTCAGATAGCGTCGCATCCACGATCGTTCCGGCATGAGAGTTCGGGCCCGCATGACCATCGGCGCGCGGATCCTCGCCGGCTGCCTGACGCTCACCCTGCTGACGGCGCTGGTGGGTGCGTGCGGTCTGTCGGCCGAGCGGCGGCTGGGCGGGGTCGCGACCGGGATCTACGACAACGCGTTCATGGCGATGAGCTACCTGCGGGCGGCGCAGGTCGAGTTCGAGCAGCTCGCCGCGGGCGGCGACGCGGCGGCGGCGCGCGGTGCCGGGGACGACCTGCTCGGCGATCTCGATGTCGCGATCGAGCGAGCGATGTCCCGGCAGGCGCGGGCGCAGGCGGTCGTGCTGCGGGCGGAGGTGGCTCGCGCCCTCCCGCTGGTCGGCACCGACCGGCCCGGCAGTGCGGCCGTGGAGCGGCATTTCGAGGGTCTGGTCGAGCACTTCGCCGATGACGGGTTTCGCAATCGGCGGCAGGTGGAACTGCTGATCCTCGCGCAGAAGCGCCAGACTGCCATGCTGCTGGCGGCCAGCCTGGCGGTGGCGCTGCTGCTGACGCTGCTGCTGGCGCGCGGGATCGCGCCGCCGATCGCGCGCGCGGTGCGGGTGGCGCAGTCGATCGCCTCGGGCAGGCTCGACAACCCGATCAAGGCGGGTGGCCGCGGCGAGACCGCCGACCTGTTGCGGGCGCTGGCGCTGATGCAGGCGAGCATTGCCGCCGGCATGGCGCGGATCGAGGCGCTGCGGCAGGCGCAGGCGGCCTCGCATGCCGACGAGATCGCCGTGCACAACATCAAGATGACGGCGGCGCTGGAGAACATGAACCAGGGGTTGTGCCTGTTCGACGGCGAGGGCCGGCTGAGCGTGTCGAACCGCCGCTATGGCGAGATGTTCGGGACACCCGAGCCGGCGGCACTTGCCCAGGCGATCCTCCGCGAGGCGGGCCTCGACCAGCTGGCCGACCTGGCGGGCGGCACGGTCGAGGCGCTGACCTGCGAGCTGGCGGATGGGCGCACGATCGCGGTGTCGCAGCAGGCGATCCGAGGCGGCGGCTGGGTCGTGACGTTCGAGGACGTGAGCGAGCGGCGCGCGGCCGAGGCGCGACTGTTCCACATCGCGCGCCACGACGACCTCACGGGCCTGCCGAACCGGCTGCTGTTCGGGGAGCATCTGGACGCCTTGTTCGCGCCTGGTTCGGTCCGCACGCCGGCGGCGATGCTGTGCCTCGATCTCGACCGTTTCAAGACGATCAACGACACGCTCGGCCACCCGGTGGGCGACGCGCTGCTGCAAGGGGTCGCCGAGCGCCTGCGCGCGTGCTGCCGCGAGGACGATTTCGTGGCCCGGCTCGGCGGCGACGAGTTCGCCATCGTGCAGATGGGCGAGCAGCCGAACGCCGCCGCTTCCCTGGCGCAACGCCTGGTCGACGCGATCGCCGATCCGTTCGAGCTCGACGACTACACGGTCGAGGTCGGGCTGAGCGTCGGCGTAGCGCTGGCGGCGACTTCGCCCTCGGCGGACGAGCTCCTTAAATGCGCCGATCTGGCGCTCTACCGGGCGAAAGCCGACGGGCGTGGCTGCCTGCGCTTCTTCGAGCCCGAGATGGATCTGCGCGCACGCCAGCGGCGCGCGCTGGAGCTCGAGCTGCGCCACGCGCTGAAGAACGACGAATTCGAGATCTACTACCAGCCGCAGATATCGTCGGGCGCGCTCGGCGGCTTCGAGGCGCTGCTGCGCTGGCAGCATCCGACGCGCGGGCTGGTCAACCCGGCCGACTTCATCCCGCTGGCCGAGGAGACCGGGCTGATCGGCGCGATCGGCGCCTGGGTGCTGGAGCACGCGTCGCGCACCGCGATGACCTGGCCCGGTGCCATGAAGATCGCGGTCAACCTGTCGCCGGCGCAGTTCCGCACGCGCCAGGTGGCCGAGGACGTGCGGCATGCCCTGCACGTGTCGGGCCTGCCGGCGCACCGGCTGGAGCTCGAGATCACCGAAGCGCTGCTGATGGAGGAGGACGACGCAATCCTCGACGTGCTGAACGACGTGCGCGCGATGGGCGTGCGCGTGGCGATGGACGATTTCGGAACCGGATATTCCTCGCTCGCCTACCTGAACAAATTCCCGTTCGATAAGATCAAGATCGACCAGTCCTTCGTGCGCGAGATGGGTGGCAGCGAGAGCGCCTGGTCGATCATCCGGGCGATCATCGGGCTCGGGAACGCGCTGGGCATGGCGGTCAACGCCGAGGGCGTGGAGACCGACGAGCAGCGCCGTCGCCTGGTCGCCGAGGGCTGCGGCGAGTTGCAGGGCTATCTGTTCGGCCGCCCGATCCCGCAGAGCGCGCTGCCCGGTGTGATCCGCCAGTTCGCGCAGGCGGCCCTGGTCGCTCCGGTGATCGCCGCACCTGTGGCGGAACCGGCGCTGTCCTAGCACCGCGCCCCCGGCGCTCTCGCAGGCATGCGGCTTTCGTCGGGCTCGCGCATGCGGCCTGAACGCGCGAGCGCAATGGTGACCGTCCGCCCGCCCGCCCGGGTTTCCGTCTAGAAGGTGACGGTCACGAGCACGGTATCGACGTAGCTTCCCGGCGTGGCCATGATCTGTCCGGCCGGGATCCGTCCGTAGACGCTCGTCGTCGTGCTGCCCGATCCGACCTGGGCGCCGGCAACGTTGGTGATGGTGGCGCTGATGGTGCTGCTTCCGCCGGTTCCGTCACCCACGACGACCAATCGGGCGGCGTCGGAGTAGAGCTGGTACCGGAGCTGCGAGCCCCCGTTCGCCATGGCGCGTGCCGCCATGGTGCCGCTGGTTCCGCTCGACACCGCGAGGGTGAACGGCGTGATCGACAGTACCAGCGACTGGCAGCTGACCGTGATGTTGCCCGACGAGTCGGTAGGTGTCACGCTGGACGAATCATAGTTGCCGAAAGCGACGGCGGTCGGCGTCACGGCGCAGCTGACCGCGTGCGCACGGCCGGCGAGCAGGATGACAGATCCCGCAAGAAGTATCGGTCGGAGAACGAGAACCGCCGCGGACCTGGCGCAGAACATCGGCCGCCCCTGGATGCACGGGAATGTCAGTAACGCGGACGCGCCACCCCCCTGCTTTCTACCCAAAAAGTGTACAAACCGTTAAACCGCGCATCCGCGACACCCGCCAACCCGCGTGCGGGGCGCACGCACCGCCGAGCAGCCGGAGCCGCGTGTCGCCGCACGCCGCATCCGCCAACAGGCTCGCGCACGCAACGACCCCATGGCGTTTCCAACGGCCGCTTCGGCCCCGTCGCGATCGGCCCGCGCATGATCGAGCGGCCCGCCAGCCCACCGCCTGCGAGACGCCGGCGCCGCCGCCCTGTATACGCAACCGGCCCGCCGGCACCGTCCGGCCACGCCTTCACCGCGCAGCCCGGACCTCGTGACAACGCCGCTCTTCCCCCTCTTCCTCGACCTGCGTGGCCGCGACGTCCTGCTGCTGGGCACGGGCGAGGCCGCCCACCGCCGCCTCGCCACGCTCGAGCGGGCGGGTGCCTCGGTCCGGCGCGCCGCTGCCGACTTCGCCCCCGCCCTGCTCGATGGCTGCGCGCTCGCGATCGGCGCCGACGCCCCCGAAGCGGCCCTGCACGCCATGTTCGCCGAGGCCTGCCGCCGCGGCATCCCGGTCAACGTGGTCGACCGCCCGGCACTCTCCTCCTTCACCACGCCGGCCGTGGTCGAGCGCCTGCCGCTGCAGCTCGCGATCGCCTCGGGCGGTTCGGCGCCCGTGCTCGCCCGCCTGCTGCGCGCCCGCATCGAGACCCTGGTCGACCCCGCCTATGGCCGCCTCGCGGCACTGGCCGAGCGCTTCAAGCAGGAAACCCGCCGCCGCCTGCCCGACGTGGTGCGCCGCCGCCGCCTGCTCGAGCGCGTGCTCGCAGGCGGCGTCGCCGATCTCGTGCTCGCAGGCGACGACGCAGCCGCCGAGCGCGCCTACGCCGCAGCCCTGGCCGAGGCCGAGGCCGGCCGCGATCGCCCCGAGCCGGGCCGCGTCCATTTCATCAATCCCGGCCCGGGTGCTGCCGACCTGCTCACGCTGCGCGCGCTGCGCCTGCTCGGCGAGGCGGACGTGATCGTCCACGCGGCCCATGAGAGCCCCGCCGTGCTCGACATCGCCCGCCGCGACGCCGCGCGCGAGATCGCCCCCGCGGACGCCACCGCCCGCCTCCTCGAGCTCGCAGGCTTGGGCCGCCGCGTGGTGCGCCTCGCCCCAGCGCCGCTCGAGGCCGAGGCGCTCGCCGCCGCCGGCTTCGCTGTCGACTTCGTGCCCGGCGTCGCGCGTGAGGGCGGTTTCCCGCAAACCCGAAACATCGTAGCGGTGCCGCGGGAGGACCACCCTCGATGAGCACGACCACCACTCGCACCACCCGAACCGACACCGCCGCCCGGGTCGGCGCCGGCGCGGGCAGGACCGTGTTCCCGGTCCTGTTCGCGATCAGCGCCTGCCACATGATCAACGACACGCTGCAGGCGCTGCTGCCGGCGGTCTACCCGATCCTCGCCCGCTCCTTCCGCCTCAGCTACGGCCAGATCGGCGTGATCACGCTGGTGTTCCAGTTCTCCTCGTCGCTGCTGCAGCCGCTGATCGGTGTCGCCACCGACCGCCGTCCCAGGCCGTGGTCGCTGCCCGCCGGCATGGGCTGCACGCTGGTGGGCCTGCTCGTGCTGTCGCGCGCGCCCACCTACGGCGTGATCCTGCTCGCCGCCGGCCTGGTGGGGCTGGGCTCGGCGGTGTTCCACCCCGAGAGCTCGCGCGTGGCCCGCCTCGCCTCGGGCGGCCGCTACGGCATGGCCCAGTCCCTGTTCCAGGTGGGCGGCAACACCGGCACCTCGTTCGGCCCGCTGCTCGCGGCCTTCATCGTGCTGCCGTTCGGCCAGCACGCGATCGCGATCTTCGCGGCGATCGCCCTGGTCGGCGTGGCCCTGCTCGCGCGCGTCAGCGCCTGGTACGGCGCCAATCTCGCACCGCGCGGCGCCCCCCGCCCGGTCGCCGATCACGGCTTCTCGAACCGCCACGTGGCGCTCGCCATCACCGTGCTGATCGTGCTGCTGTTCTCGAAAGTCGTGTACCTGTCGTCGCTGACGAACTACTACATGTTCTACCTGATGCACCGCTTCGGCCTCTCGGTGCGTGACGCCCAGCTGCACCTGTTCCTGTTCCTCGGCGCGGTCGCCGCCGGCACCTTCATCGGCGGCCCGATCGGCGACCGGATCGGCCGCCGTGCCGTGATCTGGGTGTCCATCCTCGGCACGCTGCCGTTCTCGCTGCTGCTCCCGCATGTGGGCCTCGCCGCCACCACCGGGCTCTCCATCCTGATCGGGCTGATCCTGTCCTCCGCCTTTTCGGCGATCGTGGTGTTCGCCCAGGAGCTCCTGCCGGGCCATGTGGGAGCCATCGCCGGGCTGTTCTTCGGCCTCTCCTTCGGCCTGGGCGGCCTGGGCGCGGCAGCCCTCGGCCTGCTCGCTGACCATTCCGGGCTCGACACCGTCTACCAGGTCTGCGCCTTCCTGCCCGCGATCGGGCTGCTGGCGGTGTTCCTGCCGCGAATGCAGGTGCGGGCATGAAGCGGCACCTGCGGCGCCTCATGGCCGCATTTGTCGCGGCCGCTGTCGTCGCGGCCGGGATCGGTGCGTCGCCCGTGGCGCGCGCGGCGGTGAAGATCGACGACGCCGTGTTTCCCGACACGCTGGCCGCCGCCGGGCAGACGCTCGCGCTGAACGGTGTAGGCCTGCGCGTCTTCTTCCATATCGTCGATGGCTACGCGACCGCGCTCTATGTCGGCCGACCGGCTCACACCCAGGCCGACGTGATGTCCGGTCCCAACCCGAAGGCGGTGCTGACCACGTTCTTCCACGCGGCGGCGCTCGGCCAGGTGCGCGACGAGTCCGCGGCGATCCATCGCCGCTTCTGCGCGCAGGCGGCCTGCTCGGCCTCCGATCAGGCGAGCTACGCGATCTTCATGGCCCATCTCGCGCCCGTGCACGCGGGCGAGACGCAGCTGATCGTCGTGACGGATGCGGGCGTCGCGATCTCCCGCGACGACCGCCCGGTGGTCACCATCCCCGACCCGTCGTTCGGCCAGAACCTGATCCGGTCGCTGCTGGGTGCGGCCGCCCCCACGGCGCGTTATCGCAACGGCCTGCTCGGCGTGACCGGCTGAGCGCCGGACGCCGACGCTCGCCGCGGCCGGCGTCCGGCACGGCCTCGTGATCCGGTCCGGTGGAGCGATCCGTTCCGGCGCCGGGTCGCGGCTCCCGCGCCGGCCGCTCACGTGGCGAACCGCCAGTGCCAGCGGGAGAAGCAGGCCGCTCGCGGCGAACTCGGGCGAGCATCGCGGCTCGCGGACGGCGCCGGCACCAGAGGAGGCGGCGCGGCTGGAACACCAGGCCGGGCACGAACCGGCGGCGCCGATCGCGCCCCACCCGCGTAGAGGTTCTGCATCACAGGGAGGCCCCGCATGCCCGGCATCGATCCCGACCGAACGTTCCGCCCCGTCCGTATCGCGGTGCTGACCGTCTCCGACACGCGCGACCTCGCCACCGACAGCTCGGGCGCGCTGCTGGTCGAACGCCTCGAACGCGCGGGCCACGTCCTGGCCGCGCGTGCGCTCTGCCGCGACGACGCCGACGCGATCGAGGCGCGTCTCCGCGCCTGGGTCGCCGATCCGGACGTCGAGGTCGTGCTCAGCACCGGCGGCACGGGTGTGACTGCGCGCGACGTGACCCCCGAGGCCTTCGAGCGCATCGTCGAAAAACGCATCGAGGGATTCGGCGAGCTGTTCCGGATGCTCAGCTACGCCAAGATCGGCACGTCGACGATCCAGTCCCGCGCGCTCGGCGGTGTGGCCGGCCGCACCTACCTGTTCGCCCTACCCGGCAGCCGCGGGGCGGTGGCGGACGCGTGGGACGACATCCTCGTCCACCAGCTCGATAGCCGGTTCCGGCCCTGCAACTTCGTCGAGCTCATGGATCGTCTCTAGGCGGGCTGACGATCCGCGAGACGACGCAGGCCAGCACCGCGCCCGCCATCAATCCGAGCGTCACGCGCTGGTTGTCGACCATCTCCATCACGTTGGCGGTGCCGTGATCGGCGCCTGCACCGGCCGAGAGGTAGGCCGCCGTCGGCGAACATCAGGGCCGCCAGCCCGACCACCACCGCGTTCAGTCTTAGAGGCTTGAGGAGGGAGGCCAGGGCTCTGCCCTGGACCCGCCAAGGGACAGTCGTCCCTTGGATCCCTGATTGTTTGGGGTGTTCCCTGGCGAAGCCTGAAATTATAGACTTCGCCCAACGCATTCCGTCTCCAGCGCCTGTACTCCAGTAGGGGGTTTTAAGGGCTGCGCCCTTAACGGGGTCCAGGGGCAGAGCCCCCTGGCCTTCTTCGCCCGATCGACTTTTCAAACGGACTCTTAGGCACGCGATACCGACGTCCGCCGGCGCTCCGTGTTTCCAGCGCCGAGCGATGCCCGCGAGCGGGCGGGCTGCCGACGATACGACGGGTCATGTTCCCGTTTTGTTCTTGCAAACCCATTAGCGCGGTCCCACCATTGTCCCGTCAGCCGAGAGGAGCGGGACGATGCCGGATGGCGGGTTCGATCTTCCAAACGTCCGCCGCGGCCGCGGTGCGTCGGTCAATGTGGCGAACCGGTTCGAGCGCACCCACGCGCAGGCCTTCGACGACGGGTGGGACACGATCGCCGACGAGGTCGCGGCCCCGCCGCCCGTCCGCACCACGCTGACGCGCGACGCGACCCGCACGGCGCTCGCCTGGAACAGCTCGCCCGATCTCGGCTTCGACCGCGCGGTGAACCCGTATCGCGGTTGCGAGCACGGCTGCATCTACTGCTATGCGCGCCCGACCCATGCCTGGCTCGGCCTGTCGCCCGGGCTCGATTTCGAGACCCAGCTCGTCTTCAAGCCCGAAGTGGCGCAGCTGCTCGAGCGTGAGCTCGCCAAGCCCGGCTACACGCCGCGGCCGATCACGCTCGGCTCCAACACCGATCCCTACCAGCCGATCGAGCGCACGCTCAGCCTGACGCGCTCGGTGCTGGAGCTGCTCGACCGCACGAACCATCCGGTCTCGATCGTGACCAAGTCGGCCGGCGTGCTGCGCGACCTCGACATCCTCGGCCGCATGGCGGAGCGGAAGCTCGTGCGCGTCTGGCTGTCGGTGACCACGCTTGACCCGGAGCTTGCGCGCCGGATGGAGCCGCGGGCGGCGACGCCGCAGCGCCGGTTGGCTGCCCTGCGCGGCCTGGCGGAAGCGGGCGTGCCGGCGGGCGTGCTCGCCGCCCCCATGATCCCCGGCCTGAACGATGCCGAGCTCGAGCGTATCCTGGCGGCTGCCAAGGAGGTCGGCGCGCAGCACGCGGGCTACGTGCTGCTGCGCCTGCCGCTGGAGCTCCGCCAGATGTTCGAGACCTGGCTGCACCAGCATTATCCGCAGCGCGCCCGCCACGTGCTGAACCTCGTCCGCGAGACCCGCGAGGGCGCGTTCTACCAGTCCGACTGGGGCAAGCGGCAGACCGGGACGGGGCCTTATGCCGGGCTGCTGGCGCAGCGCTTCGACCGCGCGTTGCGCAAGCTCGGCCTCACGAGCGAGCGCGATCGGCTCGAAACGTCGCTGTTCGTGCCGCCGGAGACGGCGCGCAGGAAGGCGGCTGACCGGCAGCTGGAACTTCTCTGAGCAAGAAGGCCAGGGCTCTGCCCTGGACCCGCCAAGGGACAGTCGTCCCTTGGAACCCTGATCGTTTGGTATCATAGACTTCGGCTAACGCATTCCGTCTCCAGCGCCTGTACTTCAACCTTAAGTAGGGGGTTTTAAGGGCTGCGCCCTTAGCGGGGTCCAGGGGCAGAGCCCCTGGCCTTCTTCGCTCTCAGGCCCCGGCGGTGTCCCACACCAGCGGCTTGGCAGCGTTCCGGTCCGCCAGCAGGCGCCGAAGTTCGTGACGTCCGTCCGTCCGGCCGTCGGACGGAAGCTTCGCTTGCAAGAGCCGCACGTTCGCCTCGGCGGCACGGCAGGCGGCGTCGAACTCGAGCGGCCGGGAGAAGTGGTAGCCCTGCATCAGGCGGCAGCCGAGGCTGCGGAGCAGCGCCACCTGCGGCGCCGTCTCCACGCCTTCGATCACGCTCTCCAGCCCGAGTGCGCGGCAGAGCTCGACGCTGGCGCGCACGATATCGCACGCCTCCGGCCGCGTCTCGAGATCGACGATGAAGCTGCGGTCGATCTTCACCTTGTCCGGCTTGAGCACGTGAAGCTGGCTCAGGCTCGAATAGCCGGTTCCGAAATCGTCGAGCGAGATCCGGAAGCCCGCCTCGCGCAGCGTGCGCAGCGAGGCGAGCGCGTTGGCGAGGTCGCGCATCATCGCGGTCTCGGTGATCTCGAGGTCGATGCGCCGCGTGGGCACGCCGCTCGCCGCCACCAGTGCCATGAGCGACTGCACGCGCGCCGGGGCCTCGATGTCCTGCGCGGACAGGTTGAAGGCCAGGTGGATGTTGTCCGGCCAGACGGCCACGGCGACCAGCGCCTTTTTGAACAGGACCTCGGTCAGGCCGCCGATCATCCGCGAGCGTTCGGCGGCGCGGATGAACACGTCGGGCTGCACCCGGCCGAGCACCGGGCTGTTCCAGCGGGCCAGCGCCTCGAACGCGGTGATGGCGCCGGTGGTCGCATCGACGATCGGCTGGAAGGCGAGCTCGAACTCGTGCTCCAGATCGGCCTGGTCGAGCGTGAGTTCGACCAGGCTCGCCTCGCGGATCATCGACTCGTGCGCGCTCGAGAACAGGACGGCGCCGCCCTTGCGGGCCTGCTTGGCGTGGTAGAGGGCGAAATCGGCGCGCTCGAACAGCTGTTCGGCCGTCTGCGCGCCCTTCGGATACGAGACGATGCCCACCGACGCGCTGACCAGGGTCGGGACTTCGGAGGCCAGGTAGCGACCCTTGAGGGTGCAGCACAGCAGTTCCGCGAAGGCCAGGAGCTCCTCGTCCGACTGGTTGCCGCTGACGATCGCCGCGAACTCGTCGCCGCCCAGGCGCGCGAACAGGATGCCGGGCGCGTGGAGCGACGCCAGCCGCTGCGCCGCCTCGATCAGGAGCCGGTCGCCGGCGGCATGGCCGTGGATGTCGTTCACCGTCTTGAACCCGTCGAGGTCGATCAGGGCCAAGCCGAAGCGCCGCGACGATTCGGCCGCACGCGCGAGGGTCGTGTCGAGATCGGCGAAGAAGGAGCGCCGGTTGGGCAGGCAGGTGAGGCTGTCCTGGTTGGCCAGCCGGAGGTTCTCGTCGCTCAGGCGTTCGAGATCGCCCTGCCGCTGCAGCAGTTCCTCGCGCGACGAGATCAGGTCGGCAAAGTCGGCGAACTGCTTGCATACCGCGAGCAGGATGCTGCCCGACACGAGGGCGAGGTTGATCGCGATGGCGATCAGCACGGGCTGGCCGCTCGACAGGAACACCGTGACGTGGGGCAGCACCACCGTGGCCGTGAGCACGGCCGCCGCGCGAGGGACATGGCGCAGGCAGAAGATGCAGCTGATGACCGTGATGGACATGTAGAAGGCGACGTGACATTGCGCGTCGGCGTCGCCGTAGGGAAGCAGGCTCAGGGACCAGGCCGTGAAGATCAGCCCGATGGTGAAGGCGAGAGCCGTGGTGATCCGCAGGCGACGCGCGGCGCGTTCGGGATCGGCCGGTACCCTGCCGCGACGCAGCGCGCTGGCCACCCGCGAGATGCTCAGCAGGACGAGTGCCGTGGGCACCGCCACCGAGAGCAGGAAGGGCGTCGAGCCGACATGGGTGGCCGCCTGGAGAACGGCGTTCGCCGTCAGGATCAGGTAGAGATGCGGGACCTGCGCGTTGAACTCCGCCGCCTGCGCGCAGGCGAGCGGTCCGCTCGTGACGGCCAGGGAATCGATGGAGCGACGCAGGTTGGAGCCGAACTGCACGGCGAGGCCTTATCCGATCGAACCTCATCGTTTTGTGGGAAGAAGGTTTACGTTCGCCTAACCCGGCTCCCCCCGATCGGCTCAGGTCCAGTAGAGCAGCCGGACGGAAGGGAGGTGGCGGGCGAGGGACGCCTCGAGCGTCGCGCGCATCAGCCGCATCTCGTCGGCGGGGAACACGAACTTCGTCGAGCCGAATTTTGTCGTCTTCCGGGCGCGCAGCTCCTGGTCCATCTCGAGGTCGCTGCCCGGATACCAGCCCGTCAGCACCTCGCGTGAGCCGGGGGTGAAGCGGTGGGTGATGAGCTCGGCGGTGAGATCGGGCGACGCGATCCCGGCGAGCGCTTCGGCCACGGCGGCGAACAGCCGGTCGTACTCGCCCTCCCAGTCGGGCAGGCGGAGGATGGGGGCGACGGTCAGCCCCACCGGGTAGCCGGCGAGGACCACTTTTCGCAACGCGGCGAGCCGGTCGCCGACCCGCGGCGCGCCGCCCTCGTGGCGCATCGCGGAGAGTGCGTTGACCGAGAAGCGGATCCGCGTGCGGCCTGCGTGCGGCAGTGCGAGCAGCGGGTCGACCGCGTCGAACTTGGTGGTGAAGCGGAGCTGCACCGGCGCGTCCCACTGGCCGAACCAGGTGATGGCGCGGGCGAGATGGCCGGTCAGGTGCTCGAGCGCCAGCGGGTCGGTGTAGCAGGAGCACTCGAACGTGGTGCCCTCGTCCGCACGCGCCTTGGAGCGCGAGGTCACCTGGCCGGCGCCGAGGCCCGCCGCGAGGCCGCCGAGGATCTCGCCGATATTGACGTAGGCGCGCACGATCGGCGGCCCCTTCAGCGAGCCCGCCAGGTAGCAGTAGGAGCAATGCGCGGGACAGCCCTCGGCCAGGTCGAAGCGCCAGTCGGCGGAAGGCGGGATCGGCTGGAGGCGGCGGCGGCTGGGCGAGGCCACCACGAGGGCCAGCGTGGTCTTGGCGTCGCGGTAGGTGTCGGGGAGGCCGGCGAGGCGGTCGGCTGGGAGTTCTACCAGGCGGGCACCTAGCGAGGTGGCGCGGTCGGCGATCGCGCGTCCCGCGGGGAAGGCGAGGGCGGAAGGCGTCGCGAGGACCTGACGGGGGATCCAGGGGCGGTGCACCGGATAGAACTGGGACTGGGTGGTCAGATCGCCAGGAAGAAGGTTGGGGCTTTGCCCCAAACCCCACCAGGATCGTGTCGATCGTGGATCTCCATTTGTTGAGGGCTCGCGGGGACATGAGGTATGCGACGCCACAAGGCCTCAGCGGAGAACTCGGCACATGCCGGGTGGCGCGCAGCATCGATCTCGACGACCTGGCTCAGCTAGCCGCGAGCGGCGCGGGCGGAGCGCCACCACGCCTTGATGCTGACCATACCCGGCATCGGCCGGTCACGGCGGCGACCATGCTGGCGGAGGTGCCGAACATCGCCGACTTCACTCCGAAGGCATTGGCAGCCTTCGCCGGCCGGTCGCCGCAGGAACATAGTTCCGGATCGACGATTCGTTGGCCGGCTCATCAGCCGCATGGGGTCCGAGCGCCTTCGCCGGGCGCTCGACATGTGTTCGCTGAGCAGCAAGCGGCGCAATCCGGCGTTGACCAGCTTCGTGCAGCGGATGGTGGCGGCTGGAAAGCCGCCGAAGGTTATCCTGCTTGCTATTGCTCGCAAGCTGCTGGTGTTCGCCCACGCAATCGTCCGGACCCAGAAGTCGTTTGCTTTGGTAGCACCTTCAACAGGCCGATAAGGAAGTCAAGGACTGGGTTTGTCGCCGCTTCCCGCAGACAATCGAATTGGGGAGAACGTCACGAGGAGCTAGGCGGCAATGCCGATCTGCGCTCTTGCCTGACGAATGTCGCGAGCCGGGGGTTGTCCGAACATTCGCCCGTACTCGCGCGTGAATTGAGGAACGCTCTCGTAGCCTACGCTATAGGCGGCATCGCTGATCGCCTCTCCTTTGGCGAGCATCCGGCGCCGAGCCTCGATCAGGCGAAGCTGTTTCTGGAATTGCAGCGGCGTCAGCGATGTGATGGCGCGGAAATGGACGTGGAAGGCGGACAGGCTCATGCCTGCGGCTTCAGCCAAAGCCTCAACCCGCATCGGCTCGATATAGCGGGCTCGGAGAAGCGCGACAGCGCGGGCAACCCGCTGCACATGGCTGTCGGTCACGCCTAGCGCCCGAATGGCGCCCCCATGACGGCCGCCGAGCAACCAGTAATGTAGCTCGCGGCAAAGCTGCTGACCCAGCACCGCCAGCGTGTCCGGTCGATCGAACAGGCGCAGAAGCCGTAGCGCCGCATCCGCGATCTCGGCGTCGGTCGGGTCAACCCGCACCGGCTGGTCCGCCTCGAACGGCATTGGGCCGATCTGAGCAACCAGCTCGCCGATGATCGCGGCATCGAGTTCGAGGACCAGCGAATAATAAGGCAAGGCCCTGCTGGCGGCCGTGATCTGGCTGATGGTCGGCACGTCGGTGGTGATGAGCAGGGAATCGCCCGCACCGAAATCGAAGGCGCGGCTTCCCATCGTCACGCGCTTACCGCCTTGCAGAACCAAGGCGATTAGCGGCTTGGAGACCGCGTATTGCAGCAGTGTGGGAGATGTCTCACGGAGGATCACCAAGCCCTCGACCGGGGTCGCGGCGACGCCGGTCCCGTCGGCATGAGCGTCGGCATAGCGGCGGGCGTGGTCGAGGAGCCGATCGGTCATGTGCCGTGATAGGCCGGTCGATCATTTCCGACAATAAGTTAGGACAAATGGGCAAGGATTCTGGACGATCGCGCAACATCGGTCCGGCCGGACATCCCATAAGGATGCCGCATCAGGAGAGGCATCGATGACGACCATTTCCCTTGTCACCGGCGGAAGTCGCGGCCTGGGCCGCAACACCGCCGTCAGCATCGCCCGCCACGGCGGCGACGTGATCCTGACCTATCGCAGCGGCAAGGAAGGCGCCGATGCGGTTGTCACCGAGATCGTGGGGCTGGGCCGCAAAGCCGTGGCGTTGCAGCTCGACACCGGCGACGCCTCGACCTTCCAGACCTTCGTGGAAGGCCTACGCGCCGCGCTGACCGGGACTTTCAGCCGCGACACGATCGACCACCTTGTCAACAACGCCGGGCACGGCGAGATGGCCGACTTTGCTGCCACCACGGAAGCGCAGTTCGACGCGCTGTTCAACGTTCACGTCAAAGGCGTGTTCTTCCTGACGCAGGCGCTGCTGCCGGTGCTGGCCGATGGCGGCCGCATCATCAACTTTTCGTCCGGCCTTACCCGCGTCTCCTTCCCCGGCTTCTCAGCCTATTCGGCCGCCAAGGGCGCAGTCGAGACACTCACCGTCTACATGGCGAAGGAACTGGGCTCGCGCGGGATCACCGCCAACACCGTCGCCCCCGGCGCGATCGAGACCGACTTCCTGGGTGGCGCGGTGCGCGACATTCCTGATTACAACAAGGCGTTCGCCGGCATGACCGCGCTCGGCCGCGTCGGCCTGCCCGACGATATTGGCCCAATGGTGGCGTGCCTGCTTGGTCCCGATAATCGCTGGGTCAACGGCCAGCGCATCGAAGTTTCGGGCGGCCAGACCATTTGACCTCGGACGGGTGCCGCCCTCGTGCGGCAGCCGCGTATTCCTCGACCATGCGAGATTCTTAATGCCAAAGTTGATCATCCATTCGGCCGCCGGCACGTTCAGTGCGGCTGATCGGCAGCGGATCGCGGGTGCCCTCGTGGTGCTGGGACTCGACTGTGAGCGCCTGCCGCATTCGCCAATGGTGCGAAGCACCGTCTGGACGTACTTCGCTGAGTATCAGGCAGATGCTGTGTTCATGGGCGACGAACCCGCGCGTTTTGCTGTCGTCACCCTACAAATCTACGTCTTGGCGGGCGGCCTCGACGGGAGCGGCAAGCGCAAGCTGATCGAGGGTTCGACGGCTATTCTAGACCGTCGGCCGACCGGCACATCGGTCGCGCCGGTGTACGTCGTAATAAACGAAGTTGCCGAAGAGAATTGGGGCATATTCGGGCGGCAGGCCGATCTTGCCGCGCTGCGCGCCAGCGCCCCCGATGCTCCCCCGATATGATCGACATGCAAAGGAGTGACTCCATGAAAGTAGCTTTTGTCGGCCTCGGGCAGATGGGTGGCGGGATGGCGGCGCGGTTGGTGGCGGCCGGTCATCAGGTGACGGTGTGGAACCGCGACGCCTCGAAGACAATGCCTTGCGCGAGCGCGGCGCTGAGGTGGCCGACAGTCCGGCCGACGCGGCGCGAGCCGGTATCGTACTGACCATGCTTGCAAACGACGATGCGCTCGAAGCCGTATGCCTTGGCGAGAACGGCCTTCTCGGTGCCGGTCCGGGGCTGCTCCACGTCTCGTGCAGTACGGTCGGCGTTGCGCTGACCGACCGGCTGACGGCGGCGCATGAGGCGGCAGGGCAACGCTTCGTCTCGGCACAGGTGCTGGGTCGCCCCGATGTGGCGGCGGCGGGGCGACTGGCGATCATCGCCGCCGGACCGACGGCAGATCTGGATGCGGCGCAGCCTTGCTTCGACGCGATCGGATCGACGACGATCAGGATGGGCGATCGCCCGGCCATGGCGGCCGCCACGAAGGTCGCCGCTAATTTCGGCATTGCCGCCGTCATCGAGACGATCAGTGAGCAGATGGAGATTGCGGGCGCCCAGGGCGTCTCGGCTGCCCAGATGGCGACCTTCCTGATCCAGAGCGAGTTCGGCGCGCGCATCTTCACCAGCTATGCGCCCGTGATCGCCGAGCAGCGGTTCGAGCCGGCGGCCTTTCCTCTTCGCCTCGGCCGTAAGGATGTCGGGCTGGCGATCGCCGCCGCTGATGGGCGCGCCCTTCCCTTCGCCGACCTGCTCGCGCGCCGCATGGACGCCATCATCGAAGATGGCGGCGGCGAGCGTGATTGGTCATCCCTCGGCACAGCCTGGAAGGTGAACGGGAGGCCCTGATAACTGGCCGCCCGATCAGCAAGCCGAAAGGGTCAGGCCAAGTTATGGTTCCGCAGCTTCTCTATAGCGCCTTCCCGCTTGCACCTGGACACAGTATCTTCGGGTGACGATCCCTTGCGCAGGCCCGATCCTACCCCGGGGACGCAACGGACCTCGACTGGCATAACTGGGGCGGGCAAGCGTGTTCCGATGCTTCCGCCTACGTGTCGCCCTCTTCATTGATTTGCGGTGGCATCAGCACGCCTGTCCGCTCGATTGCGTCGCACTCGTGGCTTCCATCCGCCCTTGGTGGGCTGTGCTCGTCCGCTTCCTCGGCCGCACTCAGGCTAGGCTTGCGCGCCATTTCGGCCGAACGGTGCGACGGCTGGACCGTGCATCGACCCGCTCCACGCTCTTTCCTCTCGTGGCGGTCGTTCGCGTAGCGGACGGTCGCGGTCTGTGTCCTCGGAGCAGTGCGGGTCAGCAGCGGCGGCACGACACGGCAGGCGACGATCCCGGTGCATCTGGGGCGCCTTCGTCGCATGCGATCCCGGAAGCCAGGCTTGGTTGCCCCTCGTTCTCCCGCATGCCCGGTGCCGAGAGGGCGGCCTCCGTGTGCCGTTCGGATCTCCGGCGCGCGTGGTGGCAAGCTCTGCCAACTCCAGTGAGGATCACGCTCCCGGCCGTTGGTGAGAGCGGCAGGCGTCCACGGCAGATCGAGCCTCAAGGGGCCATGACCCCGGATCAGCCTGTCTGCCCGATGTCACCGTGCATGCCCTGTCCGGCTCACCCCTCGGTTGGGATGTGGTCTGGGCCGGGCGTCAGTCCCTCCAACCCCCGCTTCGCCAAGCGGCGAAGCGCCTGCGGTTCGCAAGGCACCGTGTCGCTGCGCTCCCGCACCACTGCCTTGCTCAGGGGTTTCCGCTCCCTCCTTGCCCGTCCCCGGTCGACCACACCCGAGGGGGAAAGCCGGCACAGGGCCGGTGACACCCCGGGCAGATGAGAGATCGAAGATCATGGCCAAGAAGCCCGCCCAGTCCGCCGCGAACTCCAGCCGCCGCAACGACCAGGAGCGCAAGCCCATCACCCTCGAGATGGTCCTCGCCATCTGCCCCCACGCCCGCCTCGCGGAGAACCTCTCCGCCACCTTCGGCCTCGACCCCATCGACACCGCCGGCATCCGGGAAGCCACCGAGGAGCACGTCGCCCAGGCCGCCAAGGCTCTCCCGCTCTCCGACAAGGCGCTGGAGATGCACCTGCAGCGGATCGTCGGCGCCTATGTCGGGTCCGCCTTCGGGGCTGGCCAGTTCTACTCCCAGAAGGTCACCCAGGCCCGCGACCTCACCGCCGCCGGCTCCAACGACAGCCGCGACGAGGACCGCGACGGAGTAAGCGGGTTCGAGAGCAAGGCCGAGCGCGCCCGCTCCTTCGCCGCCCAGATGGGTCTCCAGGCCCACGCCCTTGCAGTCGCGGCCGAGGGAGCCGCCTCCGCCTACGCCCACCTCACCGGCGAAGACTGGAAGCCCTACGAGAGCCAGACCCCGGCCCGCACGGTCAGCCAGGGCAGCGCCGCCGCCCAGATCGCCGCCTTCGGGTCCTGACACGCCGGCGGGAGCTTCGGCTCCCGCCTCTTCTCCCCCCAATCGGCCGGAGGGCGTCGCACCAGCGGCGCCCTTTTCGTGTGCAAGGCTGAGGGAGCGGACGGGCGGCGGCACAGGCTCATCGGCATGGCCGTCGTTTGCCCTTGCCCCCCTTCCGGCTGCGCCCCCCAGCAGATGGGGGGCTGCCGGTCGCTCCTGGATCGAGACGTCCAGGAGCGGACAAGACGGACAGGAGCTACCGAGCGCTTCGGCCGCGCGACAAGGGTTCGTCGCTGCGCTCCCGCCTCCAAGCGGGGCGCCCTTGTCCCGCGCTCGAAACGCTCGCTGTGACGAGGTGAGATCGCGAGAAGTGATCGAGCCACCGAGACCCGCATGACCCGAACCGCCGATTGCCCCATCCCGGAAAGCGCCAGGACCGGCCGCGCCTTCATCACTCCCTGCTGCACTTCCGGCATCCGAGAGTTCATCATCGACGGCCAGCTCTGGCTCGTCGGCCATGTCGCCGGGCATGGCTGGTCCGCGCCCTGGCGCGCCAGCATCGACGACATCAACGACACGGGCACCCTGGTCGTCGCCGACGGCTCCGAGCGCGCGGTCTTCTGGTCAGCCAGCAGGGAGCGCTGAGCCATGTCGAGCTACGGCACCACCACCATCCGGGTCACCGGTTGCGCAGGCGACCGGGCCGCGCTTCGCAACGCCCTGGCCGCCACCGCGACCGACAAGCTCGGCTTCACCCTGGCCGCGATCGCGCCCGACCTCTGGCGCGCCGACGGGCTCCTCTGCGACGCCGAGATCGAGGAGGACGAGGACGCGCTGCAGCTGCGCGCCACCCTCGTCTACAGCAACGACCGCGTCGAACTCGGGGACAGCCTCGCCCCGCGCTTCCCGTCACTGCGCTTCGACGCGTGGTTCGACTCCGAAGCCGGCTGGCCGAACTTCGCCGTGAGCGCTCACGAAGGTTGGCAGCGCCTCTACCAGGCATGGTTTGACACCACCCTGCTGGCTGAAGTTGCGACCGCGCCGGGCGCGTCGATCGCGATCCCATTCTTCGAATGGACGGCGGAGCGCGACGCCGCGGCTAGTGGCCGACTGCGAGACAGCCTCAAGCCTTTCCTCAGCCGGCCGCCCGCCGTCGGTACCTGTCGACGCAGCGACGGGACAGGCGAGGACTCCGTCTTCCTGCTCCCCGACGGCGATCCCGACGGACATCTCGTCCTGGCCTTCCATCCCACACGCGACCAGGAGATCCTCCTGCTGCGCGGCGTCGCGAGCCACGGCGCCCATCGCGTCGCGGAGCACCTGACTCTGGCAGACGCCGCCGCTCGCTTCCCCGACCTCGCCGGCGAGCTTGCCCTCGTCCAGGCCGCCCTCGACAGAGTGCGGACGGTCCCTCCAACAGTCGCTGCAGCCGACGAGATCGAGTTCTGAGCCGCGCGAGCGACTGCGTCCTCCACCAGGCGGGGGCTGCCGGTCGTTCGTGCTCCCTTGCCGCCAGCCCCGCTCTGTCGTGTCGACGCCGATCGTGACATGGGTGCGCGACGGTCGCTCAAGGATCGGCGGTGCCCCCAATTTGCTGCGCAAATCGGCTCCCCCACCGCCCGCGCAGCGGCCGCTTCGCGGTCCCTGACCGCCGCCGCCGGAGCCCATGTCCGCCCGAAATCCTCGACAACCGAGGACAGGAACCCCGCCATGCAACTCCCTTTGTTCAAGGCCCTTCAATCGATTAAGATCGACGACGACAGGGCAACCGATGTCGTTCGATCGTTCGAGGAGTTCACTGCCTTGAAGATGACAGAAGCAACCGCGCAGCTCGAGAGCGTGAAGACCGAGATCAGCAGCCTCAAGTGATTCATCGGCTTGTTGAGCACTGTCATCGCAGTGACCGGGGTCGCCACCGGCGTCGCCGCCACGGTCCTCCACTTCGTGAAATGACCGGAGGGGCTTTCGTCCCTCCGCGTCAGGCTACCTCGCAAGGCGCCCCCGCAAGCGCCGCCTTTCTTGTGTGCGGCCCATCCTTCAGCGCGCGCGTCGGCGCGCCAGCGCTTCCGCATGTTCTTCCCGGCGTATCTCTCCACCTTCCGCGGCCGCGACGAGCGCGCGCCACGCCGCCTCCAGGCTCGTTCGCTTGAACCACGGGCGGCGCGCGACCAGGCGCGCGATCTCGCCCGGCGACACCACAACCGGCCGCAACTCGTCCGCCAGCTGAGCGGCGGCCGCCGAAACGACGTGGCCGCTCACCGGCACATTAAGCGGGGCCACCACCTCCTCCACGGCCCGGACGTGACGCAGGTTCTGCCAGAGCGGGTTCTGGAACGTCTTCACGGTCGCCCCCTCGCCGCTCCCGATGGTCTGCACCCACCTGCCGCAGAGCGGCGTGCCGCTGATCCGCCCGTTCAGCGTCTTCGTCTCGAACACCAAGACAAGCGTCTTCGTCTCGAACACCAAGACACTGGCCGGGCCGCGCACCACGTGGTCGATCTGCGTGAGTTTACGATCGTCCTCCAGGATGACGTCGTGCAGCGCCTACGCTCCGACCCGCTCGAGCTCGCGCGCCACGGCGCTCTCGCCCTTGCGGCCCGTGATCCCCGCCTTGAACTCGGAGAAGGCCGCTCATCGCGGCTCCTGACGGTTCGCCACCCGTCGCACGCGCCACGCTGCGGCTCGCGCCTGCCAGTCCTCGTCCATCCCTCTCCGCTCGCCCTCTCTCGACCGAAAAGTGCGCGTTGGCGGCGCGAACGACACCACCGTAAGCGCGCGGCTGACCACCAAGCGTGCGGGCTTGGCGGCCGGCCTCCCGCCGGCAACGTCGTCGGTGGTCTTCTAAGAGTCCGCCTCTGAACTCATGTGGAACGAGCCAACCGCCTGATTAGCAGCATGGCTGATGCGGCATAGAGAAAGGCGGTGGCGGAGGCGATAGTGGCCTCGAAATCCTTTGCCAGTCTGCGATTGCGGTTGAGCCATGCGAAGCAGCGCTCGACCACCCAGCGGCGGGGGTGGACCTCAAAGCCGACCTGGCCCGGGATCTTGCGAACAACCTGAATGGCAATGCTAGTCGCGGTGGCGACACGCTTTGCCGCTCGCCGGTTTCGTGCTTCTGTCCGTGGTCGGCGCGAGACCGCCACTTCATGCTGTTAGAGGGAGTGGCGGAGCAATCTACCGGGCGTAGTCTCGGGATTGCTCCCGGCCACTGCAGCGGAACCTGCCTCACCATCTCCGCGCCCCGGCGACGGGACCTCATGGGAGCTGAGCCGCCTTGGCCCCGCTCCGAACCGTGTGCCTCCTTGGCGTTATGCGGCGGCGGCCGCGGCTGGGTCCTTGCCCCAGACGAACTCCGTCCCGTCCGCCCAGATCCGATGCAGAACGGTGGCCAGCTTCCGCGCCAGCGCCACCTTCGCCCTCCGCATGCCCCGCCGCTTGGCAGCGTCCACTGCCCAGCGCTTCAGCGGTAACCGGCGTGAGCTGACCACTCAGGTTCAGCGTTGACGGCGCTCTTCCTTGAGTCGCTGCGGCATCCAGAACTCTCTGATGGCCGGGATCAGAGCCATCCCGCTGCTGAAGGCGTCGAGGCGCCGGTTCCCTTTCGTGAAGCTCGCCTACGTCGACACAGCCTACGCGGCAAAGCGTGTCGCCACCGCGACTAGCATTGCCATTCAGGTTGTTCGCAAGATCCCGGGCCAGGTCGACTTTGAGGTCCACCCGCGCCGCTGGGTGGTCGAGCGCTGCTTCGCATGGCTCAACCGCAATCACAGACTGGCAAAGGATTTCGAGGCCACTATCGCCTCCGTCACCGCCTTTCTCTATGCCGCATCAGTCATGCTGCTAATCAGGCGGTTGGCTCGTTCCACATGAGTTCAAAGTCGGGCTCTAAGCGCTTCGCCGATTTGCACAGGTTCTCTGCCGGGACATTGACGCAGTCCGAAACGCCATTTGCGAAGAATGGAGCAATCGGCCGACGGAGGGACAAATCAACAAGCTGAAAGCACCCAAGCGATCCATGTATGGTCACGTTGGAGCTCACCTCCTTCGCGCCCGAATGCTGCCCACCACCAAATGACTGCTCCACACAAATCGCGAGAGACCCACAAAAATCCGAGACTCGGGTTTTGTGGCTTTCAATGGTTTAGCTTAGCCAAAACGGGCTCCGCCTCGTTAACGGAAGACGACACATGGAGACGCCCTCCTCGCTCGTTGAGGACGAAGTGTAGGACTCTCCCAGTCGCCACATGACGGTCGGTCGCAGCGATGGGACTTGATGGACCCAATCGAACACCGCTGCCGCTGCGCGGATGGCCGTCCGACCGAGCATCGACCATCAGGCGGCTTTATCCGGCCACGATCAGGCGAGGATGTCGTCGATCCTGATCGGCAGGCGGCGGATCCGCTTCCCGGTTGCATGGAACACTGCGTTGGCAATTGCGGCGGCCACACCGACGATCGGCAGTTCTCCGAGGCCGCGGGCGCCGAGTGGATCGACCGCCGCATCCGGGAACTGCAGCGCCTCAACGGTGATCTCGGGCACGTCGGCGTTCACCGGGACGAGGTAGTCCGAGATGTTGCCGTTGACATAGAACCCCGTGGCCTCGTCTACGACAGCGCTCTCGAGCAAGGCCTGACCGATGCCGAACACAACCCCACCGAGCAGCTGGCTCCGGGCAGTTCGGGCATTGAGCACGCGGCCAGCGTCGTACACACCGACGATGCGCGAAACCCGCACGGTCGCGAAATCGGTATCGACGCGCACCTCCGCGAACTGTGCACCGAACGAGTGTCGCGACACCTTCTTGAAGTCGCCGTTCGGCACCGCGCCGGCATCGGCCTGGATGAAGGGCTGACCACCCGCACGCACGAGATCGGCGATCCGGATGGAGCCGCCATGCGGCGCCACCAATGCCCGGTCCTTGATCACGACATCGGTCGACTTGACGCCCGTCCACGCGGCACCACCCTGCGCGATCGCCAGACTGACGAGGCGCGCGCGGAGCGACGTTGCCGCCATCTGCACGGCCGGCATGACGCTCGCGGTGGTCATCGAGCCGCCGGACACCGGCGCCTGTGGGAACGCCGAGTCGCCGAGCTCGGCGCGGACAGCATCGACAGGACAGCCCAGCGCGTCGGCCGCCACCTGCGTCATGATTGTGTAGGTGCCGGTGCCGAGGTCCTGCGTACCGGACTGCACGACGAAACTCCCGTCCGGCATGGCGCGCACGCGCGCGCTTGCCGGCATGCGGTTCGCGGGATAAGTCGCGGTGGCCATGCCCCAGCCGACCAGCGCATGCCCCTCGCGCATCGAGCCCGGAGCCTCGGAACGGCGGCTCCAGCCGAACAGCTCGGCGCCGCGCGCATAGCATTCCCGCAGATGCTTCGAGGAAAACGGCTTGTCGTCCTGCTCGTCTCGCTCTGCGTGATTGCGGAGGCGGAGTGCGATCGGGTCCATCTTCAGTGAGACGGCCAGCTCGTCCATGGCACTTTCGAGCGCGTACACGCCCGGCGTCTCGCCCGGCGCCCGCATGTAGGTCGGCAGACCGAAGTTCGTCGCCACCAGCTTGTGCGAGGTCGCGACATTGTCGCACCGGTAGAGCATGCGTGCCGTAATCGCGGCGGGCTCGGAGAACTCGCCGACCGCCTCGTCGGAGGTCTGGGTGATCGCGTCATGTCGGAGAGAGACGAGCGTCCCGTCACTCCTGGCCCCGATCCGAAGCCGCTGATGGGTGGCTGGTCGGTAGCCGTTCGAGGTGTACATGTCCTCGCGCGTGAGCTCGAGCCGGACCGGACGGCCGACCCGTCGCGCCGCCATGGCGGCGAGCGTGATCGGCGGCCAGGCGTTGCCCTTGCTGCCGAAACCGCCGCCAACGTAGGGACAGATTACGCGAACCTTGCCTTGGTCGAGGCCGAAAAAGGTCGCCAGTGTCTCATGGGCGACGCTGATCCCCTGGGTCGCAGTCCAGACGTTGAGTTGCACGCCATCCCAGGCGGCCACCGTCACGTGCGGCTCCATCGGGTTGTGGAATTCCTGGGGTGTCACGTAGAAGCTGTCGATCCGGACGGCAGCGCCGTCGAAGGCGTCGCCCGGCGTCCCGCGCGAGGTGTCGGCCGGCACGTGGCCCTCACGAAAATTGCGTGGGGTCGGGGCCGTGCCGAGTGCTGCCCCCATGTCGAGCACAGCCTTGGCGCCTATTTCATAGCGGACGCGGATGGTGCTGAGCGCTGCCTGCACCGCTTCGATCGAGGTGCCGACCACGAGGCCGATCGTTTGGCCCGCATAATGGACGCTGTCATCCTGAAGGAGCGGGTGTTTGACGGTCTGCTGCGCGGCCTTCTCGACATGCAAGCGCTCGGCATTCTGCGGCGTGATCACCGCCACGATCCCGCCGAGACCTGGCGGCACGTCGATCGCGGCCACCCTTCCCTTCGCGATCCTGCTCTTGAGCATGCCGACGTGCAGAACGCCCTGGGGCGCGAACTCGGCGGCGTAGCGTGCCCGGCCCGCGACCTTCAGCCGCGCATCGACGCGCTCGATCGGAGCACCCACGATCATGCTGCCACCGCTTCCAGCGCACGACGAACGACGTTCACGAGCAGGGTCTCCTTGAAGCCGTTCTCCGAGCGGGCAGCGGCACCCTCGGTTGCGAGGCGCGCGGCGGACGCGAAGAGGTCCGGGCTCGGCGCCCGGCCGCGCAGGGCGGCCTCGACCGCGTGCAATCGCCAGGGTTTCGACGCCACCCCGCCGGCTGCGAGGCGGACATCGGCGATCCGTCCGTGCGCGACCGACATCCCAGCCGCGACCGACGCGAGCGCGTAGGCGTAGCTCTGCCGGTCGCGGACCTTCACGTAGGTCGATCGCCGCGTGGCTTGCCCGGTCGGCACGATGATGGCGGTGATCGCCTCGCCTGGCTCAAGCACGTTCTCGCGCTCGGGCGTGTCGCCCGGCAGGAGGTAGAATTCGGCGAGAGGGATCCGGCGAGCGCCGTGGCCCCCGGATCTGCTTGTCTCCACGACGGCATCGAACGCCATCAGGGCTACGGGCATGTCGGACGGGTGCGTCGCAATGCAGTGCTCGGACCCGCCGAGGATCGCGAGCTCACGATTACGTCCGGCGATCGCCGGACACCCGGAGCCGGGTGCGCGCTTGTTGCAGGGGAATGCGGTGTCGCGAAAATAGACGCAGCGCGTCCGCTGCAGGAGATTGCCGCCTGCGGTGCCGAGATTGCGGATCTGCGGCGAGGCGGCGGCGAGCAGTGCCTCCGCGATCGCGGGCGCATGCGCGCGGATGAGCGGCTCGGCCGCCACCGCCGCCATGGTCGCGAGCGCCGGGATCCGGAGGGTGCTGCCCGACCGCGTGATCGCTTCCGAACCGTCGGGCTGGAGCGAGGTCAGGGTGTCGGGCGTGATCACGCCGACGCGCAGCAGCTGCACCATGTCGGTGCCGCCGGCGATGAACATGCCTGCGGCACCACCTCCGCCGCCCGCGGCAGAGGTGGTGTTCGGGCGGTCGATGATCTGGAACGGGTGCATGACGTCAGCCTTCGCCTTCGGATGGCACGGGTGCCAGCTCCGCGTGCTCCCCGGCTACCGCCGCTGCGCGCACGGCCGCGACGATGTTCGGATAGGCACCGCAACGGCAGATGTTGCCGCTCATCCACTCGCGGATCTCGTGGTCCGAGCCGGCGTGACCCTCCTCGATCAGGCTGGCCGCCGACATCACTTGGCCCGGCGTGCAGTAGCCGCATTGGAGCGCGTCGTGCTCGGCAAAGGCGCGTTGCACCGGATGCAGGTCGTCCGCGGTTCCCAAACCCTCGATCGTAGTGACGTGCCGGCCGTCGCAGCGGGCGGCGAGCACGAGGCAGGAGACCACGCGCTTGCCGTCGAGATGGACCGTGCAGGCGCCGCAAGCGCCCATCGCACAGCCCTTCTTGGTCCCGTGCAGCCCGAGTTGGTCGCGGAGTGCGTCGAGCAACGTCGTTCGCGTGTCGACGGCGATCGTCAGAGGCTCGCCGTTCATCGTGAGCGAGACGGTCCGGGTGAACGGCGCGGCCCCCGATGTCCCGACCTCGGTGGGCGGGCTCTGCGTCGCTCCTTCGCCGGCGGGTGAGCCGACCACGAGGCTGGTAGCCGCCGTGCCGATCAGCGTACGCCTGCCGAAATGTGGTTGGTTAGGCAAGACTTGGCCCTCCCTGGCCAAGGAGTAAAGGACGCGAGATGAGCTCGCCTGTCGTGTCAACAGGGCGTGAGATCAGGCTGGGCACTTCTCGGCGAGGATCAAGTATCTCAAGCGGAAGCATCAGGGATTGCTGACGTTCGTTCTATGCGGAAAGAGCGCATGGGCAGGCGATTCCGAACCACCCAACGTGCCGTTGAATGCAATGTCTCGGAGGCATCCGCGAGTATTGTCTCGCGCTTTGTAATGGGAGAGGATCGATGGTTAGACCGCACACATTGTTGGCGAACACTCTAGGCTCAGGACTCATTGCGGCAGCCAGAACGTGATGGTGGCTGCGATGCAGATCGCTGAAAAGAAGGCGTGCGCGCATCGATCGTAGCGGGTTGCGACGCGACGCCAGTCCTTCATACGGCCGAAGGCATTCTCGATCCGATGACGCTGCCGATAGAGGACCTTGTCGTAGGCCAAAGGGACCTTCCGGTTTTTGGTCGGTGGAATGCAGGGCTCGATTCCGCGGGCGCGCAGTCCTTCCCGGAACCCGTCGCTGTCGTATCCACGATCGCCCAGCAGTTCGCCCGCCGGAGGAAGCACAGGAAGCAGGAGAGCGGCGCCCTTGTGGTCGTTCATCTGCCCTTCGGTGAGCATCATGACGACCGGTCGGCCGTGCCCGTCGCAGACGGCATGCAGCTTGGAGTTCAGACCGCCTTTGGTCCGTCCAATGCACCGCGGAGCACCCCCTTTTTGAGCAGGCTCGCTGCGGTCCGGTGAGCCTTGAGATGGGTGCTGTCGATCATCAGCCGTTCCGGCACGCCTGCTTCCTCGACCAGAGCCACGAAGATCCGGTCGAACACCCCGAGGCGGCTCCACCGGATGAACCGGTTGTAGAGCGTCTTGTAGGGGCCGTAGCCTGGTGGTGCATCCTTCCACTGCAGGCCATTTCGGATCACGTAGACGATCCCGCTGACGACCCGACGATCATCAACCCTGGCGAGCCCACGCGAACGGGGAAAATGGGGAGCGAGCCGCTTCATCTGAGCGACGGAAAGCAGGACCAGACGGGACATCGGACACCTCCGATCCCCTATGAATCACACTGCGTCGAGCCGCGTAAAGGGTCCTGAGCCTAGCTTTGCGCGTACACCAGCGCGGAAGATAACCCGTATTAAGCCAAGTCGTAACGCCGCGAGGCGGTTGCACGTAAGCGGCTCCCCTCCAACAATAGCGATGTTCTATCTTCTCGCTAGCCAGGAAGGGGCCGGGGATGGCGGCAATCGTTCTGTCGCTCCGCGGCAATACAATGCTAAGGCGAGCTTGTTCCGGCAGTTCGAGGCTCGGTATCAATCGGGAATGACCAATACCCTGCGCCTCGATCCCGATTACGCTGTCCTTCGCATGGTCCTGGCCGATATCGGCGCGATGGAGCGCCCTTTCGTCCAGTGGCTGGCCGAGATGGAGGCAATCGACGGCGGCATCTTTCACCGCCTCCACGACGCCTGGATCGATCGTTTCGGTGCCAGGGTCGTCGAGACGTGCGGGTTCGCCAGTTACCCCCCACTTCGCCGCACGAACATGGTGCGGGAGTATGTTCCACTCCGCGCCTGCATGATGCCGGAGCTGATCGGGCGCGACCACCTCCCCTATCCGCCGAAATGGTTCCGCAGATATGCCGACGAGGCGGTGATCAACTCGCTCGGCTTCTCGATCTCCGCCCAGCTCCCCGGAGAGAGCAAGGCACATTCTATCGTCGACACGCGCAACGACCTGTTGAGGTACCTTGCGTTGTTCAGCAGCAACGAATCCTGCCTGCCCGACGAGGCGTGGTTCGACCAGGCCGTGCAAGACGAGGCGGCCGTGCCGCGCGATCTGCCCCGCCTGTCGTGGTTGTGCCGTGAGGTGCTGGCAAGGCTCGACCCGGGCATGCCGCTCGGCGATGCCTCCGAGTGGCTCGACGCGCTGATGACGCCCGACACGCCGCGGCCATCGGCGAAAACGCTTACGACCTTCGCCAAGCGCATCGCGGGATCGTGCGGTCAGGACGAGCTGGCCTTCGTCCGCGACTTCGTGCGCGAGGCCGCTCAGGTAGAGGACGAGCCGAACTCCTTCGGTTTCTTCGAGGAGATGTTCGCCGTGCACGAGCATCCTCCGCTCTACCGCGCGTGCGTCCTGCCCCGCTTCGCCTCGCACGTGGCGACGCTCGTTGCCCGCGAGGGCTCCGTGCGCAGCGTCGCCGAGGCGATGCTCCGCGTGCCCGACCGGTTCACGCACCGACGGACGCGACGGCAGCGACCCGGTCTGATGCTGTTCGCGACGGACCACGACACCACCGCACGCTTCGGGGTCCGCAACCAGTACGCTTGGTCGGTCCCGAACGTGCTTCGCGGCGCGCTGGGGATGATCGCCGCCGCGGCCGATCCAGAGGACCTCGCCTGGCTGACGCCGATGGCCGAGCGAGCCATGGCGCACGAGCGTGTGGGCCGGTTCAATCGCGTGGTGCGCGCCGCAGGCCTGATCGGCACGCCAGCAAGCGTGCGTAGCCTCGCCCTTATGCGACGCCGCTGCCGTCATGCCACAATGCGGGGACAGCTCGAAGCCGCACTCGGCGACGCCGCCACCGCTGCCGGATTCACGATCGCCGAGGCCGAGGAGTCCGCCGCTCTCGACCACGGGCTCGACGGCCGGCAGACCCGTCGCGAGGCGTTGGCAGCCGGCTACGTCGCCATCCTGCGCCTGACCGGCACGGGCCGTGCGAGCCTCGGTTACGAGGCGCCGGACGGTAAGCCGCTCACCCGGCTGCCCGCCGCCATCAGGGACGAAGCGTCGTCGCGATCGACGCTGGCGACCTTGAAGGCCGATGCGAAGGCGCTTGCAGCCGACCTCGCTGTGCACCGGTTTCGGCTCGAGCGATCCTGGCTCACCGGCCAGACCTGGTCGGCGCGAGGTGGTCGTCCTGCTCGCGGGGCTGCTGATGGAAGCCGAAGCGCCGTGCGTGATGCAGGACACCGGTGCGGCGAGGGCAGTGGGGCCACGACGACAGAAACGATGGTGGCCAGGAGAGCCGTGCGCGGCTTGATCATCGATCCTGATCCTCGGCGTTCCGGGTAGGCAGGCGCTAAGTTTAGGTGGCAAATGCGTCAAACGGATAGACGCCGCGGCGTCCACCTTCTGCCCGGTTAGCGTCCATGCGGAGGACGTCTGACGTCCATCGAAGGGAAGTGCAGCGTCCACGCCGCGGACGTCGAGCGACCGTGAGATAGCGGAGTGGTTCGACCCGTGCCGGATCCGGGAGCCGTTCTGCGCCTGGCTCTGAGCGAGCGAACATGGCGCAGGTCGTGAAGGCCCGGCGGCCGATGACCGGCTACAGTCCCATGCACTGGTCTGCGATCGCCCGGATCATGGATTTTGAGGGGACCAAGGGCTCCCGGGGTGAGCCGCCGACGCCAACCCGGTGCGCCGGGTCTGGGGGCGTGTCTGCAGGGATGACGAGCGGCAGGACGATCGGAAGAAAGGCGCGGATCGAAGATATTGACCAGCAAAACCCCGTCGTGTGGGCCGCGTCGGCGATGCCCATCGAAGCGTTGACCCAAGAGCCGGGCCGCGGCTGTTCGTGCCAAGGGGCGTCTAGGGCATCGCCTATGTTCGCGGCAGAAGGTGCACGCCACCGCTCCCCGCTAGCGCTCGGGAGAGGTCGGACGTCGATGACCGAACTACGACCGACTGCTGTCGCAGTGACCCATTCGGAGATACTCATGGTCCATACAGTTGTCCTCTCGAGTGGCCACGTCATCAGCGACGATCGTAGGCGGATCGATATGAAGATGGTTTTTGCCTCGCTTGCCGAGACCTATTGGGCTGCCGACCGACCGCGCGACGTGCTCGTGCGGAGCTGGGCCAACTGCCTCCCCTTCGGCGTCTACGCGCCGACTGGTGAGCAGGTCGGCTTCGGGCGCCTGCTTACCGACTATGCGCTTCGCGCCCATCTTGGCGACGTCTTCATTCATCCCGCCTCCCGAGGCCTGGGCCTTGGTCGCGCTTTGGTGGAGACGATTTTGGCTCACCCTGAGCTCACGAGCGTTGACCACTGGACGCTGAGCACAGTCGACGCTCATGCGCTTTACACACGATACGGCTTCCGACAAGGCGATGTGGATCGCAAATGGATGACGCTCAATCGGAGCCGCCAGATCGAATGATCGAGAGACTCGCAAGAGTAGAACTTAGCCGCAAAACCGCCGAACGTGAGGAGATGTCTGAAGCATGAACAAGCAACGCTTACGCCGATGGATGATTGTTGCGATAGCTGTTTCGTCGCTATTGGTGTCCCGAAACCCGGTGCGGGCGAGTGACTTTGCTCGAACGCCTGACGTCGTTCTTGCTTACGAACGCTTCGGTCCAAACAGCGGGACGATACCGCTGGTGGTCGTCAACGGTGGTCCCGGGCTGACGCATGCCTACATGGTTCAGAACGACGTTTGGTCCCGATTGTCGAGGACGCGGAGCGTGGTGTTCTACGACCAGCGCGGCCTCGGCGGCTCGGTCCTACGCCATCCGGACGCGCCGCAGACGCTGGAGGCTCAGGTGGCCGACCTCGATGCAGTGCGGCTTGCGTTAGGGGCTCAGCAGATCGACGTGCTGGGAGACTCGTTCGGCGGCCTGATCGCACTGGCCTACACGTTGGCGCATCCTGAACATGTTCATCGCCTGGTGATCAGTGACGGACTGGCGTCTTTAAAGGGGATGGTCCATCCGCTGCCGGACGTCTTTCCTGACCTCGACGAGGCCACTGATGCGCGCACTAAGGGCCTGAACCCTCAGGCGGCAATGGAGGCCGAGATCCGCACGCATATGCGAGAGTGCTTCTACAATCCCGATTTCGCCTCGCGACATCTCGCCGGCTTTTCGGGGCTCACCATCTCGGCTCCGGTCAACGATCGCATGAGCAGATCGGTGGAGACTGTTGATCTAGGTCCGCAGCTACATCGGATCACCGTTCCCACACTCATTTTGACGGGCCGGTTTGACCTGAACGTCGCCCTCGTCACGGCCTGGCGGATGTTTAAAGCGATACCAGGCGCCCGCTTCCACGTGTTCGAGCGTAGCGGGCACCTTCCTTCATACGAGGAGCCAGATGCGTACGTTGAAACAGTCGACGCGTTTCTCACCCCCCCGCGCCCGGGTCGATAAAGGAATGCTCTATGCGCAGGCGCAACCAGAGTCGAACCAGTGACACGCTCAGCGTGGGTTCGGCGCAGGCGTCCAGCAATCACACTACCCAATCCTGACTAGTGAGAAGATACAATCGCACTGATCGAGAGAGGGCCGGTGCCGGGCTTTCGAGTAGATCCGACCCGTGCTCCGATGCCGGCGGCCATCGTCTTCCAGGATTCCTGCCGTCAAGTGCACTGACCGCCGCGTGGGTCAAATATCGCCTTCAGTTCCTCTGCCACGAATGCGACATCACCACCACGGCGGAGGTCTCGCGCAGATGGTCGAAGATCGAACCGAGATCGTCGGCGATGTCGCCCATGACGAAGCAGTTGAAAAGCGTAACGCGCCTGGCCGTGCCGGCGCCGGAGACGATGCGACCGGCCGGCAGGAAGCGGAAATCCTCGAGCGCCTCGTAGAAGCGCTGTTCCCAGGCGCTCGGTGCATCTTCCACCGCGGCGAGCGCCGACGCGATCCGCCTCCAGGTGTCCTCGATCGTCAGGTCGACAGGTGTACCGTCGATCGCCTTGAGCCGGTACTTGTCGGTCCAGATCTGCTGGGAGATGGGCGCGATCCGCTCGTGCATTGGCGACCGCGGCGCTCCGATCATCATGTCCATCGCTATCCCTTCAATGCTGTCACGCCTTCACGTGATCCCTTTCTCGCGCCGCGCGGTCGGACGGCGGGCAAGGGCGGCGAAGCCGGGAGCGCGCATGTGCGACGTTCCCTTGCTGCGACGACAGTCGTGCGCCACCGGCCCGGCCCTCGCGTCTACCATCCTTGCCACTGTAAGCCGGTGTCGTCGAACGCTGCCATCAGACGGGCCGCGACAGTGCTGGCGGGAGTTCTCTCGGACCTCGTGCCGAGCCATCCGACGACGCGGTTCACAGCAGGGATGTCCTCGATGAAGGGCGACGGACGGGCGAAGCTGCCGCGGTAGCTGACGTGGGTGACTGCGACGCGCTGCATGCCGCGTGTCAGGGCGACTTAGGCGAGACGGCGCTCCTCGTCGTGGTCGCCGTAGGCGCTCGGAAAGCTGCCGGTGTCCCAGCCGGCCAGGAAGACGTGCGGGAACTCGAGCCCCTTGCCCTTATGCAGCGTCATCAGCTGCACGCGGCCGTCGACCGTCTCGCCCGGAGCCGCGTTGGCGAGCGCCGCATGGTCCAGCAGCTCGGTCGGGGTGTGGAAGCCGCCGGCGAGCGTTAGCAGCTCCTGCAGGTTCTCGAGGCGATCGACAGTCTCTTCGGCGCGGCTCTCCCGCAGCATGGTGCGATAGCCGGTCCGGTCCACCAGCATGGAAAGCTGGTCAGCGAGCGTCGCCTCGCGATCCTTGGCAGCCCACCATCGGGCCCGCGAGATCAAGGCGTTCGGTCATGAAGTCCGCTTGGTGCCGCCATCCTATGTCAAGCCTTACGTGAAGCGCGGGAAGACTGACGCGGCCGATGCCGAGGCGATCTATGAGCCGGTCACACGGCCGACCGTGCGATACGTGCCGGTAAAGACGGCCGAACGGCAGGCAGTGTTGATGCTGCATCGAACGCGCGATCTTTTAGTGCGGCAGCGGACAATGCTCGTGAATGCACTGCGTGGGCACATGGCTGACATGGGGATCATCGCGCCTCAAGGCATCAGCCGGATCGGCGATCTCGTCGCGGCGCTCATGGATGAGGACGAGGTCAGCCTGCCGAGATTGGCGAGGCAGGCTCTGCGCGGCCCCGCGTGCCAGCTCGAAGCACTGGGTAAACAGGTGAAGGAGGTCGAAGCGACCATCCTGGCATGGCACAAGGACAGCGAAACCAGCCGGCGGCTTGCCAGCATCCCCGGCGTCGGGCCGATCACGGCATCGGCGATCGTGGCGACCATCACCGATCCAACCCAGTTCCATTCGGCCCGGCAGCTCGTAGCCTGGATCGGGCTTGTTCCCAAGCAGCACTCGACGGGCGGCAAGCAGAGGCAGGGAAGCATCTCCAAACAGGGTGACCAATATCTGCGCCGCCTGCTCGCGCTCGGCGCGACCGCGATCATCCGCCATGCCCGGACCAAGACGACCGCGGAGGTCGCCTTGTTGAAGAGCTTGCTGGAGCGCCGGCCGGCGGCTTGCATCCGTGGCACAAGCCAACAAGACAGCGCGCATCATCTGGACGCTATTGGTGAGAGGCGGAACCTATCGTGCGCCGCAAACGCTGGCGGCAGTCGCGTAAGGCGCCAGAAATACCCGTCAGCGGTCGCCGCGGGCTGACGGGGTAGCGAGGGCAATGGTGGCGTGATGGCAAACCGGTCGAGCCCGGAGCCTGGTAGAACCCGTCGAAAGTTCCGCGCTCTTGCGCGCGCGAATCTGATCGGGAACCAGGCTGCGGATTGCATCAGGGCCAACGGTCATGAGGACCGCATGAGTAGGCCGAACACATGACCGCACCCGACCGCAGCACCAAAACATCAACTTTGTCCTTGCGTCGCCGGAGTCGTTCACACAGGATTTTAGGTTCCGTCGCGACTGCCCCCTTCTCAGAGTGGAGCGTCGTGTCGGTCGGCTTAGGTGTCTCCGAGCGCGAGCGTTTGGCGCCGGCACCTCGAGGCTCAGCAAACCTGGCTCCCGGCGATGCGCCGCTACGACTCAGATGGCGCCCAGCATGGATCAGCCGAGCAGACGGTCCGCCCGAAAGAAGGACTCCATCGCGGACGACGCACGCCCTAGTGTCGACTGATGACGATCGCAACGGACTCACGCTACCGGTTCGGCATCGAGGAGGAGTTCTTCCTCGCAGACGCGGCGACGCGCGGAACACCGGCCGGCGAAGCCGCTCAGGCGTTTCACGCGGCGGTCGCGGAACGGATTGAGGGTGCGGGGCGGGAGAACCTGCAAAGCCAGGTTGAGATCCAAACTCCCCCTACGGATCAAGCCGACCAAGCGCTCGAAGGGCTGATGGGCGCCCGCGCGACGCTGGGATCACTCGCCCGCGCCCACGGCCTGCTGGTCTTCGCATCCGGTACTCATCCGAACTCCTGCTGGCCCGACCAGGACCGGAGCGAGGGTGAGCGCTACGAACGGATGGTCGCCGAGTACGGCATCCTGGCCTCACGCAACATGGTCTGTGCGCTGCACGTGCATGTCGAGCTGCCGGACCCGTCGCGACGGGCGATGCTGATGCGCAGGATGGTTCCCTACATGCCGCTGTTCCTCGCGCTTTCGGCTTCGTCGCCGTTCTGGGAGCGGCGCGACACCGGCCTCAAATCGTATCGAATGGCCGCATACCGGGAGTGGCCGCGTTCCGGCCTGCCGGACCTCATGGAAGACGAAGCAGACTACGCGCGCTACGTCTCGGTCATGCTCCGCTCCGGCGCGATCCCGGACGAGAGTTACCTCTGGTGGGCGATCCGTCCCTCGGGAAAATTCCCGACTCTTGAGCTGCGCGTGTGCGACAGCTGCGCCTCGGTTGAGGATTCCGTCGCGATCGCCTCGCTGTATCGGTGCGTGGTTCGGATGCTGGACCGTCGTGATGAGGTCCATGCCGGCCTGACCGGAGGATCGCGCGCGATCGCCAGCGAGAATTTCTGGCGCGTCCAGTGTCACGGCGCCGCAGCCACGCTGATCGACGAGACGTCTGCCGAGATGCGTCCGGTCGCGGTCCACCTGGACGAGCTGGCTGCATTGGTCGAGCAGGACGCCGAGGCGCTAGGTTGTCCCGAGGCGCTGGACGCGGCGCGTGCGATCGCGCTTCGAGGCACCGGCGCCGACCAGCAGAAGGCGATCTGGCAGCGGGCCCGCGAAGCAGGGCAAGACGCCGCGCAATCGCTGTCCGCGGTGGTCGACATGCTGACCGATGTGACCGCGTCGAAAAATTCCACCGGCTGACTAACGCTCACGAACCGAGTTGGTCCGGATGTGCCAAGCCGGATTGCCGCGCACCGCCGCCCTGCGTAGTGCGACACCCAATCCCACCATCGCCAACGTGGCCATCAGCCCGGGCAGCCCGGTGGACGGGTCGAGCAAATCCGCCCAGACCACGCCAGCCATCGCCACGAGCACGAAGATCGGCCCGAGCGGGAACAATGGTGCGCGAGCCTGAGTGCAGGCGGTCGACCCGTTGCGGCGCCCCGCGATCGCGGACAGGCTCAACGTCGCGTAGGTGGCGACGTTGCCGTTCGCCAGAATGGTGACAACCATGCTTGCGGGCAACAAGCAGCAGACGAGCGCTGCGCCGCCCATCGCCATCGTCGCGACGTGAGGGGAGCCGAAGCGCGGGTGGAGGGCTGCAAGACGCAAACCCGATTGTCCCCACGCATTGTCGCGTGCCGTGGCATAGAGCTGGCGCCCGGCGGTCAGCATGATCGCGATCATCGTGTTGAAGATGGCGGCCGCCACGGCCAGGCTCACGACGCGGGCAAACACCGGTCCACCGGCGTGTCCGACGAACTGCGCGATCGGTGCTGGCGCTCCCGCAAGCTGAGCGAGATCAGGGGCGCCGACGACGATGCCGACCATCGGCCCGAGCTCTGTCACGGCCGCGATCGCCAGGGATCCATAGACGATGGCGGCCACGCTGCGCCGTGCGTCGCGGAGCTCCTCGCCGAAGAAGATCACCGAGCCATATCCATTGAAGGCGTAGATGCCGCCGGCGGCCCCGGTTCCCAATATGGCCAGCGGCACCGCGTGCAAGCCGCCGGTCGGAGCGGCCATCATCGGATGCCACAATCGCGCAACTGCCGCCGGCTGTACGTGGGAGAAGCCGAGCCAGGCGACAGCGGCCAGGGAGGCCATCTCGCATCCCAAAAGCACCCCGGTCGCCAACGCATTGGCCCGAATGCTGAGCACTGCCAGCCCCGTGACCACCACCACCAGACCCAGCGCCGTGGGAATCGACGGCAGACCGGGGACAGCCGCCTGCAGGTAGCCGGCAACTCCCAAGCTCGACAACGACATCGCCAAGCCCAGGCCGAACAGATTGATCGAGAGCATAGCAAAGCCGGCGTCTGCCCCCAGAAGGCGCCCAGCGATGGCGTATTCACCGCCGGCACTGGGGATGGCTGATCCCAGCTCGGCGTAGATCGACGCCATGGCAATGCCGAGGATCACAGCGGCGAGGAAGCAGATCACGGCCCCGCTGCCGACCATATGGATCACATCGGAACCGACGACGAAGACGCCGATGCTGGGCGATAACCCCGCCAGGGTGACGAGAAGTCCGTCCACTCCGCTCATCTGGCGCCGCAAGACAGATGAAGAAGGTGCGGCGACGTCCATGTGGTACTCCTTGCAGCCTGCGGAGCAAGTCCCGTGCCTTTGTCGCTTGCTCTCCGCCCGTCGGCGCCGACCGCCATCTCCGCCCGTGCTGACTTGCGGCTCGCGCGCGCAAGACCGCCGTCCTCAACGTCACGACGTGCCTCAGGCCGTCAGCCAAGAGCAAACCTCGTCCCACCTGCCTGTCGGAAACCACAGCCAGCGACAGCCGATAGGGTGGTTTTCTTCGACGTTTCGGGCGTGCGAAGCCTCTCCCCCGATTGGAACGACGCGGATATGGTCCTGAGACGACAGGGACCAGGAAGACGGCATGAGCGACAGCGTGCATCGGGTGAGAAGGTTCTGCCTCTCCTTCACCGCCTCCATCGCGCTGTGCCTGCTGGGCGCTTCAAGCGCGTGCGCCTCGACCGTCGGCCGGTCTTCCGCCCTGGAGCGGGAAGCGGCACGCTTGACCATCGTCCGCGACAACTGGGGCATCGCGCATGTGCACGGCCGCACCGACCGCGACGCGGTGTTCGGCATGGCCTATGCGCAAGCGGAGGACGACTTCAACCGGGTCGAGATCAACTACCTGACAGCACTCGGCCGTACGGCCGAGGCTTCGGGCGAGGCCGCGATCTGGGCGGATCTGCGGGCAAGGCTGTTCATCGATCCCGTCGTGCTGAAGGCCGACTACGCCGCGAGCCCGGCTTGGCTGCGGGCGCTGATGGACGGGTGGGCGGACGGGTTGAACTGGTATCTCGCGACGCATCCCAACGTGAAGCCGCGCGTGATCCGGCATTTCGAGCCGTGGATGGCGCTGAGCTTCACCGAAGGGAGCATCGGCGGCGACACCGAGCGCGTGTCGCTCCCCGCATTGCAGCGGTTCTACGGGATGCCGGGTGCGTCGATCCCTCCCTCGATTACGCCCGAAGCGGCAGCCCGGTCTGGGCTCGTCGTTCCGCGCGAGCCGGGCGGCTCGAACGGGATCGCGATCGCGCCAGCGCTCACGCGCGAGGGGCACGCGCTGCTGCTGATCAACCCGCACACCTCGTTCTTCTTTCGTTCCGAGCTGCAGATGAGCAGCGACGAGGGGCTCGACGCCTATGGAGCGGTCACCTGGGGGCAGTTCTTCGTCTACCAGGGGTTCAACCCTCATATCGGGTGGATGCACACGTCGAGCGGCGTGGATGCGGTGGACGAGTTTGCCGAGGCGGTCACGCAGGGCGGGGGGCGGCTGTTCTACCGGTATGGCGACGCGTGGCGGCCGATCGGGGTGTCGACGGTCGACGTTGTGTATCGCACCTCGTCAGGGGCGATGGCGTCGCGACGGTTCACGGTCTTTCGCACGCAGCACGGACCGGTGGTGCGGGCGGCCCGGGGCAAGTGGATCAGCATCGCGCTGATGAACACGCCGGTGGCCGCGCTCGAGCAGTCATGGCTGCGGACGAAGGCGAGCGATTTCGCGTCATTCTTGCGGATCGCGAACGAGTTCAAGGCCAACTCGTCGAACAACACGATCTTCGCCGACGACAAGGGCGAGATCGCCTACCTACATCCGCAGTTCATCCCTGCACGTGACGACCGGTTCGACTACGCCAGGCCGGTGAACGGGGCAGATCCGGCGACCGACTGGCACGGGATCGTGCCGTTCGCCCGGACGCCGCACGTGGTTGACCCGCCAAACGGCTGGGTGATGAACACCAACGATTGGCCGTATTCGGCGGCGGGCCCGTATAGCCCAAAACCCGCGGACTTCCCGCGATATATGGACCGGTTCGGCGAGAACCCGCGAGGCGTGCATGCGACCCGGCTGCTGACCGGGCGGACGGGGTGGACGCTGTCGGGGCTGGAGCAAGCAGCATTCGATCCGTGGCTGCCGGCGTTCGCGCGGCTCGTGCCGCCGCTGGTGGCGGCGTATGACGCGTTGCCGGCGGCCGATCCGCTGAAGGGGTCGCTGCGCGACCAGGTCGCGGTGCTGCGGGGCTGGAACGATCGTTGGGCGGCGGACTCGGTCGCAACGTCGCTCGCGGTGTTCTGGGGTGAGGACATGTGGGCGGCCGCCATGGAGCCGGCGAAGGCGGCTGGCATGTCGCCGTACGACTGGATGGAGGTGCGCATCACGGCGCGGGAGAAGCTCGCGGCGCTCAGCGAGGCGAGCGCGCGTCTCGTGCACGATTTCGGCGACTGGCGGCAGCCATGGGGGCAGATCAACCGGTTCCAGCGCCTGGACGATCTGCTGGACGGGCATTTCGACGATGCGCGACCGAGCATCGCCGTGCCGTTCACCTCGAGCCGTTGGGGATCCCTCGCATCGTTCGGGGCGCACGCTTATCCGAACACGCGGAAGTGGTATGGGACGCTCGGCAACAGCTTCGTGGCAGTGGTGGAGTTCGGGCCGCGCATCCGGGCGCTGGCGGTCACCGCCGGCGGAGAGAGCGGGCAGCCGGGGTCGCCGCATTTCGATGACGAGGCGGGGCGTTACGCGAGCGGCGCGTTGCGGGAGGTCTACTTCTACCCGGAGCAGCTCGTGGGACACGCCGAGCGCCGTTACCACCCAGGCTTTGACGGAAATAAGGCAAGGGACGCTGCCCCTTGAGGTCGCGGAGCCCTGAACACTGAGGAATATCGCCGATGGACAGCTTGCTCCATCTCGGACTTACGACAATCCGTCCGCAGGCTGACACGGTTGTTCCGATGCGGTATATTTCTTATACCAACGGCATCAAACCTTGACCTGTAGTGTACATTCTCTGGTTGCGATGGATGTGATGCGTTCCGGCTGTGCGGTGAGGCTGTTCCAGGCCTGACAGCAAGCGTCGGCGATGGCGTTGCAGGACTGGAAGATCCGGATGGCGAGCTGGTTCTGACGAAGATACTGCCAGATGTTTTCCTGCGGGTTCAGCTCGGGGCTATAGGGCGCCAGCGGAAGTAGACGGATGTTGTCCGGCACCTTCGAATGGTGGCCCTGCCATTGCCAGCCCGCGCCGTCCAGCGTGACCACCGGGTGTGCGCGCCGGGCATCACGCAGCGGCTGATTTCGGCCAGGTGCAGGTTCATGGCCTCGGTGTTGGCGGAGGGCAGCACCAGCGCCGCACCCGTGCCGCGCGTCGGACATACGGCACCGAAGATGTAGGCCCAGAGGTAACGACAGTCGCGCGGTGCGGCTGGCCGACTGCCGCGTTCCGCCCAGAACCGTGTCAGCGTGCCTTGCTGGCCGACGCGGGCCTCGTCCTGCCACCACAACTCGATCGGCTTGCTGCGTGCGTGCTCGGGGATGGTAGCTTCCAGGCCTGCGAAGTTTTTTCTATGCACCTGCTGGGCTGCGCACCTGCTGAGCGGCAGCATCGTGGCCGGGATGCCGCGGGCGGGCGGGCGGGCGGCGGAACCCCCGGGCGTCGCAGCACCGACCTCACGCGACACTCGGCCAGGCGCACGCCGAAGCGTGCCCCGATCACCCGCGACAGATCGATCGGGCGCCACCTGTCGTTTTCCCCAATCGATGCGACTCGGGCGATGTCCGTCGATTTGTTCCTTAACCGCGAGATTCTCAGCCAAACGGTGTCTCCAGGAATCCCCCCCCTGATCTCCAGGACGTCTGGCCCGAGCGCGTGATTCCCGAGTTACCTCGCCGCAGCCTCAGCGACCGCTTTCGTTGTTTCATGCTCAGTCGAAAGCGGTGGGAGCACGCGAAGCCGCAGATCGCGCCTCTCAGGTCGCGTCGTGCGGATCCTGATCTTGAGATGGCCGGAAGCTGGTATCCGACCTGGCAACGAGTCCCATGGTTGAGGAACCAGAGTCCGGTGGTTAGGAGAAAACTTCGAGCTAACTCACTGATCTACCACAAGTGCTGAGTCGCATCGAATGGGGAAACTGACACTCGGGCTGAGCTTCGGCGCGCTCACCGAGCGGGCTGAAGCAGGCGGCGCCCATGTCCGGTTCGGGCTCGTTCCGAAAAGCTGAGGCCTACCGTCCCGCGCTGCGCCGCCAACCCGTTGTTCCGACGCTGTTTCATACCTTTTCGGAAGAGTTCGGAGGCGCATTAAGGACGCCGGCGGCACAGGGCGACGAGGGTGCCGGCGCCGTCGAATGGACGGCCAGCAGAGGACATTCCCGCCATGTCAGCCATCGCCCCTCCCCGCCCCGAGACCCGCCAGGCGCACGCCATCCCGGGCAGCGACAGACCGCTCCGCACCGGCGCCATCCGCCTCGGTGCGGTCGATCCCGGCCAGATCGTGGCCATCACCATCCGCGTGCGCAGCCGCCGCGACGTGCCGCCCCCGCCCGTGCCATGGGTGGCCGGCATGTCCGCGCCGCTCTCGCACGAGGCGTTCGCCGCACAGTACGGCGCGTCCGACGCCGACCTCCAGGCGGTCGCCGCCTTCGCGTCCGCGAACGGGCTCGCCGTCGTCAGCAGCGACGCCGCGCGCCGCACCGTCGGCCTGACCGGCACCGCCCGCCAGATCGGCACCGCGTTCGGCATCGAGCTCGCGCATTACCGTCACGAGGGCACGCGCCACCGCGGCTTCGAGGGACCGGTGCTGATCCCGGTCGAGCTCGTTGGCATCGTCGAGCACGTCGTGGGCCTCGACGACCGTCCGCTCGCGCGCCCGCTGTTCCGGACCACGGCCGCGAACATCGAGCCCATGGCCGGCGGGACGTCCGGGCTGACCCCTTCCCAGGTCGCCTCGCTCTACAAGTTCCCGACGGGCTCGGCCGCCGGCCAGGCGATCGGCCTGCTCGAGTTCGGCGGCGGCTACCACACGTCCGACATACAGACCTACTTCCAGACGATCGCGAAGGTCGCCGTGCCCACGGTGACTTTCGTGAGCGTGGACGGTGCGCCGAACGGCCTGCCGGGCCAGCTTGTCGCGGCGGGCAGCCGGCTCCACTCCTATTACGGCGTCGACACGAGCCAGCACGTCAACACGATCGGCACCGACGGTCATGTGCACGAGCTCTACGCCGAGCCCGGCTCGGAGTGGCTCGACAACGATCTCACCGTGGTCGCCAGCGCGCCCCTGCCCGCCGCCGGCACGGCGGTGACCAGCTTCTGGGGCACCGACAGCAGCCAGCACGTCCATTACATCGGCATCGACGGCCACGTGCACGAGCTCTACATCGAGGTCGGCGCGCCCTGGAAGCACAACGATCTCACCGTCACCTCGAAGGGCGTCCTGCCGCGGGCGGGCTCGCCGCTCGCCGCCTACTGGCAGGTCGACAGCAGCCAGCACATCGACTTCGTGGGCGCCAACGGCCACATCTATGAGCTCTACATCGCTCCGGGAAAAGCGTGGGAGTGCAATGACCTGACGGCGGCGGCCAAGACCAACGTCACCGTCGCGTCCGGCAGCATGCTCGCTGGCTATTACGGGACCGACACCAGCCAGCACATCAACTTCATCGGCACGGACGGGCACGTGCACGAGCTCTACGCCAACAAGGGTGCGGGCTGGGCGATCAACGATCTCACCGCCGCCTCGAAGGCCCCCCCTGCCGCGGCGGGCACCGCGCTCAGCAGCTACTGGCAGGCCGACAGCAGCCAGCACGTGCATTTCATCGGCACCAACGGCCATGTCTACGAGCTCTATCTCGCGACCGGCAAACCCTGGGTGTGCAACGACCTGACCGTGAACGCCAAGGCTCCTGTTTCAGCCGCCGCGGGCAGCGCGCTGGACAGCTACTTCGGAAAGGATACCAGCCAGCACATCAACTTCATCGGCACCGACGGGCACGTGCACGAGCTCTACGCCAATGTCGGCGCGGGCTGGGCGCATAACGACCTGACCGCGGCTTCCAACGGTCCCGCACCGGTGGCGGGCTCGCCGCTGTGCGGCTACATGCAGGCCGACAGCGGCCAGCACGTCAACTTCGTCGACGGCAGCGGCCATGTCCGTGAGCTCTACCTCGCGACCGGCAAGCCGTGGGTGTGCAACGACCTCACCGTGACCAATCCGGATGTCGAGACGATGCTCGACATCACGGTGGCGGCGGCCGCGGCACCGGGGGCACATATCGTGGTCTACGCAGCCCCCAACAACGAGAAGGGCTGGGTGGACGCGCTCAGCACTGCGATCCACGACACCGCCAACAAGCCCTCGGTGCTGTCGATCAGTTGGGGCGGCGACGAGGGAGGGTGGGGCAATGCGGTCGGCTCCATGAGCTCGGTGATCGCGGAGGCGGGGCCGCTCGGGGTGACCGTGTTCGCCTCCTCGGGCGATGGCGGGTCCGAGAGCCCGGCCGCGGTGGAGTATCCCGCGTCCGATCCGAACGTGACCGGCTGCGGCGGCACCACGGTCGAGAACGTCGCGGGCAGCACCTTCGCGCAGGTGGCCTGGGGCGGCAGCGGCGGCGGCGTCAGCAACTCCTTTCCGCTGCCGAGCTGGCAGGGCAAGGCCGGCGTGCCGAAATCGATCAACCCGGCGGGCCATGTCGGGCGCGGCGTGCCCGACATCTCCGGCAATGGCGACCCGAACAGCGGCTATACCCTGGTCCTGAACGGCCAGCAGGTCGGGCTGATCGGCGGCACGAGTGCGGTGGCACCGCTCTATGCCGGGCTGGTGGCACTGCTGAACGCGCAGCTTGGCCGGCGTGTGGGATCGCTGAACCCGACGCTCTACGGGTTGGGCGAGGGGTCGGTGTTCGACGACGTCACCAGTGGCACCAACACCGGCTACAAGGCCGGCACGGGGTGGGATGCGGTGACGGGGCTGGGGAGCATCAACGGGACCGTGCTGGCGGCCGCGTTGAAGGCGAAGTAAAGTCAGGGGCAGCACACCGAAGGCGTGCTGCGCACGGGCTCTGGATCCCGCTAAGGGCCGTCGCCCTTAGAACCCATTTGTTGAAGTCATGGGATCCAAGGGGCGACTGCCCCTTGGCGGGGTCCAGGGCAGCGCCCTGGCCTTCTTGCCTCTCAGGTGACAGGCATGCTCAAAGCGGTCGCCACAAGGGACGAGGCGTAGCCGAGCGACATTGCGACAACCGCCAGATCCGCCACCCGCTTGTTGATCGTTGCCTGATCGGCATGATCCGGCAGGGGATCGATGGTGATCGTCTGCGGCGGCGGAATGGGGGCGGAAACAGGCGCCTCGCCCGCCTTCACGACCGACGGAAACCCTCCCCCCGAGTTGATGCGATCGTAGACATCGAGATCGAACGTGAAAACCACGTTGATCACGCGCGTCCGCTGCAGCAAGTCCGGCCCAGCCGGCACCTGTCCCACGGTTGGCTGCACGTCCGACATCTGGACCTCTCAGGTTTTCTAGGGTCGTCGATCAAGACTGGGATTTTTCGCGGCCGACCACGCTTCCTCGCCGCCGCGATACCACACTACGCGCGTGTAACCGATTTGCACAAGCCGGAGCGCCGCGTTGTAGGACACCGTGCCGTAGGTGCCGTCGCTCATCACGACGATCGTGGCCGCGTGTCCGCCGGGACGGAGTGCCGCGAGCCTGGAATCCTCGAACTGCGCATCGTCGGCGTTCCGGTCGTCGCCCTCCCAGGCGGCATCGGGTAGCACCGCGACGCCGGGGCCAAGATCGAGCACCAGATCGGCGCGCTTCGCACGCAGCAGATCGGCGAGCGCCGCGGTATCGATCGTCGCCGCACCCGGCAGGCGGCTCGGTGTCGCCCCGAAGCTCGTGTCGGGCAGCATCGTGGCGGAGGGTGGCACGCCGTCATCCACGTGCTCGTCGGCGAATGCCGGCATTCCCGCATCGTGCAGCGCCGCGATCATGCGCACGAAGCCGGGCAGCGCCGCCATCGACCGCGCCGCCTGCGCCGCGATCCGCCACGTCGTGCGATGCGGCCACACGCGCGCATAGGCCGCGTACATCGTGCGTGCCACGTCCGCATGCCCGTCGAGGCAGGCCGCCGCGATCAGCATCAGGCGCGCCTCTTCCGGCGGGCCCCAGTCGGGAGCGCCGGGTTCGGGATCGGGCTCGCCCGCGATCGCGCGGCGCAACGCGGCCTGCGCGTCGCCCAGGCGTCCCTGCAGCAGACGGAAGGTTCCGAGCCGCAGGTCGCGGATCCGGCGGCGATGCTCCTCGGGATCCAGCCGGGTGATCTCCCCGAGCGCATCGGCAGCGGCGGCCACGTCGCCCTCGTTCGCTGTCGCGGCTGCCAGCACGTCGATCGCGTCGACGTCGTTCGCGTTGCGGGCGAGCACCTGCCGCGCCGTGTCGGCCGCCTCGGAAAAATGTCCGTCGGACACCTGCAACTCGGCGAGTGCTACGAGGGCGGTGTCGCCGTCGGGTGCCAGATGCAGCGCGCGACCCACCGCGGCCCGCGCCTCCCGTTCGTCAGGCTCGGCCTCCGGGTCGTCGGTGCCGCGCATCTTGTGCAGGAGCGCCAACGCCAGCGCCGCCTGCGCCTCGGCGAAATCGGGTCTGAGGGCGACGGCCTTGCGGAGAAAGGCGGTCGCCGCCTCGTAGCCTGCCAGGGTGTCGTCATGGTCGAGGCGCGAGCGGGCGCGGAACAGGAGGTCGACCGCGTCGGGGTCCCGCCTGCCCTCCTGCCCGGTGCGTGCCGCTTCCACGCGGTCGAGCGCCTGGGACAGTCCGCCCGCGATATGGCCCACGATGCGGGCGCGTGCGTCGGCCAGGCCCGCGCGCGTGATGTCGAAGCGCTCCGACCAGAGATGGCCGCCGCCGAGCGTGTCGATCAGCTGGACGTTGATGTGCAGGTTGGCGTCTTCGGCGCGCAGGCTGCCCTCGAGCAGGTAGCGCACGCCGAGCGCGCGCCCGACCGCGGGCGCCGGCACGGCGCGGCCAGCATAGCTGTCGGCCGTCTCGCGCGCGACCACCAGGCTGCCGGGCAGATGGGCGAGATCGGTGGTGATGTCGTCGCTGATGGCGTCGGCCAGGTATTGATGGTTGGGATGGTCGCTGAGGTCGTGGAACGGCATCACCACGATCGAGAGCCGCGGCGGCGCGCGGTGGCGGAAGACGACCCAGCCGGCGCCGAGGGACGCGAGCAGCAGGAGCGCGAGGAGTGCGGGCAGCAGCGCACGCCGTGGCGCGCGGGCGGTGCGGCCGGGCGGCGCCGGCGTCGGGACGGGGGATGGGGCGGCTGGAGGCGCGGGTTCGGCCGCCGGTGCGAGCTCGGTGATGCGGGCCACGAAACGGTAGCCCTGGCCGGGGATCGTCGCGATCACGCCGTTCTCGTCATCGCCGAGTGCGCGGCGAAGTTTCGAGACCTGCACCGAGAGATTGCTTTCCTCGACGATCCGGCCGCCCCAGACCCGGGTCAGGATCTCGTGGCGCGTCACCACCCGGTCGCGCGCCTCGACCAGGACAAGCAGGATGTCGAAGCCGCGTGACGAGAGCTCGACCGGCCGGCCGTCGCATTCCAGGACGCCGCGGGCGAGATCGAGGGTGAAGGCTCCGAAAGCGTAGGGACGCGGTCTCTCCATCGCGGCACCCTGCGTTACGTCCGCGACTTACCGCGGCGGGGGCGGATTGAGAAGGCTAGGGGCGTCATGCCGAAGGCGTGCTGCGCACGGGGCCCTGGAGCCAGCTCAAGGGCAGTGTTGAGGATAGCTCGAGTCTGTGTTGCAATACGCAGAGCCGTATACGCTCAATTTCCTCCTGAGTAAGATGCTCCTTGGTTCGGTCGTAGAGCTTGGTGGTGCGCGGGCTCTCGTGTGCGGCCATGGTCTGCGCGCGCTCGAGCGTTCCGCCGTTGGGCAGGTAGGCCGTGATACCCGTTGCCCGAAACGAGTGGTTGCCGATCGGCGTCATGATCCCGGCTCCATCGCTCGTCGCCGAATGATCCGCCAAGCATCGGTTTGCCCGAGGCGTGCACGATCTGCTTCAGCCTTGACCATTTAAATGTCGCCGCTCTTCAGGCCCGAGCAGAAGATGCGCTCGCTACCCCACGATGGCGCGCGCGTGCTCGCGGGTGTACGTCGTCGGCGAAGCGCCGACTTGGCGGGCAAACGCGACACTGAACGTGCTCGACGAGTTGTAGCCGACACGCTGCGCGACTTCGGCCACGGTGACCCCTTTACTGCGCAACAAATTCTTAGCAATCGCCATGCGCCAGCCAGACAGATACTCCATTGGGGACACGCCGACCTCGCGGCGGAACCGATCGAAGAAGGTGGAGCGCGACAGTGCCGCCTCCCTCGCCAGTTCGCCCACTGTCCAGGGACGGGTTGGCTCGCCGTGCATCCGGCGCAGCACCGCCGCGAGCCTCTCGTCGGCAAGCCCGCGCAACAGACCGGGCGCGGCGGTCGGCCCTGTCGTTGCGCGAAACGCCTCGATCAGCAGTACTTCCAGAAGGCGGGCAAGCACGACCTCGCGGCCGGGTCGGTCGGCGCGGGCTTCCTCGCTCAGCAGCTCGACCAGCGTCGTTAGCCGCCGCTCGCCGCGCACGACCAGCAGTTCGGGCAGCAGTGAGACCAGCAGCGTCGCGTCGTTCGACCCGAATGCGCAATGCCCGACCAGCATACGCGTGTCGGGTGCGCCGGGCTCTCCGAGGTGGAAGACGCCCGGGCGGATCTCAACCGGCTCGGTCACGCGCCCGCCCGGCGGTGGTAAGAGGCTGCTCACTTTGAAATCGTGGGTAGCGGGGACCAGCATGAAATCGCCCCTGCCCAGCCTGAACGGCGCATACCCTGTGATGGACAGTTCGCAGTCGCCCTCGAGCATCGCACCATAGAAGGGTCCCGTCCCGGGCGGGCGCACGGCCCAGCAGCCGGATGCGGTGACCAGCTTGGAAAAGGAGGCGCTGGGCTGGAGCAGGCTGATCACCTGGGCGAGCGGATCGTACATGTCGGACTATCTCACATGATATACGGACTTCCAAGCGTAGTAGGTCCGGCCATGACAGCCTATCCTTTACCTTCCGTAAGGAGCTGTTTACTCATGAACACTGTCCTCATCACTGGCTGCTCGACCGGCTTCGGCCGCGAGACCGCCGTTTATTTCCTTGCACAGGGCTGGACCGTGGTGGCGACGATGCGCGATCCCTCGGCAAGCACGTTGCCAGCGTCGGACGGGCTGCGCGTGCTGCCGCTCGATGTGACAAATGCTGGAAGTATCGCGGCTGCGATAGCCGAGGCGGGCGCGATCGATGTGCTGGTCAACAATGCCGGAATTGGTTGGCTGAATGCCGTGGAAGGCACCTCGATGGAGACGGTGCGGCGTATTTTCGAGACCAACACGTTCTCGACGGTCGCGATGATGCAGGCGGTGCTGCCCGGCATGCGCGACCGGCGGGCAGGCGTGATCGTCAACGTCAGCTCCAGCACGACCATCAAGCCGCTGCCGCTCCTGTCGATCTATCGCGCCAGCAAGGCGGCGGTGAACGCGCTGACCGAGTCTGCTGCACTGGAGCTGGCGGAATTCGGCATCCGCGCGCGGGTGGTCGTGCCGGGCGCGGCGCCTACAACCAGCTTCGGCAGCACCGCGCGGGCGCAGATCGCGGCGAACGGCGGCTTCCCCGACGCCTACGCCGGCTTCGTTCAACAAACGATGGCTGCGATGCGGCAGCATGCCGCGAGCGGTGAAGTAACGACAGCGCAGGACGTCGCCGAGGCGGTTTTCCGCGCAGCGACGGATCCCGGCTGCCCGATGATCCTGCCGGCCGGCGCCGACGCAACCGCATGGTCCGAAGGCCGCTGACCGACTAACTCTGGCGCTACGCGTGCGCCCGTATGCCCCCAAGGCGGCGGCCATACACTGCCAGTCGGCTAAAATGCATTTTCGGCACCGTTGCTACCGGATCCCCTACATGGCACTTGGCGGCGATTGGACGGATCGTGTCCAAGTGCATCCTCGTCTACAAAGTATAGCGGTTCTCTATCAGCACGTATTTCCTTTCATCTAAATATTAAATATAAACAACGTGCTTTCGTTGGACATAGGAGTAGTATGCTTTTGGTCGAAGGTCAGCTACTGTCAAAGTTCTTTGTCAAATAAAGAGGTGGCACGATGGCTTTGTTCACGGTGAGCCTTCCGGAGCAATCTGCAGTTCCTGCGGCCAGCCGGCGGGGGCTTCTCAAGCTATCTTTGTGCGGTGGCCTTGCCGCCTTAACGACGACGGCCGTAGCGAAGGCCGATGAGCCGGTCAACACGCATGTGCAGGTGCGTCCAACCGTGCCCGACCCAGCCTTGCCCATCGTGGATACGCGCTTCCCGGCCGAAATGGCTCCGGGCGTATTCATCCTGCCCGATAAGCGGATCTCGCTCGTTCCGAACATTGGTATTGTCGTCGGCCGGGACTTGGTGCTCGTAGTTGATTGCGGTCTTGGGCCTGAAAGCGCGGAAAGTGTCATTAAGCTCGCCCGCCAACTCGCGCCTGGCCGGGGTATCGTGCTGACAGTGACGCATGCCCACCCGGAGCATGGCTTCGGCGCGCAAGCGTTCAAGCCGGATGCACGCATCTACTACAATGCCGCGCAGCGCGACTATTTCGCGCGATCCGGTACGACGCTGCTGAACGGTTTCCGCGCCGTGCTGCCGGCGGCACACAAGCATCTACTCGATGGCGTCGTCTTCACTCCGCCGGATCAAACCTACGACGGCAACCGCGCGACGCTAGACCTGGGCGGGCGGCAAGTCGAGTTCCGCACTTGGGGCACCGCGCATAGCCCGGGTGACCAGATCATACACCTGCCGGAGGAGCGGATCGTATTCATCGGGGACCTGATCGAGGAGCGCATGTTCCCGATCGTGCCGCTCTACCCGCCGATGATCCTTGCGAACGACATCGATGTCGCGCGCTGGGAAGTGGCTCTGAACGACGTGCTGGCGCTCCAGCCGCACCTGATCGTGCCGGGCCACGGCAACCTCGGCGGCCCAGAGATCGCAACAGACCTCCTGGACTTCTTCAAGGAGGCTCGGCCAGTCTTCAGGACCATCGGTGTGCCAGGCGTCGACCTTGACCAGCGCATGCGGGCCAAGTACCCGACATGGGAGCACAGTGAGCGCATCGAGCCGGCACGACGGTATTTCACGCAGCTTCCTGCTTGACGCCTGGACGGGTGGCCGGGCATGCGTCGGCCGGCAGCCATGTTGGCAGCGTGCGGCCGGCGAGCAGATCGCGCCCTGGAGTGCGCCCCTTATGCCCGGGGGGTAACTATCTCGGGCCAGTTTCGTAAAGGTGGTCATGCGACCACAGTGCGACTACATAGTTGGAGAACGTTCAAGAGATGCCGTCTGGCACTCGATGTTCTCGGACTCTCTGGGCTAGCGTTGCCGTGCAGGCGCAAAGCCTGGATGACCTCAAAGCCCGCCAGATCATCGAACCATTTTACGGTCTCCTCAACATCGCAACGCGCGGCGACGTCTTGGCGACGGAGGAACGTACTCTCACGCCGGACTACCAACCGTGTTCGGGCAACCTGCCTTCCGAGTGCGGGGATCGCGAAACGATGATCAAGGTATTCGAAGGTTTCGCCAAATCCACTTCAGACATGCAGTTCGACATCAAGGATGTTCTCGTGTTGGGAGACCGCGTCGTGGTGCGCGGGGAACTCACGGGAACGCCGGCGGGCGATCTTTTCGGTGTGCCACATACGGGTAAGAGATTCCGGATAACGACGATTGATGTCCAGACAGTTTGCGGCGGCAGGATCGCAAAGAGCTTTCATAGTGAAAACTGGCTAAGCGCGCTCGGGCAATTACGGGCCGAATAAACCTGATAGACACCTCAGCACGCTGCAAGAAATAGCGGTCTTACGCGACCGCACCTGTGCCACGTCGTGTTCCATGCTAGCCGACAACCAGTTGTGTCGGGAGCAGCCTCGCGCCGACATTCGGCTGAAATGCAGTTCCGGTTCCGCTGCTTCTGTAATGGCCGTCGGTCGTCAAGCTCAGAGTGCATCCAATCGCCGGTTTCGTGCTTCTGTCCGTGGTCGGCGCGAGACCGCCACTTCATGCTGTAAGAGGGAGCGGCGGAGCAATCTACCGGGCGTAGTCTCAGGATTGCTCCCGGCCACTGCAGCGGAACCTGCCTCACCATCTCCGCGTCTTGCCCGTTTAGCTGACTAAGGGCAACCCGCCCGTTGGCATAATACGGGCTATGATTCGCGACGGTTGTAGCCGCAAAGTTAAGCTGTCCGCCGTGGTAGATTAAGCATCGCGCTTTCTAGGCGAGCCCGGTCGGAAGCTCACCGTCGGACGACTGCTTGTTATGCTCAGCGGGCGGCTGAACGCCCGCCCGATTGAAAATACTTAAGCAATCGCTATCACACAATTCTGGTCAGGGCCGCAGGAGTCGGCGGCGCATGACGTTGGGGCGGATAGTAGAGGAAGAAGCGCCGGGTAAGGAGCGGTCCACGCGTTCAGATCCTGGCTTCCTCAACATCAACCAGATGAGTTACCTTTAGCGACGTTTTCGAAACAGCCAAGGTCTCAGCAATGGATAGCCTTCCAGTCACGCCGAATGACCTCGATGCGCTGTGGATGCCCTTCACCGCCAATCGTGCCTTTAAACGAGCACCACGGCTGCTCGCGCGTGCCGAGGGCATGTATTACTGGACGCCGGAGGGCCGTGAGATCCTCGATGCGACCTCCGGCCTGTGGTGCGTCAACGCCGGGCACGGGCGCCGTCCGATCATCGACGCCATCCAACGCTGCAGCGACATGCTCGACTTCGCACCCAGCTTCCAGATGGGCCATCCCCTGATGTTCCAAGCGGCCTCTCGTATCGCCGCGATCACGCCGCCGGGCCTCGACAGGATCTTCTTCACCAACTCCGGAAGCGAAAGTGCGGACACCGCGCTGAAGATCGCACTCGCCTATCACGGCGCTCAAGGCCGGTCGCAGCGTACGATGTTGATCGGCCGTGAGCGAGGATATCACGGGATCAATTTCGGTGGACTCTCGGTTGGCGGCATCGGCGCCAACCGGGCACCATTCGCGCCACTGCTCGGCAATGTCGACCACCTTCCGCACACCGATTTGATCGTGAACCGCTTTACGCGCGGCCAGCCAGCCCATGGTGCCGAGCTGGCTGACAAACTCACGGATCTGGTCCGGCTGCACGGGGCCGATCGCATCGCCGCCGTCATCGTCGAGCCGGTCGCCGGTTCGACGGGCGTGCTCGTGCCGCCAGCCGGCTACCTCGAGCGCCTACGCACGCTCTGCACCGAGCATGGCATCTTGCTGATCTTTGACGAGGTGATCACCGGGTTCGGCAGGCTCGGGGCCAACTTCGCGGCAGAACACTACGGCGTTACTCCCGACATCATCACCATGGCGAAGGGCCTGACCAACGCGACGGTGCCGATGGGTGCTGTGGCGGTGGGGCGGCATGTGCACGACGCGATCGTCGATGGTGCAGCACCCGGGATCGAGTTCTTTCACGGCTACACCTATTCCGGCCATCCGCTCGCCTGTGCTGCGGCGATTGCCACCCACGATATCCATCGCGACGAGGGGCTTGCGGCCCGTGCCGCCGCCATCGGGCCGGTCTGGCAGCAGGCCCTGCACATGCTGCGCGACCGGCCGGGCGTGCTCGACATCCGCGATGCCGGGCTGATGGGAGCCGTGGAGCTGCGCGCCGATCCGGCAGGGGGAGGCGTGCGCGCCGGACGCATCATGCAGCGCTGCTTCGAGGCCGGCCTCCTGATCCGCACCACCGGCGACATCGTCGCCCTGTCGCCGCCCCTGATCGTTGAATCTGCTCATATCGACCGGATCGTCACCACGCTCGGCGACGCGATCGCGGCCGAGCCCGCCTGACGGAGTCGTATCGTCCTTCGAGCCCTGATCAGGCGTTCGCCGGCGGTCGGGCGATCGGACGGAGATCGCGGGCAGGCCGGAGCCGTGCCTGCAGACACAGGATGGCAAGATTGACGGCGAGCCCTGCGACGCCCGGATGCAAGCCGCCCGCGTTGGTGCCCGTCTCGAACAGCGCAATCCCCACGGCATCGCCGCACAGGAGTCCGCAGGCGACACCGGCCGCCGACACGCGCGGCAGAACCAGGATGGCGAGGACGCCAGGAAAGATCTGCGTCATGCCCACGTAGTAGAGATTGTTGATCGTCACCATGAGCTGGGTCGCGGCATCGGCGCCGGCCGCAGAGACCAGCAGGAACACGGCCATCACCAACCTCGCCCAGCGGCGCTGGCCGCCGTCGTCAAGGCCGGGCAGGAGGTTGCGGCTGACCAGCGAGCCGAGTGCGAGGCAGATGCCGCTCAGCACGACCAGGCCGGACAAGGCCGCCGCCGCCATGACGACGCCGACCAGCCAGGCGGGCAGCAGGCTCCGGGCCACGGCAAGGAAGATCGCGTTCGGCGGGACCGGTCCGTGCGCGTCGGCCAGAGGGTGCCTGAGCGCGAGCAGTGCTACCATGAGCAGCAGCGGAAAGAGACCCATGTAGAGCGGCATCGGCACCAGGGCGCGCCGGAGCGTCTGCACCGAGCGCGCCGTGAAGACGGCGGCCACCGTCTGCGGCACGACGCAGAACCCGATCGCCTGCAGCAGGATCGTCGACATCGCGAAGATGTTCTCCCGCCCGCTGGGGCGGGTGAGTACGGTCGCGGCCGCGGGTGGCACGCTGCCGTGGTTCCGGGCAAGGACAGTGAACGCCGCAAACCCGGTGAGGCCGATCGCCACGAGCATCAGCACGTCCTTGAGCACCGAGACGTAGGCGGGCGCGCGGATCCCGGAGATGCCTACGAAGAGGAAGGCGAGCGATGCTGCAAGGATCGCCAGCACGAACGGTGCCAGCTGCCATCCCAGGCCGAGCAGCACGGTCTGCAGACCGAGGAACTGGATCACGCCGAGCGGGATCAGGAACGCGATCGATGACAGCGTGACCACGAGCTCGAGGGCGCGGCTGTCGTAATGGCGTCGGAACAGATCCGGCAACGTGATGGCGCCGTGACGCTGGCCGGCGCGCCAGATCCAGGGACTGAGGAAGTAGCTGACCGGAAAGGCGAGCAGGATGTATCCCACGAACCACTGCACGAAGCTGGTTCCGTGCACGACCACGCCGCCCGCGAAGCCCAGCATGGTGGCGACACTGTAGGTCTCGCCCACCGACAGGAAGAAGAACAGGATCGTCCCGAACTGGCCCGATGCGACGAAGAACTCCGCCGCCGGCGGGTGTCGGTGGCCGCGACCAGAGAGCAATGCGACCGCGATCGCGGCCAGGATCAGGCTAAGAAACGTCGCTGTCATGCGCGTGCCCCGGAGGCCCGGGTCTGGTGGCGGCGGGGGTGGGGGCGGCGGCCGCGTGGCTATCGAACACGAACCAGACCACGGCCAGGCAGGCGGAGGTCAAGGGGATGCACAGGCCCAGCCACCACAGGGCCAGCGGCACCCCGAGCGGTGCTGCGTGCAGCGTCGACAGCCACGGCAAGGTGGCGACCACGAGGAGGGCCGGCAGACCGAGCCCGATCGCCGGGCGCAGCGCGGGATGGCCAAGTGCAGCCGAGCTCCCGCCGCGATCGACGGGCTCAGAGATCATGCCAGGTCTTGCCCTTCATCCCCGGCGGCAGGGTCGCCGCGAACACGCCGCGCGCGACCGCGCGCGCCAGGCAGTCCGCCGCCACGGCACCGATCCGCGCCACGGTGAAGTCGCGCCGTGGCCCGGGCGCGTCACGCTTGCCGGTCGACAGCGCGAACACCGTGTCGCCGTCGAACGGCGAGTGGATGGGGCGGATCGCGCGCGCGAGCCCGTCCTGCGCCATCATAGCGACGCGCTTCATCTCGTCGGCGTCGAGCGTCACGTCGGTCGCGATGCAGGCGATGGTCGTGTTGGTGCGGGCCCCCGGATTGATCTTGGCCAATCCCCAATCCTCGCCGTCCACCCGGTCGGCACTCGGGCCCAGGCCGCCGAACTCGTCGCCGATCTCGAACGCGCCGGCCCAGAAATGCTTGCCCCCCGGGACCACCGGCGAGCCAAGACTGTTGACCGCGACGATCGCCCCCACCGTCATGCCGTCGGCCGTCACCAGCGAGGCCGAGCCGATGCCGCCCTTCAGGGCGCCCGCGCCGGCACCAAAGCCGGCCCCCGCACTGCCGAGCGCGAACGGCACCGCGGCCGCCTCGATCGCGCGGATCCCGAGGGCGCGGTACGGCGGATCCATGCCCCACGCCTTGTTGCCGCCGTTGGCGAGGTCGAACAGGATCGCGGAGGGCACGATGGGCGAGCGCGGCACGCCGGGCGTGGGGACCGCCTCGTAGCCGCGCCCGTGCGCGCCGAGCCAGGTCGCGACGCCGTCGGCCGCCGCAAGTCCGTAGACCGAGCCCCCGGACAGCACGATCGCGTCGGCCGAATGCACGAGGTTCCACGCATCGAGCGCGTTGGTCTCGCGCGTGCCCGGGCCGCCGCCGCGGACATCGACCGCACAGGTGGCCCGCGCGTCCGGCAGGATCACCGTGGTGCCGCTGCGCACGCCCGGATCATCGGACTGCCCGACGGTCAGGCCGGCCACGTCGGTGATGAGGTTCAGCCGGCCCGGACGGCCCGGGCCGCCGCCCCTGCCGGGCGGGGCCGATGCGGCGCGTGCCTCGGCGCGGATTGCGATAATGGTGCCGGCGCCGGCCAGGCCGGATAGGAGAAGGCGACGTTGCATGGATCAGGGCCCTACAGACACGGGGTTCGGCGGTGGGAGTGCGCCGCCGTAGGCGCCGAGGCCCCCGGCTGCGGGACAGCGTTGCAGGATGCCGCTCACGACGCGTGCCCGGCGTGCTAAGAGCGCAGTGTCAGTGAACGGGCGATGTCGCGCGCTTTCGATCTCGCCGGACGTGAACGCCGCCGCATCCGGGGGGGCGCTGTCGTCGCCGAGGCGGAACGCGACGAAGTTCATCACTGCGGCGAGGCGCTCGGAATCCATCGCCGCGAAGGCCACGTTCGGCAGGCGCAGGATGAAGTCACGGCCGTCCGGCGTGCACAGGAAGAACCCCACCTCGCGCGCGAGATCGGGCACGCGCGGCGCGAAGGAGCGGCCATCGACGCCGTGGCAGCCGCCGCATCCTTCGAGGTAGCCGCTCCGGACCGCGCCCAGACCGCCCGTGGCGTCACGCGCGCGCGCGGGCGACGCCGCGGTGACGACAAGCAGCGACGTGACGAGAGCTGCGGCCGCACGCGTCAATCCGCCAGCCCGACCAGTGCCGCCGTGGAGCAGTGGTAGGCGGAGGATGCCTTTCCGAAGCACCAGATGATGTCGTTGCTGTTGGACGGCCGGTAGATCGGCAGGTCGCGATCGGCGGTGTTGCAATGGCAGTCTTGGTCCGCCGCACAAATGTTGCGGCCGCAGCAGTCGCGATATGCGATCACGTAGGACCTGCCATCGGTCGGGTTGCGGCAGGTTCCGATCCACGAGATTGGCGACGGTTCCGAGCCGGGCGGGCAGGTGTGGACGCCGCCGCCGCAACAGCCGCAGAGCACGCCGTCAATCGCGCAGTGCCGCCAATAGTCGCATTTCTTCGGATCCTTGTCCTGCGCGTTGCGCTCGAAATCGGTCAGGCGCGACAGGTCGGCGGGCGGTGCCGATGGGGTTGCGGCGCGGGCGACCGGCAGCATCGGAAAGCCGGGGGCCACCGCGATCAGCGCGCCGGCGCGCGCCAGCAACCCGCGCCGCGAGCTCCGTCGCGCCAGGCGCCGGGTCAGGCGTTCTCCCAACCGATCGACCACAGCGCCTCGATCGACCGGGCCATCGTCGCCGTTCCGTCCCTTCATGCGCGTGTTCCCTTCAGACAGATGTGTGCGGTGACGGTAGATGTCGGGCCGGTCAGGCGGCCGGCTTGCGGGCCTGCAGCCATGACTGCACGCTGGCGAAGCCGGTCTCCTGCGCCACGACCAGGCTTTCGAGATGTTCGCGGCTGTTGACCAGCCCGCGGGCGACGAGGATGCCCTCGGCATCGACCAGGGCGGCATGCGGCAGCTTGTCCACCGCGTACGCCATCCCGATCTCGGTGCCGTTGACGAATTGCGCAGGTGAGATCCCGAAATCCTGCGACAGCGCCTCCTGCTCGGCGCGGTCCGCATCGCCCACGAACACCAGCTCGAGCCGCTCGCGCCGGGCCATGTCGATGGCGACGGGGATCAGGACCTTGCAGATCGGGCAGGTGCGAGCGACGAACATCAGCAGCGTCGCGCGCCCGGCAAGCTTCCCGTGCTCACGCCGGACCCCGAGCTCCACCACCGTGCCGGCGAGCGTCGTGGCCCGCATCATCGGCGCGGGCTGCCCCACCGTGGGGCCCTGAGCGCCGCTCAGCGCGCCCACCGGCACCAGGCGTTCGTGCAGCACGCCCACCTGTCGCGCCAGCACCGCAGTGAGGAAGGCGAGGCCGCCCACGGCGAGCCACAGCATCAACTGCGAAGCGTAAAGAGTAGTCATGGTAACCTCGGGTTGTAGCGGGCTCAGGATATGGCAGGAGAACGGGTCCGGGCGGTCGGTGCGCGCGGCGGCACGCCCGGCAGCGCCAGCAGGGCGTCGGCGGCTGCGAGCAGCAGCACCAGAGCCGTTGCGGCGACCAGGGCGGACGGGATGTCGCGCCAGCCCGGCACGACGGGGTGGAGGCAGGGCAGCAGGAGGGCGGCCAGCACGACGTTGCGCAACACCAAAGCCGGCCGCAGCCTTTGACGTCGCGCGCCGAACCCGCAGCCGCACGCGGCATCGGCGTCGGCCCGCGTGATCGCGAGCGCCATGGCGGCGGCGAACCCCAGGAGCAGCGCGATCGCCGCCGCCACGGGCTCGCTTCGGCCCGGAAGGGCCACGAGTGCGAAGGCGAGCAGGAGTTCGGCGGCCGCAAGCCCCCGCCCCAGCGGTGCCACGAGGAGCGGCGGGATCAGCCGGTAGCCGCGCAACGCGGCGACAAACCGTGCCGGCGCCCGCAACTTGCCGGAAGCGGCGACCGCGAACACGGCGGCGATCGCCAGGCGCAACGCCAGCTCGGTGCCCGGATCGGCCAGGAGACCGGAGAGGGCCGGGGGGACCGCGAACGCGGCGGCGGCCGCGCTCATCGTCCGGGCGGTGTCAGCAGGAGAGGGCCGATGCCGCTGAACTTGGTGTCGTGCAGCTTCTCGCCTGTCTCCGGCGACAGGACCGCGAGGTCGCCGTCGCCGCTCGCCGTGAACAGCACCGGCTTGGCGTCCTGGCTGACCGCGACGCCCTTGGCCGGAACCTTGAGCGGGATCCGCCGGAGCAGGCGGTGGGCCTCGGTGTCGAACACCCACACCTCCGTGCCCGGCTGCTTCTGCGTCCAGTACACTCCGGGATGCATCAGCACGAACAGGCGATGGGTCGCGGGATGCCAGGCCATGACCTGCACGCCGCCGGGGCGCCAGGCCAGTTCCTGCGCTCCGTGCCCGCCTCGGGCTGGCCGGCGGCCTGCTGCAGCGACCAGGGGGTGCCGATGCGGGGCTTGGCCTCCAGGGCGACGGGAAAGACCTTGCCGCTATAGGTCAGGAACAGGGCCTGCCCGGAGCGTGCGTCCCCGAGGCTCGATTCGAAGACCGGGTTGTTCACGGCGTCGAAGAACTGCGGCCCGTGGCTGGAGGCGGGCGCCGTGGCCGCCTGGGCTCCGCTCGGGAGGACCACCGAGAGCAGCGAGCCGTCACCGCACAGCGACGAGAAGCCGCCCGGCCACGGGAACACCAGGGCGCAGCCGGGCGTGTCGATCTCGGCGCTCACGGCGTGTGTGTGGAGGTCCACCATCGTCACCGACGCGGTCGGCCGGAGGTTGAAGACGTAGGCGCGCGCCCCGTCGGCGCTGACCGCGAGGTCCTGCGCCTTGAACACCGCGAGTGCGCGGGGCGGCAGCTTGATCTCGCGCGTGAGCGACATCGTGTGCGCGTCGTATTCGGCCAGCATGTCCTGCCGGAAGCCGTGGTCGTCCTCGGACCAGATCGTCTCGGCCACGAGGAAGCGGCTGCGGTCCGGTGCGATGGCGGCGTTCGCCGTAAAGTTGGCGGGCAGTCCTGCCAGGATGCGATGCGCATCCCCGTCGTACAACGTCATCCCACCGGGCAGCGCCTGGGCCAGCACCCAGTGCGGCGCCATCTGGCCCAGCGTAGCGACATCGCTGTTCTCCGTGGGCAGCACCGGCGGCGGCAGGTTGTCGGCTCGCCCGGGGGGCGAACTCTTCGCACCGCCATCGGCCCACGCAAGCGTCGGAAGCAGCGCACAGCCGATGGCGAGCGCCACGCGAAGGCGTCTCGTGGGAGTTGCCGGTCGTGTCACGGCGCGAGCTCCTGTGGGTTGGGCGGAAGCGGCCAGGTGGTGATGGGCCCGCGCGCGGCCTCGTACCAGCGCGCGAGCTGCAGCGCCTGCGCGTCGGCGAAGCGCCGCGTGACGATCTGCAGGCCGAGCGGCATGGCCGGGGCGGACGAAGCCGGCGTGCTGAAGCCGCAATTGATCGAGACTGCCGGCTGCTCGGACATGTTCCAGGGCAGCGTGTAGGCGATGTGCTCGAACGGGCGCTGCGGATCGTTCAGCGGCGACGCCCATTCCGCGGGGAAGGAGATGTTGGGCGTGGTCGGCGAGAGCACGACATCGACGGTGTCGAACAAGGCGGCGCAGAGCCGGCGCAGCTCGTAGGTGCGGCCGAAGCCTGCCACGGCGTCGACACCCGACACATGGGCGCCCCCTGCGGCCCAATCGCGGATGTATGGCAGCACCTTGCTTTTCTTCTCGGGGGCGAGGGCCGCAAGGTCGGACCAGGATCGGGCCCGCCAATAGACGTCGATCCCGTCAAGGATCTCCTGGCTCAGCACCGGCGCGACGGGTCGAACCTCCGCTCCGGCAGCGGCGAGCATGTTGGCCGCCGCCGTGACAGCGGCCACGATCTCCGCGTCCGGCTTCATGCCGCAGCCGGCATCGAGCATCAGCCCGACCCGCAGGCCACGGGGCGACGCCAGCGTCGCTCTCCAGTCGATCGATTCCGGCGGCAGGCTCGTGGCATCGCGGCTGTCCGGCAGCGCCAGGACCTCCATCAGCCGGGCCGCGTCATCGACCGTCCGGGTCATCGGGCCCGCACAGCGCCCCACGTAATACGGGTCGATCGGGATGCGGCCGAGCGTGGGCTTGAACCCCACCAATCCGCACCATGCGGCCGGCAGCCTGACGGAGCCGCCGATATCGGTCCCGACATGCAGCGGACCGTAGCCCGCAGCTGCGGCCGACGCGGCGCCGGCGCTCGATCCGCCAGGGTTGCAGCGCAGATCCCAGGGATTTCGCGCGAGCGCGTGGAAGCTCGACAGTCCGGACGACAGCATCCCGTAATCGGGACAGGTGGTCTTGGCGAAGATGATCGCGCCCGCGTCGCGCAGGCGCGCGGCCGGCGGCGCGTCTTCCGCGGCCGGAATGAGGTCGGAGGCCGCGGTCCCGAGCGGCGTGGGCGTCCCGCGCGTGGCGATCAGCTCTTTGAGCGTCACCGGAACGCCGTCCAGCGGACCGATCATCGCACCCGTTCGCCAGCGCAGGCTCGAGGCGCGCGCCGCCTCGCGCGTCGCGTGCTCATCAAAGGCGTAGAGCGCGGCGAGGTCGGGTTCCCAGCGCGTCACGCGGTCGATCAGTGCATCCGCCACGTCTTCGGGGGTAAAGTGCCGCGCCGCATAGCCCGCCAGGAGTGCTGCCGCGGTCAGATCCATCAGGTCGGCCATGCAGGCGGCGCTCAGAAGTTCACGGTGGCGCGGACGGCCCAGGTCGCGGGCAATCCCGCGGTCGCGATATCGTCGCCGGCGTCGAAGTAGTTGCGGTCCACGTCATAGCCTTTGTTCAGGATGTTCTGGCCGAGCGCCGTGATCGACCAGCGACCGTTCTTGGGCCCGAAGGTCGCGTGCGCGTTGAGCAGCGTGTAGCCCGCGACGTTGTAGAGCGGTCCGAAAAGCGAGTAGTAGGTGGTGCGCGTGCTGTAATCTCCTTCGAGCGTCAGCGCGTAGCGCCCGAGATCGAAATCATAGGCGACCGAGCCGTTTGCAGTGAATTTGGGCGAGGGAAGCGCCTCGCCCGCGCGGTTGGCATAGACGCCGACAAAGATGCCGCCCTGCCTCACTGCCGACAGCACGGAACTGAACTCGTCGAAACGCCCGATCGACTCCGAGACCGATTGCGTGAGGTGCAGATGCGGCAACGGCGTCCACCGGATTTCGGCCTCGCCGCCGAACAGATGCGATTTCGGTGCGTTGATGATGGAGCCGACCAGGCCGGTGGTCGGGTTCACCACTGCCGACTGGATCTGCTGGTTCTCATACTGGTAGTAGAAGCCCGAGGCGTCGAACTGCAGGTGCTCGTCCGGCAGGTTGAGCTTGTTGCCCAGCTCGTAGGCCCAGATGGTCTCCGGCTTGAACGGCGCGGTGCCGACCGCGGGCGCAGTGCCGCTGTTGTAGGTCGTGAAGCCGCCGGATTTCACGCCGCGGCTGACTTCGGCGTAGACCATGTCGTTGTCGAGCGGATGATACTCGACCTCGAACTTGCCGCTCGGCTTGGTGTATTCCGTCGACTGCTGGTTCACGACCGCGTTCGGATTGGTGACGACGCCACCGCTGAGCACATAAGAGCTGAAATCGTTGAGCGTGCGGTCCTCGTGCTCGATGCGGAAGCCGCCGATCACGCTCCAGCGTGTCGCGAGCTTGTAGGTGGCCTGACCGAACGCGCTATAGGTGTCGACGGTCTGCGAGTAGCGCACCGCCGTGTCGACGCCGTAGATCTGGTCGAATCCGCCGAAATACCCGTCCGCCAGGAACTGGCGCGCGTAGTAGAGGCCGGCGACATAGGTGAGGCGCTGGTTGCTGGGCGACGTGAAGCGCAGCTCGTCGGCATAGGTGTTCGCGCGCGTCCTGAAGGCGACGTCGGCGAGTGCCAGCGGCGATGCATCGAAATCGTCGTATTCGAAGCGGTCGGCATAGTCGTAGCTGAAGAGGTTGGTGATCGTGCCGACCGACAGCTGCTCGTCGGCACGCAGGTTCAGACCGCCGGTGTCGATGTGCTCGAAAGGCTTGGATCCGGCGTCGATGCCGATGAGGCTGGCGAAGGCCTTTGATGTGCCGAAGGTCGTGGTGTCGCGATCGGAGCTGCCGGTGGTGACCGGCCCCTCGCCGAGGAGGGCGAGCGCCGAGTTGGGCGCGTAGAGATGCGTGCCGTAATTGTCCGAACGATCGACTGCGCCGTGAACATTGAGCTCCAGCTTGAGCGTGTCGGTCGGCTCCCAGTCGACGAGGGTGCGCAGGCTCTTGCGGTCGGCATCCCCAAGCTTGTCGCCGTTCGTCGCGTTCTGCCAGGCGCCCCCTTCCTGCGCTTCGCCCGCGATGCGCACCTGCACATCGGGCCCAAGCGATCCCGAGAGGAAGCCGTCCACCTTGGCCGAATTGTAGTCGCCATACTGTACGCCAAGACCGCCCGTCGTCTGGGTTGTGGGCTTGTTCAGAACGTAGTTGATGGCGCCGCCCGTCGTGTTCCGCCCATAGAGCGTGCCCTGCGGGCCGCGCAGGACCTCGACGCGCTGGACGTCGAAGATCTCTCCGTTGGTCTCGAACGGCACGGGGAAGGCCACCTCGTCCACGTAGAGCCCGACCGTCGGCGCGTTGTTGCTCGCGTAATCCTCGAAGCCCACGCCGCGGATCGAGAACTCGTATTGTCCGCTGCCGAATTGCGGCGTCACCTGCAGCGACGGGACCTGATACTGCAGGTCGAACACGTTGTTGACGTTGCGCGCGGCGAGCGTCTTGCCGCTGAGCACGCTGATCGACGAGCCGAGCGACTGGGCGCTTTGAGAGCGCCGATCGGCCGTCACGGTCACCTGCTCGCTCGAGGTCGCGGCATCCGTCTGTACAGGTTTCGCCGGCGGCGTCGGCTTCGCCGTTCTAGAAGCCTTTGCTGGCGAAGCCTGCGACACGTTGGGGGAGGCGCCTCCCATCGGCGCTGCGTGCTGCGCTCGTGCCGCGGGCGCGCCACTGAGCGCACCGGCTACGCTCGCGGAGAGCGTCGTCGTGCGAAGCAGCATCCTCACGCGACGTGATGGCTTCAGGGATGGTGTCACAGACGAGGAACGAACGTGAGCCAACTGCATGGACACAGAACTCCCTCGACAACGTGGCGCGATTGTCAAATCGCTCACTACTTATAGAAGCGACATCGATGTTCGGTCTCGGGCAATTGCGAAGAACGCTCGCCCGTTCAAAACGCTAGCGAAGGTCCACTTCGATTTACCAACAAATATTTGTGGTCACCGTGGTGCACGGTGTGTTCAGGCGCACGCGCAAGTGGCAGTTGCACAACAAACAGTCACTTTCCATCGGAAAGCACGTCTGTTTCCACGTGGGGGATGGTCATGACAAGTGGCGCTTCGGTCTTTCCTCGCAGCTGTGGTCGATCGATCCCAAGTGCATCACATAGCGCGTCCAGAAGAGCTCCCGCCGCAAACGACAAGGCACGGTTAGGGTCGCGGCAAAGGTCGAGCGTGGTCGCCAGGCGGCTCTTCGCGTCGAGTGACACCGCGACAAGGTTGCCGATCTCGATTTCCCGCTGACAGCACAGCGGCGGCAGAATCAGGACAGCAGCGCCCTGGATCGCGAGCTCCTTCTGGGTGTCAAGCGATCCTGTCACGAAGACAGGGTCGAGCCGAACGCTCGCAGCACGGGCCAGACGGTCGAGATCACGCCGGAGGCCGAAGCTGTTATCAGGGATGGCAAGCGGCAGTTGAGCAAGGTCGCGTAGCGAGACGCTGGTCAGCGAGGCCGCTGGATGCTCGGGAGCTGCGATCAAGGCGTGTTCGATACAGGTGCGGTGCCACACCATGCTCGTCGCCGTTTCGGGCGAGAACAACGTCAAGCCAAGATCAGCTTCTCCGTCGGCAAGTGCGGTGAAGACGTCGGGCGTGCTCGCCACCGTGATCGAGAAACGAAGGCGTGGATACCGGGCATGCAGACTGCGCAGCACGGGTGCCAACAATCCCGCGACAGTGGCACCTCCGGCATAAATGGCAACGTGACCTCGTTCGAGTCCACGCAGATCGTCAATGGCAGCCTGGGTCGCGTCAAATTCGGCAAGAATGCGCCTGGCGTGGCTCGCCAGAAGTCGCCCGGCTTCCGTAAGGCGGATGCCGCTGGCGCTCCGGTCGATCAACTCAGCCCGAAAATGATACTCGAGATGGTCGATCTGGCGACTGATGGCAGTCGAAGTACTCCCCTGCCTTTGGGCCGCCTGACGGATCGAACTCGACTCAACAAGCAAAACGAACGAACGAAGGGCGCGGATCTGCATCGGTGCGAGTGGGACATCCAAGAGTGCCTTCTGGCATAGTGAAAGCTCCCCATCGACGTCCACTGCTTTCTGCACCCGATGTCAGGTTGCACGAAACTGGGTCTCTCGCGATTTGTGTGGAGCGGTCATGCGGTGATGGGAAGCATCCGGTCACGGAGAAGCTCGGCTCCAGCTTGACCATACATGGAACGCTTGAGCGCTTTCAGCTTGTTGATTTGTCCCTCCGTCTGCCCGTTGCTCCATTCTTCGCGAATGGCGTTTCGCTCTGCGTCGATATCCCTGCACAGGACATGCGAACCGGCGAAGCGCGCTGAAGCTCGACAGCCGAACGTCCGCCAGCCAGGCGTCCAGCATTGCTGGATCCCTACCTCGCAGGAGGCCTCCGAAGCGCATCGCCAACTGCCGCATGTCGGCAAAGCCAGGGAGGCGCTCCTTCAGCACATCTACCCTGCTGGCCTGCCGTAGGCGCGCTCGAGGTGTCGTGCACAGTATCGAGGCTGTGATGGGCGGCACCGCAGTCACGGACCCAAGTGCCTGTTGCGTGCCTTCCGTCTGGAGTTGGGCTCTCGGCAGAGCGTCGTTGCGCCGCCATTCCCACAGAAGCCGTTTCAGTTGCGCGCGACTTCCAGGATAGCCTTGCTCGCGGAGCTCGAGCAGGAGTTCGCGCCCGTTTCGACAGCCTTCAGTCCAGCGACGCGCGAGGTGGGTCGTAAATTGGACCGGGTGACGCGCTCGCGGATCCATTCGGCGCCGTTCCGGGAGGGTCTCACAGGTGGCCCACTTCGATACCGTGCGCCAGTTGAGGCCGGTCGCGATCGCGATGGCAGCGAGAGTCTTTCCCGCCTGCTGGGGCCTTTTCACCTCAGCGAAACGGGCCTGCCAGACGAGACGGCGACGGTCCGCGTCGGGGTCTTGGCTCTCCTGCTGTGAGGTGGGTTGAGGCTTCGACACCGTCCAGTGTTGCTTGCCTTCGGGTTTCAGCAGCCGGGGTGCGCGGCTCAGTTGCCGCTCGATCGCCAACCGCAGGTTCTGCACCAGATGGAAGCGGTCGGCGACCTGCCGCGCCTGCGACGCCTTGACGTGCAGCTTGTGCATAGAGTCCGCAGTGGTCCCGACTGACGACGTCCACGGAGGGGTGGTCCCTCAGCCAGGCCGCCATTGTCACCCGGGATCGGTCAGACAGCACGTCCACCACGGCTCGACGCTCCAGGTCCACCACGACCGTGCCGTAGCGGGTCCCGCGCCGCCAACTCCAATCGTCGATGCCGGCCACGCGGAGCGGGGCATGAGGAACGGCGGCAGCATGCCTCTTGAGGTGGCTCAGAATGCGATCGTCGCCCTGCGGAAGGCCGAGCCGTCGCAGCAGTCGCTCCGCCGGACGTCCTCCAGGGGCATGGGCGACAAGGCGGACCAGTTCCGCCACCCGACCAGTCTGTCGCGCGTACATCGCCGCGGGTGAGCTGCGGCCTGCAAAGGTGCGGGGAAGGCAGGAAGCGTTACGGCATCACCAGCGAAAGGTCCGCAGGCGAAGCTCAACGGGTTTGCCCTGCACGGGCAGGTCCTGAAGGCGCCGTACGTAGGCGCCGTGGCGCCCCGCAGACTTCACCCCGCAATCAGGACAGCGTGACGGTTCGGTCGCTTCCGCGGTGACGACCCACCTGTCGGCCAGGAGCTCCGCCCCGACCATCTTGATCCCGGGACCAAGATCCCATCGTTGACGCTCTCTCATTGCCGAGAGGAACACGAAGCAGGCCGTATGACCAACTCGCTCCACACAAATCGCGACAGACCCAGTTTAGCGCAACGCGACAACACCGGTCGTATTTGCCCCGCAAGCGTCGCGCAGAGCCCCGCGCTCTTGCCGAGTGCCTCCGTGATGGCCCTTCAAGGGGCCGAGGCTTGCGAGGGACGCGCCACGCGCGTCGTTCGCCGGGTTTTCCGTGCGGGGCGGCCGTGCACGGTCATTGTGGCTTGGCGGCTTGGGCATCTGCCGAGCGCGTTGCGAAGGAACCAGGTATATCGATCCCGCACCGCAGGCCCGCCGGGATGCGGTGGGCTGGATTAGGCAGCAGAAGTCGGACGCCGAACGTATTGCTGGCGGCGTCGATCACCGGGTCGATGACCTCTACCCGCGCCTCATACTCGCCGCCCAGCGGTGAAGCGGGCCTTATTCGGGCCGCGGTGCCGACGCTGATCGTGCCGTAGCGTGCGCCCGGCAGAATCACCTCGACGTTCAACGGGTCAATCTCGGCAATCGTCATGATCGGTGTCTGCTCGTAGACGTATTCGCCCACCGACATCTTGCGTTCGATCACCACGCCGTCGATCGGCGCGTGGATCTGCTTGAGCTCCAGCGCGCGCTCGGTGCGCTCGGCCGCGAGCGCGGCTTGGCGCTGTTCCATCTGCGCCTGCTCGAGCCGGAGCGCGCCCTCGCGAACCTTGGTCTGCGGCTCGTCGAGCGTGCTGACATTGGCTTCGCCCTGCTGCACAAGGTAGCTCTTCCGCTCGAGCACGCGCTGAGCCATCTGCAGGTCGGTGGTCTCTGCGCGGATCGCTGTGTCGTTCGACGCCTTCAGCCGGTCAAGCGCGAGGTCAGCCTGCTCCACGCTCGACTCGATGCGCGCGATCACCTGGCCACGATGGACCGTGTCGCCGCGATCGACCAGCACGTCGCTCAGCAGCCCTGCGACCGGGCTGCCGATCTGCACCAGCTGACGCGGCTTGATCAGGCACGTGCCCTCGCCGGTGTCGGCGGCGTCCTCGGGCGACGACGCCGCGGCGACCGCGAGCGGCCACAGCACGGTCACAGCCATGGCAAGGGACGCGCCGCCGCGACCGATCCACACGGATTTCGGCTCACTCAAGTCAGGGTCAGGAGGAAATCGTCGAGCAGCGCCGAACCCGGCGAGGCGAGGTCGCGCACGAATTCCACCGTCCACGGCACGCTCGCCCCGTCACCCTCGCCGAGCAGGAAGTCGCTGGCGATGGCCTCCGCATGGATGACGATGTGGCGGGTCTCCGCGGGATGCGCGTTCGCGAGTGCTGCCAGCTGATCGACGATCTCGCCAAACCCGGGCTCACGTTCAGCATAGGCGAGATCGGCGCCGAGCTGTGCCAGCGGATCGGCGCTGTTCTCGATCCCCGGCAGCGCCTCAGCGATCTGCGTGAACGCCGGGGCGAACCAGTTCGGCAGCGACGCCTTGACCGCGATCGACACCAACGCCGGCGCCGAGGAATGTCCGGCATCGGCCTCGCGGTAGGTGAAGCTGTCCGCTCCCACATAGCCCGGCTGCGCGAGATAGACGAAGCTGCCATTGGGAAGCAGCAGCACGATCCCGTGCGACGGGGCCTGCACGAGCACGGCCTGCGGATGCGTGCCGACCGTGTCGTTGTCGTTGGCGAGCGCGCCGCGCGTGGCCTGCACCAGCAGCAGCCCGATATTGTCGGTCGTGTAGGGACCGTCGGGGTTGGCGACCAGGCTCGCCGCCGTGACCGCCGCTCCCGTGACGGTGATTGTGGCGACCGCGATGGACGACAGGCCTTCGCCGTCTGTGACCGTATAGGCGAAGCTGTCCGTCGCGGTCTGGCCCGGGGCGAGGCCCGCGAAGGCACCATTCGGGTTGTAGGTGAAGGTGCCGTTAACGTTGTCCGTGACCAGGCCGCGGGTGCCGGTGGTGTTGACTGAAAAGCTGTGCGCATCACCAGGATCGCGATCGGTGTAGGCGGCGGCGATCGTGATCGGCGCGCCGTTGCTCGCGACCGCGCCGGTGATGTTGGCGGCGACCGGGGCGGAATCCTGGCCCGTGATGGTGATCGTGGCAGTGGCGGTCGCGGTCAGGCCCGCGCCATCGGTCACCGTGTAGGTGAAGCTGTCGACCGCGGTCTGCCCCAGCGTCAGGCCTGCGAACGAACCGTTCGGGTTGTAGGTGAAGGTGCCGTTGCCATTGTTCGTAGCCAAGCCTTGCGTCATGCGCGTGTCGATCGCGAAGATCGGCGTGTCACCCGCCACGGGATCGGTGTAGACGGCCGCCAGCGTGATAGCCGGCCCGCCGTTCAGGTCGGCGCCGGTGATGTTCGACGCGGTGGGTGCGACCGCCGCCTGGCCGGTGACGGTGATCGAAGCGGTGGCCGTCGCCGTGAGGCCGGCGCCATCGGTGACCGTGTAGGCAAAGCGATCGACCGCGGTCTGGCCCGGGGTGAGGCTGGCGAAGGCGCCGTTCGGGTTGTAGGTGAACGTGCCGTTGCCGTTGTTCGTGACCGCCCCCAGCGTCGCGCGCGTGTCGATCGCAAAGACCGGCGTGTCGCCCGCCACGGGGTCGGTGTAGACGGCCGACAGCGTGAGCGCCGGCCCGTCATTGAGCACCGCGCCGGTGATGTCCGACGCGGTGGGTGCGACGGCGGCCTGTCCAGTGACGGTGATCGTGGCGGTGGCCGTCGCCGCGAGGCCCTGCCCGTCGGTCACGCTGTAGGTGAAGCTGTCCGTCGCGGTCGCACCCGGGGCGAGACCTGCGAAGGCGCCATCCGGATTGTAGGTGAAGGTCCCGTTGCCGTTGTTCGTCACGGCCCCCAGCGTCGCGTGCGTGTCGATCGCGAAAAGTGGCGTGTCGCCCGCCACGGGATCGGTGTAGGCGGCCGTCAGCGTGATCGCCGGCCCATCGTTGAGCACCGTGCCGGTGATGTTCGACGCGGTGGGTGCCACATCCTGGCCCAGCACGGTCACCGTGACGGTGCCGGTGGACGACAGCCCGGCATCGTCGGTCACCGTGTAGGTGAAGCTGTCGGCCGTGGTCTGGCCGAGCAGCAGCGTCGCGAAGGCGCCGTTCGGGTTGTAGAGGAAATGCCCGTCGCCCTCGTTCGTGACCTGACCGAGCGTGCCTTGCGTGTCGACCGTGAAGCTGTGGGTGTCGTTCGCATCGGGATCGGTGTAGCTGGCAGCGATGGTGGTCGCGGGACCGTCGCTCGAGACGGTTGCCGCGACATTGGCGGCCACGGGTGGCGTGTCGACATAGGTCGTGGCGTCGGGCGATGCCGGCGGCTTTTCAATGAGACCCACATTGTCGGTGGCCGTGCTGTAGAAGCTGTAGCTGTGGCCGACCGCACCTTCGAACGTCGCGGATGTCAGCGTCGTGTTCTGCAGGAAGGCGGTGTAGGCGCCGCCATCCTCGGAGACGTAGATGTCGTAGGATGCGATGCCCGAGCCGGCACTGTCGCTGCCGCTCCAGGCGAGCGCGATTGCGGGCGAGGCAAAGACCGAGGGCAGCGCCGAGACCTGGCTGGTGGGCGGCGTATTGTCGATCGTGTTCACGTAAGGCGTGGTGACCACGACCGGCTCGGCGTCGAAAAACACGCTGGCGGTGGATGTGATGGTGTCGCCGGTGACGAGGTTGGCGACCGGTGCGACCGTGTAGGTGAGCCAGCCGGAGCCCAGCGGCGGGTCCGTGTCGGGTGGCAGGAAGCCGATGATGGGATTAGATTCGTCGTCGAGCGTGGACGGATCGATCGAGGTGTAGGTCGCGGTCAGCGTGCGGGTCTGCACGTCGAGCGAGATCGAGACGTCGACGAACACGCCCGTCTCGGCGCGATTGTCGATGCGGGTGGAGTAGCTCTGCAGGCCGGCGGGGACGGTGAAGCTATCGGCACCAAACCCGAACGAACCAAGCTGGAAGGTCGAGAGATCGAGATTGGGATCGAGCTGTTCGATGACGGTGACGGTGCGCGCCGGGGCACCGGCGGTCGCTTCGTTGGTGAAGCCGATGTCGTAGGCGCCGTACGCGTTGCCGAGGATGTATTGGCCGGTTCCATATCCGGCGGGGCCGGAGATGAAGTTGGGGTCGTGGGGACCGAGGACCAGGAGGGTGCTGGATGAGCCGCTAGAGTAGCTAATCGGGACATTTCCCGGAAGCTCCTTGATGAGGAGGCCAACATCATTAAACAATTTTGTATAGATTAAGTCAATTGCAAGCGCTAAAACTGGCACAGCAAGTTCTGCAAGCGCTATTGCAACCTCAGGGCTCACGCTCACCAGATTAGCTGCTAGACCAGCCTCTTGTAGTGCCCCGCTCAACCGTGAGGCTCCAACAAAGATGTCGATGGCGGTTGGCTCTAACGCATTAGGACCAGCGAGAGCGATCAATTGGCTCACCTGAAGCCCCGCGTAAAGACTAAACAGATCACTAGGATCCGTGCTTTGCGCAATTACAGCTTTTCCGAACGATGCAGCGTCGTATAGTAGAAATCCTTTTGTGATTAGGTTTATCGTGCCGGCTACTGGAAACGTGCCAAGCGGATCCACTGAACTATTCGGGTTGTTTTTCGCAAATGCGTATAGATTGACGCCCCCAAAGATCCCAGCTGGATCTGGTTGAGTAAACCGGCCGGTCGTGGGTTCGTAGTTGCGGCTACGCATGATGTCGACGCCGCTGCCATCGTCCAGGATACCAAGTTGACCCTCGAACTTGAACGGATTACCAGCACCACCGGAGGTGGAAACGACATTCCCAAACGGATCGTACGTGTAGCTGACGACGTAGCGACCGGACGAGCCCGTTAGCCCAGCGGTGGAGCCGAGTGCGTCGAAGTCGTAGTAGTTCGCACCTCCGATGGCGTTCACCTGGCTGGTGAGACCGTTGCCGTAGGTGTAGTTGTCGATGAGCTGGCCGCTCGAGCTATACTCGGCGACGACATTGCCGAGGCCGGTCGGGTCGACGAGAAACGTCGTCTCCGCGCCGTCATGTGTTTCGGAGCTGAGATCGCCGAGCGCATCATAGGCGTAGGTCCATGTCCCGGCCGAATTGGTGATCCCGGTCAGGCGCCCGGAAGCGTTGTAGCTATAAGTTGCGCCGCTCCCGTCATTGGTCAGCTCGCCATCCGCATCGTAGCTCTGCGTGTCGGCGCCGACCCTGATGTATTCGTTCAGATCGTTGACCGTGTAGGCGGTGGACACCCCGTTCTCGATCACGGCCGAGCGATTGCCGGCCGCATCGTATGCGTAAGTGATCACCGTGCCGTCCGGCAACGTGGCCTTCGTCAGGCGGCTGTCCGCGTCGTAGCTGTAGGTTGCCGTGCCGGCCAGCGTCGTCATGGTGGCAACACGTCCGAGCGCGTCATACGTGTAGTCAAAGCGCGAATTGATCGTGCCGTCGGGCGCATAGTTGACGATGCTGAGAACGTCGCCGTCGGGGTCGTAGCTCGTCGTCGTGTATGTGCCGTTGCCATTGTCCTGGCGGATCAGATTGCCGGCATCGTCATAGGTGTAATTGGCGATCAGATTGCCGTCGCTGTCGGTCAGCTTCGCCAACTGGCCCAGCCCATTGTAGCTGTAACTGGTGGTGAACCCGTCCTGGTCGACGCTCTGCGTGCGTCGACCGCCGGCATCGTAGGTGTAGGCGAGGAAGCGACCGTCCGGATAGGAGATCCTGGTCAACCTGTTCGCGCTGTCATAGCTCATCGTGATCGTGCCGCTCGCGTCCGTCGCGGTCAGCATGTTGCCGTGAGCGTCGTAGGTGTAGCTCGTGGTGGTGCCGTCCGACAGGGTCTGGCTCAGCAGCAGGCCCTGCGCGTCATAGACATATGTGCTGGTGGCACCATCTCGCTGGACGCTCTGCGTGATCTCACCGTCAGTTGCGTAGCCGAAGCGGGCGCTCGTGCCGTCGGCGTAGGTGATTGAGGTGAGATTGCCGTCTGCATCGTATCCGTAGCTCGTGGCGTTGCCGTCCTGGTCGGTCACACTGGTGAGTTCCGCGTCGCCTGGCGTGTAGGACAGAGTGGTGGTCCCGCCATCGGGATCGGTGACGGTGGCGATTGCTCCCGTCTGCGTCGACGTGTAGCTGATCGTCGACGCCCCGCCACCGACCTCGCCGAGGCTTGTCACCTCGCCCACATCGTTGAAGCTGCCGCTCGCAAAACGCCCGAGCGGATCGCGGCTGGCAAACGTCTCGCCCGTCTGGTCGAAATAGTAGGTCGTGGTGTTCCCGCTCGCGTCGGTCACCGTGTAGTCGTCGGGGCCGTAACCGTAGGTGAGCGCGTCCGCGGCCGCAGCACCGCTCTCTTGCGCGAGCCGCCCTTCACTGTCGTAGCTGAACAGCGTCTGCGTGCCGCCAGGATCATCGATCGAGGTGAGCTCGAAGGCCGCCGGCCCCGTGGTCGCGGTGCCATACCCGTAGGTGACCGTGCCGGAAACCGTCGTGACGCCCGTCAGCTCCTGCCCGGTGCTGTCATAGCTGTAGGTCGCGACGCTCCCCGAGGGATCGGTGACGGACGCGATCTTGCCGTCGGCATTGTAGGTGATCCTGAGCTGGTCGCCATCTGCGGCGGTCAGGCTGGTCATCTCGCCATTGATATAGCCTGCGGTGATGCGATTGCCGTTCGCATCCTGCACATAGTCCAGCGTGCCGTCGGCGTTGAACTGCGTGATGTCGCCGTCCTGTTCGGTCAGACGATAGGCACCGGACGTTTCGGTCAGCACGCCGGTGTCGCCGGCGGATGCGGCGAAGGTCCCGTCGGCGTTGATCGTGAACTGCCGTGTCGCCGCTCCCTCCTGGACGTCGACTACGCCGTCGGTGCTGTCGATCGTCGCCGCGTAATCCCAGTTGTCGACCCAGCCTTGACCGAGCCGCCCGTCGGTGTACCGACCGGTGATCGAGGATTGGAAGCTGCGCCCGAAGGTCAGCGACAGACCCGGCTCCGGGTAGGCGATATCGGTCGCGGCGTCCAGCAGGGGCGTCGGCAGCACGTCCGCGGCCTTGAGCAATTCGAGCTCGAGCGCGTCCGTCGACGTCGGTGCCGTCGTCGAGCCGGACGTCAGCTGCAGAAGCGTGTCGTCGTTCGCCTCGAGATCCGCGAGCGATTGCGTGGTCGTGCCGATCGCCGCACTCAGGTTTTGGAAGATTGCGTTCCACGCATCCTGGCTGACGGTCGCGGGCTTCAGCGAAGCGGAGAGAGAAGCGAGATCTAGCGGCCCGTTCGTGACGTCTGCGAACTGCCCGGCGAAACTAACGAGCACGTTGGGCTGGTCCGGGTTGGGCGCCGCCTCTTCAAAGCGTCCCACCGTCTGCCCGGCCGGCACGAGCAGCGGATCGGAGGGCGAGATCAGCGCCGCAACCTCCTCCTCGGCCGCCCCGTTGTCGTAATTTGTCGTAAAATACAGCAACGGCAGGCTTGGAAACGTCCCGTTCACCACGGACAGGTCGAAGTTGGAAATCAGGATCGGCGTGCTAGTCGGGTTCTCGAACGTCACCATCACCGGAACCGGCTCGGTCACCACCACGCCGCCGCCGCCTGCGAGCACGTCGCCTGGCGACTGGATCGACACGTTCAGCTGCGTGACATCGGTCGAATAGTTCAGCGGCACCACCGTGTAGGGCGTCGCCGCATCGGCAATGGCGCCTCCGTCGGTCGCCACCACCGTGTACGTTCCGGCCGGAATCGCCGTCAGGTCAAACGTGCCGGCTACCGCCACCGGCGAGACATAGGTGATCGCGGACGCGGCATATGCCGTGCCGCTGGCCGAGACCAGGCTGAGCGTGGTTGTGGGCGAGAACATCGTGCCCCTGACACCCAGCACGGTGTCGGTGCTGTCGTTGATGCCGTCGGCCGAGACCAGGCCGGTGATCGTCAGCGGCGCGGCCGACGCCGCGAGCGTGAACGTGCTGGCAGCCCCCGCGAGCCCGTGCACCAGCACGTAGACATCGCCGCTAGCAACATCGGTCAGAGTGAAGGATGGCGCGGCGTTCGCCGTCGCATCCGTCTGGTCGAAGCTCGAGGCGGTTGGGAATTGCCCATCGCCCACATAGATCTGCGCATCGCCGGCACCGGCGAGTGTGGCCTGCAGGCTCACATCCTCGCCCGGCGACGTCGCGATCCGGTAATAGGCATTCTGGCCCGCGGCGATGCTACCCGACACGGACTGGCCCAGCACCAGCACCGGGGTCGCGATCGCGATCGTGCCGGCCGACGCGCCGAGATTGTTCGCGCGGTTGCTGTCCGACACAGCATCGCGGCTGTCGGACAGCACCAGCACCGTGTAGGGGCCGTCGGCGACCGGCGGCAGGGCTGCGGTCAGCGTCGCCGTGTAGCTGTCGCCGGATGCGAGATCGCCGGAATGGTTGATCCGGCCGAGCAGGATGTCGTCCGGCTGCAGCGTGTCGCCCAGGGCGAGATAGACGGAATCCGTCCAGCCGCCGGTCGCCGCCGCACCGCCCTGGTTCGTCACGGTGAACTGCACGGTCGCAGTCTGACCAGGCGAGCCGGCCGGTGTAGTGATGCTCACATCCGTAACGGCGAGGTCGGCGCCGCTGGCCACCACGCCCACCGCGACGTCGGTCGCCTGCACGCTGGCCTGCAGCGTCGGTGCGACGTCGATCGTCGCGAACGATCCTGTGGCACCAGCGAACGTCATCGGATCGTAGACGTCGCCCGACGTGCCGCCGAAGCCATTCGCGAGCGACGCCGCGAAGGTGCCGGCGAGGGCGGCCTGCCCGGTCACGGCGATGGTGCCGTACTCCTTGCTGGCGGACGTGCCGCCGATCACCGTGGCGAATGTCGCCGAGGCGGTCTCCGCGAGATTGCCGGCGATCGCGAGTGTCGTCCCGACGCCCACATTGATCGTGCCGGTGTTGGACAGGCTCGCCTGCAGCGACGCCGTCGCGCCGTCAGCGAGGCTCAGCGTGCCGCTATTGGACGAAATCGTGTCGAGGCCGTTGATCGCGGAGCCCGCACCGTCGAGCAGGAGCGTCGCGTCGTTCACGACAATCGTGCCGAGATCGAGCGTCCCACCGGCCGCCGCTTCCCAGGCACCGCCCGTCAGCGTCTGCGAGGAGAGCTGGTTGTTCGTGTCGATCGAGAGCGTACCGCCAACCGCTTCCACCAGGCCCGTGTTGAAGAAATTGTTCGGACTGACATCCGGCGTGCCGGGGCCGTCGGCCACCAGCGTGCCCGTGTTGTCGAACACGGAGCCGAGCACGAAATTGCTGGCGATCCGGCCGCCATCGTCGAGATCGTAGGCGCCGGAGTTGTTCACGGTGGTGGCCCCATCGATCGCGTCGAGGCCGAGATATCCGCCCTGCTGGATGATCGTGCCCGCATTATCGATCGTGCCGCCGAACTCGTGCCCGGCGGTTCCGGTGAGCGTGATGAAGCCGAGATTGGTGAGCGTGCCGGTGACGCTGATCGAGCCGCTGGTCCATTGCAGCACGCCCGGCGCGAAATCGAGCGTCACGTCCGAGCCGCCGAGGCCGGTCAGGTCGACTGTGCCGGCGCTGGTCGGGCTGCTGGTGAACGTGCCGCTGCCCGCTTCGGAGTTGATCTCGATCGTGCCGGTATCCGGTGCGAAGATGCCGTTGCCCGACAAGGTTCCAGGCGTGACGAGGGACAGGGTTCCGGCCGACTTGCGGATCGTCCCGTTGTTGACGAGCGACCCCTCGGTGCCGATCTGCCCGAAGATGCCGCCATCGCCCTGAAAGTCGATCACCGCACCGCTCGCATTGGTGATGCTGGCACCGCCCACGAGCTCGACGGCGCTCACGGCTGCGACATCGAACACGCCCTCGTTGATCAGCGCGCCCCCGAATTGCGACTGGGTGATCTGCTGGTTGACCGTGAGCGTCCCGGCATTGGTCAGGCCGCCCGCGCCGCTATCGAGCAGGCCGCCCTCGAATTGCAGTTCGGTGCCCGTGAAGTCGAGCGTGCCGCCGGTGGCTGCCGCCACGAAATTGGCGCCCTCCAGGATCACTCTGCCCGATCCGTGACCGGTGAGCGTGCCGCCGAAGGTCTCGGCCGAGGTCAGCTCGATTGCGGTCTGGATGCCGGCCACCGTGGTGGTGACGAAATTCGTGTCCGCGAGCGTGCCGCCGGCCAGCGTGACCGTGCCGGTCAGCGCCTCGATCGTCCCGGCGCTCGAATCCAGGCTGCCCACGTCATCGATCGAGCCTGAAGTTGTGCCGAACACACCGGTGTTCTCGATCGCCGCGTCGATCGTGCTGGTCCCGGAACCGCCTGTTTTGAGCAGCGTTCCCGAGTTCTCGATCGTCTGGTCGCCGGTGATGCCGCCGTCATCGGCGATCGCATAGCTTCCCGAATTGACCAGCACCCCGCCATAGTTGAACGAGTAGGTCGGAACGTAGAGCTGGAGCGATCCGCCCGTCTGGCTGATCGTGCCGGTGTTGTCGAGCGTCGTGCCGCCGAAATATTTGGTGTCCGTGCCCGCCAGCGCCACGGCACCCGAATTGGTCAGGCTACCCAGCCGCGCATCGACCACGCCGGTGGTCCAGGTGAACACGCCGGGCGCGAAATCGAACGTGGCGCCCCCCGTGCCGATCGTGCCGCCGCCGAAGGTGACCGTGCCGCTTCCCGTGCTCGACTGCGTGCCGACATAGGTGGCACCCGACAGGTTCAGGCTGGCGCCCGCGGCGAGAAGGTAGGTCTGGCCGGTCTCGGTGCCGGCACTGTCGAGCGTCAGCGTGCCGGTCTCGACCGAGACGGCGCCCGCCGCCGCCAGGTTCAGCGCGCTGATCGCAATCGTCGACGACGTGCCCGACGCCATCTCCAACAGGCCGAAATTATCGAAGGTGACCGCGCCGTCGATCGCGGCATTGTCCCGCAGCTCGAACAGCGCACCGCCATCATTGGTGATGGTCGCAGCGCCGGAACTCCCGGGCTCGTCGACCGTGCCGGGCGCCACGATGGTGCCCTGGTTGTCGAGCAGACCGTTGATCTGCACCACGCTCGTGGCCGACGCGTTCTCGAACGTGATCGCGCCGGTGTTGGTGAGCGCAGCGGCCCCCGTTTCCATCTGCCCGTCGATCCAGTCGAGCTCGCCGGGCGCGAAATTGAATGTCGCGCCGGCGCTGGCCACGTCGCCGCCGATATCGTCGAACTCGACGGTGCCCGCGCCCGTGCCGGTCAGGTCGCCGGAGAAGGTGAACGTGTTCTCGTAGGGGCCGGTCAGCAGCAGGGTGCTCGCTTCCGTCGTCACGATCGCGGCGCCGGCCACCGTGCCGCCCTCGAGCTCGAGCGTGCCGCCGCCGGCAACCCCGATCGTCCCGCCCATGGTGTCGAAATCCACATCGACGACGCTGGTGCCGGTGCCGGCGCTCTTCTCGAATGTGCCGGTGTTGGTGATCGGTCCGTAGCCGCCGATCGAGCCGTCGCCGGTGATCTGGTAGGTGCCGCTGTTGACCAGGGTGCCGTCGTAATTGACGGAATAGGTCGGCTCGCCCAGGTAGAACAGGTCGCCGCCCTGGATCATCGTCCCGTCATTGTCGAGCGTGCCACCGAGATACTGCTCGCCGCTACCAGCAAGATTGATCGTCCCGGTGTTGGTGAAGTTCGTCTCCAGCGCCTGGATCGCGCCGCCGGTCCACTGGAACAGCGCGCCCGCGGCGTTCATCGTGAAGCCGGCGGACGCGTCGGTCAGCAGCGTGCCCGATGCCAGCGTCATCGTGCCTGCACCCGACGCATTCAGCGTCCCCGCATAAGTCTCGCCGCCGCCGCCGGTGAGATCGAGCGTTGCCCCCGCGGCGACCGTGACGGCAGCACCTGTGTCGCTCGTCATCTCGCCGCCCGAGAGCGTCAGCGCGCCGGCAGACACGTCGAGCGTGCCGGCATTGATGATCCCGCTCGCGATCGTCTGTGCGGCGTTGCCCGTGAAATTCATCACGCCCTGGTTGAGCACGGTGCCGCCCGCAGCCGAGATCTGCGTGGCCACGAAAGTGTTTGTGCCGGTCAGCGTCAGGCTGGAGGCAGGCGCCAGCTTCACAGAACTGAAACTCGAGCCATCCGACGTCGCCGCGGCGGCGATGCTCAGCGAGCCCACCTGCAGCGTCACGCCGCCGGCGAGCGCCAGCCCGTGGGCGGCATCCTTGCCCAACGTCACCGTGACCGCGCCCGTGATCGTGACATCCGTGTTCGCGTCGGGCACGACGCCGCCGCTCCAGGCGCCGGCATTGTCCCAGCTCCCCGACGCCCCACCGATCCAGCGCTCGGCAGTGGTCGCGGCGGCGGGTGTCACCGCGGCATCGAGCGACATCGCCTGCGTCTTTGCGTTGGGCGAGACCACCACCGCCTGGGCCGCCGGCACGATGATCGCGTGCGTCGGATGCAGCACGGTCGTTCCTAGCAGATCGAGCTCCGCCGAGAGCAGGATGCGCGGCTCGAGCGCCTCGATCAGAAGGCGCGTGCCGGATGTCGTCCCGCCGCAGGAACGCTCGGCCCGCATCGCGGCATTCCCGCCCGCGTCCCGCTTGTCCGACGCAGCCCGTTTCGTCTTCATGACGACTTCCTTCGATGTGCAGCGCGGCCCACAAGCCGGCTAACCACGTCGGGCGCGCCGCGCCGCATCAGGCCCGTCGCAAAACATTGCCTTCCTTTTATGAATCCGTCATTTTGCTACGGGCGTCCAGCGATTTCCGCAGGCTTCGTGGCCTGTGCACAAGAGACTGCAACTGCTGGTTTCCGGAGAGACGTTCACATGCACGAGCAGGACGTCGCCGAGCGCGTCACGGGCACGCAACGACCTGCAACCACGCATCCTCTGGTTGCATCCGGGGACGACTCGCTGTGGGCGGCGTTCGCGTCCGCCGCAACCGCCGAACAGTTCTGCGCCTGCTGGCTTACGATCGTTTGTCGCTCGATCCCCGATGTCGTCGCCGCCTTCCTGCTTCTTGAAGAGGAGAACGGCCATTATCGCGTCGGCGCCGCTTGGCCGGACGCCAAGCGCGACCTCGCCTATCTCTCGCCCGCTGCCGAGCTGGCACTCCGGCAACGCCGCGGCCTGGTCCACCAGGCAGGTGCGGCACAGACGCGCGCGCATGTCGCCTACCCGATCGAGATCGACGGGCATCTGCACGGTGTCGTGGTGGTCGATCTCGGCGCGGGCGAGGGGCGCGACCACCAGCCGGTGCTGCGCCAGCTGCACTGGGGCATCGGCTGGCTGCAGACGATGTTCCACCGCCGCGACGCCGAGGCCACGCGCGTCACCCGCGCCCAGAGCGCCGCGGCGCTGGCCGTGCTGGATGCCGCCTGCCAGCACCGCACGCTTCAGGCCGCAGCGCTCGCGGTGGTCAACGAGGTGGCGACACGGCTCCGCTGCCGGCGCGCGAGCCTCGGCATCGTCCGGCACGGCGACATCAGGCTCGTGGCGATCTCGCACGGCGCCAGGTTCGCGCGGCGCAGCGACATCGTCGCCGCAATCGAGAACGCAATGGAGGAAACCCTCGACCAGGCTCGCAGCGTCGCGATGCCGCAACCTGCCGGTACGCGCGCGATCACGCTCGCGCACGCCTCGCTCGCGCGGCTCTCGGGGGGCGGCGCGGTCTGTTCGGTGGAGCTGCGGAGCGGCGGCATGGCCGTCGCCGTCCTGACCGCCGAGCGCGACACCGGCGACGGTTTCGATGCCGGCACGGTCGCGACGCTCGAGCTGATCGCCGAACGCCTGGCGCCCGCGATCGAGATGAAGCGACGCGCCGACCGCCTGCTCGCCGGCCGCGCGGCGGATGGCGCCGCGGACCTGGCCCGCGTCGTGTTCGGTCCGCGCCGGCCCGCCGCCAAGCTGATCGCGACCGTCGCCACCGCCGCCGCGCTGACGCTCCTGCTGTGGCGCGGCGACTTCACCGTCTCCGGCCATGCGGTGGTCGAGGCCTCGCAGCTGCACGCTCTGGTGGCGCCCTTCGACGGCTTCATCGCGGCGGCCGGCGTGCGTGCCGGAGAAGCGGTGGTGCCGGGCGAGGTGCTCGCCCAGCTCGACGATCGCGATCTCCGCCTCGAGGCGGTGCGCGCGAGGAGTGCGCTCGAGGAGCAGCGCCTCAGATATGGCGAGGCGATCGGCAAGCAGGACCGCGTCGCCATCCGCGTGCTGCAGGCCGGGATCGACGAGGCGCGCGCGCAGGCCGCGATCGCCGATGACCGGATCACGCAGGCAGCACTTTCGAGCACCGTGCGCGGCACCGTGGTATCGGGCGATCTGAGCCAGATGATCGGCTCGCCCGTGGAGCGCGGCAAGACGCTGTTCGAGGTGGCCCCGCTCGATGCCTGGCGCGTCGCCGTCGGGATCGACGAGCGCGACATCGCCGCCATCCGTCCCGGCCAGCACGGCCGCTTGCTGCTGGCGGGCCTGACCGGACACGCGATCCCGTTCACCGTGCGCGCCGTGGTGCCCGTGGCCAGCGAGACCGATGGCCGCAACAGTTTTCGCGTCGAGGCCGATCTGCAGGACCGCGACAATCTGTTCCGCCCCGGCATGGAGGGCGTCGGCAAGATCCGCATCGACCGGCGCCCGCTGCTCGAGATCTGGCTGCGCCCGGTCGCGGCTTGGGTGCGGATGACCGTCTGGACCTGGTGGCCGTGATGAGCGGCGCGGGCACGTTCCTCAGCCCGAGCTGGCACCGCGTGGCCTCGCTGCGCCCGTGCCTGCGAGGCCATGTGCAGGTCCACCGCCACCGCACGCGCGGCGAGGCGTGGTACGTGGTGCAGGACGACCTCTCGGGCCGCCAGCACCGGTTCACCGCCGCCGTCTACCTGTTCGTGGGCCTGCTCGACGGGCGCCACACCGTCGACGAGGTCTGGCACGAGATCGTCGAACGCCTGGAGGACGCCGCCCCCACGCAGGACGAGACGATCCGCACGCTCGCCCAGCTGCACGCCGCCGACCTGCTGCAGACCGACGTGCCGCCCTCCACCGCGGAGCTCCTCGAGCGCCGCGACCGGCTCGCGCGCGGCGAGCTGTGGCGGCGTCTCGCCAACCCGATGTCGATCCGCGTGCCGCTGTTCGACCCAGACCATGTCCTCGGCCGCACCGTCCATCTGGTGCGACCGCTGTTCGGCCGCGCCGGCGCACTCGCCTGGCTCGTCGCGATGCTGGCGGCCCTGCTGCTGGCGGCGGTGCACTGGGACGTACTCGCCGCCGATTTCACCGACCGCGTGCTCGCGACCGAGAGCCTGGTGGCGATGGCGGCGATCTATCCCGTGACAAAGCTGCTGCACGAGGCCGGCCACGGCACCGCCATCAAGCGCTGGGGCGGTCGCGTGCACGAATGCGGGGTGATCCTGCTGCTGCTGCTCCCGGTGCCGTATGTCGACGCCTCCGCGTCGGCCGCCTTCCGCGGCAAGTGGCAGCGCGTGGTGGTGGGGGCGGCCGGCATGATGACCGAGCTCGCGCTGGCCGCCGCGGCACTGCCTGTTTGGCTCCTGGCCGAGCCCGGCACGGTGCGCTCGGTCGCCTACGCGGTGATGGTGACGGCGGGGATCGGCACGCTGGTGTTCAACGCGAACCCGCTGATGCGCCTCGACGGCTACTACATCCTCGGCGATCTGATCGAGATGCCGAACCTGGCGCAGCGCTCGGCCGCCTACTGGAGGTGGCTGGTCGGGCGTCACGTGTTCGGGCTCCGGCCCGAGCGGCCGGTCGCGCGCGGCACCGAGATCGCCTGGTGCCTCGCCTACCTGCCACTGTCGCAGGCCTACCGGCTTACTGTGGTCCTGGCGGTCGGCGCCTTCGTGGCGCAGCGCTTCTTCGCGATCGGTGCGGCGCTGGCGATCGGGGGTCTGGCCACGCTGCTGCTCCTGCCGGTGCTGCGCGGCATCTGGCACATCCTGACCGCGCCCGCGCTTGAGGGACGGCGCACCAGGGCGGGGCTGGCGGCGGCCGGGATCGCGGCGGCCACCTCCTTCGCGCTCGCGATGCTGCCCTTCCCGCAATCGACCGTCGCCCAGGGGGTCGTGTGGCTGCCCGAGAGCAGCGTCGTGCGGGCCGGGGAGGCGGGTCTGCTGGACGCGCTCGCAGTGCCGCCGGGTGCCACGGTCGCGGCCGGACAGACGCTGGCCACCATGTCCGACCCCGAGCAAGCGCACGCGGTGCCGCTGCTCACCGCCAAGATCGCGGGCCTCGAGGCGCGGCTCGACGATGAGCTCGTTCGTGCGCCCGTCGAGGCGGAGGTGACGCGCGAGGAGCTGCGCATCCGCAGAGCGGATCTGGCCCATGCACGCGAGCACCTCGCCCGCCTCATGGTGCGGGCGCGCGCCGCCGGCACCTTCGTCGTGCCGAGGCCGGAGGATCTGCCGGGGCGCTATGTCAGGCAGGGCGACGTGCTGGGCTTCGTGGTGCCGGCAGGCAGCCGCATCGTCCGCGTGGTGGTGGGGCAGAACGACATCGACCTGGTGCGACACCATCTCCGCGCGATCGCCGTGCTGCTACCGGGTGCGGCCGGCGACGCCCGTACTGCGCGCCTGGTGCGCGAGGTGCCCGGCGGTGCCGACCGGCTGCCGAGCGCGGCCCTCGGCAACGCCGCCGGCGGCGCGCTCGCGACCGATCCGCGCGATCCGGACCGGACGAAGACCCTGCGACGTACCTTCCAGCTCGACCTCGAGCTCGCCGACCCGGCAAGCGCGGTCGCGACGTTCGGCGGCCGCGTCAGCGTCCGCTTCGACCACGGTTATCCGCCGCTTGGCGCCGTGCTCTACGAGCGGCTGCGCCAGCTCATGCTGTCGCGGTTCAATGCGTAGCGCCCGGCGCGACCTGTCACGTCCGGGGACCGAGCTCTACGCCGAGCAGCGCGGCCGCACGCCGAGCCAGCTCGACCGGGTCTGTCTCGCGGTCATCGCGTCCATGCTGCCGCTGGTCGGCCGGTCGACCGCCGGGCTCGCACGACGCGCCGCCGCCATCGAGCGGCGGGCGGAGGCGTGTCGCGCGCTCGATGACCGCGAGTTAGGCGCCGCCCTTGACGCGCTGCGCACCGATCTGGCGGGTGGCGCCTTCCGGCGCGCGCCTGTCGATGCCGCACTCGCCCTGCTGGGCGAGGCGTCGCGGCGGCTCGCCGGCCTGCAGCCCTACCGGGAGCAGCTGATGGGCGCGCTCGCGCTGATCGACGGGCGTTTCGCGGAGATGCAGACCGGCGAGGGCAAGACACTGGTGGCAGGCATGGTCGCGGCGGTGGCGGGGCTCTCCGGTGTCGCGACCCATGTGGTGACGGTGAATGACTATCTTGCCCGGCGCGACGCCGAGCTCGGCCGGAAACTGCTGACCTTTGCGGGCGTGTCGTCGGGCGTGGTGCTGCACGAGCATTCGCCCGAACAGCGGCGCGCCGCCTATCGCTGCGACGTCACCTATGTCTGCAACAAGGAGGTCGCGTTTGATTTCCTGCGCGACCGTCTGGCGCTGCGCGCGGCGGGCAAGGCGCCCGGTCCTGCACACGACGCACGCCTGCTTCCGGGCCTGCCATTCGCGATTGTCGACGAATCCGACAGCATCCTGGTGGACGAGGCTCGGACGCCGCTCATCCTTTCGGCCGATGCCGGTGGTCCACCCGATCCCGCCACTGCCCGGCTCGCGACCGCGTTTGCCGAGCGGCTGCAAGTAGGCGTGCATTTCACGCTGGCCTCGGGCACGAAGCAGGTCGAGCTCACGGTGAACGGCAGTGCCGCCGCCGCCTCCTTGGCACTGTTCGGCGGCATCTGGAAGGTCCGCCACGCGCGCGAGGAGCTGGTTCGGATGGCCCTCGCTGCCTGCCACCTCTACCGCCGCGACCGCGACTACGTCGTGGTTGCGGGCAAGGTCTGCATCGTGGACGCGAACAGTGGCCGCATCGCCGAGGGCCGCAGCTGGCAGAACGGTCTGCAGCAGATGATCGAGGCGGTCGAGGGAGCGGCGGCCACGCCGCAGCACACGACGCGCACCAGCATCACCTACCAGGGCTTCTTCAACCGCTACCGGCGCCTCGCCGGCCTGTCGGGCACGCTCCGCGAGATCGCGGCGGAAACCTGGATCGTCTACGGACGCCACACCGTCCGCATACCCGTCCACGTGCCATGCCGGCGCTGCGATCTAGGCGTGCAGCTCGTGCCAACGATGCATGCGAAATGGGACGCCGTGATCGCCTCGGCCGCCGCGATCGCCGCCACCGGGCGCCCGATCTTGATCGGAACCCGCTCGGTCGCGGCCTCGCAGATCATCTCGCAGCGCCTCGGGGTCGCGGGCCTCCCGCACCAGGTGCTGAACGCGCTGCACGATGCCGACGAGGCTGCGATCGTGGCGCAGGCGGGCCAATCCGGCCGCATCACGGTGGCCACCAGCATGGCCGGGCGCGGCACCGACATCCGGCTCGACGAACGGGCGCGCCGGCAGGGCGGGATGCACGTGGTGCTCACAGAACTTCACGAATCCCGCCGCGTGGACCGGCAGCTGATGGGACGCGGCGCCCGGCACGGCGATCCGGGGACGTTCGAGACGATCGTCTCGCTCGAAGACGAGCTGTTCCGCACGCACGCCGCGCATTGGCTCGGTTTCGCGGGCGCCCTGAGCCGCGCGTCGGGGCGCCTCGCACCGGTGGCAGCCCGGCTGCTGCGCGTGCGGGCGCAGGCCTCGGCGGAGCGGCAGCATCGCCGCGAACGCGCGCAGGCAATAGCGGCGCAGGCGCAGTCGGAACGCGCGCTGTCCTTTGCCGGCGCCGACTGACATCTCCCGGCGCCCGCGAACAAATTAGACAAAAGCAGGCTCGGCTCAGTCGAATTGACCTTACAGCACGAGCCTGCCTCTCCAGGAAGAGCATGCGCCTGCAGTCGCTCGGCGCTCACTTCCGACCCGAGTAGCCTCTGATAGATGGCTGACCGACGGTTGTCAGCGCTGCAAGAAGGCGTGGATGCTGCTCTCTACCCCATGGCGGAGAACTTGGATCGGCAGAGCAGGCGGCACTTTCGGAAATGAATTTTGATAATACGGGGTATCAAACTCGGCTCGTGTACGCGCAAAGATAAATGTCTGCCCTGAGCAAAGTCGTTGAGGTGAACGGCCTTGCTCCCGCCTACGTCAAAGCCTATGTGAAACGCGACAAGACGGATGCGGCGGATGCCGAGGCGATCTGCGAAGCTGTCACACGGCCGACCATGCGTTTCGTTCCAGTCAAGTCGCGTGATCAGCAGGCGGCGCTGTTTCTGCACCGAACGCGAGATCTCATGGTCAAGCAGCGCACACAGCTCGTGAACATGTTGCGCGCCCAGCTTGCAGCATTCGGTATCGACATCCAGGAAGGTCTGGACCGAGCACTGACATTGGCCCGACGGGTTCTCGATGAAACTGCGGATCTCGACCTACCGAAGCACGGCGCGATGATGCTGGCGATCCTCTGCCATCAGGCGCTGGGAAGCCACGAGCAGATCCGAAAGATCGAACGCGAACTCCTGTTGCTTCACCGAACAGATGACGTGGCTAGGCGGCTGGCGACGATCCCCGGTATCGGGCCGATCGGCGCCACCGCGTTTGCCGCCTGGCTTGGTCTGACGCCGCTGCAAAACTCGAGCGGAGGCAAGGAACGTCTCGGGCGGATCAGCAAGATGGGCGACAAATACCTGCGCCGACTGCTAGTCATCGGCGCGACCTTTCTCCTGAGGCAATACAAGAACAAGCCTGAGAAGGCGCCTGCGCATGTCGCCTCGCTGCTGGCGCGCAAGCCGATGCGGGTGGTGACCGTCGCCATGGCGAACAAGACCGCCCGGATCATCTGGGCGCTCATGACGAGGAAAGCGACTTACCGCACAGCTCACGTGCCTGCATTGGCGGGGTAGAGGGCGGACAGGGTCCAGGGATCGGCCGGGTCACACCGGCCGAGGGAGGTTGCGGAGCGACGCGATATGATGGCGAAATCGAGTCAGGCCGGGAACAGGAACAACCCACCCAATGTCCAAGGCGTCATAGCCTGCCAAGCAGAATGGGACTTTGTTCGCGGACCCCATCAGGGCCAGCAGCCTCTCGACGGCTGCATCAACAGGCCGGACAGAAGAATGCTCCAGACCTACGCCAGAACGTCAAATCCTCTTGCAACGCGCGAGCCATCCACAGAAGACAGTGCAAGCACGGCCCGCATTTCACTTCCCGACGCTCATTGCGGCGCCTCCTTCTCCGAGAACAGAATGTAGCGCGCCGAGTACGGCACCTTCATGGTCATACCTTGATCGGCCGTCGTACATGGCTGGCTTGGAGCGCCACCTCCACGAGTGTCGGTCCGAGTGACCATCTTTGCATGTGCGAAGCGACCTGGCCCTTGCGCAGAGATAACGCGGAGAACCAACCAGGGCGCATTAAGAGGCCCGTCGGGCGAAGCATTTGCGACTATCATTGCGCCAGTGATTTCACTGCCGTCGTTAGCCTGCCAGCTTGGCCCAATAAAATGTCGCCCTACGATCCTACCATCAGTGTCATACAAGTTCGCTTCCGGCCCTATCAGCTGCCAGGAAGACGCGGCACGGCTGACCTCGCAGCGGAACACCTGAACGCCGCGGCCCTCATATCCTTGAACAGGCATGGGCGCTGCGACAGCGACAACCGGTATGGACAGCAGCCCGAAGGCAAGGGCAGTGAGTCGTTTTCGCATAATCGCTCTTCTCCACTCGCCACTTGTTAGCGACGTAATAAGTCCAGCTCGCCGCGAGTAGAGGGCGGCCGTCGTGCCATTGTTTGTAAGGCTGCAGCATTCCTGGATGCGACCGAGGGTGTCCGAAAACTGAGGCTTCTCCGGCCGCTTCGGCAGGATGACTATTCCTCTGGCTCGGTCGTGAACAGTAGCGGATATTCTCTCTTGCGCGCCATGTCGGTCGCGCTGGTTGCCTTGGCTTCGGCCACCTCCTTCGTGAAGACGGCGACGACACAAACCCCACGCTGATGCGCCGTTATCATCACCCGGCTCGCTTGTCCCTCGTTCAGCTGAAACTCCGCCTTCAGAACCAGCACGACGAACTCGCGCGGCGTGAAATCGTCGTTGACCAGCATGACCTTGTGCAGCTTTGGCCGCTCGGTCTTGATCTCGCGCTGCACGCGGGGGGCGGTGATCGTCTTAGGCATCGTCTGCTCCAAATCTTCGAGTCTCGTCAGGCAGCGGCCTGCGGTCCGCTCCTTCCGGAGGATCCTCGGCGGCTGTCCTGCAGCCACTCACGCAGCTTGGACCATCGACGGCGTGCGTTGCCGTTCTTGATTGCCATCGCCAACGCCTTGCGCTGCCCGACCAGCACGACGAGCCGCTTGCCGCGCGTGACCCCAGTGTAGAGCAGGTTGCGCGCCAGCATCGCGTAATGCTGCGTCGCCAGCGGGATCACCACCACCGGATACTCCGAGCCCTGCGCCTTGTGGATCGTGGTCGCGTAAGCCAGCACCAGCTCATCCAGTTCCCGAAGCCATACTCCACCCCACGACCCTCGAAGCTGACCGTCAGCGCGCTCTCCTCCATGTCGATGGAGGTGATGATGCCGAGGTCGCCGTTGAAGACGTCGCGCTCGTAGTCGTGGGTGGCCTGCATCACCTTGTCGCCCGGGCAGAACGTCCAGCCAAGCCGTTCCACGCGCTGGCTGCCTGGCGGGTTCAGCGACTGCTGCAGGGCGATGTTCAGTGGTCCGGACGCCCAGGCTGCCGCGGTTCATGGGCAGAGCACCTGCACGTCGCGCACCGGATCCAGGCCGACCATTTGGGGATCCTGCTCCGCACCACGGAGAGCAGCTTGGCAGCCGCATCCTCTGGCTCGTTGGCCTCCACGAAGTAGAAGTCCGACCTGTCCGGGGACGTCAGCTCCGGCATCTGCCCCTGGTTGATGCGGTGGGCGTTGGTGATGATCCGGCTCTGGGCTGCCTGGCGGAACACCTCGGTGAGCCGGATCACCGGCACCGCCTCGGAGCCGATGATATCGGCCAGCACCTGACCCGGGTCCCCACTCGGCAGCTGGTCCACATCGCCGACCAGCAGCAGGGCGGCCCGGTTCGGCAACGCCCTCAGCAGAGCACGCATCAGCGGCACGTCGACCATGCTGGCCTCGTCCACCACCAGCAGGTCGCACGCCAGCGGGTGCTCCTCGCCGCGCTTGAAGCCGCCGGTCTTCGGATCGGCCCCGAGCAAGCGGTGGATGGTGCGGCCCTCCAGCCCGGTGCTCTCCGTCAGCCGCTTGGCGGCCCGGCCGGTCGGCGCACACAGGGCCACCTGCACAGCCGCGCCGGCTCCTGCTCGATGAGATCGAACACCGCTTCGCTGAACGCCGCCACCAAGGCTCTCGCGTAGACGGGCCCAATGCCGCGGATCATGCCGGAGGCCAGGTATTTCTCGATGCCCTCGAGGGTCGTGGGCTTGGTGGTGACAACCGTGCTCGCCTTGAACTGCAGCCCGTGCTCGCGGTCATTGATCCACCAGCCTGTGGCGCTGATGAACTCGCCGGCATTGATGGCCGCAGCGTGCCCGACCACGACGACCAGGTCGCGCTGCCGGCGCCTTGACCCGCAAGACGCAGAAGCCGTTCTCGGCGTTGTGGGAGGTGACGCGCTCCACCAGCCCCGAAGCGTCTCGGTCAGGGCCGTCGTCTCGCTGTTTCAACTCCGCAAGCTCCTCAGCCGCCATCACAGCGTGACCGCTTGGCTCCAAGCGACGCTACCGCCCGGAACCGGATGAAGTCTCACCGAACCCGAGCGATCGGAGCGGACGCGCAATCCTGTCCGCGCTGGAGCAGCCGACGGACGTCACCTCAACGAGATCGTGGTGCGTCCGCTCCGGACAAAGGTCTGAGGGGTCGGTGTGAGGTTGGAGACTGAACGCGCGACAGCGTCCCGTCTCTCCCCAAAGTCAGGCTGCGGCGCGCTCGGCGTGAGGACGACGACGAAGACCCGGCTCGGTCATCGCCGGCGGCGTGTAGAGCGCGCCCATCGGTCCGGCATCGGTTCCAGGCGCCACCGCTTCATCGATCCGGTCCAGAATGTCATCGCTGAGGACGGCATCCGCGCCGGCAAGCAGGTCGTCCAGTTGCTCCATCGTGCGTGGGCCGAGGATCGCCGAGGTCACGCCCGGATGCGCCATGACGAAGGCCAGTGCCATGTGGGTCAGGGACATTCCCGCCGCCTCTGCGATCGGGATGAGCCTCTCGACGGCATCTAGATTGCGCTCGTCGGACATCTGCTTGGCGAAGAACTTGACGCGCAGACTATCGGGCAGCGCCTGGTTGCGGCGGTAGCGGCCGGTCAGCATGCCCTTCGCCAGCGGGCTCCAGACCAGCGCACCCATCCCGTAGCGCTGGCAGACCGGCAGCACCTCGCTCTCGATGGTGCGGTTGAGGATCGAATAGGGCGGTTGCTCGGTACGGAAACGTGCCAGGCTGCGGCGCTCCGACACCCACTGCGCCTCCACGATGTCGGACGCCGGGAAGGTCGAGGACCCGATCGCGCGCACCTTGCCTGCTCGGATCAGGTCGGTCAGCACCGAGAGGGTCTCCTCGATGTCGGTATCGGGCGCGGGCCGGTGGATCTGGTAGAGGTCGATATGGTCGGTCTGCAGGCGACGCAGCGATCCCTCGACCGCCTGGGTGATCCAACGGCGCGAGTTGCCCTGCTGGTTCGGATCCTCGCCCATGGGCCCGTGCACCTTGGTCGCCAGCACGACATTGCCGCGACGGCCCTTCAGGGCGCGGCCCACGATCTCCTCGGACTCACCGTTGCTGTAGCGATCGGCGGTGTCGACAAAGTTGATCCCGGAATCGAGGGCTTTGTGGATGATTCGGATGCAGTCGTCGTGGTCGGCGTTGGCCATGGCGCCGAACATCATGGCACCCAGGCAGTAGGGGCTGACCTTGATCCCGGTTCGGCCGAGCGTTCGATAGTGCATGGTTCACTCCTGCTGCTGCCGACCGGTTGCCAGCGCCGCTCTTGCGCGATAGCGATGATAAGCGGAACGCGCTCCGTTTAGCAAGAGGGAGCCTGGTGGACAGAGCACCGAACAAGAATGACGAGGCGTCGGACGCCCGGCCGTCGACGGGCCGAGGCGTCCGCGCCGACGCGCAGCGAAACCTCATCGTGTTGCTCAGTGCAGCAAAGCAGGTTTTTGCCGACGCGGGTGTCGACGCCCCCATTCGCGAGATTGCGGACCGGGCTGGCGTGGGGATCGGCACCGTCTACCGCCACTTCCCCCGTCGTGCCGACCTGATCGCCGCGGTCTTCCGGCAGGAGATGGACGCCTGCGCCGACGCGATGAATGCGCTCGCCGCGACACGCGAGCCGTTCGCGGCGCTCGCTGAGGGGATGCAGCTTTTCGTCGAACTCGCCCTCACGAAGCGCGGGCTTGCGCAGGCGTTGCACTCGGGCGACCCTGCGTTCGACGCATTGCCGGCGCGCCGGGAGCAGCGCCTCCGCCCAGCGTTCCATGCTCTTTTCCAAGCCGCGATTGCGGACGGCTCGATCCGCGGCGACATAGATGCGGACGCGCTCCTGAACGCCGCCTCCAGGCTGTGCATGGTGAGTCATGATAGTCGTCGCGATGATGCGGGACGCATGGTCGCGCTGCTCGTCGACGGGCTGCGACGTCGCATCGGCTAAGCCCGCCTCTACTATGCCTACCACGCCGAGCTAAGGGGATGTGTCCTGCAATCTTCTGAAAAGTCGCTGACGATCAGGGTCTCCGACGGCCAGGAGGTTTCAGCGCTCATAGCAGCGCCATCGAACCCATTCGCCTGCTACGTGCTTGCGCATGGCGCCGGAGCGGGGATGACACACCCGTTCATGGCCGCCGTCGCCGAGAGTCTCGCCAAGCGGCAGGTGGCAACGCCCCGATACAGTTTCCCTTCACGGAGAACGGCTCCAAGCGGCCCGACTCTCCGCCGGTTGCCCATGCGGCTGTTCAAGCAGCGGTGGCTGCGGCTGCCCGTGCGTTCCCGTCGGTGCCACTTGTCAGTTTGCCTAATCGATGCGGCTCAGCACCCGCGGTGGATCAGTGAGTTAGCTCATAGTCTTCCCATGACCATCGGACTTTGGTCCCTCAACCATGGGATTAGTTGACAAGTCGGATACCAGCTTCCGGCCGTCTCAGGACCAGGATCCGCATGACGCTATCTGAGAGGTGCGATCTGCGGCTTCACGAGCTTTCCACCGCTCTCGACTGAGCATGAGCCGACATTACTGGTCGTTGAGGCCGGAGCCGGCATCTCAGGATCAAGCGCTCGGGCTGGGCGGTCTGGAGATCAGAGGGATCTCGGGAGACACCATTTGGGTATTAATCCCGCGGTTGAGGATCAAATCGACGGAAATCGCCCGGGTCGCATCACTTGGGGAAAACGACAGCTGCGGTTGTCGAGCATCGGGCAGTTCCGGGAGGTCATGCTAAGCCGAAGGCATCCGGCTCCTTCGTCGCAGCTCCGGTCTCGTCAAACAGGAGCAGTCGGCCCGAATTGGCCAGACCGGCGAACGTCGACAGGTTGTGCAGCACCGCCGCGACGACTGCACCCTCGGCACCAAGAGCCCCCATCGCCGCCAGCGCCATCAGCAGCAATGTCCAGCCGAGCCCGAGCCCTACATTGATCGCGATCGTCCGACGACATGCCCGCGACAGCCGCACCAGGGTTCCGAGACGCCCGAGATCGCTCGTCAGCAGCACAAGATCGGCGGAGGCCAGCGCAACATCGGTCCCCTGCGCGCCCATCGCCACGCCGACCGCGCCCGCCTTCAGCGCCAGGCTGTCGTTAATGCCGTCGCCCACCACCAGCGGCCGGCCGCCGCGCGCCACCTCGGCCAGCACGTGGTGCATCTTCTCCTCCGGCATGGCGCTGGAGACGATTGTCGTGATGCCGAGTGCGACGCCGATCCTCTGGGCCACAGGCGCCTGGTCACCCGTCAGCAGCATCTGCCGGGTCAGCCCAAGGGTCCGGAGCTCTGCCAGGGCAGAGGCGGCCTCCGCACGCGGCGGATCGGTGAACAGGAGCCAGCCCAGAAACACGCCGCCTCTCGCAACACCCGCGACCGGACCGTCATGCGCAGGCGCCGGGGGCATGTCGATGCCAAGGCGGAGGAACAAGTCGTGCCGCCCCAGGGCCGCCGGCACGCCGTCGATCTCGCCCGTGACGCCAAGCCCGCCCAACTCGCGCACATGCGCCACAAGGTGGTCGCCGGTCTCAGCACCCCGCGCCGCGGCACGGCTGACCGGATGGCTCGAGCCATGTCCGAGACACGCTGCCACCAGGCGCAGCTCGTCGTCATCTACCGCTTGAGCAGTTCCGACCAACGCCAACTCGCCCGTGGTCAGCGTGCCGGTCTTGTCGAACACTACCGAGGTCACGTCGGCGAGATGCTCGAGGAAGCCGGTCCCCTTGATCAGGATCCCGTGCCGTGCCGCGACCGCGATCGCCGCAATGGCGGTCGCGGGTGCGGCGAGCACCAGCGCGCAGGGGCAGGAGGCCACCAGCACCGCGAGCGTCGCCTCCTCCGAGCGCGTGGCGAACCAGGTGGCGGCCGCGATGCAGAGCACGAAGGCGAGGTAGCGGCCGGCATGGCGTTCCAGCAGGCGCGTGACCGGCGGCTTGGCGGTCTCGGCCGTTCGCATCAGTGCGATGATTTTTCCGAGCGTGGAATCCGCACCCGCCCGCGTCACTTCGACCAGCAGCCGCCCGTCCAGGTCGATGGCACCGGCGGCCACCACGCCGCCCGGGGCCACTTCGAGCGGCACGGACTCGCCGGTCAGGCTCGCCATATCGAGGCTCGCCTCGCCCTCAAGCACGATGCCATCGGCAGGCAGCCGGTCGCCGGCGAGCAGCTCGATTCGGTCGCCCGGCGCCAGCGCTGAGGTGGGCACGATCGCGACCGAGCCGTCGGCGGCGACCCGGCGGATCGTGGTGTTCGACAGGCGCCGCAGCGCGCGAATCGCGTCGCGCGAGCCGATCAGCGAGCGTTCCTCGAGCACGTGGCCAGCCGTCATCACGATCGGCAGCACGGCCGCCGTGGTGAGATCGCCACTGGCCCAGGCGCCGACCACCGCGAGGGCCACGAGCCGGTCGGTGATGCCGTGCAGGCTCGGGTGCCGGAGGCTGGCCCAGGCAGCCGCCAGCACTGGCAGCCCTACGATCAGCGCGGCCACACCTGCCGCAAGGTCAGCCACCGCAGCACCGTCCGGCACGGCCCAGCGCCACAGCAACGAGATCCCGAGCAGCCCCAACGCGAAGCAGGACAGCGTCAGCCGCGCACCCAGCATGAGCCGCTCGGACCGCGCCAGCAGCCCGACCCGCGGCTCGCGATCACGCGTGGCAGGACGCAGTGCGTCGAGAGTCGCGGTCGCGCTCATCGGATCTGGTCCCGTGCCTCGGGAAGCAATACCCGCCCGCTATCGGCACCAACCGTGCTGACGCTCGCCGCCTGGTGCAGCACGGCGGCGATCCGCTCGCGGTAGAGGTCGAGCAGCAGCGCCGGCCGGTCCGTGGTCGCGGCCTTGGCGGTGAGCGCTGAGATCGTCGCGGTCTGCAGCCGTGCCGCGTCGACCCGCTCGGAGGCCGACGCGCTGGCCACCGCCAGCACGCGGTCGCGCTCGCGGTCCGCTCCCTGGCGCACCCGCACGGCGTCAGTACGAGCCGCCGCGATCGTCTCGTCGGCGCGCTGGGCGGCGTCCAGCACCGCGTCGAACGAGGCTTTCGCCTCGGGCGGCAGTTGAACGGCGAGGTCCACGCGGGTCACCGCGACGCCGAGCGGGGTACCCTGCGCCGCAAGCTCGGCCAGCCCGGCATTAATGGCGCGCGCGAGCTCGATCCGGACGGCGGCGCGCGCGTCGGCGGCGACCGGGTCGTGGGCGCGCTCGGGCCGGACAGCCAGGAAATCATCGAGCGGGTGGGTCGCCGCTTCCGCGATCGCGACCCTGAGGTAAAGCCGACGGAGCGCCGCCGCCACGTGGTCCTGCGCCACAAAGTAGGCGCTCGCATCGCTGATCCGCCAGGTGAGGGTCGCGTCCAGCAGCACGACCTCACCATCCGCCGTCAGGAAGGTCCCGAGATGCGGATCCTGCGGCGGAGCCGCGTCCTCGCTGGACATCGCGTCGGGCGAGGGGGTGCCCCCCGGGTTGGCAACGACCGACAGACTGATCTGCCGGTCCGGTCCCGGCAGCGTCACCACGCGCTCGAATGGTGCCGGCCATGCGACCGCAAGCCCGGGCGGCAGCATGCGGGTCACGGCGCCGAAACGCACCGCCACCGCCTGCTCGCCGGGCCGCACGGTCACGACGTTGCCCAGCGCCCACGCGATTGCCAGCAGTGCGGTCGCGACCTGGAGTGCGATGAAGCCGATCGAGATGGACTGCATCAGCGGACCCTCGTGGGTCTCCACTGCGGACACGGACGCGCTCACTTCGGGTGCGGCATGGCGCAGGCACCGGTCACGGGCCCGGTGGTCAGCACGTCGAACGGTGCAGCATCGGTGCGCAGCACGAGATGCGAGTTTGGACCGACGATGTTGCCTAGCGTGTCGAGCGAGCGGAGCAGCAGATAGAGCTGCGGATCACGCGCGTAGGCGGCCCCCTGGATGTCGGCGGCCGTGCGGCGCGACGCCGCCTCGATGCGCGCCGCATCCGTGTTGGCGGTCGCCACCTCGATGCGGCTGTCGCGCACCGCTTCGGCGCGAATCTGCGCTGCCGCCCGCAGCCCCTCGGCCGTGCGTTCGGCAGCCACGGTCTCGCGCTCCGAGCGCATCCGCGACACGGTGGCCGCCAGCGTGCTGTCGGGCAGCGTCAACCGCTCGATGCCCACTTCCACGATGTCGATTCCGTAGGCACGCCGCAGAGCCGGCGCGATCGCGGCGCGCAGCCGGTTCTGGAAATCGGCGAGGCGCACGTGGGCAGGATCGGTGTTGACCAGGTCGGCGAGATCGAAGGCGCTGGCGGTGACCTGCAGCGCGGAGCCCACGAAGGAGCGGATCTGCCGCGCCGCCTCGTCCGGATCGTTGCGCACCGAGCGCACGAAGCCGCGGATGTCGGCACCGTTCGCCGGCACCCGCCACGCGACGTAGGCACCCACCAGGATCCGCAACCCGTCGCGGGTGCCGACATCCTGCAGGCCCGACGCGGTGGTACGCAGGCGGAGGTCCACCGGCACCGCGGTCTCGAGCGGTGCGGGCAGTTTCCAGGCGAGGCCGGGCGAGGTCAGCACGCGCATGGGTGCGCCGAACCGCGTGATCAGATCGGCCTGGCCGGCCGTCACCGTCACCGCGGTGGTCGCGAGGACCGCGGCACTGACCACGAGCACCCCCACCGCACTCCGGAGGGCGAGGCGCACCCGCGCGCGGCGGTCAAGCGGGGCCGTCGGGGCATGATGATGGTGGTGATGGTGGTGGTGGCCGTCATCCTCGTCCTCGTGCGCATGGCCGGGGGCGTGATGGTGTGGGGTGTGCATCCCGTCCATGGATCTACTCGCCGTCGCCGATGGTGGGAGTGGCAGAGCCGGGTGGCCTGAGGTCGTACGTGGTCGCCCCGCCTGCGAGCCGCGCGTCCATCACCGTGATCGGCTTGCGCACGAGCGACTGCTGGAGCGCGGCGAAGCGCCGCTCCAGCAGAAACGCCGGCCTGTCCGGGCCTGCCGCGATGTCGGCGTCGGCGGCGAACCGGATCTGCGTCGCCGCGGCACCTCCGGTGGTCTCGGCCGCGAGCGCTGCGGCCGCTGCCGTCTGCGCGAATGCGTATTGCCGCGTCTGCGCCCGCACGGTGAGTGCCCGGCCGCGTTCGGCGTAGATCGTGGCGTCCGCGGTGATCTGGGCGGCGCGCACGGCGTGGTATGCTTCGGCCGCCCCCGCGGGCGGGTGGATCGCCTCGACGCTGACGGCCACCGGCTCGAGTCCGACATGCTGGTTCGCCAGCATCGCCGCCAGACGACCCTGCAGCGAGGCCGCCATCTGGCCGCGATCGGCGCCCAGCACGGCGGCGAGCGTGTTGCCGGCGAAGCGTTCGGCCACCACGCGGGCGGCGTCCGACCGCAGCAGCATCGCGGGATCGACCGACGCGGTCACCCAGTCGATCGCGGCTTGGTCATCAAGGCTCACACGGTAGAACACGCGGAGATCGGCCGAGACGCTTTGAAACAGCTGTGTCGAGGGGCCGGTGCCGGCCTCGGCGCGGCTGGCGACGAGAAGAGAAAGCTCGCCCGGATGCGGCTGGTTCCACAACCGGTCGGCCTCCATCGGGGCCGCGTCCTCGGCGCGCGCGGGCGCGATCCCGGGCGGTGTCGTTTCGCCGCCGAGCGCCACCTCGTGCACCGCACCCCACTCCACGCGCCGCGCGGCCCCGAACGGCCAGGGCAGGATCGCGTGCAGCCCGGGATGCAGCACGGCGACCGGCGCGCCGAGCCGGAGATACACGGCGCGCGCGCCGAACGGCACGATGACCAGCGTGCTCAGGCTCCAGGTCGCGACCGCGAGCACCAGAGCCAAAGGAAGGGCGGCCGCGCGGAGATAGGCCAGCGCCCACGAGCGCGAGATGTCGATGCCCAGCTGGTCGCGCAGCACGGCGGTCGCAAACGAGCGCGGGTCGGTCTCGAGGCGCAGCGTGCTCGCCACGATCCGAGCCAGCAGCGAGCCCGTGACGGCGCGCGCGTCCGCAGCACGGCCCGGCGGCAGGAAGCAGCGCCCGACGGCGCGGCAGGCGAGCTCAAGGCCGGTGAGCGCCACGACGATGCCGAGCGCGCGCAGCACGAGCGTCGTGCCGGGCGCACCGACCGCAGAGCTCACGCCGGCGATCCCGGTTGCGAAGGTGACGAGCACCGCGAGCAGCACGATGCGCCGGAGCTCGGCCGCCTCGGGCAGAAATGCCGGCGCTACGCCTGCCAGAACGCGCTCGCAGAGCAGCAGCGGAAACGCGCCGATGATCGTGACGATGGCGATCACGACCGGCGTCGCGGCCGATCCCACGACGGCGGGGATCCCCCAAGTGCCGAGTGCGGCGGCGGCGAGGCCTGTCGGCAGCACCAAGCGCCACGCCGAAAGCCGCGTCGCCTCGCCCGGCGTGGCAGCCCCGCGACCTTCACGCGACCGGACCACGCGCTGCGTCGCCAGCACCGGGCCGAGCGCCGCCAGGATCTCGGCCAGCGGAAGCGCCGGCACGCCTGCCTGGAGGAGCGACGCCGCGAGCGGCCGGTGGCGAAGCGTCGCCGCGATCGCGAGGATGAGGGCCAGCGAAAAGGTGAGGCCGCCCAGCGCCACCGCGATGCGGCGGAGCAGGACGGCCTCGCGGCTCAACGGAACCGCAGGCTCAGAAATCACAGGCGATGCTGCGGTTCGGCCTGAGCTTGATCGTGCAGTGGCCGGCGAGCGTGGAGCTCACCTTGTAGACGGCCGCGTCGAACGCCTTGACGCTGCCGTCGGTATCGAACTTCGCGTCGAGTACCGCGAAGCCGAACTCGTCGTGGCCATAGGTCTTCGACGCGATCGCATCGATCACCGAGCCGCTCACCTGGTTGATCGCGAATTCGGCGCCGGACTGCGTGTAGGCCGCCGGGTCGAGCGTGCCGTTCGCCGGCACGATGCCGGTGTTCAGATCGGCATCGAGCAGCGAGCCGCCCATGCCGACAATCAGCTGCGGCGCATACAGCTCGTTGTTGTTGAAGTTCACGTACTGGAACGCGTGAATGTGGCCCGACAGGAACAGGCCGACATTCTTCGGCACGCCGTGTGCGAAGGCGCTGGCCGCATAGGTGCCACCCGCAACCGCCGCCTGCAGCGTGTAGTCGCCCGCACTGTCGATCGACGGCGTGCTCGAGGACTGCTCGCCGTAATCCAGACCGAACGACGGCTTGTGGGTGGTGAAGATGTTCATCGACTTCTTGCCCACTGCCGCGAGCAGGTTCGTGAGGTCGACGTCGTAGTTCTGTGCCAAGGCGGTCGCGACCGCGGTGTCGTTGGCGAGGCTGCTGTCATGGACCAGGAAGTTCAGGCCGGGCGTCCCCACCACATAGGTCGGCTCGAAGTCGGCGGTGTAGTTCGGGGCTGTCGCCGATGGCGCCGCCGGCGAGGACGGGGCGCAGGACACTTTCGAGAAGTCATAGGGGTGTGGGTCGAGCAGCGCATACCAGCCGCGCGCACCACGGCCGCAGCTCTCGTGGTTGCCGCGGGTCATGATCCAGGGGGCGGCGGCGAGCAGGGACTTGGCCGGGAACAGCAGGTCGGCGTTCCAGCTGTCGAAGGTGTCGCCATACATTTCGTAGTTGGCGCTGGTGGTGTCAGCACAGCCCGGAAAGGTGTTGTTGCAGTTGGTGTCGCGATAGAAGTAATCGCCCACATGCACGATCAGGTCGGGCTTGAACGTCGCCTCGAGATTGGCGAGGTAGGCGAGCGGGAAGGTGGTCGGATCCGAGCAGTTCTGCTGGTTGGCACCGTTGGCCGCCAGCGCGCCCGCCATTCGGCAGCCGGTGTCGGCCAGCACCAGGAAGCGGGTCGGTTTTGCCTTCGGCAGCGCCAGGTCGACGCCGTCGATCGTCGCCGTGTGGTAGCCGAACGGGAGTGCGGACTCGCATTCTGTCCAGCTGGTCGTGGCCATCGGCGTGCCGTTCGGGAAGTTCTGCGGCGTCGTGTTCTGCACAAAATACTGCGGATAGCCGGCCTTGGCGTTGGTGGCGCCGGCGGTACCGGGCACGTTCGTCAGGCTCGAGCCGGTGAAGCGCACGCGCAGCGGCCAGGTGAGGCCGCCGTCGAGATGGACCACCGGGCAAGCGCCGCCGGAGACGATGGCCCGCGCCAGGATGGTCGGGAACACGCTGGTGGGCTGGTCGCCGTAATTGCCCGAGACGAGCGCATTGGTGGAGCTGCCCGGCGCCATCTGGATCCAGCGCGCGACCGTCTGGCCAGTGCCACCGGTCTCGCCCTGAGCGGCCTCGAAATAGCCTAGCAGCCCGTTGATCTGGTCGGGCGTCAGCGCCCGGAGCTCCTCGAGATTGGTCTTGAGAAGCTCGACCTGCGCCTTGGGCAGATTGGCGGTGTCGAAGAAGCCGGCTGCCTGCGCGGCCGTCATGCCGAAGCGGAGCTCGGCGGCCTTGAGGAGGCGCTGCGCCTCGACCTCGGACTTCGAGGCCGCGAGGGAGGACATCGAAGTGCCGGCAAGCATCGCCAGCGCCGAGACCGAACCGAGTGCGAGAAGCCGTTTCACGAAGCGCCGCCCCTTTTTGGTGCCCGGCTTCATTAAAGGATTGCCACGAATCCGCTGTGACAGTTTTGGGAAATTAGAGCCGGTAACCGGGTCTCCGAAGTCTCAGGCAGACAACCCGTTCCACAAGCCTCTACTGGCGGCCCTCAAGGGCGCGCAAACAGATGGCCGCTCGGGTATCTGATCCGCCGGGATGTTCTCGTCAGCGATAGCTCCTAAAATGCAACCACAACCTTCTTCACCAGCGGATCAGTGCCAGCACTACTTCGATCACGACGAGCACCACGATCGCGAGCTCCATCGCCGCCGCCCGCCCGCCCGGTGCTTCGTCATACGAGGCCGCGTAGGTGTCGCGGATGATCGACAGCTTGCGATCCACCGCCGCACTCACGATCCGGACGCGGAAGAGCTCCAGCGCCGCGGTATAGATGCGGGCGAGAGAGACGTCCTCGGTCACCTGCAGCGCATTGTCGACGCGTTCCGTGAGCGCCGTGACCTCACGACCAGCGTATAAAAACGTCGGGCCAGGCGGGACAACCGGCGCAAACCGGACAGCGCGTTGCCGCGGCGCGTTGTCTCGACAAGGTCATACATGCGCGGCAGTTCATCATCGAGCAGCTCGTCATAGAACCGCATCTCCAGCAGCTGCGCGTTGGCCACATCGAGCACATCGAGCACGTCAGTCTCGCCGCGCGGCTCGTGGATGAAGGCGCGATCTCATCTGAGCACGGCCAGGTCGTCGTCATAGTAGGAGAAGCGCTTGCGCAGCAGGTCCTGTCGGGCGCCATCCGAGAGCGTGCGCCGCTCGCCGGAGAGCAGCGGCACCAGATCCACTGAATTCCACAAAGTAGCGGTGGTCTGGCCTGGTCGAAGTCGGTCACCATGGCCACGAGGTAGTCTTCCTCGAGCAGCGACGCATCAGGGCGGATCAGCGCCGGTCCGAGTTCGGCTTTGATGGCGTCGGTCGACAGGCTCCAGAACGTCGTTTCCGCGCCAGGCCCGAGCAGCGCGTTCACGGCTTCCACCCGGTCGACGAACGCGTCCCAATTGAGGTCGCTTGCCGGCACGTGGACGGCAGGCGCGAGGACGCCAAAATCGTAGAGACGCGCGGTGACCGAAGCGGTAACGGCAGCGTCGGGAAGTGCCAGCCGCTCGGGTGCGAGCGTCAGCGATAGCGGCGGCACGTCAGAGGCGACCGCCTTTGGCGGTGGCGCGCGCAGCCTCTGGCGGGCGCTCCGGGCGCCAGCGCGCAGCTCGAGGGATGAGCGGCCGTGACGGTCAACGTGCGCGGCTCTACGCCTGGGAAGACGCCGTCCTCGCACCGCGCGACCAGAGCCTCATCGCCTTCGCGCAGGCGGAAGGGATGGTCGACGCGATCTGGAGTGAGATGGGGCTGCGCTACCCGCCCAAGGTCGAACCGCTTCCGACGCAGGCGACAGCGCGGCAGGCGGACGCGACCCGTCTCACCCTCCGCCTGTCCGAGCAGGTCCCCTCCTGGATCCTGCTGCACGAGCTGGCTCACGCGATGACGAGCACGCATGAGGGCGTGAGCGACGGACACGGGCCGCTCTTCGTGGGCCTCTATGTCGACCTGCTGGTCCGCTACCTGCGGCTCGATCGGACGGTGCTCTGGGAGTCGCTCGAGAGGGCGGGGACCACCATCAACCCGGCCGGCCGGCCTATCTTTCTCAACGATGCGGCGGAGCCCGTGAGCCACCGCTGAGCTTGCATCCGTCGCGTTCGGCGGGTGCCCACCCGGAGTCTGCCTGCGCGTGTTCCAATACGCTCGACCTGTTCTGCGCTGCGCATGGTCACCGCTGGCCGATACGCAGCGCATGACTGGGTCGGCTACTCGTCGGATGAATCGGCCTCGGGCTCTTGTGCCTGCGCGGCTGCGGCCACCTCCGCTTTCGTCCGCCGCGTGCGCTTGGCCGGCGTGCTGCTGGTCTTCTTCCGAGTTGTTTTCGCCTCGGCCGCCGGGGGAGCCACTGCCGACTTGGCTGGCTGCTGTGCTTCCTGGAGCGCCTTCTTCAGTTCGGCGGTCTGAGCTTTTGCACGAGTGAGACCACGCTCGAGCTTGACGACGTGTGCTTCGAGTTCGGCCTTGTTCATGCGAACCGGAGCCGGTGTCGCCGACGCGCGAGACGTGGCAGGCTTCTTCGGCGCTGCAGCGCTCTTCGACTTCGGACCGGAAGCGACGCGGTTCTTCGAGCCGGCCGGTCGGCCGATCTTCTTCTTGGGTTCCGCTGCGGGTGCGGAACGTCGAGGGGTCGCTGTTTTCGTCGCGCGGGCCATGGCTTTCCTTGGATCTACGATGATGGAGGCACGTGCGACATGCGCCGTGCTGAACAAGCCTCTAATTGCACGTCTTGTCACGAGGGGCCAACAACTGAGCTGATGGTCTCACCGACGTAGAAAGGTGCGAGCGTATTTTGAGGCCTGTAACGACCCAGTCCAACGGGCGCGACTCCCTTCCGATTGAGATTCTGGAGGCTAGGTTAGCCGCTCGGCTAGCCTCCCTGCCACGATATACGTCGCGGCGGGCCGAGCCTGTCATTGCGGTTTTCGCCTACTCTTGATTGCTGTCGTTGTGGTTACCGGCACGTGCGCGGCATTGGCTGACCAAAACTGGGCAACGTAGATGCATGTCAACGTGATCACGGTCGTCAGCCTGTTTGCCGCCACCCTGTCGATGGTCAGCTACGTGCCCCAGGCCTGGAGCATCGTCCGTTCGCGCGACACGAGCGGGGTGTCGCTCAAGATGTATGCGGTCACAGTGACCGGGTTCATCACCTGGCTTATCTACGGCGTTCTGCTGATGCAGTGGGCGATCATCGCGCAGAACGTGATCTGCCTGGCGCTGTCGAGTTTCATCCTGATGATGAAGCTGCTGCCGCAAAGTAAGAAGGAGATAGTGGCGGACGTCTTCGACCCAGTGGTCGGGCAGGAGTGAAGCTCAACAGCAATCACGCCGATCCCGACATTTATCAGGCGGCCGCTACGATCCACGTGACGCCAACCGGGTAGTATCCACGACGTCAACGCAGAGAACAACACGGGCGAACCTCAGTGTCGGCGGCGGTGGGCAAGGCGGCAGCGAGGCTGACGGGAGCCAGCAGCGATGGAGCCTCCTTTTGGACGTGGCTTGAATCTACAGATGATCGTCGACGACCTTGAGCCTATTTTCAGAGCACTTGGACAGGCGGGCTGGCCACTCTTCGCGGAGCCGATGGATTCCTGGTATCGGGTTGACGATTGTGAGGGGGGGCAGAGGGAGTTTCTCGTTCAAGATCCAGACGGTTACCTCTTGAGATTCGCCTCACGACTTGGAGTTCGATAGGCGGAGCCACTTCCATGAAGACGACCAACTCCGCATGTGTGTCCGCTTCCGGGAGATCAGTCTTGCGCTTCGAGCGCAAAGGCGCATGGTTCCGGCCTGGAACAAGGTCCAGGCCGGTGTCGCACCGGAGGATTAGGCTCAGGACCCTTTACGCGGCTCGACGCAGTGTGATTCATAGGGGATCGGAGGTGTCCGATGTCCCGTCTGGTCCTGCTTTCCGTCGCTCAGATGAAGCGGCTCGCTCCCCATTTTCCCCGTTCGCGTGGGCTCGCCAGGGTTGATGATCGTCGGGTCGTCAGCGGGATCGTCTACGTGATCCGAAATGGCCTGCAGTGGAAGGATGCACCACCAGGCTACGGCCCCTACAAGACGCTCTACAACCGGTTCATCCGGTGGAGCCGCCTCGGGGTGTTCGACCGGATCTTCGTGGCTCTGGTCGAGGAAGCAGGCGTGCCGGAACGGCTGATGATCGACAGCACCCATCTCAAGGCTCACCGGACCGCAGCGAGCCTGCTCAAAAAGGGGGTGCTCCGCGGTGCATTGGACGGACCAAAGGCGGTCTGAACTCCAAGCTGCATGCCGTCTGCGACGGGCACGGCCGACCGGTCGTCATGATGCTCACCGAAGGGCAGATGAACGACCACAAGGGCGCCGCTCTCCTGCTTCCTGTGCTTCCTCCGGCGGGCGAACTGCTGGGCGATCGTGGATACGACAGCGACGGGTTCCGGGAAGGACTGCGCGCCCGCGGAATCGAGCCCTGCATTCCACCGACCAAAAACCGGAAGGTCCCTTTGGCCTACGACAAGGTCCTCTATCGGCAGCGTCATCGGATCGAGAATGCCTTCGGCCGTATGAAGGACTGGCGTCGCGTCGCAACCCGCTACGATCGATGCGCGCACGCCTTCTTTTCAGCGATCTGCATCGCAGCCACCATCACGTTCTGGCTGCCGCAATGAGTCCTGAGCCTAGACCTCCGTTGCTTCCGACAGTGCAAGCGCGTCTTCCATGTCGACGCCGAGGTATCGGACCGTGCTCTCGAGCTTCGTGTGCACCAGCAGGATCTGCACCGCCCGGAGACTGCCAGTTCGCTTGTAGATCAGCGCGACCTTCGTCCGGCGGAGGCTGTGCGTCCCGTAGGCGGCGCGGCTCAAGCCGATCCCCTCGACCCAGTCGCCTACGAGGCGGGCATACTGGCGCGTGCCGATGTTGACCGAGGGATGAAGGCGGCTAGGAAACACGACGTCAGCCAAGGACCCGCTGCGGTGAGTGAGCCAAGCGACCAGGCTCTCCCTAGTCTGCTCGGTGAGTTCGAACTGCACTGGCTTGCCGGTCTTCTGCTGGACGATCATGGCCCGGTTGCGGGGCGCCGCGTTGACTACGAGGTCGCCGATCCGGAGCCGCACGAGATCGCAGCCGCGGAGCTTGCTGTCGATCGCCAAGTCGAAAAGCGCCAGGTCGCGGAGAAGCCCCTCACGGTGGAGGTTCATCCGGATGGAGCAGACCTGCTTGAGCTTCAGAGGTGGCTTGGACCCGACCAGGGCGCCCTTGTTCCATGGCACTGATGGCCGGACGGTCGAGGATGGATGCTTCGATGGCTCATGTTGCACGACACGTTCCTGAGCCGCGGGATAGCGGCGCCGGAAGGTGAAGCGGTCGCAAGGTTGGCGCGTATGGCCGGAAGCGGCGGGTCCACTTCCGGGCACTCCAGCGAGAAAGCGGACTCTGGCGTGACGACGCGCTGGCGCTATCATCAGCGGCGACTGTCCAGAGGCGCATGATGAAGACGTGGCATTCAGGAGGCTGCCTTTGCGGGGCAGTTCGCTACGAAGTGGCGGCCGAAGGCGCGTTCGACGCGGGTTATTGCCACTGTTCGAAGTGTTGCCGCTCGACCGGTGCGCCGGTGCTAGCTTGGGCGCTGGTGCGCCGGAGCCACTTTCAAATGGTTCAAGGCGAGCCCGCGTCTTATGCAGCTCAAGCGCCTGCACGCGGTTGTTCTGCCGCGAGTGCGGCGGACAAGTGCTTTACGAGGTGCCGAACCTTCCTGACTTCGTGGGAGTGCATGTTGCGACGCTGAACGGGGAGGTTCCTGAGGCGCTAAGGCCGCGCCTGCACATGTGCACGGACGATGCAGTCGGTTGGTTGGTGATCGAGGATGAGTTGCCGCGCTTTCGGGAGAACCGGCTGACGGATCCGTCGCGACAATGAGCTTAAGGGGGTAGCGAGCCGACCGGAGATGCGCCAGAGCGATGGTTCATCTTGCACAAGAAGTGATCGCTGGAACTGGCCGGGAGCAGATGAGGTGGATGGCTCTCGCTACCGGCATCTGAGTGCCAAAGTGGGGTTGCTGTCAGGCAAACCCGAGCAAGAGAGCCATCCGCCATGGAGATTACAACGATCGGCCTCGATCTGGCCAAAAGCGTTTTCCAGGTTCACGCCGTCGACGCCGCAGGTAATGTGGTCGTCCGCAAGGCGCTTCGACGAGCGCAGGTGTTGCCGTTCTTCGCCAAGGTGGCGCCTTGCCTGGTCGGCATCGAGGCCTGCGGCACGTCGCATCATTGGGCCCGAGAGCTGATCGGCCTCGGGCATACGGTGAAGCTAATGCCACCGATTTACGTCAAAGCTTATGTGAAACGCGGAAAGACCGATGCCGCCGATGCCGAGGCGATCTGCGAGGCCGTGACGCGGCCGACCATGCGCTTCGTGCCAGTAAAGTCACGCGAGCAGCAGGCGGCGCTTTCAATGCATCGCTCCCGCGATCTGTTGGTCAAGCAGCGCACGCAATCGATTAACATGATGCGCGGGATCCTCGCAGAGTTCGGGATCGACATTCCGGAGGGCCTGGAACGCGCGCTCACTCTCGCGATGCAGGTGACGCAGGGCACGCTGCCGGACGTGCCCTTGGAGGCGGGAAAAATCGTTCTCATGCTCTCTCAGCAGGCGCTGAGCATGCACGCGCAGCTCCGGGAGATTGATCGCGCACTCGCCATCAAGCACCGAACCGACGAGGTGGCGCGGCGCCTTGCCACTATCCCCGGCATTGGCCCGATCGGCGCAACAGCGCTTGCCGCGTCTGTCGCCGATCCGAAACAGTTCAAGTCAGGCCGCCACTTCGCCGCATGGCTCGGCCTGACGCCACAGCAGAATTCGAGTGGTGGCAAAGAGCGCCTCGGTCACATTACCAAGATGGGCGACAGATACCTGCGCAAGCTGCTCGTCGTAGGCGCAACATCGCTGGTGCGGCGAGCGCGGCATAAGCCGGAGACCGCAGACCAACGCCTGGTGGCGCTGCTGGAGCGCAAGCCGGTGCGTGTGGCGACTGTCGCCATGGCGAACAAGATGGCGCGGATCGTCTGGGCGTTGATGATGCGCGGCGAGGTCTACCAGGCCAGCCACGCGCCGATGCTGGCGGGGTGAAGCTTCACAAGGGTCAGCTGAGGGATCAGCTCAACGAGGTTGCGGGGCGAAGAGATGTGATGGCGAAACCGGTCAGGCCGGGAACAAGGACACCCAGGGGACCAGCCAAAGGCGTCATAGCCTGAGAAGCAGATTGGGACCTTGTTCGCGGACCCCATCAGGGCCAGCAGTCCAAGTCGACTGCATCAACAGGCCGGACAGAAGACTGCACCCGACCAACGCCAGAACGTCGATTCATCTTGCAACGGCCAACGATCAAGGCGACAGGCCCTGTCGTGAAGAACGCCACGAAGGCGAAGCGGCGGGATACGACGGGAGGCAAGGCGCCCGCGGCGGTGGCGTCAGCCCCCACGCCCAGCGTCGCCGCGGGCGAAATCCGTCTCAACATCCCCTACGGAAACAAGGAAGTCGCCCAGAAGCTCGGCGCTCGCTATCGCGACGGCGCTTGGTACGGGCCTGCCGGCATCGATCTCTCCGGCTTCAGAGACAAGGGCTGGCTCTAACTTCGGCCAAGTTGCGGATTCCGACGATGTTGGACACGCGCTCGCCGATTGGGCGCCGATCCGATCCAAGCCGGCCTGGGATAGCTTCGGGTGCTGGATGAGCTGGTGCTGGCTTACGCGACCACGATCCATCTGGCCTAGGGCTTGGAGTATCCGGTGATAGCGATCCCGGTCGCGACGCAGCATTACGACATGCTGGCGCGCAACCTGCTCTACACTGGGGTCACGCACGGCAAGCACCTGGTCGGGCAGCGCGAGGCGCTGGCCATGGCGGTCAGGACCGGCAACGCACGCCGTCGATGGTCCAGGCTGCGTAAATGGGTGGAGGAGGATCCTTCGGGAGCAGCGGACCGTAAGCCGCTGCCTGACAAGATTCGAAGAATGGAAGTTGACGATGCCTGAGACGATCACGGCCCCCCACGTGCAGCTTGAGATCAAGACCGAGCGGCCAAAGCTGCACAAGGTCATGCTGGTCAACGACGATTTTACGCCGCGGGAGTTCGTCGTCCTGGTTCTGAAGGCGGAGTTCCGGTTGAACGAGGGGCAAGCCAGCCGAGTGATGATGACGGCGCATCAACGTGGGGTTTGTGTCGCCGGCGTTTTTACGAAAGAGGTGGCCGAAGCCAAAGCAACGAGCGCGACCGACATGGCGCGCAAGAGGGAATACCCGCTGCTGTTCACGACCGAGCCAGTAGAATAGGCATCCTGCCGGACGTGTCGCGCAAAACCTCGATTGTCCGACGCCCGCCGTCGCACGCAGGAATGCTGCAGCCTTTAGCCGAGCATCGCGGGGGGCGATAAGTAAATCCTGCCCAACCGTGTCCACACCTCGTCGCGCTGGCTTCTCGCGCGCTTGGTCAAGCCACGGCTTCTGGGTAGGGTTCCGCATGAAGGATCTGCTCAGCCTCCGCTTGTATGCACGGGTCGCGCGCCTCGGCAGCATCTCCGCAGCCGCGCGGGATTGTGGTCTTTCGCAATCGCAAGCATCCCGGATCATTGCGGCGCTCGAGACAAGCCTGGGGGCGCGCCTTCTCTCCCGCACCACACGCGCTGTCGTGCCCACCGAGGTAGGGAGTCAGTTCCTGGTCCGCGTCGAGGCCATTCTCGAGGCCGTCCAAGACGCACAGGACTGTGTCCGAGAAGAGGGCGAACTACGAGGTCTTGTCCGGATCAGCATGCCTGGAACGATCGGATACCGGGAAGTCATTCCACGCCTTCCCGCTTTCCTGACGCTACATCCTCAACTACGCCTCCAGATCGTCCTGGAAGATCAGCGGCAGGACCTCGTCCGAGATGCTGTCGATGTGTCGATCCGTCTGGGTAAGCTCGCTGATTCAAGCGCAACCGCACAGCTGCTAACATCGGCGCCGCGGGCTCTCCTGGCTGCGCGAAGCTATGTCGACCAAGCCGGTGCTCTCTCCGTCCCAGCTGACCTTGCTCAACATCGGGTCATAGGCGGCCCAGGGGGAATGTCGGGCTGGACGTTCGAGCGTGACGGCGAGGTGGTCACGGTCGACCTGCAGCCTCACGTGATCATCAACGACAATGAGGGCGCGGTTGTCGCTGCGATGGCTGGCCTGGGGATCTGTTCAACGTCTATGCGCACCCTCCGGCAGGAAGTGCTCGACGGTTCCCTGGTTCAACTCCTTGCCGACTGGACGTTGCCGAGTGTCGATATCCACGCATATTTCCCTCAGGGTCGGGGGACACGCGCCGCCGCACGGAAGCTGGTCGCCTACCTGAAGGAAGAGTTCAGCAAGCCCGCGCTGCCGAAATCCTGAGGGCTGCTCCCCCCTGTCACGTCGCTCAGCGCTCGGCCACAAGCTTAGGGCACGGGCGGGTATGTATCCGGCACATGATTGAATCCCTGAAAGGACGGCTTCTGGCTCAGCGCGGAAAGGTCGATCTGATCCTCATCGAGAGCCGCGGCGCCGCCCTGCGGACCTCTCCAGATGACAGAGATCGGCAAGGAAACAGTCATGACGAGCCTGAGCTTCAAGGAACACCGCGTCGCCACCGCCAAGGGCTCCCTGCATGTCCGTGATTATGCGGGCACCGGGCCAGCCTTCGTGCCGATGCATGGCTTCCCCGACAACCTGCACATCTACGATGAACTGATCCCTCATCTGGTCGCCGCTGGCCGCCGTGTCGTTGCCTTCGATTTTCTTGGTTTCGGCGCGTCCGACAAGCCGGGCCGCGGCTACAGCTTCGCGCAGCAGATGGGCGACCTGGAAGCCGTGGTCGCGGCGCTCGATCTCGACCGCATCGAGCCGATCGCGCACGACTCTTCCGGCCCGACTGCGATCAACTATGCGCTGGCGAAGCCCGGTCGCGTCACGTCGCTGGCGATCCTGAACTCGGCCTACGACGATGACCGTTCGATCTTGTGGCCGGAACTCGTCGAGCTGTTTTCCACCAAGGCGTTCAACGCGCTCGCGACGGCCGTAGCTGGATCGCCCGAGCAGTTCGGATGGCTCCTGCAGTGGCAACAGAAGCAGTTCCGGGACGCCCTTCCCGAGCACCTCCGCGAGCACCTTGAAACCGCCACTGCTCGCCTGATCTCCGATAACTTCATCCATGCCGGTTCCGGCACGGCATTCGCCCATCTCGCGTCGCAGTTCCACGACGAGCTGGCCCGCAACAGCCTCCGGCTCCCGGAACTCGCATCGCTCCAGGTGCCGGTAAAGGTGATCTGGGGCGAGTTCGACCCCTACATCACGACCAGGATCGGTCGGGACCGTGCTTCGCAGTTCGCCAACGCAACCTTCCGGGCGCTTCCGGGCGGTCATTGGGTGCAATCCGATGTACCCGAGGATGTCGCACGTGAACTGTTGGCTTGATCAAGTCCGGCGTTCAATACGGCGCAGCACCTAGCGAAGCCTATCGCGAGGACTTGGCGGCTAGCTCCGGCTCGACTGGCGACCACAAGGATTACGCAGCTCTGTGACCTCTTCGAAGGAGAATTCCCATGTCCAAGATCATCCGGGCTGCCGCCGTTCAGATCGCGCCCGTCCTCTACAGCCGGGAAGGCACGGTCGATAAAGTTATCAAGAGGATCTTCGAACTCGGCACCAGAGGCGTTCAGTTCGCGACCTTTCCCGAGACGATCGTTCCTTATTATCCGTACTTCTCCTTCATCGAGTCGGCCTACGCCATGGGTATCGAGCATTACAAGCTGCTCGAACAATCGGTCATCGTTCCATCCGACACCACCCGCGCGATCGGCGATGGGGCGCGTCTGGCCAAGATGGTCGTCTCGATCGGCGTGAACGAGCGCGACGGCGGGACCATCTACAACACGCAGCTGCTCTTCGACGCAGACGGCACGCTGGTCCAGCGCCGCCGCAAGCTGTCACCCACCTATCACGAGCGGATGGTCTGGGGCATGGGTGATGGATCGGGCCTTCGCGCTGTGGAAACTGCGGTCGGCCGCGTCGGACAGCTTGCCTGCTGGGAACATTACAACCCTCTTGCCCGCTACGCCCTGATGGCCGATGGCGAGCAGATCCACTCGGCGATGTATCCCGGCTCTTTCGCCGGCGACATCTTCTCCGAGCAGATCTCGGTCAACATCCGCCAGCATGCCCTGGAGGCGGGTGCCTTTGTCGTGAATGCCACCGCCTGGCTGGCGCCCGAACAGCAGCAGCAGATCCTCAAGGACACCAGCACGACCGATCTCGGCCCGATCTCGGGCGGATGTTTCACCGCAATCATCTCGCCGGAAGGCGAATACATGGGCGGCGCGCCGCTGCGCGGAGGCGAGGGTGAGATCATCGCAGACCTGGACTTCTGGCAGATCGACAAGCGCAAGCGCCTGATGGACTCCCGCGGTCACTACAGCCGCCCTGACGTGCTCGGTCTGCTGATCGATCGTACGCCGCGCACCCACGTCGTTGAGCGCTCCTCGCGTCCGCCGGGCGAGATCACACCGAGCGATCCGGAAGTGCTCGCCTGAAGACCTCGGTGACCTGGCCATTCCATCCGGCAACTTCCTGCCCGGGCGTCTGACCTGCACCTCGCCGCCTTAATCCCAGGAGTACTCACGATGGACTTTTTCGAACTTATGCTCGAGCGCAATGCCCAGTTCGCCGAGACAGGGTTCTCCCCCGACTTAAAGATGATGCCATCGACGGGCACGATCATCGTCGGATGCGTCGATCCTCGTGTGGATCCGGTCGAGGTGCTGGGCCTGAAGCAAGGGGAAGCTGCTGTGATCCGCAATGTCGGGGGGCGGGTGAACAAGCCTCTGATGGAGACCCTCGGCATTTTGCGCGTGGTCGCGAAGGCCGCGGGTCGCGAGGGCGGCGTCCGCAACCTCGTCCTGCTGCACCACACGGACTGCGGAATCATTGGCTGTTACCATCACGCGCCCGGTCTGCTGGCGCAGCACCTCGGGGTCGAGATGTCCGCGCTGGACAATCTTGAGATCACCGACCCTTACAACGCCGTAGTGCGCGACATCTCGGCCTTGAGGTCCACCCAGCAGCTTCCCGACGGCATCGTCGTCACGGGGCTGGTCTACGACGTCAAGACAGGTAAGGTGGAAACTGTCGTGCCGCCAGCTCCTCTTCGTGAGGCCGCAATTTAGCCGCGAAATGATCTTGATTTGGGGTGCTCTGACCGACTGGTTTTGAACTCAGCGCGACACACCAAGCGCGCTACGACGTCTGACTAGCGGAAGGTTTCTGGATCTGGACTCCATGTTAAGCGACCGGGAGCGCGTGAGACCAAGGACGAACGGGGATGCATGATGCCGGCCTGGGAGAGGATGGATATCGGGTTTACCTTCTGCCGAACTCATCTCCGACCGGTAGGACGACGCCGGCCGTGACGGCACGCTTGCGGATCATGCGCACGGCGTCAATTTGCTGGATCGGACGCCGTGAGAGGGCGAAGCCGCTACCGCGTCGAAGCGTCGTCCGGAAAAACCAGCCGCTGAGACGCTTCGATCCCGATGTACGGGCTGCGCTTACTGAAGCGCGGTTCAACGCGGTCGACTCGGGCCGCTCCGTTACCGCACCCGAGCCACAGCTAACGCAGTTCATGCCGCCAGCCCAACCCTTCACCCGCTGCCCAGGGCTCTACGTCAGCCGTCCGCAACCTCGACCGGCTGCGCCGACCGCCTAGTCGTGGTTCCCTGTTGTTCAAGACAGTGGTGAGCACCGTCCCATAGCCTTGGATGGTGGCCGAGAGTGATAGGGCGCATGTTTCACCTCGGCTGGTTTACTGGCAGCGGTTTCGGCATTCAGACCTGGGGTGCGGCCGACGCCGGCGAGAGCGATTTCGAGTGGACTCAGCCGGAGATGTATATCCGGATGGCCCAAAGGTTTGAGAGCGCCTGCTTCGACTACATGATGTTTGAAGACTCCCTCATGGTTACGGACACATTCCGCGGCACCATGGAATGGACGTTGCGCAATGGTGCCGGCGCGCCGAAGAACGATCCCCTACCGCTAATGCCGATCATCGCGCGCGAAGCGAAGCATATCGGCCTGGTCGCTACCATCGCCACCACGTTCACCCATCCCTACTCGGGCGCACGCGTGGGTGCGACGCTCGACCACCCGACGCGTGGACGTTTCGGTCTTAATCTCGTCACCGCCAGCAGCCATCGCTCCGCGCAGAATTATGGGCTGGAGAAACATGTCGAGCACGATAAGCGCTATGATATGGCGCGCGAATGGGTCGAGGTCTGCGACAAGCTCTGGCGGAGCTGGAAGCCGGGCGCGCTCGTGCGTGATCGCGGGTCGGGCGTCTATGTTGACCATACCCGCATGGAGGTCATCGAGCACGAGGGCGAGTTCTACAAATCACGCGGGCCGCTGAACGCCATGCCGGGGCCGCAGATCCGACCGGTGATGTGTCAGGCCGGCGGCTCGCGGGCAGGACGAGCATTCGGCGCCGCATGTGCTGACACGATCATCGGTTACGGCACGTGCGTGGGCGCGATGGAGGCGTTCCGCGAGGATCTGACGAAGCGCCTGGTCGCAGAAGGTCGCGGCGCACGGGACGGGTTCCTGGTGGCAAGCCCGATCACCGCACGCTCGATCGACGAGATGTCCGTGTCTCTCGCCCCCGCCCTCAAGAAACGTGGCGCCATCCGCACCGGATATGACCACCCGCCCTTCCGCGAAAACCTCCTCGCCTTCTGATTGCAACCTTGTCCGCGAGGGAGAGGCCGATGTCCTCCACAGTCCCGATCGACGATGAGCTCGACCTCCCAGGCCCCCTTCTCCCGCCCGCGCATACCGCCCATGTCGCGACCTATTCCTACAGCCGCGCAAGGTCGATCCTGATGGTGGCGATCGCCTCGCTGACCCTGTTCCTCGACAACGGGTTCATGCTGATCGGTGTCACGTCATTCGACCCGGTTATGCTGACGCGGCTGCATTGCTCGGTGGGCGCGCTGAAGGTCGGCAGCACGATTACTTTCATGACGGTCGCGGCCGCGGCGCCGCTAGCAGGCTACCTGATCGACAAATGGGGACCACGTCCGCTTTTCATGATCGGCATGGCGATTATGGCAGCGGGCATGTTCCTCTACTCGATCGCGACTTCGCTCCTGCTCGTATATGTCATCTATGCGATGTTTGGAATCTGTCTCGTTCTCTGTGGCGCGTTTGCCTGCCTCATCGTAGTATCGGACGCATCGGCCAAGCGGCGCGGCATGTGCATCGGGATTCTGCTCGGCTCATCGAGCGTGGGTGGCGCGATCTCGCCTGCCATCTTCTCGGCGCTAACAGCAAGGTTCAGCGGCGAGGTGGCGCTCAACACGGTGGCGATCGCGGCGCTCTGCACGATTCCGCTGATGGCCTTCCTCGTACCCGGCAAGCTACGGATGATGGCCCTCCCGGCGCCGGCAGGAGGCGTACGCGCAACGCTCGGCTCGTCGCTGCGCTCCCGCAATTTCTGGCTGCTCGCGACAGTGGCCGCGATCGGCTATTTCGGCTCGATCGGCGGAAGCGCCAATATGATTCTATACCTCGTCCGCGACCTGCATCTACCGCAGCATAATGTTAACATGGTGATGCTGGTGCTGTTCGCCGCGATCCTCGCGTCGCAACTCCTCTCGGGTGCGATCTGCGACATCGTCAACCGCCGCGTGTTGCATGTCGCCTGCATCCTGGCGTTCGCCACCGGCTACATGCTGCTCGGCATCGAAATCCACTCGGCGCTGTGGATCGCGATCGTGCTCTACGGGCTTGGCTGGGGCTGCAATTACGTGCTGCTGCAGTATCTACTCACCCATTTGTTCTCGGGGCCGTCGGTGGGGCGGATCATCGGGGTAATCGGCATGATCGAGGCACTCGGCGGCTCGCTTGGGCCAGTCGCGGTCGGCTTTTCCTACAATCACGCCGGGAGTTACGGACCGGCTTTTCTATCGGTCTCCTGCGCGCTGTTCCTGACGGCGATCGCCGCCGCCATGATCCAGCCGCCTGCCGTGATCCATGCATGAAAAGGCCAGGGGCTTTGCCCCTGCACCCCGCTGAAGCCCTGGCCACAGCCCGTTTTCTTGGCAGGTCCAGGAGAATGTTTCCTCCTGCCAGGTCAGGGATTAGAGTTCCTGACGACGCGCACGTGGCGGCAACCAGACCATCCGGCAGACCATTGTAGATTTGCAAGACTGCACACCGTCGAAGTCTGAGAGCTCGGCCAGCGATCCCGACGTGATCCGCCTCCGGGCCAAGCGACCTCCTGACGCCTGACGTCACCTTGGCAGGCGCGACCGTAGCGTTCCAGTCGGACGACCACACCTTCTATACGCCGTAACGCAGCCTCCGCCGGTTCACCAGGCGCTCGCTCGCTATCCCGCGCGGACTTGTAGCGCCAGAGTCCGCGTCAGCGTCTCGGCGTTCGGTCACAATGAGGATTTCGTCCGTCCTTTGTCGAGCGCTGCCGGTCGGGCGGCAGGTCGCGCTCGATTGCTTGGGGTGTAATAGCGTGCGTCAGCTCGCAACCGTGAGCAGCTGATCGAGAGGCGGTTCACGCCGACAGGCGTGATCTGCTCCAGCAAAGGCCGGAAATAGGTGTAGAGCGCAAACTGCCCTGCGAAGAAGAACGCTGCAGTGATCTCACAAGTCAGCCGGTTTTTCTCGAGGATCTGTGCTTTCAAGACCTCAAGCTGTGCGCCCAGCATCTCCAGGCGGACGCGCGCCTCCGCTGGGATGCGCGCATCGTCACGATCAGCGAGGACAGGTGAATCACGCCGCCTCGCGTCGCCCCGAAGCTTTATGGGTCCGGACCCTAATTGATCTCCCCTAGTGCTCTCCGTACCATTAAACCGGCGCTGCCGACGTCCCGCGACGTTCAATTGGTTTCCGACTCTTCATACTCGATAAGTAGAATCGTGGAAGCGTCTGACAAGCTCGCTGTGGAGTAGCCCGTGAGTGCCGTCATGGCCTTATTCAAGAAGCGCTCGGTGGATGCCGGGACGCCCGGTCCCAATTCGAGCGCGATGCTCACCACGTTTCCTGCAAGCCGCATCGCTCGGGCAGATCCGAGACGAGTCCGAGGCGAGCCACTGCCGCTTTTGCGCGCAACGCGCCTGCACGGCCTCCGACCGGGCGAGCTGCGGGATCGTCATGGCCCATCTCGCCCCGGCCCATGCTGGCGTCGACATCCCCCGCGACAACCAGAAAGTCGTCGCCATCCCGATCCGGCATTCGGGCAGAACCTGCTTTGTTCGCTGCGCGGTCCGGCGGCTTCCAGGGCACGCTACAAGAACCGCCTGCTCGGCGTCACTGGCTGAGCACCGTCAGACGTCGACCCGCGCCACCGCGCCGCCACCACCGAGATCATCAGGCCGGCGCCGAGATACAGCACCACCACAAGGACGGCGGCGAGGAACCCCGCGGTCGCGGCCCAGAATGGCCCGCATAGCCCGGCGCGCAACAGGGAGGCGACCACGGTCGCTACCAGCAGCGACGCGACCGCGTTCCACCGCCAGTTCTCGGTGGCCGCCTGGCTCACCGCCACCCCCGTCTCGTCGAGAAGGGACACCGGCCGCAGCACGTAGAAGTCCGCGAGCACCAGGCAGGTGAAGCAGGAGCTGAACATGCCGATCGCGGTGAGTGCCGCGGTCAGATGCGACGTGAAGTCGAAGAACAGCGCGCCGCTCACGGCCATCCCGAACACCAGCACCATCACGTGGCGGCTGACATCGACATCCGCGACCTGGCGCAGGATGTTCACCAGCGCCATCGAGCCGCCATACATGTTGGCAAGATTTATGCGCAGCTGTGTGGCGATCGCAAACACGGTGCCCCAGCCCGACAGCATCATCACGAAATACGCACCCGGATTGGTGGTGAGATAGCGCGTCGCGAACCAGATTCCGAGCAGGCCCGAGAACAGGAAGCAGAACAGCTGGAACGCCACGCCGAGCACGATCGAGCCCAGCCGCAGCTGCGACCGCTCGGTGAAGCGCGTGTAGTCGGTCGTGAACAGGCCTGAGATGAACACGATGCTGTTCATCAGCGCGAATGCGTTGAGCAGTCCGATCCCGAACCCGGGCACGCCGTCCGGCCGGTAGGCGAGCCACGGCACGAGGCTCGGATGGCGTGCGCTGATGAACAATGCGGCCGCCAGCAGCACGACATACAGCGCCATCGTCGCCAGCTGCAGCTTCGCCAGCAGCCGCATGCCGAAATAGACCAGCGGTATCATGATCAGCGCAGTCACCGGCAGCACGATCCAGAGCGGCAGCGTCGGCAGCAGCTGCTTGATCGAGGCGCCCATGATCGTGGCTTCGGCCGCGAAATAGACGAAGCTGTTGGCCGCCGAGATCAGGCTGTAGAACACCGCGCCCCGATAACCCAGCACGCGCCGTGCGAAGACGTTGGTGCCGAACCCGGTCTGGATCGCGAGCCGCGTCATGCCGTAGCCCACCACGCAGGCCACGATGCTCGCATAGCCGACCGCGATCAGCGCCACCCGGCTGCCATAGGACAACGTGATGATCGAGGTGAGCTGCAGAAAGTAGAGCGCCGTTGCGATGCCGAGTTCGGCCGAGAACACCAGCGGCCAGCCCATCCGCTTGTCGACGGGAACGGGATCGGCCGCGAAGTCCTCGTCGTGCGCTGCTGCCATGCTCACATCAACCTTTCAGGACGGATCGCTGACGAGGAGGATCCGCGGCAGTACAGCGCGCATTGTCCACGGCGTGACATTCGAGAGACAGCCTAACGACGCCGGAACAGCCGCCGCAATGTCTGGCATCAGCCATGCGGTGACAGACAAGATCTCATGCACTCAGAGACCAGTTTGCCGGTGGAAGCGTGACGCGGACAGTCCGCTTCACGGAGGCGCTATGATTCTTGCACTCCCGCGCAAGACGGGTTGATGCCCACACGCTCTATTTTGTTCGTTCCGCGGAACTTCGATTGACGGCACCGGAGGCGAGCCCGCCCGAGAGGCCGTGTCACATTGGGGGCTTTGATGAGTAGTTCGGGTAAGAGGTGCATGTTCCGCGCGGCGCTCTACGGCAGCGTCTTCGGCATCGTTTCGATCGCCTCCCACAAGGCCCACGCCCAGGCCGCGACGAGCGCCCAGCCGCCCCTTCCCGAGTTCCCCGCCAAGCCGGACACCGGCCACAAGGTGGCGCGAACCGCCGCGCACAATCCGCCGGCCGGCAAGAAGTCGGCCCGCACCTTCGAGTCCAGCGAAAGCGTCCAGGTCGTCGGATCGCGCTCTCGTCCGCTGCAGCACGCCTCGCTTCCGGTGACGTCCTTCGATCGGCGCGACATCGAGCGCGCCGGCATCAAGTCGCCGCAGGACATCGCAGACCTGACGCCGGGCTTCTCGATGATCCAGGGCGACGAACCGAGCGACGCCCAGGTCACCATCCGCGGCGTGTCGCAGACCTATTCGCTGACCGCGGACAGTCCGGTCTCCGTGATCGTCGACGGTGTGCCGCAGACATCGCCCAGCGACTTCAACCAGGCGCTCTACAACCTCGAGGACGTCGAGGTCGTGAAGGGGCCGCAGAATGCGATCTACGGTCGCAACGCGATCGCGGGCGCCGTGGTGATCAACACGCAGCTTCCCCCGGAACATCGCGAGGCGTCGATCACCGGGACGGCGACCAACGGCAACGGCCTTGACGGCGTGCTCAAGCTGGCAGGGCCGATCATCCCGAATATCGTTTCGGGATCGCTGATCGCGACCGAAGAGCACCTCGACGGTTTCTACAAGGACGTGACGACCGACAAGTACATCGACGCCCAGGACAACCAGTCGGTGCTCGGACGCCTCTACATCACGCCCACCGAGGATCTTGCGATCGACCTAAAATCGAGCTGGGTGCAGATGCAGGGCTCGGGACTGGCCTGGCATGCCCAGTATCCGGGCAGTCCCTACTACACCGGCCGTGTACCGGACGTGAACAACACCAGCGAGCCCTATGTCGCCGATCTGCCGAACGTCGCGCGCGCGCTGAAGAACGACGATTCGATGCGCATCGACTGGACGGTGCCTCACGGCAAGATCAGCTCCGTCTCGTCCTACTCCTTCAACAAGAACTTCGACGCCGCCTCGCTGTTCCCCTATCAGCCATCCCCCATCGGGCAGGCGGACGGGACGCAGGCCGGCCTGATCACCAACAATTCCTACTTCCAGGAGTTGAAGTTCATCTCGGACAAGACGCATGGCCTCCGCTTCCAGGCCGGTGCGGACTATTACGACTTCGTGCGGGGCGATTCGAGTGCCACGGGCGTGACCTACGACCGCACACAGTATCAGGCCGTGGGGCCCTATTCCGCGACCTCCGACAATCCGACGCTCGCCTTCGCGGACGATCTCTACCACACCAAGGCCTGGGAGCTCTTCACGGAAGCGACCTACGACATCACCCACGCTCTCACCCTCGAGAGTGGCGTGCGCTACACGCGCGACGACATCATCGACCGGAATCTTGCCCCGCAGATCTATAGCACGCCGGCAGCCTTCGGCGACGTGCGCTCGCTCGCCTTCTCCAAGATCGAACCGCGCGTCACGCTGACCTACAAGCTCAACCCAAACGCCAGCTTCTTCGCGGACTGGGCGATCGGCTCGCTGCCCGGCGGCTTCAACAACACCGGTGCGCACGAGACGATCCTGGCGCTCTACCCGACCGCCAATGCGGGCGACACCTACAAGCAGGAGTCGTCGCACAACTACGAAGTCGGCTTCAACACGGAGTGGTTCAACCACACGCTGACGCTGAACGGCGCGCTGTACTACAACATCATGTACAACCAGCAGTATAACATCTATTACCCCCTGGCGGCGATCGAGGTGATGGACACGATCGACAAGGTGCATAACGAGGGGGCCGAGCTCGGCGCCTATTATTCGCCGACCCAGGGGTGGCGGTTCAGCGCGGTCGCGGGCCTGGTTCACTCCGTGATCGAAGCCTTCGCCGACGATCCGACCTCGGTGAACAACCGGCCGCCCTATTCGCCGGAATACAACCTCTCCTTCTCGGTGGACCGCGAGGTCAAGCTGACGCAGCATTGGACCGGCTTCGCCCGCTTCGAGGACGATGTCAGAGGCACCGAGTACTGGGAGGCCGACAACATCCCCGACACCCGCACGAACGTGATCAACCTCGCCAATATCCGGATCGGCGTGCGATCGAAGAAGTGGAGCATCACCGGCTTCGTCACGAACCTTGCCGATACTCGCTACAATATCGCCGACGTCGTCCTCACCTCGAGCACCGTCGCAACCTATCTCGCGCCACCTCGCGTGTTCGGCGGCGAGGTGACCGTGAACTTCTGAAACGGGGGCCCGTTCCGGCGGGCTCGGCGCCTGAAAGGACGATAGCGATGTTCCACATGGGCTGGTTCCTGATCCACGGTTTCGGGATCCAGACCTGGGGCGTGCCCGACGCGGTGCCCTCGGACTGGGAATGGACCAAGCCGGACATCTACATCAACCTCGCGCAATCGCTCGAGCGCGCCGGCTTCGACTACATCATGTTCGAAGACAGCCTGATGGTGACCGACACCTACAAGGGGACCATGGAGTTCCCGCTCAAGCACGGCAGCAGCGCGCCCAAGAACGACCCGCTGCCGCTGCTGCCGCTGCTCGCGCATACCACGCAGCATATCGGCCTGGTCGGCACGATCGCGACCACGTTCAGCTACCCCTACACGGCCGCCCGCCTCGGCACCACGCTCGACCATCTCACCAACGGTCGCGTCGGCTTCAACGTCGTGACCGCCAGCAGCCATCGCTCGGCGCAGAATTACGGCCTCGACCAACATGTCGAGCACGACAAGCGCTATGAGATGGCCGCCGAGTGGATGGATCTCTGCGGCAAGCTCTGGGGCAGTTGGGAACTGGGTGCCCTGGTGCGCGACGAGGCGAGCGGCACCTATGTCGACTACATCAAGGTATCGACGATCGACTTTCAGGGCGAGTACTACAAATGCCGTGGGCCGCTCAACACCATGCCCGGCCCGCAGCGCCGCCCGGTGAGCTGCCAGGCCGGCGGCTCGCCCGCGGGCCGCGAGTTCGGTGCACGCGACGCCGACACCGTGATCGGCTCCGGCCGCGGGGTCGCCGCCATGCGCAAATTCCGCCGCGACATGGACCGCCGCCTGATCGCCAACGGCCGCAGCCCCAAGGATTGCAAGGTCCTGTTCCTGATCACCCCGGTGATCGCGGACACCGAGGAGGAGGCGCGAGAGAAGCAGCGCCTGAAAGACCTCGCCGCCGCGGAGAACATCGAGCGTGCGCTCTACTCGATGTCCTATTTCTCCGGCCAAGACATGTCGAAATTCGATCCGGACGAGCCGCTGCCGCTCGATTTCGCCAATCGCATCAACGGGCACCAGAGCACGATGGCCGACTACATGGCGACCGGCGCCACGCTGCGGCATATGGCGTCACACCGCGCCACTGTCTCGGTCGACCTGGTCGGTACGCCCGACAGCATCGCTGCCCGCATGGTTGAGGTGAACGACGAGATCGACGGCGACGGCTTCCTGGTCGCCAACCAGATGACGGCGCGCACGATCGACGACATCAGCAACAAGCTGGCCCCCGCACTGCGGCGTCGCGGCGCGATCCGCGACACCTACGACTTCCCGACCTTTCGGGAAAACCTGCTCGCGTTCTGACCCCGGTTCAGAACACAGGAGAGACGATCATGTTCAGACTGGCCTGCTTCGTCGGATCGGGAACCGCGCCCTCGACATGGAACAAGCCCTGGTCCGGCGCCGATGGCGACGATTGGGCCGACCCCGGTTTTCTCGTCGGCATCGGTCAGATGCTCGAGCGCGCCTGCTTCGATTACATGATGGTCGAGGACGGCTCGTTCATCACCGACGCCTGGAAAGGCTCGCCCGACTATGCGCTGCGCAACGCCTGGGCCACGCCGAAGAACGATCCGATGCCCTACGTGCCGCTGATCGCGCAGGCGACCAAGCACATGGGCATCGTCGCCACCATTACCACCACCTTCTACCCGCCCTACATCGCAGCACGCCTCGGCGCGACGCTCGACCACCTGACCCATGGCCGTTTCGGCTTCAACCTGGTCACCGCTCACAACGACCGGACCGCGCAGAATTTCGGCCTCGAGAAGATGACCGAGCACAGCCTGCGCTACCGCATGGCCAGCGAATGGGTGGAAGTTGCCGACAAGCTCTGGAACTCCTGGGATGATGACGCCATCGTCAACGATCGCGAGCGCGGCGTCTTCACTGATCCGTCGAAAGTGCACCCGATCCACCACGAGGGCGAGTTCTTCAGGAGCCGCGGCCCGCTCAACACGGCGCCGGGTCCGCAGCGTCGTCCCGTGATCTGCCAGGCGGGCGCCTCGGGTCCGGGCATCGCATTCGCCGCCCGCAACGCGGACACGGTGATCGCGATCGTGCCGGGGATCGAGGCCTGCAAGACTTATCGCCGCCAGATGACGGAGGCGCTGGCCGCCAACGGGCGGCCGCCCGACGCGGTCAAGATGTTCTTCGCCATGTCGCTGGTGATGGGCGAGACGGTCGAGGAAGCTCGCGACAGGCGCGAGCGGCTCGACGCGAAGTCGCGCGCGGCCATCGAGAGCCATCTGATGATGATGTCGTTTGCCAGCGGCATCGACTTCTCCAAGTTCGACCTCGATCAGACGTTGCCCCCGATCGAGACGAACGCATCCAAGTCGATCACCGCGCGCCTGAACGTGCCAGGCAAGACGCTTCGCGAACTGGCTGACATTCCGCATGGAAGCGGCATTCCGTTCACCGGCACGCCCGACAGTATTGCGGCTGAGATGGGCGAGGTGATGGAGGAGATCGGGGGCGCCGGCTTTCTGATGAGCGAGACGCTGACCCGCCGGATGCTGTCCGAAGTTGCGGACGGGCTGACGCCGGCCCTTCAGCGCCGCAACCTGATCCGCCGTGACTTCCCCTACAAGACCTTCCGCGAGAACCTCCACAGCTTCTGAGGTCCCGCCGCCGCTCGCCGACGGCCACGTCACGGAGATGACCCCACGGGACTGCAGAGATGCAGTCCCCGTTCGACGTTGTGCGAAGACGTCACGCCCGCGGACGCACCTCTCGTGGCTGCCAACCGCCCGCACGCCAATGTCCTACTTTGAGGCAGTGGCGCGCGATTGCAGCAGGATCCCCATGCAAGGCCGTGCGCCTCGGGCGGCCACCGACCATCCGCACCGCTGGCACCGGTTTTGCATCGCATCATTCCGTAAGCCGCGCCGAATGTTCGCCCGCAACCTGGCGGAGGAAAATGACGATCGCGTCCAGTATACTCGATGAACAGAATATACGTACAAGCGAGGTCGGCGCGTGGTCGGCCGTGCTTTCCTCCGGCTATTTCCCGATCGACGTGACGCCCGCAGCGCCGGGCGGCTTCAACGGTAGCATCGACATCTGGTCGTTCGATCAGTTCCGCCTCGCGAAATCGCAGTCGACGCCCGCGCGCTACAAGCGGCCGCCATCGGCCGCCATCATGCCGCAAGGCGACGTCTCCCTGACGTTCTGCGTCGGGCTCGAGATCCGCATCCACGGTTTTTCGCACGATCGCAGCTACCAGCCCGGCCACTTCTTCCTCTACCCATCCGACAACCGCTTCAACTGGGACCAGCTCACGGAGGGCGAGATGTGGACGCTCTACCTGCCGCGCAGCCTGCTGTCGCAGCGGATCGGCGATCTGCAATGCCTCTATGGCCGACCGTTCGACCTGATGACAAATGCCGGCCGCATCCTGCTCGACATGCTGCGCCTCGTGTCGTCGCATGTCCAGGGCGGCTCGACCGAAACGCTGCGCGGCCTGCGCGCGCTGCTGATCGACCTGATCGCTCTGGCCATCGAGGAGGATGAGCGGCGCCGCGCACCGATGGGTGCGAGCCGCCACGGCCAGATGGCGCATCTGCGACGCATAGAGCAGCACATCGAGGACAACCTCGCCGATGCCGACCTGTCGCCATCGACGATCGCAGATGCCTGCGGCATCTCGACCCGCTACCTGCACGAGATTTTCAGTGCCAAAGGCACGACCGTCAGCCGCTGGATCCTCGAGAAGCGGCTGGAAGGCGCACGCAAGAGCCTGAACGCGCCGGGACGGGCCGGCAATATCAGCCAGGTCGCACAGGCCTGGGGCTTCTCCGATCATTCGCATTTCACTCGTCAGTTCCGGGCGAAATTCGGTTTCGCCCCGCGCGAGGCTCGCAGCGCTCTGGTCTAGCGCCGAACGCTATGCACGTTCGGGCCAGTTGTCGCACCCGCGTCTTCTAGCAACGATCGGAACCCCCGTGGAAAGGTGCCCTCGTCCCGGCAGGGGGTGAGCGCGCGGACCGCGACGTTCCCACCCCCGCCGGCCAGTTGCCACAGAAGGCGCTTCGTGCGCCCGGCGAGGGGATGCACGCGTGTTTCACATCGGCTGGTTTCTTCCCAACGGCTTCGGCATGCATAGCTGGGGACACCCGGCATCCGTCGAGAGCGACCATGACTGGATGTCGGCTGACGTCTACGTCCGCATGGCGAAGCTGCTCGAGGAGGCGTGCTTCGACTACATGATGTTCGAAGACTCGCTGATGGTAACCGACACCTATCGCGGAACCATGGAGTGGACGCTCTCGCATGGCGCGGGAGCTCCCAAGAACGATCCGCTCCCGCTGCTGCCCGTGCTCGCACGCGAGACCAAGCATATCGGGCTGATCGGCACGATCGCCACGACCTTCGCGCACCCCTACGCGGCCGCGCGGCTCGGTGCCACCCTCGACCATCTCACCAAGGGCCGCTTCGGCTTCAACCTGGTGACCGCGAGCAGCCACCGATCGGCGCAGAACTTCGGCCTCGACAAGCATGTCGAGCATGACAAGCGCTACGACATGGCGGCCGAATGGGTCGAGGTCTGCAACAAGCTCTGGACCAGCTGGGACGTCGACGCGGTGGTCAAGGATCGCGAGACCGGCGTCTATGTCGATCACACCAAGGTGCATCTGATCGAGCATGAGGGCGAATTCTACAAATCCCGCGGCCCGCTGAACACGATTCCTGGCCCGCAGCGCCGCCCCGTGCTCTGCCAGGCCGGCGGATCGAGTGCCGGCAAGGCGTTCGGCGCCACCGTCGCCGACACGATCATCGCGTCCAGCACCGGCGCCGACAAGATGAAGGCTTATCGCCGCGATATCGACCGCCTGCTGATCGAGCGCGGCCGCGGCAAGAAGGACGCAAAGGTCCTGTTCCTGATCGCGCCGACGCTCGGGGACACGAAGGAGGAGGCGCACGAAAAGCTGCGTCTCCGCAAGCTGCAGACACAGCAGAGCATCGACCGGTCGCTGGCCGCGATGTCGTATTTCTCGGGCATCGACCTATCGAAATACGATGTCGACGCCCCGCTGCCGGAGGATTTCGCGCGCCGCGTCAACGGCCACCAGAGCACCATGGCCGACTACATGTCGACCGGTGTCACGCTGCGCGAGATGTGCCGGCACAACGCGACCACGAGCGTCGAGCTGGTCGGCACGCCGGATGCGGTCGCCGCCCAGATGGACGAGATCAACACCGAGATCGACGGCGACGGGTTCCTGTTCGCGATGCCGATCGTCTGGTCGGTGATCGAGGAGATCGGAACCAAGCTTGCACCCGCCCTGAAGAAGCGCGGCGCGATCCGCACCGGCTACGACTACCCGACCTTCCGCGAGAACCTGCTCGCCTTCTGACGCGAGGATCTCACACGATGAGCGCAGACATGTTCAGGATGGCGTGGTTCGCCGGCACCAGCACGACGCCGCCGGCCTGGAACAAGCCCTGGTCGTCCACCAACGGACGCACCTGGGCGCGTCCCGACTTCCACATCGACCTGGCGCGCGCGCTCGAGCGCGGCGGCTTCGACTACGTGATGTTCGAGGACGGATCGTTCATCAGCGACAGCTACGGGGGCAATCCGGACACGGCACTCCGCAATGCGTGGGCGGCGCCGAAGAGCGACCCGATGCCCTATGTGCCGCTGATCGCCCGGGCGACGCGGCATATCGGCATCGTCGCGACCGCGGCGACCACCTTCTACCCGCCGTTCACGGCGGCCCGCCTGGGTGCCACGCTCGACCACCTGACCGAGGGGCGCTTCGGCTTCAACCTCGTCACCGCCCATAACGACCGATCGGCCCAGAATTACGGGCACCCGCACGTGCCCGAGCATGCGACCCGCTACGAGATGGCAAGCGAATGGGTCGACGTGGTCGGCGCACTCTGGAACTCCTGGGAGCCGGGCGCCATCGTCGATGATCGCGAGGGTGGCTCCTTCGTCGATCCGAGCAAGGTCCATACGATCGATCATGAGGGGCGCTTCTTCAACTGCCACGGTCCGCTCAACACCGCGCCGGGGCCGCAGCGCCGGCCCGTGCTGTGCCAGGCGGGCGGCTCCGGTTCCGGGATGGCGTTCGCGGCCAAGCATGTCGACACGATTATCGCGGTGATCGCCAATGTCGAGGAGGCGTCCACCTACCGCCGCCGCATGGACGGGCTCCTGGCTGCGGTCGGACGTTCGCCGAAGGACGTCAACATCTTCTTCTCGGTGTCGCTGGTGATTTCCGACAGCGACGAGGAAGCGCTCGAGCGCCGCCGCCGCCTCGACGAGGCGGCGATGGCCGATATCGAGAAGCGGCTGTTCAAGATGTCGTATGTCACGGGTATTGATTTCTCCCGCTTCGCGCTCGACGAGAGATTGCCGCCGATCGCCACCAACGCGTCGAAATCCATGGCCGACAAGATCACCAGACATGCGGATCTGACGCTGCGTGAGATCGCTTCTCGCCCGCACGGCTCGGGCATCTCGTTCACCGGCACGCCGGAGACGATCGCGGCGCAGATGGACGAAGCGATGCAGGAGATCGGCGGCGACGGTTTCCTGGTGAACGAACTTCCCGCCCGCCGCATCATCGCCGAGATCGCTGACGGTCTCTGCCCTGCGCTGCAGCAGCGCGGCCTGATCCGCCGCCACTACCCCTACACTACGTTCCGAGAAAATCTCGCAAGCTTCTGAACAGGAGAGAACGATGGTCGACGCAGAGGAAGTCCAGCGCTGGGACGTGATCGTGGCGGGCGCAGGCACCGCCGGATGCATGGCCGCGATTTTCGCAGGACGCCGCGGCGCGCGCGTGCTGCTGATCGAGGCCGCCGACGAGATCGGCGGCACGCTGCACATCGCAGGCGGCATGATCAGTGCGGCCGGCACCAAGTGGCAGAGCGAATTTGGAATCGTCGACAGTCCCGACGAGCACTACGAGGACGTGATGCGCATCTGCCAGAACACGGCGGATCCGAAGATCGTGCGCCTCGCGGTCGACGAGGCAGCCAAGACCTTCGACTGGCTCACCGATCACGGCCTGAAGATGTCGACTCCCAAACCAGTGGTTGGCGCCGACATCCACGAATCCTACCGCAAGGAACGCTACGGCTGGGGCACGGAGCACGGGATCTCCATCCTGAAGATCGTGCGGCCGCAGCTCATGGTGCAGGTGGCCCGCGGCCGCGTCGATTTGCGGCTGCGCACGCGGCTGACGGGCCTGGTCAAGGACGAGGAGACCGGCCGCATCGAAGGCATTCGCTGCGTCACCGGTGACGGTGCGGAACAGGTCTTTTTCGGCGCCAATGTCGTGCTCGCCACCGGTGGTTTCGGTGCGAGCCCCGAGATGGTGCAGGAGATCCATCACACACCGATGTACATGCTCGGCGCCTGGCCGCACGACACCGGCGACGGCATCCGGGCCGGCCTCGAGGCCGGCGGCAAGCTGCGCTACACTGAGCATTATCTCGGTAATTTCGGCTGTGTTCTGACCAGTTCCCATTATCCGAGCAAGGTCATGGCGACGCCGGTCACCTCGCCCAAGCGGCGCCTGCCCTGGGAGATCTATGTCGACTCCACCGGCCGCCGCTTCATCAACGAATGCGAGCCGTCCGTCGACAAGCGCGAGCACGCGCTGATCGCGCTCCCGGACAAGCGCTATTGGATCGTGTTCGACCAGGAGATTCTCGAAAATGCCCCGCCGATGATCCCGGACTGGGCGCCCGAGGATTTCCGTGACACGTTCGGCAATCATGAGATGTTCCTCACCGCGCCTACGCTCGCGGAACTTGCCGAACAAACTGGCATGAATGCCACGACGCTCGCCGCCACTGTCGATGACTACAACGCGAACCTCGCCGGCACCGACAAGTTCGGCGGCCCCCACCGGCCGCGCCCCGTGTCGCGCGGCCCGTTCTACGCGGTACGCATGCATTGCACGCCGATCACCAGCAATCCCGGCCTCGACGTCGACGACGAGCTGCGCGCACTCGATGCGACCGGGGCCCCGATCCCCGGTCTCTATCTCGCCGGCGAAGTGATCGGTGCGAGCGCCACCATGGGCCAGTCCGCCGTGAATGGCATGCTGCTCACCCCGGCCATGGCGTTCGGTCGCCTGCTCGGCGAGAAGCTGCTGACCTGGCCCCCCGCCAACGCGGTGCGCGGCATGAGTTTTTCTGCGGAGACAGTCTCACCATGATCGAGTTCGGCTACGTCAAGACGCCATCCGGCCAGATCCACTACCGGATGATCCCCGGCCACGCCACCCCGCTCGTGTTGCTGCACCAGACTGCGGGCAGCAGCGGCATGTACGACACCATGATGGCCAAACTTGCAGGCACCCGCCCGCTCTAGGCGTTCGACACGCCCGGCTTCGGCGCGTCCTTTGCGCTGCCCGCCGAGGACCAGCCGATGTCGCAATACGCGGCGTGGCTGATCGCCGCCCTCGAGGGGCTCGGCATCACGCGCTGCCACCTGCTCGGTCACCACACCGGCGGCGTGATCGCAATCGAGATGACCGGCCTGGTGCCTGCGCGTTTCGCGAGCCTCGCCGTCATCGGCTCCGTCTATCTCACGGCTGAACAGCACGCCGACTACCAGTCGAAATACATCGACGCCACCATCACGCCCGACGAGGAGGGTTCCTATCTCAAGTCAATCGCAAGGAGAGGCCTTCGCCTGTCAAAGGCGAGTAGCCGCTCCGAGGTTTGTGCGTGACCTGGAATGGCGTGAACGTTTCAAGTGGGTGACCGCGGAACTGGCGTGGTGACATGTTTTTTCAGTCCAGCCGGAAGAATCAGGGTCGGAAAGCCTCGCGGCGAGGCACGGATTATAGCGTGCCCGAATGGCGCAGCCGGGAGCGAGGCGTCCCGGGCCGGCACGATGTTACTGGCGTTGAAGGTCCTCGGCGTGGGTGTGGCAGGAGGCGCGCCGAGGTCCGATTTGCGCCTCGAAGCGGTCGTTCAGGAGCACATCGCGGCTTCCCGATAGCGGATTTTCCGTGAAGGCTGATAGCTTGGCAGCACTCCAGAGGCTGACGGCATGATCAATCAACAACTCTCGTATGAGCTTCACGAAGGACACGAGCTAGAACTCACGCTTTCAGGAAGGAAACCGCTGGCATTCTTGTACGACGACGCTGACCACCCTTCGGAGCACTGGCAAGCTCTTGAAATCAACTTCGATCAGCTCGTCCAAGCGGGCCGTTTCCACAAAGGGGAGACAACCTGCCAGGGATCAGTAGATCCGAGAACGGGGCAGCCGGTGAGAACACGATACATTCTCTATGCTCGAGGACGAGCAGTGGAGGATCCCAGCGGTGATAATGGTGCTTCAAACGATGCTGTTAACGACCACGAGGCCAGACGAGGGGCTCGATCGGCTTACGGGCTCATTGCTCGGATATTCGGACGCACAAAACGACGAGCATATTTCGGCGGGAACATATCGCCGACGTCCGTTCTGAGCGGAATGCAGTTCTTTAAAGCCGACAGTCCGCCATCGGCCGATTCTGTTGGAAAAGTCGTCTTGCGAGCCTTCCGGTCCAAACCATTTCTAAACCACATCGGATAATCTAGCGTTTTCAGCTGCCTAGACGTTCCGCCCTCGCACTGGACCCAAACACTTTACTGAGGATCAGACTTTTTCAACAAAATCGGCCGCAAGCGGCTCCTCCGCTCCTAGGCGAAAGCGCGAAAAAGCAGGCCCGCTCATCGGCCTCAGCACAGCGGTATCGGTTGATCTCCCGGACAATCTTGACAGACTTAATCCGGACTGATGACCTATTCTTGGCTACGGCACCTCTGGATGCACAGAGACGCAGCGAGTCGGTCTGGCGGCGATCGAGGTAACTCGAGCACGAAGGTCAGCAGCGGGTGTCGAGTCCCGCCCGTAGCCGCTCCCATAACCAGAAGTGCGAGCAGCGTTCCCATGCCCGATACTGATCAAGTCGACGCACTTCAGCTAGCCAAGAAAGACGCTGCCGCCGGCAACCTCGAACGTGCAAAGTTCTGGCTAGATCGAGCCGGCTACGACCCTTCAGTTCCTTTGATGAAGGCGCAACTTTATGCTCGCAGTCGCTCCACCAGAGCGTCAAAGAGGGCGCTGGGATGCCTAAATTGGGCTGCCAAACATGCGGACGCTCTCGACGCTCGCAGCAGACAGCAAATCGCCGATCTCTTCGGTGATCTCAAAACTAGGAACTATGGCCGTTACGAGCCTGACATCGCCTGCACCGCCTACCTCAAAGAGCTACACCGCTATTATGCGATGCTGAATGACGAAGCCTCTGCTGCCCTGCCGCCGAAGGATGAACGCGGTTAGTAGCGGGCAGCCTAGATGGACTGCGAAGGCCGCTGGGATGACGAAATTCTCTGGATGCCAACATGCTTGATTGGCCGGGAGCGGCTTGTCCGCTATCCGTCCCGAAACTCGGAGAGCGGACGTCTAGCGGCGCCCCTAAACGCAGACGCCAGCTCTCCTCCCTTATTACTTTGTTCGTGCTTTGCCCCGACACGGAGCCGCCAGCCCGTTGGACGGCCGGGCACGCAGAGTCGAGCTTGATCTGGCAATCGTGGCTTAGAAGGCTGGGCGTGATGCAGAAGACGTGCTTTGCACGGCGCTCTTGAGCCCACTTGACGGCCGAACCTCGGGTTCCCTCTATCGGAGATTCCAGAACTCCTTATCTTGGCGGTTTCGAGCAAAAAGCTCGCCCGTCAGACAGTTGCTGAGGGCAACACCTCGTTTTCGTATCCTTACGTCGGCATACACAGCATCGGCGCTGTTGAATTCGAGCCGCCCATCTTTGCGTCTCATTCTGCCGAGACAATCAAGCCAGGCATGGCGCTGTCCATCGATATCCCGATGTATCACGCTCCATGGGGCGGTCTCCGTATCGAGGACGGTTTTCAGGTCGATGAAAAGGGCGCACAGCCGCGCTTTGCCAACTACCAGAAGATGTTCCCGCTCATCCTCCGATAGCTCCAGCGACATCGGTCATGTCCAGGCCCTCCGCTTGCAGACGGTTCCACCCCGTGCGGCCTGAAGAAGATGAGCCACGGGGACTTCTGTCTGGCTCAAGCAAAGCTATGAAAACCATCATCCCGGTGATTGAGAACGCGATGTGGCGCGAAGCGGTGGCGCAGATCGCGATCCGCCGGATTGTAGATACAGGAATGCTTTTCCCCAAGTCTGCTACGGCAGCGCATGTGGACCTGCGTCTCCCGAGCCGGGACGTCCAAGCCGTACTCAATCGCATCGAGCCCGCTGATCTGCACGCTGTCATGGAGCAGACACCCCTGAAGCGCCCGGGTCGGGCCATCTCGCAAAACGGCAACGCATCATGCGTAAGTTAACTCTTTTCAAGTGGGCGATGTGCCGCCTATTCCAAACGCACCGGCGGGATGCCGGTGAGGGTTGCGCAATCAGTTCCGCATGGATCACGGCTTCGGCCGAAGCCTTCTCTAGGCACGACAGCAAGCGCAAAGCCAGCGCCCGAGCCGTGCAGCTTTGCCGGGTGACCCTGCGAGGCCGTCACGACCGTCTCCGGCAGACGCCGCATCAGGCGTCGTGACGTCACCCATGACCACTGAACGTCCGGGCGCCAAGGGCGTCGCCCGGCCGGCGGCATGGCGGCGCCTGCTCTCCGTGCAGCCCCGGCAGGATGCGAGCGTCGGGCGCGAGCTTCTCGCAGGCCTCACCATCTTCGGCGCGATGGGCTACATCGTCGTCGTCAATCCGTTGATCCTGTCGGCAACTGGTGCCGATCGTCACATGCTGATCGTCGTCACGGCGCTGGCGGCCATGATGGGCTCGCTGATGATGGGCCTGCTCGGCCGGCTGCCGATCGCGCTCGCGCCAGGCATGGGCGGCAACGTGGTGTTCGCTCAGGTGGCCGTCGCCGGCGGCGGCGTGTCCTACGGCACGGCGCTGGTGATGGTGCTCCTCGGCGGCATCCTGTTCACGGTGTTCTCCGCCACGCGCCTGCGCGAGCGGCTGGTGATCGGGTTTCCCGAGTCCGTTCGCATCGGTCTGCAATGCGGAATTGGCCTGTTCATCGCCACGATCGGCCTGCGCAATGGCGGCCTGTTGTCGCCCGGAGGCCATCTCGGCGATCTGCGCCAGCCGGCCGTGCTCCTCAGCTTCGCCGCCCTGCTGGCAACGCCCGTGCTGATGATGTTGCGGGTGCCGGCAGCCCTCCTGCTGTCGATCCTGGGCGTCACCGCGATTGGGCTCGTGGTGCCAGGTCCGGGCGGCCACCCTCTGACGCGTCTGCCGGCGCACCTGATGCAGCCGCCGCCCTGGCCGGCTCCGTTCTTCTTCGCATTCGACTTCCACGCCTTTCTCGCCCATCTGCCGCTGGCCTTGCCGCTGGCCGGCTACTTCTTCCTCAGCGACTTCTTCTCCGCCACTGCAACCCTGATCGGCGTCACCCGGCGCGCCGGGCTGATGGACGTGCAGGGCAACCTGCCGAACGCGCGCCGCGCCTATCTCGCGGACGGTTTCGCCTCCATCGCCGGCGCCTGCATCGGCAGTCCCACCGTCGCCGCTTACGTGGAATCCGCGACCGGCGTGGAAAGCGGCGGACGCACCGGCCTGACCGCCGTGGTGACCGGCCTCCTGTTCGGGCTTGCCATCTTCCTGTGGCCGCTGATCGCCGCAGTCCCGCCCCATGCCACGGCGCCTGCGCTGGTCATGGTCGGCGTGCTGATGATGGACGGCCTGCGAAACCTCGAATTCGACCAGCCGCGCGATGCCGTGTCCGCCGTCCTGATATTGCTGCTGACCGTCACCACCGGGAACCTGATCGCCGGGCTGTCCGCCGGTTGCTTCGTCTGGACCCTGATGGCAGCAGCGGGCAGGGTCCGCGTCCCACCCGTCATATGGCTGACCGACGCATTGCTGGTCGTCTATCTTTGTCTCAGCACCCTGGTTTCCCACTGAGTTCCGCCGGAGAAGTCTCGATGTCCAAGCCAGGATCCGATCTCGACATGCCGCTTCTCCGCGACCGCGCGGTTCGGGCGGCACGTGGCGATGCGCCCTTCGACGTGCTGCTCAGGGGCGGGGTCGTCGCCGACATGGCGACGGCCGAGCTGCGCGCGGCCGACATCGGCCTGGTCGGTCCGCTGATCGCGAGCGTCCATCCGGCCGGCAGCCGGTCGGATGCGGAGCGGGTCGTCGAGCTTGCAGGCGGCATCGTGTCCCCGGGCCTGATCGACACCCATCTACATATCGAAAGTTCGATGATGACGCCCCGGTCCTACGCGGCCATCGTGGTGCCGCAGGGCACGACGACGATCTGCTGGGACCCGCACGAAGTCGGCAACGTGAGCGGTCTCGACGGAGTGCGCTGGGCCGTGGCCGCCTCGCGAGACCTGCCGCTGCGCATCCTGGTCGAGGCGCCCTCCTGCGTCCCCTCGGCACCAGGGCTCGAACGCTGCGGCGCCGTGTTCGACCCGGCGGCGATGCACGAGATGCTGTCCTGGCCGGAGGTGATCGGCGTCGCCGAGGTGATGGACATGCGCGGCGTGATCGAGCGCTCGCCCAACATGAGCGGGATCGTCCAGGCCGGACTCGAGAGCGGCAAGACCGTGTTCGGCCACGCGAGCGGCCTCGGGGGCGCCTCGCTGCAGGCCTTCGTCGCCGCAGGCATCGCCTCCGACCATGAGCTGAGCGGCCGCGAGGACGTGCTGTCCAAGCTGCGCGCCGGACTGACGCTGGAGGTGCGGGCCTCGCATGCCGACATGGTGCAGGAAGCGGCGCGGGCGTTCGAGGTGCTGGGCCACGTGCCGCAAACGATCACCTTGTGCACCGACGACATCTTCCCCGACGACCTCGTCGCCAAAGGCGGGATCCTGCAGGCGCTCAGGATGCTGGTCGAGGCCGGGGTGAAGCCGCTCGACGCGCTGCGCTGCGGCACGCTCAACGCCGCCATGTGGCTGGGTCGCCGCGACCTCGGCCTCGTGGCTCCCGGCCGCCGCGCGGACCTGGTGGTGTTCAAGGATCTCCCTACCTTCGCCGTGCGACGAGTGTTCGCGTCCGGCGTCGAAGTGGCCGAAGGCGGCAAGCTCATCATGCCGCTCCGCCCCGATCGGGCCTCGGCCCCGCTCGGCACCATGGACCTGCCAGCGGTTCAGGACGACGATTTCCGCATCGCCGCGGGCGGCGACCGCGTGGCCTTGCACACGGTGCACACACCGCGCTTCACGCGCTGGTCGACGCGCGAGGCGGCGGTGTCGGACGGCGTGGTCCAGCTGCCGGAGGATTGCATCCTGATGGCCGTGTTCAACCGGTACGGCGCCTCGTCTCCGCCGGGGAAGGGCGTGCTGGAAGGGTGGGGACGTTGGAGCGGCGCTTTCGCCACCACCATCCTGCACGACAGCCACAACCTGGCGGTGTTCGGCCGCGACCCGGCGCTGATGCGAGCGGCCGCGAACGCGCTGATCGCGTGCGGCGGCGGCATGGCCGCCGTGCAGGCCGACGGGTCGGTCGAGACGCTCGCGCTTCCCGTCTGCGGCTTGCTCTCTGAGGACGACCCGGTTGCGGTCGCGGCACGGTTCGCTCGGCTGCGCCAGGCGTCGCTCTCAGTCGCACAGGGATTGCCGATGCCGCTCGTGAAACTTGTGATCGGCGCCAGCCTGGCTTGTAATTCGGGACCGCATGTAACAGATCTCGGTATCACGGACGGGATGAGTGGCCGGATCGAGACCAGTCCTATCGCCGCCTAGGTATCGGCTGTCCTACCGCCTTCGCTCTTGCCCATGATCGTGCGACGGTCGTGGTTTCACAGGTCCGCAAGGACGCCCGGCCGAAGTTAGCCAAGCAACTGCGCGATCCCGGCGCGAAGGCCGATTACATCAACGCCGATGTGCGGCACGAAGATGAAATCAGAGCGCTGCTCGACAATATTCTGGCGCGGCTCGGACACCTCGGGGTGAGGCCATTGAACGGGCAGAATAGCACGGTTCGTGGCTGTCGCGTTGCACAGAATGCTGAGACTCGCTTGTCGGGGACTTTCAAGGGCCTAGCTCAACGAGAATGTGAGACTTACTGCAGGATATCTGAGACTGGAGCTCGTCCGTCTGCACGAAATGTGAGACTTTGGGCCCTGCAAGGTCGGGGTCAGGTTCTTATCGGCGAACCCCGTCGGATCGACGAAATACGACGATGCCAAGGCTGTCGCTGGTCGCCGAGCTGAGGCGATACGCGGCCTCCTCCCGGAAGAGGGCCGACACCGCGGTCGCCATCGCAGTCTCACAATTGCAGCAATTGCGAGACTGAAGGAGTTTCCAATCTCAAGTTAAATGCAGCGAAACGGGACCAAACCGGCAATTCTCGGAATTACGTGCAACCTGACATTGGGCGCGGTGACCCGGAAGGCATCCTCAACCACCTGGTGGCGGAGGAGGACGAGCGCGGTGCCGGTCGGCCGCTGCGCGGCAACGCTCGCCTCGCGCTCGACATGCATCGCCGTCAGCCGCTCGGCGACGCGGCCGCCATGCCGATCTGGAAGTTGCTGCTCGCCTGTCGCAGACGCGTGCCCGCGAGCTCCGGCCGGCGGCTCGGGAAGCCATCGAGCTCCGACCGGATCGCCCGGTCGATCACCGCGAACAGGTAGGACGCCAGCACGGTGTCGGTCTCGAAGCCGAAGAACACGTAGCTTGGAGGCGCCGGCTCCCGCGCCAGCCACACCTTGCAGTCGCAGAAGCGCGCGATCGCCGGCAGGCAGGTTTCGATCGGTCGGCGCCCCAAGCCGCCAGCAGGCACTCTCGCCTCGACGCAGGGCGTCTGCCGGACGTCCATTTCGTCCATGGTCAGCGCGTAGCGCTCGAGCAGCCGGCCCACCATGTCGGCGGCGGCCATGGCCTCTGCTTCGGTGCAGCCCCGCTCCACCGTCCGCTAGGCCAGCGCCTTGATCCGGACCTTTACCCGAGCGAGCTCGTCCTGTTGGCTCATGGTGCCTACCCGGCTCTCTCGTGGCGGCTAGGGCTGAGGTGATTCAAGCTCTGGGTGTGAACACCAGAGAATCGTGGCCGAAGGGAGTGGAAAAATCCTGGTCTGACAGCCGCCTCGTCGAGATGATCGCCGCCTCCAATGCCCTGGGAGGCAGACATGGAATGGGTGGTGAAGCTCGAGGCCAAGAGCGGCTGGGGAGAGGTCGAGACCATCGAGGTCGGCAGGATCGAGGGGCGAGTGGTCGGGCTCACGGCTGACGAGGTCGGCCTCACCCTGGCCGAGGGCAAAGAGCTCCTCGGCGAGCTCGCCCGGTTGGTCCTCCAAACCCAGATGGAAGAGTTCACCATGTGCGCCAAGGGTCTGTCACGACTGCACGAAGCTTAGGCGCCGGCGCGACAGCCGAACCCGAACGATCCAGACACTGTTCGGCACATCACGGTCGACGCACATCGGATCAGCGCCTGCCCCTGTAGAAACCACTGGGGCCTTGTGGATGTGTCGTCGTCGCCTTCGGCCGAGCTCCTGCCGGACCGGTGCACGCCCGAGCTGCGGCGTCTCCAAGCCGAGTTGAGCGCCAGACACTCCTATCGCGAAGCGGTCCGGCTGCTGGCGACACTCCTGCCTTGCGAGGCGATGAGCCACGCGACAATGCGCAACAGGACACATCGCGTCGCGGCCGACATCAAGCAGGCGGCGGCAATCCCCGGGTCAGCCGAACCTGGAGTCAGCCCACCGCCGGAGAGCATGGTCGTGATTGACGGTGCACATATCCGGGCAGCTCATGGACACCAATCGCGACACATCGACGTGACGGACGGCAAAGGTCGAAGTCGCAGGAAGGCCGCCGCGCCGGTTCGCTCTGGCGCCCAAAGGCGCGGAAACGCCGCTGCTGAGCATCCGCAAGGCGCTCATAGACCAGGGATGGCGGCCGCCCGCCAGCACCCTGGCCTGTGGCATCGAGCGCAACTCGAGAGCTTCTTCGACCGTGCGTGGCGATGCGTATGCGAAGGTGGCCGATCTCAAATCCACTCCCTGCTTGTGTCGCGGCCATCTCCGCCCGAGAGAGGAAGAACTCCAACGGCCCGGTAAGCTTTCCTAGGTTATGACCGGCGAGCGGATCTCCTCCTCGCCATTCTGCTGCAGCAGCTCGAGCAGGCGACGCCGCATCAGGATGCCCGGACGGTCCGAGGGCATGTGCGCCTCCAGTCTCTGGCTGATATCGACCGTTACGTCCGGATCGGTGCTTTCCAGAATGTCCTTGTCCTCGCGGGTGATCTTCAGGTCCCAGGCAATCAGCTTGCTGGCCGGGCAATCCTCCTCGCGGTCATTGCGATAGAGGATCTGCACCAGCTGCATGGTCGCATCGTCGATCGGCGTGGCGCAATTGATGATGATGTGCCGGACGCCGCTCGGATATTCCATGTCCATGCGTCGGCTGAACGGCAGATACCAGTGGTTGTCCATCCTGCGGGTGGTGTGGATGTCGGTGACGCCGGTGATCTGGTGGGCTTCCGGCGGATTGAGGATGTCGACGGTGGAACTTGCATGGAAGCCGTATCCGGTCTCGAGCAGTTCATAACGCTGCGGCTTCGGCTGTGCCGCATTGCCGAAGGTCGCCTGATGCACGAACGCGAAATGCGCATTGTCGAACGAGTTCTCCATCAGTCGCAGCGGCGCGGTATGCCAGGTCTCGTAGAACTGGAAGATGCGCCGGAAGCTCGGGTCACGATCCTCCGGAACATCGAAGATCGGTTGGATGGGCTTGTCCAGCGACACCCAGGCATAGCCATAGCGGGCGACGCACCAGTAGGCCGGCACGTGGTTCTGCGGCAGCCGGGTCTCGTCGAGTTGTGGCACGCGCACGACCTTGCCGGTGCCGTCATAGGTCCAGCCGTGATAGCCGCAGACGATGTTGCCGTTCTCGCACCAGCCCTTCGAGAGTTTCGCAGTGCGGTGGCAGCAGCGGTCACGCAGCGCGCGCGGCTCCCCCTGCGCATCGAGAAACAGGACGATGTCGACACCCATCAGCCGGAACGGCTTCGGTCCATCCTGCAGACTGTCGATCGGCAGGATGGCGTGCCAGAACTTGCGGAAGAGCTTCTGTTGCGTCGTGAGCATCGGAATGACCTTCAAAATGCCTTTATGCGGGGAGGATTCTCAGGCGGTCGATGAAGCGCGTGTCGAAGGCCGAATGCCAGTCGATGGAAGGCGAGAGCAGCCCGCTTTGACGCAGGAAGTCGGCGGTCTGCCGCCAGCGCGCCTCGGTGATGATGCCGATGCCCCCTGTCGCGGCGTCACCGCTTCCAAGCAGGTTGCGCTCGCGCATCTGCGCGACGGCGGAGGCGATGCGTTCCTCGGTCATTCTCGGATTGGCCTGCATGATCAGCTTGTTTGCCGGCGCCGGGTTCTGCAGATAGTCGCGCCAGCCAAGCATCGTGGCTCGCAGGAAGCCCTCGATCTGCTCGGGCTTCTGCGCGATCATCTGCCGCGTCGCTATGATCGGGTTGCCATAGGCCGGGTAGCCCACGTCCGAAAAGGCGAAGAACCGGATCGCGGTCCCGTTCGCGCGGGCCTCGAAGGGCTCCGAGGTCGAATAGGCCTGCACCGCTGCCCGCGGATCGAGCAGAAATGGCTGCAGGTTGAAGGTGTAGGGAGCAGCCTGGTCGTCGGTGAAGTGGTATCGCCGACGCAGCCACGGCCAGAAGGTGGTGCGCGCCGCACTCGAGATCAGGATCTTGTGCCCTGCGAGGGCCTCGATCCTGTCGATGTCGGGATGCGTCATCAGCCCCTGCAGGTCGTGCTGGAAGGAGGAGGCCACCGACACGACGGGCAGGCCGTTCTGCACTGCCATGAGCAGCTGGACGTCATATCCCATCATCAGGTCGGCATTGCCGCTGAGCAGAAGCTGCAGCGCATTCACCTGCGGACCGCCCATGTCGATGCTGACATCCAGCCCTTCCCTGGCATAGAGCCCGGTCGCCAGCGCCTGATAGGGACCACCATGCTCCGCCTCGGCGAACCAGCTGGTCAGGAAACGCAACCGGAGCGTTGCCGCCCGGGCTCGTGCCGGCAGCAGCGCCGGTGCCGCGAGTGCCGCGAAGGATTGTCGTCGTGTCAGTCCCTGCATCCGTCCGCTCACTCCTCCGACATCCGCCGCCGCTCGCCCATCATCTCAGGATGACAACATGCGTGCCAAGCAGATGGTCGTCTGGTCTTCCGCCGGCGGAGGAACCGTCCAGCGGCGCCATCAGGCCGCCCAGCGCGTGGCACGCGCCGGGACCACGCCGGCGGACGGGTCATGGCCGAACACCCCGCAGAAATGCGCCGGGACGCGGGTGGAGCCGCCGAGGTCCGAGCCCAGCGCGAATGGCACCAGCCCGGCCGCGACGCAGACGGCGGCACCTCCGGAGGACCCGCCAGGGGTCAGGTCGGGCGAGAGCGGGTGGTGGGTGCGGCCATGCACCGGATTGTCGGAACGCCAGCCGCCGAGCGCTTCGGAGACGTTGGTCTTGCCCACGATGACGGCACCGGCCTCGCGCAACCGGGCGACGACTTCGGCATCCACTGTCGCGACCGCGTTCCGGAACGGCTCCATGCCCCAGCTCGTCGGCAGGCCGGCGACGTCGAAGGACTCCTTGATCGTGATCGGCACGCCAAGCAGCGGCGCCGGCGCATTCCCATGCCTGCCTGCCAGACGCATGTCGGCTTGGCGCGCAGCTGCGCGAGCGCGGTCGTAATCCTTCAGGACGATCGAGTTCAGAACGAGATCACGCGCCTCGATGTCGGCGATCCGTTCCTCCAGCAGCGAGACGGCGCTGATCTCGCCGCGTCTGAGCGCCGCAGCAAGCGCGGTCGCGTCCATCGTGCAGGCCGTCATTATCGGTCCTCATTCAGTTTCACGAGCACGCGCCGGGTTGCAGCCTATCACGCCGGCGGCGGTGGCGGTGGCGCTGGCGGTGGCGCTGGCGGTGGCGCTGGCGCTGGCGCTGGCGAGAGCTGCCTGATACGCGAGCGCGAGCAACACCTGCGGCGGCAGTTTCGCCTGAGACATCTGCAGAGCGAACTGTGCGCGCCGATTCCCCTCGGACACGAGGTCCGGTGCCGGACGAACGCTGGAGACATCGCCGCACGCCGAACCAGACCGGGAAGCAGTCCCTGGAACGGCCGCATGCTTGCCGAGGTCATGATTACACGGCGCAAAATTCTGCAGAAGCATGGCACAGTGATTGCTTCAACTGAAGCATATTGTTGGTCCGGAGGGTTCGTGACGTCAGCGGCAGACAAGCGCTTTCATCTTGCCTGGTTCACCCATTTTGGACAGAACGGCTGGAACGAAACGCTCGGCTCCGCACCCGAGCCCTGGACCGGCGAGCTGCATCTCGACCTGGCCCGTTCGATGGAGCGCGCCTGCTTCGATTACCTGCTGATCGAAGACACGCTCAGCATTCCGTCGGTGCATGGCGGCAGCAACGCCGCCTACCTCAAGCATGCCATCATGGCACCCAAGCACGATCCGGCGCCGCTGGCCGCCATCCTGGGTCATTCCACGCGCCATCTCGGAATCGTCGTGACGTTGTCCACGACATTCTATCCGCCGTTCATGCTCGCCCGGCTGGCCGCGACACTCGACCATCTGTGTGGCGGCCGCTTCGGCTGGAACATCGTCACCAGCACCGAGGACGCCGCCGCGCGGAACTTCGGCATGCGAGAGATGCCGCCGCGGTCACTCCGCTACGACATGGCGGACGAATACGTTGAACTGGTCACCAAGCTGCTGGACTCCTGGGAACCGGATGCCGTCCTGCGCGACCATGCGACCGGCACCTACGCCGATGCCAGCAAAGTGCATCCGGTGAATTTCGAGGGGCAGTATTTCCGTTCCGAGGGACCGTTGAATACCGTCCGCTCGCCTCAGGGACGGCCCGCCTTCATCCAGGCCGGCGGCTCGACGCGCGGGCGCGAGTTCGCCGGCAAGCATGCCGACTCCATCATCGCGACCACGAACAGCATCGAGGGCATGAAGATCTATCGCGACGACGTGCGCGCGCATGCCGAGCGGCAGGGCCGCGACCCGGACAGCATCAAGGTGCTGTTCCTGATCGCGCCGGTGGTCGCCGACACCATGGAAGAAGCCCGCACTATGTACGAGCGCGTGCTGGCGACACCCGAGTTCACCGAGCGCGCCCTGGCAGCCTTCGGCTCGTTCGTGCATATCGACTTCTCGCAGTTCGACCTTGACCAGCCGCTGCCGCCGTTGACCACCAATGGCGAGCAGGGCGCGCTCAACAAATTCACCCAGACCGGCCTTGGCCAGCCGAAGCACGACAAGACGCTGCGCCAGCTGGTCCGGGAAAGCGGCACCTCGAGCTCGCTGGAGCTGGTCGGCACGCCGGATCACGTCGCCAAACTGATGGGCGAGGCGATGGCGGCGGTGGGAGGCGATGGATTCCTGATCACCAAACCCTGGGGCGGGCTGACGCGAAACTACATCGCGTCGATCACCGATGGGCTGGTGCCGGCGCTGCAGCGCCGCGGCCTGACCCGGACGAGCTACACGACCGACACGTTGCGCGAGACTCTGCTGGAGTTCTGACGGGATCGAAGGGCGTTCGTAGACCGTGTCTCAGGATGACATTTCATGAGCCCGACACGTCGTACTCTGCTGCTTGCCCCGATTGCCGGCGGACTAGCCATGCCCTTCATTCGGTCGGCACGGGCGGCGCGCCCGTTCACCCTGGTGACCAACTGGTACGCGCAGCCAGACCAGGGCGGCTTCTACCAGGCAGCGGCGACCGGCCTCTACCGTGCCGCCGGACTGGACGTGATCATCCAGAGCGGCTCACCGCAGCTCAACAGCACGCAGCTTCTGCTCGGCGGTGCGGTGGACGCCATTATCGGGTTCGATACCGAGGTCATGACACAGGTTTCTCATGGCATCCCGGTGATAACAGTCGCCGCGATGTTCCAGTTCGATCAGGAAGGGCTGCTCGCGCATAGTGATATCCAGCGCATCGAGCAGCTTGCCGGCCACACGCTGATGATAGCGGGAAACTCGCGCATTGGCTTCTGGCCCTGGCTCAAGCAGCGCTTCGGCTTTACCGAGGAACAGGTCCGCCCCTACAACGACAGTCTGCAGCCGTTCCTGCTTGATCGCAACGTCGCAGTACAGGCAATTGCAACGGCCGAGCCGTGCGAGCTGCAGCGAAGGGGCATTCCCGCCCGCTTCTTCCCGTTCCACCAGTATGGCTATCCGACGTATTCCTGCACCGTGGTCACCACGCGCGATGTGGCCGAGCGCGATCCGTCCCGGCTGCGCGCCTTTCTCGAGGCCTCCATCAGGGGCTACCGCAGCTATTTCGGTGCGGATCCGTCTCCAGGCAACGCAATCATCCTCCGCGAGAACCCGCTGCTGGATGAGGATCGTATCAGCCGGGCGCTCCAGGTGATGAAGGCCGCCGCGGTGTGTTCGAGCGGCGACGCGGCCACCCGCGGTGTCGGAACCATGACGGCGCAACGTTGGCAGGCGACCTACGAGTTCATGCTGCGGTTCGGGCTGCTGCCCAAGCCGATCGACTGGCGCCGCGGCTTCAGCCTCGACTACCTGCCTCGCCAACCCATCCTCATCTAGAAGGATGATTCAAATGGCGCCCGGTCCGGAGTTGTAGAAGTCGTCGGCGCATTGTTCCGGCGTGTAGGAGCGCCGGCCTTTCGGAGCAGGTGTCTGAGTGGCCGCATCGGAACGCGCCCTGGTCGAGAAAAAGCGTGCGGCGCCAGATGCAGGCGACCAGCCTCGTCGAGGCCCTTACAGCGGTGACGGTGGAGGGAGGGGCGCGGGAAGGCAGGCATGATGCAGGAGTGCACCGCGTGGCCGTCAAGCAGGACGTACAGGCGCCACCATCCCCGCTGTCGCCGACATGACGGGGCGTCTGATGCCTGTCCGTAGGCTTACGGACTTGCAGGCTTGAATTGTTGACCCTGGAGATCAGGCGCGCTCGCGCAACTGCTTGAAGTTGGTCCGGAGAAGGCGGCGCATCAGCATCCCGGGCCGGTCGCTCGGCATGTGCAGCTCCACGCCTTCGCCGACATCGAGCGGCACCATCGGGTCGGTCGTTTCCAGCACGACCTTGTCCTCCAACGTCACCCTGCGATCGAACGCGACCACCTGCTCGGCGGGCACCTGCGCCTCGGTGTCGTTGCGCATGACGAACTGGTTGAACCGTGTCCGGTTGTCCTCCATCGGCGTCAGCCAGGTGACCAGCACGTTCTTCAGTCCGTTGGGATATGCGATCTCGGTGACACGGTTGAACGGTAGCGTGTAATGTCCGGTGGTGCGCCGGACCGTTTTTGCCTCGGTCATGTGCAGGGCGTCGCGCATGTCCTCGGGGTTGCGTACGTCCATTTCGTTGTACGCGACAAAACCATCTGGCCGTTCGTCGATGCGGGCGATCGAGGGCACGGGGTTGGAGGAGCCGAAACTTCCCGCATGCACGAACGAGAGATGGGCGGCATCGAACTCGTTCTCCATGATGCGCAATGCCGAGCATTCCCATTCCTCGGAGAATTCGAACACCTGCCGGAAACCGGGCTGTTCGTACTGCGGCACCTCCGGGATGTCGGCCGCCGGTTCGTCGAGGCAGACCCAGACCTGGCCATAGCGCACCGTGCAATGGAATGCCTTGACCCCGAACGGCACCGGCTTGTTCAGCACATCCTGCGGCACACGGATGCAGCGGCCGTCTCCGCTGAATGCCCAGCCATGGTATGGGCAGACGATGGCGCCGTTCTCGACATAGCCGGCTGACAGCTTCGCGGTGCGATGCGGACACCGATCCAGCACCGCGTGTGGCGCGCCCTCCAGGTTTGTCCAGACCACAATGTTTTCGCCGAGCAGTCGGAACGACCGCGGTCTGGCGTCGAGTTCGGCCACCGGGAACAGGCAGTACCAGTAACGCCGGAGCATCGGCTCCTGAGACATCAGCATCGGAAACCCCTGTCCTGCAAATTCATTTACAAGCAAGCGACATGCCGGCGGTCACCAGTCGGCGGCTTGCAGATCGGCATCGATCGATGCCGGGCGGCTCACCCAGGGGCGAACCAGGCGCGACAATGCGCGACTTGTCAGGATCGATATCTTCCATCCGGGCGCGCGGTGTAGTGCGAGGCTTGTTGGCTAAATGAACGCCTGGATCCTCGTACCCTGCGGCTTCGGATTTTGGTGGCTTGCGTCCGGCCTTTCCGCCCTTGGACTTCTGTCTGGATGGTCGTGGTCACTCCTCATTACCGCCGCGGCCGTTGTTTGCGCTTGTGGTTTCGCAAGCCGCTGACACGCGCAGATTGTAGACCGGCGAACGTTTTCTAGCGGAAAGCGGCGGGATCGCGATCGTTCTCCTCGGCTGCGGTCTTTCGCAGCGGCCCGATTTGATCATGCCGCTGATTGGCGCCGTAGTCGGGCTCCACCTTCTGCCTTTAGCGAGAGCCTTCAATGATCGCCGCTTCGTCTTCGCGGGCAGTCTGCTGGTCGGTGTCTGTCTGGCGTCGCTGCTGTGGGCGCCACCTATCCGCATGGCAATCGCGGGCGTCGGAGCCGGCGTCGTCCTTTGGGGTTTCGCTTTTTAGACCAGCCTTCGGCAGGTAATGACAACCGAGACGCGGGCGCGGACACTGTGACGCGTTGAGATGCACAAATCCGGTTCGTTCGACTATCGACTTCGTTGGCCAACTAAGCCTGTTGTCCGCTCCGAGGAGGCGACTCCGCTTCACTTCGGTCCTGGTTGCGCGATTACCATGACGAGCCCGACAAGACCGCCACATGGCTGTAGCCAGGGAGCTTCTGTGCTGCTCCTGGTTACAGGCTGAACGACGAGAGCATCCCGGCTTATGTCACGCCCGACCTGTCAGTGTTCTACCGGGTTGCCAAAGCTGGGGCTCGCGAGCCGGACCGAACTGCGGTTGAACTTCATCAACATCGCCATCCCGTTCCCGTGGCCACGCCCACAATCAACACAGAACACGACGGACAGATTCGGGACGCTGATCGCCGGCTGGGCGCCGGCCTACCACGTCTCGTCAGGGCTTGCGGTGCTGATCACGGCCAAGCAGGCGTTCTGACCAGTCTGGCATGGTAATCGCTTGTCCGGAGCTGTCCTGAAGCCGCAGTCCGGGGAGAGCCGATCGATGATCCGTGCCTGTGTCGCCCTGGCACTCGGCATGTTGCTGGCGGTCTCGTACGCTCGGGCGGCCAATGTCACGCCGGCGCGTGCCCTCGACAAGGTCATCTTCGGAACGGGGTGGCTCGCGCAGCCGGAGCATGGCGGCTTCTACCAGGCGCTCGCCGACGGCACCTATCGAAAGATGGGCCTGGACGTCACCATTCTTCCCGGGGGTCCACAGGTTCCTAACCGTGCGCGGCTGATCGCAGGGCAGATCCAGTTCATGCAGGGCACCACGCTTGTCGCGTTCGACGGGGTCGCGGCGCAAACGCCGCTGGTGACGGTCGCCGCGATCTTCCAGAAGGATCCGCAGGCTATCCTGGTGCATCCGGAGCGGCATCTGCACAGCGTCGCGGACCTGGCGCAGCTACACACGCTCTACCTGGCGGGCGACGGCTACGACACGTTCTTCCAGTGGTTGAAGGCGCGCTACGCCGGCTTTCACGACGAGCAGGTCAAGCCGTATTCCTACAGTTCGGCGCCGTTCATCGTAGATTCGGATTCCGGCGAGCAATCCTACATCACGGCCGAGCCCTATGCGGTCAAGCAACAGGCCGGCTGGGCGCCACAGGCCTTTCTCCTCGCCGATGACGGCTATGCCGGCTACGCGACGACGATCGACACGCAGGCGGCCCTGGTGCAGTCGAAACCCGATCTGGTGCAGCGCTTCGTGGATGCCTCGATCCTAGGCTGGTATGACTATCTTTACGGCGACAACGCAGCCGCGAACCGCCTGATCAAGACGGACAATCCCGACATGACGGACGGGCAGATCGGCTATGCGATCGAGGCGTTCAAGTCGAACGGGATCGTCCTGTCGGGCGACGCCGTGCGCGGCGGCATTGGCTGCATGACCACCGAGCGCTACCGCCGTTTCTACGAGGACATGGTGCAGGCGAAAGTGCTCAAGCCCGGCCTCGACTGGCAGGCGGCGTTCACCACGCGCTTCGTCTGCCATGGCGTCGGCAAGCAACTCGCACCGCGGTGATGGCCGAGGTTCTCACGCGGCCTGCGGGCGAGACGGAGACCAGCACGCAGCGATCGGTGATCGTGATGGAGGACGTGAGCAAGCGGTTCGCCAACGGGACGCTCGCTTTGTCCGGCATGTCGCTCACCGTGCCGGCGGGTGCGTTCGTGAGCCTGCTCGGCCCCTCGGGATGCGGCAAGTCGACGGCGCTGCGCCTGGTCGCGGGCCTGGCACGGCCCAGCGAGGGACGCATCGAGCGGCACGACAAGCGTGACGCCGTGAGCTTCGTGTTCCAGGAACCGACCCTGCTCCCGTGGGCCACGGTGTGGCGCAATGTGTGGCTGCCGCTGCGCCTGCACCGCGTGTCGCGTCAGGAGGCCTGTGCGCGCGTCGACGGAGCGCTGGCCCTGGTCGGTCTGGAGCGGTTCGGCGCCTCCTATCCGCGCGAGCTCTCGGGGGGCATGAAGATGCGCGTCTCGATCGCGCGCGCACTCGTCACGCGGCCGACGCTCCTGCTGATGGACGAACCCTTCGCGGCCCTCGACGAGATCACGCGTCAGCGCCTGAACGACGACCTGCTCCGCCTGTGGCGGGAGTTCAGGTGGACCGTGCTGTTCGTGACACATTCGGTGAACGAGGCGGTGTATCTCTCCAACCGCATCGTCGTGATGGCGCCGCGGCCTGGTCGGGTCGTGGCGGATGTGGCGAACGCGCGCGATGCGGAGGGCCCGGATCGGAGCTCGCCCGGCTTTGCCGCGGCGACGGGGCGGATCTCGCGACTTCTAAACGACGCCACCAGCGACGAGACACATCCATGATGGCCGCGGCGCTGCGCCAGGCAGCAATTCCGGGTGTCGCTCTGCTGGCGCTGCTCGCGGCCTGGCAGGTCTACGTGCGCACCGCGGGTGTGCCGACGTACATCCTTCCTGCACCGACCGACGTGGTGCACGCGCTGATCTCCAGTTGGCCGATGCTGTGGAGCGCCTTGTGCAACACGCTGATCGTGACGGTGGCAGCGCTTGCAGCCGCCCTGCTGCTCGGCGTGCTGGTCGCGATCCTGTTCGTGCAGTCGCGCTTTCTCGAGCTGCTGCTCTATCCGTATGCGGTGGTGCTGCAGGTGACACCGATCGTAGCGGTCGCACCGCTGATCATCGTCTACGTGCCCGAGACCGGTGCGGTGCTGCTGCTCTGTGCGTTCCTGGTCGCGTTCTTCCCGATCCTGTCGAACACGACGCAGGGTCTGAAGAGCGCCGACCATAATCTGCTCGACCTGTTCGAGCTCTATGGCGCCTCTCGCTGGCAGACACTGCGCCATCTCCGCCTTCCCTCGGCGCTGCCACATTTCGCGAGCGGCCTGCGGATCGGCGGCGGTCTGGCGCTGATCGGCGCGATCGTGGCCGAGTTCACCGCCGGGACCGCCGGCAGCGGTGCGGGCCTCGCCTTTCGCATCCTGGAGGCAGGGCGCCGGCTCGACACGCCGCGCCTGTTTGCGGGATTGCTACTGATCACCACGACCGGAGTTGCGATCTTCGGCGCCACAAGCCTGATCTCGCATCTGATGCTGCATCGCTGGCACGACAGTGCGCGGGCGCGAGAAAGCTAGAAGGACACCGATATGCGCAGGCTCGAGCTCGGTGTGTTCATGCCGGTGGGAAGCAACGGCTTCCTGATGTCGAAGCACACGCCGCGCTACCATCCGAGCTTCGCGCATCACCGCGCGATCGCGGAGGCGGCGGAGGTTGGCGGGCTCGACTACCTGTTCTGGATGGGCAAATGGATGGGGTTCGGCGGCGAGACGGGGTTCTGGGAGAACACGATCGAGCCGATCGCGCTCGCCAGCGCCATCGCGTCCGTCACGACACGCGTCAAACTGTTCTCCACGATCAATCCGCTGATCTACCATCCCGCCGTCGCGGCCAAGCTGATCGCGACGGTCGACGAGATCAGCGGCGGCCGGTTCGGCATCAATATCGTCACCGGCAACACGCTCGAAGAGCTCGATCAGATGGGGATCGTGCCGCCAGGGTATGGCGATCACCGCTACGAATATGCGGAGGAGTGGATCACCGCGGTCAAGCTGCTCTGGACGCAGGAGCGCACCGATTTCGACGGGCGTTTCTTCAAGCTCAGGAACTGCGTGTCCGGTCCCAAGCCGCTGCAGAAGCCGTATCCGATGATCGTGTCGGCTGGACTGTCCGATGACGGGATGGCGTTTGCGGCACGCCATTCCGATTACCAGTTCGTGGGTCTGCGAGCGCATGACGTTCAGCGTGTGCGCGCGTTTGCGACGGCAGAGAGGCGCAGTGTCCGCGTGGTGACGAGCCTGCTGCTGATCCACGGCGAAACGGACGAGGCAGCGGAGGCCGAACTCGGGCGCATCCGCGACGCGCTCGACCGGGAGGCCGTCGAGAACCTCATCGCCTCGTTCGAGCGGGACGATCGCGAGAGCTACAAGGATCGCACTGCCTATCTGCGCCAGCCCAGCATGGTGGGATTCGGCGCCGGAACGCCGGTGACCGGGTCGCCGCGCGGCATGGCGGAGAAGCTGGCACAGATGATCGCAGAGTCCGGGATCGACGGCGTGCAGTTCACCTTCGTCGACTTCGTGCGAGACCTCGATATCTTCGTGCGCGAGGTGCTGCCGATCCTGCGCCCGCTTCTCGCCGAACGCGGCATCGCGCTGGGAGCCGATCGATGAAGAAGATGCATTTGGGGTACGACCTTTCCTGGACTCATCTCGAAGGTCGCTGGCGGCTGCCCGGCTCCTGGTCGCAGGCGACCTATCCGGATCTGCGGATGTTCAAGGAGATCGCGCTGATCGCCGAGCGTGGGCTGCTCGACTTCATCTTCTTCGGTGACGGAACGGGCATCCCTTCGACATGGAAGGGCAGCATCGACGATGCCGTGCGCTGGGGTGTCGGATGGCCGCGCCAGGACATGAGCCCGACCATCGCCGTGCTATCGCAGATCACGCAGCATATCGGCTTCGGGCTGACCTATTCATCGACGTTCATGCATCCGTTCTATGTGGCACGGCTGCTGAACTCGCTCGACCATGTCACCGCAGGACGCATGGCGTTCAACGTCGTCGCGTCGTCACGGCGCGCGGACGCCGCCAATTACGGCTTCGACGAGCTGATGGAGCATGACCTTCGCTATGAGCGGATGGAAGAGTTCATCGGCGTATGCAAGGCCCTCTGGGATAGCGTGGCGCCGGACGCCTTCCAGTGGGACCGGGAAACGGGACTCGTCGCCGATCCGGCGAAGGTCCACCCGATCAACCACAAGGGCGAGTTCTTCAGCGTCAAGGGGCCGCTCGCCTGCGTCCCCTCGCCGCAGCGACACCCGGTGATCGTCCAGGCGGGGGCGTCACCGCGTGGGATCCAGGCATCGGCGAGCTTCGCGGATCACGTGTTTGCCGCGAGCCCGGGTCTCGCCAAGCAGGTGCGCCATCGTGCGGCACTCGATACCGCGTTGGCGGCGGCGGGGCGCGATCCGCAATCCGTCGGCGTCGTGTGGGACGTGGTGCTGATCGTGGGGGAGACGGAAGCCGACGCGGTCCGCCGCCGGGAGCAGTTGCTGACCGCCGTGCCGCGCGAAGCGGTGGGCGCGTTCATGTCGCACCAGGTGGGCTACGATCTGTCGCGCCTGCCCGAGCGGTTCACCATCGCGGAGATCAACGACGCGATCGTGCGCTCGCAGGCCTCGCCGACGACGTTGACGAACATGACGGCCGAACTCGACCCGCATGAGGAGATCACGCGCACGGACTTCCTCGACTTTATCGGCCGCCGGGCTGCGTCCTACGACCATGCGATCGCGGGATCGGCTGCCCAGGTCGCGGACTATCTCGAGGAGGTATTCGTGGCGACCGGCGAGCGGGGCGGCTTCATGATCGCCCATCCCCCTGCCGTGCCGCGCGACCTGCTGAACGTCGTGGACTTCCTCGTGCCCGAGTTGCAGCGGCGTGACCGGTTCCGGACCGCCTACACGGGACGCACGCTGCGCGAGAACCTCGCCGACTGACGACCGATTTCGAGGACAGGAGATCATGGCCGCACCGTCACCCAAGGGGCGAAAGATCCGCATCGCGCATTTCGCGGGGCCGAACGCCACGATTCAGAACACGCCTCCGCTCGTGACTGCGAACAAGGCGCGTGCGCAACACGGGCTGCCGCTCCTGGTTGATGCCGAGGGTGAGCCCGCCCGCTTCGATGCGTTGCGGCCGCAGAGGCTGGCCGCACCCGCGACCGTGTTTGTGGAAGCGTTCTCGGCGCATCCGCTGGAAGCCGACCTCGCCGAACTCTACGCACCGCCGGACGGCTACCTGGATGGCGAGGGTGCGTTCCACGCGCAGCCGACCCGACCGAGCGACAGGCCCGTCTACCGCATCGAGATCGCGCCGGAGGATGGCGTCTATCCGCTGCCCTACATGGCGCGTCAGCGCGACGGCAGCGCCTGGGAGCACGACGGAATCGGCGAGAGGGTCGGCCGGGCGGAGAGCCGCCAACCGTTTCTGCCCGATGGCTCGCGCACCTTCGAGGAGGTGGACCGCCTTGGCGTGGATGGCGCAGGCCACGCCAATGTCATCGGCAACATTGCGGTGGTGGATTATTATCGCGTTGCACCTTCGGCTGGCTACACTAAAGGACTTCCCGCTTCGGCCCGCACCGACACACCGCTCTCGGGCGAGAAGGGCGACATCGCGCCGGAGACATCGGGGCGGGATTTCTTCCCGTATCGGCCGCCGCATCTGAACGCATCACCGCCACGCATGACGCTCGCGACGTTGACCAACCGGATCGCGTCGGTGCTGGCGCGCGGCGAACATGACGGTGCGATCTGGACTCAGGGCAGCCCGCGCATCGAGGAGACGATGTACTGGCTGAACCTCGTGCTCGACACGAGCGTGCCGATCTGCGGCAACGCGTCGCAGCGATATCACGGCCAGATCAGCAATGATGGCCCGAAGAACCTGGCCGACTCCGCCGAGTGGATTCGCTCGCGCGTCTGGGCCGACGCGGACGGCCACAACCGCGTAGGCGTGGTGATGGTGCAGGACCAGCGCGTGTTTGCGGCGCGCGAGGTGGCCAAGGTCGACGCCCGGCCGGGTGGCTACGTCGCCACCGGCGGCCATGGCGGCGTGCTGGGCGCGGCAGGCGGAGTGACGGGCTCGGTGCTGTGCTACGTGCCCGCCACGCGCCACACGCATCACTCCGCCGTGCGGCTTCCACTGTTGCCGGCGTCCGTTGAGGGCATCCGTCGCGAGGGTGGCCGCATCGTTGTCGTGCCGGTGCAGATCAAGGACGAGGCGGGGGGTCTTCTCGAAGCCGCGATACCGAAAGTCTCGATCGTCAAGGACAGTTCTTATGTCGAGGACGATGAGGACAGCGACCCGGCGCAGGAGGTGGATGTGGTGGCGTTCATCGACCACAAACTCGCGCACGCGCCCTTGTCGGGCTTCGTGCTGGAAGGCCTCTCACCCTACGGAAAAGCCGCGGCAAGCTCGAAGACGCGCGCGTTGATGCGGGCGGCCTATTCCGGCTTTCCTGTGGTGAACACCGGCCGCGGCAACACGGAGGGGTTTGCAATCCGCGGCGGCCCGTTTATCTCCGGTTCTAACCTGACGTCGGTCAAAGCGCGCATCCTTCTAATGCTCTGCCTGATGAAGTTCGGCATGCTGCCGCCAGCGGAGAATCCGGGCAGTCCAACCGCAGCAGAGCGGGCTGCGACCGAGGCGCAGATCGCGCGGTTCCAGGAGGTGTTCGACACGCACTAAGAAAGATGAGGCCGCGTGCGCAGCCCGCCTTCGGCATGACGCCCCTTCGACCCCGCCGGCGCCACGTCAGGCGGCGACGGTTAGGCCGTAGGCCGCTGTGACAGAGAGCCGAGATCCCGGAAGGCGAGGGACAGGCGACCGCTGCCGTCGTCACTGCGCGCGAGCACGGATTCCGCGCAACTGGTCAGGCGCGAGCGGAGATGTCGCGTTGCACGAAATGCTGAGACTCGCTTGTTGACGACTTTCAACGGGTTAGCTCAACTAGGATGTGAGACTTACTGCAGGACATCTAAGACTCGAGCTCGTCCGTCTGCCGGAAACGTGAGACTTTGAGCCCTGCAAGGTCGGGGTCAGGTTCTAGTCGGCAAACCCCGTTGGATCGACGAAATACGACGATGCCTGGCCGTCGCTAGTCGCTGAGCTGGGAGATGCGCGGCCACCTCGCGGAAGAGGGCCGACAACGCAAGCGCCATCGCAGTCTCACAATTGCTGCAATTGTGAGACTGCAGGAGCCTCCAATCTCAAGTTAAGTGCTGCGAATTCCGCTCAACTCGGCAAATCTCAGCATTACGTGCAACCTGACAACCTGCATCGCCAGAGTGAGCGCGCGTTCCAGGCCTTCCGGAATGTCGATCCCGAACTCTGCGAGGATCCCGCGCATAATGTTGATCGATTGCGTGCGCTGCTTGACCAACAGATCGCGCGCCCGATGCATCGACAGTGCCGCCTGCTGCTCGCGCGACTTCACCGGCACGAAGCGCATGGTCGGCCGCGTCACGGCCTCACAGATCGCCTCTGCGTCCGCCGCGTCCGTTTTGCCGCGCTTTACGTAGGCCTTGACGCAGACCGACGGCATCAACTTCACCGTATGCCCGAGGCCGATCAGCTCACGGGCCCAATGATGCGACGTGCCACACGCCTCGATGCCGACCAGGCAAGGCGCCAACCGGGCGAAGAACGGCAACACCTGCGCTCGTCGAAGCGCCTTGCGGACGACCACGTTGCCTGCGGCGTCGACGGCGTGAACCTGGAAAACGCGTTTGGCCAGATCGAGGCCGATCGTTTCCACCTCATCTGCTCTCGGCCAGCTCCGGTAGTAGCGAGGTTCGCTCGACGCGGAAGAAAGAGCTTTGCTAACCGATTCACGATAGCGGACAAAATGGGAGCCTGATCAGTTATCCGGCGCACGAAGTTCATCGAGAGATTCAGAACACCCCTGATTGACCGTCCTCGACCACATCGCCTGGTCCTGTATTATGTTCGCGAGACTGCCAATCTTCCGGCTGCTCTCTCCGTCGCAGCACGACGCCGGGCGATGAAGGGCGCAAGCTTCTGCCGCGTTGCGGTCACCAAAGCTTCAGGAGCCGAGCGCGGCGAACCAGTCTGATACGGAGGCGCCGGGTCGTATTCCATCTGCAACTGGATTTCCTGTGCCACTGCATCGCCGGCAAGGTCACCCACGACCGTCAAGGCGAAATCGATTCCGGACGTCACTCCCGCTCCAGTGATCCGATCCCGGTCGCGAACCACCCTTTCGTCGATCGGCTCTGCGCCGAGCAGGCTCAGCTGGTCGATCGACGACCAATGACAGGTGGCACGGTAGCCCGTGAGTAACCCAGCCGCCGCGAGGACCAAAGACCCGGTGCAAACCGAGGTGACAAGTCGGCAGGTGAGAGCGGCGCGCTGCAAGAACTGTAGCGTCTCACAATCGTCCATCAGATCGACTTGTCCGGGTCCGCCAGGCACACAGATCACGTCCAGTGCGGGGCAGTTTTCGAACGTCGTGTTCGGCAAGATCTGCAGCCCTCGATCGGATCGAACGGGGTCGAGTGTCTTCCATATGAGGAAGATTTCGGCTCCTGGAAGGCGACCGAAAACCTCCGCCGGTCCCATCAGGTCCAACTGAGTGACAGCCGGAAACAAAAGGAGGCCGATGCGGATCGGCTCAGGCATCACGCAATTTCTCCCAATCAATCAATGATAGCCCGTCCGGCAGCAGCGGCGCCACTCCACCAAGGAAGGGCCGGCTCCACCCGGTGTCTGCTATTCACCCCGCTGCTCGAGACCTGACCTTCCACCTTCGGCCAGCAGTGTCAAAGGCGACCAAGCTCTGGGACGCCATGTCACAGCCCGTTCCTCCCATCGTTCCCAGGCAGAGCTTTTATGGGAGCGCCCTATGGACCTTCGCCCGAATGTCGTCGCGAAAGAGCACCTCGACCTGGACGATCTTGGCGTTGATCACGTCGATGATCAGCTCGCCTGAAAGCGGCAACGTGAAGTCGTCTGGACTACGTGTCGGCCATGGGCGAGGGCTCGTGTCAAAGCTTCCACAGAAGTCATCACCGCAACGGAAACGATCGTAGAGCCTTAACTCAGCGGTCTGTGCAGCAAGTGCAGGATAACCTTCAGCCAATAGCAACGTATGCAGCTCGCCAATCAGTTCAGGTGCTACATCTACAAGAGGTAGGGCTTGCGGTGGATCGTGGATCATTTCTTGACCATACGAAACCGCCACATTTCGCTCAAGGCGCGCGAACTGTTGCGCGGGCCGCCGCACATGTCCTTAACGTCCGCTTTTTGAGGCTCCTGCTCGCCAGCGGACCGGCCTCTGTGGATGGCTCCCGCGTTGCAAGATGAATCGACGTTCTGGCGTTGGTCGGGTGCAGTCTTCTGTCCGGCCTGTTGATGCAGTCGACTTGGACTGCTGGCCCTGATGGGGTCCGCGAACAAGGTCCCAATCTGCTTCTCAGGCTATGACGCCTTTGGCTGGTCCCCTGGGTTTCCTTGTTCCCGGCCTGACCGGTTTCGCCATCACATCTCTTCGCCCCGCAACCTCGTTGAGCTGATCCCTCAGCTGACCCTTGTGAAGCTTCACCCCGCCAGCATCGGCGCGTGGCTGGCCTGGTAGACCTCGCCGCGCATCATCAACGCCCAGACGATCCGCGCCATCTTGTTCGCCATGGCGACAGTCGCCACACGCACCGGCTTGCGCTCCAGCAGCGCCACCAGGCGTTGGTCTGCGGTCTCCGGCTTATGCCGCGCTCGCCGCACCAGCGATGTTGCGCCTACGACGAGCAGCTTGCGCAGGTATCTGTCGCCCATCTTGGTGATGTGACCGAGGCGCTCTTTGCCACCACTCGAATTCTGCTGTGGCGTCAGGCCGAGCCATGCGGCGAAGTGGCGGCCTGACTTGAACTGTTTCGGATCGGCGACAGACGCGGCAAGCGCTGTTGCGCCGATCGGGCCAATGCCGGGGATAGTGGCAAGGCGCCGCGCCACCTCGTCGGTTCGGTGCTTGATGGCGAGTGCGCGATCAATCTCCCGGAGCTGCGCGTGCATGCTCAGCGCCTGCTGAGAGAGCATGAGAACGATTTTTCCCGCCTCCAAGGGCACGTCCGGCAGCGTGCCCTGCGTCACCTGCATCGCGAGAGTGAGCGCGCGTTCCAGGCCCTCCGGAATGTCGATCCCGAACTCTGCGAGGATCCCGCGCATCATGTTAATCGATTGCGTGCGCTGCTTGACCAACAGATCGCGGGAGCGATGCATTGAAAGCGCCGCCTGCTGCTCGCGTGACTTTACTGGCACGAAGCGCATGGTCGGCCGCGTCACGGCCTCGCAGATCGCCTCGGCATCGGCGGCATCGGTCTTTCCGCGTTTCACATAAGCTTTGACGTAAATCGGTGGCATTAGCTTCACCGTATGCCCGAGGCCGATCAGCTCTCGGGCCCAATGATGCGACGTGCCGCAGGCCTCGATGCCGACCAGGCAAGGCGCCACCTTGGCGAAGAACGGCAACACCTGCGCTCGTCGAAGCGCCTTGCGGACGACCACATTACCTGCGGCGTCGACGGCGTGAACCTGGAAAACGCTTTTGGCCAGATCGAGGCCGATCGTTGTAATCTCCATGGCGGATGGCTCTCTTGCTCGGGTTTGCCTGACAGCAACCCCACTTTGGCACTCAGATGCCGGTAGCGGGAGCCATCCACCTCATCTGCTCCGTCAGCCAGCCGTGCCACTGCTTCGGCCAGGGCGCGCTCGGCAATCCGCTCCTTCGGCGCGTAGCGGATCCGGAACTGTCCGGCCGCGGCGGTGGCGGTCGCCACCACCTCGAAGTAGGGCTGAACCACGAAGTCGCGGATCTCCAGCTCGCGCCGGCAGACGATCGCCAGGGTTGGCGTCTTCACCCGGCCGACGCCAATCACGGTGCGCGCACCTCGAGCCATCGTCACAGTCGCGGTGCGGGTGAGCGAAAGATTGTAGATCTGGTCCGCCTGCCGTCGGGCGACGGCGGCCTGGTAGAGCGTGGCATGGTCGCTGTTCGGTCGGGCTTGGGCAAACGCTTCGCGGATGGTGCAAGCGTCTTGAGCGGTGAACATCACCCGCCGTACCTCGCCGCGGTAGCCGTAGTGCTCGAGGATCTCCTGGCCGATCAGCTGGCCCTCACGGTCGCAGTCGGTTGCCAGCCACACCCGCTTGGCCGTCCGCAGCGCCTCCCGGATCGCCTTGAGCTTCGACGCCTTGTTACCGCCATCTGCGGGTTTGGTGCCGTAGAGTCCGTCGGGCCGCAGCAACACCGGGATCCAACGCATCCAGGCCGGCTCCACCTCCTCCGGCTCGACCAGGTCGAACAGATGGCCCTCGGCCGGGAGGATGGCGCCGTAGCGGCTACCCACCGCCTCGCGGATGTCCTTCGCTTGGCTGGTCTTCTCGGTGATGACGATCTGCTCGGCCATGCTGTTCACGATAGGTTCTTCATGAGCCGCCGACCAGCCAAAGACCTCAGAGGCTTCGGCAATAGGAGCGCCGACTCTGTCAGGGCGCACAGATCGACGTCACGCCAGCCGACGATCGGCAGGTGGACGACGAAGCCGCCCAGACGCACCAAGGCAGGCACCGTCTGCACGACCGAAGTCGGCCACGTGACCCAGAGTACCCAACAGCCTGATCAGTGGCTTGCTGCATGTCAGATGGAACAAGACGAGCGGTGTGACTTCAGTGCTCGCTCAAGAAACGGACGGTTCGTAGGCGCCCATGATCATGTCGGCCGCCGGAGAACGTCCTCTGCGGAAGTCCAGCGCAAGACGCCATACCGGTCGTTATCGAGCGGCGCGAGCTTGCCGCGCCCACTCGACATGTCGCGCAGGTATTGCATGCCCTGCCAGATCGGGAACGGCGCGTAGCTGCGCGGCGAGAGCGCGTGCACGACGCGGATGATTGCGCCGAGCCGCTCGACCCACCGGCACGCCAGAGTCCAAAGTGCTTGCCGCGGAGCGCCGTCATGGTCGCGGCGAGCGCACGCGGGCTCACAACATCCCCGGCGATCCGCAGCCATCGCGGCGCGGTCTCGTCGAGTGCGGCCAGCGCTGCGTAGCGCGCGGCGGCGTCCTTGGTGGTGAAGTCGAAAGCCTGGTCGGCGTCGCCCCAGTAGAGAACCTTCCGAGGCCGAGTGAGAATGATCGGCGCACCGCCGACGAGCAGGTCGGTGAAGGCGCCGTTCAGGATCGAAGTCGCGCGGATCGGCGCGCGTCGATCCGCGCCATGAAGGCGCGGCGCAGGTCCATGTTGCGGTTGTCGCCCGGGCGGGTCTTCGTGAAGTCGAGCGAGAAGTCGGACGGGATGAAGCGCCGCACCCCCGCCGCGACGGCGGCATCGAGCAGGAGGCCCTGCGCGCCGGCGATCACGGGCTCGGTCCCGTTCAACGCCGAGACGACGCAGGCCGCACCGGCGCAAGCCCGCACGAGCGAGGCCGGATCGTCATAATCCACCGGCACCACCACAACACCGTTTGCCGTGAGAGCGTCCAGCTTGGCGGCTGTCAGGTTGCACGTAATGGGGTCTGTCGCGATTTGTGTGGGTCTGGCTCAATTGATGTGACTTTGCGGCAGGCCGCTTGGTCAGCGCTTTGCGAAAGCGGGGCAGAAGCGTTGATCTTACATGAGAACAGACAGCGAGTGGTCTCCCGGTTCGGGCGTCAAGGTTTCCGCAACCAGTAGGCGCTGCGGCGGCTGGGTCGTGTCCGCGGTCATGTCAGGTGAGGCACGGTGTCCAGCGTGTGGCACCCGGTCCAGCCGCCGCCACGGCTGGTGTGTCCGGCATCTGCAGGACCTACCGGCTCATGGGGCCGCCGTGGAGTTGATGCTCAAAGTGGCACGATGGCGATGCCTCGATCCCGAGTGTTCGCAGAAGACGTTCGCCGATCGCCTGCCGGAGGTCGTGGCGCCTTACAGCCGCCGGACGCGTCGTGTTGTCGACCTGGCTCGTGTGCTTGCCCACGCGGCCCGCGGCCGGCCTGGCGGACGTCTGATGGCGCGCCTCGGGGCACCCCAGAGCAAGGACACCCTCCTGCGGTCGTTGAAGCGCGGCGTGAACAAGCAGGCGCCGGGGGCGCCCGTCCGCGTGGTGGGCGTGGACGACTGGAGCTGGCGAAGGCAGCACCTACGGGACGATCATGGTCGATCTTGAGCGGCGCGAGGTACTGGATGTCCTGCAGGACCGATCGGCTGTTTCGACGGCGTCCTGGCTCGCCTGCCGTCCGGCCATAGAGATCGTGAGCCGCGACCGGTGTGGACTCTACGCGAAGGGTGCCGCTCAAGGCGCACCGCAGGCGAGCCAAGTCGCCGACCGCTTCCACCTGCTGCAAAATCTGCGGCACGCGATCGAACAGCAGCTCACTCGCGCGCCGAGCCGACAATTCCAACTCGCGCCGCAGGAGGTCGTGGCTCTCACGGAACCGGCCGGGCTTATCCACCGCTACGGACAACCGGAGGCGACTGAGCATCGCCACCTCTCCAGACGGGACGCCGTGGACGATCGCAACTGGGGTTCGACCGCGTCAAAGCGCTGCACGACGAAGGCAAGACGCTGGCCCAGATCGCCCGTGAGACCGGGTTCAACTGGCGTACGGTCAGGAAATGGACTCGGCTGGACGCATTCCGACCGCGGGCAACCATAGCACCGAAGCAGACGACGCCGGTCGGGTTTAGTGCCTATCTGGCGCGACGCTGGAACGAGGGATGCACGATGGGCCGCCAGTTGCTCGCAGAGATCCGCACACTTGGCTACACGGGCAGCCTGACGCACTTGCAGCGGCTTCTGAACGGCTGGCGCCGCGCCCACTTTGCTGCGATGCTCACCGCCCCCGCGCCGGAACCTTCGGTGTTGGCGGATGGCGCCGCGATACCTCTCGTGCCACCAATCGTCGCGTCCGCACTGTGCATCAAGCCGCGCGGGTTGCTGACCGCCGCGCCGCCCGACAAGGTGGACACGCTGAAAGCAACCTTCGCCGAGTTCGCGGCGATGCGCGCCCTCGCCATGCGCTTCCGTGGCCTTCTCAGTGGAGCCGATACCGAGCTGTTGGACAGTTGGATGAGCGACGCCGCCAACTCCGGCATTCATGCAATGCGGCAGTTTGCCGCGACACTCCGTCGTGACCTTGTCGCCGTCCGCAACGCCATCTCGAAGCCATGGAGCAGTGGCCAGACGGAGGGACAGATCAACCGACTCAAAACGCTGAAGCGCGCGATGTATGGACGTGCTGGCACCGAGTTACTCCGCGCCAGGATGATCCCGCTCCACGCCATCTAAAAATCACGGACATTGAGCCAGACCCACGCAAATCGCGACAGACCCAATTTCATACAGCGCGACAGACAACACGCTGGCAGTCTTCGTAACGAACTCGGAATGACAGTAACCACGCAGACAATCCGCGAATAGTCTTTTCAGGTGATTTGTTGACCTCCGATCAGCGGATGCGCTGCCAGTGAATGACTACTTTCGCCCCGCCAGGCTGCTGGAATTTCTCAGTCATACTGTCGCCGTCGACGATCAGTTGAAGCTCTTTCCGCGTTCGGACATCACCGACCCAGTTCGGAAAAGTGGAACCCTGAACTGCGTTGCCAAAAAACTCGCCGTCCGCGTCGACGGTGTAGGTGCCAAAGAAGCCAAGGCTGCCGCTCATTGCGGCCCTGTTCTCCGCATCCGTTCCCTTACCGAGTTCGTCCGAGGCGAAGCGGGGCGCGTCCCCGTGCGTCAGCACCTCGACATAGTGCATGTCAGGGGTAAAGCTGAGGAGGCCGCTCGGGTGCGCGCCAAAGGCGGGCTGGGCCTGACCCTCAGTCTCAATCTGCGCGGAAATTATGCGCCAGGTGCCTAGAACCTGATTGCGGGGAGCGGCTTGTGCTGCGTTGCTCATCAAGAATACTCCAGTCAGGATTGGAAGCAGGAAACGGCGGATCGACAAGGGCGCGCTCCCTCGGGCTGGTGGTACAAATCTCAAGGCCATGAACATCAGATAGGAAGTGCAGCCTGATTGTATAATCCGCTTGCGGAAGCACAGGATGATGAGGATAGCTCAGCAATGCGACGATCCTCGCTCAACGAGCTTTCGATCTTTCTCGCGGTCGCCGAGCATCGCAGCTTCCGGCGCGCGGCCGCCGAGCTTCAAGTGTCGCCATCGGCGCTCAGCCACGCCCTTCGCGGGCTCGAACAGCGGTTGGGCGTCCGCCTGCTTAACCGCACGACCCGCAGCGTTGCGCTCACCGACGCGGGTGCGAGGTTGGCGGCCCGGTTGTCGCCTGCGTTCGCGATTGTCGACGACGCGCTCGCGGAAGCGCGGGACGAAGCGGATGAGCTTGGGGGGCGCATCCGCATCACTACGATGGAGCATGGCGCACAGGTGCTGATGGGCGATGTTGTCGCGTTCCAACGCCTCCACCAGGGCGTGGAGTTCGAGCTGGTCGTTGACGTGGCGCTTATCGACCTTGTCGCTGACGGGTTCGATGCGGGCGTAAGGTTACGCGAGCAGGTGCCGCCGGACATGGTGGCGTTGCCGATGGGTCCGCCAACCTCGTTCATCGCCGCCGCTTCGCCTGATTATCTCGCGCTCCACGGCGAGCCGCTGACGCCATCCGACTTGCTCGCGCACCGATGTATCCGGCAGCGGCTGTCTAGCGGGGCGATCTATCGTTGGGAGATGGAGGCCGACAGGCGCGAAATCGTGATCAACCCACAGGGTATGCTCGCAACAAACAGCTTTACCGCTATTGTCGCAGCGGCCATAGCAGGTGCGGGTGTCTGCTTCGTACCCGAACACCACGTCCGATCGCACATCGAGGCCGGACGGCTGACGCGTATTCTCAAGACGTTTTCGCCGAGCTTCGACGGTCTTTGCTTGTACTATCCGCCCTATCGACAGCAAACCCGAGCGTTCGCGGCGTTCCTTGAGCATCTGAGAAGACGCACGTTACCGCCGTAAGTGGTGCGACTGACAAAGGGAAAGGGAGGCGGCTTAGGCCTGCTTCCGTCATCACGCCTGTAGCTAAACGCCTCAGAACCGTTCGATCGTGATTTTTGCAGCGCCGCTTCGCGTGCCTCGCCGATAACGGAAGCCGATCCGATCAGCGCATGGCCATGACCAGCAGGCTGATCTTGGCCATCGATGCGGCCTCGCCATGAAATACACGCCCAAGCCGAGTGCGCAGAGCGGAAAGAGCGTCGACGTGAGCGGCACGAGCAAACTCAGATCGGCGCGGATGCAACAGCCGCGCCATGAGGCCCAGCCCGATCATGAAGCTCGCTGCGAAGGCCGGCGTCCGGATCACCACCGACAACCCGGCCCGGCTGCTGAAGCTGTAGCGTCGGGATGGGACTGTCGCTCCTGGCGGACGGCTCGCCGCTCGACGAGACAGACACGTCGAAGCGAGACATCGACTGGCTCTGGACCACGGTCACCGTCAGCAGGCCAGCCGGCACTGTCGCCCGGTTTCGCCGCACCGCATGCGGCACCAACGCCGCGCCTTGGCACGTCGATCTCGACTATGAAGAAGCACGCCTGCTCGCGGCGATGGCGAGTGCCGGTGCCGAGGCGCGGCTGCTGGCGCGTGCGCTGCGCGAGGTCATCGCCGCGCGCCAGGAGCGGGTCAGCTCCCACTGGGCCGGGCCTGGTCGATGTCTGTTCGACCTGCACCGCCTGGTGCCGATCCCGGCCGACATCCTGGCGCTCGGCAGCGGTGATCCCGCTTCGCTGCGCTGGCGGCAGGAGAACTGGGGAACGGCGAAGCCGCTCCGCCACGTCACCATTCTCGATCGTCTCGAGGACAAGCGGCTGCGCCGGTCGGCCCGATTCAGCGTCCGCTTCCAGTCGGCCGACTGGACGCCCTGGCAGGCGATCCTTCGGCTCCGGCGAGAGTGGCACGAGCTCGTCTTCAACGTGCGGCCTGACTACGGCCATGAGTGAGGTTGCGGAAAGGGCAAGCGGGGAGGAGGGCAGGCGGTCAGGCGATCGGCTCTGAGACGATTGGGCTACTCCGCCCCGAATCCCGTCTTCGCCGGAGCTCCACCTCGAAGGCGTCGACGGGACGCTCGACCTGCTGCTCGACCTCGTCGAGCGGCAGCGTATCGATCTCGGTCGGATCTCAGCCCTGCAGCTCGCCGAACAGTTCGTCAGCGCGATGGATCGCTACGTCGACCACGTCCCGCTTGAGCGTCGGGCAGACTGGCTGGTGGCAGCGTCGCGGCTGATACAGCTGCGGTCGAGGCTTTGTTTCTCCGCCAGTCCCGAAGCGAAGGCCGACGCGGAGCGGGAAGCCCGGCGCACAATCGATCGGCTGCGGAGGTTTAGTTCATCCGTGCTGCGGCTGCTTGGCTAGATGTAGCGGCGCACAATGATGAGCGACCTGACGCGCAATAGATGGTCTTTTCCGACGCACATTATCTGAGACGGAAACAGATGCCGGACCCACATTAACTGAGACATAGCGCGCGCTCGGTGAGACGGACGCGCAATAGATGGCCTGAGACGCACGACCGCTGCGTCCGACCCGAGCGGACTTCAGCGCAGAATCCTCAACTCCTCGTAGGAGACCATGACGTGCTGGCGGAACGCAGGCCGTGTGACGAGCGCATCGTAGTAGCGGCGCAGCGCCGGCCGATCCTTTCGGCTGATGGAGATGTCAAAGTAGCGGAACAGCACATGCCCGAACTGGATATCGGCTAGCGTGAAGTCTTCGCCCGCCAGGAAGGTACAACGAGAGAGCTGCGCCTCTGCGATATCGAGGAACTTGTCCAGCTGTCCGGCGGCCTGGCTGATCGCGGCTGGGTTTTGATCGACCGATGCCGTCCTGACCACCCGCCAGAAGATTGGACCTGTAAAAGCCGAGGGCGATATTGATCTTGGACCACTCGGCCTATTTGTCGACGTGGCCCCGCGCGGAGCCCTCGCTTGGCCACAAAGGGGCGGAGGCATAGCGTCCGACCAGATAGCGGAGGATGGCGCCCGTCTCCCAAAGCGGATCGCCTTCGCCGTCGCGAAGTACGGGGACGGTGCCGTTTGGGTTCATTGCCAGGAAGGCGGGGCTGTCCGTACCGCCGTAGCGGTGCCCGGCATCGTGCCGTTCATAGGGCAAACCAAGCTCGCCGATGCACCACGTAAGAGCCTGAACGTTGGATGAGGTTTTCCGCCCCCACACGGTCAGCATGAGCACCTTTCCCGTTGGTCTAGCATTTAACCCAGCCTGCAACACGCCAAAGGCGCGATCGCCGATATCGAATTGTATGTCCGCTCCCCCATGCGGTCATAGCCTTATTGAGGTTTACTCTAATGGAACTGTGATCGCTTGGAGTAGTATCGCTTCCGGCGACAGCGGGCATACACCCGTTCAGGCTACGCAAATGCCAGGACGGCCACGTTGTGCAAAAGGTGCGGGCTGACCGTCGCGCTCTCTCCGGATAGCGCCGGGCCATGCCCGCAACTCTGGGTTAGTGAAGGCTGACCGGAGAGGCGCAATCCATATTAAAATTGACGACCACCATCTTTCGATGTATCGTAAGATATGTTCCTAGATACAGCTCGTCCTTCTCCGCGCTCTTTAGCTCAACGTGCTTTTCAAGCCATAGGTCGTAGTCGAGGGCCAGGCGGCTTCGGCTTCGGTCGGGGTGGCGGGTCAGGCTTCATGGGCGGGGGCGGCATGCCAGGCGGGCGCAAGCTTTCCTCGGCTGACCTCCAGCTTGTCATCCTGGCGCTGCTGGAGAAACAACCCGCCCACGGTTACGAACTCATCCGGTCGATCGAGGAGCGGTCGAGCGGCTTCTACGTGCCCAGCCCTGGCGTGATCTACCCGGCCCTCACCTACTTGGACGAGATCGGTCACGCGGCCGTCGAGCCGGACGGCAACCGCAAACTCTACAGTCTCACTGATCCGGGTCGTCAGCACCTGGCGGCCAACCGCGCCAGTGCGGACGCTATGCTCGATGCCCTTGGCCGCATCGGCGGCCGTATGGAGCAAGTCCGCGAGGCCTTCGCCGGCCTGGACGCGCTCGATCCAAAGGCCGCGGACGACCTGCACCGCGCACGCCACGGCCTGAAGCACGCACTGATGCGAACGCGCGACTGCACGCCCGACGAAGCACGGCGCATCGCTGCCATCCTGGAACGCGCCACGGCTGACATCCTCGGCACGCAGTCGTGAGGGAATCGCCTCGAGTTGCCATCGTTGGGGCCGGCCCGGTAGGGCTGACGCTGGCTCGTATCCTCCAGGTCAATGGTTTCGCTGCGACAGTTTTCGAACGAGAAGAGTCGCCGTTCGTCCGGTCGCAAGGCGGCACGCTGGACCTCGATCCGGACTCCGGGCAAATGGCCCTGCGACACGCAGGATTGGAAGCCGAGTTCCGCGCCATCGCCCGTCACGAAGACCAGGGCATGCGCTTCTGCGACAAGGCAGGCCATCTCCTATTGCTAAAACCCGAGGGCGCCGATGGCGACAGCCCCGAGGTGGATCGCGCCGAGTTGCGGCGGATGCTCCTGGACTCGCTCCAGCCCGGCACAGTGAATTGGGCGCACAAGGTGCGCTCCGTACGGCCTCTGACTTGCGGCCAGTTCGAGGTCCTGTGCGACAGCGGGTGTGGAATCTTCGATCTTGTCGTTGGCGCCGATGGCGCCTGGTCCCGGGTTCGTCCGCTCGTCTCCCCGTCCAAACCGATCTACAGCGGTGTCACCTTCGTCATCATCTCGATTGATGACGTGGACAGGCAGCACCCCGACATCGCCTCGCTTGTCAGCCACGGCAGCATGTTTGCCCTCGACAACAACAAGGCGCTGATGGCTCAACGCAACGCCCATGCCCGCATCGGGGTCTATGTCGCACTGCGCGTAGAGGAAGGTTGGGCCGCATCCGGTGAACTGGATCTCTCTTCGCCGGCCGCGACACGACGGTGCCTGTTGGCCCGGTTTCCGGGTTGGTCGCCTCACCTTCTCAAGATGATCGAGATGTGTTCCGACGACATGATGCCGAAGCCTATCTACGCGCTCCCGGTCGGCGAACGGTGGCAAAACCGGCCAGGTGTCACACTGATCGGCGATGCAGCTCACCTGATGTCGCCTTTTTCCGGGCAAGGGGTGAACCTGGGCCTGTGGGACGCCGCGGACCTGGCGAGCGCCATACTCATCGACGATTGGCGTCACGCCATCGCCCTTCATGAGCAAACCATGTTCGACCGGGCAAAGTCCGCAAGCGAGATGTCGGGCTCCGCCATCGCCCACGTTATCTCCGCGGACGCCCCGCACGGCACGCTGGAGTGGATAAAGGCGCGGCAAAGAATGAAATCGGGCGCTACGGCTCAGGCATGACAAGCTCATCCCAACTTGCAGCCGTTCCGTTGGAGTGGAAGGTAATGGGGCCGATCTTCGCGATCGTTGCCATCGACACCACAGGCCTTGGCGTCATCTTCCCGCTGCTTCCGTTCTACTCGGAGCATTTCGGCGCGACGCCGCAGCTGGTCGGGCTTTTGCTGGCCTCGTATTCGCTATGCCAGTTCATCGCTTCGCCTTGGATCGGCCGGCTATCGGATCATATCGGCCGCAAGCCGGTCCTGATCGCCAGCCAAATCGGTACGCTTGCCGGCTTCATCCTGCTCGCAAGCGCCCATAGCCTGGTGCTGGTGTTCCTCGCGAGGATCATTGACGGCCTGACTGCCGGAAACTTGTCAGGCGCATCTGCCTGCGCCGTGGACGGCAGCACGCCGGCAACGCGCAAGCAGGCGGTCGGCATTGTCAGCGCCGCTATTGGCACCGGGTTGATGGTTGGGCCGGCGTTGGCCGGTCTCTTTGCCCAGTTCTCCATCGCAGCCCCGGTCTGGGTGGCGGCCGATTTCTCCGCCGGGTCCATCGTCGCGACGACATTGTTGTTGCCGAACCGACCGAGCCTGGCTGCGGCGGTGATCAAAGTCCGGCAACCGGCTCGGGCGATGCTCACGAACGCCACCGTGCCCGTGCTTGGGCTCTTGCTACTGTTTTACATGGCGTTCAGCATGTTCATGTCGCAACTGGCACTCGTCCTTGCGGCACGCTTCCAGTGGCACGGCAAGCCGCTGGACGCGCATGACGTGGGGCTCGTCTTCACGGCCCTTGGTGCGACGAACATCTTCGTTCAGCTCGTGCTGATGAAGCGGGTGGCGCCGCTCCTGTCCGATCGCATGCTTGCGATGTTTGGTTTTGGTGTGCTTGCCCTCGGCTACAGCATGATTGGATCGACGCACAGCACGGCTGTCCTTGGACTGGCGGTCGTCGTGTCGAGTTTCGGTGCCTCTTTCATACGGCCGACCCTTGTCAGCGCGCTGTCTACTAGGTCGCCTTCTGGACAGCAGGGAGCCATGCAAGGGCTAAACACCTCACTCATGGCCGCGACAGGGATTACGGGGCCTCTCCTTGCCGGCTTGCTCATCGACCGACAGCTCTACGCCGGCTGGACCGTCACCATAGCAGGACTTGCCGCTGTTGGAGCGCTTGCCGCGCTGATGGTCCTCAAGAGAGAGGCCAAACCGATGGTCGCCGCTGATAGTCCCGCCGACGCGCTGAAGGCGACTGCATAGCGCGGAAAGCTCGGTCAATCCGTGCCCATAAAGCAAAACAGGCGGACATCACCCCTGATGTCCCGATAGGAGCTGATATGAAGTTTGCTGCAATCATCGAGTATGGCGGCGACAAGGAGGACTTGAAAGCTAACCATCCCGCGCATCGAACATACCTTCGGACTTTTCTCGAAAACGGCCAGTTGCGAGCTGCTGGACCCTTTGCGGACGATGCCGGGGCATTGTGGGTGCTGGATGCCGACAATGCGGAAGCGGCGGAGGAGATCGTCAGGGGTGATCCTCTGGTGGAGGCCGGCGTCATCACGGGCTGGAGGATACGCCCGATCGCCTACTGGTCAGCTCAGGAGGCGAAAGGCGCGCGCTAGATGTTTAGTCCCGGGAATTTCTGGAGCGGGTTGACGGTGAACCGGCCTGGCTCTGCTGTCCAGGTTTTGCAGACGAACTCGTAGGGCGTGAGGCCTCGGAGCGTCTTCAGCCTGCGCGCGAAATTGTAGGCTTGGACGAAGTCTCCGAGGTGGTTCCGTAGCTCGTCGTGGGTCTCGTAGAAGTAACGCTTGACGGTGGCGTCCTTAAGGGTCCGGTTCATTCGTTCGACCTGGCCGTTGGTCCACGGATGTTTCGGTTTGGTGAGACGATGATCGATGTCGCATCTGGCGCATGCGTGCTCGAAAGCATGCGCCCAGAATGGCTCTCCGGCTTCGGTGGCAGCCTTGATGTCGGGGGCGGCGGACCCGGAGTTGCCCGGTGTCGTGAAGTGGGTGCCGTTGTCCGTCAGCACGGTGTGTACCTTGTAGGGAACCGCCGCGACGAGCCGGCGGAGGAAGTCGGCGGCAGTGCTGCGAGGGACCTTCTCGTGCAGCTCGACGAAGGCGAACTTGGACGTTCGATCGACGGCGACCAGAAGATAGAGCTTTCCCTGCGCTGTCCTGACTTCGGCGATGTCGATGTGGAAGTAGCCGATCGGGTAGGCCTTGAACTTCCTTTTGGCGGAGGCCTCGCCCTGGACGCTGGGCAGTTGCGAGATGCCATGTCGTTGCAGGCACCTGTGCAGTGACGATCGCGTCAGATGCGGCAACGTCGGCTGCAGGGCATACAGGCAGTCGTCGAGAGGCAGCAGGGCATGCTTGCGAAAGGCGACGATGCTGGCCTCGCCGCCGACCGACAGGACGGTGGATCTGGCGTCCTTCGGTCCGGTGGGGACATCGGCGACGGAGGAGCGCCGCTTCCACTTTGCGACGGTCTTCTGGTTGATGCCGTATCGCCTTGCGAGCACCCTCAGGCTTTCTTGACTATGCTGTATCGCTCGACGGACTGCCTCAGTCGTCGTGGCGCTGCCGTGGAGAACCTGGCCCAAAGCGCACCCTTCCATTCGTGGGAGAAGACTGCACCATCAAAGTCCGGGATCAAACATCTAGCCCACAGGGTGGGCGGGATCATCGGAATGGTGGGCGGCTTGAGATCGGAATGCCGGGCGGCATCAGATCGGAATAGGTAGGCGGCTTACGTCAGAATCCGCACGCGGCCTTTCTTGTCCGGCGCCGCCGTTGTGCCGCCGTGGGGCCGCCCTTCTGCTGCCTGTGTGCCGCCGTTTGCACCAATGCACCCTCGGTGCTTTTTGGTCGGGCTCTCGGAAGGAGGCTGTTAAGCTACTCGTTACGGTAACGGCAGATACGTCTCGACGCTCACTCTCAGCTAGAAGAACGAACAATGAACGCGGCGGCCTGGGGTAGTCCCGGAGGAGGGCCTTCTAAACGCCGGCCTTCAGGGGCGCCAGCGGAGGTGAACTGACGAAATGTGAGCTGCTGCCGGTTCCGTGGACACGCACCTTAAGCTGACGCTTTGATCCGCTCGAACTCCATAGGGCTGAGATAGCCGATGGTCGAGTGGCGTCGCCGCGGGTTGTAGAACCGCTCGATATAGTCGAACACGTCGGCCCTGGCCTGGTCCCTGTTGCGGTAGACCTTGCGGGCTGTCCGCTCGGTTTTCAGCGAGGAGAAGAAGCTCTCCATCGCCGCGTTGTCCCAGACGTTACCCGATCGGCTCATGCTGCAGGTGACGCCGTGATCGGCCAGCAGCTTCTGGAACTGCTCACTGCTGTATTGGCTTCCCTGATCCGAATGATGCAGCAGCGCGTCTGGTTTGCCTCGACGCCAGATCGCCATCATCAACGCGTCCGCAACCAGCTGGGCGGCCATCGTGGCGCTCATCGACCAGCCGACCACGCGACGTGAAAACAGGTCGATCACGGCCGCCACGTAAAGCCAGCCCTCGGCCGTCCAGATGTAGGTGAAGTCGGCGATCCACTTCTGGTTCGGCGCCGTGGCCTCGAACTGCCGATCCAGCACGTTGTCCGCTGCCTCGTGCCGAGTGCCCTTGTCCGAGGGAAGCCCCCTGCGGCGTGGCCGGGCCCGCAAGGCCTGTTCGCGCATCAGCCGCTCGACACGATGCAGCCCGCATGCGGCTCCCTCGGCCAGCACGTCATGCCAGACCCGCCGGGCGCCGTAGGTCCGGTCACTGCCAACGAAGCTGGTCTTGACCTTGGCGCCGAGGACTTCATCGCTGCGCGCCCGGGCACCAGGCGAGCGGCAGAGCCAGGCATGGAACCCACTGCGCGAGACACCGAGCGCCTCGCAAAGCCACCGCACCGGCCAGATCCCTCGGTGTTTCGCAATGAAGCCGAACTTCACAACGACTCCCTCGCGAAGTAGGCCGCGGCTTTTTTTAGGATGTCGCGCTCCGCCTTGAGCTTGGCGACCTCACGGCGCAGCCGATCGATCTCCTGCTGCTCCGGCTTGAGCTGGCCCTGGCCCGGAAAGGCCTGTCCAGAATCCGAAGTGAACTCCTTGATCCAACGCCGCAGGATGTTCTCGCCGACATCCAGGTCCCGGCTGGCTTGCACCACCGAAACCCCACGTTCCTTGACCAGCCGGATCGCCTCCAGCTTGAACTCCCGGCTGAACAATCGCCGACCCATCCCCACCCTCCAATCTCATGAAACACCCTAAACCTGGTGTCCACGGAACCGGCAGCAGCTCAAGTCGCAGTTCCGCCTCTTGGCCACCGCTAGAGAATACCGCTGAGTGGGTGGTTCTCGAACAGGTCGCCAAACTCCAGGTACTCGCCGAGGACGTCGAAGGTGGCGTGCCGGCCGAGGCGCTTAAGGTGGGCGGGGTGGATCCCGAGGTCCTTGCCGGTCGTGAGCGCGCCGCGCTTGAGCGAGTGGCCACCGAATTCCGCTGCCCGAAAGTCTGCGGCTGTCGCACGCGCCTGCACGATCCGGGCGATCGACCGTGCGCCAGGCTTTCGGTTCCGACCACGAGGCGGGCAGGGGCCCCGGCCCGCTCGGCCGGCGGCACCCAAAGCCGCCGGAACACCGCGCCCTCATCAATCCCAGCATCACTGAGCCAGCGCGTGAGCGCCCGCACGGGACAGAGCTCGGTCTTGCCGTAAGGTATTGGGACGGTGACGGCGCTGGTCTGCGCGCCTTTGGAGCGGGGCAGGGTGACCTGGAACCCGCGATCGGTGCGCTCGAGTTCGTTGACCTGGATGCGGGCGAGCTCGCTTCGGCGCAGCGCACCGGCGAAGCCCACGAGCAGCAAGGCCCGGTCGCGCACGCCGCGGAGGTCGTCGGAGATCGGGCCGAGCAGTTCGCGCAGCACGGTCAGCGACGCCGCGCGCTTCTTGGTCAGATTGGGTGCGTCGCGCCGGATGCCCGCCATGGTTTCCGACACGGCGGCGGTGGCTGTAGGCGAGGGCAATCCCGCCGCCCGGTGCAGGTAGCGCAAGGCTGCGAGACGCACGGCGATGGTGCTGCTGCCAAGACCGCGATCGCGCTCGTCGGCGATGAAGGCGGTGACCACGTCCGCGGAGGCAGGAAGGGGAGAGCGCCCATGGCGGTCGCACCAGGCGCACCACACGCGGATGGCGGATCGGTAGGCGGCGCGGGTGTTGTCGGCTTTGGCGCGGGCGCGGTAGGCGCGGGCGGAGGCGTGTGCCGCCAACAGGGAGCCGTCATTGTCCGGCCGCTCGGCTGCGGCGAGGGCGTCGAACCAGGTGCGGACGATGGCGGGGGCTTGGCCGACGGGTGCCGCGAGAGCGTCGGGGAGGGCTGTCTCGTCGAGGAGGTCGGGAACTCTGGGGCGCACCGCGCCGAGGAGCGTCACGATGGAACGTTCAGGCTGTGGCGGCGCCGGATGCACGGGCGTCGCGGGAGGAGGACTGGCGTCCGAGGTGCTGGCTTCGCTGAGCCCGGGTCAGACATCCGCGTCTCTTGCCGCCTGCAGCTCGGCGACGAGTTCGGCGGCGATGTCGGCGGCGCGTGCCGTGTCCTCGGACGCCACGTCGAGGCCGTGCACCGCCCGATTGAGCAGCGCCAGATGCTCGAGGAACGCTCGGCTGTGGGTGAGTGGACCGCCGGCGTGCTCGACCTTGGCGACGAGCTCGCGCATCGAGCCTTGCGGTACTTCGCCGCCGAGGCGCTCCAAGCGATCGCGCAGCGCGTGCTCGACCTCGATCCTCAGCTTGGCGAATGAGATCAGCGGCAGCTCGCGCCCGAGTTCGGCGGCGGTCGGCAGCTCGGATTGAAGGGAGGCGGGCAGTTGCGCCGACAGCCGATATTCTGCGACGCCCATAGGCTTGGACATGTCGCGGAGCGCGTATTCGACCACGACCGCGCTCTTTCCCTGGCACAAGATGATGCCGATCGTGGGGGCGTCCGAGGGATGCCGCAGCAGGTCGTCGACGGCGGACAGGTAGAAATTCATCTTGCCCGCGTGTTCGGGCTTAAAGTCGTCCATCTTGAGCTCGATGACGACGAAGCATCGCAGCCGCAGATGGTAGAAGAGCAGGTCGAGGTAGAAATCCTGGCCGCCGACCTCGAGGTGGTATTGGTTGCCGACGAAGGCGAAGCCCTTGCCAAGCTCGACGATCAGCGCCTGCAGGTGCTGCAGAAGGCCACGCTCGAGCGCGCGCTCATCGATGTCGGCGCCAACGCCGAGGAAGTCGAGGCTGTAGGGGTCTTTGAGCAGCGCCTGTGCCAAGTCGGATTGCGGTGCGGGCAGGGTGTGCTGGAAGTTGGTCAGCGCCTTGCCTTGGCGGCCGAACAGGTTGGTGCTGATCTGGAGCGCCAGGACGTTGCGGCTCCAGCCGTGTTCAACGGCTTGGCGAGCGTACCAGATGCGCTCGGCGGGCTCCTTCAGGGTTTCGAGCAGCTTGACCACGTGCCCCCAGGGCAATCTTGCAACAGCCTGTTGCACGATCTCCGGATCCGGGAACGCGGCCGCCAGGGCCCGCATGTAGTTGAGGTTGCGCGGTGAGAGACCGGTCATCTCCGGAAAGTCGCGTCGCAGGTCGGTCGCCAGGCGCGCGATGACCTTGGCGCCCCAGCCGGCTTCCGCCTGGCGGCTCAGGATGTCGTGGCCGATCTCCCAGTAGAGTAGGACGAGCTCACGGTTGACGGCGGCGGCCGCACGCAGGCGCGCCGAGCGGATGCGGTCCTTCAGCTCGGCGAGTAGCCGGCCATAGCTGGGTGGGAGTGCGGCGTCGGGTGATGGCATTGGGGCTCAGCGTGTCGGGTGTCCGCATTCATAATCCATGGATCCGATCCATAGCAGCAACCTACGTGCGCCGAGGTTCTTGAGAAAGTTCCCTGGATCGCGATAGCCTTCCCCGGGTTGACGATCCAGAGGGCCCGGTGAAATCGCGGATGACAGACGGGCGCAAAGCTGCACCCCAGGCGCTGTCGGTCTCCGACGCCGAATGGGCTGAGGCCGTCCGCCGGGAGGCAGTCATACGACCGCTGGCGGGCGAGGATCGGCTCGGGGTGGCTGTTGTCGCGCACGCTGCACGGACGCTCGGGATCAGCATTCCCCGTGTCTACTCCTTGGTTCGCGCATTCCGTGATCGCCCTGTCACCGCCTCACTTCTCTCCCGCCGTCCAGGGCCGGCCAAAGGTGCCAAGCTCCTCCCGGCTTCTCTAGAGACCCAGATCGAGACCGCCCTCGAGGAAGTCTTCCTTCAGCGTGAGCGGCCGACTGTGAAGCGCGTCTGGAGCGAGGTGAGGAGGACCTGCCATTTGGCGGGCCTGAAACCGCCCTCCCTCAAGGCGGTCAGGGCGCGAGTTTCCGCTCGCAGCTTGCGCGACCGCGTGAAGGCGAGGGAAGGGGCCAAGGCGGCCGGAAATCGCTTTCGACAGGTGAAGGTCGGGCTGCGGCCCGAGCGACCTCTCCAGCTGGTGCAGATCGACCATACGAAGGTCGACATCATGCTGGTCGACGATGTGACGCGCGCGTGCATCGGCAGGCCCTGGCTGACGCTGGTGCTGGACGTGCACACCCGCATGGTGACGGGCCTCTATCTGTCGCTCGAGGCCCCGAGCGCGGCAGGCACGGCGCTGGCGGTTGCGCAATCGGTGCTGCCGAAAGCGCAGTGGCTCGAGGAACGCGCGATCGACCTCGCCTGGCCGACCCAGGGTCTGCCCACGATCATCCATGTCGACAACGGTCGTGAGTTTCAATCGCGAGCTTTCGAACGTGGCTGTCAGCAGCACGGCATTCGGATCGAGTATCGCCCTCCTGGCACGCCCCGGTTTGGCGGTCACATCGAGCGGCTGATGGGCACGCTGATGGGCCGCGTGCACGCTCTGCCGGGTACAACCTTTTCAAACGTCGCCGCGCGCAGCTCGTACGATGCCGAGAGCAATGCAGTTTTGTCGTTCAGGGAGTTCGAGCGCGTTTTCGCACTCGAGGTCCTGGGACCTTACCACAACGAGGTCCACTCGGCGCTCGGCCGGGCGCCAGCCTCGGCCTGGACGGAAGGCTCGGCGGGCATGTCGGCGCGTCTTCCATTCAGCCCGCAGGCGTTTCTGCACGACTTCCTGCCATTCGAGGAGCGGGTGATCCGTCGCGACGGCGTTCGCCTGTTCGGCATCACCTACCAGGACGGTGCCCTGGCTCACCTGGTGGATCAGGGTCCTGCCAAGCTCCGCATCAAGTACGACCCCCGCGACCTCAGCGCCGTCTTCGTCGAGCTGCCATCTGGCGAGCATGCGCGGGTTCCATACGCCGACATCGGCCATCAGCCCATCACGCTCTGGGAGCATCGAGAGGCCGTCCAAAGGCTCCACGCGGAAGGACGCCGGAGCGTCGACGAACACTCCATTTTCTCGGCGATCGCGGAGCAGCGCCGGGTGGTCGCCGAGGCACAATCCCGCAGCAAGGCCGCACGTCGCGCCGTAGCCCGCATCGATCAGGCTGAGCGCGCCAGGTCGGCCCCGACGTCAGAGCGAGCAGGGCGGATGACGGGGAGTGAGGATGCCGATGCCAAGGTGCCGATGCCAGGGCAGGACGAGACAAGCGGTGTGGAGTTCTGGTGATGGCGACGAACGAGCTTGCCCACCTTCCGCTCGATGTCAGGCCGATCGCAGCGTTGGACGCTGAGACCCGGATCGCTCACATCCGCGCCGAGCGCTGGGTGCAACACGGGGCCGCGGACCGCGTCCTCGGCTACATGCAGGAGGCGCTCACCCAGCCGTCGAGAGAGCGGATGGAAAACATCTTGCTCGTCGGCGAGAGCGGCATGGGCAAGACGATGCTCGTGCGGAAATTCGAGCGTCAGAACGCGGTGCCGTTTGATGCCAGACCGGCGTTGGACGTCGGCCCGTTGCTGTGATGCTGATGCCCCATCAGCCCACCGAGAGCCGGTTCTTCGACCAGCTTCTGGTCGCGATCAACGCGCCGTCGGCCGGGGATTTCATTCGGAATTACCCTTTGCAGGGCTCAGCAGTCAGGCTGCTGCGTCAGCTCGAGACGCGGGTCATCGTCATCGACGAGCTCAACTCGGTGCTGGCCGGCACGCCGCGCCAACAACGCGTGTTCCTCCAGCTGTTGCGCTTCCTGTCCAATGAGCTTCGGCTCGCGTTTGTCGGCGATGGCGTTCCCGAGGCGCGGCACGCGCTGCTGTCCGACAACCAGCTGCGCAGTCGGTTCACCGACGTGGAGCTGCCGCCTTGGACGCTCGGTGTCGATCTCACCTAACCGCTTCAGTTGCCAGCTAAGCGCTTCAGCGGCACCGGCCACTTAGCCGATCCCCGCAGATCGATTGTGCCGCCCGTCTGTGGCACGGCATTTCGTCGAGGTCAGAGCCCGCCGAGTGGCGCCTGGAGCGCCTCTTCAAGTTGGAGCTCCAGGCTCTCGGCTGATCGGTCCTGCAGCACGATCGCCAGGAGCGCTGCCCAGGTAGGCACAGGCGCCCGCCCGCGGCACCAGTTGTTCACCTGCCGCGCTGTCACGCCGCTGAGCCAAGCAAACCGGGCTTGGGAGACGTCGGCTCGGTCCAACAAGCCCGCGAACTCCTGGGACGCAAGGAGAAGCATGCGCCTTTGATATAGAACTGTGTTCTATCTGGAAAGCTCGACCGAACCTGCGTGGCAGCTGATTGAGCGCGATAATTACCATTATCGCGCGCAATGCAGTTTTGGAGCTTGCTGGAGCCTGCGCCGCCCGGCAAAGCTGCCGAGATGAGCGAGCGGTCTCTGTCCAGCGTCGTGGCCGCCGAACCCGCTCTGTCCGCAGGGCGGGACATCCTGCCTCTGGCGACCGTGACCGACGCCGGACGCGACGCCCTCGACGTGGCGCTGGCCTTCGCCCAGAAGGCAGCGGCACCGGCGACGCTGCGGGCCTACAAGGCCGACTGGGAGCACTACGCCGCCTGGTGCGCGGCGACCGGCTTCGTTCCGGTGCCGGCAGAGCCCGCCACCATCGGCGCCTACCTCGCCAGCCTTGCCGGCACCCACGCGCCCAGCACCATTCGCCGCCGCCTGTCGGCACTCGCCAAGATGCACCGCTTCAACGACCTGCCGTGGAACGCTGGTCATCGCGACATCCAGGGTCCGCTGCAGGGCGTGCTGCGTTCCCATCGGCACGTGCCGGACAAAGCCGCGGCGCTGACCTTGCCGATGCTCCGTCAACTCGTCGCCACTTGCGACAGCTCGACGCGTGGGCGCCGCGATCGTGCGCTCCTGCTGTTCGGCTTCGCCGGCGCGCTGCGCCGGTCTGAGCTCGTGGCACTGCGGATCGAGGATGTGGAAGAGATCAGCGGCGGCCTTCGCCTTCGCATCACGCGCGGAAAGACCGATCAGACAGGGCAGGGGAGTGAGGTCGGCCTGCCGCGTGGCCGACATGTCGAGACCTGTCCCTTGCTGGCGTTCCGCGCCTGGCAGGAGGTCGCGCGCCGACGCGCCGGCGCGTTGTTCCGGCCGATCAGCCGGGGCGGCACGATCGGCGGCGCGGCGCTGCATCCGGATGCGATACGCCGCATCCTGGCGCACCGGGTGGCCATGGCTGGGCTGGAGGTCACGGGCTTCCAGCGGCTGAGTGCGCACGCACTGCGTGTCGGCTTCATCACCGAGGCCTATGAGAAGGGCGTCCGGGACGAGGACATCATGCGGCACACGCGTCATCGCGACCTGCGCACGATGCGCGGTTACGTGCAGCGGGCTGGCGTGGTGACCGAGAGCCCGGCCGGCAAGCTCGATCTGTGAACGAGTTCCGCTTTCCATGGCCAATGCCGCCGGCCCCGCCGAAGTCCGCGGAGGTGCCCGATCAGCCGACCGTCGTGACGAAGAAGCGTCGTGGCCGCAGGCCAGGGTCAACTGTCCCAAGGGCTGACCCGGCCGCGGGAGATTGGATCGAGGGCCGGCTCCTGGTGACGGGGCCCGCTCAGGCTGTGGCTGGGTTCGTCGCGGACGCGTGCGGACCGGGCGCGCCGCCCTGGAGCGTCGACTATGCCGGGGTGGAGGAGGATGCCTTTCGCCTTGCGCTGCGCGTTCCGTCCGGGCGCCGGAGCCTGTCGGCCGAGGGATGCCGGCTGCTCGCGCGTCAGTTTCGCGAGGCGGTCGAGATGCATCGTGCCGCGGCGGACGCCTTGGTGAACGGCTGCTCGAGTGGAGGGACGCGCCGCCCGTTCTGCCCGCTCGATCTCCACGCGTTGCTGCCGGTGCCCGCACCGATCCTGCGTCTCGGCCGGGCGCATCCCGACGCTGAGGACTGGCTTCGAGCGAACTGGGGCGCGACCGAACTGCGACGGGTCACGCGGGTGGACAATCCGCCGATCGGCCGGCGCCTGGCGGCCGGCCACGCGAAAGTGGCTTTCTCATTCTGGGCGCTCGGTGGCCGCGGACCTGATCCGACCCGATGGGCATCGCGATACTCGGATGTCGTGTTCCGGCTGGACCCATGACCGCGCTGGCAGAGGCGGTCCCGACGACGGCCGTCGAGGGGGAAAGCGACGCGTCCGTAGCACGGCGCGAGCGTCCTCGTGACCGTGCCGCGATCATGTCGAACCACGCCGCCGCCTCTCCCAACGGAGACCCCGGCCCCCATGTCCGGTTCGAAGGTTTCAGCGGACCGCTCGCGACGCTGCTCGCGATGGCGCGGGCGAACAATATCGATCTCGCCCGCGTGCCCCTGCTGGACATGGTGGACCAGCTCGCCGCGGCGCTGCTGCGTCCCAGCGCGCTCGCGGACAAAGCCGACTGGGTCGTCACCGCCTCGCGGATCGTCGCGCTCCGATCGCGTCTTCTGTTGCCGTCCGACAATCCGAAGCAACGCCAGGCGGAAGCCGAGGCTGAAACGCTACAGGCGCGGCTAAGGGATCTGCAGGTCGCGCAGGCTCTCAGCGCGTGGCTGGACGACCGGCCGCAGCTTGGCCGCGATGTCTTCGCTCGAGGGCGGCCAGACTTGCACTTCACGCCGGGCGACGCGGAGTTCGAGATCGACTTCATCGAATTCCTGTGGGCCAGCGTGAGCGTGTTCGACGGCTTCGTCGTCGAGACGGACACCATTCCCGTCTATCGCCCCCGACCGCCGAGCCTTCATACGGTGCTGGATGCGACCGGCAGGATCCTGCGCCTGCTCGCGGAGGCGCCATCCGGCCTACCTTTGGCGGAGTTGCTGCCTCGGCCTGGACCGGAGCGCGAAGCGGAGAGTTGGGCTCGGGAACGATCTGCCTGGACCAGCACCTTCGTGGCCGGACTGGAGCTCGCGAAGCAGGGGGCCGTCACCCTGGAACAGCAAGCGGCAGATGTGGCGCCTGTCCTTTGGCTGCGGCATCAACCTGACGCGGCGACAGCTTTGTGATGGCCGGTCATGGTTGCCGCGGGTTGGGTCCGGCGGCCTTCGACCTCGGCTGCGTGGGGCCAGGTTTCTCCAGTCTCGATCCGCCATCACCCAGATTCGGTCATAGCTCCGATCGAGGGACGGCTCACCGGTAACGGCGTGTGGGCGCTCCTGCGGCGTCGTGCCGAGGAGGCAAAGCTCACTGTGGACGTGACCGAGCGGCTGTCACCGCATGGGCTGCGGGCGGGCTTCATCACCGAAGTGTATCTGCATGGCGCGCTCGACGAGCAGGCCGGAGCGCATGCCCGCCAGAAGAACCTGAACACCACGCGGGCCTACCGCCGCCGCGTGAAAACGATCGCGGCCAGCCCGGCCAAGCTGCTGGAAGCAGACTTGATGGCGCTCAGGAAGGTATCGCCGAGGAGCTTCGATCGATCATGACCGGCGAGAGTAATTCGAGAGAGACACATGGAAATACGGGTGACACGCGACACCCTCCGCCGGTTTGACTACGGCAATGGCCTCGGTAGCTGCCTCGCCTACGCTGTCTCCCATTTACAAGTTCGAGGATGCCGATGGTCCAGCCCCTGGAGCACGAAATCGGATGGACAGGCCGACGCGGCTGCAGCGATCTATATCGCCTTAGCTTTCCTCCATCCTCTTTTCGTAACCGAGCAGATGCGCGATCTGGGCCGCGTCGAGTGACTGGCCGGCAAAGTCGTCGAACGCCTTCTCGGACACTCGGATGATGTGCTCGCGAATGAAAGGCGCGCCTTCCCTTGCACCGTCCTCCGCGTGTTTGAGCACGCACTCCCATTCAAGCACAGCCCAGCCCGAATAATCGCAGGCAGCAAGCTTGGAGAAGATCGCCTTGAAATCGATCTGGCCGTCACCCGGCGATCGGAATCGGCCCGGGCGATCGAGCCAGGATTGATAGCCGCCGTAGACGCCAGATCTTCCGTTCGGCCGGAACTCAGCGTCCTTGACGTGGAAGCACTTGATTCGCTCGTGATAGATGTCGAGGAAGGCTAGATAGTCTAATTGCTGCAGATGCAAATGGCTGGGATCATAGAGGATACAGGCGCGCGCATGGCCGCCAAGCGCTTCGACGAAGCGCTCGAAGCTCGCGCCGTCATGTAGATCTTCGCTCGGGTGGATCTCGAACGCGCAATCGACGCCCGCGTCCTCGAATTCATCAAGAATAGGTCGCCAGCGTCTTGTGAGTTCGGCAAATGCTTCCTCGATCATCCCAGGTGGCCTCTGAGGCCACGGATATAGGAAAGGCCATGCAAGAGAACCCGAGAAGGTCGCGTGAGCGTTCAGGCCGAGGCGGCGGCTTGCGCGTGCGGCCATCTTCACTTGCTGCACCGCCCAATCCCGACGCTCCGCCCGCTGCCCACGAAGAACCGGCGGTGTGAACCCGTCAAATAGCAAGTCGTAAGCGGGATGCACTGCCACGAGTTGCCCCTGTAGATGTGTCGACAACTCGGAGATTGTTATGTTGTGGGCGGATAGCTCAGCGAGCAGATCGTCGCAGTAGGATTGACTACTTGCGGCCGTCTCAAGATCAATCAACCGGCTGTCGCATGGGACCTGTACTGCCTCGTATCCGAGCGCGGCGCCCCAGGCGGCTAGATTGCCGAGAGTATCGAAGGGTGCGGTATCCCCAAGAAACTGGCTTAGGAAGATACCTGGACCTCTGATCGTCTTCATGCGTCGGTCTCCGGAAGTTCGACCCAGGCTTTGGTTTGGCTGGACATGATAGCTGCATCGATGAACATCATCGAGCGCAAACCCTGTTCGGCCCCGGGCAGCGTGTTTCCGATGACATCGCTGTCGCCTGCAATTGCGTCGGCGAAGTCGCGATACAAGTTTGCGAGCGCCTCGATGAAGCCTTCCGGATGGCCGAAAGGCAATCTTGTGGCACGCGCGGCCTGTGGTCCCGCAGCGCTTGTTCCCGCAAAGATGCACTCCTGCCGCCCATCCTTGTGCAAGACCCGCAACATGTCGGGGCGGCTATGCGACCAGGCGACCGCGCCGTGTTCGCCGTAAATGCGGAACGTGGGATCGTTGCCTTCGCCGGCGGCGACTTGGGAGGCTGTCAGCACGCCTGCCACGTCGCCATCGAAGCGCAGCAGCACATTGCAATCGTCGTCAAGCGTGCGCTGCGCTCCGAATGAGGATAGGTCGGCGCAAATGCGCAGGACGCGCAATCCGCTCACCATCTCGGCCATCTGAAACGCGTGAACACCAATATCGCCGATGCAGCCTCCGGCGCCGGCAATAAGGGGATCGACGCGCCATGCTGCCTGAGAGTTGGCGTCCTCGACAGACTCAGTTAGCCACCCCTGCTGGTAGTCAATCATGACCTTACGCACAACGCCGATATCGCCCGCCTTCACGCGCGCCCGCGCTTCGCGCACCATCGCGTAGCCGGTATAGGTGTACGCCAGTCCGAATTTGACCTTTGTCTGACGGATAATCGCCGTGAGCGCTTGTGCTTCGCTGACTGTCGTTGTCATCGGCTTCTCGCAGAGGACATGAAGTCCGGCTCGCAGCGCTGCAGTGGCAATCGCAGCGTGACTGTCGTTCGCTGTGGCTATCGCGATCATCTGCGCTCCGTCTGCTCGTGCGGCCTCACCGATGAGGAGGGCTTCGATGTCGCTGTAGCTTCTCGTGGGGTCAATGCCCCACTCCGACGCCCGCATTCTCGCGCGTTCGAGATTGCGACTGAACAAGCCGGCCACGAGCTCATATCGTCCGTCCATTGCCGCCGCTTGTCTGTGCACAGGCCCGATAAACGAGCCCGGGCCGCCGCCACACAGCGCGAACCGTATAGGTCTCTCGACCACGTTGATCTCCATCCCTCGCTTGCTGGGCCGGAAGGCCAGTCAGGCGCTGCCTCTGAGAACGACATGTCCCTGCAAGACGAGCGGCCCTGCACCAGATGCCTCCTCTCCACGGATCGACGCCAGTAGAAGCCGCGCGGCCTCCGCGCCCATTTCTTCTAACGGTTGTCGGTAGGTCGTGAGTGGGGGCTCACAATATTCAGCAAGCTCGCTGTCGTCGAAACCAGTAACGGCAACATCATGCGGAATGCGCAATCCCTGCTTCCGCACTGAGGCCATGAAAGCGACAGCCATTCGGTCGTTGGTGAACACGGCAGCGTCGGGACGTTTGCGCATGGAAAAGAACTTGGTGGCAGCCCGCAAGCCCGCTGCGGCGGTGTAGTCTCCCTCCAGATGGATGCGCGTTACGGAACCAAGCGCGGCACGAACCGCATCGTCAAACCCGGCGCGCCTTTCCACCGTATGGTAGTTGGGGAGGCCGCCAACAAACATAAGGTGTCGCCGTCCCGCGGCGATCAAGTGCGCGGTCAACTGTCGTGTGCCCTCGCGTTCCGAAACGACGACGCTCCGCACGCCGAATGATCCCAGATCTACCAGCAAGCCAATCGAAGGCAATCGCGCCGAAAGGATTGGCAGTTCTCCGCTTTCGAGGGGAGTGTTCGTGACCGCCAACAATCCATCAACGAGGCCGCCGCGCGCGATCTCGAGCATACGGGGATCGGCTGAGCCGTCTCTGCCTAGAGTGCTGACGATCATGCTGTATCCGGCACGCTTGAGTTCGGCCTCGATGCCGCGCAGCGCAGACTCAAGGATGTTGAAGCTTTGCCATGGCGGCGTGACTACCAGCACCATCTGTGACATGCCGGAGCGAAGGCTACGCGCTGCCAGATTGGTAGAGTAGCCGAGACGCTCCGCCGCATCTAAGACGCGCTCGCGTGTCCTGCGGTTGACGCGGGTGACGTTGCTAAAGGCGCGGCTGGCAGTCGCGATGCCGACGCCTGCCTCGCGTGCGACGTCGGCGAGGCGGATGACGGCGTGTTCCGGGCGCGTCCTCTCCCCGTCATCCATCGTGGACCAGATCTCCTGATGTGAAGCGCATTGCACGCGATTGACCCCGTGACAAGGCGGTCGACCCGCGGTTCAGCCGGCGCCTCTGGTTCTAGCTAGCCAGGAGATACCAGTAGGGCCGAGCGGAAACAAACGACGCGGCGGCGTTACCCAATCGAGAAATGAGAACGTCCGCACCCGAAAATTCTGCTGGAACTTTCTCTTCTGAAACGCAACCATCATGAAAAGGATTTCCATTCCACTACCCGCCAGCGTACTAAAAGCAGAGAAGGACGGGGCCGCAAGGTTTCCGATGGTTTCTGCAAGACGCCGGTTGGCTGAGGAACCGCGCGAGCTGTACATGTCGAAACCCCTACGCCTCCACAAGGAACAGAATGGCCCGTTCACCTGGCAATACTTGGTCCTCCTTGACCCTCGTCTCGGCCCTGCGGGCGAGTTGCTCCCTTTTGCCGTTCGCCAGACGCACGTCGGCTGTCTCTGGGCTGGCTTGCACTCTGATAGCCCTCTGGGCTACTCAGCCCGCCCTTGCTCAGGATAACCTTAATCAGCCCGGCCCAGCCGCGCCGCCGCCGAAGGCCTCAACCTCCCCGAAGAAGAGCCCCCAAACTACGCCCGCGAAACCGGCGAGCGACGTTGCGGACGAAATCGTCGTGACGGCCCAGCACAGGCGCGAAAATGTCCAGACCACGCCCATTGCTGTTTCGGTTTACAATGGGCAAGCCCTTAGAACAGCAGGAATCACCGACCTCGAGGGTCTGACAGCCGTAGCCCCCGATACCTCGTTCACGGAGACCGAGGGCAAGCCAATCATCACCATTCGGGGCATATCCAGCCGCGACACGACGGAGGTGGGAGATCCCGCCATCACGGTTGATACCGATGGCTTCTACCTGAACCGTCCCTATGCACTGACCGCCACACTCTACGATCTCGATCGTATCGAGGTGCTGCGAGGCCCGCAGGGAACGCTGAATGGGCGTAATGCCGTGGGCGGAGCGCTCAACATCATCACTGCGAAACCAACCGACCAGCTCGGAGGCTTCGCGGACTTCGCCTACGGAAACTACAATGACATAGAGGGGCAAGGGGCCATCAACGTGCCCCTCAGCCCGCAAGTGCAAGTTCGGGCTTCTTTCTTCTCCGACAATCACGACGGCTACCGCGACGTTGCACCTAACGGTCGCGCTGATGATGCCGACGATAAGACCGGGCGTTTGCAGATCGCCTTCGAGCCCACCGATCGCCTGCATGGCTTGATCACGTTCGAGGATACTCATGAGGGCGGTGAGGGGGATGCCATGCAGAACATCCCCTATGTTTACACACCGACCGGCGCCCTTGTTCATGCGCTGCCCGCAGGTATCAACAGCCAGAACTTCCCGGCCTACACGCGCCCCTACCTCGACCTTGACGAGTGGCAGTTGCGAGGGAACCTCGTCTATGACTTTGATCCGGTCGAGGTCACGTTGCTGGGTGGCTACGACGATACGCACTGGCACCACAACGTGGATCAGACAAACCCGTATAGCGAACCCAACGTCTCCGGTTTCGACGAAAACCAGTTTCCGAAAACGGCAAACGCCGAACTCCGCTTTACCTCGCGAAACAACAGCCCTTTCCAATGGCAGGCTGGGGGTTTCTTCTTCCAAGAGAATTCACACCTGACGAGCGCTGACGCGGCTCCGACCGCCGCGGGGGAAGACTACTATTTCGGCTTCAAGTACAAGACGCTGGCCAGGTCCGAAGCCGGCTATGCTCAAGCGTCTTACCAGTTGACCCGACAGATCAAGGTCACCGGCGGCGTCCGCTATACGCACGACGAGAAAAGCGAGAACGGGTATTACGGAGACCTCACGACTAACACCGTCTATGCCTACCAGTCTGGCAGCACGTCGTCGTCGAAGCCGACCTTCCATGCCGAAGTGGAGGACAAGCTCACCTCGACGAACTTCGTCTATGCAAAATTCGATACCGGCTACAAGGCGGGTGGGTTCAATCTGGGCGGGTCTTCCTACATGCCGGAGACAATTCAGTCTTGGGAGATCGGGTCGAAGAATCGCTTCCTCGATCGCCGTCTCCAGTTGAACGTAGCTGGCTACTACAGCGACTACACCAACCAGCAGGTAGCGAATTATGCCTACCTACCGAATGGGGAGCCTGTCGAGCTGACGCAGAATGCTGGCGCCAGTACGATTTATGGCCTGGAGACCGACCTTCTCTATGACTTCCGGGAGGGGACAAGATTCAACCTGAACGTCGACTACCTGCACGCTCGTTACACCAACTTCGTGGCTGCGGCCGATCCGAGCGACCCGTCCCAATCGGGCAATGTGCAGCTGGCAGGCAATCGGCCGCCGCAGTCTCCTACCTGGAGCCTCGCCGCGGGGCTCGAGCATGAGTGGGATATCTACAACAGCACCTTGACTGCTCGCATCCAGACGAAGGTCCAGTCCGAAAGCAATTTCTCGTTCTACAACTATCAGGACACGCTCCAGCGGTCCTACACCATGTCCGACTTCTTCCTGACGTTCCGACCAGTACGTTCTCGTTGGACGATTACGGGATACGTGAGGAACCTGGAGAACAGTGTGGTGTTCGCCGACGCCGAGGAAAGCGCCTACGCAAACTCCTACGCCTACGAATATTACCCGCCGAGGACCTATGGGGTACGCGTGCAGTATAAGTGGTGACGCCGTTTCAGTCGTGCCTCTATCTCGCGGCATCTGATTACGACATCACCAATCGCGCTATCAAAGCGCGCGGTCGATAGTTGATTGGCGGCGGTCGTTATGACCGTTGCCTGTCCGGCCGCTGTCGAAAGGGTTTGGTAGATTGGAAAGCTTCGACGTCATCGTTGTTGGATCTGGCGCTTCCGGTAGCTTCGCAGCGCGGGAGCTGAGTGAGCAAGGTTTGTCGGTGCTGGTCCTGGAGGCGGGCCGCGGCGTCGGTCCTAAGGACATGCTGGGCGCAACGGGTCGTCGTCCGCCTGGCGTCGATTTGCTCGGCCGGGCACGAGCCGCGCTGTTGGGCAAACCGATCCAGGCTCGTGTTGCGTTCTTCAACCAGCGGATGGTCGAGTTCCTCGTGAATGACCGCCGCCATCGCTACCGCCGAGCAAAGAACGCGCCCTTTCTCTGGTTCCGCGGCCGTCAGGTCGGTGGTCGGCTACACATCTTCGGGCGCGTCTTGCACCGTTGGTCGGACTTTGAGTTCGCGCCTCATGCAGGGAGCGACGGGAACGGCTGGCCCATTCGGTATGCCGATCTCGTGCCGTCTTATGAGAAGGTCGAACGTCTCCTGTCCATCCAGGGAAACACCGATGGCATTCCGACGATGCCGGATGGGATCATGGCCGGTCCGGGCCTGTTGTCTGGTGCGGAACGCCATTTCAAAGCCATAGTCGAAGAAGTCTGGCCAGATCGCCGGGTGACCTCGTGGCGCTTTGCGCTACCTGATGAAACTCCGTTGCCGAAAGCGTTGGACGACGCGCTTGCCACCGGGCGTGTCACCTTGCGATCGGACGCTATCGTCACCCAGGTTCTCACCGATCCGAATACTGGTCTCGCAACCGGCGTCCGCTATGTCGACCGCAAGACCGGCATGCAACAAGAGGTGGCCAGCCAGGCCGTGGTATTGGGGGCGTCGCCGGTCGAAACTATACGCTTGTTGTTGTACTCGCGCGCTGCACGACATCCGCGTGGCCTTGGAAACAGCAGCGGTCTCCTCGGGCACTACTTCATGGATCAGCCCGGCACGCTCATCTTCGCACGCTACAAGAAGGCGGGCGACGCTGTGCACGAAGATGTGCCTGCTGACGCACGTTACGGGACCACCGGCGGCGTGTACATACCGCGCGAAGCCAACCCGATTGCCCGTGGCCGCGACGTCGTGCTGGGCTATAGCTCCCAGGGTAGCATTGGACGCCAAAGGCATGTGCGACCTGGCGCTGGCTTCGACTCCACCTTCTTCTGCTTCAGCGAGATGCGCCCGCGGGACGAGAACCGGATCACTCTGGACGCGCGCAGGAGAGACCAGTGGGGCGTTCCCCTGCCTCATATCGAATGCAGGCTGGGAGCGCTTGAGAAGAGCGAACTGCCTCATCAGGCTACTGACATGGCAGAGATGGTGGAGGCCAGTGGCGGCTCGGTCATCGGTTGGATCTCGCCGCTCGGTCTGGAGGAGCGAGGGGAAGGCCTTTATCGTGACCTTGGCCCTGTTTCGCGGTGGATCGTCCGTAGCATGCTGCCGCACAGCCTAGCCCTCGGCGCGGCCATTCACGAAAGTGGTGGCGCTCGCATGGGGACGGATCCGAAGAGCTCGGTGCTCAACGAATTCAATCGCGTGTGGGACGCCCCGAACGTGTTCGTGACTGACGCCAGCGCCTTCGTGTCTAGTGGCGTTATGGGCACAACCTTGACCGTCATGGCTCTGACGACACGCGCCTGCGCGCACCTCGCGGAGACATTGCGTGCTGATGGCCTGGGCAAGATCGGATGACGCAGGTCCTCCCAGGAGAAGGCAGTGTGATCCTCCCGGCCAACGCTCCTGTAGCGGGCGCGTCCCCACACGATGTAGGGGACCATCTCTCCATCAGCCAGAAGCTGGCCTACGGCTCCGGCGACTTGTCGAGCAATCTCGTCTGGGGCTTCATCGTCTCATTTCTCCTTTACTACTATACCGATATCTACGTCATCTCGGCCGCCGCGGCCGCGTGGCTGCTGCTGGTGCCCCGCGTTCTTGACGCTGTTTGTGACCCACTGTTTGGCTACCTCGTCGACCGGAGCGCCGGTCGCTTCGTCGTGCCCGCGATGCGCTTCCTCGCTATACCGTTCGGCCTGCTCGCGTTCCTCTGCTTCTGGCCACTTGCCCTTCCAGGGAACGAGAAATTGCTTTGGGCGTCCGTGACCTACTTGGCCCTCGGTGTCGTCTACTCTGCCATAAATACGCCCTACGGCGTGTTGAGCAACATGATGGCTGTGACGCCGCGTGAGCGAATCAGTCTCAACTCTTTCCGCCTAGGTGGATGCCAACTCGGCCAGTTAGTGGTCGCAGGTGCGGTAATCCCAGGGATCACCTGGGTTGGCGGCGGCTCAGGCGTGGCAGCACAACAGGCAGGAATAACGAAGGTCGCGGCTGTCATCGGCGTGACTTCAGCTCTGCTTTGGCTCGCGACATCGCGAGGTTGCCGAATTCGTCGATATCTCCCACCCGAACGACACAGCCTGAGGACGCTCTTCGGCGCACTGGCTGGCAATCGCAGATGGCATCTCAGCAGCGCTCTCACTTTCCTCAACTTCATGGTCTTCTGCTCGGAAGGCGGTCTTGCCGTCTATTTCACACGATTGATGCTGCACCATCCTACGCGCGATGCCTCGCTTCTCCTTATATGCGAAACGGTGGGCGGTTTTGTCGGCGTGGCGCTCACGCCGGCCGTTACCGCGCGCCTCGGGCTTCGCCGCGCCTACCTCGCTGTGCTGGCGTGGCAGGCTGCGTGCCTTCTTATCATGATCCTTGTCCGGAACAGCTTCCCTTTCTTCCTTGCAATCGTGACGCTCCAGTTCCTTGCCGTCGGACCTGTCTCGCCCTTGTGTCTGTCCATTGTGTCCGAGGCTGTGGACGAGGGTCGCCAACGGACAGGGATTGCAGCTGCCGGGCTGGCTTTTGCATGCAACACCCTTGTCAGCAAGGTTGCGGCCGGAGTCGCCGGTTTCGCGGCCTCCAGCTTCCTTGCCTATGGCCACTACAAGGCGACGATAGGAGCCGCTGACGCCACGCTCGCGCGGTGGCTCACAGCGGGGTTCATCGGTATTCCGCTTGCGTCAGTCATTCTTGCTGCTGCACTCGTCTTCTTCTCACGTCCCGACGAGAAGAAGCGCTGAACGCTATCGCGCACATCAATCATCAGGAGTCGACATGACGACAGCGTGCGGACCACTCTCGATGCAGCTATGGTCGACAAGAGGTGCTGATCCTTTACCGGATCAGCTGGCCGAGTTGGCGAGCATGGGATACACGGACGTTCAGCCGTATCATGACCAGTATGACGACGTTCCCGCGCTGAAGGCGTTGCTCGAGCAGCACGGGCTGACGGCGTTCAGCGGCCACTTTAACATCAACATGTTTGATGGCGATGCGCGCCCGGTCATCGACGCCGCTCGCATACTGCAAATGAAACTGGTGGTCGCGCCCTGGCTCGACCCCGCCGATCGGCCTAGTGACGCGGACGGATGGCGTGGCCTGCACGCTAGATTGCAGCGAATGAAGGCCGTCATCGAAGACGCGGGATTAGCGTTTGCTTGGCACAATCACGACTTCGAATTCCAGTTGCTGCCTGGCGGTTCATGCGGCATCGAGTATCTGCTCGGCGACGATATCGACTTGGCCGCTGATCTGGCTTGGATCTGGGTGGGTGGCCAAGATCCGGCAACTTGGCTGCGCCGATATGCCGGACGTGTGCCGGCCATCCATGTGAAGGACGTGGCAGCGCCCGGCCAGAACATCGACCAGCTGGGTTTTGCCGATGTTGGCGAAGGAATCCTCGACTGGCGTGGTCTGTGGTCGATTGCGGACGAGATGGGCATCAAGTTGCGCGTAGCCGAGCACGATCTCCCAGGAGATTGGCGTCGGTTCGCCAAAACGAGTGCATCAGCAATCCAGAAGTTGAAGAGCGAGCGCTAGAAGCACTCGCGCGCGATGCTCATGCAGAAGCCCCAGGCAGGCGTTATCAAGCTTCTACTTGGCCAGCTTCCGGGTTGGTCGGCCCGCGACCCAGGTCTCAGCGATGTTGGCTCGCGAGGCCGTGAACAGGATCTTCTCCAGCAGGATGTCGGGGTTGTCGATCTCATCCACGATCCGGATCGTGCCACCCCTCGCGTCGAGATCAATCATCTGTCCATCGAACGAAAAACCCGGCGCGAACTGCCCCGCGTCGAGGCCGAGGGCCGCCGCACCTCCGGCTGTCGCCAGATGGAACCCGATGCGCCAATCCTGTCGCGCGCCGCGGCGTCCGCGGCTGTTGGCGCCGAGATCGGGATCAACCCCCTCATCAAGCATGCGCGACGCTGCGACCGCCATACGGATCGTATCGAACATCGATGAGCTCGGACCGCCAGCGATGTCGGTTCCGAGACCAACACGCAGTCCTTTCTCGAGCGCCGCTCGCAGCGGAAACACCGCATTTGAGAAATAGACGTTCGAGAGCGGGCAATGCGCCACTGCTGCTCGTCGTTCCCCGATCAGCGCCATGTCGCCGGGCGAAAGCAAAACGCCATGCGCCAGCACCGTGTCCGGCGTGAGCAATCCCCAGTGATCGAGTGCCGCGGTGTCTCGCATTCCGGTGCGAGACTGGACGTAGCTTTCCTCCCAGTCGCTTTCCGAGCAGTGCGTCTGGATGTGACAACCGCATCGACGCGCGACGTCGCCAAGTCCGCCGAGCAGCGCGTCCGTACAGGCGGGAACAAAGCGGGGTGTCACGACGGGGCGCACCAGGCCGCTCGTGTTGTCGGGGTGGGCGCGGATGAAGCCGATCAGCGCTTCAGTGTCGTTGATCGCTTGTCCAACCGACGCATCGCGGTAGAAGTCGGGGCAGATGCGGTCGTCGTCCATGGCGACCTTGCCGATGAAGGCACGCAAACCCTTCTCGAGGCAGATCTCGGCGAGCAGCTGGGTCGCTTCCAGATGGATCGTAGCGAACATCAAGGCCGTAGTGGTGCCCTGCGCGAGCAGATCCTCGACCAGCGCCGTGTACACGCGGCGCGCGAACGCGAGATCCGTATAGCGCGCTTCGAGCGGAAACGTGTAGTCGGCCAGCCATTGCTCTAGCGGGCGGTCAAGCGCGGTGCCGAGTTGCGGATATTGCGGCGCGTGGATGTGCAGGTCGACGAAACCCGGTAGAACGACCGTGCTGGCGGGAAGCCGCACAAGGCACCCCGAAGCCTGCGCGCACGTGATGTCGTCCGCGTATCCAAGGTCGGTGGGGCGCAGGCATGCCGCGATGACACCCTCCGCATCGATGCGGAGAAGCGCCCGTTCAAGCATCTCGATCGATCCGCGCTCCGGCGCATGGAAAAACGTCCCGAGCACCGTTCGGTCGCGTAGCTCAACCAACTCCGAAGGTCCTTGGACAGGGAATAGTTGATCGCGGCGTCGTCACATCTCAAGCACCAGGCGCGGCGATCGTGCGCGTCGCTTTGAGCGGCGCTTCTCCCACTTCAGAAGCTATCGCCACAGGGAACCAACATGCCGCGAGCAGCTGCCAGTCCGCCCGCACGAAGGTGCTCTGGGGCGGCGGTGAGAGATCAGCCATCTCGAGCACAACCTGGTCCATGTTCTTCTCCCGGGAAGGCGCCTCGGACCGGAACCTAATCTCGGGGCCCGTTCGAAGCTATGAGAGGAAATCTAACGAGCCGTTCGAGAATTTCGAACGGCATGCTTCGGGCACTTGGCGTCAGGGACCTTCCGGGTGCGGCTCCTGTATCGGCAGAGCCAGGTCTGGGGCTCAGCCCCAAATTCGCCGAGATTTGGGCACTATCAGCAACCGGCGCCTTTATCAGCTGATTCGTCAGAGCACGATCGCCGATCACACATTCGCCATCCATTTCCTCGCCGCGCCCCGTGTCACCGCCGACAACCCCTCAGCTGCTGAAGCTGTAGCGTTGTGACGGGAGTGTCGCTCCTGGCTGGCGGCTCGCCGCTCGACGAGGCAGTTGTCGCGTTGCACGAAAATCCCGGATCTGCCTGGTTACCTGCGACCGGTCGGACAGAACGTCCATCACGGATCGACGCTCCAGGTCCACCACGACTGTGCCGTAGCGGGTCCCGCGCCGCCAACTCCAATCGTCGATCCCGGCCACGCGGAGCGGGCCATGAGGTACGGCGGCAGCATGCCTCTTGAGGTGTCGCAGGATCCGATCGTCGCCCTGCGGAAGCCCAAGCCGGCGGAGCAGTCGCTCAGCCGGACGTCCACCCGAGGCATGGGCGAAGGCGGACCAACTCCGCCACCCGACCAGTCTGTCGAGCATATGTGCTCGCCACGTCCGCGCAGCGGCTTGCAAAGGTGCGGCGATGACAGGAAGCGTTGCGGCAACACCAGCGAGAAGTTCGCAGGCGAAGCTCAACGGGTCTGCCCTGAACAGGCAGGTCCTGCAGGCGCCGCACGTAGTTGCCATGTCGACCTGCTGGCTTAGCGGCGCAATCAGGACACCGTGGCGGCTCGGTCGCTTCCGCGGTGACGACCCACACGTCGGATAGGAGCTCCGCCCCGACCATCTTGATCCCGGGACCGAGATCCCACCGTTGATGCTCTCTCATTGCCGAAAGGAAACACGAAGCAGGCCGTATGACCAACTCGCTCCACACAAATCGCGACAGACCCAATTACGTGCAATCTGACACCGGTGCAAGAATGACCCTAACCGCGAGGTTGCGCGCGGGGATGAACGACATCGACTTTAGAAATGCGCAGTGGCGCCGGCTATGACCCGTCGATCGACAAGAAGGCCAGCGCTTTCACGAATTTTCTCTAGATTGAATTGCTGGGCGCTGACGGACAGTGTCAGGTTCTTAGTGAGGTCGTAGCCTGCTCTGCCAGCGAAGGTAACGTAGTCTCCGACGACGAGTGGGGCAGAGTCATTCCCATTGCCGAGATAATCAGTGATCGCGGATTGCCACCTTCCATTGAGGTCAAACTCCCAGGGACGTATCGTATATCCCACACCTAGAATGACATCGTTTCTTGGCGTTCCGGTCGCGCGTGCCGAGTCGTCATTCGGCGTGATATCACCCGATACGTCTTGACCAATCGCGACGAAGCGGTAGCTTGCATTGTAGCGCAATCCATTAGCAAACCTGCCCTTCAGGCCGATTTCGAGACCGGCCTCATTGCTTGATCCGATGTTGGCGGAAGCCAGAACGACGCCGCCAGAGCTAAAGGCGATCGGCCCATTTCCAGGGGCTGCGATGAGTTCGGTGTTTCGCTGGAGAAATCCGTCCACCGTCAGCTCACTTCCGATAGACGCGAGCGCTCGATCGTAGCCGAGATCAAGGTTCCAGACCGCGGTCGGCCGGAGATCGGGGACTCCTAGCAAATTGACTCCTGTTCCAGCAGGAAGCTGAAGACCGAAATCGAACAGCGAGGGCATCTGCAGGCCGCGCGCAGCAGTCAGCCGAACGGTGTCGATCGGCGTCGCGGCGAAAACGACGCCGGAGTTAAAGGTCGGCTCGGTGATGGTTTGACCGTTATACTGAGATATGCTGCGAGGATTGCCCGAGATTGAGAAGGCCGTGCTGTTCAATTGTGCGTAGTCAATTCGCAAGGAATTGACGACGGACAGCCGCGGCGTAATAACGCTGTTCAAGGTGAGGCTTCCAGCATAGTCGGCATATTGCAGAGTGCCATCATAAATCTGATCGCTGGCACCAAGGTTGTTGCGGAACTCGAGCGCAACACGTAGTGTGTTGCGCGTGTTCAATTTGAGAAGGTCTGTGAGTTTGACCACCCGTACGACGTCGTAGTCGACAGTAGGGTCTATAAGACCGCGTGCCGATCTTGCCTCGTTGCGGTAGAAGTCAAGATCGAACAAGCCGGCCGACGTGTCGGCCGCTCCTCCAACCTCAAAGTCGTTTGTTTGATTCTGCTCAGTGATGAAGTACTGGCCCGGGAGGAACTGAAGATAGTGATTGTCGGTCAGGCTACCCTGGGCCCGCAATAGAATCTTCGGAGCAACCTGCCACCTCGTATCGAGGTTGACGCGGCCATTCTTATTGAGCGGAGTCGAAGCGATATTCGGATGATCGAACTCGTTGGCTGTAAAGCCACCGACCGATAAACGAGCGCCGAATGTCTTGCCGAGGCGTACGGTGCCGACAGCTTGCCCTTCGGCCAAACCCTGTGTGCCACCATCCGCGGTGACAGTTTCAAGACCGTCGAGAAGCGGATCGTAGGTGATGATGTTGATCACGCCACCCGCGGCATTGAAGCCGAACAGGGCCGACTGCGGTCCTTTAACGACTTCTATCTGGCGGATCTCGCTCAGTTGAACGGGTATGGAGTTCCAATCTACGTAACCGAAGCTGTCGAGATAAACCTGCCGCCCGTTCACGAGTACCAGCAATCGCGGTGACATCGGCTGATCATAGCCTCGGACTGCGATATCCACCTCGCCGAAGCTATAGCGCTTGATGTCGATCCCGGTGACGAATTGAAGCACGTCAGGGATGTTGTCGGCCCCCGAGCGCCTGATGTCGTCCTGGCTGACGATCGTCATTGCCGCGGGCGCCTCGGACGCACGCTGCGGGGACCCGGTGACCGACGTGGTGATCGGCTCGCCGAACATCTGTTCGAGCGTGCCATAATCAACACTCTGCCCTTTCGCCTGGCTGACGCATAGTGAGAAGATCGACGCGCTCGCCAGGAGTGCTTTGACGGAAAATCTGTCGAGCATGGTGAATTCCTGCCTTTAGATCTGGTGCACGAGCATGCTGAAAGCCGACTTGAACGAGATCCCGGCCGCCGCGGCAGCTGCATGGCTGACGGTGATGTCCACCTTCGGGTCGGACTGGATCGACATGACGCATTGACCCGCCTGCACGGGTGCTAGGTCGGCGGTGATACAGGGAATGTGGGCTGCCTTGACCGCGTCCATCACCTTGCTTCCGCTCGACGAAGAGGCCGCGATGACCGCGACGTAGCCACTTGCATTTCCGATGTCTGCGACATCGACAAGTTTAGCCGTAATCGAGCCGCCACCTTCGGGAAGTCCGCCGGCAAATAAGGCGACGATCGATGCGGCATCCGCTTTTGATGCGGGATTGGAGGTGTCGAAGACAACCGCAATAACGCCGCCGGTCGGCGACGGGTCCAGGAATCCGATCGCCTTCGCAGTGATCAGAGCATCTTTCTCCGTCATGGTACCCGCCCAAGCGGGAATCACCGCCCCCGTGACGAGACACGCACCAACGGCAGCCAGCCGGGTCACCCGACCAAGGGGAACGCGCACCAAGGAAACAACGTGCATCATGATCCCCGTCATCTCTAGCCTCTTCTTGTTTCGGGACGAGCCGGTCTCGGAACGAGCAGGACTTATTGCACGCTATGGTGAACGAAAGCATTACGGCTCTTTGTTGGGCTTTAATGACCGCGTAAGGCGACAAATGAGAGATGAGACCTGCAGCATGTCCGAGTCTGAAGGTCTGGAGCGAGAACAATTGGACAGGACCGTTCAGCGCGGTCGCATGCTGCTCGCAGTTAGTGAATCCTTCACTCGGCGGGCACAATCTCTAAACACGTTCATGGAAGCGTCCCGGGGTCAATTCACAACGAGCTGGAGATAATGTCGATCTTGACCGATGGACCCTTTTCAGTCTGGCGTCAGGCCTCTTGGTGCTGAATCGAAGTTGGGCAAACGCCCATTCGGTCTGGGATGACGCAGCGGTCCGTAATAAGCAACACTATCGTAGAATTCTTCGAATGCGAGGACAACAATGATACCGGCCCTGATGAGACCGTCGAATTGGCCCTTCCTGGTCAAGGTAGCCCTCGCGCCCCTCGCTGGTCTACTCGCGATGCTGTACTTGGCCATGCTGGGGTCCGGTGGTTTGTCGGCGGGCTCACGCGCGGTGCAATCCTCCGTCAACTCCGCCGACTCGCTTCTAGAGCTCGAGGAAATCTCCGGAAGCATTCAGACAATCAATGCCGACCTTTATCATGTTCTGACGATGCAAGCCGCGCAGACGAAGGGCTTGCGTGCCGCAGAACAGTTGAAGGCCATGCTGGCTCAGACGTCCACAGTGACAGACCTTCTTAGTCAGTGGCGTGACCAGAGAGCGACACCGGCGCAGAAAATACAGATCGACGGGCTTATCGTTGCGGTCGGCAAATACAAGGGCGCTCTCGATTTTGTCGCCCAGATGCTCGACGTCGACTTTAATACCGCTGTCTCGTTTCTCAAACCCTTCGATGAAAACTTTCATCTCCTGACCCGATCAGTGGACAACCTCGTTCTCGAGGTCAAGGCCCGACAGCAGTCAGAAGCGGACGCGGCACGCCGACACGCGTCGCGATTGCTGCGCGTCTTCCTCTATAGCACCGTCGGCGCTCTCCTCTCCGCCTTCACAATGACTGTTTTAATGAGCCTGAATATTATTAGTTCGATCAAGACGATCGCGCAGTTTACGTCGCGCTTGGCGAAGGGCGATACCACAGCCGATCCAAGACGGTTAGTCCGCCATGACGAACTCGGAGCCATCGTCGAAGCATTGACAGTCTTTCGCGATGGACTCGTCGAAATGACCACACTGCGGACCGCACATGAGGTGCAGAAGAACGCGGCCGAGCAGGCGAGGCGCTCCTCTCTGCTCACGTTGGCTCAAGGCTTCGAGAGCACTGTTGGAGCGATCGTCCGCGAGGTCGCGCAAGCCGCGAACGACATGCAATCTGTCGCGCAGAACATGAACAGCATTGCCGCCACGACCAATGAACAAGCGGCGACCGTCGCTGAAGCGGCACAGGATGCCGGACAGGGTGTCGAGACGGTTGCCGCAGCCGCGGAGCAGCTCTCCACCTCGATCAACGAGATCGGGCGTCAGGCCAGTAACTCGTCACGTATGACGCGCGATGCGGTCGAGGAAGCGCACCGCACCAATCGGATCGTCGAGGCCCTCTCCTTTTCTAGCGGTAAGATCGGTGAGGTCGTCAGTCTCATCAGTTCGATCGCCAGCCAGACCAATCTGCTCGCGCTCAACGCGACGATCGAGGCGGCACGAGCCGGGGAGGCCGGCCGTGGCTTCGCCGTCGTCGCAAGCGAAGTGAAGGCGCTTGCGACCCAGACACGTCAAGCGACGGACGACATCGCCGGCCAAGTCCTGCAGATCCAGGATGTGACGCGGCAGGCGGTTCAGGCTATTCGAGGCATCGGCGACACGATCGGTGAGGTCAACCGGATTACGGCGGCGATTACCGAGTCGGTAACACAGCAGGGCGACGCGACGGCCGAGATTGCGCAAAACGTACAGCGGGCGGCATCGAGTACGCAGCAGGTTAACCTGACGATCGGCAACGTCAGCCAGTCGGCGAGCAAGACCGGCTCAGCTGGAGCAATCGTCCTCGAGTCGTCGAGGGGTCTCGCCGCTCAGGCAGAGCAGCTCACCCTCAAGGTCGACCGCTTCATCTCCGAGGTCAGGGCGGCATAAGCGCTTATATCGCCTAGGGTCGATGAGACACCGGATTGAAGCGGACGCGACGATCGTGACGGCTGAAAGCTGCCGCTTCTTGACCTGTGCGGGGCTTGATCATCGAGCCGCTGGATGAGCCAGGTGTTGTAGATGTTGCGGAAGGCGAGCAGTGCGAGCCGGAGTTCTTCGACGGTGTCGAAGCTCCGGATGCAGAGCAGGTTTTCCTTGAGCGTCCGAATAAATCGCGCCGCGCAGCCATTTCCCTTCGGCGCGCGGACGAGGGCTGGCGATCTCTGGAGGCCGAGGAAGCGCATCTCGGTCTGGTGACGTGTCGGCCATCTATTGTGAGCCGTGATCGTGGCGAACGGCAAGGCCACGGGCGACACGCTTGCCGATGGCGCCGAAGTGCCGTCGCACGGCCTGGCGCGGCGACTTGAGAGCTTCGAAGCGAGTGCCGCGCCGGGTGGCGCGAATGCCGACGCACTCGGCGTTGTGGTGATCGACCTCAATGAAGACCGCCGCCTGGCCTTTCGCGGTCCAGGTCGTGGTCATGTCGGCGCCCCACATCGTGTTGACCGCGTCGGGGATGATGGTCCCATCATGGTTGCGCGGGGCGTGCGGCTGGCCGACCCGATGTGGGGCGCCCGCAGGTCATTCTCGCGCATGAGCCGCAGCACGCGGCGCAGCCAGGTACGCACGCCAGCGATGCGCAACCGAGCCCAGACCTTCCGGTGGCGTTCGCCGTGAAAGAGCCTGTCGGAGAGGACGTCGCCGATCCGTTCCAGCAGGGCCGCATCCGGCATCCGGCCTGCGGGACCCGGTCTCTGCCGCGTCGGCTCCGGATGGCGGTGCCGGTAGATGCTCGCACGTGCGCTGCGCCAGATCCGGCAGACGCGTGCGAGGACGTACGGCTCGCCACTGCTGGGCGACAACCTGCGGCTCATCGCCTCGACCTTCGGCGCCCCAAAGGACCTTTGTTGCCCTCCAACAGGGCGATCTTCTGCTCCGGCAGTTCGCGCTCGAGCAGCATCTCGCCGAGGCGCGCCTTGAGGCGGTCGCTCTCGCGCTCCTCGCCATCTGCCGCCCGAGCGAGCGCGACACCATGTCCAGGTCCTCGCCCCGTAGCAGGCGTAGCAACGCGTCACGCTTGCGCTGCCGCGACATTGACCGCCACGCCGGGCGCCTACGGTATCCATTTGCTCTGTCGTCATCGTCCGAAGCTCTTGGCCGACAAAGGGGTCGCCGCGTTGGAGGTGACCGGCCACCAAGCTGTCTTGTGCTGCGGCTGACGCCAGCGGATCGCCACGTAGCGCTACCTTCGGGTCCTGCAAAGACCTGCCCGTTCAAGGCAAAATGGTCGGGGGTGCCCCGCGATACGGTGAGAGCTGAAGAAGATGAGCAGGTGGTCGAGTGCGTGGTTCGAGGTCGCGGATGAGTTTGGTCTCGTCGACGAGCCCGAAAAGTTGTCGTCGTCGCCGATGCAACGACGGACGGCCGACAGGAGCAGCAATGCTCTGCATCTGTCGCTGAGCATCCAGCCGCGACTTTGCCGATCCCCTCGACCTTGTCCACGTGCCGCCCGATGGCATCGACGAAGGTCTCCGTTGCATGTTCGGCCCTCGCCATCCAAGTGTCTGACCTCGTTTCGAGTGCAACGCGAGTTTGTCGTGAACCGCGGAGTGCAGGCTCGGCAGGCCCCGGACATCCGCTCCACAATCGACCGCGGAAAATTGCCGGTTGTTCGTCATGGCCGCACACTTATCCTTATCCTTCTGCGTCCATAGTGGGATGGTGAAACCCGCATCGTCCTCATCGTCGAGACTGAGAACGACAGGCCGCCTGGTCCATGCGTGCCTTGCCCGGGTGCTTGGCCCCCGGCGGCCGACGGCTGCGGATGCCGGCGTGCACACCGTTGCGATCGCCGCCCGTACCCTAAAGTTACCGGGCGAACGAGCGAACCGGCGATCAGGTGCGTCAAGACCGCAATCGTCTACAATCCGCAAGACTCGCCACGCGCTCTGCGAATGCGGGATCCGTGCCGGTCGACTGACGGTTCTTGGCGGGCCTGGAGTTCTACTTTGAGAATTTTACCAAACCAAAGACTTCGATTGGAACGCGAGTGATCGCCGTCCTCGACGAACTCGTCCGGTTCCATGATCCGCAATCGATCGTTGTGGTGGCGCTGGTGGCGATCCTCGGCGCCGGCCTCGCAAGTCTGCTGATGAACAGCGGGCTCGTCCAGAAGGCGCCCCGGCGTTGGTCCGTAGCACTTGCCGCGATCCTGACGGGAAGTGCTGTTGCTAGTTTCTTCTGCGGAATCGCACGGCTATATCCGCATGTCTCGCGCAACGTGCCGCTGGCTTGGGGCATCACCGGCGTAGCTGTCTGCTTCGGCTGCTGCTATGCGTCCGTCCGTCTGCACTTCAGAGGACGCTCCGCGCGCAACACGCTACTCGCCGGCTCGCTCGCAAGCTGTGGTATGTCCTGCCTGCTGTTCATCTTCATGGCCGGCATCGTGCGGCCGCTCACCCTTGCCTACGACCTTGACTCGGTGCTCGTCGTCATGGTGCTCGGGGCTGCGTTGTTCGCCCTGAGCCTGCGCGAAAGCATCAACCCCAACCGGCGCGCACCGCGGATGTATGCGGGCGCGATGCTTGCGCTGGCCATCATGATCGAGACCATTGGCTCGTTCGCCGCAATCCTTCCCTTCGGAGACTGGCTCATCGCGATGAGCCAAGGCGATCACCTCGCTTTCAGGCCGATCGTCATCATCATCGGCGCCGAAGCCACAGCGGCGCTTCTTCTCGGGCTGTGGGGTTCGTTCCTCGACAACCGGGTGGCGGCGCGTGACCGCCTGGAGGGCTACCGTCTTCGACAGCTCGCCGACAGCACTCTGGAAGGCATCCTCATCCATCGTGCGGGCGTCATCCTTGATGCCAATCAGAGTGTTGCAACGCTGCTCGACACTCCGTTGGCCGATCTCCGCACCCACCCGATCCGCCGCTTCATACCTATGAGCTACACGGTCTCTCCGCTCGAGGCAGCCAACGATGCGGTCGCCATCGAGACGGAGATCCTCACCTCCCGCGGCGAGCGCCTGCCTGTCGAACTCGTCTCGCGCGAGATCAATTACGGCGGCCAGCCCGCGCTCGTCACCGCACTGCGCGACATCCGCGAGCGACGACGCTCGGAGGAGCGTATCCGATTCCTAGCGCACCACGATCCTCTGACCAGGCTCGCCAACCGCACCAAGCTGAACGACAGTCTCGAAGGGGCGCTCGTTCTCTCCGACACGACAGGCGCGCCGTTGGGGGTCCTCTGCCTCGACCTCGACGGCTTCAAGGGCATCAACGACACGCTCGGTCATGCGGCCGGCGACCAGCTTCTGTGCATGGTCGCTCAGCGGCTCCGCGATAACGTGCGCGACACCGATATCGTGGGGCGGCTCGGCGGTGACGAATTCGCCGTCATCCAGACGAGTGGCGTGCAGCCCGACAATGCGGTCGAACTTGGCCGCCGACTGATCGACTGCCTTGCAGCTGAATTCACGATCAAGGATCAGGCAATCACCATCGGGACGAGCGTGGGGATCGCGATCTTCCCCGCCGACGGAGTGACCGCGGTCGATCTGATGGTGCACGCCGACGTCGCGCTCTACCGCGCCAAGGAGCAGGGACGCGGCGGCCTCTGCCTGTTCAAGAGCGGAATGGACCTGGAACTCAGGGAGAAGCGCGCGCTCGAGCAAGACCTCCGCCATGCGCTGTCTCACGGCGGCCTGACGTTGAATTATCAGCCTTTGTTCAACAGCTTGCGGCGGGTGGTGGCTTTTGAGGCCCTGTCGCGGTGGACGCATCCGACCCGAGGCGTGGTCTCGCCGGTGGTCTTCATCCCGCTCGCCGAGGAATGCGGCCTTGTCGGGCAGCTCGGCGAATGGGTGCTGCGCACTGCCTGCGCAGAAGCAATCAAATGGGACGACGCCATCCGGATCGCCGTCAACGTGTCGCCGAAGCAGTTCACCCGCGGCGGGCTTGTGGACCTCGTCCGATCGGTCCTCACAGAGACCGGCCTCCACCCCGACCGTCTGGAGCTTGAGGTCACCGAAGGTGTACTGATTGACAGGCCCGACCAAGCACTCGACATATTCAAACAGCTCCGCGAGATCGGAGTCCGCTTGGTGCTTGACGATTTCGGGACGGGCTATTCAAGCCTGTCTTACCTGCATCGCTTTCCCTTCCAGAAGCTCAAGGTCGACCGCTCGTTCATCCAGGGTATCACTTCGGACATGAACTCGCGAGCGATCGTATCTGCCATTATCTCGATGGGCCGCGCGCTCAAGCTCGATGTCATCGCCGAGGGCGTGGAGACGATCGACCAGTTCGACCAACTCTGCGAACAGGGATGCCACGAACTGCAGGGATTCCTGCTTGGGCGACCGCTTCCGCAGGCAAGCATCGGCATGTTCCTTGATGATCAGGCCGTATCCTGTGCCGCCTGAAGTCACGCCGTCCGCTGCTGGCTGAGCGTCTTCCAGCCATGTCAGAAGTGGCGCGACGTGTGGTGAAACAAGCGTGCCAGGGCAAGTGTCGCGCCTGACTTCTGGCTCAGCCCGCACCATGGCGGATGACAGCCCGTGCGCATCCGTCACCGACCGGCGCGGGTGTCGTTTTCTTTTAATGAGGCCCTGCCTCGTTCTCGGTGCATTGAACCGCCCCGGCTTTCCCGGAGCCCACAGATCTTGAGAGACTGGGGTCATGACGAAGAAGAGAGTTCCTCCGTTTCCGGCTGAAGTGCGTGAACGCGCGGTGCGCCTGGTGCTGGAGCACCGGAGCGAGCACGCGACGCAGTGGGCGGCGATCTGCTCGATTGCCGCCAAGATTGGCTGCTCGGGGGAAACCCTGCGCAATTGGGTGCGGCAGGCCGAGCGAGATCGGGGTGTGCGGGCTGGCCCGACGCGCGCTGAGGGCGAGCGGATGAAGGCCCTGGAGCGTGAAGTGCGCGAGCTGCGGCAGGCCAATGAGATCCTGCGCAAGGCGTCGGCTTATTTTGCGGTGGCGGAGCTCGACCGCCGGTTCAAGCCATGATCGCGTTCATCGACGCGCGCAGAGAGGTCCACGTGTCGAGCCGATCTGCCGGGTTCTGCCGATCGCCCCGTCGACCTACCACGAGCATGCGGCCCGTGGTCGTGATCCGGACCGGGCGCCGACGCGCCAGAAGCGCGACGCCGCCCTTTGCCAGGAGATCCGCCGGGTGTTCGCCGAGAACTTCGGTGTCTACGGCGTGCGGAAGGTCTGGCGACAAATGCTCCGGGACGGGACCCGGGCCGCGCGCTGCACGGTGGCCCGCCTGATGCGCCAGATGGGGTTGAAGGGCGTCGTCCGGGGCAAGGCGGTGAAGACCACCGTCAGCGACAAGGGGGCACCTTGTCCGCTCGACCGGGTCAACCGCCAGTTCCGGGCACCGGCGCCGAACATGCTGTGGCTCAGCGACTTCACCTACGTCTCCACTTGGCAGGGCTTCGCCTACGTGGCGTTCATCATCGACGCGTTCGCCCGGCGCATCGTTGGCTGGCGCGTCTCACGCCATGCCCGGGCGGACTTCGTGCTCGATGCCCTCGAGCAGGCGCTGCACGAGCGGCGGCCGTTACAGAGGAGCGGTCTCGTTCACCATTCCGACAGGGGATCGCAATATGTGAGCATCCGCTACACCGAGCGGCTGGCCGAAGCCGGGATCGAGCCTTCTGTCGGCAGCGTCGGCGACAGCTACGACAACGCACTCGCCGAGACCATCAACGGCCTGTTCAAGGCCGAGGTGATCCATCGCCAATCCTGGCGCAGCGTCGACGCCGTCGAGCTCGCTACCCTGCACTGGGTCAACTGGTTCAACACCCGTCGCCTCCTCGAGCCAATCGGCAACATCCCGCCCGCCGAGGCCGAAGCCGCCTACTACGCCGCCCTTGAGGCCATGCCGATCGCCGCGTAGAGACTCAAACCAATCGGTCTCCGGAAAACCCGGAGCGGTTCAGTACCCCGGTTCGCGGTCGGCTTGTTCGTCAATGAAGTGCTGGTGCGTCTTTAATCGGCGAAACGCCAAACAGCCGCTTGTATTCTCGGCTGAACTGGGCGGTGCTCGCGTATCCGGTCCTGAAAGCGGCAGTGGTCACGTTGGTCGCGCCCGAGGCTACCAGGCGACGTCCGTCAAGCAGACGGATATGCCGTTGATAAGCCAGAGGGCTGTGCGCCGTTACGGCCTTGAAGTGTCGGTGAAACGAAGTAACGCTCATGCCTACGGATGCGGCAAGCTCGGGCACGCGCATCGAGTTGTGCGCATTACCACGAAGCCACTCCACAGCCGTCCTAATCTGCTGGAGGCACGAACTCTGCTGAACTATCTGGCGCAGCGTTCCACCCAACGGACCCTGCAATAGCCTATAGTATAGTTCTCGCTCGAACTGAGGCGCAAGTACGGAGAGATCAGCAGGCACGGCCAGCAGACGGACGAGCCGGTCAAGCGGTTCAGTGACATTCGCGTCGGCTTGAGCAGTGGCAAAGGAGGGAGCGCCCGTCTTACAAGAAGGTGGCATCTCAAGCAGCAGGCTCGCCATCATCCCTGGATCGGGCCTGAGTTCCAGCCCGACATACGGTGCAGCCGGAGAAGCTTTGACAACCTGACTCGTGAACGGCAGGGCGACGCATGAAACGGCGCAGGTGCCTGCCTGGAGATCAAAGGTCCCACCGCCGATCGTCAGGCGCTTGGCCCCCTGAAGAAGGATGTAAAACTTGGGTTCGAACATCGCCGGGGTCGGGTTAGTCGGCTTCGAACTCCACCAAATCGTAGATCGCGGTATAGCCGTAGGCGCTGGCGATCCTAATGCGTGTTCAACGACCGCCTCCATCAAACGCGCGGCTACCTGTTCCGAGAACATACGGTCCTCCAATCCCACAGGAGGTGTTCTGGTGCTTTTGGTAGGATCAGGCAAGCCTGTGGGAGGATCAGAGGTGAAAGATCGCCGTTCTTGGCCATATCACAGATGTGCTCCTGCCGATCGTCGGTATCGCCAAGACAATGGTAGCGACAACCTCTCAAGCTGATCATTAGCACGTCTGTATGCCGCGAGCTTGATGAGTCCTTGATGGCCATCTTTCGAACGGCACTCGAAACCCGCTTTTGCCATTGTAGCGGGCTAATCACCGATACACGAACCGACCCGAAAAACACGAGGAACAACATGCCCGACCAACAAGCTCGGCTAAATCAATTCATGGACGAGGCTTCAATACGCAACGTCATCGCTCTTTTCGCCGACAGCGCGACCCGTGGGAACTACGACGCAAACCGCACCACGTGGGCCGACGACGCGGAATTCATCATCGGCAAAGCTCCCCAAATGCAGAGTGCGAGGGGTGGCGACGAAGCTGTCGCAATGCTTCGGCGTCTTCGGACCGGAAGGGACTTCTTTGTCATGTTCGCGCTGCCGGGCGTCATCGAGATCAAGGGTGACGAGGCGACGACGCGAACCCTTTGCCACGAGTCTGCTCGTGGGCCCGGCGAGAAATACTACAGGAACCACTGTGTCGGCTTCGATCGACTGCGCCGGTCAGGCGATGATTGGGTGTTCACCAGCCGATCCTTCCAATATCTTTGGTTGGATATGTCGCCCTTCGCCGGGAACGGGTTCCCGCTCTTTCCCGACCAGATCGCAGCCGACACGCTCGCAGCGTAGCAATGCCGGCGTGGGAGGCGTTCAAGGCAACCAATCCAAGGGCGATCGCACGCCGTCTGGCGGTGCCGCAATTTCTCGGGCCGTATATCACAGAAGGCGACCATCCTATGACCGCGAAAAATGCTGGCACCGTACTATGGCAGCGTGCCGAGGTGACGAGCCCACATCTCAGCCACCCTGTCGCCGTCGTCGTGGCTCGAGACATGCCCTACCTTCCGGATGGGGACCGGTTTCAAACCTTGAGCGTTTATCTACCCGAAACACCGGAGACATCGGCGCTGGTCGGAACCGCGGCCGACGCTCTGCCAGAGGCGAGCATGTCTTCGGCTGGCCCAAGCTACCTAGTGCATATTCACGGTGGCGCATGGCGGGACCCTAAACTCACCTCGGCGTCGATCGAGCCAACGGTCGCCCATGCCTTTGCGGCGACGGATGCGTCCTCGCCGATCGTCGCGATTGCGTCGGTTAACTACCGCCTCTCGCAGTTTCCGACCAGTCCGAGGCTTCCTTACGATGCCGACAAGGATCGCCATTCGGACCCTTCCCGCGAGGCCGTCCACCCACAGCACCTCAGCGATGTTCTTCACGCCTTCGGGTTGCTCCGCTCCTTCGGGCTCACCGATCAGTCCTACATCCTCTCGGGTCACAGCTGCGGCGCCTGCCTGGCTCTTCAGGCTGTCCTGCAGTCGCCGTCAGATTACGGGCTCGCGGACATGCCGGATGTTTCCTGCCCGGCAGCCGTGCTTGGGCTTAACGGCCTCTACGACCTTACGGCGCTCGTCCACGGGCTCGGCGCATCGCACGAGCACCTTCGCGGCGAATATGCGACGCTGCTGTCGAACGCGTTCGGCGGCGAGGAGGCGTGGCCTGCGGCGAGCCCCGCGCGCTTCGATCCGATGGGGATCGCCCAGCGCGTCAATGAGGGGAAAACGCCGCGGCTCGTCGTCCTGGACGAGAGCGCGGACGACCAGATGGTCCCGATGAACCAGAAGGACAGCCTGCAGGCGACCTTGAGCAAAGTCGACGGCTTGCGGGTGGTCTCTGGACACCGGTGTACCGGAAAGCATGCCGCGCCGTGGGAACAAGGCATCATGGTCTGGGGCAGTATTCAGGACATCCTAGCCCTGCTCAGGAGCCGCATCGACGATAGCGGTCGAGAGCCGGTCTTCCGCGAGCCGCTTCCGGTAGCTGGATAACAAACAGCTCGATCGAAAAGGCCAGTCAGATGTTCTTCGTAGCAGGGATCACCGGCAAGGTAGGCGGTGCCGCGGCGCGTCAGCTCTTGGCCGACGGACACGAGGTCCGCTCGCTCGTCCGCGACCGGGCGAAGGCCGCCGAATGGTCTGAGAAGGGCGTCGAGTTGCGCGAGGGCAGCCTGGTCGACGGCCATGCTCTGGCGGAGGCGCTTCGAGGCGTCGATGGCGCATTCCTGATGCAGCCTACGCCAATGGCGGTCTCGCCCGACTTTCCCGAAGCCAGGGCGCTCAACGCCGCCATTGTCGAAGCGCTGCGCCGATCGGCCCCGCCGAGGCTGGTCGTCCTCTCCTCCGTCGGGTCCGAGCAGGCGTCGGGCCTCGGCAACATCACTCAGACGCATATGCTTGAGGAAGCGCTGGCGAACTTTGCCTCCCCGATCGCGATCGTGCGCGCCGGCTCGCTGATGGAGAGCTTCCTCGGTTCCCTCGAGCGCGCCGGCGAAACCGGTGTCTTCGACAGCTTCCTTCAGCCTGTCGACCGCGCGTTCCCGATGGTCGCCACGCAAGACGTCGGCGCCGAGGTTGCGCGCCTTCTGACGGGCCAAGCCTGGGAAGGTCGTCGAATCATTGAGGTGGGATCTCACATGACGCCCGACGAGGTCGCGACAGGCATGGCCAAGGCGCTGGGCCGCGACGTCGTGGCGAAGCCGCTTCCACGTGAGCGTTGGGACGCCGCCATCAGCGCGATGCGCGTACCGTCGGAGAAGGCGGGAAACTGGGCCGCGATGGAGGAGGGCTTCAACTCGGGCTGGATCGACTTCGGCCGAGCGGGCACCGAGGCCGTCGCAGCGGCTACGACGCCGGCCATGTTTTTCGCGCGTTCCGGCTAGTGGAGTTCGACGTCCGCTTCGTCGTCGCCGGTTCACCTGGTCGCGCCAAGTAATCAGCCCTCATGAGAATATGCGGAGAGCACGAAATGAAGACCACCGGCAACACCATCCTCGTCACTGGCGGCGGCTCAGGCATCGGCCGCGGTCTCGCCGCTGCGTTCGCTGCCGATGGCAATCACGTCATTATCGCGGGCCGGCGGCGGAGCGCGTTAGACGCTGTGGTCGCCGCCACCCCAGGCATCACAGCGACCGAGCTCGACGTCGCTGACCCAGCGTCGATCGCAGCGGTGGTGCCAGGGCTCCTGCGCGACTATCCCGAACTCAACGTTGTCGTCCATGGCGCTGGTATTATGCGCCTCGAGGATCTGAAGGACGGAAACGTCGGCGATGGCGAGGAGACCATCGCGACTAACCTCCTTGGGCCGATCCGCCTGACGGCGGCGTTGATGCACCATCTGCTGGCGCAGCCGGCGGCGACGATCGTCACCATATCGGCCGGCCTGGCGTTCGTGCCGATGGCACCGACGCCGACCTACAACGCAACCAAGGCGGCAATCCATTCCTACAGCGAAACGTTGCGGGAACAACTAAAGGCGACCCCGCTTGAGGTGCTTGAGATCATCCCGCCCTATGTTCAGAGTGCGCTCCTTAGAGCGCCTTTCAAAACCCACCCTGCAGGGTTCTGAAGCAGATGAGTGAGCATGCGAGGGCGGTGAAGGCGTGATGGATATCGCTTCTGCGCTCGTAGCGCGTGACGAGGCGGCGGTTGCGGTTGATCCAGGCGAAGCTGCGTTCGATCACCCATCGATGTCTGCCCAGCTTCTGACTGGTCTCGACGCCGCGCCGTGCGATGCGGGGAGCAATCCCGCGACGGCGGCAAGCCTCTCGGCACCGTCGATGGTCGTAGGCCTTGTCGGCGTGGAGCTTGTCTGGTCGGCGTCGTGCCCGGCCGCGCTGTCCTGCGACCCGCGGGATGCTGTCGAGCAGTTCCTCGAAGGGCATGCTGTCGTTGGTGTTGGCGCCGGTCAGAACGAAGGTGAGCGGAAGACCGTTCCCGTCCGTGATCAGGTGGCGCTTTGTGCCGAGCCTGCCTCGGTCGGTCGGGTTCGGCCCCGTCTTGTCACCCCCCTTTTAGCGGCAAGGGACGCGCTGTCCATGCACGCCCGGCTCCAGTCGATCCGGTTGGCCGCCCGCAGCTGACGAAGCAACTCCCGGTGCAGTCCATCCCAGACGCCTGCTTCCTGCCAGTCCCGCAGACGGCGCCAGCAGGTGATGCCGGACCCGCAACCCATCTCAAGCGGTAGCATCTCCCATTGGATACCAGTCCGCAGCACGAACAGGATCCCGGTCAGTGCCGCGCGATCCGAGACCCGCGGTCTGCCGCCTCGTGGTCGCGGCGGAGCTACGGGCAGCAGCGGATCGATGATCGACCACAGAGCGTCGGAGACAAGAGGACATGCCATCCCTCTTCATGAATCAGCGGAGCCGACGGTACAAGGGTTTTGAAAGGCGCTCTAAGCGCCGAAGGGCTGAAGGACGAACACGCGGTGCCCGTGGCCGACTTCATCGCCGAAGTTCTGGCGATCATTCGCACCGGCGCGACCCGTGAGATAAGTGTAGAGGGGGTCAAGCCTCTTCGGTACGCCGAAGCGAACGGCAATTATGATGCCATGTTTGAAAAAAACGCTATATTTGGGTAACAAAGCACGTTGTTAAGCAGTCCTCAACATGTGACACGCCAGTTATCTACAGTCACTTAGCCTTGCGAGTTCTTTGCCAAGCACCGCACGTATCGGCGATATTGCGCGAGCATTCGTCAAAGCAGAGCAATGCGCATGTCTACTCTAGACGAGGAATTAGCGGAGTACATCATGTCATCAGACATTTCACCCTGATCGGCGGCCAAGATCGCAATCGTGACGGGCGGCAGCCGCAGCCTCGGTTGCAACACCGTCCTCAGCCTCGCCAGGCGCGGCGTCGTTACGATTTTCACCTACAACTCCAACGAGTCCGAGGCCTAAAAGGTGGCCGGCCTCGTGGCGGAAGTCGGACAAAAGGCGATCGCCTTGCAACTCGACACGGGCAATGCCGGAGCCTTTGATCCGTTCGTCAAACGTGTTCGCGCCGTCCTCGCGCAGTTCGGCCGTGAGCGTCCGCCCGGCACCGGCACCCCGAACGATGACCAACGTTTGCGTCGGGGGCTCGGCCATGGTCGTCAGCCGTGCCCGCTCGTGCGGTCGGTCAGGATTTCGGGAAGTGCGGCTTGAGGCTACGGGCGAGAAGGCTGTCCAGCCGTCGGTCTGAAAGGAACCTGGTGAGGCGGACGACGATCGCCGCGTCGCGACCAACGGTGTAGCGAGCACGGGGCTGTTTGCTGCTGATCGCGTCGGCGATAACCCGACCCGCCTCCTCGGGGGGCACTCCCTTCGGGATAGCAGCCTGGGCTTGCGAGATAACCGCCTGCATGAGCGCGGCGTAGCGCCTACGCTGCTCGGGGTTCATCCCGCTGATGACGCGCTCGCCAGCGCCGGCGACCCGCCCGAGCATCTCGGTCGTGACGGCACCCGGTTCGACCACGACGACCTTGACCCCGAGTGGTGCGATCTCTCGACGCAGTGCATCGCTGACCGCTTCAAGCGCGAACTTGGCGCTACCGTAGGGGCCGTAGGTCGCCATCGCCACCCTGCCGCCCACGGAGGAAACGTTGACCACCGTTCCCCGGCTCTTGATGAGCGCGGGCAACAACGCCTGCATCATCGCGACGTGGCCGAACAGGTTGACATCGAACAGCTTGCGCCACTCTGAAAGCGCAAGCACCTCCACAGGCGCATTGACCCCGATCCCTGCGTTATTGACCAGGGCGCGAAGGGAACGCCGATCGGGATCGTCGGCAATGCGATTCACGAGCGCGGCGATCTCGGCCTGGTTGGTGATGTCGAGCATTATCGGCTCGATGTTCGTGGCCCGGAGCGCGTCGGCGTCGGTATCTCGTCGAACGCCGGCGAGGACGTGGAAGCCGCGCCGCTCAAGCTCGCGGGCGGTAGCAGCGCCGATGCCGGTTGACGCACCGGACACCGCGACGATCTCACGACCGGGCGGTGCTCCGTTAGGGCTACCGTTCACCATGGCTGTTCTAACCCCCAAGATCGTTCACCAACACACCATCCTTGGTTCACGCCGACTCCACTTACGTCCACGGAAGCAGCTTATCGAGCCGGTTGACCGGGTGACCCTTGGCCGATCCGGTTGGGCCCGTCCGCAACCCAGACCTGCGGGTTGACCGCTTTCAGCTTGGCGCTGACCAGCAGCGAGTTCATCGCGGCCGCGCGCTCGCCGCCGCAGTCCGCCCAGGCGAACAGCCAGTTTCCTGCCCACGGCCACGCCGCGCATCGCGTTCTTACCTTTCAAGTTGGTATGGGGCGGCGCGGCGGCCAGGACTTGTCCTATTTTCGAGCGACGTCGAGACACGGTGTTCCCGCCCCTCGACTTCGCCCGAGGCGAACGGATGTCCGCGCCTTAACAGAATAGCCCCTAGACCTCATCTCACTCGTCCGGCTCCATCGGTGCTTTGTGAGGCGCGAGCCGGAATCTCTCAGCCGAGTCAGCCTCGACCGCCGCGGGCGACGTCAGCGTTTCGATCACCGCGCTCAGGCTGCCGGAGCCTTGGCGGTTTGCGGGATGGTAGAGGTGGAAGCCGGAGATCGGCGGGCACCAGTCCTGCAGTACCCGGACCAGCCGGCCCTCTGCAAGGTCGCCGATGACGTCCGCCTCGCCGAGCATGGCGACGCCCAAGCCGTCCAACGCGGCGTGCAGCATGAGGTCGTCGGCGTTGGAGACCAGCGGCCCTCGTCCGAGCACGTCCAGTGCCTGGCCGTCCTTGACGAACGCCCAGCGGTACAGGCCGCCCGAGTTCAGCAGGCGGCGATTGATCAGGCGGTGATGCTGCAACTCTTGGGGATGAGCGGGCGGAGGATGGCGGGCGAAATAGGCCGGAGAGGCGACCACGGCCGCGCGGAGGTCGGCGGTTAGGCGCACGGCGACCATGTCCTTCTCCACGCTCTCGCCAAGCCGGATGCCCGCGTCGAACCCCTCGCGCACGATGTCGACGAAGCGGTCGTCCACCACCGCCTCCAGCGTCACGTCGGGGTAGGCCTGCGCAAAAGCACTCAGACGCGGCGTCAGGATCATCTTGGCGGCCGAGCGCGGCAAGGTCAGGCGCACCGGGCCATGCGGTCGGGAGCGAAAGGCGTTCACCCCCTCGACCGCGGCTTCCATGTCCCGCAACGCGGGGGTCAACGCCTCCAGCAGCACGGTGCCGGCCGGGGTGGCGCCGACCGCGCGGGTGGTGCGGGCGATCAGTTGCACGCCCAGTCGTGCCTCCAGCGACCGGAGGGAGTGGCTGAGCGTGGAGGGGGGGGAGGTTCAGCCGGGCGGCGGCGCGGCGGAAGCTTCTCTCCTGTGCAATCGTCACAAAAGCCTGCAGCTCGGCGAAGTCGGCGGCGCGCATGATTGGTGGTCCTAGTTCATCAGCCTGATGGGAACAATGCGGCTTATGCCGACAAGTCGGCGAGACTAAGTCTCGCTTAGATCTTTAGGAGCGCGCGATGGCCGACACTATTACGACCGCGAAACCCAAGCCGGCGGCTGGCTATGCGGCAATGGAGCGGCACGGTTCCCTCGTGCCCTGGACCTTCGAGCGTCGGGCCCCACGGCCGCACGATGTCGCGCTGGACATCCTTTATTGCGGCGTCTGCCACAGCGACCTGCACGCGGTCGGGCGCTGGGGCCAGGAGTTTCCGCTCGTGCCCGGCCACGAGATCGTCGGCCGGGTCAGCGAGGTCGGCGCGGAGGTCGGCCGCTTCTTGCCCGGCGACATCGTCGCGATCAGCGTAATCGTGGACTCCTGCCGCGAGTGCGAGCCTTGCCGGCGCGAGATGGAGACCTACTGCCTTGCCTATCCCACGCCGACCTTCGACGGAATCGACCGAGTGGACGGCAGCCGCACCCGGGGCGGCTATTCCGACAGCTATGTCTGTGACGAGCGGTTCATGCACCATGTACCGGCGGGGCTGGATCTCGCCGGTGTCGCCCCGCTGCTCTGCGCCGGGGTAACTACCTATTCGCCGCTCCGCCACTGGGAGGCTGGACCCGGCAAGACGGTGGGGGTGATCGGCATCGGCGGCCTCGGCCATCTCGGCGTCAAGTTCGCGCGCGCCATGGGCGCCCATGTGATCGCCTTCACCACCTCGCCGGCCAAGCTGAAGGATGCGACGGCGCTCGGCGCGCATGAAGCGGTGCTGTCCACGGACGCCGCGCAGATGCAGGCGCAGGCCAACCGCTTCGACTTGCTGCTCGATACGGTGTCGGCCACCTACCCCATGACGCCCTTCATCCAGGCGCTGAAGCTGGACGGGACGCTGTGCTCGCTCGGCATTCCGGACAGCTTCGACGTCATGCCGATGATGCTGACGCTGGGCCGGCGCCGCCTGGCAAGTTCCGGCGCCGGCGGCACGCGCGAGGTCGGCGAGATGCTCGCCTTCTGCGCCCAGCACAGCATCACCGCCGACGTCGAGGTGATTGCGCCCGACGAGATCAACGCCGCCTTCGATCGCCTCGCAAGAAACGAGGTGAAGTACCGCTTCGTCATCGACATGGGCCGACGCTGAACCTTGCTTACAGGAGCCTGAGCCTGGCCGCCGGTGAGGTTCATACCGGGGCAGGCGCTCGCCGTAGACGGCGGAACGTCGGCGCGCATGTTCGCAGCCGAACTGGGTCCATCTCGCCCGCGAGACCGGCATCCTTACCGAACCAGGGTCGACATGAAGCGCGCGCGCCGACGCTGACCTCCTCCGTCAGCTGACCTCCACCTCAGTCCCGCTGCCGACAGCCGTCGGCAAGCGCATCAAGATCTCAACCGCGAGACCCGCCGCCGGCTTCTTGTCGAACGTGAGAGCTGGACGGCGGGAACCGGCCCGTTCGGGCAGACCCGCCGTTTCTTGCCAAGGCAGGTTAGAGCCGGCCTTCGGCGAGCAGTTCGCGGGTCCGCTTGAGCGTCGAAAGCAGGGCGGCCTTATAGCCCTTGTCGCTGTCGAACTGGGTCTGCTCCGCCTGCTCCTCGGGCCCCTCCGGTACTTTGCCGCGCAGGCCGAGGTAGCAGTAGAAACGCAGCTGCAGCGCGCCGCCCTCGTCCTCGGACAGTTCGTTGATGATCGCGCCCTCTCGAGATCCAGAACCCCGATGAAGCGACCTGGGAGCAGGGAGAGCTCCGCTACCAGGTGCTGTCTCCTCTTCTGAGTGCCGAGAGGATGACAGCTGATGCCGTCGATGCCGCCGCGCGAGAGCTTGGGATAGAACGTGCGCAGTGTTACCGCCTTCTTCGCAAGCTTCGGGCTGAGCGTACGGTCACCGCCTTGCTCCCGGCGGTTCGTGGTCGTCGAACCGGATCACGCATCCTCGTCGAGCAAGTAGAAAGCGTCGTCGCAAGCTCAATGGGAGTGGAAAAATCCTGGTCTGACAGGCACCACGTCAGGATGATTGACGCCCCTCGATACCCTGGGAGGCAGACATGGAATGGGTGGTGAAGCTTGAGGCCAACAGCGGCTGGGGAGAGGTCGAGACCATCGAGGTCGGCAGGATCGAGCGGCGGGTGGTTGGGCTCACGGCTGACGAGGTCGGCCTGGCCCTGGTCGAGGGCAAGGAGCTCCTGGGCGAACTCGCCCGGTTGATCCTTCAGACGCAGATGGAGGAGTTCACCACCTGTGCGAGGGTCTGTCACGACTGCACGAAGCTCAGGCGCAGGCGCGATAGACGAACCCGAACGATCTAGACACTGTTCGGCACCATCACGGTCGACGCACATCGGATCCTCGCTTGCCCGTGCAGGAACCACTGGGGCCTTGTGGATGTGTCGTCGTCGTCCCTGGCCGAGCTCCTCCCGGACCGGTGCAACCCCGAGCTGCGGCGCCTCCAAGCCGAGTTGAGCGCCAGACACTCCTATCGCGAAGCGGCCCGGCTGCTGAGGACCCTCCTGCCTTGCGACGCGATGAGCCACGCGACGATGCGCAATAGGACACATCGCGTCGCGGCCGGCATCGAGCAGGCGGCGGCGATCCCGGGGTCAGCTGAACCTGGCGTCAGCCCACCGCCGGAGATCATGGTCCTGATCGACGGCGCGCATATCCGGGCAGCTCATGGATACCAGGCGCGACACATCGACGTGACGGTCGGCAAGGTTGAAGTCGCGGGAAGACCGCCGCGCCGGTTCGCGCTGGCGCCCAAAGGTGCAGAGACGCCGCTGCTGAGCATCCGCAAGGCGCTTATGGACCAGGGATGGCAGCCGGGCGCCCCGGTGACAGTTCTCAGTGACGGTGAGGCAGCACTCCCGGGTTTGGTGCGGGCGGCGGTGCGTGAGCCAGTCACCTGTATCCTGGACTGGTGGCACATCTCCATGCGGGTGCAGCATATCCAGCCGTCGCTACGTGGGATCTATGTGATTTGTCCTCGACACATCGCCGCGCTCGAGATCGTCGACAAGCATGTTGAACGGCTTCGCCACCTGATCTGGAATGGCCACCATGGGAAAGCCCTCGACGAGCTGTTGAGGATCCGGCGTCTCGCGTCGGAGATCGCCCACCTCAACGGTGAAGCGTTCCGCCGTCTGAGCTGCTGCCGGTTCCGTGGACACCAGGTTTAGGGTGTTTCATGAGATTGGAGGGTGGGGATGGGTCGGCGATTGTTCAGCCGGGAGTTCAAGCTGGAGGCGATCCGGCTGGTCAAGGAACGTGGGGTTTCGGTGGTGCAAGCCAGCCGGGACCTGGATGTCGGCGAGAACATCCTGCGGCGTTGGATCAAGGAGTTCACTTCGGATTCTGGACAGGCCTTTCCGGGCCAGGGCCAGCTCAAGCCGGAGCAGCAGGAGATCGATCGGCTGCGCCGTGAGGTCGCCAAGCTCAAGGCGGAGCGCGACATCCTAAAAAAAGCCGCGGCCTACTTCGCGAGGGAGTCGTTGTGAAGTTCGGCTTCATTGCGAAACACCGAGGGATCTGGCCGGTGCGGTGGCTTTGCGAGGCGCTCGGTGTCTCGCGCAGTGGGTTCCATGCCTGGCTCTGCCGCTCGCCTGGTGCCCGGGCGCGCAGCGATGAAGTCCTCGGCGCCAAGGTCAAGACCAGCTTCGTTGGCAGTGACCGGACCTACGGCGCCCGGCGGGTCTGGCATGACGTGCTGGCCGAGGGAGCCGCATGCGGGCTGCATCGTGTCGAGCGGCTGATGCGCGAACAGGCCTTGCGGGCCCGGCCACGCCGCAGGGGGCTTCCCTCGGACAAGGGCACTCGGCACGAGGCAGCGGACAACGTGCTGGATCGGCAGTTCGAGGCCACGGCGCCGAACCAGAAGTGGATCGCCGACTTCACCTACATCTGGACGGCCGAGGGCTGGCTTTACGTGGCGGCCGTGATCGACCTGTTTTCACGTCGCGTGGTCGGCTGGTCGATGAGCGCCACGATGGCCGCCCAGCTGGTTGCGGACGCGTTGATGATGGCGATCTGGCGTCGAGGCAAACCAGACGCGCTGCTGCATCATTCGGATCAGGGAAGCCAATACAGCAGTGAGCAGTTCCAGAAGCTGCTGGCCGATCACGGCGTCACCTGCAGCATGAGCCGATCGGGTAACGTCTGGGACAACGCGGCGATGGAGAGCTTCTTCTCCTCGCTGAAAACCGAGCGGACAGCCCGCAAGGTCTACCGCAACAGGGACCAGGCCAGGGCCGACGTGTTCGACTATATCGAGCGGTTCTACAACCCGCGGCGACGCCACTCGACCATCGGCTATCTCAGCCCTATGGAGTTCGAGCGGATCAAAGCGTCAGCTTAAGGTGCGTGTCCACGGAACCGGCAGCAGCTCATGTTGCTCCCGCTTCGATCACCGTTGCAGTACGTGTCACTGCGAGTATTGTCTGTCGACAACGGAAGATGTATGACGAATCAAATAGCACCCCCAGGTTCCTGCGCTCTTGAAGATCCCAACGCACGATGAGCGATCCCAGGCAGGACGTAGCGCCCAAACAGATCCGCCTCATGAGCATGCGGATATCCGGATAGGATGAACGCGTCGATGTCGAGCGCGCGGTAGGCGTCCAGCTTACGGAGTACTTGATCCGGGTCTCCCACGATCGCAGCACCACACCCCGAACGCGCACGGCCGATGCCGGTCCAGAGATTGTCCTCGACATAGCCGTCACCGGACGCTGACCCGCGCAGTTCCGCCTGCCGCTGCACGCCCGCCGAGCCACTGTCGAGCGCACGTGCGCGCAGCGCTTCGCCCGCTCGCGCATCGAGCCCGTTGAGCAGCCGGTCGGCCGCGTCCCGCGCCTCCGCTTCCGTCTCGCGCACGACGACATGAACCCGGTAGCCGAAGCGCAGCGTCCGGCCGCGGCGGGCGGCGCGCGCGCGCAGGTCCGCGATCGTCTCCGCGACCATGCCGATCTGGTCCGGCCACATTAGGTAGACATCGGCGCCATCGGCCGCCGTCTCGCGCGCCTCCTCCGAAAGTCCGCCGAAGTAGAAGAGCGGCCCCGATGGCGAGACCGGCCGCACACGCGGAGGATCGAGGGCGAGCCTGTAGAACTCACCCTCGTGACGAATCGCTTCGCCGGCCAGCAGACCGCGCATCACGCCCATCGCCTCGCGCGTTCGCGCGTAGCGCGCAGGCGCGTCGAGTTCCTCCCCCGGCAGCGGGCTCGAGATGATGTTGATCGCGAGCCGACCTTCGAGCATCCGATCCAGCGACGCGATCTGGCGCGCCTGCTGCGGTGGCCACATCTCCCCGCATCGGATGGCCGCCAGCAGCTTCAGCCGGCGCAGCTGTGGTGCCATCGCGGCCGCGAACGTCATCGTGTCGATGCCGAGCGAATAGCCCGAGGGCAGCAGCGCCATGTCGAAACCGGCCGTCTCGGCGGCCAGCACGATGTCGCGGCAATGCGCGTAGGAGGAGGCGAGTGCCGGGTCGGCAACGCCGAGATACTCGGCGTCGTCGTCGCAAAGCGCTGCAAACCAGGACATCTCGACGGTGGTTGCGCGGTCCGTCCGTTCTGTGACCATAAATCATCCGTTCTTCTTCGAGGTCCGGTTCAGATGCGTTTCGCAATCGTGGGTGCCGGCATGATGGGCCGCGAACATCTTCGCAACCTCGCCATCGTCGAGGGCGCGCGCGTCGTGGGCGTCGCCGACCCGCAAGCGGCCTCGCTCGAAGCCGCGCGAGCGACGCTCGGCGAGTGGGCGAGCGGTGTCGCGATCGACACCGGTATCGACCGCATGCTCGATGCCTGCGCACCCGACGCGGTGATCGTCGCCTCTCCCAACTTCACCCACCATGCCGTCATGCAGGGCCTGTTCGACCGACCGGTCCACATCCTCTGCGAGAAGCCCTTGGCGACGAATGCCGCCGATGCGCGTGACATCGCGGCGCGGGCAGCGCGACGCCGGCACATCGTCTGGACCGGTATGGAGTATCGCTTCATGCCGCCGCTGGCGCGCTTCATCGACGAGGTCCACGCGGGTGCCGCGGGACGGCTCGTGCGCGTGGCGATGACCGAGCACCGCTTCCCGTTCCTTCCCAAGGTGGGCGACTGGAACCGGTTCTCCCGCAACACGGGCGGCACGATGGTCGAGAAATGCTGCCATTTCTTCGACCTCATGCGGCTGATCACGCGGTCGGACGCGGTGCGCGTTTTCTGCTCGGGCGGCGCCGACGTCAACCACCGCGACGAACGCTACGGCGGCGAGATCCCCGATATCATCGACAATGCCTACACGATCGTCGAGTTCGCGAACGGCATGCGCGCGATGCTCGACCTCTGCATGTTCGCCGAAGGGGCGGAGGAGCAGGAGGTGATCAGCGCCGTGGGCGATGCCGCCCGCCTCGATGTCGGCATCCCGTCCGGCGTCATCACGCGCTCCCCGCGCGCGCCCGGACAGCCACGTCAGACCGAGCGCCGACGCATCGACGTCGACGCCCGCGTGCTCGGTGCCGGCACGCATCATGGTGCCACCTTCCACCAGCTCGAGGCCTTCATCGCCGCCGCCCGAGGTGAAGCGCCGGTCGCCGTCACGGCCGCGGACGGGCTGGCAGCGGTGCTGATCGGACTTGCGGCAGAACGCTCCGCGGCTCAAGGCCGCGCGGTGGCGCTCGCAGAGATCTGACCAGCAGCGCGAGCACGCCCACCGCCGCCCAGTATCCGACCGCGACGATCGCGAACATCGCGGGCAGCGCGCCCTCGATCCCGGCGGCGCGGATGATCGCCATGCCGGCCAGGTTGCCGCAAAACGCGCAGAACCCGGTCGCGGACGCGACGCGCTCGGCCTCGATCGTCTCCGAGATCAGCGCGAACAGGTTCGTCGAGAAGGACTGGTGGGCGGCGAGGCCGAGGCTGAGCAGGGCGATCGCGGCGGCGAGCGGCGGGTGCGCCGGGATGACGGCCACGGGCAGCACGAAGGTGGCGCTCACCCCGAGGGCTGCGAGGCGCGTGCGTTGCACCCCGGCGCGCGCCAGCAGGCCGGGCAGGGCGCCCCCGCCGAGCGCGCCGAGTGCCGCCGCTGCGTAGATGACTGCGACGAGCCGGCTCAGCTCGGCAATCGACAGCCCGTAGTGCCGGTGCAGGATGTCCGGCAGCCAGGTCAGCAGGAACCACCAGCCCTGATCGCTGAGCGCCTTGGCCAGTCCTAAACCCCAGAGCTCGCGCTTACGCAGGAGCCCCGCCAGCGAACGCGGCGTCACCGCGGCGTCGTCGCGCGCAGCCGGCAGCCTGTAGGCGAGCCAGGCGGCCAGGCACACGAAGCCCGACGCACCCAGCAGGCCCACCGTCGCGCGCCAGCCCAACACGCCGTACATGGCGGCGATTGCGAGCGGCGTCGCGATCGCCGCGAGATTAGGCGCCACGTTGATCACCCCGAGCACGACGGTGCGGCGCCCCGGCGGGAACAGGGCCGCCACCCCCTTCATCATCCCCGGCGTGCCGAGCGCCTCAAACGCCCCCAGCGCCGCGCGCGCAACAGTGAGCTCGGCCACGTTGCGCGCGAACGCGTGAGCGACCGCAGCGGCACTCCAGCCGCCGAGCCCGAGGGCCAGGCCACGCTTGACGCCGATGCGGTCGACCAGCACGCCGCTGAACAGAAGGGCCACGGCGCCAACCCCTTGCGCCAGGGCCATGACCGAGGCGTAGGTCGCTCGGCTCCAGCCGAAATCATGGTCGAGCGCCGGCTTGAGCAGCGCGATCGACTGGCGATCGGCGATACTCACCATCGTGATCGCGTAGGTTAGCGCGATGAAGACGAGCCGGTTCGGTCCCACCGGTCAGAACTCCTTGCGCACCTCGACTCCGAAATAGCGGCCGTCGTCACGCGGAACGAAGCGGACGATACCGGCGAGGTTCCCGTCGGCGACATAGGAGCTGTAATGCCGGTTCAGAAGGTTGCGCGCGACCGCGCTGACGCGCAGTTTGAGCTTGCTGTCGTTGACCGAGGCGTCGGCGTCCCAGATGCCGTAATCGCCCTGCACGGTCTGCGGGGTCTCGTTCAGTGAGTATTGCGTTGCCGTCTGCCACACGAAGTCGGTCCCGAGATCGAGGCGGTAGCGCTCATTGAGCGGGACCGCCTGGTCGGCCCCGAGATTGAGCTTCCAGCGCGGCGCGAAGGGAAGCGGAGCCCCATCGACGTTGCAGCTCGCGGGCGAGCCCGCCGGGCAGTTGAAGTTCTGCACGTAGGCGTCGTCATACGTCGCGGCCCCATCGAGCGTGAGGTTGCGAACGGGGCGCAGGCGCAGATCACCCTCGAAGCCGCGGGTGGTGACGCTGCCCGCATTGATCAGCCGCGTCACCAGGCCGCCTGCGACGCTGTCGAGGAAGTTCGCCTGGAAATTGGAAAAGTTCTCGATGAAGGCGTCGAAGTTGAACTGTCCGCGGCCGCCGAGAAACCGCGTCTTGATGCCGGCCTCGTAATCGTCGGAGGTCTCGGGCTTGAGGCTGTCGGTGTCGGTCGCCTGCATGTTGAAGAACACGTTGTAGGCGGGTCCCTTGAAGCCGCGCGAGTAGGTCGCGTAGGCGATCACGGTCGGGGTGATGTCCCATTGCAACCCGAACCGGTCCTCGATCCCGTCCGCGTTCGTCGCACCGGACGAGGTAAAGTCCGGGCGGATGCCGGTCACCGCGACCGCGGCGGTCGACACATGGTTGAAATGGAAATCGAGGTCGTCGTGCAGCAGCCGCACGCCCGCGATCGCGCGAAAATTCTTCGTGAAGTTGAGGTTGGCCTCGCCGAAGATCGCCTCGTTGTTCTCGACCGTGCCGTAGCGCGAATTGCCGAAGACCGATGACCCCGCCTCGGGCTGGTATAGGCGGCTATACTGCTCGACATCCTGATCGTGCAGGTAGAAGAATCCCGCGACGTAGTCGATGAAGTGGCCTTTCGGCGAGGCGATGCGCGCCTCCTCGCTGACCTGGTTGAACTGCAGGTCGCCGCGATCGCCCACCTGCGGCAGGCCGGCCGAGGGTGCGGAGAGCTGGTCGTAGTCCTGCCACTGCGTGTCCTGCCAGGACCGGTAGGCGGTGATCGAGGTCAGCGTGTACGCTCCGAACTTCTTCTCGGTGGTCAGCTCCATGCCGCCGTTGTTGTCCGCCGAACGCGAATCGACATTGTTGCCCACGCTCGTGTTGTCGCCGCTAGGAAAGACGCCCTCGCGGCCGAGTGCCGACGCCAGCGTCGGACTTCGGCTGACGCTGCCGGTCGGATAGGCGATCTGTTCCGTCGAGGTGAAGACGCCGTTCGGGTCATCCTCGGTCGAGCGCTGGTAGTCCGCGGCGAGCGTCAGCTTCCAGTCGTCACCCGGCCGCCAGACCAGCTTGGTGCGGATCGCGTCGGTCTCGTAGCCGTTCAGCGTCGAGTTGCCATACGTGTCGTGGATGTTGCCGCCATATTCGGAGGCGAGCACGTCGATCCGGCCGGACAGGGTCTCGGTGATGCCGCCGCTCACGCCGTCGGTCGTGCGCCACTCGCCGCCGCCGCCGTAATAGGCTGCGTCGGTATAGGCGCGGAAGGCGTAGGTCGGGTCCGGCGTGGTGATGTTGACCACGCCTGCCGACGCATTGAGGCCGAACAGCGTCCCCTGCGGGCCGCGCAGCACGTCGATGCTCTGCGCGTCGAACAGGTCGAGGGAGGCCTGGCCGGACCGCGCCAGCGGGACGCCGTCGATCACCGTGGAGACCGAGGGCTCGACGCCGGGCGAGGTCGAGATGGTGCCTATTCCACGTATGAAGATCGTGCGATCCTTCGGCGACGAGTTGGTGCGGAAATCTGCGGACGGCTCCTCGTTCAGGATCGCGCGGAGGTCGTTGCGCCCGGTCAGCTTGGCGCGGGCGACGTTCACCACGCCGACCGAGATCGGCACCTTCTGGACGCTCTCGGTTCGGTGGCGCGCCTGGACATGGATCTCCTCCAGTGCCGCGGGAGCGGCAAGCGCGCGAACGCACGGGAGGAACAGCACGACCAAGCCCGACAAAAACCGGATCCTAAACGTAACTCCCATAATCTGCCGCCCTCTGGTCGCCTCCGGATAAACCACGGTCGATGCCCGTCGATCAAGCGGCCGACAAGTGAAAGGACGGTCCGGCGTTGTGCTTAATGGATAATTATGCGTTTCTGCATCGAGTGGCTCTCTTGGTATTAGGGTCGTCCAGCTCATCGTTTCAGAAGCGAGCGTCCGGACCTGTGCGCCCCTGCTCATGCAGCACGATCACGCCAACCGGATCGATCTGAAGAGCATCCGATGGCCTGCTGGGAACTCGACTCGGCCGGGCCTACCATCGCTCCCGCGCGGCAGAGCTTCTCGAGGGAGGCTGACCATCGGACCTGTTCAAGCTTTCCCAGCGATCAGCAAGGCGCTCGCGCGGAAGGAGGTGACGACCGCCGAGCGGCCGACTTCGGCTTCGCAGGTTCTCCCGTGGGAGATCCATCCTGCATTGACGGCAGAGCGCTTGCGGTTCTGCGCCCGGCTGCTGGCGAACGCCCGTCGGGATGCGGTGCGGATGGCCTCGCCCGAGATGGGCGACGACAGCTGGTCGATCGGCTGCCGGGCCTATGCCTTCGGCAAGCAGCGCCTCCAGCGGATTGCGGAGGCGCGGACCCACGACTGGCTCACCGTGCTCGACCAGAGCCACCATTTCGTCTTCCTGATTGAGGATGTGCCCGTACGCTTCTTCCGGGGAGCAGCGGACGAGCCGACCGCCCGCACACTGCGCCGGCAGGTGATCGAGGCCGAGCAGCTGTCATTGGTGCTGGGGAAGGAGAGGGCGGAAGGCCTGGTGTTCCGCCTTGCGCTGGAGGCGGAGGCCTCGAGCGACGTTCAGCGCGTGGTGTTCCTGGCCCTGCGCGGCGAGGAGGGGCAGGTCGAATGCCTCTGGCCGGCCACTGAGCGACCCGCAGGAGCAGGCCGTGGTCCCGATGCAGCTGATGCTGCTTGGCGAGGACGCCGAGCAGCGCGTCGTCCGCGTCGCGCGGCGCAGCGCCTAGCGGTCGCGGCGTGGGCGAGCCGGGCAGGGCGACATGAGCCAGCAAGACGAGGTCGCCCGGGTGAAGGCGCGGATCAAGGCACTAGTCGAGCGGACGGTGGAGCGGGGCTGCACCGAAGCAGAGGCCATGGCGGCCGCCGAGATGGTGGGACGGCTGCTCGAGCGCTACGCGCTGACGATGGACGAGATCGACGTCCGACAGGCGCCGTGCGTCGAGGCGAGAGTGCCTGCTGGCGGCCTGCGACGTCGACCGATCGACACCTGCGTGCCGGCGATCGCGCGCTTCTGCGACTGCAAGGTGTGGCTGGAGCGAGAGCCGGCGCCGCCGAGCCACGTGTTCTTCGGCTTCGCGACCGACACCGCGTTAGCGTCCTACCTGTTCGTGGTGATCGACCGGGCGATCCGGTCCGAGCTCGAGGGCTTTCGGATGCGTCGCCCGGAGCTCGCGGGCACGCGGCTGCGGCAGGCGAACAGCAACTTCCAGATCGGCATGGCGGCCCGCGTCGCGGAGCGCCTGACGGCGATGCATGCCGAGCGCGAGGTGAGCGTGGCCGCACAGCGGCCCACCGGCACCGCGCTCGTGCTCCTTCGCCACCAAGTGGTCGAGGACGCCTTCCGGGTCAGCGCACCGAAGCTGCGTTCGATGACCGGCCTGACGTTCCGCCGGGACCAGGCGTTCCGGGCCAGCCGGGACGCGGGCGAGCGGGTCAACCCGCGCCGCCCTGTCACGCGTGACGGACACGCGCAGCTCGAGGGATGAGCGGCCGCGACGGTCAACGGGCACGGCTCTACGCCTGAGAGGACGTCGTCGTCGCACCGCGCGATCCAAGCCTCATCGCCTTCGCGCAGGCGCAAGGCATGGTCGACGCGATCTGGAGCGAGATGGGGCTGCGGTACCCGCCCAAGGTCGAGCGGTTGCCGAGGCAGGCTTGGCACGCCAAGCAGACGCCACCCGGCTCATCCTCCGCCTGCCCGAACGGGTTCCTTCCAGGCTTCTGCTGCACGAGATGGCTCATGCAATGACGAGCAGCCACGATGGCATCAGCGACGGTCATGGGCCGCTCTTCGTGGGCCTCTATGTCGACCTGCTGGCCCGTACCTGCGGCTCGATCGGACAGTGCTCCTGCAGTCGCTCGAGAGGGCGGAGGTATCCGTCAACCCGGCTGCCCAACCCATCTTTCTCGACGATGCTGCCAAGCAAGCGGGCCACGGCTGAGCCAGCATCCGTTGCGCTCGACAGTTAGCTGCTCTGCGCTGTGCACCGACCTTGCCGGCCGATGCACAGCGCAAAGCTCCGTCGCTACTAGTCGTCGGATGAAGCCGCCTCGGTTTCCTGTGCCTCTGCGGCCTCTGCGGCCTCTGCCATTTCGGCCTTCGTCCGCCGTGTGCGCTTAACCGGCGCGCTGCTGGCCGTCTTCCGAGTTGCCCTCGCGGGCTTGGCCACAGGCGGAGCTGCTTCCACCGCGGTCGACTGCTGCGCGTCCTTGAGCGCCTTTTTCAGCTCGGCGTTTTGTGCTTTCGCACGCGCGAGGCCGCGCTCAAGCTTGACGACATGCGCTTCGAGGTCGGCCTTGTTCATGCGAACCGGCGCAGGCGCCGCCGACGCGCGGGACATGGCGGCCTTCTTCGGCGCTGCAGCGCTCCTGGACTTCGGAGCGGGAACAGCTCGATTCTTCGAGCCGACAGGGCGGCCGACCTTCTTCTTGGGTTCGGCTGTGGAGCCGGAACGTCGAGTGGTCGTTAGTTTCGTTGCGCGGGCCATGGCATCCTGGATCTACGATAATGCACGCATGCGCTAAATGCGCGTGCCGAACAGGCCCTTAATCGCACGTCTCGTCCTTAGTGCCAATAAGTCGTAACTTTGCTGACTGACGGCGTTTGGCAGCACATGGGTAAGCTTAATCAAGCCGACTCCGACCGCATGGTGGCGCGCGCAACCTAGGGCGGCATCAATTTCCTCGATCCGGCCGCCGGTGTTCATTTTAGGCGCGTCCAAGAAGATTACGGATCAGGCACTCCGCGTCTCGGGGATTTCACGCGATCAAGTCGTGATCGCGACCAAGTTCTATGGCTCCTTCGGAAAGGGCCCCAACAATGCTGGGTGCTGTCACTTTCACCGGTCGAGGCATGTCAGGCCTCGGCGTCGCTGGAATCGATAACCCGGAACCGATCGCCCATGCGAGGAAGAGCGCAGTGGATATCCCGACGACACCTCCTCCCAACACGATCACTCGCCGGCGCATCCAACCACCATATGAAGAAGGTCGCGCCAAAGACGCGTGTTCGGGTGGCGTCTCGACCAGTCAGACCACGGTCATCAGTCAGATGATGGCGATTGCCGCGTGGGGCGTCTGGGCGCCAAGCGCTCGCTTGTTCCGCACAGCCTCGAACGTCGCCTCGTCCGAAATCAGGGTCCATGTGGCGCCGCGCGCGCGGCTCTCTGCCACGTAGGCAGTGAAGCCGGTCATGCCGCCAGAGCCCCGAGGAAGGGCGTTGCTGTGCTCGTCGGAGGTAATGCCCTGAGCGGCATCGACGGTCATCGCGTGTCCGAAGCCGGCTAGGACCCTGCCTGTCTTGGCGTCCGCCAGCTGTTTCCAGTCCACCTGGCCGACCCGGCCGTCGCGATCGCGGAGGAGAAGGCCGCCAGCCCATTTGCCCGCCACCTCGACGATGTGGCCGTTGCTGCCAATAGCTCCTCCTTTGCGGTCGATCTGAGCCCAAGTTCGGCTGAACAGACGGATGCAGCTTTATCCGACGTGAATTATAGGACCGCTTGGCGAGCTGGACTTTGGGCGCCCGGACCTTTGACGCAGCGCGCGCTATCCCAGGCAGCCAGGGCGCTCGTGATCGCTCCGTTCAGGGCGCTCGCGGGCACCTGATCCACCGCCTGGATTGAGAAGCCCACGAGCAGCCCCTCGAACAGTGCAGCCAAGCCCGTGGCGTCGGCATCGGGGCGCAGCTCGCCCAGCTCGATGCCCTCGCGGACGCAGGCGCTAAAAGCTTCGCGGTTAGCTGCGCGCTCCGCAGCAGTAAGCACCCTCAGCGTGTCAAGCTCAGCGGAGCCGACCGTGGCCGAAAGCGTGATCATGCAGCCGGACGGGTGCGAAGGGTCCGTCTGCATCCGCACGGACCGGCGCAGCGCCTGTTCGATACGGTCGCGTGGCGCCAGGCGGCCGTCGCTCAGGGCCTCAAGCACGCGCCCGTGGGTATCGAGGTAGCTCACGAGGACTTCCCGGTAGAGCGCCTCTTTGGAGGCGAAGGCGGCATAGAAGCTGGCGGATGAGATGCCACCCATGACTTTGCGAAGGCGCTCGAGCGAGGCACCCTCGAAGCCGTGCTTCCAGAACAGCTCCATTGCGGCAGCAACGGCCTTATCCCTGTCGAACTTGCGCGGCCGGCCGGTGCGGGCCATTGGACCTCCATCGTGCGCGCGCCCCCAATCTGGCGCTCAGTTGCCCGCGGGCCTGCGGGTCGGCGCCGGCTGCCGACGGGCAACGACGATCAGAAGAGCAACGGCCGCGAGCGCCAATGCGGCCCAGGGAAGCGAGACGGAACCCGCTCGGCTCGGCAGCACGCCTCCAAAGGAGCCGCCTGCGGCAATGGCGTCGTTCCAAGCGGTGGTCACCATGGCGCTGGCGAGATCAACACCCTCGCCGGACGCCTTGGCCGCCGCAGTCTGAAGTTAGGTCGCCGCACCGCCGAACGCTAGGCCCCAGGCGATGACGCCGCCGCAGGCCGCTGCCAGGCTCCGACCGACGAGGCCGAACAGCAGCGCCGCCGCGGCGAACACGGCCAGGCTGGTCAGCATGAGAGGCCGAAGTGCGCGATCGATGAGCCGCCCGGTGAACCAGAGGCCGGCCAGGGCGGCGAGGCGAAGCCGAACAGCAGGAGATCGACCCGTCCCTCGAGCCCGGCACGTGCGGCAAGAGCAGCGACGTACGTGTGGAGCAGGTTGTGGGCCGCCATCCAGGCGAGCACCGTCGCGAGCACCGGGCGGACTCCTGGCCTGGCGAACACCGCGACCATAGACATCCGCTCCCGCGCAGCCTGGCCGGCGAAGTCCGGCACGTCGCGCAACACCCAACCGATCAAAACGACCCCCGTGGCGGACATCGCGATGAACGCGGCGCGCCAACCGGCGATCGAGCCCAGGAAGGCTCCCGCTGGAACACCCAGCGACAATGCTACCGGCGTGCCCAGCATGGCGATCGCGAGCGCGCGACCCCGCAGCGGCTCGGCGACCATCCGCCGCGCGTACCCCGACAGCACGCCCCCGGCCAGACCTGCGGCGACACCGGCCAGGAACCGCGCGGCCAGCCTCAGCCAGAAGCTGCTCGACACGGCCGTCACCATGTTGAAGGCCAGGAAGCCGGCGATCGTCACCAACAGCGTCGGCCGACGCCGGAACCTCTGTGTCCAGGCTGTCAGCGGCAGGGCCGCTATCAGCGAACCGCAGGCGTAAACCGTCACCAACTGGCCGGCCGAAGCTTCGGTAAGGCCCAAGCCCCGCGCGATTGCAGAGAGAAGACCGGCCGGCAGCGTTTCCGTGGCGATGGCGGTGAACCCCGTCATCGCCAGCGCCAGCGAAGCCGACAGCGGCAGCTCCGCTTCCGCGTCGTCGCGCCGCGCGATCGATCCGGTCGCGGTGGACACGCCTCAGTCCGGCTCGGCAAGCGCGTACAGCATCGCCGCCGTGTCCCAGTGAAAAGGCTGCAGCGTCAGGATCAGTCCATCGCGCACCTCGATCTGCTGCAGCAGCGGCCAGTCTGTCTGCCGCCCGGTGACACGCGCGGTGGCGTGGACGTGCGAGCGGCTGAAGATCACGGCTTCATCCTTTGTCAGGAAGACGCGCGGATCGCGCACCGACAGCGCGGACCAGGTCGCGCGGAAGCTCCGCATCCAGGCCTCGAAACCAGTGTGGCCGCGCCACTCGCCGCCGTACGGCAGTGCCGCCGGCTGACGGATCAGGCAGTCCGGGTGCAGCGTCGCGGCGATGGGCGCGAAGTCGGGCGCCTTGGCCGCCATGTAGGTCTCCTCCGCCACGTAGAAGCGCTCCAGCGCCGTCTGGGCGGGCGTCACGCGGCGCCCCCGGCGGCGGCCGCGACGAAGGCGACCTGTTTGTACTCCACGAAGTCGTCCAGCACGGCCAAGCCCCGCATCCGGCCCTGGCCGCTCTGCTTGAAGTCACCCTCCTCGAACTGGTCGGACAGCGCGGCCCAGCCGTTGATCCAGACCGTGCCCGCGTCCAGCGCCCGCGCCACGCGGAACGGCCGGTCGGCGTCGCGTGACCACACGCTGGCGGCAAGGCCGTATTCCGTCCCGTTGGCGAGCGTGATCGCTTCCGCCTCGGTGTCGAAGCGCTGCAACGTCAGCACCGGGCCGAAGACCTCCTGCTGCACGATCGCCAGCGCAGGGTCTGTCACCTCCAGCAGCGTCGGCCGGTAGAAGGCGCCCTGCGCCAGCGCGCCATCCATCGCCGGGCCGCCGCGTAGCACGGGACTAGCGCCGGCCGCGATTGCCTCCTCGACCAGGCGGTCCACCCGCCGCACGTTCGCCTGGTCGATGAGCGGCCCCATCTCCGCTGCTGAGTCGGCCGCAGAACCGATCCGCACCGCCTGCAGACGTGCCGCCAGTGCGTCGCGAGGCTGGTCGGCAATCCCTTGCTGCGCCAGCAACCGGCTGCCGGTCATGCAGAACTGGCCGGCGAACACCGTCAGCGCATGGACCAGCGCCGGCACGACAGCGTCGAGGTTGGCGTCGTCGAACACGATCATCGGCGTCTTGCCGCCGAGCTCCAGCCCGAGCCGCTTCACTCGGGGCGCGGCGTTGGCAGAGATCGCACGGCCCGTCGCGGTGCTGCCGGTGAAGCTGATCACCGGCATGTCGGGCAAGACGACCAGGGCATTGCCAGCTTCCTTGCCGCCGTTGAACAGGTTGACCACGCGACGCGGCAGCTCGCCTACCTCGGCCATGATCTCGGCGATCAGCGCGTTCACCTGCGCGGTCTGGGCAGGCAGCATCACCGCCGCGGTACATCCGGCGGCGAGCGCCGGTGCCGGCGAACGGACCACCAGCGCCACCGCCGAGTTCCACGGCGCGATGATCCCCGCCACCCCGGCCGGCTGCCGCAGCACCACGGAAAGCTGACCCGGAGCCTGCTCGGCGGCGCTGCCGGCCTGCGTGAGCGCGAGTGCTGCGTTGAAGCGCAGCGTTTCGGGCGCGATGCCGACTTCCAGCCGGGCGTGAGCGGCGATCTTGCCGTTCTCGCGGCCGAGCAGCCGGACGAGGTCGTCGCGCCGCGAAACGGTCGGCCAGGCGGTTCAGCACGCGCGCGCGCAGCCGGTGATCACGCCCGCCATTAGCGCTTCGAGCCCGACAGCTCCCGCGCCGAATACGGCGACGCTGGCCCCAGGGCGGAAGCCCTGCGCGTTGAGCACCGCGCCCGCGCCGGTCTGGAAGCCACAGCCGAGCGGACCGAGCCGCTCGAGCGGTAGGTCATCGTCGACCTTGACCACGTTGCTGGCGTCTGCGAGCGCGTGGGTGGCAAAAGAGGACTGGGCAAAGAAGTGGCCGTGCACCGGCGCACCGTCCGGACGCGCCAGCGCCGTGCTGCCGTCCAGCCGTGCGCCGGCGAAGCACAGCGCTTCGCCATGCTCGCAGTAAGGGTTGTGGCCAGTGCGGCACGCCGAGCAGGTCCCGCAGGAGGGATACGACAGCACAACGCGATCACCAGGCACGAGGCCGCGGACGCCCGCGCCCACGCGTTCGATCACACCCGCACCCTCGTGGCCGAACGCCGCCGGCAGCGGCACGGGGTAGCGCTGGTCGCGCACGTTCAGGTCGGTCTGGCAGATGCCGGTGGCGACCACGCGCACCAGCACCTCGTACGGGCGCGGGTCGGCGAGGGTCAGCTCGGCGATCTCGAATGCCCCGGACGGCTCGGAAACGACGGCGGCGCGAACCTGCATGGCAACTCCTCGGCGTCTGGATCTCGCCGCCTTGACTAGGGACTGGGCCAGGATATATGGCACAAGCAGTCCATAAGTCGAGCCTAGGAGTTTGAGCAATGCCGAGAACACCCGCGGAGGTGGTCCGCGCCATCCTCGACAACCCCACCGACCCCGATGCGGTGAAGGAGCTGGTGGCGCCTGACGCGACCTACGTTTCGCTCAGCTACGACAATCCCGACCTCAAGAAGCTGATGCCCTGGGCGGGCACCAGCCAAGGCGGCGCCGAAGCCGTCGTCAGCACCTACACGCGCGTCGGCCGCTACTGGGCGAACGAGGGCTTCGAGGTCGAGGACGTGATCGAGGGCGCGGACAAAGTGGCCCTGTTCGGTCGCTTCACGTATCGCTCGACCACGCTCGGCAAGGCCGTGACCTCGCCCTTCGCAATCCTCGCCCGGGTCACCGACGGGCGCGTGACCTACATGCAGTTCATGGAGGACACCTTTGGCACGGCCGCCACGTTCCGTGCCGGCGGTCAGGCGATATTCCGCGCCGACCCTGACGGTGACGAGGTGGTGCTGTGAGCGGCCCTGAGAGGACGGACCAGTTCGTCCTGCTCGTCACCGTGCCCATCAAGCCGGGGCGCGAGGATGAGTATATCGCCCTGGCGAACGCGGTGAACGACGAGATGCGTCACGAGCCCACCTTCGTGAACACGCTCCTGCACCGGTCGGCGGACGATCCCGCCGTATTCATGCTCTACGAGACCTGGCGAGACCGCGACGACTTCTTCGCCGTGCAGATGAAGCGGCCGTATCGGGCCGATTACGAAGCGAAGCTGCCCGATCTGCTGCGCGCGCCGCGGACGATGACAGTGTTCGAGACCCTGCGCGCCGACCACGCGGAAGGGACGGTCGGATGAGTGATCCCATCGAAGTCATTGGCCGCTTCTACGCTGCGGAGGCCGACTACATGAACGCGGGCGGTGCGGCGGCCGGCGCCGATTTCGCGGCAATGGCCGCGACGCTGTCCTCGAATGTGGTGCTGTATCAATCGCCTGACCTGCCCTGGGGCGGCGACTTTCACGGGTACGCCGGCTACGAAGATTGGGCGCGCCAGATGAGCGCCGTCTTCGATCAACTCGAGGTTAAGGAGCGGCGCTTCTTCGTCGAGGGCGACACGGTGGTCATCACGTGCCGCCTGATCACCCGGTCCCGCAAGACAGGTGAGAAGCTCGAGCTACCTATGGCGCAGGTCGTGCGGACCAGCGGCGACCGCATTGTCGAGTTTCGTCCATTTTACTGGAACGTGCCCGCCTATCGGGCCGCCGTCTAGGCGCTCCTCGAATCTCGAATACTCGATTGGAGCATCGGCTACACCGAGCGGCTGGCCGAAGCCGGGATCGAGCCTTCTGTCGGCAGCGTCGGCGACAGCTACGACAACGCACTCGCCGAGACCATCAACGGCCTGTTCAAGGCCGAGGTGATCCATCGCCAATCCTGGCGCAGCGTCGACGCCGTCGAGCTGGCCATCCTGCACTGGGTCAACTGGTTCAACACCCGTCGCCTCCTCGAGCCGATCGGCAACATCCCGCCCGCCGAGGCCGAAGCCGACTACTACGCCGCTCTTGAGGCCATGCCGATCGCCGCGTAGAGACTCAAACCAATCGGTCTCCGGAAAACCCGGAGCGGTTCAGTCCGCTTTCGGAAGTACTGGACGCGGAACTCGCTGGCGATGAAGCCCATCTTCTCGGAATTGGCTTCCTGCGGCAGCTTGATGACATCGCCCGGCCTGAGTCGGGCTGACGTCGTCCTCGTTGTTCTACGTTTCTCCTTGGCCGCCGCGACGCGCTGCCGCCACACGGCGGTGTAGGACGGCTTTGAAATCTGCTCGATGGGCAAAAGCAACAGCCAAGGGAGCCATACGACGCCGGTGGTAATGGTTACGGCATCCTGCTCAACGCGCGAGTGGAAATGCTCAGTCGAGATCGAGGCGCTTGATGGCGCTCCATAGACAGCAAAAGGCGACTGTCGAAAAGGCAAGGGTCGAAAGCGCTCCGGCGTTCCACCCCCAGTTGCTTGAGAGGACACCAATAAAGGGCGGCCCAATGAGCGATCCGGCAGCTCCGAACTGAGCAATCCTCCCGCTGGTCGCCACGGCGTCAGTCTCCTGCTTGATGAAGGCTGGCAAGCACCCGAAGACCAGGGCAGGCACAATCCCCCATAACATGCCGACCGTGCAGAACAGAACGAACGCCACACCATGTGCGTCACCGAAGATTGACGCAAAGACGGCGATCGCTATGAGCGCTGGAAGTATCAAGCCCGCGAAGAGCAGTCCTGTCAGCCAAGCGAGGCTTTTGCGGCTGAAGGCCACGACCGCCGCTCCACCGAGCGTGGCGATAGCAACGCCGCTCGTGAACCATGTGGCCAGATTTAAGCCGGACCGCGTTTGATCGACCAAGTAGTCCGGCATCAGTGTCAGCAGACCGACCTCGACGATCGTGAAGGCGCCGAATCCGAACCCCAGAAGCCAGCCACCGTAATCGGGTTGGCGTGACGTAGGAATCGTCGCGACCTTGAGGAAGCCACCGCGCCTGGAAGACGGGATCGCCACGAACGCGAGCGTGAAGACGGCAAGGGTAAGAGCGCCGTTGGCGATGAGCGTTCCTCTCCAGCTCAGATAGTTCAACGCAATGCCCGACAGAACAATGCCGGCGGCAATCCCAACAGGCACGAAGGTGCTCCACAGAGCAAGAGCCATGGGCCGGATTGCCGGGTTTGCATACTTAGATATGGAAGCAGGTGCCGCAATGACGACGGCGACGTAGCCGACGCCTTCGATTGCTCGCGCCAGAAAGAGCGAAGGCAGGCCCCACACGAGCCCTTCGCTGATGGCCGCAATGGCCAGTGTGGCAAGGCCAAAAAGAAGTGACCTTTGCAGACCAATGCCTCCGATCCGTGTGCTGAAGAAGACCCCGCCGATAGCTCCACACCATTCCACCAAGGAGATGAGCAATCCCGATTGCCCAAGCGTCAAATGGAGATCGTGTTGAGCGGCGGGTAGGATGATCACGAGCTTTCCGAACCCGGCCGCCGCCATCAAACCGGTAGCGTATAAAACCGCAACCTGGGACCACCTCCAAATGGGCTCGCCTAGTGCAGCTCCATTTGCACTTCGATGATTCATCGCTTTGCATTAACGATCAGAATTTGATGACGAAAGGCATATCATATTCGTGTCGCGATACAGGGAAATGCCTTAGGAGGTCTGCCAAGCCGATCCCACAACCTGCATGGGGGATGGAGTTAAACGGATGACAGGGCTTTCGTTCAACAGCTTCATTCTCAGCAAATGCCTCAACAGCGTTGCCAGTGAATTCGGAGAGTCATTCGAGACGCTGAAGCCGGACGTAATCGACTACATGGGCAACTCCTTCCAGTCGCGGTATCGCGGCTTCGCCACCTATCGCGTCAAGGACGGCGATCTGGCCGCTGTTCCCGGCGATACACGGTATTTCAACCACAAACGCGACTATCACACCAAGTTCGGGGACTCTTCCGTTTCCCCCATCCAAAGCGAGGTTCAGACCCATCCGGCGACCAGGGAACTCCTGCTATCTCTTCTCCGGACGCTCCCTATTTCAAACCTCGAGAGATACGCCCTAGGACTCAATATGATCCGCGTCATGGCAACCGACAGTCACATGGGAACACCCGCGCCTGGCCTCCATCAGGACGGGTATGACTTTTCTTGCCACTTGAATGTGGCAAGAAAGAACGTTTCTGGGGGAGCCAGCATCGTCTCTCGGACCAGGAAAGAGGAAGATATCCTTCTGGACCGCGAGCTGCAGCCAGGAGAGTATATTTTCTTCAACGACCGGAGCCTGTACCACACGGCGTCTCCTGTCGCCCCTCGTCTTGGTGGCTACGAAACCTTCAGGGATATGGTCATCATCGACTTTGTCGCGACGCACTGAACGCGCCCAAATGGCACAGAAATTCCGCCTTGCTTTGTTGAAGGCTGACTACGTGAATGACAACCTGCTAACGCAGCACGGTGATCTCCGCTGATGTTCTTGAGGTTTGTCGGACCGCTGACATGTAAGGAGCTTGATATCTTTGAGGTGCGCTTCGGCCTACCGCCACGCGATTACAGATGTGACGCCTTCTTGATCAGTGGCAGCCGATTTTCAGTCAATGACGATCATCCCTGGATCGCTCGCCTTAAAGGCTTCGTCCGTGAGGGTGAGGGTCGTAACATGAGGTTCGCCGGCTTCTGCTTTGGGCACCAGGTCATCGCTGCGGCAATGGGCGGAACGGTCGGCACGTCGCCGCTCGGATGGAATGTGGGTAAGCGACAAGTGCGCCTAAACGAGAGATCCTACCTCTCGAAAGCTTATAGACGGGAAACCACCATGATATTCAACCATGGCGAGCAGGTTCGCCAAGCACCCCCAGACGCAAAGGTGCTGGCGGGCGACGATAGATGTCCGGTCCAGATCTTCCAGCTTGGACAATGGGCCCTTGGATGCCAAGGGCACCCGGAGTATACAGCCGATTATCAAAATGATCTGATGGCTAACAACCTCGCTCTCACGCCAGATGTGCAGGCGTCTGCCCGGCTGAGGAACGCTTCCATGCTAGCGGGCAGCGAGACTGCACTGATGTGGCTTGAGGCCTTCTTGGACAGCTAAGAGGGATGACAGTGATGTTCTTCAAGAGCGCACTCTTTGATTTCGACGGGACGATGTTTGATACATGGTCGGCAATTCGCAAGACCGTGTTCGCGACCTTTGTCGAAAGCCGTGTGAAGCCACCTTCGGCTGATAGGGTCGACGGCACGCTGCATCTGGGCGCAACGTTGGAGAGCACGTTTCGGGCTCTTTGGGAGGGCGACCAGAAGGATTTTATTGTTGGCCACTGGGTCACAACCTATAGAAACATTTACGATTCCGGGTTTGGTGCGAAAGAGAGCGTCCCATATCCTGGAATCGAGCTTACATTGGAGAACGTGAGGCAGGCAGGCGGTGTTGTTGTCGTTGCGTCTAATAAGGGCGAGGCAGCGATCTCCAACACTCTGAAATACCACAATCTCGATGATTACGTCAGCTTTGTTGTAGCGGCGCGGGATGCCCAGCCGACAAAACCTGATCCGAAGAGCTTTTTTGAACGCATCCAGCCGCGACTTGGGTCAACGCTGCCAGAACATGTCCTCGTGGTTGGCGACACGATAACGGACATTTCTTACGCTCGTGCCATCGGCGCGCCGGTGTGCTGGGCCGCCTACGGCTACGGCGACCAAGAGCAATGCTTGGCTGAATGTCCAGACTTCATGATCCGCATTGCCATTGAACTGATCCAGATCATAGGAGGTCGAGGTGAGTGATGTGCAGATGCTGGCGGAGCCAATCCTCCCCAGCTATGACATTCTAGCGAGAGCAGGCGATCTGACAGCACAGGCGGCTCTCCATATCAGGGCTTTCTCGAAACCCTACATCCAGCGTCGAGCTGCTCGCGAGACCATAAACGAGCTGTCGCGGCTGATGTCCTACGCCTCCGAGAAATACATCCCGAGGGCAGGCCTGCTCTTGCCGATCGCGCGAGCGGGGGTTGCCATGCTTGCGTCCTATGAGGACACCTACGGCTACCCGAGGGTGGCGTTCGCTGTTGCCCGCAAAGACAAGGTCCGGCGGACGGTTGAGCTGAGCCTGTCCGCCAGTATAGACGAAACTGTTTCCCCAGTCATTCTACTCGACACGGTTGCTGCAACAGGAGACACTCTCATTGAGGTTGGCGCTGAGCTGCGAAGCCGTGGGATTGGCAACGTCAGCGCCGCCGTCGCCTTCGCCTCGCCGGAAGCTCTCGACTCGATCAAGGCCGCCAATCTCTTCAGGCACATTCAGGTCGGTGTTGTGGGGGACGGGGTTGAAAATGGCTGGATTCTTCCGCGCATCCACGGAGACGCAGGCGAAAAGCTCTTTGGTCGGGTGGTTTAAGGCGATGTCCCTGACGACGCGGGCAGCCAGATACGCTCCAATCGACGCCTGTGATGTGGCAGATCTTTTCTTTTACTACGTTGAAGCAGATCCCGGAGAGATCGCGTTTATCGAAACATGCGACGGTTTATCGATCAATCGCGTCATCACCTACGGGGAGCTCGGCGCCGTAGTTGTAAGAGGAGCGCTGTTACTTGAGCAGACTTCGTCCGCCCACTCCGATATCGCGCTGATCGCCGAGCCCGGCATCGACGCCGCCATTGCATACCTTATTCGCGTCACGGCCGGATGCCCGCCCGTCATGCTCCCAGCTCCGGTTTCAAGTGGTGCTATCGGGCCACTCCGGACGTTGGTTGCACCGCTCGCCTCCCGGTTGGCAGCTGAATTCACCATTGTCACACCGGTGATGCTGGGCCGCCTGGCGCAAGGCGGAGTCCTCGGTGACTGGGCGCCAGGAGGTCGCTTGATCAAGCTTGGGGACCTGATTGAGCCGTCGGCTCCCCGACAGGAGCTGCGCAAACTCCGACGTCCCACAGGGCATACGCTCTTCACATCCGGTTCCACGGGACCTGCCAAACGGACGGTCCTGTCAGCTGAGGCCGTTGTCTTCAACGCGGTCTACACGGCCGATCGCTGGGAATTCAGTTCTCGGTCACGCATTCTCGCACTCGGCTCGCCGCACCATTCCGCGGCCCTGATGACCGGCTATATCATGCCACTCATCAGGGGCGGATTAGCAGTGATTCCCACAGACGCTCCGGCAGTAGGAGCCGAAGCCTGCATGTTGGATGCAGTGGACAATTTTGCGATCACGTATCTAGCATGCCCTGACTCATTCATAGCTCGGGCTCTCCAACTTCCTGAGTCGTTTTTCGGAGAGGACCGGTATGGGTCTCTCCGGAGGATCATCATCGGAGGGGAGCCACTCCGGGCCGCAACCGTCGAGGCCATTGAACGAAAATTCGCTCAGCAGATCGGCCGTGGTCTAGAGTTTCGGACGGCTTATGGCATGACGGAGGCTGCGGGGCTCATTTCGACGACCTCAAGCCGCTCCCCCCGATCGATCAGCTTTTCGCTCCCTGCCCTAGGACGCCGTGCCATCGCTGAACCGGGCGAAGCCAACGTACGCCAGGTGTTCAGCAGCGGCACTCCCAGTCGGGGCGTGGTTATCCGTGTTGAGGGCGAACATGGAGAACGGCTGCCCCCAAATTGTGTCGGACGCGTCGTGGTTGAAACGCCGTCGATCTTCGACGCCTATGACGTTACCCACCGTGATTTGGCGACACTTCCTCGCCCCAGGTCACGGCGACTCGACACAGGGGATCTTGGCCTTCTCGAAGGTAACGAACTTTATATTCTTGGTCGCGCTAAGGAATCCATTTCCGGCGGGGAGCGGGTGGTGTTGGCGTCGGACGTCGAAGACATCGCTTTGACCGCGAGCCATGATCTGCTCGGAATGCTTGGGAAGGCTGTCCCTGCGAAGACTGTAGGACTCGAACATAATGGTTTCCTTCTAATACAGGAGACGTCTTTAGACGCAGAGGACGATCTCCGAGAACTCTCCTCCTCCATCGGCTATCGACTCGCGACCGTCTGGCCTGATGTTTCGTTCTCACTCGCACTGGTCGCCATCGGGGCGATCCCATGGATCGCAACAAGCTCAAAGAAGGCTCGCATTCATGCGGGCCGCTCACTTATCGCAGGCAGCATGGCGCCGAAGTTCACAAGCCATCCAGATCAAATGGGAGCCCAATATGAACCGTCATGCTCTTGTTGAAGGTCGCGGCGTTTGGACCTCGGCCGATCTGCGCGCTGACAGATCCTGGATCTACGGCATGGATGCGGGACACATGGATAGTTTGGTTGAGGCATCCATGTGTCAGGCTGGGGGTTGCCGGGTCCCTGAGGTTGTCATCCCAGTGCCCGGGCCTATTGACGGCATCGCCAGGGAATTTGGTGTCGGGGCGCGGCGTGGCGCTTCTGCGGGGATTTCCCACCGATTTGGCTGAAGCCAGTCTCGAGCGTCTCCTTCAAACACTCGGCCGCGCCATCGGAGTTCTCTTGCCTCAGAACCCTCGGGGCGAGACCTGCGTCCGAGTAGCCGATGAGAGCGGCGGAGACCGAGCGGCTCGCGGCTACAGATCGAATGTCGAACTCGCCTTCCATAGCGACAGTTCAGACGTTCTTGTTCTTTTCTGCGTCCGTGCAGCTCTCTCAGGAGGGGAGAATGCCATTGTCAGCTCGATGGCCATGCTCAACGCTCTGCTTGCGTCCAATGAGACTGGTGCACTTGATATTCTCCGCCGTGGCTTTGTCTACGGCTATCCTGACGGAGAACGGACGGAGCGCCCGATCCCGATACTGAGTCTGGTCGGCAATCAGTGGAGTTGCAGATACCTACGTGCGTTTATCGAACTTGGCGTGAAGCAGGCAGGAACGACGCTTTCGGTCGAGGAAATCGCGGCGCTTGACCACCTCGATAGCCTAGCTCTCGACCCTTCAATGCATGTTTACCAGGCAATGGGGCCCGGTGACGTGATGTTCCTCAACAATCACACGGTCATGCATTCGCGTACAGCGTTCGAGGACCACCCCGAACCGAGCAAAGGAAGATTGCTGCTCCGCCTCTGGCTACAAGTTCCCGGGATCCGCAATGTCGATCCGAGACTGGTCAGGCAGGCCATGCGCTTCACCACCGAAGCGCCTATGGCTCTCGTTGGCTAGGCAGTATTGAGATACTGCGTCTCCGATGGTATATGTTGCCTGCCCATGTTTGACACCAGTCGCACCCAGCTTCCATCGCTGAGTTGGAAAGTCTCCCAAAGAACCAGCGAGGGGTGGACGGAGTAACGGCCACCCTTGCGACCATTGGTGTTGATGGCGAACGGACGCATCAAGCCAGTAGTCTCTATGTTTTTCAGTAGAGTATCCTCAGCAACCTGTATGTCATCTGGAGCATCGTCGAGAAGCGGGCGTTCGTACATCGAGGATGGAATTTGTCCCCACTCCCGATAGCGAGTTTTCGATGCGGCCAATAGATTGTGGGTGAAATGGCATATCAAGTGAGCGCTTCCAGCAGAGTTCTCGACAAACCGCTTCACCCAACCATCATGGATCGGACAAAGCCGAGCCGCGAAAATCTGCTGGAATTTGACGCATTGCTCAGGGGAGGGTCTGAGGATACCAGTCTCCCATTTGGACATCGTAGCTTGGCTGACACCCATCAGCTGCGCGACGTGCCCCTGCTTGATGCCTCGAACTTGGCGGATACGCCTCAGTGAGATCATCTGTCTCTGAAACGAGCAGACGGTCCTGCTTGACGGCACACTCATGCTCTCTCCTGCGACTACCTCCACCGGAGCTGCCAAACTAGAACAAAGTGGAGATTGGTCAACTCTGGCTGCCTGTTCCGATAATGATGTTGCTGTAACACGTTTATGCCGGTTAACGCGGTCCGCAGCCATAGATCAAGAACACAGATCTTTGGGTTCCGATATGCGGCGCCTTCCATCTGGTTTAAACCTCTGGAGGTGCTCAGCTCAGTCCGAGCTGCGGAGCGGGACAGCGGGGCTTGGAGGGGCGACCTACGATTTGAGAAAAGAGCGTGTTTAATCGTTTGCGGAGCGTAGCCACCCGTTTCTGACCGCGTCTTCGATCGCCGCCTCTGCAACCGACCAGAGTGCTGGCGAGCCTTCTGCAATCCTGCTCGTTAGTGACCGCTCACGCCTCTCGTCGACATGGTAGTCTTGCCATGTACCTCCGTGGACGGCATGATTCAGCAAGATGGGTAGGAGCCGATCGCAGGCTTTGCCGAACTTTGCGTCTGGCGTCTCTGCTGCCTCGAACTCCCGCCATAATGCCAAATATGCGTCACGCTGTTCTTTAGGAAGAAGCCCAAAAATTCGTAGAGCCGCGATCCTTTCACGCTCATGCTGGCTTACGGTCGCAGCACTATCGAAAAGAGGCGTATCGCCGGCGTCAATTTCAACGACATCGTGGATCAGCAACATTGTTATGACCCGGAGGGGATCCACCCGTTCGCGCGCATGCTCCGCAAGAACAAGAGCAAACAAGGCGATGTGCCAACTGTGCTCAGCCGAATTCTCGCGTCTAGACCCGTCTGCAACTCGGCTTCCACGGACGACGGTCTTGAGACGATCTACCTCTAAAAGGAAGCGGATTTGATCTCTGAGGTGAATGCCCAGACCTTGGAGCCACGTATCGGGGTGCATCGGTCTCTCCGTGCAAAGGATCGTGACCGATGGCGCCTTGGGCCGCCAGGAATAAAACATTCGCAGCTCAAGTTGGGTAGTGTCCGCACTCGTGGTGGAAATTGGGCAGCCCATGAGGGTGTAGCTGGAGGTGGTCACCGGATCTGCTGGCTAAGGTGGAGTTGCGAGACTTCAACCTGACTGACCGGAGAACCCGAGGACCGAGAAAAGACTACCGCTGGCCGAGCTGCTGGCCAAAGCCGGAGACGGCGACTTCCCTGCGCAACGTGGCGGAGGCTGTGATGCAGCTGCTGATGGAGGCCGACGTGGAGGGCGTGATCGGCGCCGGGCGTCACGAACGCACCCTAGACCGCGCCACCTACCGGAACGGCTACCGGGACCGCTCGCTCGACACTCGGCTGGGCCCGCTGCAGCTCCGGACCCCCAAGCTCCGCCAGGGCAGCTACTTTCCGCCGTTCCTCGAGCCAAGAAAGCTCTCCGAGAAGGCGCTCGTCGCTGTGATTCAAGAGGCGTGGATCAGCGGCGTCTTGACAAGGCGCGTCGACGACCCCGTGCAGGCGATGTGGCTGTCGGGGATCGGTAAGAGCACGGTCAGCAAGTTGTGCCGCGACATCGACGAGCGCGTGAATGCCTTCCTCGACCGCCCGCTGACGATATCTGTGGCTGGATGCGACTACCTCAAGCAGCGCGAGGGCGGCCGGATCGTCTCGGTGGCGGCCATAATCGCCGTGGCGGTGAACACCGACGGCAAGCGTGAGGTCGTGGGTCTGCACATCGCGCCGTCCGAGGCAGAGACTTTCTGGTCGACGGTCCTCAAGGGCCTGCTGCGCCGCGGCCTGCACGGCGTGAAGCTGGTGATCTCGGACGCGCACGAGGGCCTGAAGTCGGCCATTCGCCGGACGTTCAGCGCGTCCTGGCAGCGCTGTCGCGTGCACTGGATGCGCAACACCCTGTCCTACGTCCCGAAAGCCCAGCAGAGCATGGCCGCCGTCGCCCTGCGTCAAGCATTCATGCAGCCTGACCGTTCCTCTGCGAGCCAGGCGCTGCGCCATGTCGCCGACCAGTTGCGCGACAAGTGCCCAAGCTCGGGACGTTCATCGACGACAGCGAGACCGACGTGCTGGCGCACATGGACTTCCCCGTCCAGCACCGCACCCGGATCCATTCAACAAACTCGCTGGAGCGCCTGAACAAGGAGGTAAAGCGCAGAGCCGACGTCGTCGGGATATTTCCCAACGAGGGCTCCATCATCCGCCTGATCGGTGCCGTGCTGCTCGAAGCCAACGACGAGTGGCAAACCCAGCACCGCTACATGCAGACCGAACCATTGGCGGAGCTCATGACGCCTGTCATCAACGTCGAGCCCGCTCAGATTGCCAACGTAGCCGCGTGACGGACGACCACCTCAGCTACACCACAATTCTACCACGTTGACGGACACGACCACCACCACGCGCGGATCGTCATCTTGGCCGAGACTTTGCCCAAGGTCGGATACGTGGGCGTAGACTGACCAGATCAGATGGCCAAGACCGCCTTGCAGTCAGGATGGCCCATGCGTTCTGAAAGGTGTTTTACGCGACAACCAATCGCATCTGCTAACGGATTATCGATCGATAGACAGTGGACTGGGCACTGGGCCTCAGCTATGAGGGGGAAGTGACAAGATGAACCACGAAATCATGCTCAGAGTTTTCGATGCCGTCGGGCGCTTCAGGTGTGGAAAGTCTGGTCACCGAGCGAACTCGAATGTTGCTTTGCGCAGCACCCAGATCTGGCGTCCGTCAAATGCGCGGGAGACATGCATAACAGCGTTGCTGAACCTCTCCGTCATCCGCTCGATACCCGAGATCCCCTTGCGGCATCTTGGTAATGGCAGCCCTTCTATCGAGACGATCATTGTAGTTCGTATGATGAAAGTTGCCGCAAGTGTCGGCGAGCAAGCGCGCAACTCGCGGATCTGTCCAGTGCCGCAATCGCTCCGCCCTCCTTGCAACTTCAATCCCGTGGCTGGCGCGTCTGAGCTGACCACCAACGGAGACCTCTGTCTGTGTTGACACATGTCAAAGGCGCTGACGAAGTTCATCGGATGGCGATCATCCTCGAGCGCCAGAAGTCCGCGCATATTCGCGACGGGGCGCCGACCCTGGAGGTGCGCGCCGCTCGGCTCGATCGATGTGTGAACCTTCTCATTCGCCACGAAACGGAGGTCGTCTCGGCGCTCGATCAAGACTTCGGCAGCCGAGCCGCCGGGGTGTCCGGTATCGCTGATATTGCCAGTTCCCTCGGCTCGCTGAAGCATGCCAGGGCCCACCTGAAAGCCTGGATGAAGCCGGAAAGGCGCAAGACAACGCCGGCGATGCTCGCCCTGCTGGGCGCTAAGGTCGAGGTGCGTTGCCAGCCCAAGGGTACGGTCGGTATCATAAGCCCGTGGAACTTCCCGGTGAACCTCACTTTCGCACCCTTGGCCGGCGTCCTCGCCGCCGGGAACCGTGCGATGATCAAGCCGTCGGAGTTAACTCCCGCCACCTCGGCATTGATGGCGCGTATGTTCGCCAACGCCTTTGACGAGGAGGAGATCGCCGTGTTTCCGGGCGGTCCCGATATCGGCCAAGCTTTCTGCAATCTTGCTTTCGATCACTTGATGTTTACCGGGGCGACGGCGATCGGCCGCCAAGTCATGAGAGCTGCGGCTCGGAACCTCGTGCCAGTCACGCTGGAACTCGGCGGCAAAAGCCCGGTCATTCTTGGCCGATCCGCGGATCTGCCCACCGCTACGAAGCGGATCATGACGGGCAAGACCTTGAATGCCGGCCAGGTTTGTCTCGCCCCCGACTACGTGCTGGCGCCGCACGACAAGCTCGACTCCTTTGTAGCGGAGGCAAGGTTGGCCGTGGGAACAATGTTTCCGACCATCAAGGACAACCCAGACTACACCGCTTTGATTAACGAAAAGCATTTCGAGCGGCTCAAGAGCTATGTCGAAGACGCGCATTTCAAAGGCGCCGAGATCATCGAGATCAATCCGGCCGGCGAGGACTTCAGTCAGCAGGAGTATCGCAAGATTCCGCCGATGCTGATCCTCAATGCCCGCGAGGACATGCTGGTCATGCAGGAGGAGATCTTCGGCCCCGTTTTGCCCATCATGACGTATGAAACAGTTGCAGACGCCATCGCCTACGTCAACGCCCACGACCGGCCGCTCGGCCTATATTATTTCGGGCTGGACGCCGATGAAGAGGACAAGGTGCTGAACCTCACCACCTCCGGTGGCGTGACGGTGAACGACGTGATCTTCCACATAAGCCAGGAGAACCTGCCATTCGGCGGTGTCGGTTCCTCTGGCTTGGGCAGCTACCACGGCATCGACGGCTTTCGCGAGTTCAGCCACCGCAAGAGCGTCTACCGCCAGGTAGGGCGGGACCTCGGTCCCTTGAAGGTCATTCGGCCACCGTATGGAAAGGGCGTCGTAAGATATATGGCGCATGCGTTGAAGGGCTGAGCGGAGAACTTGTCCGAACCGGTGTTGCGGCGCCCTCCCAGTCACGTGACTCGAAGTTCCACTGCGAGAGGTGGAGCAATGATGGCTGTCCCGCAACCAGGATCAAGCGCACAGCGCGCTCGGATGGAACCGGCTGTTTGGGCGCCGAAAATCGACGCTCTTGAGAGACGCAGAGTTTGCCTGCCGAGCAGTAACAGCATAGGCCGAAGATCCGGCCCTGACAGAATGAAATCCGGTAATCGTCCATCTCGACATCATCTTGTGCCTCGGCTTGGTGCAGGCCCGTCGATCGAACCCCATCCGTCCTACAACAGAAGTGCCTCGGTGCTCGCTGAGCGTCGCATCGACCAGGTTGCCGTTCCGCCCGCCCGGCCGGTAGCGGTGGCTCCAGGGACCACGGATCTTCAGGCAAGTCTCGGCCACGAACCACTTGGCACCGGAATGCAGCGCGCGCCCGCGTCGGCACTGATCCAGTTCGTCGCCCTTGACAGCAGCAGCTTGGTCTCCCGATCGTGATCGGCCTTGGCTCACCTCGAGCTCACGCAGAGCCAGGATCTCGCTGAGATCGCGCTGGGTCAGGCTACGTCGTAACCAGCAGAACACCACAAACGCGATCACGTCGCGCTGGGCAGGCAGGTCCAGTTCGTGACATCAGTGCTCCGGGCGTTGTTCTGCCTTCCACAGGCACGGCCGCGTGAGCGACGGTAGCCGCGTGCCGTCACCTCCGGCTGTCCATCGGCTGTAAACTCACAGCAAACCCAGTTCATCCCGGCAGCCCGGCCATCCTCATCACCATCCAGACCCATGCGATCAAGCGTGGGTTGGCGACCGCTCTCGTGGCGCGAAAGGTGATTTACCCCCGCGCGCGCCGAGCCGAAAGAGATGCCATTCCCTTCTCAAGACAAGTTCTCGAAACGATTAAAGATTGGGATTGCCTTTAAAACTTGTAGCTTAGACGGATGCCATATATCGCGGGCAGTCCTGCATCACGGAGCGTCGTATCGCCCACCCAATAGGCTGTTGTCCAGTAGTAGGTGTTCGTCACGTTGCGTCCATAGAGTTCAACAAGCCATTTCCTGTCGCGACTTTCCACGCCGACCGCAAGATTGAGGAGAGGATAGGCGCGGATGCCGAGCGAAGGCGCGCCGATATCGTAAGCATGCGACGCGCCGAACGCCGCTGTCGTGTCGCTCTGGTAGGAACCATCGACGCCCACATAGGCCAGGAGCTTACGTGCCAATTCCCACTCGTAGCGGCCTCCAAACTGCAACGACCATTTCGGCGTGAACGGGAAGCTCTCGCCTTTGAAATTGACCGTATCTGCGGCGCTAAGAACATAGGGACTGTAGTTGATGAAGTTGGACGTTACCTGTGAGTCGATGTAGGTCATGCTTCCATTCAGGGTCAAACCACTGATCGGGCGCCAAGCTATGGCAAGCTCGGCCCCATCCTCTTTGGACTTGGGAATATTTACGAGAGTTTCGAGCGCGCCGAAGACCCCGAGCGGGTCAATGACGCGGCCGAGCTCCTGCTTGTTGGTGTAGTCATAATGGAAGAGCGCTCCGTTCACCTGTACGCTGCCGTCGAGAAGAGTAACCTTCTCGCCGAGCTCGTACGACAGCAGCGACTCTTGGGTCACCGGCCTGTATTCGGTGTATGACGTTCCCACGAGCGCCGGCGAGGTTCCGGCCTTGTATCCACGGCTCACATCAAAGTAAAGAAGCGTATTCGGGCGAGGGCGCCACTCCACGCCCGCTCTCCAGGGCACGTTCGACTGATCGAGTTTGTTGTAGACTGGACCGGGCTGGAAACTTGCGGGCGGTCCGATCGTGTCGCACTGATTGGCAGAGACAGGAGTCGGCGTGCGGCCGTGAAAGAGTTGAGAGAGTTGACCAGCAATCTCGTTGATGAATACCGCGCCGGCGGCATTTCCGAACGAGCATCCCACCATGTTCTGATCGGACTCGGTGAAGCGAATGCCACCGTTCAGGGTCACGGTTGAGAGAACTGGGTAATCAGCATGAACGAAAACCGATCCCGTGTGGGAGTCGACATTGTTTCTTGCGCCGAACTGAAACGGAGCATCCTGAACAGGAGAAAACAGCGATCCTCCTGTGTTGTAGACGGGTGAGACGAAAATCGGGCTGAAGTAATCCTGCTCGTGGTTTCCGTCGTCCTGGTAGTTGGCGCCGAAAATCCACGAACCCCGGTTCCTGAACAGGTGGCCACTCGCCCGGAGTTCCTGGAAGAGGCTGAACGCCTCGCCGTTGATGGTTCCCTCCGAATAAGGAAATCCAACGCCTCCCTGATCAACCGTGTTCCGTTCGTCGAAGGCCTCGTAGCTGGAGAGGGATGTCAGCTTGACCTTGTCGCTCGGCTCGTAGTCAACGCGCACCGCATCTTGATAGAAATACTCGCCGTTGCTCGGGTCAGTACCGGGTGCCCAATCGGCTTGCTGCGCGTTCGTCGGCGAAGTGGGTTGCTGCACAAGAGCCTGGATGGCAGGCGGGTAGGTGTTGGAGTAAGCCGCATTCGGTCGGAAGTTCGCGGACGCTGGAGTAAGCTTGTCCGGTGAGATGAGGTTCGGCGAGTTGAACCAGACGCCTTCCAGCTGCGGAGCCTGGTTGTCGGAATCGTTGCGCCAGCCGTTCAGGTTGACGTTGACCTGAACGTTGTCAGTGGGAGTCCAGTTAAGGAGCAGCCGCGCGAACTGATTGTCCTTGTTCCCCAAGGTGGCCGACCGAGTTCGACTGTCTTGCCAGTCCCCGCCCTCATCAACGCTGGCCGACAGGCGCGCCGTCAGCGTCGGCGTGAGAGGACCGCTGACGAAGCCGTCGAGCTTGTATTCACCAAACCGCTCAACACTGGCGTCGATGCCCGCAGCAAACACCGATGTCGGCTTTGCTGAGACGAAGTTTATCGCGCCGCCCGTCGCATTTTGGCCGAACAGCGTTCCCTGCGGGCCTTTGAGGATTTCGACACGCTCAGGATCGAGGAGAACACCTTGTCCCATCGGCGACAAAGGAAAAGGGATCTCGCCCTCGTAAATACTGACGGTCGGCGTCGCTGCCAAGGACTGGTCGAAATAACCTACGCCGCGTATTGTATAGACGGGCGTGTCGTTCTCGCTTGTCTGCGCCTGAAAGCTTGGTTCGATACGCGTCAAGTCGGAGACGGTCGCGATGTCGCGTGCCTTCAGCGTGGCACTACCGGCGGCCGTGATCGCCATGCCGACATCGTTGACTTTCTGGGATCTTTTCTGCGCCGTGACGATGACTTCCTCGAACTTTGGCGGTGCCGCCTCGGTTGCGGGCGTGACTGGCCTCACCTGCCTGGTTGCCCTGGCATGTGCGACCGCCTTCGTCGGAGGAACTGTTTGCGCAGGTGTATCGGTCTTTGCTTTCGCGCCAGCGGCATACACAAATCCTGCAGCATATATCGTCGTCATCATCCACGCACGACGCATAGCATTACTCCCCCGTCAGCCCCCCACGAGGCTAGTGTTCGACCGATAAATAACCACAGATGCCCAGATGGAAGTCAAGAAAGAAAAACACTTGTTTTTCGTTGCTCACATAGTGTGCAAAACAGGTGATGGATGCACTAGGACCATGCATGGGAATATTAGCTTGCCACGAAGGGCAGCAAAAATACCGCTCTGTCCGCGGCCGCAAAGAGGCACTGCATGGGAGCGTTGGACTGGATCGGGTGCGCATCGACATGATCTGTGAGGCGGGCTCTACGCCCTTTAAGGCGAGGTTCGTCGCCTCGGCCCATCCTTCTGATGTCTGGGCGTGCATTGGGCGGTGGATCAGGGTGATGAAGGCGCGAGGCTTCCCGCCAGGCCGTCCGTGCGTTCGCCAGCCGCGAGATAGCATGAGCACGTAATCCGCCCCGAACCGCGGTAGGTTGCGTTGAATTTCAGCGGTGGTTGATTAACCCGTTCGCAGAGATCGCGGTCTGCAGGGCGGCTCGTCACGCCGAACAATGAGCGCCTGTTCGCTCGGTGCGGGTCGATCTCCAGGCGTTGTGAGGCGGCTCTTCGTCATTCCTCGTCGCGGAACCTGGAAGAGGGTTATGATGCGCATCCTGCAGCAATCTCGGATCAGCGCCATCTGACAGCCATCGATGAGCCGATGCACGTTACGGGCTCGTCGAGAAGCGGCAAGAGCTCGGTCCACAGGCCGCGGTCCCCGCGATCTCTCTCACCAGCGCGAACCGTCATCGCGGTGACGGTGGACACCGGCGGTGGCCATGAGTGTTGGACCCGCCCCTTGGAGCACCGGCACGCTCATGACGACCCGCTTCAACGTCGAGCCTGCGCGGGTTCACTCGCGTTCGAACTTCGGCCGCGGCAGCTCAAGGCCGCCGGCCGGATGCTCCCACGGTCAGCGCGGGGCAGCGGTGCTCCGCGCGGGACGCGCACGAGGCAGATGGCGCCGAATCATACCTGAGGTGCCTCCAGCCATTCGTCTCCTCGACAAGGTGGGTGAGAGCCGGCTAGGGCTGATCACTTGTGAGCGGGCGGAGCAAGTCGTTGTCTAATTTGAGCGGGGACCGACCACCTCTTCGCGCTCGAAGCGGCGGGGGGCCTCAAACCTCCCGGACCTCAGGCAAGACGCCGCCCAAGCCGGCACCCTCCCGGACCCGATCGTCGCGTGAGGAGCCGAAGCGTCGGCGGCTGACCCGGGAAGATCGCGAACAGCAAATGGTCGAGAATGCAATCGCTATCTTCTCGCAGAGCGGTTTTAGCGCCAGCACGCGCGAACTGGCGAACGCCCTGGGAGTGACCCAGCCGCTTCTCTACCGCTATTTTGCCACAAAGGAAGATCTGATCGAGCGGGTCTACGACGAGGTATTCTTCCGACCCTGGAACACCGATTGGGAGGTGTGGCTCGCCGATCGATCCTCTTCTCTGGGCGACCGTCTGCGCCGATATTTGAAGGACTATGCGCAGTTCGTGACGCGAAGCAATCTCGTGCGCTTGCACATGTATGCGGGTTTGGCCGGCAGCGTGCTTGTGCATCGCTTTATCGACAACCTACGCGAGAAACACTTTAAGGTCATCGCTCGCGAGCTTCGCCATGAATATGGCATCAGCGAGCCAGCGGGGCCGGAGGAAGAAACCGATGAGATCGAACTCGTCTGGTCGACCCATTCTTCCGTCTTCTACATGGGTGTCCGCCAATGGATCTATGGTTTGCCGCCGCCATCTAATATCGAGCGGACCATCGACATCATTGTCGACTGCTTTCTCCTCGGCGCGCCAGGCGCACTGACACGCCAACGCGGCGGGCAATCGAGCCGCCCCCGATCGCGATAATTCGCGCTTCGATCGCGAAAATGGGTCGGTCCGGCGGGTCTGAGGTTGAGACATGTCAGGCAATCCGGGCAGATGCGCACCGAAGCGCGACTTGGCCCATAAGAGCGCCTTTCAAAACCCACCCTGCAGGGTTCTGAAGCAGATGAGTGAGCATGCGAGGGCGGTGAAGGCGTGATGGATATCGCTTCTGCGCTCGTAGCGCGTGACGAGGCGGCGGTTGCGGTTGATCCAGGCGAAGCTGCGTTCGATCACCCATCGATGTCTGCCCAGCTTCTGACTGGTCTCGACGCCGCGCCGTGCGATGCGGGGAGCAATCCCGCGACGGCGGCAAGCCTCTCGGCACCGTCGATGGTCGTAGGCCTTGTCGGCGTGGAGCTTGTCTGGCCGGCGTCGTGCCCGGCCGCGCTGTCCTGCGACCGGCGGGATGCTGTCGAGCAGTTCCTCGAAGGGCATGCTGTCGTTGGTGTTGGCGCCGGTCAGAACGAAGGTGAGCGGAAGACCGTTCCTGTCCGTGATCAGGTGGCGCTTTGTGCCGAGCCTGCCTCAATCGGTCGGGTTCGGCCCCGTCTTGTCACCCCCCTTTTAGCGGCAAGGGACGCGCTGTCCATGCACGCCCGGCTCCAGTCGATCCGGTTGGCCGCCCGCAGCTGACGAAGCAACTCCCGGTGCAGTCCATCCCAGACCCCTGCCTCCTGCCAGTCCCGCAGACGGCGCCAGCAGGTGATGCCGGATCCGCACCCCATCTCAAGCGGTAGCATCTCCCATTGGATACCAGTCCGCAGCACGAACAGGATCCCGGTCAGTGCCGCGCGATCCGAGACCCGCGGTCTGCCGCCTCGTGGTCGCGGCGGAGCTACGGGCAGCAGCGGATCGATGATCGACCACAGAGCGTCGGAGACAAGAGGACATGCCATCCCTCTTCATGAAGAAGCGGAGCCGACGGTACAAGGGTTTTGAAAGGCGCTCTAAGGACCTGATTATCTATCTATAAACTAGAGCTCAAACCTGATATCCTTCCATCAGGCTGGCGATGATCGCCTCGCCGTGTTTGCGGAGGCACAAATTGGACTACGGACTGACTGGCAAAAAAGTCATGGTCGTCGGCGGCAGTCGCGGCATCGGTTTTGAGGTAGCCAAAGGGTTTATCGCCCAGGGGGGATTGGTCACAATCACTTCGCAGCTGCCCGACGTCTATGCGGCGCGCGACGAACTCGCCAAGACCACTTCGAGCCCCGTTGAGGCGCTGCAGTTTGACATCAGCGATCGCGCCCAGGTGATCGAGGCCTTCGCGCCCGTGGGTCCGATCGACGTCCTAGTCAACAATGTTGGCGTCTTTCTGGAGACGCCGACGACGGACCGTAGCGAGGCGGCTGCGGACCTCTTCATGAAGCAACTTATGGTCAATCTGGCCGGCGGCTACTGGTGCAGCCAGGAGGCGGTGCCGCATATGCGCGAGGGCGGCAGGATCATCTTTACCGCCTCGATCTCCGGAAAGATCGGATCGCCGCAGCATTCGGGCTACGCGGCGTCGAAGCACGGTCTGCTCGGCATGATCAAGAGTATGGCGATCGACCTTGGCCCGCTTGGAATTTCAGTCAACGCGGTGTGCCCGGGCAGCAGTGCGACCGAGATCAATCTTCAGGCGCTGGGTGCTCTTGGGCCCGACGTCCTCGCGCGGATCAGCCGAACGTTTGCTCTGCATGCCGGCAATCTGATCGAGCCTGCGCAGCATGTCGGCACATACCTGTTCCTCGCCTCCGGAGGCGCGTCGGAGATCACCGGGCAGGCTATCGTCATCGACCGCGGTCAGACGCTCATGAGTGCTGCAGGTTGATTGAAACTTCGCGACCATCCGAGCCGAGGCTAAACCAGCCCCCCGCAACGTCAGCCGGACACTGCTGATCGACCATCAGGAGAGTAGGTCATGCGCTACAGAAAGCTTGGCGCTTCAGGTTTCATGGTGCCTGAACTGTGCCTGGGAACAGGAATGTTCGTCCCCGACGAAGTGTTCTCGAGGAACAACATCAACCTCAAGCAGGCAACGCGCTTGATTGACATCTGCATCGAACGCGGCGCCAACATGTTCGATGCAGGGCATACTTACTGGAATGGCTTCTCGGAGCAGATCCTCGGCGAAGCGCTCAAGGGGCGTCGCAACAGAGCGATTATTTCCACGAAGGCGGGGCACCTCGTCAAAGGGGGCGGTCCGAATGACGTGGGGTCGTCACGACATCATCTTACGACGGCGATCGACGAGTCGCTCACACGTCTCGGAAGCGACCATATCGACATCTTCCAGCTGCACACCTTCGACGCCAGCACACCGGCGGAGGAGACGCTGTCAATACTCGGCGATTTCGTGAGGGCCGGAAAGATACGCTATATCGGTGTTTCGAACATGCCCGGCTGGGCGCTCATGAAGTCGCTGGCGACGGCGGACAGAATGAGCCTTCCTCGCTACGCCGTGCATCAGGTCTACTACTCGTTGGCAGGCCGCGACTACGAATGGGAACTGATGCCGCTTGCGCAGGACCAGGGTCTTGCCGCAGCGGTCTGGAGCCCGCTCGCCTGGGGAAGGCTGACGGGACGGCTGAAACGCGGGGCACCTGCCCCTGCAGACAGCAAAATTAGCTTCAGCAAGCACATCGCGCCGGCGGCCGATAACGAACAGCTGTTCCGAGTCCTGGACGTTCTGCAGGAGCTCGCCGAAGAGACTTCGCGGCTCGTGCCGCAGATCGCGATTAACTGGCTGTTGCAAAGACCCACCGTCGCGACAGTCATCCTGGGCGCCCGAACCGAAGAGCAGCTGGTGCAGACGCTCGATGCCTCGGGATGGTCTCTTTCCGCGGAGCAGGTCGCCCGTCTGGACGCTGCCAGTCGGACCAAGCCGTCCTACCCGACGGACTTCTACCTGACTGCGGACGGACATCGGAATCCGTCGCCAGTATAGGTGATGTGAGAGCGGGCCTTGCCGCAGCTCGATCGGAGCTGCGGTTCGGCCTCCCGCTTGAGCAGCGCAGCCAAGAGCCCTCGGATCCTTGGCTCCGGACTCGCAACCAAAAAACAGTCTTGGTCGCTCGCGGGGCAAACCGACTTAAGATTAGATCACGGACGGAATGGAGCGGCTGGCGCTGGTTGATCGGTTGATGGAGATGCCGTAGGCCTACGCGCGCAGGATCCCTCTGCGTCCGAAAACGCGCGCCGTTGGTCAAACGTGATTAGCCGACGTCGCCGGGGTTCAAGATCCCGAGCCCGCGCTGCCCGGTTCTGTCAGGTCTGGCGCCATTAGGTATTGAGTGACAGGGTTTAGGCACGTTCAGGTAGCGGTCATGATGTCGAGTGCGATGCGGGTGGCCTTGGCGAAGCGGGAGCGTCGGAGGGAAGCGGAGACGGTCTGGTTATGACGGCGGCGAGGACGGAGGAGATCTCGGAGTTCACCGTGCTCGCGACAGAAGCGGCTGGCTGCCCCATGATCCTTGAAGCCCCGCATACATCGGATCCGTCCCTTGATGCCGCGGTGATCCTGTTCAAGACGGTTGTTCAGGCAGGCACTCGTTCGGTGCCGTACCGTCTTGCCCAACACGCTTCGGATTGCCCTCGGGTAGGAGCCATGACCATCCGTCGTCACCCGGGCTAGGCGAAATTCCATGGTGGCCCGGGCCGAGCGGAAGAAGGCTTTCGCAGCCCTCATGTCGCGGTGTTCGATGAGCATCGCGTCGACCAGGTTTCCGTCCCGATTGATCGCCCGATAGAGGTAGGTCCAGCTGCCGCGGACCTTCAGATAGGTCTCATCGACGTACCAGCTCGTGCCGGGTCCGCGGCGCGTGCCGCGCCGGCGCTTACGCAGCTCGTCGCCCATGACCGGCAGCAGCTTTGTCTCCCAGCCGCGGACGGCCTCGTAACCCTCGATCCCACGCAGCGCCAGGATCTCGCTCAGGTCACGGAGCATCAGCCTGTAGCGCAGCCGGCAGAACACCACGAAGGCGATGATGTCGCTGGGCAGGCGGGTCCGGTTCAGCACACCCGCGCTGCGCTCGTTGAACTGCCGCCCGCAGGCCCGGCAGCGGAAGCGACGATAGCCACGGGCCGTGATCTCGGGCCGCTCCGTTACCGCATCCGAGCCACAGCAAACGCGTTCATGCCGCCAGCCCACCCCTTCACCCGCTGCCCAGGACGCTACGTCAGCCGTCCAACCGCTACCAGATCGCCCGCTGGCGCGAGCGCTGACAGATCCCGCTGGTCCAGCGAACGAGATTCTGGCAGGACGACTGACAGATCAAGCGGATCATACACGCTGCATGGCGATCTCGATCCCGGCGGCTTGTAGCCGAACTGGTAGAGCGTCACCAAAGGCGACGCTTGGCGTTAGGACCCCGAAGGTGGCGGGCAACCTGTCCTCGTCCAGCGCCATGGCAAGCGCGCATTCGCAGAAGCATTTCACCGTGATGCGATTGCCGACATCACCCTTTCCCTTGAAAGTCACCCCGGCCCTTGCTCCCGCGATTGTTGTTCCCACGATTCGGAGACTGAACCACCCGGCATCCATCTTCGCTTCGTCAGGGCCGGTGCCCGGTGGTATCTTCTTCTGGATGAAGTTACGAATGGGCTGAACGCTCATGGCAACGCGAAACAGACTGACCATGGCGTTGAAACGGAGCGCGCTGAAGTAGCCGCCCGGAAAGACGGCATACTCCTGGTAGACGATGTCGCGGCCGGTCAAGACCGCACTGCGGCGGACCGCGCGCGTGTTGCTGATTCCCAGTGGGGACGGGGCGGTCCACGCCTTGGCGTCACGGTCGTAATGTACGCCGCTGGGGTCGCGCTCGATGTGCCTTGCGGGACGTGGGTGGTCGGGATTGAGCAGGAAGCTATCCTTCTCGCGCGCTGCATCGCCGGTGTCGAAGGCGTGGCTGATGCTGGCGATGGTGCCGCCGCTGAATGACCCTCCTCCAAGTTCAAAAAAGCCCTTGGCTTCGCTGAGTTCGCCGCCGAGCTGCTTGTTCAGAAGATATACGCCAAGATCGGAAGGGACTGAGCTCGCCGCGCAGAAGTTGACTATTCGCACGCCAGCAGACTCGGCGCTGACGTGATGACGATCGACCAGATCGCGGATCCGGGCCGTTTCGCCGCTGATGTCCAGGTAGTTGACACCGAGACGCACGCAGGCGTCGACGAAGGGATCACTGTAAGGCTTAAACGGGCCAGCCGTGCTCGCGATGATGCGAGTCTGAGCGACGACGGCGTCGACTTCGGCAGTTCGGCGAGCATCGACGACAAGGATCGGGACATTCAGCCCTAGCGCCTCAAGTTTCGCTTTGTCCCGACCGGCGACGGCCCAGCGAAGTTCCTGAGGAGCGTTAGCCTGGAGGTATGCCGCGGCTTGGCGACCGGACAACCCGCTCGCGCCGTAGAGCACCAGGTCAAAGGTCTTGGCCGGCATGGATTTTCCCCATTGACATCACGGGACGGTTTATCGGACGATAATTATAGAAACAAGCACCCATTCGAGAGTTGATGAGACGATCCCAGTTTTCCAGGCGCCCTCTGACCGCTCGTGTGAGCGGACATCGACCGAATACGTCGGTGCTGCTCATTCCAAGGCGCGGTGTTAGCGCCGCCGAACTCAGGACCTGCACTGACAAGGTAGTCGACCCGTGTTCGACGTCGACCCTGACCGCCTTCTTAGGGCCGATGCTTCCCAAGAACCCGAGCTGTTGGTTTGCTCCAGGGTAGCAAGAGGTCCCGATCGCTTGCAGTCAGCGCCAAGGCCCCGCGCGCCTGGATCAAGCGGTGCTGATCGTTGAGCGTGCGCCGTCGGGCCGCTTAAGAGATCAACGTTTGCCTGCCAGAGGCGGCTGGCACATACGTCGAGGGATTGAATCGGTTGACAAACGAAGGGAAGTCCGTGCCGGCATCGACTAAAGATCGTTTTGATGCGGGGCATCCCAGCGACGCTTTGCCGTTCGACAACAAGAAGCTGGATGAATTGCTCGGCCAGGCCGGTGTCGACGTTGTGCTCGTGACATCCAAGCACAACATCCAATATCTGCTCGACGGCTATCGCTACTTCTTTTTCGACCAGTTCGATGCGATCGGCATCAGCCGCTATCTCCCGATCCTGATCTATCCGCGCGGCCGGCCTGCCGAAGCGGTCTATATCGGCAATGCGCAGGAGGACTCGGAAGCCGAAAACGGTCGGTTCTGGTGTCCCGCCGTCGAGACTCAATGCTGGGGTACGCTCGATTCGACCGCCCGAGCCGTCGAGCATCTGCGTCGGCTGGCCGGTCCTGGAGCGACTTTGGGTGTCGAGTTTGCGTTTTTGCCGACCGATGCAGGCGATGCGCTGCGTTCAGCGCTCGCCGGTTATCGGTTCATCGACGCGCATTTACCGCTCGAGCGCCTGCGGGCCGTCAAGCGGCCAGCCGAGCTCCTGTCGATCCAGAGGGCGTCGGACGGCGTTGTCGACGCAATGCTCGCCACGTTCGCCCAGATCCGGCCCGGCCAGACAAAGCGCGAGATTGCCGAGCGGATGCGCCGGGAGGAAGTCGCGCGCGGGCTGAGCTTCCACTACTGCCTCTTGACCGCAGGGGCTGACTTCAACCGGTCACCAAACGATCAGGTCATCCGTCCGGGTGATGTCATCTCTCTGGATTCCGGCGGGAGCTACATGGGATATATCGGCGACCTCTGCCGCATGGGCGTCGTTGGACCGCCGGATGCTGAACTTGACGATCTTCTCGGCGGGATCGAGGACGTGCAGCAGGCGGCCCGTCGCTCGATCGCTCATGGCGTTCCGGGCGCCGCGATCTTCGAGGCCGTCGAGCCTTTGTTGCGCGCCTTGCCCGATCAAGCCTGGACGGATTTCGTTGCGCATGGGATGGGCATCATCGCGCACGAAGCTCCACGCTTGAGCGACCGGGGGCCAGTCACCTACCCGGCCTACGATGCCGACCTGCCGCTGCAGGAAGGAATGGTCCTGTCGATTGAAACCACTCTCAAGCATCCGCGGCGCGGCTACATCAAGCTCGAGGATACTCTTGTCGTGACGGCAACGGGATGGGAGGCCTATGGCGACGGCGGCCGCGGGTGGAACGTCCCGACCGCCTGACGCTCGTCACGACCATGTCCGGGCCGCGGCGGGCGCGCCGTTTTAACCATCCGAGAAGCATATCATGGATTATCGGCAACTGAGCGCGTCAGACGTCGGATTAATCCCGTTCGGAGTCGATCAGCGCGCAGGCGCCGCGGTGTGGCGCCCGCTTGGCCGGGGTCGGCTGACAGACAGGCGGCGCCGCGGCGCCAATTGGGCCGCTAACAGCTCCATTCACGGAACTCGCGCCGATGCGCCGCCTGTCGATCTCGACGCCGTCCGCCAGTTGTCCACTCAGGAGCGGATGTCCAAACTCGCCACTCCGAGCTGCGTCGACCCGCAATGGCACCAGCGCTCCGGCACAGCCAATCGCACACCCACTCTCATACTCGGCTGTATGGACTCGTGGCTTCGCGCTGAGCGGAACGCGTGATGTCAACCGGGCCACTCACAGAGCTGATGCGCAATGTCGACCAGCTTGACAACGAGTTGGCAGCGTTGCTGGTCCGGCGCTTCCACCACTCCCGGCTTATCGGCGCAGTGAAGCGTGAGGCCGGCGAGGCCAGGTTCGATCCGCTACGCGTCAACAGCCAGCGCTCGCGATTCATCGAACTCTGCGTCGCGGCCGGTCTAGATGCCAAGATGGCCGAGGCGTTGATCGTCACGATCACGGATCGCGTCATCGCTGAACGTTACGAGCCCGAGTGATGAAAGGTGGGCATGGCAGCCATGGCAGGGGGCTCAGACAAAGAGGCCGGACAGGTCGTTGCAAACGTCGATCAGGTGCCGTCGCATTGCATAGCCCGCCTCTTCGCTCCGACGATGGCGGATGGCGGTTGCGACTTCGCGATGAGCGGAGGCTTGCTGCCGGCGTTTGTCGGCGCTGATCAACGCGATGCGCGTGGCGCTCCATTGTGGCTGGGCGCGAGCGGCGTTGAAAGCATGGATCAGCTCGCGAAGAATATCGTTCCGGGTGGCTTCGGCAATGGCCAGATGAAACGCGCTGTCCCAGCGCGACCATCCTTCGTCTTCGGTGATTTCCGTGGTTCGGCGGGCCGCATTTTCGATCTTGTCCAAATCGGCTTTGGTCGCCTTGGTGGCAGCCAGTGCAGACATGGCCGGCTCGAGAACCAGGCGACATTCCATGATGTCGATCGGACTAGCGCGCATCAGGCTACGATCGACGCCGAAGCCGCTCGCCGACGCCGGCGCCGAACGACCGAGAAAGGTGCCGTTCTTCTTTCCGCGCCAGATCTGACCGTTTAATTCCAGGTGCCCCAACTCTTGCCGCAGGGCACGACGGCTGATCTGCAGTTCCGCCGCGAGCTCCCGCTCCGGTGGCAGCCGGTCGCCTTCCTTTAAGCCGCGCACGGCGATGAAACGCTGCAGACCTTCAGTCGCCATCTCGTTGCACTCCGTAACCATATGCTTGTCGGTTCATCAAAACACATCTCACTAGCGCGTATCTTCGCTGTCAACGACAAGGATCGTTGACACCTAAGTCGAATGGTCCCAGGCTCCTTCGGTCGCGAGGAGGTGTCTCTGATGAACCATTTGAGCGGTGGATCTCCGAGGCCCGCTGATCCGCCCGGAAGCGGCGCAGGTGACCCGAACCTGTCGCGCGGTGCACCAACGTGGCACGGACGCCGTCGGTCAAATCATGACGGTCAATTGAGCTCGACGATTTCGGCCCACGGCTGAACACGGAACGCCCCGATCCGATTGACTGGGTCGATACTGCCATCATCGAGAACGGCGTTGCGCCGGCCGAGGATCACCATGTCTCTCCTGGACTTCTCCCTTCCCTATTCATCTTCGCGATCGCCGGTGATGGGTCGGGCGGCCATCGCCACCTCGCAACCACTGGCCTCCATGGCGGGGATGGAAATGCTCCAGGCTGGTGGCAATGCGGTCGATGCGGCCGTCGCCGCGGCCATGGCGCTTACCGTGGTGGAGCCCACGGGATGCGGCATCGGCAGCGACGCCTTCGCGATCCTCTGGGATGGGGAGCAGCTGCACGGGCTCAATGCCTCGGGACGGTCTCCAGCCAGCTGGGCGCACAGCGCGCGCGATGCTGCCGTCCCTCAGCGCGGCTGGGGCTCCGTGACCGTCCCGGGCGCCGTGTCCGCATGGGCCGCCTTGCTGGCGCGGTTCGGAACGCTCGGGTTCGGGGTCGTCGCGGCGCCCGCTATTCGTCATGCACGGCAGGGTTTCCCCGTCTCACCGGTCATTGCCGACCTCTGGGCGCGCGGAGCGGCCGCTCTCGGAAGCCAGCCGGGCTTCGCGGAATGTTTCATGCCCGGCGGCCGGGCGCCGAAAGCGGGCGAGATGTTCCGCTCCGAAGCGCATGCGACGACGCTCGAGAGCATCGCGGCGACCGGAGGCGAGGCCTTCTACCGCGGTGTTCTCGCGGAAAAGATCGTGGCGAACGCTGAGCGCCACGGAGCGACATTGGCGATGCAGGATCTCGCGGAGCATCGCCCCGATTGGGTCGGCACATTGTCCCAGCCCTATGCCGGCGGGGTCGTGCACGAACTGCCGCCAAACGGACAGGGTATCGGAACCTTGATGGCGCTGGGAATTCTCGACGCTCTCGGACACGTGGAGAACGGTCCCGACGATCCGATGGATATCCACGTCTTGATCGAGGCGACGAAACTGGCTTTGGCCGACCTTGATCGCTACGTCGCCGACATGGATGCGATGGAGGTGCCCCCTGCATCTCTCGTCGACCCTACCTATCTCGCCAGCCGCGCCCGCTTGGTCGATCTTGCACGCGCGTGCGATCCCGGCCACGGCATGCCCGGGCGGGGCGGCACCGTGTGCCTGTCCGCCGCGGATGAGAATGGAATGATGATTTCTTTCATCCAATCGAACTATATGGGGTTCGGCTCCGGGGTCGTGGTACCTGGAACCGGCATCAGCCTGCAAAATCGTGGCGCCGGCTTCACGGCGCGGGCGAGCCATCCCAATTCGGTCGCGGGCCGCAAGCGTCCGTTCCACACGATCATCCCGGGCTTTGCGACCCGTGCGGACGGGACACCGCTGATCGCTTTCGGGCTGATGGGCGGTCCGCTGCAGGCGCAGGGTCACGTCCAGCTGATGAACCGGATCCTGCGGCATCGGCAGAACCCGCAAGCCGCCGCGGACGCGCCACGCTGGCGAATTCTCGAGGGGCGACGGATTGCGGTCGAGCCGGCCATGCCGGCGGCTGTGCGTGAGAAGCTCCTGGCGCTGGGCCACGACATCGTCGTCGAGCCGCTGGATGCGAACTTCGCGTTCGGCGGCGCGCAGATCATCTACCGAGACGGACAAAGCTATGTCGCAGGCAGCGATCCCCGCAAAGACGGTCTCGCGCTGGTGCGTTGACAAGCGGAACATGTTCCTCAGCGTGTTCGACGTCTTCAAGATCGGCATTGGTCCGTCCTCCTCGCACACGATGGGACCGATGACGGCCGCCGCCGACTTCGTCGACCTGTTGAGACGATCGCGTGTGGCAAATGCCGCGCGCTCGGTTCGCGTGACGCTTCACGGCTCGCTGTCCTTCACCGGCAAGGGTCACGCCACCGATCGCGCGGTTGCAATCGGCCTCTTGGGATGGAGACCGGCCAATATCGACGCCGACGCGGCCGAGCGTCAACTCGCGGAGCTGCGCGGGCACAAACGACTGATGCTGCCTGGCTTGCCGCCGCTCGCCTTCGATCCTGCTGTCGACATCGACTTCAACTTCGGCCCTCCGCTGCCTGGCCATCCCAATGGATTGGTGCTGGCAACACGCGACGTTGCGGGCGAGGTGATCTTGGCCGAAACCTATTATTCGATCGGCGGCGGTTTCATCGCGACGGCCGCCGAACGGGCGAGCAGTAAGGGAGCGACGCCCACGGCAGCAATCGACGCCGCGCGCTGCCCTTATCCTTTCTCGAACGCCGCCGCCATGCTGCGTATGGCACGCGAGACCGGGCTCTCAGTCGCGGCGATGAAGCGCGCGAACGAATCTTCGTTCAGGATCGAGCCGGCAATCGAAGCGGGCCTGGAACGGATTTGGACGGTCATGAACGGCTGCATCGAGCGCGGCCTGTCGCGCGACGGCGAGCTTCCCGGCGGTCTCAACGTGCGGCGTAGAGCCAAGCGCATCCGCGACCAGCTTGAGCTCGAGCGTGGCTCCAACAGGAGTCAGCCTCACGTCACGTCTGACTGGCTGATTGTCTACGCAATGGCGGTGAACGAGGAGAACGCGGCCGGCGGCAAGGTGGTGACGGCGCCCACAAATGGGGCCGCCGGCGTCGTGCCGGCCGTGCTGCGCTACTACCTCGATCATTGTATCGGCTCGGATCCCGCAAGGATTGCGGAGTTCCTGCTGACAGCAGCCGCGATCGGGGGCCTGATCAAGTTCAATGCCTCGATCTCGGGCGCCGAGGCCGGTTGCCAGGGCGAGGTCGGATCAGCGTCCGCGATGGCCGCAGCCGGTCTTTGTGCCGTCCTTGGCGGTTCGCCCGAGCAGGTCGAGAATGCTGCCGAGATCGCGCTCGAGCACCATCTCGGGATGACGTGCGATCCGGTGGCTGGACTCGTGCAGGTGCCTTGCATCGAGCGCAACGGCATCGGCGCGATCAAGGCTGTTGCGGCGGCTTCCTTGGCCCTGCGTGGCGACGGCTCGCATTTCATGCCCCTCGACAACTGCATCGAAGCCATGCGGCAGACCGGTGAGGACATGAGCACGAAATTCAAGGAAACAAGCCTTGGAGGCCTCGCCGTCAATCTTCCGGAATGTTAGTTTGGGCACGCGACTTGCGATACGCCGCTTTTTGAAGTGCTTCAGCACATCGTGTGGCCATCGCATGACAAAGATCTCAGTCTTACCAATCGCCTTCCTCACCACCCTTGCAGATCTCCCAGCCCGTGCGGCTGAGGCGTGGAGGCTACCTTGTCCGCATACGTATCATCGCCTCGCTTACCGACACTTAGGCTCGTTGGTTTTTCGTCGATCGCGCTTCCGCTGGGCGCGATCGTCATTGCCATCGCTGTGTATCTGCCGGCGCACCTCGCCCAAAGCCTAGGCCTCAGCATGACGATGATCGGCACATCCTGGGGCGCCGTGCGTGTTATCGACCTGTTCGTCGATCCTGTGCTGGGCGTTGTGATGGACCGGACGCGTACCTCTGTCGGTCGATATCGCCCGTGGATCGTCTTGGGCGCCCCGCTTTTAATGTTGGCGATTTGGGCGTTGTTTGAAGCTCGGCCAGGTATCGGCCCCATCTACTTGGTCGGTTGGCTGCTGGTGCTTTATCTCGGCCAGTCGATTGTCACGATGGGGCATTCGGCCTGGGCGACCAATTTGGCTCCCGACTACAACGGGCGATCACGTGCGTTCGGAGCGATCGGGATCGCCACGGTTTTGGGCATGCTCTTGGTTCTTCTCGTTCCCAGTCTCGCAACGCCGCTTGGTCTGCCAGCGAATGAGGCCGTGCACGCGATGGGCTGGCTGATCGTCTGCCTCATACCCTGCTTGATCGCGCTGGCCATCTCGTGCACGCCCGAGCCCGTTCGTGCGGGCCTGTCGCCACAGCTTCGCTGGGCCGATATTTGGGCGCTGGCGACAAAATCGGACGCGATCCGGCTCGCCTTGGCCCAGCTAACCCTAACGCTCGGCCCGGGCTGGATGACCGGGCTTACTCTGTTCTACTTTACCGCGGCGCGCGGGTTCACCACGGGCCAGACGTCCATCCTCATGTTGTTCAACATCATCGCCGGCCTGTTCGGTGCTTGGGCCATCTCCTACTTTGCAACCCGGTTCAGCAAGCATCGCGCCCTGATGACCGCATCCGTCTGCTTCGCGGTCGGTCTGGTCGCGACCCCGCTGATCCCCAAGGGCTCGATGATCATCGCGGCCCCGGTGTTTCTCTGGAACGGCTTCATGATCGCCGGTTTCGACGTGACCATTCGCGCGATGCTGGCGGATGTTGGAGACGAGGTTCGTCTGGAGCGCGGCAGCGATCAGATGACCCTGATCTACGGGATGAACGCTGTCGCTAACAAACTCGGCTGGGCGCTGTCCATCGGTCTTTCTTTTCCGTTGCTCTCTGCGATCGGCTTTAATCCAGCGCAGGGTGCCGCCAATTCGCCGTCGGCGATCTTCGGACTTGAGATCGCTTTCCTTGTCGGCCCGATCGTCTTCAGCCTCATCGGCGCATTGTGCGTGGCAGGCTGGCGCCTGGACGCTCCGCGCCACGCCGAGATCCGTCGTCGGCTGCTTGAGAGCGAGGCGGCCTTTACGCCGATTGCTCCGCCAGGAACCCACCTGGCCGGCGCGCTGAAACCTCATGCCGGCGTCTGACCTCACGTAGGGCAGCGGGATCTGTCAGCGCTCGTGCCAGCGGGCGATCTGGCAGCGGTTGGACGGCTGACGCAGCGTTTTGGGCAGCGGGTGAAGGGTTGGTTTGGCGGCATGAACTGCGTTTGCTGTGGCTCGGATGCGGTGACGGAGCGGCCCGAGATCACGGCCCGCGTGTCAACGGCGGTTGAATTCTGGTTCTCCCGCACTTTGCGTGCTGTTCGGACCCGTACCTGGGCGATGGATCGGGGAGACGGATTCACATCCCTGGTGTCTGCCTCGTGTCGTCTTCCTTACTGTCGATTGTACCTGCCGCGCTCGCGATCATCAGCGTGCTGCCGGCGACTGAGCAGTAACGGCCAGTTCCGCCAATGGCTCGACCAGGTCGCCAATGTCCGCACTCACGCCACCACGCGCCGCGTCGTCAGCGAGCACTTCGCCGAGGAGCAGCCCTGGCTGAAAACTCTGCCGGCCGGTCAGTTCCAGGCCGTGCTGCGCCTGGAGCGCCGGATCACCAAGGACGGCATGGTATCAGTCGACGGCAATCTCTACAGCGTCCCCGACACTACCCGGCGGCGGCCGGTCGAGGTGCACAGCACGGCTGACGAGGTCCGCATCCTCGAACAAGGCGCCATCATCGCCGTGCATCCCGTCATGGACGGCCGCGGCCAGCGCCGGATCACCGCCGGGCATCGCACCACCCCGGCGCCGGCCAATAGCCAAACGCCCCGCCACGGGCCGCCCCCCCGGCCGCTCCGGCGAGGTGGTGACGTTGCGACCGCTGGCGTTCTACGACGCCGTTGGTAAACGTCTGGCCGCCGATGGGGCAGCGGCATGACCAGCCCAGGCATGCCGGACAATCCGGTTGTCGCGTTGCACGAAATTCTAGGATTTGGCCGGTAGAGCGAAATTTACTGCACTTAATTGCGAACGAACCGTCTTCTAATCCCGACTTTGCTGCAATCACGGGATGGAGCCCATTACCGCCTCGAGCCATCGCTCGCAGAGAGAACCGGGCTTAGTGGCTGCAGCCCTCGCCACCGCCGGATCAAGGACGCCGCCTTTCGTCAAGAGGGCGCGTATCACCCCAGCTCGATGCGTGGCAAACGACCAAGCATCGTCGTCGCTCTTTGACTCATCGAGGCTCTCGGGTAGGAAACTGACCTCAACGTTGCGTCAACCACAATCCCTCATTTCGTGGCTCCTCCTCAAACTCTGTGGAGCTTGATCTTCATCCCGAGCGACAGCGCGTTCGGTGTGGATGAAAAGCAAAGCACAATGGTCGCCTGGCGCTTCCGTGAAGCTCGTGAGCGTCTCACGTCTTGACGAACACTGGCTGATTTCGGCCACTTCAGACGGTGCCGCCACCTGTCCGCGCGGTGTTCGGTCCGGTCGAATGCCCGCCATGGCCATTACGTCCGACAGCTCCAGGATCTGGCGGCGCAAGGGGCGGTCGTGAGGCTCAGCATCCGGATAGCGCGGTGGCGGTGCCGGAACCGATTGTGCGAACTGAAGACGTTCGCCGACCGGCTGCCTAGGGTAGCGGCACGCCATGCAAGGAGGACGGACCGTGTGGCGGAGTTGGTTCGATTGCTCGGCCACGCCGCCGGCGGCCGGCCAGCGGAACGCTTGATGGCCCGGCTGGGCATGCCGGTCAGCGACGACACCATCCTGCGGCATCTGAAGCGGCAGCCTGCGGCCCGCACCGGCACGCCACCAGCATGTCGCGTGGTGGGCATCGACGACTGGTCCTGGATCAAAGGCAGTAGCTACGGAACGCTGATCGTCGACCTGGAGCGGCGTGAGGTCGTCGACGTGCTGCCGGATCGCTCCGCCGAAAGCACCTCGCGATGGCTCAGCCAGCATCCCGAGGTCGCGATCGTCAGCCGCGACCGCTGCGGACTCTACGCACAGGGCGCTCGACAGGGTGCCCCACAGGCGCGACAGGTCGCCGATCGCTTCCACCTGCTCCAGAATCTGCGCGAGCGCATCGAGCAGCAGTTGAGCCGCGGTCATGCGATCGAAGCTCCTCTCCCGCAGGTTCCCCGATCCGGACCCGGTTCGGGTAGCGCCGTCGATCCCCTGCAGCCCGCGCGGGGAGCCGGAACTGGCGGTGCATCACCACCTCGTCAAGCAGGCACGGCGTGACGTGAGACAGGCGATGTTCGACCGTGTCAGGGCGCTGCGCGATGCCGGCCAGTCCCTGATCGCTATTGTCAGGGAGACTGGGTTCAACTGGCGGACGGTGGCGAAGTGGGCGCGGCTGGACGTGTTCCCGTTGCGCCGCATCATGACCCCGAAGCCGAGCTCGCCAGCTTACTGTGAAGCGCATCTGGCACGTCGCTGGGCGGAGGGATGCAAATCCGGAAGACGACTGTTGCGGGAGATTCAACCCCTTGGCTATACCGGCAGCCGCTCGCATCTGGAACGCTTGCTGACACAGTGGCGCGTGGCCGAACCGGGTTGTCGCACGACGCCTGATCTCCTTCCGGTGAGCGCAGCTCCCGCTACCGAGCTGCTACCGGCGGCGACCGATCCCGCGAACGGCCACCTGATTTCACCGATCATTGCCGCGGTGCTGTGCATGAAGCCGCGTCCGCTGCTGACGCCGCGTCAGGTTGCAAAAGTGCAGGCGCTGAAGGATGCATCGCCAGACTTCGTCGCCATGCGCCGGTTCGTCATGTGCTTTCGCGGCATCATGCGCAGCGGCGACATCGACAAACTCGCGGGCTGGATCAATGATGTCCGTCACTGCGGCATCTATGCCATGCAGAGGTTCGGCAGGTCCTTGCTGCAGGATCTCGATGCAGTACGACATGCGATGACCGAGCCCTGGAGCAACGGGCAGACGGAGGGCCAAATCAATCGCCTCAAGACACTGAAACGCGCGATGTATGGTCGTGCTGGTGTCGAGTTGCTGCGGGCTCGCATGATGCCGCTTCTACCCGCTGTTTCTCACACAGATTGAGGAAGAGCCCATTTCGTGCAGCCAGTTCCACATTTGCGGACGAGCTAACTGATTGAAGTTTCGCGGTATCCTTGTCCGGGAATTTTATACAGCGCGACAACCGCATCAGTTTTGGACAAATCGTGCGGCGACCCCCTAGTGCGGGTCGAGGGTGCACGCTGGCGTATCGAGGAGGGGTTCGAAACCGCCAAGAACGAGTTCGGCCTCGACCACAGCGAAACGCGATCATGGCATGGCTGGCACCGACACGTGTCGATGGTGATGCTGGCCTACGCGCTCATGGCTGCCGTGCGATATCAGGCGAATGCCATCGCGCCGAAAAAAACGTTGCCTGCAGCGCGACGAAACTCATCCGCTGGTCGATCCAGGAAACCGCCGCCTGGCAGTGAAGCTGGCGCAGCGTCGCATTGGACGCGCCCAGATCCTGGCTTGGTCCAGCGTCCGACGTGCCCACCAAGCCGCAGCACGATACGCGCACCTCAAACGAAAAGCGCAACTGTAGTGCTACGCCTGGCGGTCAGCCGCCTCCAGGCGCGCGGCCTCCCGCTTCAATGCCAAAACGGCGACGAAGCCGGCCAAAGGCACGACCGCCAGCAGCAGGAACACGGTCTCGCCAAGCTTGCCGGTCCGGACCATCAACGCACCGACCAGGAGCGGCATCACGACCTCGCCGAGCCGGCCGGCGCCCATGGCCCAACCGACACCCGTGGATCGCATCGGGGTGGGGTAGAGACCGGCCGCAAGGGCCAGCATGCCCGCCGTACCGATGCCCGCGAAAAGCACGCCGTTGGCAAGGACGTCGACCACCATCGGCAGGGTGGATCGGGCTGCGTAGCCCAGCGTCCCGGTGGTGATGGTCGCGAGCAGGAAGGTCGCGCCCAATGTTGCGGTGGAGCCGAACGTCTCCATCAGACGGCCGGCGCCGGCGGCCCCGATCAGCGAGCCGACCCCGCCGCCCACACCGACGATGAGCGAGGCCACGGGCAGCGAGATGCCGTGCGCGTGGAGCAGGCTGGGCGACCAGAAGAACGTGACCGCGGTCATGCCGAAGGCGGCCAGGAACGACACCCAGAGCAGCAATGTTTCGATCGCCCGGCCGCCGGAGAACAGACCGGTTCGCGTCGGTTCCACGGGCCGGAGCGGGGCAAGGGGCGGGGCGGCGGCGGTGATCCGCGCCGGCGGCGGGGACGCGAGCGAGATCAGACGAACGATGCGGCCGATCTCGGGTGACGCCGGCCGCTTCGCCACGAGGAAACGCAACGATTCCGGCAGCCAGATCGCGGTCAACACGCAGGAGACGAGAGGCAGCACGCCACCCACGAGGAAGATCGCCTGCCAGTTGACATGCGCCAGCAGAAAGGCGTTCGCCATGGCCCCGAGGATCACGCCGAGCGGAAAAGCGGTCCAGATGAGGCCGGTGATCAGCTCGCGCTGCGATCGCGGCGCGTATTCGGCGGCCAGTGCGATGAAACAGGGGGCGGCACCGCCCAGCCCGATCCCCAGCAGGAAGCGAACCGCGAGCAGGCTTTCGAACGATCCGGCGAACGCCGTCGCGATGGTGAACACGCCGAACACGGCGGTCGCGAGCAGCAGCATGGTCTTGCGGCCGACGCGATCGGCAAGCGACCCGAACGTTGCCGCGCCCACCATCGCGCCGAACACGGCCGCGGAGAAGATGGGGCCGAGATAGGCCGCGCTCAGCCCGAGTTTTTCGCTGATGAGCGGGGCGGCGACGCCGATCGACGTGGTGTCGGTTCCGTCCAGCATCGCGACGATCGCGCAGAGCAGGCCGACCCGCACCATCAGGCGGCCCATCGGCGCGTCATCGAGCAGGGCGCCGACATCGACGACCTCGCCTCCGATCCCGCTTGTGCAAACCGGGTTCGTCGTCGCCGCGCCATCGAAGCTCATGTGGCTGATCCTTCCCTCGTGAGGGCGGTTGATTGCTTGTCCCGATGCGGTCCGCGACCGCGCCGATCCTGTGATCGCGGTGTCAGAAAGGCATTTCGCTCGTCCCCAGCAGGCGACCGATCGGGACGATGGCGGAGATGCCGAACATGAAGCCGTCACTCGGGCGCCGCTGGGCTGAAAGGGCGTAGGCGTCCGGGTTGACGAAATACTGGACGATCGGCTGCACGGTCAGCCATGGCGTGGCGGTGATGTTGTAGAGTGCCTCGAACGCGAACCCGTCCTGCTGCTGTTTGCCGGTCGAGTGACCGACCAGCGTCTCGGCCATGGTCTCGAACTTGGCTTCGACGGCGCTCATCCGCTGGTAGTGAACCTGCACCCCGAACGCGTCGAACGGACGTCCGGGCCAGAACCCGTTGAAGTTCAGGCCGACGAACTCGTCGGTCTTGAACGGCTGCTGGTTGGTCGCGACCGCCGCCGAGCCGTAGACCGCGATGTTGGCGGGAGGTCCGACCGGCCTGTCGCGGCCTCGCCAGACGACTTGCAGGCCTTGCGCGTAGAGGATGGCGCCGCCCGAGTAGTCGGCCGCCGCTAACGCGGGAGAATAGGCCAGCGGCGTCGCCTTGACGTTCGTCTCGCCGTTTCGGGTGTTGTACTCGAGGCCGATCTCCATGTTCGACGGATAGCGCGAGGTTGCGAACTCGCTGCGGTAGTTGACCTCGCCCAGCACCTGCACGCCCGAGGCGCCGGAAGTGCCGAACATGTAGTTGTTGTCGACGCTCCTGTTGTAGTTGTCCTCGAAGGCACCGCCCTGCAGATACCAGCTCGGGTCGAGGTGGTATTTCACGACGGCGCCCCAGACGGGATAGGGGATCGGCGAGAAATCACCGCCGGCATAGAGCGTCGTCGACTCGTCGTTGAACACGTCCAGCCCGTTGGGCAGCCAGAAGTAGCGGTAGGCGTTGGTCCGGCCGGCCTCGATCGAGAGCGCGCCGTTGAGCAAGTCTTCCTCGAGCGTCAGGACCGACAGGTAGTTGGCGTGCGAGATCGGGGTCGATTGGTAGCCGGTCAGCTCCCCGGCGAGATCGAACAGCAGGAAGGGCTGATCCGAGCGCAGGCCCCAGACCGTCTCGACCACGTGCAGGTGGGCGCCCGTCAAGCCCAGTAGACGCTGAAGATCAAAGTCGATTTCAGGGGCGAAAGCGAGGATGTTGCTGGTCTGCTGAGGGACGGAGCCGACGGTGGTGCTCGCAAGGAAGTGGTCGAAGACGAGACCATGCACCTCGATCCCGAAGTCTCGAAGCTCGGCACCGTAAACGGGAAACAGGCCGACCGGGGGAGGACTTCCGGTGGGCGGCGGCTCTCCGGGAACCCTGCCGGACATGGTGGAACCGGCGGGGTTCGGCGTCGTCGTGTTGTAGCCTGTGTTCGTGCCCGTGCCCGCGGGGTTTGGCGCGGGTTCGCTTGTGTCTCCGGCGGCGCTCGCCTGAATGATCGTCGACGGAGAGGATGCCGCGATCACGGCGTGCGGAAGCCCAACAGCCAGGATCGCGATGCCGGCAGCCTTACGGAATTCTCCGTCCATTGAATGTTTCCCCTGTTTTATCGTCGCGGGGAGATTGAACGCAGCCGCGCCCTCCACCGTTGAGCGACGCATAAAACGCGACTTTCGAACATGCAACTAGATTCGAATATAAGATTGCGAACTCCTGGCGTGTCGCAGTGCGGGGAAGTTTGAGTAACAGCTTCGGCTGGGCCCACGCCCGCCTCGGAGCGCGAGGTGTGCGTCCGTCTGGGGACGGCGCTTCACGTTGATATCGCTGGGGCGGCAGCGAACTCGCCAGCACGTCTTGACGATCTTGTCGCGTTGCTGTTCGGCGGGAGCGATCTCGCATGATCCGAGGTGGCTTCTTGATATCGCTCAAAGGCACGGCTCTCTCAGCGACGTGATCCTTCGCACCCCTCGCGGATTGCGCGTTGCAAGCCGGAGATCTCTGACGACGGGGCCGACAGCCGCTTGCACTTTCGAACATGGAGAGTTATTCGAAGGGGCGTTTATTTGTTCGTTGTGTGGACGCTTCGGCGTCGCTGGGGAGACCGCCATGCCTTCAACCGGTTACGAAAGCATCTGGACTCACCTGTCGCAAGTGTCCTTTCGGCAGGACTGGATCGATGCTGGCGGCGTTCGCACCCGCTATGTCCAGGCCGGCCCGAAGGACGGACCGGCGCTCATCATGCTGCATGGCACCGGCGGGACCTGGGAGGCCTATATGGCGACCCTTGGTCCGCATGCCCAACACTTCAATTGCTTCGCGATCGACTTCCTCGGCAGCGGCTACAGCGACAAGCCCTCGCGAGACTACGAGATCGCCGACTATGTGCAACAAGTTCTATCTTTCATGGCAGCCGTCGGTATCGAAAAGACGTCGCTGATCGGCATCTCACTGGGCGCCTGGGTCGCAGTGCGTTTTGCGTCGACTCATCCCGAGAAGACCGTGAAAGTAGTTCTCAATGCTCCATTCGGCTTGGCGGATGACGCCGAGGAGATTGGCGGGATCATCAAGCGGCGCGGTGCGGCCTACGACAATCCGAGCTGGGAAAACGTGAAGAAGATCTTCGACTCCCTCATCTTCAGAGAAGAGAAGCGGATCGACGATCTTATCGCTCTCCGCCAAGCCACATATAGCAACCCGGAGGCGAAAGCCGCTGCGGAACATGTCCTAGCAGTGCTCGGTCCGAAATACCTTTCCAAGAACTTGATCACCGAAGCGGAATGCCGAACAATCGAAGCGCCTGTGATGGTTGTGGAATCGATGCAGGATCGCCCGCTTTTCCGCAACACCGCACAGCGCCTGGTGACTCTGCTTCGAAACGTCGTCCATCTCGAGATGCAGGACGTCGGTCATTGGCCGCAATTCGAGGATCCCGAGACCTTCAACGAAGCGAGCACAAGGTTCTTGAAAGGCTGAGGTCACTCGGACCGACGACCTTCGCGCGCCTGTCCCTTCAACACGGATTTCGCGACTGATCGAGACGTCGTCGCAGTAGGGGAGGCTCGACGTCGCTCGACGTCGTGTCTGACCTGCGTCCAATCACGCGTTGGCGCGTGACGAGTCGCTACGGCTTCGACGGATACTCGGAGGCGACGCGCTTGGTGCTTTCGCCGTTACATCTTTCCACCGCGAACCGTAAGTATCTTGCAGACCTCCAGACCATGTGACGCGAGCGGCCGTGCCTCGGCAAGCCTGCCGAGGCGACAACAAGACCTCTCGTCAACCGTTGCTCGGAGGCCGGTACTCAGGCGGCGGCGGCGCGCCCCAGACGTCGATGTCCGGCGAAAAGGCCCATGTCTTTGGGCGCTGCGGAGAGTCGCGATGGTGCGGACGAGGATCGAAGTATCCAAGGTTTTCGCTGCTCATCATGTCGAGGTCCGCGAAGAGCTCGACGATGTTGCCCTCGACGTCCCGATGATAGGTGTAGAGGTTATGGCCAGGTCCGTGGCGGCCGGGACCCCAGTCGAGCCTCCGCTTCGCCCGAGCCAAGACGTCACAGGACTGGATCAGGTCGTTGGCATCTTGGAGCTCGAAGGCCATGTGAAACATACCGCGAGACGCCGCCGTTAGGAAGTTGACGGTATGATGGTCCGTGCAGCAACGGAGAAACACGAAGACGCTGTCGATCCAATCAGATGTCCGAAAGCCGAGGACGTCCGTGTAGAACTTCTCGGCGCGTTTCACGTTAGTCGTCCAGAGGGCGACGTGGCCAAGTTTCCGCGGGGCGACTCCCCGGGTCGGGAAGTGATACCGGGATGTGTCCTCGTCACGGTAGAGAAGGACGCGGTAGCCGTCGGGATCGGCGATCTCGAGAACGCTGCCGATACCATGGAGCGAACTGCTCTTGATCTCGCCGTCGATGCCATGACCACGCAGCGTCTCCAGCACGTCGTCAAGGGGGCCTTCGCCCGCCAATTGCAAGCCGATATGGCGGAACCCCGCTTCCCCACTGGCATGCAAGCTCAACGCGTGGCTGCCGAGACCGCATCCCAGGAAAGTCTCTCGCTGACCCTGGGCGACGATCGGCAGGCCCACGACATCCGTGTAATAGGCTACACTCTCATCGAGCCGAGTAGCATTCAGACCCAGGAAGCCTAGCCTTAGTACCTTAAGCGGCATCTCTATCTCCGACATGCGGTCCTGGTGTGCGTCATCTGTGACCAGTTAAAAACCAGACCTATACAAAGTTGGTAGCGGCCTCGCCTGTGCGATGGAAGAGCTGTGGTCATGGCGCAGCCCCGGATGAGGCCGACGAAACCGCGCGATGTTGCGGCAACAAGATGTGGCCGCATCTTAGTTTGTTAACTCCGGGCAAGTTCTATGTTCGTCAGGCCGATGTGCCAGCCATTCCACTTAGTCATGGGAGGTAGGTTAAAAGATATTTTCGAATATGCAAGGGGGCGACCACTCAAGTCCAGAGCAGGGCATCTCTGCCAAAGAGGCCAGCCTTGCATTTTCGAAAATCAGGTCCTAACCTCCGGCGCTGTGAGGTATTCGGCGGGTGATGCTATGTGTCGTCATTCAAATCCATTTTGTCTGCTGGGAAGAGAAGAGCCATTGGCGCTCGCCGACTTCGTGTTAGCTCGGCGACCGCCGCGGCTTGCTCCGTCTCGCGATATTTCGCCTGGCATCCCGTAAGCCGTAGGGCAGGGCGTTCCGCTCGTTAACAGGTCAGCTTGAAATTGCAAGGTTTGAGGAACTTCCTCTGATGACCGTCATGTGGTCGAGCGAGACAATGCTGGAAGGTGCGGGTGGTCTCGTGCCCCCTCCACCCGACCGTCCGCTGACGCTTCCTGAAACGCTCGAGTTGATCGCGCCAGTCGCCGGCCCACGGGATCCTCTTCCCGATTGCACCGATGTCGTCATCGTCGGAGCGGGACCGGTCGGCTTGACGGTTGCGAACCTTCTCGGTTCGTATGGGATCAATTGCATCTTACTCGAGAAGAACCCCGAGACGTCGGACCTGCCGAAGGCGATTGCGGTTGACGATGACTACATGCGTGTTCTCGACGGGGTCGGTCTGTCTGAAGTCCTCAAACCGCATCTCTCCGCGCCCTTCGGTGTCCACTTTCTCTCGCGATTCGGGTTCGCGCTCGTCAAGGTGCCCGGATTTATAACGCCAAACGGGTTCGGCAATCGCAACGCCACGCTGCAACCGGTGTTTGAAAAGATCATCCTCGAAGGCTGCCGCCGTTTCTCGCCGGTGCGGATCTGCTTCGACGCCTCGCTGTCGACGATCTCGCAGAACCGCGATGAAGTCACCATGGTGGTGAAAACGTCATCCGGCACGTCCGAACTCCGGGCCCGCTACGTGCTGGCCTGCGACGGGGCGCGCAGCTTTGTCAGGAGCGCGATCGGCGTCGCGTTTCCCGGCAACAGGATCGATGAGCCGCATCTCGTCCTGGATCTGGCCAACTTTCCGGATCAGGTCCCCTACTCGCGGTTCTTCTGTCATCCGGCCCGACCGGTCAACAGCGTGCCCGCCCCGTATGGGGGCCGGCGTATCGAGTTCATGCTCCACCCAGCCGATGATCGCGGGCGGATCCTGAGCGATGCCGGGATCCGGGAGCTGGTGGACCGCCACACTCCCTATCGAGGCGTCCCGCTCCACATCATACGTCGTGCGATCTATGGCTTCTCGGAGCGGATCGCCGACCGGCTTCAGGTTGGGCGGGTTTTCCTTCTCGGCGACGCAGCGCACGTGATGCCGCCGTTCGGCGGCCAGGGCATGAACACGGGCGCTCGCGACGCCGCAAATCTCTGCTGGAAGATCGTTGCCGTATTTCGTGATCAGGCATCCCCGGCAGCCCTCCAGAGCTACGATCAAGAGCGCCGCGACCATATCCGCGCCATCGTGGACTACTCGGTGCGCGTAGGCCGGCTGGCCAACATACGTTCACCTGTCACGGGGCTGGCTCGGGATATCGCGTTCGCGCTGGCCAATGTCTTTCCAGGCGTCCGACGGTATTTCCGGGAGATGCGCCACCTGCCGCGGCCGTTCCTCAAGCAGGGCTTGCTGGTGCGCGGCCCCGGGGAGGACGATGGCGTCACGGGGCGCATCTTCCCGCGTCTTTACCTCCTGGCTGCGAACGCAGAACCGACCTCAATCGACGGCGTCGCCGGAACGTGGTTCGCGCTGGTCGGCGTCGACGTTCCGTTGGGCGAACTCGAGAGGTTCGGTCTCCTGCGTCCGTGGCGGGATCTGCAGCCACGCCTGATCGCCCTGGTCGACGAACAGGCGGATCGGCGGAGCACAGGGACCTACTCGGTCAAGGACGAGCGAGGGCGAGAATTCCTCGGCCGCCATCGCGGCAAGATCATGATCGTCCGCCCCGACCGCTACGTCGCCGGGTGCGCGGCGGCCGGACAGTTCGAGTCGATCGGCAACGACTTCGCGACCCGTCTCGGTCTCGCCGGCTCGCGCGGCGTGGCCGCCCCCTCGATGCAAGAAGAGGCAATCGTATGATCAACGTCTCGCGTTTGGGTCACCTCACGCTGCAAACGCCGGACATCGAGCGCCAGCTCGACTACTATCAGCGAGTGATGGGCCTGCGGCTTGCAGAACGGGATGCGGATGCCGCGTATCTGTCGACGGAAGTCGGCGAACTTGCCGTCGTGCTGCGCAACGGACCAAGAGCCAGGTGCGCGCAGATCTCTTTCCAACTCCGGCCCTCGACCGACCTTGCGGACGCGGAGCGAGCGCTTGCCGAGGAGGGCATCACGTCGGAGAGGCGGTGCGACGCGAAGCCCGACGCGCCAGACACGCTGGTCTTCACCGACCTCAACGGGACGCAGATCGAGTTGATGGCGCCACCCGCGTTTCGGCCTGCTGCGACGAGGTCCGGGATCAACCCGCTCAAACTGGGCCATGTGGCGTTCATCGTCGACGATCCCGAGGCAACGTCGGCGTTTTACGCTCGGGTCCTGGGTTTTCGGGTTTCCGACTGGGTTGACCGCTTCTTCGTGTTCATGCGCTGCGGGCCCGACCACCACACGGTGAACTTTCTGAAAGCGGCCGACCGGCGGATGCACCATTTCGCCTTCGAGATGCGCGACGCGGCTCACCTGATCGAGTCCTGCGACACGCTCGGCCGGGACAAGCTCGAGATCCTGTGGGGGCCGGTGCGGCATGGACCCGGGCATAACATTGCCACCTACCACCTCAACACCGATCATCTGATGATCGAACTCTTCACCGAGCTGGATCGGATGTCTGACGAGGCGGCCGGCTATTTCGACCCGCGGCCCTGGCACCATGACCGGCCGCAGGCGCCCAAGACCTGGGGTGGCCGAACGCGTCGTGACGTGTGGGGACCTGCCATCCCGATCGATTTTCTTCTTCAAGGCTACTAGTCGACGCGTTTGCAGGGCGTGTCGCTGCCTGATCGGCAGAGAAGCCCGCGGACAGCTTCGGCCTTGCGGACAGCAGTGGTTCAAAGAGGACAACGGCATGCGCACCGAGATCGAGTTTCCGTCGGATCGATTAACGCTTCGTGGCGTGCTCAACAGGCCCGACGGACATTCGTCGACCGCGCGACCAGCCTTCATCATATTGCACGGGTTCGGCGGCACTTGCGATGGTCGCGACGCGAGGACGGCCTCGGACTTCCTCGTCGGTCTCGGGTACGCGACGATGTTGTTCGACTTCCGCGGGTGCGGCAGAAGCGACGGAGAACGCGGTCGTATCATCTGCATGGAGCAGGTGCAGGATGCACGCAATGCGGTGACGTTCCTGCAGTCGCAGCCCGGCATCGCCGCGGATCGGATCGCTTTGACTGGATCGAGCCTTGGCGCGGCGGTGGCGTTGTACGCGAGCAGCGTTGATGCGCGCGTCGCAGCGGTCCTGTCGAATGGCGGCTGGGGCAACGGCGAGCGGAAGTTTCGTGAGCAACACGTCGCCCCCGGCGCTTACGAGGAGTTCGTCGACATGCTCGCGAAGGGACGAGAGCATAGGCGCAAGACCGGGCAATCATTGATGGTGTCGCGTTTTGCCATCGTGCCGATCCCCCAACACCTTCGGAAAGGCCTGCCGCCCGGCGCGATCATGGAATTCCCGGTGGAGACGGCGCAGAGCATGTTCGACTTCCGTGCAGACGATGTGGTCGGTTCCATCGCGCCCCGGCCACTTCTTCTGACACATGCAGCGGTGGACACGGTGACGCCGTCGGAGCTTTCGGTTGAGCTGTTCCGACGATCAGGCCAGCCCGCCGAACTGCACCTGTTCGCTGACATCGATCATTTCACGATGTATGACGATCCGCGCGTCAGAGGCGTGGTCGAGCCGTGGCTCAGTCGCTTCTTCCCTTTGCCGAACTAGCGCCATCAACTCCGGGCCCGCGGGAACGCGGTCGATCGACACGATGCCTCAAGGGCTGGACATCGTCCCGGGCCGATCGTGTGGTGGCCCGGGACGGTTTCAGTGATCCCGGCTTCGCGCATGGTGACATGGCTCCCCCAAGAGGTTGCAGAGAAGGAGTTGCGAATGGTTGATCGGATCGACGTCCACCAGCACGTCATGCCTCCGTTCTGGGTGGAGGGAATGCGACTTCGAAACACCCGGCATCTGCTGCCTGACTGGTCGCCGGAAGACGCGCTCCGGTTCATGGACAAGCGCCGGATCAGTCGCGGCATCCTGTCGCTGACCGCGCCCGGGATTGCGGACTGGGCGCAGGAGGAGAAACGAGACGTCGCCCGTCGGATCAACGAGTACACGGCCGAGGTCGCCGCGAATTGGCCGGGTCGGTTCGGCAATTTTGCGACGTTGCCGTTGCCGGATCTGGAAGGTGCGTTGATCGAGCTCGAACACGCGTTCGACAATCTTGGGAGCGACGGGATCGCCTTGCTGTCCAATTATGGCGGGCTTTACCTTGGCGACACATCGCTTGAGCCGCTTTGGGTCGAGCTGGATCGGCGCGAGGCCATCGTGTTCATCCATCCGACGACAGCGATGCTCCGACCATTGGAGGGTATTCCGCCACCTTTCGTTGACTGGCCGTTCGATACCACCCGCACCGCCGTCGACATAGTTCTGAAGGGCGTGCTCGACCGCCATCGAAAGATCAAGGTCATCCTGTCGCATGCAGGCGGGTTCCTCCCGTATGCGGTGCAGCGCTTCGTGGTCTGCGCGGAGGGTATGCGCCCAGACGTGTATGATGTGGGCCGGCTTCTCGAAACGTTCCGGCGCTTCTACTTCGACACGGCTCTTTCGGCGAGCCCGTTCTCGATCCCCAGCCTGAAGGCCTTCGCCGAGGGCTCGCATATCGTTCTCGGAACCGACTTCCCGTATGCGCCAGGCGGCGCGGACGAACCCTTCACGCCCGCTCTCGACGCAAGCCCGTTGTTGTCGGAAGCGGAGCACGCCGCCATCGGGTATGCAAATGCCGCGGCAATGTCGCCGAGATGGGCGGCCGATGAGCCGTCGTGACAACGACCCAGCTGGGAGTAGAACAACAAAAAGCCCGGCTCCATGAAGTCAAGGAGGATGCATGACAACCGCCCAGGTGCAGTTTGATGACGCCCAGATCGTCTACGAGTATGAAGGCGCCGGACCCGTCCTGCTGACCATCGCCGGCCGAGGTGGAACGGGAGAGCGCTATGCAGGGCTGTCGGCCCGTCTCAGCGACAGCTACACCGTCGTTCGCTACGACCGTCGCTGCTGCGGGCGGAGCACGGGCGACCCGGTGCGGCCGATGGACCTCCTGCAGCAGGCGCGTGACGCGCTGGCCGTCCTGCAGAGGATGGGCGTCGAGCAGGCCCACATATTCGGCAACAGCGCGGGCGCCGCCATCGCGTTGAAGATCGCCGAAGCCTATCCGGAGCGGATCATCAGGCTGGTGGCGCACGAGCCGATGGTCGTGTCGGTTCTTCCGGACGCGGCGGATTGGATCGCGTTCAACCAGAAGGTCGACGCCGTCTACCGAACCGAAGGCGTGGGACCGGCGCTCAAGCTCCTTGCCAGCAGCATGGTAGGCCTGAGCGCACCTCCCGGCGCCCCGGGCTGGCGCCCCGGAACCGAGGGGATGGAGGTCTTTCTCGGGAGCGAATTAATGAGCTTGTCCTACTACCGGCCGGACTTGGAAAGGATCAAGCGCAACAAGGTTCGCCTAACGACGACGAAAGGTGCGTTGAGCGAAGATGCGTATTACGCTCGGACCGCAGATGTCATCAGCGAACAGGTCGGCTGTTCTATGCAGGTGATGTCAGGCAACCACATCGCCTCGGAAGTCGATCCGATCACCTTCGCCGCCGAGCTGCGTGATCTGCTATGAAGGCGGCCGGAATGAACCCGTGGTCGGCGAGGGGGACATCTGTGCCGGCCTCGAAGCGGCGCGAAACTTGGTTCCGGGAACGCGGAAGACGCAGGCGCGCCATGACGCCAGGTTTCTCGGCGTAGGAGTTTGGAGGGCTGGCCGATGGTTTGTCCCTCCTATTGTCCCGAGATCGTCCGCCCTTTCACGCGGTCGATACTCACCTCTGCGATAAAGTCATATAAAATTCCTGGGAGGTCGCGTGATGATTGGAAACGATGCCGCGACGCTCTTCGAAGTTCCCGTAGAGATCACGAGGGCAGTGTTTCTCCGGGTGGCCATCCTGTGCGCGACCGTGGCGTTTCTTGACGGGTTCGCCACGACCTCATTGCTGTCGCCGCACCTCTCATCAGGGAGCATCTCCACCTTCTTCCATGGCAGCTTGGCATGGTGTTCTCCTCGGCTCTGTTCGCTGCTGCACTTGGAGCGATCAGTATCGGTCGGCTGTCGGACCGGTTCGGACGCAAGCGCATGCTCCTGGCTTCGACCCTGATCTTCGGCGTCTTCTCTTTGGCCACCGCGCTGGCGAACAACTTCGCTTATCTGGTGAGCGTGCGCTTCATGGCAGGGATCGGCCTCGGAGGAGCGGCGCCGTGCTTCATCGCAATGATCACTGAATTCACTCCTCAGGCACTGCGGGCCAAAATGACGAGTCTTGTCTGGGCCGCCTTCCCTCTGGGCGCGCTGATTGGCACGCTGTTCTGCGCCTACCTGGTGTCGCTTTCCGGGTGGCGGTCGATCTTTGTCGCGGGAGGCGTCGCACCGATCCTGGTGTCGATCGCTCTCGCCATCTGGCTGCCTGAATCGGCGCGGTTTCTTGCAATAAAGAGGGGAACGTTCACTTCTGGCGATCGTGGAGGCGAGGTTGTTAGCGTCCGCAACCTCTTGGTGAGCTCCGGGACGATCCTGCTCTGGTTCGTGTTTCTAGTCGGTTTCGGGTCGATGGTGGCCGTCTTCTCCTTCGCACCGACCATGATGCACGATCATGGGATTTCAGTACCTCGCGCCGCTCTCGCGGTCGGGTTCATCAGCATTGGCCCACTTGTCGGCTCGGCGGTGACGGGCTGGCTGCTCGAGAGGTTTGGTGCCAGCGTTGTCCTGACGACCGCCTTGACGGCGGGCGCTGCGGCGACAGGTTGCGTCGGATATGCGGCAGGGTCACTCGGGTGGACCACCCTTGTCCTGGCTTCGATCGGGCTTCTCGTGAGCGGAGTAGGGTATACCGGCTTGGTCGCGTTCGCCGCGATCATTTACCCGACGTCGATGCGCTCCACGGGCGTCGGATGTGCCATCGCGGCCGGCCGGTTCGGCCAGGCTGTCATGCCGCTCGGAATCAGCAGCATGCTTGCGGCGGGATTTGACTACCGGCAGGCGTTCTTGTCGCTCGGGCTCGTTCTTGCTTCGGGAGCGGTCGTGTTCGTTCTGATGCAGCGAAATAGGCGTCACGACTTCCAGCCGGAATTTGGCTCGCCTCAGTCGCTCGGCTGAACAGCGTCACTCATTGTAGATAACCATCACTGAGCAACCCGTCTGATCAAACGCCGAGAGGGCCAAGATGAAATTCGCTTCCTTTGATCTGGAGGGGAGATCCTCCTGGGGCGCGGTACAGGACGGCGCGGTGTTTGATCTCAGACATATCTCGCCGTCTCTCAAGCAGGCGATCGCCTCGAGCAAGCTGCCCACCACTGTTGCGGATCTCAACCCAGCTGCGCGCATCCCGGTTGACGGCCTCCGGTGGCTGCCGGTCATCCCAGATCCGGACAAGATCCTGTGCATCGGACTGAACTACGAGAAACATCGGACGGAGACCGGACGATCCGGTGTCGAGCATCCGACTGTGTTCGTCCGCTTCCCCAATAGTCAGGTTGGCCATGAGGAGTTCGTCGTCCGGCCGCGGGTTTCGGAGAAGCTCGACTGGGAAGGTGAGCTCGCCGTCATCATTGGCCGTCCAGGACGTCATATCCGCGAGGAGGACGCACTCGCTCACATCGCAGGTTATAGCTGTTACAACGATGTGAGCGTACGGGATTGGCAAGGCCACACGCACCAGTTCACGCCCGGCAAGAACTTCATCGGCACGGGCGCCTTCGGGCCATGGATGGTGACGCCTGAGGAGGTTGGGCCACTCGACGGTTTGCGTTTGCAGACCATGTTGAATGGAGAAACCATGCAAGATGCGAGGTTGGGCGAGATGATCTTCAGCGTGGCAAGGCAGATCGCCTATTGCTCCACGTTCACGCGGCTTGAACCGGGGGATGTGATCGCCACGGGAACGCCCGGCGGGGTGGGGGCGAAGAGGCAGCCGGCGATCTGGATGAAGGCTGGTGACCGTATTGATGTCGTGATCGACAGCATCGGTTCGCTGAGTAACATCGTGGTTGATGAGGCTCGATGAACGAAACCCGCCACAAGGGGCGGCATGAGCTGGATAGCGACTGTCCGGTGAGGCTCTAGGATCAAGTCCACCGCAGAGACGTGACGTCAGACGTGTAAACGGCTTGCTACGACGCGGCCGGACCGGTCGGGTCATCGTTCAAACGAAACTGGCCGCAGACCCACAAGGTCAGGCAGTCGCGGTGAGTCACATGGTTCCACGTTCATGATTCTGGCACCGCAACCGCGTGGAAAGCGAGCAACTGCCAGACTTCATCGCGCAGGGTCCATACCGCGAGGGTCTTGCTGTTTGGCGTCCGCAGTGAGCCATCGACACGAACACGGGCCGTCATGCGTCCGGTGACCACGGCCGTCGGTCCCGCGACGGTGATTTCCTGGTCCGAATTCTCGATCTCGAGATAATCCAGATATCCACTTTCGAGCTTTGCCAGGAGGGACGGTTTTGTGTCGGTGTTCCCGCTCGAATGAATATAGATCAACTCGTCGGCAAGGATTTCCGCGAGAGAGCGGAGATCCGCTCCTATGACCGTCGTCAAGCGTCGCTTCTCTAAGATGTCGAGAGCGTTCCGAACAGCATCCGTCCCAGTCACCTTCTGCTCCGTAACATGTTCGTGTCGGATCGCGTAAGCGCTGTCCACTTTTGCACACTGACATCGGCAGAAACGAACGCATAGTCTCGTTCTATAGCCATCAGCATGTTGAGGTCGAAGTGTTTGCTTAAGCGAGTTGTCGTCTCCTGAACGTCATGGCTGCGTTGTGGCAGCCTTTCCGCTCGCGGGCCAGCGACCCTGCGGGGCTGATCGGGAGATGAACCACAAGTTGAGCCTCTCATAAGTATCGTGATCTGTCGATCCCTTACCGTAGTCGCTAGGGACACCGGGCCTATTCGGCACCGCGACGACGATGACCGCTCCCCGAGCGAGGGTCATAGGCTGACACATACGGTTGGTCGCGTCGTTCAACCGGGACTAACGCGAGGAGAGAGGCTGCGAGAGGCGAGGCAGGTCATCAACGCCGAACAGCCGGTCTGCCGTGAAAGCATGAGGAGCCGCATCATCCCGCGCAAACCTTCCGCCTGATCCGGTCACCTCCAGTCGGCCATCCCGTGGGAGAGCCCTAAATGTTGCGACCACGGCCAGACTTCCCTTGCGATTTCGAATGTCTGATGTTATTCGAATGTCGAGGCCGGATCGACTTTGCCGCGTAGGTGGAACGTAGATACGGTCACGTTCTTACTAATAAGTCGACAGAAACAACTCGTCAAAGAAGTTGTTCAGGGATGAACGACGTGCGCTCACGCATCCAAATCGCAACAGTATCATCATTCGTAATCGCCAGCCTTGCGCCGGATCCCTTGCTTGCTGCTGGGCCGGGCGTCAATGGCGGACTCTCAGCCCAAAATTACAGCGACTTGACCTACCCGAGGGTGGCCGCATCAACTTCGATCCTTTCAGGCGATGTCAACGCGTCGGGTTCCTCAAGCAACGGCAGTCCATCCGGGATATCGGCCCAACCCAACAACGATACCACGCTGCCGCCGCTCGCCGCAGGGGTTCCGCTCTCGACGTCGAAGCCACCTCGGGTCGGGCTTTTCCCAGGGTTTGGCAAGACCTTGCTCGACGATGGTATCGAGTTCCACGGCATCGCCTTCGACCACTTTCTTGGCAATCCGTCCGCCGGCTCGATTACAGGACAGACCTATAACTTAGCTGGGATTGTTCCTGCGGTTGACCTGGATCTTGGCAAAATCGCGAACATTCCGGGAGGCTATCTCCACGTCAGAGTGACATTCTTCGGTCTGAGGAGCAATATCCCCACGATCATCACTGATGCCGGCGGTTACCTGACAGGCAATCAAACCACGCCTGCTCCGAGCACCACCCAGGCAGTCATCTCGGTATTGACCTATGAGCAAAAACTGCTCGCCGACAGATTGTCGATCGAAGTCGGCCGGACAAGCATCTTCCGATACTTTCTCTCCCGAATTCGCTGGATCCCTTCAGCTACTTTTCCAGTGTCGTCCAGACTGCCGGTGACATCCCATCCGGCGTTTACCCGGTCTGGGGCGGCGTCGTGAACTATCATCTTACACCGAAATGGTATGTTCAGTGGGGCGCCCTCGAAGACGACTTCATCCGCGCTGTCAATAATCCCGATGTCCTCGGGGTGGAGCATGCTCCGGGCGCGGAAATCCTCGGCGAGGTTGCAGAACGAAGTGAGTTCAACAACGCCGCCTATCCGTCGAATGCGGAGCTCGGGTTTGAGTGGAACACCCGGAGCGGGTTTTCGCGGTATGACAACGTCAAAGGTTCGCCGAACGTCGCCACCGCGCGCAACGAAGCCGTCGCTTACCCAGGCGGGGGCTTGATGTTCTTCCAGGGACAGAAGGTGCTCTGGCGTGGCGCCAGCCGACCGGGCGGACCCCCCGCAAATATTGCCGTTTACGGCGCGGCCGATGTCTCGTTTGACAAGCCGCAGCCGGTGGATTTTGACACGTTAGGTGGTTTCAACTTCACCGGTCTTGTGCCGGGACGGCCATCCGACGCGTTGGGTCTTCAAGTCCACTATCAGCGGCTCAGCGCCATTGAAGCGAATTACGAGACGCGAACCCAGGATCGTTTTGCCGGGCCCGGCCCGAGTCAGAGCCGCAACGGGTTCGCCTTCGAAGCTGTAGTCAATATCCAAGTCACACGGTGGTTCCAAGTCAGACCGATTGGTCAGTACTTTGTCAATCCGGACAACTTGGTAGACCCGGCACAGCATAGACGCCCGAGCAACGGCTTCATGGCCGGAGTGTTCGCCTCAATCGCCATAGGGCGGTTGCTTGGGACGAGTAACAAACCCCTTTGACGCAGCCGCGGTTGGTCCTCGGGAAGTCGGAGCCCATGAAGCCACCGGTGTGATAGATCTTGCTTCGACCGGTCGTCGTGCAAGTCACGTGAAGCCGTGACTTGCAGCCTGTCTGAGTGTGCATGGGAAATGTGCACGACAGGCAATCATGGATCCTCAACAGTCCTGCGGCCTTTCACGATGGTCTTCAACGGGCTGACCTGTGGATCGCCGTCAGGATGGGCTTGTTAAGCATTGACGAAGCGCGTGTTGTCGAACATGTTCCAGGTCGTCCCGTCGATCCATGGAGGTATGTCATCAAGGAGGTTCCTCATCGGTCTGCATCGGTCCTTTTCGTCGGCCAAGAGGTCCTTGAGCGGCTTCGATGGGATATTCTGGACGGTTCCGTGGCGCCGGATGAGAAACTTCGATTTGCCATGCTGCAAAGCCGGTATCGGGTGGGGGTAGGGACAGTTCGGGAGGCGCTCTCCTCGCTTGTTTCAGAGGGGCTCGTGAACGTTGACGCGGGTCGGGGCTTCCGGGTCTCACCCGTTTCTAGAGCGGACTTGCTCGACATCTCGGAACTTCGGGTCGACTTCGAGAAGCGTGCCTTCGGTGACGCGATCCGCCATGGAGATGACGCTTGGGAGCTAGGGATCATTTCCGCATTTCATCTGCTCGACAAGTTGGAGTCCCGACCTCTGAAGGAGCGCCTGAAAGACGTGAGCTACTGGACGAAAGTGCATCGGGACTTTCATGACGCACTGGTATCGGCTTGTTGCTCGCGCTGGTTGCTGCAATTCCGTTCCACCCTTTTCCACCAGGCTGATCGGTATCGTCTGCTCTCCCAGCGTCATCGTCCACCGACCACCAACCGCAAGGGCGAGCACCGAGCCATGATGGAACTCGCTCTGAAGCGTGACGAGGCGGCCGCTTGCAAGCTGGCGGAGCAGCACATCAGAAGCACCGTCGATGAAGTGCTTCGTTATGCGCCACAGTTCGCGACATCTCGAAAATCGAGTCAGACCGTTTAGATCAGGCACAACCCTTCTGAGGTCGTCCACCTGTCGAGGTGGAGCGGCGTGGCAGAACGGTGTCTGAAAACCACGACCTGAGCGGCAAGGTTGTCAAGTGCTCGGACGTCCGCGATAAACCGAAAGACGTGAGCGGTCCGCTCACTTACCACTCCGGTCGCGGATGAACTGCTCGATACGAGTGATCAGCCAGGCAGGTGTTTCAAGCATCGGGTAATGTCCCGAGTTCGGCAGGATTTCGATCTCAACCTGTGGGTAGAGAGACGAGTAGATGCCGCGTGCGAACTCCGGGGTGATGCCGCCGTCATGCTCGCCGACAAGAATGAGGAGGGGAGCCATTATCGATTTTGCCTCCTCCGCAAAGCTGGCCTCGATAAAGGCGCGTCCGTACCCGCGAAAGGCGGCGATCTCACTCGTTGCTCGCGTCACTCGCATGAGGTGTCGCGCGAACTCGGCCGTAAGCCTGTTACCAAGTGAAGCGTTGACGATCTGCAGACCACTCTCATCACTGTCCGCGGCCGCGTTGAAGAGAGCTTCCACTTCGGGCGGAAACTGCATCCCCGTTGGAGGTGCCGGTGTGACCCCGATCACCGCTCGAACTCTCGATGGAGCGTCAACAGCGAGTCTCTGCGCCGCTTGGCCGCCGATTGAGTGACCAACAATGGAGAAAGCATTCCAGCCCAGTTCATCGACGACAGCGATGGCGTCGGCTGAAATCTGTTTCAGGGAGTAGCTGCCATCCATGCTGCGGGATCGCCCGTAGCCTCGGTAGTCCAGGAAAGCATAAGCAAACTGTTCCTCGTCGATGAACGGGTACGTTGGCTGCCAAACGGTATGATCGCCAAACCAGCCATGGAGTACTACGATCTTCTGTGGACCATGGCCCACGACTTCAAAGCCGATCATCATCACCCCCTTGCTTGAAACTCCATAGACGTCGGATTGTTCCGTGGCAATCACTCGTGTTTGGTTGATCATCAGGCAGTGGACGGCGGTCTGTCCCGCGCGCCGACGGCATTCTATCTCCTCCGTCAGGGTGACATCCGCGCCGTCGATGCAATCAAGGGCGACGCAGACTCGAACCTTTCGCTCAAACCCCTAGAGACGGAATGAACCCCTGTTTGCGTCAGATCGGCAGATCGCCACCGAGTGCCCTCTTGGCCTCATTTACAGAAGTCGACCCGTCAGCCACTTGCCACGAAGCTCGCCATGATTGCGCGATCAGCCGGCGATCGGGAGTTGCATTTTCGAAAATCCGTTATAGACTGAGTGTGGAGTCCGGGGCGAAGCTGGTTTTATCCGGCGGCGGGCTGCTTGACCTGGGAGAACAACGTGCAGAACAAGCCCATTGTAATCGTTGGCGGCGGCCTTGCCGGTCTGGCAACGGCCCACGCTCTGGCCGCCTTTGGTCTCCAGGTAGAGGTTTACGAGGCGGCGCACGAGCTTACCGAAGTCGGTGCGGCCATCGCCACCAGTCCCCAGGCGAACAAGGCGTTGCAAGCGATCGGTCTCGGCAGTGCGATCGCCGCTGTCGCGACCCCCTCGCCGAGCATCTATACGCGCGGCATGCAGTCGGGTGAGTTTCTCGAGCTCGTGGACAACGACAAAACAGCGCTCCGCTTCGGCAGCCCGCACTACACGTTCCACCGCGCCGATCTCGTCGAGGCGCTGGCCAAGGATGTCGATCCCGCATCGATCCATCTCGGTCACCGCCTTGCCGGGTTGGACGAGCGTGATGACGGTGTCACGCTGTCATTCGCCAACGGCGTGACCGTTGAGGCCGAGTACGTGATCGGCGCGGACGGCGTTCGATCGATCGTCAGACAAGCGTTGTACGGTGAGGATCATCCGACTTATACCGGACAGATGGTGTGGCGCACGTTCCTGAACGGCGCGGACGTCCCGCCCGAGTGCCTCGAGCCGACGGGATGGACGCAATGGGTCGGTCCTGGCTGCCACTTCATGGCGTATTACATGCGAGGCCGGCAGCTCCTGAACGTCGTCACGCAGCAAGACACGGACACCTGGGTTGCGGAGAGTTGGTCGACGCGCGGCGACGTCGACGAGATGCGCGCGAGCTTCCCCGATCCCGAACCTCGGCTCAAAACGCTCCTTGGCCTGATTACGGAGTGTTCGAAGTGGGGTCTGTTCACGAGGCCGCTGACCGAAAACTGGGGCCGCGGCCGCATACAGCTCGTTGGCGACGCCGCGCACGCGATGCTTCCCAATATAGGGCAAGGTGCCTGCCAGGCGTTCGAGGATGCCTACATTCTCGCCCGCTGGTTGGATGCATGTCCGGGCAATCCCGCCGAAGCCTTCGCCAATTTCCGTCGAGTTCGGATCCCGAGGGTTCACGCCGTCCAGCGTCGTGCGGCCCGAGCGGCCAGGTTGAAGCACATGCGGGATCCCGAGGCGCAGAGGGCGTTGCTCGAGAAGGGAGGCACGGAGGGCGACATGAGTTGGGTGCTGGGCTTCGACCCCGTTGCTGACTGGCAGACCGCAGTGGTGCCCGCCCACGAGCCGGCAATTTGAGGGCTGACGGCACGCGCCGGTGGGCGATCATTGAAAGGCCGTTTCCGCGTGCGTCTCGATAAGATCGCGCGCTTTTCAAGAACCTGCGGCTTGAAGGGCTGATTGGTCTAACATCGCTGCAACGCCTTGTATCCGTGCACTTCACCGCACCCAGAACCCTGCAGGACCAGTTTCTTGATAAGGCCGATCGCATCAGCGAGTGAAGCGTGGCGACCGTGACCCTGCCCCCTACGTGCCCTCATTCATAAGCAGAATCCTGCCTCCGTATGCCGCTGCTCGCGGCGGGTTGCAAAGGCTGCTGGGGCGAGCCCGTTCAGGCTCGTGTGCGGGCGGCCGATCCTCCATGCCTCGATAATCTGGCGTGCCGAGGCCAGGGTTCTGAACAGATGCTCGTTTAAGGCATTCGTCGCGAAACCGTCCGTTGAAGCTCTCCACGAAGCCGTTCTGCTGCGGCTTGCCAGGCGCGATGTAGTGCCACAACACGCCGCGCTCCTCCTGCCAGCGCAGGATCGCGTGCGACGTCAGCTCGGTGCCGTTGTCGCTGACAATCATTGCCGGGCGACCGCGGAGTTCGGCGATGCGATCCAGTTCGCGCCCGACCCGCAAGCCGGAGAGAGACGTGTCGACCACCAGGGCGAGGCACTCGCGAGTGAAGTCGTCCACGACAGTGAGCACCCGGAACCGGCGCCCATTGTTGAGGGCGTCCGACACGAAGTCGAGCGACCAGCGCTGGTTCGGCGCCTCCGGCAGACTCATCGGCGATCGCGTGCCCAGCGCCCGTTTCCGGCCGCCCCGCTTGCGGACGCCGAGCTTCTCCTGGCGGTAGAGCCGGAACAGACGCTTGTGATTCATCGTAATACCCTCCCGCGCCAGCAGAATATGCAGCCGCCGATAGCCGAACCGCCGCCGTTCACCCGCCAACGCACGCAGCCGCTGCCGAACCTCCGTGTCGTCCGGTCGTCGGCTCGCGTAGCGGAACGTCTTGGGCTCCATGCCCACGAGCCCGCACGCTCGCCGCTGCGAATAGCCTTTCTGTTCCATCGCCCAGCTCACGGCAGCGCGCCATGAGCTGGGCGTCAGCAGTTTTTTGCCAGCAAATCCTTCAACGTCGACACGTCCAGTATCGACTCCGCCAGCAACTTCTTGAGCTTGGTGTTCTCCTTCTCGAGCGTCTTCAGCCGCTTCGCGTCCGACACCTCCATGCCGCCATACTTCGAACGCCACGTGTAGAACGTCGCGTCGCTGATGCCGTGCTTGCGGCAGAGATCGGCCACCGCTGCCCCCGCCTGGTGCTCCTTGAGCACCGCAATCACCTGCTCCTGCGTGAACCTCGATCGCTTCATCATCCGTCTCCTGGCGACGGATTCTAGCTCAGACTGAGGGCACTTCAGGGGGCAGGGTCACCGGATATCGGGTCGTTACGATGGATGTGCGAGGGTTCGGTGAGACGTCGGCGCGGTGGGATGACTACTCGGCACATGCGGTCGCCCGCGATGCCTTAGCCCTGATCGAGCATCTTCATGCAGGCCCGACGGTAATCCTTGGCACCTCGTTTGCTGCGGGTTCTGCGCTATGGGCCGACCACGATGCGCCCTCGCGCGTCAATGGCGTAGTTCTGCTCGGTCCTATTGTTCGCGACCTGAAGCCGTCGTGGTTTCAGAAGCTTGCCTTGAAGGTCGGCTTCGCCGGACCGTGGAGGGTCTGGTTCTGGGCCACGTACTGGAACAGCCTATTCCCAACCCACAAGCCTGCCGACCAGGCGCAAGTGAAGGTTGTAATCAGTAAAAACCTGCATCAAGCAGGGCCAATGTCTGCGCTTCAAGCAATGATCAGCCTTTCCAAGGCGGATACCGCGGCGATTTTACCCCGAATGCAAGTTCGTGCGCTCGTCGTTGCGCATTCCGACGAAGTCGGCCGCTGTTTCCGGGCCGAAGTCGGCCACCTGTTCCGATCGAAGTCGGCCGGCCATTCCGATTGATGTCGGCCGGGGTGGCGCTGCCCGTGGGCTAGGCAACTTCCTCACATCGAGACGGCTGGATCAAGTCATGACGTGCTCCTGGGCCTTCTTTCGACGCATGGACTCTCCTTTGAGCTGGATGCGATGAGCGTTGTGGACGAGCCGGTCCAGGATGGCGTCGGCGAGGGTTGGGTCGCCGATCACATCATGCCAGCGGTCGAGGGGCATCTGGCTGGTGATCAGGGTGGCGCCGCGGCCGTATCGCTCCTCGACGATCTCGAGCAGGTCGCGCCGCTGCTCGGCGTTGAGCGTCTCGAGCCCCCAATCGTCGAGGATCAATAGATCCACGCCGCCCAGCGCGCGCATCAGCCTGCCGAAACGGCCGTCGCCGTGGGCAAGAGCGAGGTCGGAGAACAGGCGCGGGACGCGCTGGTAGAGGACCGAGTGGTTGTCGCGGCAGGCTTTCTGGCCGAGCGCACACGCAAGCCAGGATTTGCCGACGCCGGTCGGCCCCTCGATGATCAGGTTCTGTCGCTCGGTGATCCACCGGATGCCAGTGAGCTTCAGAAACAGCGCGCGATCGAGACCGCGGGGCGTCCGGTAGTCGACATCCTCGATGCTGGCCTGGTGGCGCAGCCGCGCGTAGCGCAGACGTGCCTTGAGGCGGCGATCCTGCCGATCGACCAGTTCGCGGTCGAGCAGCAGGGAAAGCCATTCCGCATGCTCGAGCTCCGCGCCGCGCGGGCTGGCGGCAAGTTCCTCAAATGCTCGCGCCATCCCGGCGAGGCCGAGTTGGCGGAGTTGATCGAGCGTTGGATGGGTCAGCACAGGCCTGTTTTCCTCAATGGTAGTAGTCCGAGCCGCGGATGTTCGGGTGGATCAGCGGCAGCTCGTCGCGGCGCACGCCTGCCGCCCCAGACTGGCGATCGAGACCGTGCCGGAGGATCGACTGCACGCTGCCGTAGGAGCGGGCACCGATCTCCAGACCGCGCGCGCAGGCCGCCTCGACGCGGTCGCGGCCATAGCTGCGCACCAGGCGGATGATGCCGAGGCACGCGCGAAAGCCCTGCTCGGGATGCGGGCGGCTCTCGAGTATCAATGTGGTCAGCGTGGCGGTGCCGGGGCCGATCGCCGAGGCCTCCCGACGGATCCGGGCGATGTTCCACTCGGCGTGTCGGCGGTGTGCCTGAGGCATGTGCTCGGCCAGCGTCGTGTGTCGGCCGCGTATGCCGCCGCGCACATGAACCGCGACGCGCTCGCCGCGGTGGAACACTTCGACCATGCGGGCCGTGACCCGTGCCTCGACCTGCTCGCGCAGCAGGCGATACGGGACCGAGTAGTAGTGGCCATCGATGTCGACATGGTAGTCGAGCGCCACGCGACGAATGCGCCATTCTGCGTAGACGAAAGGCTCTGCCGGCAATGGTGCGAGTGCCGGCTTGTCGAGTTGCTCGAACAACTGGCGGCGGCTGACGCCGAGTTTGCGCATCGGGCGCTCGTTGAGATCGACCAAGAGCACCGCGATCGCGGCGTTGAGCTCGGCCAGGGAAAAGAACTGCTGATTGCGCAGCCGCGCCAGGATCCAGCGCTCGACGACCAGCACGCCCACCTCGACCTTTGCCTTGTCGCGAGGCCGGCGAACACGGGTTGGCAGGATCGCCGTGCTGTAGTGTTCGGCGAAGTCGCGGTAAGTCGGGTTGAGGCCGGGCTCGTACCAGTTCGCTCGCAACACGCCTGCACGCAGGTTGTCCGGCACGATCTGGCGCGGCACTTCGTCGAGGAACGCAAGCACGCGCCCGTGAGAACCGATCCAGTCCGGCAGGCTCTGGCTCCACGTCGCCTCGGCGTAGGTGTAGTTCGACGCGCCAGCACGGCGACGAACACCTGCGCCGTGCGCAGCTCGCCAGTGGCCCCGTCGGCCACCTCCACCGTATGCCCGGCGTAGTCGACGAAGAGCCGCTCACCGGCCGGGTGCACCTGTCGCATCGTCGGCGACAGACGGCCCTCCCAGCTGCGGTAGAGCTCACACCATCGGCTGTAGCCGTAGCCCGCTGGCTCGGACGCCCGATACTCCTCCCACGCCAACTGCAGCGTGACGCCGGGGCGTCGCAGCTCCCGGTGAACCGCCGCCCAGTCCGGCTCCACCTTGTGGCGGATCCCGGGCCGCGAGCCGCCGGTCGGCGCGAACAGGATCGCCTGCAGCCCCGCCTCGGTGAGCGTCGCCGGCAACGGCCAGGACAACCCTGCCGCGGCGAACCGCGTCAGGCTCAGCTGCACCGTGCTGCGCGCCACGCCGACCGCTACCGCGATCGCGCGAGCCGAAGCACCGCACTCGTAGTTCAACCGCAACATCTCGCGCACGCGTCGCATCGACACTCTCTCGGCCGGCATCGGTCTCCCTCTCGCCCTGACGAGACAAAGACCGCTCACCTGCCCAGCAATCGAGCAACTCCACCCCCTCAGGGGTGGCCGAGATCAAATCGGAATGGCCGACATCGCATCGGAATCAGCGGCCGACATCAGATCGGAACAGGTGGCCGACTTGCTCCTGAATATGCAACCGGATGACACGAACACACCGGGCGGGCGGGAGCGTCGGCCGTGCCCGGCAGGATCGTGGCGCAGCAATCAATCAGTGACGAGGTCACGCGACCGCGTCCGTTCAGCAGAAAACGCAATCGCTCGGCGCGCGACCATCTCCACGGTGCGCTTCAGCGCGTCCTCCACATCGTCCTCGGAGAGGCCGCGAACGGTGAGCCGTCGTGGATGAGCGACAGGCAGCAGGTCGCGCATGCCACGCCGGCCTGGATCATCCCGGTGGTCGGGCTGCTCGACGTGCCGCTGGCGCTCCCGTCGCTCGGATTGCCGCCCCTGCACGGGCTGATGGTGTTCGCGCTGGCGGTCGGGCTGTTTTTCGCGGTGCCGCTGTTCACCCTGGTTTTCTCGCGCCTGGTGTTCGAGCCGCCGCTGCCCGATGCGCTGAAGCCGTCCTTGCTGATCCTCGTGGCGCCGTTCTCGGTGGGGAGTTCGGCCTATCTGGTCGCGGCGGGGCAGGCCGACCTGTTCTCGGAAGCGCTCTACATGCTGATGCTGTTCGTTCTTGCGGTTCTGCTTGGGCAGCTCCGGCATTTGCAAACCTGCTGCCCGTTTCGGGTCTCCTGGTGGGCGGTGAGCTTTCCGCTGGCCGCATCGAGCGTCGCAGCGCTGCGCTTCGCGGCAATGCAGCCAGGATTTGTGACCGATGCAATCGCGCTCGTCCTGCTGGTCCTGGCGACGGTGGTGATCGCTGGTCTGCTGGTGCGGACGGTGCCCGGCCTGCTGCGGGGAAAGTTGCGCAGGCTGAGCACCTAGGTGGTCGGTCTCCGCAGCCTCGCCGTCGAAAAATCGTCCGAGAACAATGGGTTATGCGGTAACAACGTTGTTATCAAAGAGCTATTGAAGCCGGAATTTGGCTGAATTAATTGCGATTTTGTCGAGACCGATTGGTTCGACAAGTGGCCGCTTCGGCGGCGTGTGGACCATGTTGCTTCCAGGAGGATGTGGTGATGAAGACCTACGATTTTGCTCCTTTGTTTCGTTCCACTGTCGGGTTCGACCGTCTGTTCGACATGCTCGATAGCGGCACCCGGCCGGACTGGCCGCCCTACAACATCGAAAAGAAGGGCGACGACCAGTATCGCATCAGCATGGCGATCGCGGGTTTTGGGCCGGAGGATATCGATCTGATCCAGCAGGGAAACACGCTGCTGATCACCGGGCAGAAGAAGGCCGAGCCGCCGCAGCAGGAAATGCTGCATAACGGCCTGGCGTCGTGGAACTTCAAGCAGACTTTCAACCTGGCGGATCACGTCAGGGTCGTCTCGGCGGAACTGGAGAACGGGCTGCTTCTGGTCGAACTGGTTCGGGAGATCCCTGAGCAGCTGAAGCCCCGGCGGATCGCGGTCGGGACGCAGCGCAACGTGGTGTCGGCCCAGGATAACCGGGAGAAGCTCACCAGCGAGCGGCGGGATGAGAAGCAGGCGGCATAATCCGGGAGACACGATCGGTAATCTCGGCCTCCCGGTTTCGGCCGGGAGGCGACGGTAAGGGAGGTTGAAATGAATGGAACCAGCATCACCGGCTCCAGGGACTTCAGCGGTACTTTGCCTTTAAAGCCTGTTGAGTCCGGAACGTCCTCGATCTTGACTGCGAACTTCATGCGGCCGGAGGAGGTCGTGGCCGATCTGGGGATGACGCAGGCGGAAAAGCGCGCGTTGCTTGCCTCTTGGGCCTCGGACGCTCATGCCGTTCCGGACGCGCCGGAATTGCGTCAGCTGGAGAACGGGGCGGTCGTCCGCGTGGAGGATATCCTGCGAGCGTTGACGTGTCTGGACCGGGGCGCGTCTGGTGAGCGGACGAGATGGAGCCCTCGTCGATCGACGGGGCTGCGGGTTCGCTTCTCGAGCGGGCGGAAACGGGCTGCCCGGCGATGGTCCAGCGACGATGACGACGATCCTCCGCCGTGCCCCGCCATGATCTTCAGGCCGGCGGGTGGACCGCTCTCGAGCGGGGCGGCGGCGGAACCGGCACTGGCGGCATGACGTGCGGGCGGCGAGGTGCGGGACGGTCCCGCCTCGTCGCCTGATGCGTGGCACGGGCGGTGCTGGAGTTGGCCCTGGGCGCAGGAGGATGTGACGCGCGCGATTGTAACCATGTTTCTGAAGAGGATGTGGCTATGACGAGGCTTTTCGGTGCGGTGAAGGCGGCGATCGGCGCTGCCGTGCTGGGCGCCGTGGTGGCTGTTCCGACAGCAGCCGAGGCGTGGTGGCGCGGCGGCGTGTTCGTGGGGGCAGCGCCGGTGTTTGTTGGGCCACCGGCCTATTATTATCCGCCGGTGGTCTATGGATACCCGCGCGTTTATCCGGCGCCGCGGGCGTACTGGGTACCGGCTTATTACGACAGGCGTGGCTTCTGGGTTCCGGGCCACTGGATCTGATCGTAGCCGCGGTGCGGCCTGCTGCCATGGATCCGGGTCTGGGGGCGGTTGCCCCCAGCGGGTCCAGGGCAGAGCCCTGGCCTGCCTGTGAACCCCATCCACGGCGATCTTGCCGAAGGGGATACTGACCGACCCAACGCCAGCCGGTCTTGGTGCGGCCGCGTCCAGGATCGAGCACCGGCACGTGGTGTCGTCGGCGAATACCCGGGAGCCCGCCATCACGTGCGCCACCAGCCGCTCGTGCAGTCGCTCCAGCCACCAGCAGGCATGCGCGCGTAGCGAACGATGGAGTTCACCGGCAGGAAGTAGGGCGCATACGCCAGCTGAGCGATCAGCCGAAGCTCGTGCTTCAACTGACGCGCGACGTCGTCTGGGAGCCCGTGTGCGTAGCGCAGCGGCACGCTCTCATGCACCAGGCGCTCAAGCGCCTGCTGCGGTGTCTCTCCTTCGATCTCAGACTCATCCGGATACTGGTAGCTCAGCTCCACCAGCTCGGTCGTGCGGGCGACCGCATCCGCGTGACGTGGATAAATGCGAGCGACTTCCTCAAGACTCTTGAGGTGCCGTTCGATGAAGCGCTCGCGGCGGAAGCCGGCATCCTCGATCGTGCAGTGCTCGCGGATGCAGGTGATGACGTCCTGCAGGATGCGACGTTCGGCCGCGTGGTAGAGCACGTCGCCCTTCACGATCGTCGGAACGCCGGCCGCGTCGGCCATCCTCTGCAAGTCGCGCAGCCTCATGTCATCGTTCGGCCGAAAGCGGCGGTTCAGCGACAAGTAGCAGCGATCCGGGAACGTCGCCGCGAGCCGCCGCAGCTCCCAGTCCAAACCGTGGTCAACCCGATCCGGCAGCAGCACCAGCAGCAGGCCCCCGCCATACGCGACGAGGTCGTCCCAGCCGATGTCGAAGCCCTTCTTCCCCGCGCGCCCCTTGCCGAGCGTCAGCAGGCGGCACAACCGGCTGTAGCCGGCACGGTCTGTCGGGTAGACCAGCACGGGCAGGCTGTCTCGAAGGTCAAGCCGACATCCGATGACAAGGCGGATGCCCACCTCCGCGGCGCGGGCATGCGCGCGGGCGATGCCGGCTAGCGTGTTGTGGTCGGTGATCGCCAACGCCGTGTAGCCGTCGTGGAATATCGCGCCGTCACAGCGCGCGGCCGTCGTGCGCCGCCATCCTGAAACCGGCGACGGCGCCTGGACCTCCTGACCTGGGGCCTGGTCCCAGGCTTCACGAAGGACCTCAAGGCGGCGCGCCCGCCGATCAACGCCCGATTTGAGACCGTCGCCTGCGGATTCCGGAGTGATGTCGCCTAGGGTTCCGAGAAATGCTCGCCCACCATTCCGGGATGAAGTCGCCCAGGATTCCGATTTGATGTCGCCCACCGTTCCGATTTGAAGTCGCCCGGTCTCCGGGAAGCTTTGAGGTGACGGTCTGAGGCTCTGCTGGCGTGTCTAGGGTCGCTCCTTTTGGGGGAGCGACGATGCCGGCGGAGAGGACGACGATGCGCCAAGTGCGTGAGATCATTAGGCTGCACGAGGCCGGCGTGTCGACACGGCAGATCGGCATCCGGGTCGGGGTGGTGTCAACGGCGGATGAATTCTGGTTCTCCCGCACTTTGCGTGATGATGGCGCTCATATTGCGTTCAGCACGCGTGCTCGGAGAAGCTCGAAGCCTGCGCGGCCATACTTCGTGCGCTTGAGCATTTTGATACGGCTGACATGTCCCTCGACCGGGCTTGTCGTCCAGGGCGTAACGAGCGCGGCGTTGATAGCGTCGAAGTCACGACGCAGGCTGGCAGCGAAGCGACGGAACAAAGTCTGACCCGCCGCGGCCAGCACGTCGTCCAGGCTGTCGACCGTTCTCCGCCGAAGCAGTTTGTTGAGCCGCCTCGCCCAGTTGATGGCAGCGTCCAGCTGCGGCTCGGCGGCCAGAAGTCGCGAGATGAACAATTTCTCTTCGGCGTCCAGGCGGGACCGGCTCGCCATCAGCAGGCGCGCCAGCCGGTAGCCGCGCGGCACCGGCCAGACAGGGGCGAGGTCTCCGACTGATCCCGATGTATCGGCGGAAGCGCTGCGATGGCTGGCTGCCCACTCCCGAACAATGGAGGGGCGCCCCTGAAAGCCCAGGCCCACGAGTTCACGCCAGAGTTGGCTGGCGTTGCGGCATCCCTCGCTCCAGCGGCGTCCGAGAAACGGTCGACCAGCACGGTGCCGTAGTGGCGGCCACGTCGCCATGCCCAGTCGTCGACACCGAGAACCCGCGGCGCCGCGACGGGCCTGATCGACAGGGAAGCCGTCGTCAGGCGAAGCAGCGTGTCCGGGCTCGTGGGAACGGCGATGCGTGTTGCCAGGCGGGCCCCAGCCTCGCCGCCGAGCGCCAAGCCGAGCTGGTGCTGAAGATCGCGCAACCGGATGGTCCGACGTCCGGAAAGACACGCCACGTCTGCGAGACGCTCTGCGAACGTCAGGCGCCGGCAGCCGTCGTTGACGCAGTAGAACCGTCGCGCTGCGAGCAGGATCACGACCGGCCGCCCCTGCCACGGCAGATCCTGCAGTTGCCGCTGATAAGAGCTGTGGATGCGCTGCGATTGACTGTGGCAGCCCTGACATTCTGCCGATGCTGATCGCGGTGCAGCTTCAATCCTCACGCACGCGGTCGTCGGCAGCACCCGCGTCACCATCAGAGACTGCGGGACGAAGGAGAGCAAGGTGGCGGACGACACGGTCGAAGCACCTATGGATGTGACTCCATGTGTCTCCTTGATGCCGCCTCTCAGTACAAGCGCCAACCACGCAAAGTGCGGGAGAACCAGTTTCATCCCGGCATCTACAGACGCGGGTTACTTCCGGGAAGAGCCGGGTGCGGGAAAGCCGCCTGCCCGGATCTGTGAGGGCGGAGCCAAATGGCCGAGCTACTCGACCACTACCCTGAGCTAACCAAAAGCGCTATCCAGTTGTGCGGGAAGTCCGGCGAGGGCAAGGTCGCCAACAACGATGCTTTCTACCCGTGTGCCGGCACTTTAGATTGGGAAGTGGCCTGGGGCGGTGTTGATGGTGATCCAGCGGAGTGAGCTGCTGCCGGTTCCGTGGACACGCACCTTAAGCTGACGCTTTGATCCGCTCGAACTCCATAGGGCTGAGATAGCCGATGGTCGAGTGGCGTCGCCGCGGGTTGTAGAACCGCTCGATATAGTCGAACACGTCGGCCCTGGCCTGGTCCCTGTTGCGGTAGACCTTGCGGGCTGTCCGCTCGGTTTTCAGCGAGGAGAAGAAGCTCTCCATCGCCGCGTTGTCCCAGACGTTACCCGATCGGCTCATGCTGCAGGTGACGCCGTGATCGGCCAGCAGCTTCTGGAACTGCTCACTGCTGTATTGGCTTCCCTGATCCGAATGATGCAGCAGCGCGTCTGGTTTGCCTCGACGCCAGATCGCCATCATCAACGCGTCCGCAACCAGCTGGGCGGCCATCGTGGCGCTCATCGACCAGCCGACCACGCGACGTGAAAACAGGTCGATCACGGCCGCCACGTAAAGCCAGCCCTCGGCCGTCCAGATGTAGGTGAAGTCGGCGATCCACTTCTGGTTCGGCGCCGTGGCCTCGAACTGCCGATCCAGCACGTTGTCCGCTGCCTCGTGCCGAGTGCCCTTGTCCGAGGGAAGCCCCCTGCGGCGTGGCCGGGCCCGCAAGGCCTGTTCGCGCATCAGCCGCTCGACACGATGCAGCCCGCATGCGGCTCCCTCGGCCAGCACGTCATGCCAGACCCGCCGGGCGCCGTAGGTCCGGTCACTGCCAACGAAGCTGGTCTTGACCTTGGCGCCGAGGACTTCATCGCTGCGCGCCCGGGCACCAGGCGAGCGGCAGAGCCAGGCATGGAACCCACTGCGCGAGACACCGAGCGCCTCGCAAAGCCACCGCACCGGCCAGATCCCTCGGTGTTTCGCAATGAAGCCGAACTTCACAACGACTCCCTCGCGAAGTAGGCCGCGGCTTTTTTTAGGATGTCGCGCTCCGCCTTGAGCTTGGCGACCTCACGGCGCAGCCGATCGATCTCCTGCTGCTCCGGCTTGAGCTGGCCCTGGCCCGGAAAGGCCTGTCCAGAATCCGAAGTGAACTCCTTGATCCAACGCCGCAGGATGTTCTCGCCGACATCCAGGTCCCGGCTGGCTTGCACCACCGAAACCCCACGTTCCTTGACCAGCCGGATCGCCTCCAGCTTGAACTCCCGGCTGAACAATCGCCGACCCATCCCCACCCTCCAATCTCATGAAACACCCTAAACCTGGTGTCCACGGAACCGGCAGCAGCTCAAACCACGAGGCCGCAGCAGACGGTCGAGGCGATCCGTGATGCCGTGGAGCGTCTGTGCGGCGCAGCGTGGATCGGCTTGGAGTGGTGGGATGTGGTGGACAGCCACGCTCCGCTGGTTCGTCGCATCACCGTTCGCGGTGCTTCCGAAGAGGGAGCGGAGGACGCGCTGAAGCGTACGGTGAAGATGCCGTAAGCGGTTCGCCGTTTGTAGCCCAAAGCGGGACCGCGCGATTTGCATCCCTCGCAGATGATCCGCTACCTCGCCGTCCTTGGGTGCAAGAGCGGATGGGGTCGCCGGCGCGATCGGCACCCAGCCTTGATGAGCCTCCTGATGGAGGTGCGTCCTCTTGTTGATGTGGCCGCTGAGCATGTTGTCGGCCGGCCGCTCCAGCAATCCTCTATCGAGCGCGCCATTTCTACTATTCGCGCCGAGCTTCGCGAGGACGCTCAGGCTGGTTCACGCGCTCCTGAACACGGCCGGCTGAGCAAACACTCATAGAGTACCAACTCCCAGCACAAGCGCCAGATTTCCCTTGCTACGCCGTGGAGTGGGCAATAGGGTGGATTTGCTGCGACAGTCCAACCGGTCCAAAGGTCTCACTCTAAGCAGCCGGAGCTGAGGCCTCCCTTCAGGATCTGAAGGCGGGATTTGGGTGCTGCCGCGACGCAATCCGCCGATACGATCGTGCGAAGCGCAGCGCTTCTGAATGCAGAGCGCCCTCCGAGATCGAGCGCGCGCTCGCGCAGCCGCCCGTCGTGACGCCGCCGCCGGCCGCTCCCGCACCGGGCAGCGCGTTCGGCCTGCACCCCTGAGCGCCGCGCCATGATCCGCAGAGAGGTCGTCGGTCCGCAGGCGCAATTCGAGCGGACAAGCGCCGAGAGCTATCGCGACGTCCGCCCAACGACCAAGCGGCTGCGCGAAGCGCTTGCGAGCTCGGTGTCCGGTCTCATCCTGATGGCCGCGGGCGGAGTCAGTTGGTTCTACCCGGCTGCGATCGAACTCACCGTGCCGATCGGCGGGCTCTACGCGGTCTGGGTGCTGACGCGGCGGGTGGTGCTCCCGCTTCGACTGCCCCGGAGCGCCAAGCGCAAGGACTGGAACTACCCGGACCCCAAGAACCGCAAGCCCCGCCAGGCAGCCGGAACAGTGAATATCGGTAAGGACGCGTTCACCGGCCAGGAGCTATGGCTGTCGAACGAGGACATGCGTCAGCATACGTCCGTTCCTGGCACCACGGGCGCAGGTAAAACCACTGCCATCCTGTCATTGCTCGCCAATCCGCTCGCCCATAGCAGCGGCTTCATCTTCGTTGACGGCAAGGCACAGAACCAGCTCTGCGGCGAGGTGCTCGCCCTGGCGCGGCGGTTCGGGCGCGAGGACGATGTGCTCGCGATCAACTTCATGGTTGCCTCGGGCAGCCGGGACAGCGCGCGCTTCAACCCCTTCTCGACCGGCAACGCCGATGCGTTGCGCGAGCTGCTCGTCAGCCAGTTGGGCCAGACGTCCAAGGATGACCAGAATGGCGTGTTCCGCGCCAACGCGGTGGCGCTGATCGGTACGCTGGCCCCGGTGCTAGTGTGGATGCGTGACAACAAGGGCGTCCAGCTCGACATCGACGTGATCCGGCGGGCGACGGAGCTGCCCTGGATCTGGCTGGCGGCGAAGGAGAAGATTCTCCGGGTCACCAATCCCGACACCGGGCAGGTTATCAGGATCGACGCCAACGATATGCCCGAGTATCTCGCATATTCGCTGCTCGCCTACCTTGGCGAACTGCCGGGCTACGACCCTTCGGTGCCAATCGACAAGCAGCGCAGCGACAAGCCGTCCGAGCAGCACGGCTACTCGGTCCGCTATTTTACGAGCGTCTTCCAGCAGCTTGGCGGCTCGCTCGGGCATATTTTCAGGGCCGAGAGCGGGGACGTCGACATGCGGGACGTGATTCTGAACCGGCGCATCCTGGTGGTGAATCTTCCTGCGCTCGAAAACTCCGATGACTCTCTCGCTGCCCTCGGCCGGATCGTGGTCGCCAGTGTCCGCGGTATGATGGCGTAGATGCTCGGTACGCGTCTCGAAGGGCCGTCGGAGGAGATCTTCGCGCTCAAGCCCGGTTCGGGCGACGCTCCCTTTCATGTCGTGTTCGACGAGGTGGCCTACTACGCGACGAGCGGCATGGATCGCATGTTGGCAATGGGGCGCGGCCTCAACATCGCGTTCTGGCTCGGCTTCCAGGAGATCTCCGGCGTCTGGGAGCGCATTGGCGAGAAGACCCGCAGCCTTCTTGGCAACGCGAACCTGACCCTGGCTATGCGCCTGCAGGACGCCGATCGCACGCGTGACTGGATCGAGAAGACGGCGGGCCAGACGTCGGTCACGCAAGCCACGACGTACCACGGTGGCAGCGTCGGCCAGTACCGCGAAGCGCAGCATGCCGAGGTGAAGCAGATCTCCCGGATCGACTGGCGAGACCTGCAGACTCTCATCGAAGGCGAGGCGATCGTGCTGTTTGCAGGGCGCCGCGTTCACGCCAAGCTGTTCCACGCGGCGATCGACCTGACCGGTCCCGTTCGCATGAACCGCCCGCTTTTGCTGGCGCCTCCCTCGAGCGACACTCTGCGAGTGAAGCAAGAGGCGGTTGCGCAGGTGGTGGACTGCCTGCTCACCGGTCGCGCTTCCGTCGGCGCGGAGCCGGAACGCCCCATCCTGACGGCGCTGCTCGACGGTGTCGCGGCCGCCCTGCGCACGCCGGAAAAGCTGACCGAGGGCATCGTAGTGGCTCTGCAGCAGGCCGCGAACGCGCAGATCGATATGGCGCGGGCCCAGCACGCTGCCGGCGTTCCCCAGCATGCCGAACCACCCGTGACCGACCTTTTGCCGATGCTCCAGGCGGCGTGCGCGACTTCACGGCGGAACGACGACGATCCTGGCATTCCGGCGAACCCGATCAATACGGAGGCCATGCGGGCACTCATGGCAATCGAGACCGTAGCGGCCGGCTCCCCGGCGCTTGGTCGGCGACAGGCGCTCACCGCCCTGGCGGAGCGCGATCGAGCTGTCGAGAGCCTTCGTCTTCGTGGCGGCAGGAGGCCGGAGACGAGCGCCGAAGATCTGGCCGCCATGATCAATGCATTGTGCGACAAGCTCGCTGCCTGAGTTGCGCGGTCGCGATCGCGCTCAGATGACCCGCCGCGACAAGCCGACCTGGGACGGCCAGAGCCGAAAGTGGCAAGAGGGAATCAAGCCGATCGAGTTGCGGCTGGACTTGCCCCTTCCGGCCGACAGTCCGTTCGCGGAGCCGGATACGCTGCGTCAGCCGACCCCATTGCGGCCAGCCGCCCGGTCGGCACTACCCCTTGTCGGTGCAGGCGCCGTCGCTCTCGTTCTTGGCTGGACAATCTACTACGACCTCCTTGCTCGCCACCCGGCGACCGTCGCACCCCCAGCCGCCATGCCGCCGCTCGCCGGGACGCTTGCAGCGATCCCTTTCCCGGACAACGGAACGGTGTTCGCCGACTACCAGGCGGCAGACATGGCCGGTCCCGGTCTGACTGTTCAGACCCCAGGCAGCGATCCAAGTCTCCTCTATGTCCTTGCTTTGGAGGACTGGCAGACCGGCGCACACGTTTGCCATGTCTTTTTGACAGCGAACACGCTCGAGACGATACGCATGCCACCCGGCCGATACAGGACAGTTGTGGCGTCAGGTCAGGCTTGGTATGGTCAGCAGCGGCTTTTTGGACCTGAAACACGCGTCGATGAGACACTCAGACCGATCAAAGTGACAGCGGCGCAGGCCTCTCCGCAGCGGTTGACCTGGGGAACTGACCCGACCGTTCCCATGACACGGGTTCCGGTCGAGTTGTTTAACGTCCTCCTGGCCGGTCGCCGTTGACGACCCAAAGCAGCGGTGGATCCGTGCTACGATCGTGCGGTTTTTGAACCCTAATTGCTCGGCTGGAACTTCAAACGTCTAGTTGATGCGAAGCCCCGATCACGCGCGGCACGATGGCAGCACGCAGACGTCGTTGAAGACGCCGACCGTGCAGGCGACGTAGCGGTTCTCCTCGCCGCGCTCGCCGGTGACGTTCTTGGCGCAGAGTTCGAACGAGAGCGCGGATGTCGATGCCGCCAAACAGGTCGAGCGTTGCGAAGGCCGGGGTGCTGCCGAGCACCTCTTGTCGACGGTGCGCAATCCAACCTCCGAGCGGCTCTGGAACGATATCGTCGCCTGCACGTGGCCCAACACTCGTTGCGCCACCGGCATGCCAAGCTTCGCCGCTACGGTTCTCAGCGTGCAGGAGACCATCGAGCCGCCCACAAGGACTCGTTGCTCAATCACCCTTCAATCAGGTTTGTAAAGTATAGAACATCCCAGCGATGTCGGCGCTCATCAGGTTAGACAGTCCCCCAGCGATTACAGCGCGCACGCCGAGACGAGCCACATCCGCGCGCCGGGCGTTGTCGATGGACCCGAAGCTTCCCACGAGCACCGCCACCGACGATATATTGCTGAAGCCGCACAGGGCGAAGCTCAGGATCATGATCGATTTCGGATCCAGACCGTCACGTGCGCCCGCAACCAGGGCCGCCGGGTGCCCCAGATACGGAGATAGGCTTGCGTAAGCGACAAACTCATTGAGAACAATCTTTTGGCCGATCAGGTCGCCTGCAAGTGCGGCATGATCCCATCGCACCCCAAGCAAGTACGCCAGCGGTCGCAACAGCTGACCGAGCGTGCCTTGCAGCGTCACTCCTTCGAAGCCGAGTAGGTGGCCAGCCGCGCCCAGAGCACCATTAGCGAGCGCGATCAGACCAATGAATGCGACAAGCATCGCGCCCACGGTGGCTGCAATACGAAGGCCGACGGTCGCCCCGGTGGCGATCGCATCGACCAAATTGACTTGACGATGCAGTCCCTGCCAAAGGTCGATTTCTTCGGATGTCGCTTTGTCACGTGGACTGGGATAGATAAGCTTGCCGAACAGCAAGCCTCCCGGCATCGCCATGACCGATGCGGCCAGCAGGTAATCGACGCGCACTCCCAAACCTGCATATCCGGCAAGCGCCGAGCCCGAAACGGAGGCCATGCTGCTTGCCATCATGGCGAAAATCGCGTGGGTTGGTAGCTTCGCGAAGAAGGGTCGCACCGCGACGGGCATTTCACTAGAGCCGAGGATGACCGTGGTGACCGCGCAGAACGACTCGACCCTAGAGACGCCGATGATCTTCTCGAAGACGAAGCCTAGCGCCCTGACGAGTCGCTGCATGATGCCAACATGGTATAGTACTGAGATCAAGGCGCTGACGAACACCACCATCGGCAACACCTGAAATGCAAAGATGTAGGAGCCGTCGCCGAACAGGCCGGGCATGCGTGGTCCGACCAGACCACCGAAAAGGAAGCTCACACCCGATTTGCCGTAACCTAGTACCGTCGTCAGACTGCCCGCAACGGTGGCGAGCAGGACTTGTCCAGGATGCGACAGGAAGACGAACCCGCCCAAGCCGACCTGACAGGCAAGTGCGGCGCTTACAACCCGAAGACGGATGGCTGCCCGATCGTTCGAGAGCCCGTAGGCGATGCCGAGCAGGATGCATGCGGCCAGAAGACTGCGGAGCAAGTTCAAGGCAAAGGCTCCACAGAACATGGCCAATCTAGAGTGGGACAGACGATCATATCCAGACCGCTATCTGCTGCTTCCGGGTAACCTTGAGCAACCACCGAAAGTGCAATTAGGCAGGCTACCTCGCGTCGGCAGTCTCCAACACCCGAGCGCGAGGGAAACATGGCTAGAAGCGCGAGCTGATCGACAAGAGTGCCGCAAATCCCGGCTCGACATAGTAGGTGGGAGAGCTGCCAGCGATCGTTCCGCCGAACCTGCCTCGCTGCAGCTGCGCGTTCGTCGTATAGCCGTAGACTCCGGTTCGTTGCGTCGAACTGTTCAGATTATTGAGACTGACCTGGATCGTTGGAGTTTTTGCATACGAGACGCTGGGAAGGCGGTAGCCGAGAGAGACCGTGTCTGTGACGTAGCCGGGCATCTGCTCGTCGTCCATGAGACTAGAATATTGTGAGCTCACGTACCTTACGTTCAAGGTACCGAAGATAGTCCCATCATCATAATTTAGACCGAGGCCAGTCTGGTAGTGCGGGCTGGCAATTTGGGTTTTGCCAGCCGTCGGAAGATAATCGATCTGACCTTGTGTGTTGGTCGCTTCGACGTTGTTGTTCTCCTTGGCGTCGAGATAGGCGAAGGTCACGTAGGGGCTCAAGTGGTGCCAGACGGGTGCTGTAGCAACCTGGAGATCCAGCCCTCGGCTGGTCTGGCCGCCGGCGTTTAGGGTTTCGGCGATCTGCACGCCATTGAGGTAGGTGTTCAGCGTCAGGAGCCGGTTGGTGAGGTTCATGTTGTAAAGTGCAACTGATGCCAGGAGGCCATAACCGTTGAAGCGGTAACCGATCTCCTCCTTCAATGCATACTCCGACTTGGGCGCCGTAGCCCCTGTCTGCAGCGCCCCTGAGGTGAGACTGTAGGTGTCCGCGGTCGTGCCAAGGAAAGGCTGGCGGTAATCACCTTCCGCATTAAGATACACCTCGTTCCGGGCGTCGATGTTGTAGCGGATGCCGAGCGAGGGAAGCGGCACGTTCTCGCTAACTCCACTATGCGGCTGTGCTCCCGGGATGTAGTCGTCCACCGTCCTCGTCACCATGACGTCTTTGAAACCGAGGCTAATTCCGAGTCGGTCATTTAACAGCGACAGATTACTACCGACATAGAGCGCGTTCAATTGGTAGTGCAAGAAGTAGTTTGACGAATAGTACTTCTGTCCATTGGGCAGCAAGTATTGGTCTGAGGACTGAGTGAGGTCGGCTGGCACGCCAGTCGTTTGGTTGACGAAGCCAACAGGATCCTTCTCGTTCAGGTTGTAGTTCTCGTACCAATAACCGGCAAATAACGAAAGCGGACCTCGCGTCCAGGTTGCCTTCAGGTTATTGCCTGCCTCGTACGTAATCCCGTAGCTTCCGCTGTTAACGAGGACATCCTGGCCATCTCGGTAGGTTTCTCCGGGTAGATTCTGGGCTAGGTTCACGTTGACTGGGCCACTACCCTGAAAGGTGTTTCCCTGCTGCAGAGTCGCCCCACCGGCGTTCCAGCCCACGCCGTACCAGAGATAGGGGACGTCATCGACAACGAGGTGCTCGTTCACGACCAGGTGGATTGGGACGAGATCAAGACCCTCATAGAATGGGCCGGAGATATTCAGCCGGTAGAAGGCCGTATCGGTATTGCCGCCGTAAGTTGCATCCGGATTGACCCACTTCTCTTGAGCCCATTGCTGGGCAGTCGGGTAGTAGTAGTAGCTCGAATAGTCCCGGTTGAATACCTGCTCGAACGCGATCGAGCTTCCTGAGCTGAAATCCTTGACCAGCTTGAAGTCGACATGCTGCTTCTTCTGAATCCCTGGGCCACGCCAGTTGTCTGTGTTGGCGTTTGAGTAGGATACGAAAGCTCGGACTCCGGAGTTGCCGAGTTCGCCGGTGTCCAAACGAAGGAAGCCACGAAAGGTGTGAAATGAGCCATAGGTGAAGTCCGCGAGCCCACCAGGCTGATCGAGCGGCATCTTCATCTTCGTGTAAATCGTGCCGGCCACGGCCGAAGTCACGGGGTCCGCAGTCCCGCTGGATCCGGGGGCGATGGCCAGTTCTGAGACGTTTTCGTTATCAAGAAGTTCGGCCTGGTAGGGTCCCGCACCTGGCGCCAGCGACGGCGCGCCATCGGTCACGTAGCCGATGTCGCTTATGGTCAAACCACGTATCATCAGTCCGCTGCTGACAATACCGGTGGCGTCCTGTGGCGTGACGTTCACGCTTGGCATTTGAGCCAGCAGGTTAACCACGTTCTGGGTCGGACTCTGTGTGTCGATGTAGGCTCGGGACACGGACTCGACATTCTTTGCCTCGTGATGCGCCTCCAGGAGACCACCGCCGGCCGCTTGGCGGCCGGCGGCGCGCACTAAGACGCTTTCGGGTGAGGGCGGCTGCTTGACGGTAGTGCCCGAACTGGCGCGGATCTTGGCCCTTGCGCCACCCGTCTTTCCGACACCTGTCTGGTCTTTGCCCGCCTGCGTACTGGAAGGCCCTTCCTGGCCAGCGGCTAGCGGCACGATGCAGCTCGTCGCGAATACGGTAAAGCAACAGTTCAAAAGCGTCTTCTTCACATTTCTCTCCACGCTTCAAGCGGCCAGTCGAATCTACCCATTTTCAAGTCCCTGAAGTGCAATCCAGACGCCGAACACTATCGGAGTAGCTCGCACCTGGGCCGCGCTACAATCAGGCCGCTGGAAGTAAAGACAAGGCACCACAAGCGGCACAACCTAGTTTTCCATCAAGGTCGTCAGGACAAAGTGCCCGAAGCGCTTTGTATCGGCGTCCATAGCAACCCGGGCGTTCGGAGCCGCCTTCTCACGAAAGTTCGTATCAATGACTGTGCGACCGATGGTCAATGTGCCCGCTGTCTCGACAGCCACATGATAACTGTGGACACGGACGAGGTCGGGCTGCAGCAACGCGGCCACACATAGCGCGTCATGGATCGGTGCAGCATCGTTGTCATCCAGGACTTGATAGGATCGATAGCCTTCGATCCGTCGCTCAACGCAGAGGGCGGCGGCCATAGCCGCCGCCTTACCTGAGTTACGCAACACACGGCATTGCTCTACGGAAATGACTGCCTTGTGAGTCGCATCGAGCGGGATGAGCAAGAGGTTCCTGAATCCGGCGCCGAAAACCAGCGCCGCCGCCTCTGGATCGGCCCACACGTTGAACTCGGCTGACGCCGTGACATTACTGATGGCGTGCCCGCCACCCATGATGATGATCTCGGGCACGTAGTCGACGAGCTTCGGAAAGAGGGCGAGGGCGGAGGCAATATTTGAGAGCGGCCCAACTGGGACCAAAGTGATCGGGTCAGTCGCCTGACGGTAGGTCTCGATCAGGTATTCGATAGCGTTTGCCGATTGCGCTTTCGACTGTGCCGGCGCAAAAGGCATCTCGACGAAGTGGACGCCTGGATCTCGCTGGTTACGCGGGATCGGAAAGTCCACCCGAGCCACCGGCCGGCTCAGCCCGGCGTAGACCGGGATATCTCCGCGGCCGATATGATCGAGGGTCCGCAACGTGTTGTCCGTTGTGTGCTCGATGGCGCGGTTGCCGTTGACTGTTGTACAAGCGACGAGTTCCAGGTCAGGATGCAGCGCCGCCAACATGATGGCGACGGCGTCGTCCGTCCCCGTATCAACGTCCAGGATCAGCTTTCGTCTTGTTGGCGGCGGCGCCATCAAGCTTGCACCGATCTGACATCAGCCACGCCAGTCAGCATCGGAGACACTCCTTTTGGAGATCATTGACGGTCCAATGATCGTGCATACGCGCTCCGGCTCTGTCAATCGTGAGAATACGGAAATGTAAGGATCAAGCCGTCGAAGCTTACATGCCGTCTAACGAGGCCGACGGCGGGTGGCTTGACAAGACCAACGTGAAGGAGGATCCGGGCAGGCAACCGCTTCGGCGATCCTCTCTCCTTCAGCACGGGTGTCTGATGCCAAAGGTTCTCGTCAGAAAGTTCGTGACCATAGTTGAAGAGATTTGGCACGACGGCGGTCCGATTTTACCGATGCCGGTAAAAAGGGCAGCGTTTGCCGCAGTAATCAGCAATCCTTACGCTGGTCAGTACGTCGAGGACATCATGGGCTTCATGGAGGAGCTCCGGCCGCTGGGCCTCCAGATGGCCACGCGGCTTGTCGCTACGCTTGGCGGTGCCTCAGCGGTTCAGGCTTATGGCAAGGGTGCCATCGTCGGTGCAGCCGGCGAACTGGAGCACGGGGCGCTTTGGCATGTTCCCGGCGGGTATGCCATGCGAGAGATCCTCGGTGACGCCAAAGCCATTGTGCCATCTGCCAAAAAGGTCGGCAGCCTTGGGACGAGGCTTGACGTTCCGATAACGCATACGAACGCGTCCTACGTTCGAAGCCACTATGACGCCATCGAGGTGGGCATCAGTGACGCTCCGAGGCAGCATGAGATCGTGCTCATACTCGCGATGACTACGGGTTCTCGTGTGCATGCACGGGTTGGCGGCCTGGCAGCGGCCGATATCATCGGTAAGGATGGTCTCCGGTGAGCCCGCGGATACGCAAGGTTGTGACCACACTCGAGGAGACGCTTGTTGAGGGGGGCAGGACTCTCGCGTCCCCGACCAGGCGTGCCGCTGCCATCGCAGTTATCGAGAACCCCTACTCAGGTCGTTTCGTCGAGGATTTGACCGTGCTTTATGAGTTCGGCGAGGAGTTGGGCGGTCTGCTGGGGAGCAAAGCTGTCGACATGCTTGGAGTTCCTGGATCATTAGTCGAGAGCTTCGGTAAGGCAGCGGCGGTCGGCGCGGAGGGAGAGCTCGAGCATGCCGCGGCCATCCTGCATCCGAAACTTGGAATTTCATTGCGTCGCGCCGTAGAAAAGGGTGCCGCACTGGTGCCATCGTCGAAGAAACGGATCGGCTCGGGCGGCACTTTCGACATCCCGCTTGGCCACAAAGACGCTGCCTACGTCCGGAGTCACTTCGACGGCATGGAGGTCTACGTCTCCGATGCGCCGCGCGACAACGAGATCGCCGTAGCCATCGCGGTGACAGACTCAGGGCGTCCACATGCCCGGGTAGGCGGCCTCGTCAAGGAGGACGTGCAGGGGAACGACGGACTGCGCTGAGCCCGGTGCGGAGTTCAGGCTTCCACAAGTTCCGGGAGGTTGGTCGCAGGTGGTGTGTTGCGACTGCGACCAGACTGCACCTTGCCGTCGATCACTGTCATACCGACGCCGGGGATGTCGCCTAACTGAACGCTCTCGAGCAGATTGCGTCCCGCCGAATGCTGCGGCCGGTCCATGAAAACGAAATCCGCGGATCGTCCGATTTCTAGCAACCCACAATCGAGTTCGCGCATGCGTGCGGTATTACCTGTCGCGAAACAGAATGCGATCTCCGCCGGAACGTCTCCGAGCGACGAAAGCATCGCGATCATGCGTAGGATGCCGAGCGGCTGAGTGCCCGAGCCGGCCGGGGCGTCGGTTCCGAGAATGATTCGTTCCAGCTGGCCGAGTGCGCCGGCGGTACGAAGCGTAAGCAGCGCAGCACGCTCGTTCCCGTTATGAACGAGCTCCAGGCCACGGTGACAGCTCTCGCACAGGCAGACGATCTGTCCGTCGGGCAGGGCCGTGTGGCCGCCATTGATGTGTCCTATAATATCTGCATCGGCGGCCAGCACCACGTCCTTGTCGATGAGGCCCGACCCAGGGATCGATGGACCCCCGGTATGGATCGTGCTCTGGATCCCGAACTTGCGAGCCCAAGCGACCATTTGCCTGGCTGTCTCGCCATCCTTGACGGATCCGAGGCCGACTTCGCCGAGCAGCTTTACTCCGGCAGCAGCGAGCTCCTTGAAGTCCTCCTCAACCATACCGTGTTCGATGACTGGAGCGCCGGCATGGACTTTAACACCGGATGGCCGAAAGGCGGTGAAACTACGCTGGGCGACGATCGCCAGTGCCTTGAGGCCAACGATGTCACGTGGCCGGCCGGGATAATGTACCTCACCAGCTGAAATCATCGTGGTGACGCCGCCGTGCAGGGCTGAGTCGATCCAGCTAGATTGGCTCTGTCGGGGCGTCCAGTCACCAGCCACCGGATGGACGTGGCTGTCGATCAGTCCGGGTAGAAGTGCTGCGCCGTGTGCATCAATCAAGGTGGTCGCATGGTCGATGTCGAGCTCCACGCTCCGGCCGATGCCGGTTATTCTGCCGTTCTCCGCGACGAGAGTATCTGCATCCAGGATCGGTCGCTCCAGCGCGCCGGACAGCATCAAGCCGACATTTTTGATCACCAGCTTTGTTGCTGTTTGGGCGGCCGGCGCTATCTCAAGCAAGAACGTTCTCCTCTCTGCCATTCAAAAAAATCTTGAGATCAAGCGAACTCAAGATCGCCGTCGCCAATGCGGTAGAGCAGGTCCAGCAGGGTGGACTGTTCAGCAGGAGACAACGGTGCAAGAACGCGGCGACCAACCTCCAGACTGTCAGCCAATCGAGCGATTGCGGTGCGCGCGCCCAGATCAGTCAGCCGAATGATCGTCAGTCGATGATCTTCCTCGGAGTAGACCCTGTCTAGGAAACCGCACTTTAGCAGCTTCCGGACGACGATCGTGACCGTCGAGGGGTCCATCGCCGTCAGACGACCGAGATGATTCTGAGACAATTCGCCATGCTGAAGCAACGTGGCCAGCACGGCTTGCTGGGTGGGCGTCAGGTCGTAACCTTCCATTACCTGCTGAAAGTAGAAGGTGGCTCGCTGATGCGCACGGCGAATAAGATGGGCGGGATGCCTCCGCAAGTCATACCCGGATCTATCGTAAGCAGCCTTGGCCTCCTCGCGTGAAAGATCTTGTCTCTCACGTAGTTTAGATCGAACAGAGCGCTTGCCTCGATCGCTCAACGACAATTTCTCACTTGGCATCACGGATTTCTTATGTTGCTTGGCAGACATGCGTGATGCACTTAGCTCAGCTCATGTCCTCGATCAAGGACACGCTCAGTTGTTACGCCGAAACTTCGTTCGCTTCGATCGTTGACCCTTCGAGCAGGGCGGAAGCGACATTCGCGGCGGTAGTGACCGTGCCGAAATGGGTTGCGATGTCGTAAAGCGTGCTGGCCTGCTCGCGCGGACCAGTCGCCGCACAGCAATCATGTGGAACCACAACATGATAGCCGTTGAAGAAGGCATCATGCACTGTTGACCGGACGCAAATATTAGTCACGACACCGAAGACGACGAGTTGCTCAATGAGCATGTCCTTCAGAACGAGATCAAGGTCGGTTTGAAAGAACGATGAGTAGCGGCGTTTCAGGACGTGGATCTCGTCTGCACGTGCTCCCAGGTCGTCGATGATCTCGGTTGCCCACGTATCCTCGGCGCAGTGAGCTGTCCGCTTCAAGAACTCTCGATCGCGTCGCATTTGGCGCCGATGACTGTCGTGAACCCATATCACCGGCGCGCCGGCTTTCCGCGCGGCATCGATGACAACGCGTTGCGGAGAGACCAGCGTTTCGTAACCCGGCAACACCATCGTGCCCCCAGGCTTGCAGAACTCGTTCACCATGTCGACAACGATGATCGCGCTTCGTTGGGCGTCGAGGGAAGCGGGAAAAGTCACCGACCGTGACGAGAAGCTGTCAACTGACATCAGATAATCCTGTAATCGGGCGTCCGGTGAGGTTTGAGAAAGGCGGCGGCAGAACATTAGCCGTAACCGTAACGCTCATTGCGACGCCGTCAGCAGATGAGCACGACCACCACCTGTGAGTATATTTATCGAGCCGTTCGCGGATCATGAGGTTACCGGTTGCTTCTGCCATCCTCCCAAGGCAGGCCGTTGATGCTCATACGATCTTCTAAGAGGACCATGCTGTTGTCAACGATCGAAACCACCACCCCTGCCAGATCGCAGAGTCGCAGCCTTGGAGGGTGCAAATCGGTAGAGAGTAGCGAGCCATACAGTCAGCTCGGCTTGAGGCAGCGCCGTTCTCCTCAGCGCTCCGATCAAAGCCGGACATCGCCAAGCCGACAGGCTGCAAGGTAACGTCTCTAACCAGAAGCGGCTAAGATCCAGGCGCATGTGTTGCCAGCGCTCTGCTCGCCGCTTTCTCAAGCGCCCGCCTCGAAAGCTCGGTGTCCACGCGTAGCCCGCGAAGGTGCGCCTCCGCGTCAGTCATCGGGCCGGTGAAGCTCGTCTCCGCACCGGCGATCGCGGCGTCGAGCGACGAGAGCAGTGCCGGGATGGCGTGGCGCACTGCCTCGGCTTGCACGCGCGCTCGCATCTCCTGGCCGACGTCGATCCCTCGAGCCTCGAGCCTCGAGCCGATCCACACGAAGGGCGTCGTGCATGAAAGCGCGAACGGCCTGATCCCTGTCCTCGCGCGTCGCCTGCAGCAGATCCATGCCGAGCGCCTTGTAGGGCTTCTTCGCCATGTCGCCGGGGATCTTGTCCCACATGTCCTCGGCCGTGACGGGCGTCTGGTCGCCGAGCGCTCGCTTGTTCCGCACAGCCTCGAACGTCGCCTCGTCCGAGATCAGGGTCCATGTGGCGCCGCGGGCGCGGCTCTCGGCCACATAGGCGGTGAAACCGGTCATGCCGCCGGAGCCGCGGGGGAGGGCGTTGATGTGCTCGTCCGAGGTGATGCCCTGAGCGGCATCGACCGTCATCGCGTGTCCGAAGCCGGCCAGGACCCGGCCCGTCTTGGCGTCCTCCAGCCGTTTCCAGTCCACCTGCCCAACCCGGCCGTCGCGATCGCGGAGGAGAAGGCCGCCAGCCCACTTGCCCGCCACCTCGACGATGTCGCCGTTGTTGCCGATGGGTCCGCCCTTGCCGTCGATCTGCGCCCAGGTCCGGCTGAACAGGCGGATGCGGTCGCCCGTGGCGATCGGCAGCTCGAAGAGCTCTCCGCGCTGGTCGACCGCCTTATAGACCACCTCGTCCTCAACGAGTTCGCCACGCTGCTTGAGGCGGCCGCGAATGGCCCGGCTGACGTCGGCTGCGTCCTGGTTGGTCAGGGTTGAGACCGTGATGCCGCGCTTGGAGCCGGACGCTCGGAGCACGTCTCGGCGGTCCATGTAGAAGTCGGCGATGCGGCCGAGCACTTGGTCGTGGTCGCCGCCGATGAACCGGGCCGTCCCGTCGTAGCGCTTCATCGCGAGGGCGCGCTTCACCTCGGCGGGATGGAACTCCTGCAGGGCATCTGCCCGGCTCTCCGCGTCGGCGTCGGCCACGCGCTGACCGTCGACCTTCCGGCCGCGCTGCCTGGTCGCGAGGTTCGGCAGCTGGTCCAAGTGCGGTTCGGTGCCCCGGAACAGCGAGGCGACTTCCCGATCGCGGCGGCGGGTCTGGCGCACGGTGCTGAGCAGTTCGGCCTGCTCTTGCCGGGAAAGGACGCGGCGAAGGATCTCGACTGTGTCACCGGCTTCGACGGACTGCGCCTGCTCGCGGTCCCCAAGCGCCTTGATGGTCATGCCTGTGCGCCGCTGCAGCTCGAGCAGGGCCAGCATCGCCCGCGGTGCGACCTGGCTGATCTCGTCGATGACCATGACGGTGTTCCGGGAGGCCTCGAAGCGCCCGTCCTCGATCGCCTTCAGCAGGGGCGAAATGGCGTAGGTCTTGTGGACCCCCGCATCCTTCAGAGCGTCTGCCTGACGCCAACCGGTCGCGATGCCGACCACATGGCGGCCGCCGGCATCGAAGCGGGTATCGTCCTTCCAGGCGGCTACCAGCGGCTGCAGCAGGGTCGTCTTGCCGGAGCCCGCAACGCCCGTCAGGAGCGTCAGGGCGCTCCCTCGGCCGAGCGCGTAGATGGCAGCCTGCTGGGCGCGGCCGTGTTCCGGGTCCGAGGTAAAATCCAGGCCCGAGGCGTCGATCGCCGCCTTGATGGCGGCGCTGGACAGGGCACCGCCTCGCTGGGTGGCCGCCTGCTTCGCCAGGGAGGCCATCTGCTCCTCGATACGAACCTGAGCGGTATTCGTGACCCGCACCCGATCGCCCGACAAGCCGACCACCAGGGCCACGCGCTCGCCGCGAAGGTCGATGCCGCGCTGCTCGATAAGCTTCACGACGCGCTCGATGTCGTCGGTGCCGCCGGCGATGCCGGCTCCGATCAGACCGCGGGCGGCATGCATGCGAAGCTTGTCGTGGTCGACCACGGCCGCGGTGTGAAACTCTCCCGCGAGGTGGCGAGCCGCGTAGGCATACGCTTGCTCGAACCGTTCCTGATCGGGCACCTGGTCATGGCGGGCTTCGTGGAGAACCGTCGTGTGCCTCCAGCCGATCTCATCGGCCTGCTCGCGCCAAAGCTCTCGATCGTTCTTATCGCCATCCTTCTTCAGCCGGGAGGCGAGGCCGGACATGGCCAGGATCTTGAACTTGCCCTCCGCTGAGAGGCCTTCCCACTCCAGACCCTGTGACGTCGCGTAGTCCTTGGCCGACCGAAGGACCTGGTGCCGTCCCTTGCTGAAGACGTCGACCGCAATCTGCGGGACGGCCTCGAGCACGACGGCCTGCTCGTTCGCGTCGTAGCCGATACGTGCCCCTAGCCTCCGGAGCTCGTCAGCGAGCTTCGCCTGGAAGTAGGCGCCGAACTCGTGGACCCGCGTGGCCGTCAGGGCTTTGGTGTCGAGCGATCCGACGCGGCCATCTGCGGTGACGACCATGTTGAAGAAGGCGTTGTGAATGTGCGCGTGCGGGTCGCCTCCGACGGGGGATTGCGCCAGATACATCGCGCCATCCGGTCCGTCCTGAACGGGGAGGGTGGGCCGTGCGGTATGGTGGCGGAAGCTGACCCAGGCGACTTCGCCGGGCTCTGCGCCGTCCTCGCCAGCCTTGCCCTTCCGCGCCCAGCCGAGCTCGCGAGCGACGTAGCGCATGGTCGCATCATTCGCCCGATCGATCGCGTGCCAGATCATCGCGCCCTCGGCCGCCGAGGAGGCAAACTCAGCTGCGAGTGTGATCGACTTGTGCGGGGCAAGCGTGAAGTCGAAGGCGCTGATCTTCCGCTTGTGCTCCGACCAAGCCTCTCCATTGTCCGCCCGCTTTGCCTCGAACAGCCGATCCAGTTCCTCGCTCTTCGGCATCGAGAGACGGTCGATCCCGAGCGCTGCTGCCGCCTGCGGAGAAAGGTCTGGCCGCCAGGTCGCTCGGCCGTCGCGTCCTGTGTAGTACGAAGTCAGCCGGCCGTAGCTGTCGAGCTGCTTGCCGGGATCCGTGCGGAAGTCGTGGCTGGGATCCGGGGTGTTCTCGGTAAAGTAGGCGCGGATGAGCTTGCCGGCAGAGTCCGCAGCGAGCTTGCGAAAGGTCATCATGACGGGACGCCGCCAGTCGCGTGGCCGTTGGCGTTCGCGCCGTTTGCCCCTGTGATCGCACGGGCGACCGTCGGCCGGCAGGTTGGTCGCCATGCTCTCGGTGCGGCGGTCGATCCGATTGAGGAGGGTGCTCTGGTCTCCGAGACGAGCCACCAGTTCCGCGAGCAGTTCGTGGAGCGTCGGACCCTCCGTCGGCTCCGGGTAGAGCTTCTCGAGGATCAGACCAAGACGCTCGACGATGGTTCGCAGAGACTCGCCATGGCTCTCGAGCGCCGCCGCTATCCCGTCCACGCTGGCTTTCAGTTCGGCCTGCTCGGTCTCTATTCGCGCCGACGCGCCACTCACATCCGCTGCCATCGTGCCCTCCGGTGCTCCCGCGAGCATCGAGACTTTTGGCGCGAACATGCAGCGGGTTTTACCGGAACCCGCGCGGAGCGCGGTCACCCTGCACGAGAGGTGCATTGGTGTATGGAAGCCCTGTTCTGGTCGTGCAGAGGTCGTGCAGAGCCCGTGCTAAGGGCGTGCAGAGGTCGTGCATGAAAAACTCGGGCCGCGCCCGAATTAGGCGCGATGTTCGCGCCGACCGCCGTCAGGCTGGCAGCCATGAGGACGAGCAAGCGCGAGCTTAGGAAAATGCAGACGGCCGTCAGCCGCGGTCCTGACCGGTCGTCGCTCTTCTGGTGGATGGTCGATCACCACGCGGACCTGCTCGCCAAGGGTAGCAGGGGTCGCATGCCCTGGAAGTTGCTCTGCCCGGACTTCATCGCCAAAGGCTTGGTCGACGGCAGCGGCAAGTCACCGACCGAGCTGAGAGCCAGCCGGACGTGGCGAGAGGCATGTGAGGAGGTCCGGCGCCAAGCCCCGACCCAGAGCACGCCCGTCCTCCGGCGCAGCCGACCCGCAGGGAACTGGAGCCCGCCCGTGGCCGAAACGGCGGAACCGTCCAGGCGAGCGGCCAGCCCACCAGTCGAGCCACGCGCGAGCGCCAGGCCAACAGCCCTGACTGGCCTGCTGTCTGGCAGCCGTTCGGCAGCCGACCGAGACCCGACAGTCGAGGAACAGCTCGCGGAGGTGAAGCGGCAGTTCGCCGCAAACGACCGCAAGCGCTTTGGAAGCATGTGAGGAAAATAACATGGGTAAGATCGAAGCGAAGCAGCCGAGCCCTCAGCAGGCACCAGAGGATGGGCGCGAGCCCGTGCTCCTCGTAGCCGTCGGGCGGCAACGCGTGGGCAAGACCACCCTCCTGAACGCCCTGGTGGAGATCTATCGGAAGGCGGGCGCCGACATCGAGGTGTGGAACGCCGACCTCCACAACCGCACGCATACGCTCTCGCTGTTCCACGAGGACGCGCTGTCGCCCCGCCCAGGAGCGAGCGTCGAAGATCAGCGGGCGTGGATCGAGGAGCGGGTGAGGGGCCAGGTCAAGCACCGCCGCGACGTCGTTCTCGACGTTGGAGGCGGCCTCACGGCGCTGAATACGCTCGTCGAGCAAGTGCGGCTGGTCGACATCCTGGAGCGACGCGGGATCCGTCCCGTGCTCGTCTACGTGCTTGGCGGTGAGCGCGCCGACCTCGACTACCTGGAACGTTTCGCTGAGGACAGCATGTTCAGCCCGAAAGCGACGGTGCTGGTCTTCAACGCGGGCCTGGTGACGGGCGGTCGATCCACCGACGCGGCTTTCGAGCCGCTGCTGGAGCATCCGACCGTGCTCGCGGCGATCAAGGGCGGCGCGCGGATCGTGACCATGCCAGCCCTCGGCTGCATGTCAGCCGTGACCGATCGTGGCCTCGGCTTCGAGGCCTTCGCGGAGGGCGCCCAGAGCCCAACGCATCCCGAGACGTCCTTCTTCGATCAGGAGCGGGCGTGGCTCTGGTTCTCCCGGGAGATGCCGCGGTTCTTTGATCTCATCCCCGGAAAATGGCTCCCACGCGTCCCAGCGGCAGCTGTCGCGGCGAGTGACTAGGTCATGGACGTCGAACAAACGAACGGCCCAATCGACGTCACGAGTCTGATGGCAAGGGCTAGGTGCAGGCTGCGAGCCACTCACGAAGCCATTGCGGTTGCAGCGACGGAATGGGGGCTACGGCAAGGTCATCCGGAGTGGCGGTTCGTCTCAGCCCTCATCGACGCACAGGCATCGTTCGCCGACATGGTGGTGGAGTTCGCCGATGAGCTGACGTCTCTCACGGCCGAGCATCGGGAGGCCGCGAAAGCCGAACTTGGTCGGCAGCAGGTGGCGCGAGACGAGACGAAGTTTGCGCTGACCCAAGCACGTGGCGCCATCCGTGATCTCGATGTCGAGAAGGCGCGCATGGCGAACGACATGCTTGCGGCGGCCATACCGAAGCTGGTGAAGGGCGTGAAAGACGCCGTGGCCGTCCGGGAGGTGTGGGTAAGCCGTGGCCGCGCGCTGCAGCAAGCGCTCACCGTTGCAGTCGCGGTCGTGTTGCTTGTCGTCGGGGGTTACTCCTGGCGCATGGTCCAGGTGTGGGACGTCTCGGATGCCGCTTTGCGCAACTCCGAGGGGATCGACAGCTGCAAGGCGTCTTCGCGCTACGTCGACTCGGAAGGCCATCGGCTCTGCCGGCTCGACGCATTCACGGCGAGCGAAGCTGACGCGAAATGACTGTGGTCGGTCGCGCCGATCTTCTGGAGCCTTGGGGTTCAATCTTGCCCGGAGGACCTTTCCGATGATGACACGACACCGGCCAGTCGGCTGCTTCTGGAGCAGCGGCTGGCGGTCAAACCTTCTCGCGAGCGCGGGGCCGATCTCGGTGCTGCTGGCGATCGGCATGGCACCGATCCGGCCCGCCCAAGCCACCCCGCAGCCGGAGGCCATCCAGGGCATCCCGCAGCAGATCGTTCCGCAGGCTGCTGAAGTCGGCCTCGGGAACTTCACCATCCAAACCGGAACCGCCGTGTTTGGGGGAAGCGGTTCGGGATCGAGCGGGTCCGGATCGTTGGGAACTTCAAGCGGAGAGCAGACGGACAGCGATTCCCTAACACTTATGGACGATCAGTCTTGGGGCGCGGCTGCATCACAGAACGCCGAATCTCTAGGCGTGAACGCCACCGCCTTGGCAGCAACGTGCCAGATCGAGAGCCAATGTCAGAACGTCAGCGGTTCCGGATCAATTACCGGAGCCTTCCAGATGTCGGCGAGCACTTACAATGCGATGCTGCAAGCCGCGCTGCAGCAGAACCCCAGTCTCGCGTCGACCATTGTTCAGGGTTCAGCTGGAATGAACGATCCAGCGACTGAGTCGATTGCCGCATCGGAGTATCTCCTCCAGGGGGCACAATACCTTGCCGACAATGGGATCAGCGACCCGACCGTGCTACAGGTCCGTGGCTACTACAACTTTGGCCCGGCAGGCGGTGCCGCCATTGCCAACTCACCGTCGGCAGCCACGATGTCGTCGGTGCTAACGATGTACACTCCGGCGCAGCTCGCGAGTAACGGGATCACGTCGGGAGAAACCGTCGGGCAGTGGCAAGCGTCGGTCGCCACGAAAATCGGCAACTCTGCGTCCGCGCCTGTTCTTGGTTAGGGGAGACTATTATGAAAGCGCTTTCGATCGGCTTCACTGGTGCGCTTGTTCTGGCAGGCATCTCGCACGCACAGGGCTACAAGCCCACCACGGTCGTGAAGACACTGCCTGGCGTGCAGTGCATGGCGCTGGTCGCCGAATATGGACCGCAGGGCGCCTATGCGCCGCCCGCGCCGGAGTATGCGGGCCCAGAAGCCGGCGCAGCGAAGATCGGGATCGGGGCGGGGACGATCCTAGTTCCCGATCCGATGAAGCCGGTAAATGGGCGCTCGCAGGTCCTGCGGCCTAACGGTATGACGGCGTGGATCGACGTCCGCCTCCTCACGCAATGGCACGCGCTCAGCGCACCGAACGCGACCTGCCAAGCGGTGCTTCTGAGCAACGGCCGATATGGCTTCTCGACTAAAGGGTAGGACCGTCGACGGCCAGGACGCCCAGACTGGGCGCCCTGGCCTAGTTTTAGCTTGCCGCTTCAAGGGCAGCGGCGAGATGCAGGGGAAACGGGAGTCCCCTCGACTGCACGCGAGCGACAACCCGACGTAGTCGGGGAGCGGTCCTCCCGGTGAGACGAATCAGATCGTCGAGAGAGCCCGCCTGATCGGCAACGCTGAGAAGAAGGTCCTGATCCGAGTTAGGGCGCCGGATACTCGCCTGATCGGGGACCTTTTCGCACCGGTCGGCGCGAACGTAGCGACCCCAATCGACGCGAACGACAAGACCGAGCTTGCATGCAGCCCGGAGGTGCCCGGTTGCGTTCGGCACGGTTCGGTCGATGTGGGTGGCGATCTCGCGTGCAGAGCGCGGCTTTTCGAGGAAGGCCAGGATCATCGCCCGGATGGCGCCTTTCGGTCGCTGCCCGGTCGGAGGCAGGTCAAACAAGAGTGGTGTGGCGTCCATGTTGCGTCTCCGCGCCGTGACCCCGCAGGGGAACAGGTCGAGGCTACGGAGGGGCGGCGCGAACGGGCGGAGGAACGAAGGAAAGATTCAGGCCTTTGCGTTAAGGTCATTGTCGACCGTTCGGAGTCATCAGCATGGACCGCCTTCTCGTGATGGCGCGCGCACTCCCGCCGGGCGCGACCTGGCTGTTCGCGTCGGCGATCCTGGCGCTGCTTGGTGCTGCGAACGCGTGCCTGCACGGTCTCGCGCAGGTTGGCGTCGTCGGCGCGATCGTGGCTGTTGCGGTCGTATGGGGCTTCTGCGACTGGACGCAGACACCGCTCATCGACCGACGCTGAGAAGCAATCGGCTCAAGCACGCGAAGGAGCCGGACCCTTTCGGGCCCGGCGGTCCTGTCAGAAGGGCAGGTCGTCCTCGGTGATCTCCACCTCGGTCTGGGGCAGCGGCGTCGCCCACATCGCCTCGCTGGCGTCTTCCCGGGCGAGAACCCACTCGTTTTCGTTCACTGTCTCGTTCATGTCCTGCTCCTGCTCGTTGTGCAGCCCGTGCTGCTGAGCGGCGGCAATGACGGGGGTCGGCCCGGGTCAACGGCGCGCCTCTTGGCGCGGGACCGGAGCCGCGCGGAGCCACGCGCAGGCGCTTCTTCAGCGCCGAGCATGGCGAGCACGGCCAGGACCCACCCGTTGAAGCGGGACGAGCTTCCCCCGGCATTACAATGGAAGAGCAGCGGAGGGACACACACTCACACGCGGGGAGGGAACCCGGCCGCCCACATGGGAGCAGCCGGGCTGTCGGCATCAGCTCATTCTCGGAGATCCCGCTCCTCGACGTAACTAACCAGGTGCTGCAAAAAGCGGGTGTCGTAGTGGTTCGCCTCTTCCAGCGGACACTTGCAGTCGTCGAACCACTCAGTGAAGTCGGCCATGTCGATGCCGTTCTTTGTGACAAACTCGTTGATGATCTCGGGTCCGGTCTTCATGGCTTGCTCCTGCTTTTTGTGCAGCCCGTGCTGCTGAGCGGCGGCAATGACGGGGGTCGGCCCGAGTCAACGGCTCGCCTCTAGGCGCGGGACCGGAGCCGCGCGCAGCCACGCGCAGGCGCTTCTTCATCGCCGAGCATGGCGAGCACGGCGAGGACCCACCCGTTGAGGCGGGACGAGCTTCCCCCGGCATTACAATGGGAGAGCAGCGGAGGGACACACACTCACACGCGGGGACTCCCGAGGCACCGCACGCGCCGCAGAGGTCGGGCCAGAGACGAGGGGCTGGGGCCCGGGCACCTCGCGCGACAGGCGTTGCCCAGGCCTCGCCCCTGCTGGGCGTCCCGCTAGAGGCTGCCGCGGTGAGGCCAAGTCGGCGAGGCCTCCCCTCCATCGAGGGAAGACCCCGTCGCTGACGAGGCGCCGGATGACGGCCGTCGACCGAGGTCAAAGGCGCGCGGAGCGCGGGACCGCAGGCGCGCACAGCCACGCGCAGGCGCAGCCGAGCATGGCGCGCACGGCGAGGACCCACCGTTTGACGCGGGGCGAGTTTCGGCCGGCATCAAGCTCGGAGATCAGCGGTGCGGTTGTTAGTGGTGTCGTTCGCGCCGCCAACGGGCACACTTCGGTCGCGAGTGGGCGAGCGGAGAAAGATGGACGAGGACTGGCAGGCGCGAGCGGTGGCGTGGCGCGTGCGATGGGCGGAGAAGCGTCAGGAGCCGCGATGGGCAACCTTCTCCGAGTTCAAGGCGGGGATCACGGGCCGCAAGGGCGAGAGCGCCGTGGCGCGCGAGCTCGAGCGGCTCGGAGCGCAGGCGCTAAGTGACGTCATCCTTGAGGACGAGCGCGGCCTGACACAGATCGACCACCTGGTGCGTGGCGCGGATCGTCTGCGGGTACTCGAGACGAAGACGCTGGGTGGTCGCATCAGTGGCACGCCGCTTTGCGCAAGCTGGACGCAGCATCTCGGCCATGGGGAGTTGGAGCGCGTCACGGTGTTCCAAAGCCCGCTCTGGCAGAACCTGCGTCACGTCCGGGCAGTCGAGGCGGTCGTGGCGCCGCTGGGTGTGCCGGTGATCGGGCATGTCGTGACGGCCGGACCTGCAGCGCTGTCGGCCGAGCTGCAGACCGTAGTGACGCTGCTCGCGGCGCTTGCCGGTGTGATCGCGGCCGCGATGCCCCTGGCGGCCGGCCGAGACACGGAAGCGGCCTGGAGGCGCCTGACGTTGGCGGCGGCGGCCGGAGAGCCGAGACGCGAGGAGCACGCCAAGGTGCTCGGAACGCGGCGACGCGGTTTACTCCGACGGCGGCTCGTCGAAGTTGACCCGCTCGTAAAGGCTGTCGACTGGGATCTCCGCCCCGATCTCCGGGAGCGCCAGGATGTCCCCGGACTTCAGCGTCTGGAAGCGCCACGGCTCGTCGTGCTCGCGCCACAGGACGTTCAGGCCGACAACGGCTTGCTCGACGATAACGTAGCGCTTGATCGACGGGACGAGGGCGTATTCGTCAGGCTTGAGGATGCGGTCCTCGCGGATCGACGATGGGCTGACGACCTCGAAGACGATCACCGGGTTGGCGACCACATGGTCGCGTCCATCCGTCTTGGAGCAGGTCACGAGCCCGTCCGGGTAGCGCACGGCCGTTCCCACGGTCTGGACGCCAGCGTCGCTCGAGAGTGGCCGGCACGGCCCGTCATCGGGCAAACGCCTGCGGATCTCGAAGCTGATGTTCTCCTTGATCTGCGCGTGATTGACCGACCCACCGGTCATCGCGAGGGGCTGGAAACCGTCGAACTCGTATCGTCCGTCCTGGGCTTGGGCCCAGGCGAAGAACTCGTCCTGCGTCATCGGTTTGCGGAGAGCGACGTTCATGGCGGGCAGTCTAGCACTGGCGGGCATGGACTTCTTCCTTTCGTTGGGAGTGGCAGCTCTGAGGGAGAGCGTCAGTCTCTGGTTGAGCGCGAGGGACCGACGATGCGGATCTCGCCCGCATCGAGGCGACGCTCCTGTTCGACGCACCAGTCCGCAAGGCGTGCTTGGGCCTGGGTGAGAAGCCTGGCGAGGTGATCCGTGTCGACGCCGCCGAAGTGGATGTCGCAGGCCCCGACGCACCGCCAGGTCGCGAGCTTGGCGAAGACCATCCAGCTGCGGCCGTCCCACTGCCCGCCCAGGAAGTCGCAGTTGCCGATATAGCCGAAGGAAAGACCGAGGCGGGGGTGCTTCGCTGCCAGGTCTTGAACCAGCTGCTCGAGTACGACGTGCGGGCTTTCCGAGACGGTTGGGGTGGCTGCGATCTCGGTGCGATCGGGCGAGCTCATGATGTTCTCCTTGGATGATGTTCCAAGGACGACCGGGCAGGGCGCCGGCGGGACAAGGGCGCCCGCTGGCGGGCGGGAGCGCAGCGACAATCCCTTGTGGCGACGACGTCCTGCCCGGTAGCGGTCCCCCGTCTCCTGCTGTTCAGGGCGCGGCCGCGGAGCGGACAGCGCGCCGGCAGCCCCCCATCTGCTGGGGGGCGCAGCCGGAAGGGGGGCAAGGGCAAAGGACGCCTTCGCGGATGAGCCTGTGCCGCCTCCCGTCCGCTCCCTCAGCCTTGCACACGAAAAGGGCGCCGCTGGTGCGACGCCCTCCGGCCGAGTGGGGGGAGAAGAGGCGGGAGCCGAAGCTCCCGCCGGCGTGTCAGGACCCGAAGGCGGCGATCTGGGCGGCGGCGCTGCCCTGGCTGACCGTGCGGGCCGGGGTCTGGCTCTCGTAGGGCTTCCAGTCTTCGCCGGTGAGGTGGGCGTAGGCGGAGGCGGCTCCCTCGGCCGCGACTGCAAGGGCGTGGGCCTGGAGACCCATCTGGGCGGCGAAGGAGCGGGCGCGCTCGGCCTTGCTCTCGAACCCGCTTACTCCGTCGCGGTCCTCGTCGCGGCTGTCGTTGGAGCCGGCGGCGGTGAGGTCGCGGGCCTGGGTGACCTTCTGGGAGTAGAACTGGCCAGCCCCGAAGGCGGACCCGACATAGGCGCCGACGATCCGCTGCAGGTGCATCTCCAGCGCCTTGTCGGAGAGCGGGAGAGCCTTGGCGGCCTGGGCGACGTGCTCCTCGGTGGCTTCCCGGATGCCGGCGGTGTCGATGGGGTCGAGGCCGAAGGTGGCGGAGAGGTTCTCCGCGAGGCGGGCGTGGGGGCAGATGGCGAGGACCATCTCGAGGGTGATGGGCTTGCGCTCCTGGTCGTTGCGGCGGCTGGAGTTCGCGGCGGACTGGGCGGGCTTCTTGGCCATGATCTTCGATCTCTCATCTGCCCGGGGTGTCACCGGCCCTGTGCCGGCTTTCCCCCTCGGGTGTGGTCGACCGGGGACGGGCAAGGAGGGAGCGGAAACCCCTGAGCAAGGCAGTGGTGCGGGAGCGCAGCGACACGGTGCCTTGCGAACCGCAGGCGCTTCGCCGCTTGGCGAAGCGGGGGTTGGAGGGACTGACGCCCGGCCCAGACCACATCCCAACCGAGGGGTGAGCCGGACAGGGCATGCACGGTGACATCGGGCAGACAGGCTGATCCGGGGTCATGGCCCCTTGAGGCTCGATCTGCCGTGGACGCCTGCCGCTCTCACCAACGGCCGGGAGCGTGATCCTCACTGGAGTTGGCAGAGCTTGCCACCACGCGCGCCGGAGATCCGAACGGCACACGGAGGCCGCCCTCTCGGCACCGGGCATGCGGGAGAACGAGGGGCAACCAAGCCTGGCTTCCGGGATCGCATGCGACGAAGGCGCCCCAGATGCACCAGGGTCGTCGCCTGCCGTGTCGTGCCGCCGCTGCTGACCCGCACTGCTCCGAGGACACAGACCGCGACTGGCCGCTGTGCGATCAACAGCCGCGATGAGAGAACGAGGTATGTGGAGCGGGTCGATGCACGGCCCGATCGTCGCACCCTCTGCCCAGATGGTGCCCCTGCCGAGCCCGAGTGCGGCCGAGGAAGCGGACGAGCACAGACCACCAGGCGCGAGTGGAAGTCACGAGTGCGACCCGCACCGAACGGACAGGCGAGCGCGGGCGCTTCAAGAATTGAAGAAGAGGGCGACATGCGGCGGTGGCTTCGGAACGCGCTCTGGCCCGACCCGATCAACGGCGAGCTCGCGGAGCCTGCCCCTTTAGCAGGAGCAGACCGCGCCAGATGGGGTAATCGGTCGCCGCCGTTTCACTCTGCTAGGCTCGCTGCCGATCACCCTCGAGACGGAGCGAAACCATGCGAAAGGTTGTTGGCCTCGATATCTCTCTCCAGAAGACCGCCGTCTGCGTGCTGGACCGTGATGGTCAGCTCGTCTGGCAAGGCAAGGTTGACAGCGAGCCCGAACCGCTGATCGAAAAGCTCAGTATTTGGAAAGATGAGATCGATCTGGTTGGCTTGGAAGCCTGCCCTTTATCCGAGTGGCTACACACGAACCTGGTTAAGGCCGGCTTCAAGGCGGTGTGCGTGGACGTGCGCCATGCTCAGCGCTTCCTTTCGACCAGACCCGTCAAGACCGACCGCAACGATGCCCGCGGCATCGCCGAGATGATGCGCGTGGGGCATTACCGGCCCGTGCATGTCAAGTCGTCCGAGGCGCAACTGGTGCGGACCATCCTGCAAGCCCGGCGGCAAGTTGTCGGCAGCCTACTCCAGATCCAAGGCAGCATCCGTGGCCTGCTGAAGGTGTATGGCCTCAAGGTGGGCGAGACGCACCGATGCCAGTTCGATAAACGCGTGCGCGAGCTGCTCACCGAGATGCCGAAGCTGGAGATGGCCATCGGGCCGCTGCTGCGCGTGCTGGAGCAGCTGGTGGGCGAGCGGAAGAAGATGGACAAGCTGCTGGGTGACTCAGCCCGCAAGGACAAGGTCTGCCTGCGGCTGATGACCATCCCCGGCGTCGGACCGATCACCAGCCTGGCGTTCCGCGCGACGGTGGACGAACCCGATCGCTTTGCTACGTCCAAATCAGTCGGCAGCTACCTGGGCATGACGCCAAGGATCTATCAGTCTGGCGATGTGGACCGATCCGGACAGATCAGCAAGCAGGGCGACGGCATGCTCCGCCATCTGCTGTACGAAGCGGCTTCAGCACTGATGACGCGCTCCCGGCAGCCGTCGAAGTTGCGGGCGTAGGGCGTTGCCATCGCGAGGCGGCGCGGAGCCAAGCGTGCCCGGGTCGCTGTGGCGCGCAAGCTCGGGGTGATCATGCACCGCATGTGGGTGTCTGGGACGCAGTTCGAGACCGGTGTAGAGAGGCCGAAGCTGGCCGCCGCGTAGCCGGCGCCGGTTTCCGCTCTACCCGTTCGACCGCAGCCTGGACGACGGGAGCGGCCAGTCTGTCACGATCCCTGCGAACGCCTCCAGAGGCGGAACGCGCGCAGTCAGATTGGACGGCCGAACCCTCGTATCCCATCCTGGGGCAGCAGAAATGCCAGACCCCGTACAGAAGCACGATCCAGGATTGTGGGCGAACCATGCCATGAACCGTCCCTCAGCTACGTTGGAGTGGTGGCCCTATGGAGTGAATCTAGAGTCGGAAGTGTGTGGCAAGCAGACATCGCATGCTGCTCCGGCTACCATCAGACATGACAATCTCCCGCAGCCAAACGGACGAGCGACGTAATACTACAACTCTGGAGATCTCGATGACAGCGTGCCCTGGTGTGACAGCTTGGACCGTCGCTCGAATGCGGGCCAAGCATCAAGTTGTCGATCAAGCCGCGATTTTCCTGGATCCGTTCGCACTCCGCATTCTCGGCACCGACGGGGGAGAGATGCTGTATGAGCCAGAAGCGCCGCATGCAGTGCGCTACCGCGCCTTCATGGCTGCCCGGAGCCGAATTGCCGACGATGGTATTCTGAAGGCCCACTCACGCGGGGTGCGCCAGATCGTCGTCCTGGGGGCTGGACTGGACACGATCGGGTTGCGACACACCGATAGCAACGGCGCCTTCAAAGTGTTCGAGGTTGACAAGCTCGAGATGCAGAGCTGGAAGCGTCAGCACCTCAGCCGTGTCGGCATCCTGCCCCCCTCGTCCCTGGTTTTCGTGCCAATAGATTTCGAACGTGACACCTTGTCGGACGAACTGCAGCAGGCGGGGCTGCAGCTAACGGAGCCGACATTCTTTGTGTGGCTCGGCGTCGTCCCATACCTCACGATCGACGCGATCACGACGACGCTCCGGTTTGCAGCGTCGTTGCCGGAGGCCGAGATCGTCTTTGACTATTCGGAACCTGCGGAGGATCTACCGCCAGCCGCCAGAGCATCATTCGAGCAGCGGCGCGGGCAGGTGGCGCAGGTCGGGGAGCCCTGGATCAGCCACTTCAAGCCGGCTGACCTTCATGCGCTGCTTCGCCAGGTCGGCTTCTCAAGCGTTACTGACCGTGATCGCGCACTACTTCAAGACCAATTTGGCTGGCCGCCCGTTGCTGGCGCCCCGCCGTCTCGTGCAGGCGCACACGTGGTGCATGCGGCGGTCTGAAGTCTCCTTTGGGTGGGATGCAGCGGTTACGTCCTTGATAGTCTGGCGACATCGTGCGGGTCGCACTTGACTCGTGAGGACCGATTACAGAAGGGATCGTCACCCGAAGATACCTTGTTGAGGGTCAAGGGCATCCGGAAAGAAGACTGAACATCTACCGCCGCTGAGGCTGAAATCCGGAGGTGTCCTGGCGCGACGCGAGGAACCATTCCGGTACCCAAGCCGTTCCCGCTTTCCCACCTGGATTAGGTAATTTCGGGAAAGGTGATTTGGGAACAGGTTTCGAGAAAACGGCGCCCATCAACGCCGCTTCACCAGGCTCAGAAGCCGTCTTTCCCATTGAACGTTCCCAATCGGGAAAGCTGAAATCAGCCTTCCCGATATGGGTGGCCCTTTTGCGTATATTCATGCCCGTTTTATGTGGCGCTCCCAAGGTGAGGTAGAGCGCGGCTCGAAGACGACGATCAAAGTGACGGGTTCACCAAAAACTTGCTGTCGGTCGACTTCTTTGCGTATTCCTTCACGAACTCGGGGCTAACGGCGTCGGTGAGCGAAAGCGTTCCTTTGTAACGGGTAGCAAAGGTCGTCGACAGTTCACGAACGATCCTGTCCTTCATCGAAGGCGTCGTTTCGTCCCCAAGTGCTTGCAAGGCGTTCACCACCCAATATCTGGCAACCGCCCACGAACTTCCGTAGGTCCGCGTAAGGGTCGTAGGCTCAAGATTGAGGGACCCCTAGATGTAAACTTGCTTCAAGGCCGATGTTCCGTAGCGGCTGAATGTGGTCTGGCCTGCGCCCAAGGACGCTTCCATTGCACAAAGGATACGATCCGCCATAGAGCCTCCGCCGATGGCATCAAATGCCAACGTTGCCTGGCGCGCATGGTCGCCGGGCATCCCAGCCGCCAGCTCGATCAGCTCCTGCCTTGGAACTGCTCGGCCATCCGATAAACGATGGCCGCGGGCGCTGCTCACTGGCGACCTTTCTTCTGCTTCGCGCCAGATCGCGACGTTTAAGGGTCTTTGGGTTTGTCCCGAAAGCCGACAATCGTTCATCGCGCAGATCGTCGTGGGTCATGTCCGGCACCCAGTCACGTTCATCAGGGAGGCGTTGGACGCAGACCAGCCATCAACAGGTCGAACAGACGATCGATCTGCCGGGAATCGCTCGATGCGGCGGCAGCGAATACTGACCCTGCGAGTATCACAGTGATGTCATCCGCTCGGACATCACCGCCTATGCTGCGATCACACGAGCCAGCAGACATAAACTTAGCAATCGTCGAGGTAATTCTCGTCCGAATTTCCGATCCCTCGCTGGAGCGAGGCGCAAGGGCAACCAAGAGCGCGTCATGCATCGCGTGTTTTGCAACGACAAACCTCGCGTAACTATTCATCCATTGGCGCATCGCTTCAGCGGCCGGACGATCCGACAGCAGCTCGTCAGCCTCGCTGTCGAGCGCATTTAACTCGGTCCGATACACCGCCTCGATCAGCGTCTCCTTTGACGGGAAATGACGATACAGCGTGCCAATCCCGACCTCCGCCGCCCGCGCAATCGCTTCCAGCGAGACCTTGGGATCCGCCGCCGCAAACATTCGACGCGCCTCGATGATGATCCGCTCGCGGTTTTTGAGTCCATCGGCACGTGGTCGGGGCGATGTTGACAGACGGAGGATCCTCCGGTTAGAGAGCTACAGCCGGAGGGTCCTCCGTTAGGTCAAAATATCATGGGATTACGCCGATGTCACAGGATCTAGACATGTCCTGCATCGATGCCGGCCCTTCTACTCTTGGTCCATACGATGTGGCCCGGATCGGCTTCGGTACTATGCAGCTTGAGCGGTTGAGCCGTCAGCCCTCAGACGCCGCTGCCTTGATTGCGCGGGCGATCGACATGGGCGTCGACCATATCGATGCCGCTCAGTTCTATGGAAACGGCTTCGCCAACGAAGTCATCCGCAGCGTCCTTGCCGATGGGCGACGGGTTGTGGTTGCGACCAAGGTCGGCGCCGACCCGGAACCAGGCGCGAAGCCTCCAATCAAGCCGGCCCAGCGCCCTGAGCAAATCCGATCCAGCGTGGAAGACAATCTCCGCAGCCTCGGTCTGGAACAGCTTCCCGTCGTCAATCTGCGCCGGCTCGATATCGCGCCTGGATTGGTGGCCGAAGACGATCAGATCGTCGATATCGACGATCAGCTTGCCGTGATGATGGCCATGCGAGACGAGGGCAAGATCGGCGCGATCGGCTTGAGCGCAGTCGATCCCAAAAATCTTCAACGCGCTCTCACCGCCGGTATCGTGTGCGTCCAAACCGCCTACAGCCTGCTAAGCCGCCAGTATGAGGGCATGCTCGATTTGTGCGTCAGGCACGGGATCGCGTGGGTGCCGTTCTTCCCGCTTGGTGGCGCCGGTTCCCCCGATTGGCCCCGGGTTATCAATCACCCGAAGGTCGTCGAGATCGCGTCGGAGATGGCGGTGACTCCGTCGCAGCTTGGGCTTGCTTGGTTGCTCGAACACCAGCCGAATATTCTGCTGATTCCAGGCACCACGAGCATGTCCCATCTGCAGGAGAATATCGCTTCGGCATCGCTGTCGTTCGGAGCTGACGTTCTCTTGGCTCTCGATGCTTTGGGCGCAGCAACCATCGAACCCATCAGTGGAGAGGCCCGATGATCAACCATCCGACGGCGCAACCCGTCGTCAGCTCTGCGATCATATACACGCGCAAAGGTGGCTATGACGTCATCGAAGTCGCAGACCGCACTGTTCGCGCGCCTTCGGCTGGCGAAGTTCGCATCTCCGTAAAGGCGGCCGCGGTCAATCCGACCGACATCCTCCTTCGCGATCCGGCGCCTGGCGTAGAAACTTGGCCCATCGTGCCTGGCGTCGACGCGGCAGGTATCATCGAATCGGTCGGCGCGGATGTATCGCGGCTTCGCGTCGGCCAGAAAGTCATGGCCGCGGTCATGGCGCGACGACCAGAGGGCGGAGCGCAAGCGCAGACGATCGTCGTGTCAGCTGCATCTGTTGTCCCCATACCCGCGAACGCCACCTTGGCGGAGGCCTGCACTCTGCCGATGAATGGCTTGACCGCGCTTCTCGCGCTGAAGATCGCGGCGCTTGAAAAGGGGCAGGTTTTTGCCGTCACTGGCGGGGCCGGATTACTGGCCCACTATGCCATAGCTCTGGCGAAGCGACAGGGGCTGAAAGTGATCGCGGATGCAAAACCAGCCGAAACTGCTCTTGTACGTAGTTATGGCGCTGACGAAGTCGTCGAACGCAGTGAGAACCTTGCCGCCGCCATCCGGCACGTGATTCCTGACGGCGTCGAGGCGCTGCTCGACACGGCCGTGCTTGGTGAGCGAGCCTTCGGCGCGATCCGGGACGGCGGCACCTACATGCCGGTGCGTGGCTGGGGGGACATTCCGGCCGAGCGCGGCATAGCGATCAAGCCAGTGCTCGTCTATGAAGCGTTCGAACGCACCGAATGGCTCGAACTACTGCGCGATGTGGTCGAAGCCGGGGATATTCAGCTCCGCGTTGCGGGAGAGTATGCGATGGACCAGGTCGCGGACGCGCAGCGCGCGCTTGCCGCCGGCGGCCTCCGCGGTCGGCCGGTCATTATTTTCTAAAGCCCTCGCGACTTCCTACCGTCAATAATGGGCGCAAGCTGGCTAACCATAGCTGGGTTGGCGGAACGGCAGCTGTTCAACCATCCATGTCCCCTACCTTCCGTTCGGCTTCCGGCCACATTCGGTCATCACACCAGGCCTGACGGGCTGACCTCGGTCGCTAGGTCCGAAGTCGTCAAGGTGTCAGCGCCGACCGCTTACTTACGATGAGCTTGTTCGGCAGCATCAGCTCGACGTCACGCAGGCTCAGGCTGAAGCAGTGATAAAGTCCTACCGCGTCGCTGATGATCTCCGCCGGAGCGGTATCGGGAGTAGGTTGCGGGTTGTGCGTCATCGAGACAGCATGGCCCAACCGCTTCGGTCCGGCTCGTGAGCAACAACCTGGCAATACCCCTGGCTATTGCCAGCACTCAGATCCGGTGCAGGGCCTCGTCCGTCAAACGTCTCGCCCCCGCGCCAACATCATTACTGCCGAACGCCAAAGGGGCCTGTTTCAGCTATTTGAATCTGATACTGCCCGATTCCCATATGGCCGAAACATTCGATGTCCACATCGGAACAATCGACGCGACGAGGAGAAGCGCAAGCGCGAGGTTGAAGAGCCGCCATTGGCTTTCTGTGTGGAACAGCCGAGCCAAGGCCAGTCCGGCGATACACCACAGCGAAAGCGAGATGATCGCCGCTATTCCGAACGTGACGCCAAGCAACGTGCCGAGCTGCAGGGGACCTCCGGCCAAGGTGGCGAAGGAGGCGGAAGCGCCCAGTGTCATGGCCCAACCTTTTGGATTGTGCCACAGCAGCCAGGCGCCCCCGAGCATTCCGATTGGCTTGGCCGTGTTTGTCTGACGATGCGGCGACCCACTATGCGCAATCCTCCAGGCAAGCCAGAACAGGTAGATGGAGCCGGCAGTTTTCATCGCGATCTGGATGGAAGGGAAGGCAGTCATGAGACTGCCGAGCCCTGCGGCTGATGAAGCCGCCATGGAAGCGAGGCCCAACGCAATGCCGCCAATATAGGGCAACGATCGGCGATAGCCGAAGCTGGCGCCCGAAGCAGTAGCGAGCGTCGTGGCGCCGCCCGGGGTCGCGGTTGCGACCGCGACGAAAAGGGCCAGCGGCAAGAGATCGTGCCATGTCACATGTTGACCCCCCATGCGCTGCACACAGGTGACACGCCGTCGGCGATTATCAAAGAGCATGTTGATTATGCCTACCATTAGGATTCATGATGCAGCATGACGGCACGTAATCTCGACATCGCGCTCCTGCGCACCTTCGCTGCGGTTGCCGAGCGGGCGAGCATGACGGCGGCAGGCACCGCGCTCCACCTGACGCAGAGCGCGGTCAGCCAACAGGTCGCTCGGCTGGAGGGGCTCACTGGCGTGCTTTTCTCGCGCGACCGCCCCACGTTGCGGCTGACTGCCACGGGCGAGCGGCTGCTCGGCAAGGCACGCCGCCTGCTCGCGCTCAACGACGAGTTATGGGCAGACATGAGCACGACGGTCGTGAACGGCAACATTCGACTAGGTGCCCCCTACGATCTCGTTGCGACTTGTCTCGGACCGATCTTCAAACTCTACGGCGAAAGCCATCCGCAGGTTGAGATTACACTGACGTCCGCATCGTCGCCCGATCTCCTCGCCTCCTTGGCGCGCGGCGAGTTGGATGTGGCCTTGGTCGAGGAGCCCGTCGGCGCTACGGCGGGTGAGTGCCTGGCCGTGGACCGGCTTGTCTGGGTCGGCGCAAGGGGCGGGACGGCCCATCTCAGGTCACCGGTGCCGATCTCGATGGTAGCCGAGACCTGCGCTTTCCGGGGTGCCGTACTCGACGCGCTCGGCGCCCACGACGTCAAGTGGCGCGTCGTGTTCGAGAACGGCAGCATTGATGCTACCGCCGCAATGGTCCGTTCGGACATCGCTGTGACCGTGTGGCTTGCCTCCACCGTGGCGCCCGATCTCGTGATCCTGCCGGCGAGCGCGGCGCTGCCTGCGCTGCCCCCATTCGCGATCAACCTGCACTTGGCGACGGCGCTTCCGCCGGCCGCGGTGGCCGAACTTGCCCGCCTCATTCAGGATCGATGGGGCTCCATCCGCCAAGCCGCCTGAAGCGCCCTGTATCGGCAGGTCCAACGCCACCATCCGCGTTCGTTATACCATCACGAGGCCTAATGTACGTCATTAGGAACATTATGTTTCTTGATGCGAGGCGTCCTGAGATGATCCGGCCTAAGCCTGGAGGCCTGCCGCACGAAGTGCGCCGGCAGCGTCCGGTCATCCACTCGGCAACGGCGGGCGTCATGGCGATCAACATCAGCTCCACGAGACGCGATCTCCTGATACGCGCGGCTGCTGTCGGTGGCGTCGCGAGCGCTCACAAGATCGCCGTGGCGATGGGCTGGCTCGGCGGAGATGAAGCGCTCGCGGGCCCGCCCGCGCTCCAGCCCGGATCGGGTCAGGGCGCGCGCGTCGTGATCCTTGGCGCGGGGTTAGCCGGTCTGACCGCGGCATACGAACTGGGACGCGCGGGTTACGAGTGCACGGTACTGGAGGCGCGCGACCGTGCTGGCGGCCGCAACTGGACGATCCGGCGGGACACGGTGGTGGAGACCATCGACGGACTTCGACAGCGCTGCAGCTTCGATGAAGGCTACTACCTGAACGCCGGGGCGGGACGCATTCCCAGCCACCACCAGGGGACACTCGGCTATTGCCGCGAGTTCAACGTGCCGCTCGAAATGATGGTCAACTTCTCGGCCGCCGCCCTGGTTCAGAAGGATGGGCTGAACGGCGGCCGCTCAATGGCCATGCGGCAGGTCGTTCACGATACGCGCGGCCATTTCGCCGCCCTGCTTGCCAAGGCGGTAACGGTCGGCGGTCTCGGACAGCCAATCTCCGCCGATGAGAAAGCCCGGTTGCTGGATGCGCTTTCCGACTGGGGAGCGCTTTCGCCGAACGGCGCACCGGTTAACCCGAAAGTCGGCTGGGACAATGCGGCCGGCCATGATCAGCGTTCGACGGGACTTGCCTATGTCGGGTCGAGCCGCGCCGGCTATACGACGATGCCGGGGGCCGGTGACGAGGCCGGGAAGATCATTCGCCCGCTGCCGCTCGATGACCTCACCGACCCGTTCGTGACCGCCGTATCGAACTTCCACGAGCTGTTCGACATGCAGGCCACCATGATGCAGCCCGTCGGCGGCATGGACCGGATCCCGGCGGCCTTCGAGGCGGCGCTCGCGCCTGGCGTGTTACGCAAGGGCTTCGCCGTAACCGGCATACGTCGTACAGGAAGCGCCGCAAGCCGGGGCGGCGTGGAGATCGTATACCGCGACGTCGGCACTCGGCAGACGCAGATCATTGCCGCCGATTACTGCCTTTGCACCATCCCGCTCTCGGTGCTGTCGGGCATTTCGGCCCAGTTCTCGGCGGACCGACAGGCGGCTATCCGCCGCGCGGTGTATGCCAACGGCTTCAAGATCGCCTTCCAGGCACCACGCTTCTGGGAGCGCGAGGCTTGTATCTATGGCGGCTTGTCGTTCACCGATCGGGACACCTTCGCGACCTGGTATCCCTCCTCCGCGCCCGGCTCGGCAGAAGGCGTGCTGATCGCGAGCTACGCCTTCGGCGAGCCCGCTGACCGGATGGGACGGCGACCGCTGGAGGAACGGGCAGCGTATGCCAGGGCGACCGTAGAGCGCCTCCATCCCGGCCGGAGCGCGCTTCTGAAAGCTCCGATTTCGATCGAGTGGAGCAAGGCTCCCTACAATCTTGGTCTGGCCTGCGATCTCGGCGAGCAGGACCCTGCGGCCTATGCCCTCCTCAACCAGCCTGATGGGCCGTTCTACTTCGCTGGCGAGCATCTGAGCCACGCGAGCGGATGGCAACAGGGTGCGATCGGCTCGGCCCATCGCGCGGTCGCGATGCTCGATGCCCACCATCGGGAAGGAACGACGGTCGATGCCTATCGTGCGCAGTAAGAAGAAGGCGAGATGGCCACAGAAGTAATGCTGGCAATGACAGCGGCAGTGGCGTCGTGACCCTCGCCCTGCTCGGCCGGGTTGGGTTCCTGGGACTCGGCGCGATGGGCGAACCGATGGCTGCAAACCTGCTGAAGGCGGGTGCGCGTCTGATGGTTTGGAACCGTACGCCCGAAAAGGCCCATGCTCTCGCGGCCGCCGGCGCTGATGTGGCCGCCGATCCGGCGGAGATGTTCGCATCCTGCGATATCGTCGTCTCGATGCTGCTGAACGAAGCCGTAACCGATTTCGTATTGATGCGGCATCACTCCAGCTTCGCCAGGCAGACGAACGGCTGCTTGCTCGTAAACACAGCAACAGTTTCGCCGGCCTACTCCGAAGGTCTGGAGGCGGACGTCCGTGCGGCAGGTGGACGCTATGTGGAAGTACCGGTGATGGGCACTCGCGCGCCTGCGGAACAGGGCCAACTTGTCGCCCTGGCGAGCGGCGACGATCATGATGTGGATGCGATCGATCCTTTGCTGGCCCCCATGTGCCGGCAGGTGATCCGGTGCGGTTCAATCGGGACTGCGTTGAGGCTCAAGCTGGCCACCAATCTGCTGCTGATTGTCAACGTCGTGGCGATGGCCGAGGCTGCTCATTTCGCTGAAAGCTCCAATGTCGATCTTGGACTACTGTCGGCGGCGCTGGACTCTAGTCCCATGGCCAGTCCGATCCTTCGTCTGAAGATGAGCAAGCTACTCACCCGCGATTTCTCGAGGCAGGGCGCCGTCAAGGTCGTTCTTCAGAACAGCAACATGGTCGAGCAGGCCGCGGAAGAGCGGAAGATAGCGGTTCCGCTACTGGATCTCAGCGGCCGCCTCTATGGCGAGGCGATCTCGCTCGGGCTCGGCGACGAAGACATGATCGCCGTGGTCAGCGCCTTCGAGCATCGAACAGCCATTTTGAACAACAGTTGAGGTAGTGCAGGCGAGGCCGGACCCTTAGCTGTCCCGCCTGCCGGGACGTCGTCGGCTGGCCGAGACAATCGGCTACATGCTTGGGCGCTGGTCGGCTCTGACCCCACCCAAGCGATGAACATCTCGATCTGGGCGACGGGCGGCTAGGCCGACCGGACCCACCGTCCGGTCATGTCGTTCATGCGCGGTGAGGTGCCGCGCGAGCAGCCGATGGCCTGCCGAAGGCAGGCGCGATAGCGTCGCCTGATGTGCGGCCGCTTCGCCAGTGATCTCCCGCCCGAGCTCGTGGCGCGCCTGTTCGGCGCGCGGAACGCGCTCAAGCGGTAGCCAGTCGATCTGGTTCTTGAACACGCTGGTGATCGCGCCGTGCCTTTCCGGGCTGCACCACACCTGTCCCTCCGACCAGAGCGACAGCTCGCGCAGCTCGGCCACCTTAGGATGTGTCGCCGGCACGCTGTCCGTCACCGGCAGCTCGCGCGGGTCGAAGATCCGGGTCTCCGCGCCCATCGCCTGGAGCAGCCGCGCTGCTTCTTCGACCAGGAGGCGGCTGAACGATCGCTCCCTGAGCGAACCGTAGAGCAGCAGGATGCGAGGCGGGTGTGTCGCCCTTTCAGAAGACTCGAGACGATCGAACTCGGGTTGGCGGAGCAGCTCCGGCCGGAGCGCGGGCATGTCGTTCATGGCTCGTCCTTGCGATAGCTGGAGGTTCAGGGGTGGCCGATCACCGGCAGCCACGCCGCGAGCGCCAGCAGGGTCGCGAGCAGCACCGGCGGAGTGATGAGTAGCCCGACGCGAGTGTACTGGCCCCAGGTGATGCGGATGCCCTTGTTGGCGAGGACGTGCAGCCAGAGCAGCGTGGCCAGGCTGCCGATTGGCGTGAACTTCGGGCCGAGGTCGCAGCCAACGACATTGGCGTACGCCATGAGCTCGCGCGTGGTCGCAGGAAGCCGATGCGCCTGGTCGATGGAGAGCGCGCCCACGAGAACGCCCGGCATGTTGTTCATGATTGACGACAGGATGGCCGCCCCAAAGCCGGTGCCGAGAGCGGCAAGCCACGGCCCATGAGCTGCTAGCCCGGTGAGGGCTTCGGCGAGGTATTCGGTCAAGCCCGCGTTCCGAAGCCCGTAGACCACGAGATACATGCCGAGGCTGAAGACGACGATCTGCCAGGGAGCGCCTCGCAGCACCTTCGCCAGCGAGATGATGCGGCCCTGGCCGCCTCGGTGCCACCGCCCCGCGGTTGCCAGAAGCACCAGGGCTGCTGCCGTCGTCACGACCGACACCGGGACGCCGACGCCCGCCAGAACGAAGTAGGCCACCAGCAGCACCGCCAGGAGCGGGAAGGCGACCCGGAAAACGGCATGATCGCGGATCGCGGACGCGGGCGCTTCCAGCTCCGCCAGGTCGTAGCGAGGCGGCAGGGCATGGCGATAGGCGACCCACAACACCGCCAGCGTGGCGGCGAGGGACACGAGATCCACCGGCACCATGACGGCCGCGTAGCGGCCAAACCGGATGCCGAAGAAGTTCACGCTCACGATGTTCACCAGATTGGAGATCACGAGCGGCAGGCTCGTGGTGTCCGCGACGAAGCCCGTTCCCACGATGAAGGCGAGGGCGGCGGCTGGTGAAAACGCGAGCCGAGTGAGGATGGCGACGACGATCGGCGTGAGAAGGAGTGCCGCACCGTCATTGGCAAAGACCGCGGCGATGAGCGCGCCCAGAAGCACGATGAGCGGGAACAACCTGCGCCCATCGCCGCCGCCCCAACGGACGACATGCAGCGCCGCCCAATGGAAGAACCCTGCCTCGTCGAGAAGCAGCGAGATGATGATCAGCGCGACGAAGGTGAAGGTCGCGTCCCAGACGATGTGCCACACGACGGGGATGTCGTGCAGATGGATCACGCCCAGGGCGAGTGCCACGACAGCGCCGCCCATCGCACTCCAGCCGATCCCAAGACCGCGCGGTTGCCAGATGACGAGGACGAGGGTGACAACGAAAATGGCGAGGGAGAGCATCAGGATCTCGATGGTGCGTGCGGCCTCAAGCGTGCCAAGTGGCCGCCGAAACTGCGGGCAGGTTCAAAGGAGAGCGCGGTCGGCCTGGACGATCAGGTCACGCGCTGACCTTGCGCATCGACGACCCGCTCGCCGTCTTCCTTGGTGAAGGCGCCCTGCTGCCGTCGGGGAAGGATGTCGAGAACCTTCTCTGAGGGGCGGCACAGGCTGACGCCGAGCGGCGTCACCACGAGGGGCCTGTTGATGAGGATCGGGTGCGCCATCATGGCGTCCACCAGCTGCTCATCGGACAACGAAGGATCGTCGAGACCCAGTTCGGTGAAGGGCGTTCCCTTCTCCCGTAGCAGGCTCCGCGGCGTGAGCCCGGCCCGCCCGATGAGTTGCAGAAGGAGCGGGCGCGAGGGCGGCGTCTTCAAATACTCGATGACGTGCGGCTCGATGCCGGCATTTCGGATCATCGACAGCGTGTTGCGCGACGTGCCGCAATCCGCGTTGTGGTAGATCACCACGTCGATTGCGCTTTCTTCCTTCAACAGCATGGCGTGAGCTCCGCAATCAGCGGCGCACACAGCTCGGTGCGGCCTGAGCAGCAATCCTTGACGAGGAAGAGCGTCAGCTCGCGAAGCACCTCGAGGTCGGCACGGTAGACAATCAAGCGACTATGCCGCTCTGACTTGACGAGTCCGGCGCGGGCGAGCGTGGCGAGATGAGCCGACATTGTGTTTTGCGGCACGTCGAGTTGCCGCGCGATCTCGCCAGCCGGCAGGCCTTCCGGCTCGTGGCGCACGAGCAGGCGGAAGGCGTCGAGCCGCGTGTCCTGTGCGAGCGATGCCAGAGCGGCGATAGCAGCTAACTGTTCCACATATCCAGATTGTCGGATATAGAGCCTCGATGCAAGGTCGCCCTCACACCTTTGCCTGGTGACCTTGGCGAAAACACCGGTTGATGATGACGGGTCCGCTCACCGCCAAAGCTCTGGCGCAATGCGAGCAGGAGGCGTGCCGGTGAGGCAAAGTCGCTCTGCCCTCAGGAGGAGATGCCTGACTGAGGACGGATGCCATCGCGTTCCCCCGCGGGGTGTCCGTTCGCGCATGGTTTCGAGTTGCGCCGCAATCTCCTGCAGCGTCCGATGAGGCGCGGCCTCCTTGATGCCGGCCACCAACCTGATCAGACGCTCGTCGCTCTGCTGGGGCTTCGCACAACCCAGTAAGTGTAGTGACGCGCACTGGTGCGCGGCCAAACGCGCAATAGATGGCCTGTTTCGACGCAGATTATCTGAGACGGATGGGAGCTTCCGACGCACATTAGCTGAGACTCAACGCACAATCAGTGAGACGGACGCGCAATGGTGGCGGATCGGCGCAAGGGGCGATAGTTGCTTCGGTAGGGTCTAGACCTTCCGGAGAAGCTGTCCCGAAATGCCAAAAGCGACCCTACTGAGGCGATAATAGTGTCTCATGTCAGTGCCTCGCTGGAGTATACACAAACGGATATACCGCCTCCTGGCGAGGATAGAAAAAATGGTGGCGCATGAACCGACGGGAGACTGAAATCCAGGAAACCAAGATGCCTTTGGCACTGAACCGGCTCGTTCTCTACGCCCGCGATGTCGAGGGAACCGTCGCCTTCTACGAAAAACACTTTGGTTTTCAGGTGCTACGTTTGCCAGGTGATCGAATCGTCGAGTTGGTGGCACTGAGCGGTGGTGCGAATATAATGGTCCATGCCGCTGCAAAGGGCGTCAGAACCGGGCAGGTCACCGTGAAACTGGTGTTTGACGTGGAAGATGTCTCAGGGTTTTGCAAGAGGAGTGCGGGCAATGGGCTCATGTTCAGCGCCGAGCATCCGGCCGACGGGTATTCCTACGCGAACGCTAAAGACCCCTGCGACAACAACATCCAGGTGTCAAGCCGCGCATTTCGTAAAGCGGATTAAGGCTGTCGCCGTGAAGAATGCTTGCTGAGTTACCGCTTGGCGGTCACTGGATCTACCTCGCTGACCACGCAACACGCTGATAATTAGCCATAATTCGCTTAGCGCACGTTTTTGAAACAGGTTCTGCCCGGCTCGCTCAGGCGAACTCATGGACGAGATGCGTGCGGCCGGGCTGCCGACCTGATCGTGGCCACCATGCGCAGGACGCCGTCTATTGCGCGTCCGTCTCACCGATTGTGCGTTGTGTCTCAGCTAATGTGCGCCGGACGCCCGCTTGCGTCTCAACTAATCTGCGTCAGATCGAGCGCTCTATTGCGCGTCTGGCCTTACATCATTGTGCGCCGCCACAAGTAAGCCGGCCTCCACCATGCCCTCGTCGACGAGGCGTCGGACCGTCCGGCGAAGCCGCTCGGCGGTCCAGGTTGCGTCCCCGCCGCGGTTCAGCACGCGCACAACGTCGCCCGATGGCTGGCCAGGACGCATCCGGCGCACCGTCGGCAACCACGTGTCGAGCTCCGCCAGGATGCCCTTTAGATGCAAGGCGTCCCGGCTGGCGCGCAGCCGTCGTGCGACACCCGGGTCACCCGAGCGCAGCCCCGGATTGCCACCAACTCGCCCGCGTGCCCGGGCGGCTCTGAGGCCAGACTTCGTGCGCTCGGCGATGAGCGATCGCTCGAGCTGAGCGACGGCGCCCAGCACCTGGAGCGAGAACATTCCTTGACGCGTGGTCGTGTCAATCGGATCGCGAAGACTGCGGAAGTGAGCGCCCGCGGCCTCGAGCTGATCGATGATGGCCAGGAGGTGGCTGACGGAGCGTGCGAGGCGATCAAGGCGCACCACGACCAGCGTTTCGCCTCGGTCGATCTCGCGCAGCAACTGGGCGAGCACGGGTCGGCTGCGATCGGCGCCCGACGCACGTTCCTCCAGCACAACCGCACACCCAGCAGCGCGAAGCTCATCGAGCTGCGGGTCGGTGCCCTGTTCCTCGGTCGAGACACGGGCGTAGCCGATCAGGCGGCCGGCAGCGGCGCGGGTTGCGGATCTAGCGACCGCCATACGCGTGCTCCAGCCTCCCGCTGCACCCTTTTTACAGATCAACAAGGTGCGTGCAAACGACCGTTTGCAGAGGTGGCCGGGCTACACAGCCGCTCGCGCAGGCTCTCACAAGAGTTCACGCCGTAGTTCACGTGCCCCAGCTGGAGCGCGATCTCGGTGACGCCTTATCGGGATCCTGGCGAGGATTTATCGCGAGCTTGGGGCAGAAGCCGCGACTGTCGATCTCACCTTACCGTTTCAGTTGCCAGCTAAGCGCTTCAGCGGCACCGGCCACTTAGCCGATCCCCGCAGATCGGTTGTGCCGCCCGTCTGTGGCCCGGCATTTCGTCGAGGTCAGAGCCCGCCGAGTGGCGCCTGGAGCGCCTCTTCAAGTTGGCGCTCCAGGCTCTCGGCTGATCGGTCCTGCAGCACGATCGCCAGGAGCGCTGCCCAGGTGGGCACAGGCGCCCGCCCGCGGCACCAGTTGTTCACCTGCCGTGCTGTCACGCCGCTGAGCCGGGCGAACCGGGCCTGGGAGACGTCGGCTCGGTCCAACAAGCCCGCGAACTCTTGGGACGCAAGGAGAAGCATGCGCCTTTGATATAGAACTGGGTTCCATTCGGAAAGCTCGTCGGAACCTATGTGGCACTCGATTGAGCGCGATAACATCTATTATGGCGCCGTCACCGGTGCGCCGACCAGCGTGATCGCTTCAGTCAGAAGAAGCTTCTGATGCCGAAGCGGACGCACGACGGTGCCGAGCGGTCCGACCGCACGGTCTCGAGATCGGTAGGACTGTCTGAGCTGCTGCCGGTTCCGTGGACACCAGGTTTAGGGTGTTTCATGAGATTGGAGGGTGGGGATGGGTCGGCGATTGTTCAGCCGGGAGTTCAAGCTGGAGGCGATCCGGCTGGTCAAGGAACGTGGGGTTTCGGTGGTGCAAGCCAGCCGGGACCTGGATGTCGGCGAGAACATCCTGCGGCGTTGGATCAAGGAGTTCACTTCGGATTCTGGACAGGCCTTTCCGGGCCAGGGCCAGCTCAAGCCGGAGCAGCAGGAGATCGATCGGCTGCGCCGTGAGGTCGCCAAGCTCAAGGCGGAGCGCGACATCCTAAAAAAAGCCGCGGCCTACTTCGCGAGGGAGTCGTTGTGAAGTTCGGCTTCATTGCGAAACACCGAGGGATCTGGCCGGTGCGGTGGCTTTGCGAGGCGCTCGGTGTCTCGCGCAGTGGGTTCCATGCCTGGCTCTGCCGCTCGCCTGGTGCCCGGGCGCGCAGCGATGAAGTCCTCGGCGCCAAGGTCAAGACCAGCTTCGTTGGCAGTGACCGGACCTACGGCGCCCGGCGGGTCTGGCATGACGTGCTGGCCGAGGGAGCCGCATGCGGGCTGCATCGTGTCGAGCGGCTGATGCGCGAACAGGCCTTGCGGGCCCGGCCACGCCGCAGGGGGCTTCCCTCGGACAAGGGCACTCGGCACGAGGCAGCGGACAACGTGCTGGATCGGCAGTTCGAGGCCACGGCGCCGAACCAGAAGTGGATCGCCGACTTCACCTACATCTGGACGGCCGAGGGCTGGCTTTACGTGGCGGCCGTGATCGACCTGTTTTCACGTCGCGTGGTCGGCTGGTCGATGAGCGCCACGATGGCCGCCCAGCTGGTTGCGGACGCGTTGATGATGGCGATCTGGCGTCGAGGCAAACCAGACGCGCTGCTGCATCATTCGGATCAGGGAAGCCAATACAGCAGTGAGCAGTTCCAGAAGCTGCTGGCCGATCACGGCGTCACCTGCAGCATGAGCCGATCGGGTAACGTCTGGGACAACGCGGCGATGGAGAGCTTCTTCTCCTCGCTGAAAACCGAGCGGACAGCCCGCAAGGTCTACCGCAACAGGGACCAGGCCAGGGCCGACGTGTTCGACTATATCGAGCGGTTCTACAACCCGCGGCGACGCCACTCGACCATCGGCTATCTCAGCCCTATGGAGTTCGAGCGGATCAAAGCGTCAGCTTAAGGTGCGTGTCCACGGAACCGGCAGCAGCTCAATTGTCCAGGGCCCGGCATGCTCCGCCTACGGCTCCGCGCGCCAGGCCGCGGACATTTCTACTTTGCACACGAGCGGACATTTTAACTTGGTTGCAACAGCGACCTTTAGCCGCAAAATCCACTTGTCTGCCCTGAGGTGTATGAAAGCGGAACATCGACGAGAGTGACCAGCGAACTGACGAAGTCGACGAGGGCACGGCACGCGCGTTGTCGCACATAAGTGCGTTTAGTGCTCAGCGTGCGCACAAACGGTCCGTCTCGAGATGCTCGCGAGCGAGATCCACTGAGCCAGTCTCCCACGCCGCCGATCAGGCCACGGCCGATTGCCAAGCCGAGCCATAATAGAGGATCGCCCAAGTGTGCGGGAACCCGCTCAATCTCCGCGACAGCAACGAGCAGGCCTTTGGCCGCGTCACTCTTGTGACTGTCGACCGAAACCTTCAGCAAGGTGTTGGCGCGAGCGAAGAAGGAGCACTGACATGGCAGCGTTGAAGATCGTTGCTACCGACCCGGTCGCGGCCGCAAGAGATATCTTGCTGCTGGCCGGCATTGAGGTCATCGAGGAGCGAGAGGTGCCGTTTGGCGTTCAGTTTCGTCTTGACGGCGGCCGGATGGCAAACGTCTACAGCACAGGCGCAGTCGTACCGCAGGGCGCAAGGTCGGACACGATCCGGCGCGTGTTCGAGGTAGCGATTAGTAAAAGCGGAGCGTCCTCTCCTCTGCGCGCCGCAGCTCTAGCGCCCGCCCCGTGTCCAGCCATCACGGCGCCGCGTATTCCACATTCGGCGTCTACGATACCGGCCGAAACCACCAGCGGACGGCACCGAGAGTGGAGCGACGAACCATGGGATGGCGTCACGCCGCCTTTTGACCTCGACTAATGGTGTGACGTCCCCATGCCAGCAAGTGCCGGATGAACCTGCGTGACAGGATGACAAGACGGTGGACGGCCGGATGCGGGTTGGTGCGGACACCAGGCGGGCCGGCCCAGCAAGGGAACGCGGCGGTTCCGCTCGCTGTTAGCGGCACAGGAAAAGACGGAGCTTGTGCCATGCGTTGTGACCTTGCTGCCGTCCTGGCCGTGACCGGGGTGGTAGGTGCCCAGCTCGTGGGACGTCGATATAGCCCGACGCCGGATCATCCGCGCACGGCGGCCTGGTACAAATCTCTTCGGAAGCCGTCGGTCACGCCACCCGGTGCGGTGTTCGGTCTCGTCTGGACCGGTCTTGACGCGCTCATGGCCTATGCCGGCTACCGACTGCTCGTCTCGTCCAGAAGTCGCGCGCGGACGGCGGCGCTCTCCACCTGGGGGCTGAACCTGCTGGGGATCGGCAGCTTCACCTGGGTGCTGTTCGGGCGGAAGCGCCTGGGCGAGGCGACCGGTGTGTCGGCGGCGATGGTCGCGACGGCGTGGGGCGGTGTGGCGACCTCCTGGTCGGTCGATCGCCAGGCGAGCTACGCCGGCCTCCCGCTGGCACTCTGGGTGTGCTTCGCACTTGGCCTTCAAGAAGAAGTCTGGCGGCGGAACACCTGACGGGCATGTCACGCGTCCTGATCACCGGATCCGCCGACGGTCTCGGCCTGATGGCCGCGCGGCTGCTCATCGAGCAGGGCCACGCGGTGGTGCTGCACGCACGGAATGAGTCGCGCGGGGCGCAGGCGAGGGTAGCGGCGCCGGGCGCCGCCGGTCTGGTGGTAGGCGACCTCACGCTGTTGCGCGAGTGCCGCGGCGTCGCCGAGCAGGCGAACACGCTTTGGCGGTTCGACGCGGTGATCCATAACGCGGCGATCGGGTTCCGCGAGAAGCAGCGCGTGCGGACTGAGGAGGGGCTACCGCACGTGCCGGCTGCGAATACGCTCGCACCTTTCGTGCTCTGTTCGCTCATGCAGCGGCCGAAGCGGGTCGTGTTTGTAAGCTCCGAGCTGCACCGGCGGCGCGGGGATCCGGCGCTCGACGATCTGCTGTGGGAAAGGCGGCGCTGGAACGGAACGCAGGCGTATTCGGACACCAAGCTGCACATGGTGTTGCTGGCGTTCGCGCTCGCCCGGCGATGGCCAGAGACGCTCTCGAACGCTCTCGAGCCGGGCTGGATTGCGACCAAGATGGGCGGTCCGAACGCGACCGGAGATCTCGACCAAGGGCATCGCACGCAGGCTTGGCTCGCAACCAGCGAGGACGACAGCGCGCGCGTGAGCGGAGAGTATTTTTTCCATCTGCGTCCGCGGCTACCGCACAGGGCCACGCGAGACATTGCCCTGCAGGACCGCTTCATGAAGCAGTGCGAGACTCTCGCGGACGTGCGCCTGAACTAACTCCTGGTAGTGCAGGGCTCTCCCGTGGTGCAACCCAGCGATTCGGAAGGACACCAAAGCGTTCGGGCGAGATATCCATCGGACGGCAGCTGCAGCTTCTCAGGCAGCTGATTGGTCGACGACGGCGCAGTGCCTCACGTCAGTGATAAGGGCTTCAACTCATGACCAACCGTCGATGGCTGCTGGCGCAGCGTCCCTCAGGCAACGTAGCGCGCGAACACTTTAGACTGGAGACGCAGCCGGATGCTGGGGCTGCGCCGAGCGCCGACCACATCAGGCTGCGCTATGAGCTGCTCCTCTGCGCGCCCACCATTCGCAACTGGATCAGCGGAAATCGCGACAGCTACTATCCGACGGTAGAGATCGGCGACATCGTGATGGCGCCGGCGATCGGCTGGATCGTCGAGAGCGCGAACCCGCTATGGCCAGTTGGTTCCCGTGTCACGGGCTTCGGCACCTGGCAGGACGAACAGTGGGTTGATCCCAGCCGCAGTGGGCTGCGTATCATCCCTGAGCATGTCAGCTCGGTCGACGCATTCGGCATCGCCGGTATGAATGCTCTGATCGCGTTTTACGGTCTGCGGCATGTCGCGCGACTAGAAGCCGGCGAGGTTGTTCTGGTGTCAGGTGCCGCTGGTTCGGTGGGCTCCATGGCCGCGCAGATCGCGCGCCTCAAAGGCTGTCGGGTGATCGCGCTGTGCGGGGGCGCCGAGAAGGTTGCGTGGCTTCGTGGTGCTTGCGCAATCACCGACGTGATCGACTACAGGTCGGAGGACGTGGACGCTCGTTTGAACGAGCTTTGCCCGCACAGCATCGACGTGTTCTTCGACAATGTTGGCGGGGCGCTCCTACAGCAGATCGTTGGCCGCATGAAACGCCATGGTCGCGTCGCGCTCTGCGGACAGATCGCGACCTACGATAGCGGCAGGGACAACCCTTCCTTGGACATGATGCGCATCATCTACGGGGCGATCCGCCTCGAAGGTTTTCTGGTGACCGATTTCGCGGAACACCATGACGTCGCGTCGGAGGAGCTCCTGGATTGGCGAGCGAAGGGCTTGATTGCGCATCGCGAGGATGTACGATCAGGGTTCGACAACATACCCGAGACGTTCTTCGCGCTGTTCGACGGCAGCAATATGGGAACCTTGATCTCGCGCATCGCTGACGAAGATGGCCAACCTGTTTGAGGGCAGAAACTCTCAAAGGATAGGACCCGTCGCAGTCGCGATCGCGTCCGAGTCGATCCCACGGGCGTTGAATGGCATGCTGGGTTCTCGACTCGGAGGCTCCAACCGGTCGCTCGAGGGAGGAAGACAGTCGGACCTGTTCAAGCTCTTCCAGTCGTCAGCAAGGCCGCGCCGACCGGCGAAGTGACGACCGCTGTGCGGGCAATCTCGGCTTCGCAGGTGCTTCCGTGGGAGATCCACCCGGCGCTGACGGCGGAGCGCCTGCGGTTCTGTGCCCGGCTGCTGGCGAACGCCCGGCACGACGCGGTGCGTATGGCCTCGCCAGAGATGGGCGACGACAGTTGGTCGGTCGGCTGTCGCGCCTATGCCTTCGGCAAGCAGCGCCTGCAGCGCACCGCAGAGGGGCGGACGCACAACTGGCTCACCGTGCTCGACCAGAGCCATCACTTCGTCTTCCTGATCGAAGACGTGCCGGTGCGCTTCTTCCGGGGCGCGGCCGACGAGCCGACCGTCCGGACGCTGCGCCGGCAGGTGATCGAGGCCGAGCAGCTGACGATGGCGCTGGGGAAGGAGCGGGCGGAGGGCCTCGTGTTCCGGATGGCCCTGGAGGCAGAGGCCTCAGGCGACGTCCAGCGCGTGGTGTTCCTCGCGCTCCGCGGTGAGGAGGGGCAGGTCGAGTGCCTGTGGCCGGTGCCGCTGAACGACCCGCAGGAGCAGGTGATGGTGCCGATGCAGCTCATGCTGCTCGGCGAGGACGCCGAGCAGCGCGTTGTCCGCGTCGCGCGGCGCGGCGCCTAGCGACCACGGCGTAGGAGAGCCGGGCAGGGCGCCATGAGCCAGCAGGACGAACTCGCCCGCGTGAAGGCGCGGATCAAGGCGCTAGCCGAGCGGACGGTGGAGCGGGGCTGCACCGAGGCCGAGGCCATGGCCGCCGCCGAGATGGTCGGTCGGCTGCTTGAGCGTTACGCGCTGACCATGGACGAGATCGACGTCCGACAGACGCCGTGCGTCGAGACGAGAGTGCCTGCTGGCGGCTTGCGGCGGCGCCCGATCGACACCTGCGTGCCAGCGATCGCCCGCTTCTGCGACTGCAAGGTGTGGCTCGCGCGGGAGCTCACACCGCCGAGCTACGTGTTATTCGGCTTCGAGACCGACACGACGCTGGCGTCGTATCTGTTCGCGGTGATCGACCGAGCGATCCGGTCCGAGTTGGAGGGCTTCCGGATGCGCCGGCCGGAGCTCGGGGGCATGCGGCTTCGTCAGGCGAGCAGCAACTTCCAGATCGGCATGGCCGTCCGTGTCGCTGAGCGCCTGACGACGATGCATGTCGAGCGCGAGGCGAGCGTCGCCGCTCAGCGGCCGACCGGCACGGCGCTCGTTCTCCTTCGCCACCAGGTTGTCGAGGAGGCCTTCCGGGTGAGCTCGCCCAAGCTGCGGACGATGTCGGGCCTGACCTTCCGCCGTGACCAGGCCTTCCGGTCCGGCCGGGACGCGGGCGAGCGGGTCAACCTGCGCCGCCCCGTCACCCGTGACCGGCACGCGCAGCTCGAGGGATGAGCGGCCGCGACGGTCAACGGGCGCGGCTCTACGCCTGGGAAGACACCGTCGTTGCGCCGCGAGACCCCAGCCTCCTCGCCTTCGCGCAGGCCCAACGGATGGTCGACGCGATCTGGAGTGAGATGGGGCTGCGCTACCCGCCCAAGGTCGAACCGCTTCCGACGCAGGCGACAGTGCTCCAGGCGGACGCGACCCGTCTCACCCTCCGCCTGCCCGAGCAGGTCCCCTCCTGGATCCTGCTGCACGAGCTGGCTCACGCGATGACGAGCACGCATGAGGGCGTGAGCGACGGACACGGGCCGCTCTTCGTGGGCCTCTATGTCGACCTGCTGGTCCGCTACCTGCGGCTCGATCGGACGGTGCTCTGGGAGTCGCTCGAGAGGGCGGGGACCACCATCAACCCGGCCGGCCGGCCTATCTTTCTCAACGATGCGGCGGAGCCCGTGAGCCACCGCTGAGCTTGCATCCGTCGCGTTCGGCGGGTGCCCACCCGGAGTCTGCCTGCGCGTGTTCCAACACGCTCGACCTGTTCTGCGCTGCGCATGGCCACCGCTGGCCGATACGCAGCGCATGACTGGGTCGGCTACTCGTCGGATGAATCGGCCTCGGGCTCTTGTGCCTGCGCGGCTGCGGCCACCTCCGCTTTCGTCCGCCGCGTGCGCTTGGCCGGCGTGCCGCTGGTCTTCTTCCGAGTTGTTTCATATGCCCGGCAACCATCATGGCTGCGACGTCGCGGCACACATGCTCGTCTATCACCCGCACGTCCATGTCTTCATCGCGACTGGTCGGCCAAGCAGTCCGGTGGTCAGGTCTGCATCTATTCCGAGGTGGGCAAGGGCACCGTCGTCAGCCCCTACCTACCGCGACATCTGGGCGGATCCGAGCGCGCCGAGCAGCCGCCCGAACTCGTCGACGCCCTGCGCGCCCAGTGGGGTGAGACAGTGCTCGTTGTGGACGACGAGCCGACGGTGCGGATGCTGGTGACGGAAGTGCTGCAGGAGCTGGGCTACATCGCCATCGAGGCAGCGGACGGCGCGGCAGGACTGAGGGTCTTGCAGTCCGATGTTCGGATTGATCTCGTGGTCACCGACGTCGGGCTGCCGGGCGGGATGAACGGACGACAAATGGCCGACGCTGCCAGGGTGACGCGACCGGGTCTCAAGGTGGTGTTCATCACCGGCTACGCCGAAAACGCGGTTGTCAGCCAGGGCCACCTTGAGCAAGGAATGGCATGTGCTGACCAAGCCATTTGCCATGGAGGCCTTGGCCAGGCGTATCAAAAACTTGATCTCGGGCTGATTGTTTTGTCCCGCATTGTGGCTGAAGCTGATCAACTACGATGCTTGAAGAACAAGTTTTCGCGTCTTGTGCAATCGTCGGTGCACCGCTCTCTTGAGACGCTCGATATCGGATCTTAAAATACGTTTTCGCCCATCATGATGGCGGTAGGTGCCAGATAAGCCGTAACATCGATCAGGCTGCTTCGTCTTCTCGTGAGCCGATCATCGTAGCGATACGCCCGACCATCGCCTGAATCGCAAACGGCTTCGTCAAACGGCCATGCCAGCCTCAAGATGGCCGTCACCAAGGACTGCGCTCTCGGCATAGCCGGTGATGAAGAGCACTTTCAAGGAGGGGCGCATCACCCGAGCAGGGTCTGCCATCTCCCGCCCGTTCATCCCGCCGGCCAGCCCGACATCAGAGCAAGAGACCGGGCCGTACGATGGATCGACGCCGGCCTCTCCTTCGATCGGCGCGCCCTGCGCCACCAGACCGGCGATATCGCGATAGGTCGTCCGTTCAGAACCTCCAACGCTTCGGCCAGCTGCCCGGCGGTGACCGACTGGCAGCGGCCGCGCATAGCCTGCAGCAGGCGGCGATTTGCACCCGGATCAAGCTTCGCCCGGCGCAGCCGCGAAAACGCCGAGCTGATCGCTGTCTACGATGTTCCGCTTATCCTGGTAGTCTCTATGCTACGATAGACCAACTACTTTACCACTACAGCGCTCGTATCACATGTTGTCCGTATCGAACGCGACAGACCTGCAGACCTCGAATGGGATCTGGCCTCGTTTGACGACACGAGCAGGACGAGACGCATGCCCACGCCGCAAACCCTGACCGCACCGCTCCGCATCGCCGTCCTTGGGGTCGGCAAGATCGGCAGCACCTTCGCATTCCAGCTGGCGAAAGTCGGGCGCCACGACGTCACTGTCGTCGCGCGGCCTCAATCCGAACGGCTCCGACAGCTGCAACGCAAACGCAGCATCGTCGACGTGAAAGGCGAGCGGGTCAGTGTCAGCGTCGTCGACGAGCTCGATGAGACGATCCCCTACGACCTCGTCATTGTCACGCTGCTCGCGCACCAGGTCGACGCTGTGCTGCCGGGACTCCAACGAAGCGCTGCTCGATGGATCCAGTTCATGTTCGTGACATTCGATCCGGAGCGGCTGCAACAGGCTGTTGGCGCAGAGCGTTGTTCCTTCGGCATGCCGTTCGTGCAGGCCATGTTGGATGCCGAGGGCAGGCTGAAGGCCACCATCGGGGCGGCCGGTCAGAAAACGATCATGAGCGAACAGCGATGGGTGGATCTGTTCAGGACTGCCGGTATGCCGGCAGCTGTTGAGCCTGACATGCAGCTCTGGCTGCGGTGCCATGTGCCAATGTGTGTGGCGTTCGAAAGTGTTTCGTTGGCTGGAGAACGGCGCCAGGGCGGTGCCTCGTGGCGGGAGGCGCTCACGCTCGCGCGCGGTGTGCACGAAAGTTACGCCCTCATCCGCGGTCTAGGATACAGTGTTTATCCGCAGTCGAAGAAGCGTATCGATGGCTGCCCGAACTGGATCATCGCGCTCATGCTCTGGGCCATGTCGCGGATCAAGTCGTTCCGCGAGCTACTCGCGACCGGACGGGCGGAATGTCTGGCCCTGGTTGATGCCATGGTCATCACAGCGCCACGAGCACAGCCAGCAATCAAGATCTCCAGGATTCAGGCGATGAAGCCGTCCTGAAGAACGTTTGGAGCCGGAGTGCAAATGACGGCGCCGGTCGCCTTGCAGAGAGCCTGACGATCTGGATTGTCGGCGCTGGCAGCAACACTTGGCCGCTGCGGCGCTCCACTACCTTGGTTGAACCTTAGCGGGGACTAGTGATGGTTCGACCCTCGCTGAGCGTCCGTTTTCAGTGGCTTCCGCCTGGGGGCGGTCGTAAAGATCGGTGTGCCGGTCGAGAGACGCGACCGCGCGCTCATGACGAGTGTGGACACATGCTGCGTCGCGCTCGACAGGATCTGCGTTGAGCGCGCGGTCGATCTCGTCGAACTCGCCCCCCAACTCGGCGCAGCCTACGCTCGCGTCCAGCAGATGCCTGCCTCTCCGGAGGGCGCGGCGCTTGACGCCGACCTGAAGACCTTTAGGTTCGCTCCCTCGAGTGCGTTGGTTGTGCTCGACTTCGCGGTTCCCGCTTCCGCCGTTCACGGCGGCTACCTCGTTGGCGATGCGGCCAAAATAGGTTTCGATCTGGAATAGTCGCCGTTCAACTGATGCTGGCCTCCTCGTCTGTGACGGGCTCGACTGCGGCGCCCCATCGCCCCCTTGGGATAGCGGGGGCTTCTGAGTTTTGGCGAGATCGTTTTCCTTCCGATTACCGACCAGTTTTTGCCATGTGCAATCTCGCCTTCTGTCGATATTCGTCGCGAAGCACTTCACCAGCGCCGTCTCAGCGGCCGTCGCCTTGGGAACAAACCGCGCGTCCCACGGCGTTGTGTGACCATCGGCGAGGTATAGTTTCTGAGCCAATGCATCGAGCTTTTGAGCGGTGTCGCTCATCTGCGCGTTCCCGTTCCATGTTCCAACGACACGCGCCATCAATCGCTACGGCGAATTCGGCCCGGCCTCATCTTCTTCACGCTGCGCACCCGATAGCATAATTGGCTCGACCAGGTCGGGCCGGTTGTGCATCGGCCAGTTTACGTCTCGCGACACTGGCCACAGGCGCAGCATCCCGTCCGGCGCAGGACGCATCAGCCGCTCAAGGTTGCCGTCTTCCTCACCGAGCCAGATCGGCCAATCCGAACGCTCAAGGATCACCGGCATGCGGTCGTGCACCGGTGCGTCTCGGCGTTCGCCGCGGTCGTCAGCACATGGTGAAGGTGCGGAGGATCGTGCCGTCTGGAGCCCTACAGCCCTTCCGCAACCCGGCAAGGGCAAGAGGTGCGCCGTCTGGGCGAGCGATGGCAAGCCTTATCGAAGAGGCTTCGGTGCACCAGGAAGAGACTCGAGCCAGCGTAATACAGCGGTTACGAGTGCGATCCGACGGTCCGAGTAGCTGTGATCGGTGGCGAGATGCACCTGAGTGATCGATCGATCACCTTTGGCTGCCAAAGACACTGCAAGCGCAGCGCTTCCTCCTGCCAGGCCGTCATCAGATGTCACTAAAAGCAGCGGATGCTTCGGAAGATTGCCATTCAACGCCGTAAAGTCGAAGGCCTTTCCGTTGCGGACGATTTCGTCGGCTAGGCCATCCGGCGTTGCTAACAAGGTATGCATGCCCGTGCTGCTTCCCATATTATCGTCGAGTACGCCGACTGCTTTGGACCGCGGCAGCCCATCGAGCATACTTAGATTAGCAGCGGAGATCAGGCCCGTGCCGAGCAGGCCAGGGTCCCGAGCGCCGGTAAACGCTGCAGCCCAACCGCCCATACTGTGACCGATGACAACGAGCCGATGCGGGTCAATCTCCGAAGCCACCTTCGTCGTCGGGTCTCGGAGCCATATTAATGCTGCCGCTGCATCCTCCTGAACATGCGCAAAGGTGAACGCTCCCGGGCTGCCCCAAGAGCCGCGATAGTGCAGCGTAAGGACGTTCCATCCATCTCGCCGGATGGCCTGTGCCAGATCAAGGTTCTGCTCATTGCCCGGAAACCCATGCAAAAGAAGAACGGTCGGGTGAGGGCCTGCTCCTGCGGGGACCAGCAGGCTTGCATTGATCATCAGACCGCCGGTGGGCAAGGCAAAGGCGTAGAGTCGGGCAGGGTGGACCTTATCAACCGGCGGATCCGCGGAGATGGCTGACGGTGTGGTCTCCGCCTGCGCCAAGCCGAGTATTGCAAGGATCGTGATGGAAGCCAGAGCAAGAATCATGCGCATCGCGTATTCGCCTATTCGAACTAGAGGCAAGGATAGACTCGGTCCTGCAGCGCGGCAAAGTTAGCAGCCAATATGGCGGTTTGCGCGAGTCCTCTGGCCCCAGAGGAAACTCGAGCAACGGATCGGGCGCTACGCGCTGACCATGGACGAGATCGACGTCCGACAGACGCCTTGCGTGGAAGCGAGGATGCCCGCCGGCGGCTTGCGACGTCGGCCGATCGACACCTGCGTGCCGGCGATCGCCTGCTTCTGGGACTGCAAGGTGTGGCTGGCGCGGGAGCCCGCGCCGCCGAGCTACGTGTTCTTCGGCTTCGACACCGACACTGCATTGGCTTCCTACCTGTTTGCGGTGATTGACCGGGCAATCCGATCCGAGCTGGAGGGCTTCCGGATGCGGCGACCGGAGCTCGCGGGCACGCGTCTGCGACAGGCGAGCAGCAACTTCCAGATCGGCATGGCGGCCCGCGTCGCCGAGCGGCTGACGGCGATGCATGTCGAGCGCGAGGCGAGCGTTGCCGCGCAGCGGCCGACCGGCACCGCGCTCGTCCTCCTACGCCACCAGGTGGTCGAGGACGCCTTCCGCGTAAGCGCCCCCAAGCTGCGATCATGTCCGGCCTGACCTTTCGGCGGGATCAGGCGTCTCGTGCTAGCCGGGACGCAGGTGAGAGGGTCAACGTCCGCCGCCCGGTGACGCACGGTGGGCACGCGCAAGTCGAGGGATGAGCGGCCTTGATCGGCAACGAGGCCAGCTCTACGCCTGGGAGGATGCCGTCGTGGCGCCGCGCGACCAGAGCTTGATCGCGTTCGCGCAGACGCAAGGTATGGTCGACGCGATCTGGCGTGAGACGGGGTTGCGCTACCCGCCCAAAGTAGAACGGCTTCCGACGCAGGCGACAGCGCGGCAGGCGGACGCGACCCGTCTGACCCTCCGCCTGCCCAAGCAGGTTCCCTCCTGGATCCTGCTGCACGAGCTGGCGCACGCGGTGACGAGCACGCATGACGGCGTGAGCGACGGACACGGACCGCTCTTCGTGGGCCTCTATGTCGACCTGCTGGTCCGCTACCTGCGGCTCGATCGGACGGTGCTCCGGAAGTCGCTTGAAAAGGCGGCGATCACCATCAACCCGGCCGCCCAGCCTATCTTTCTAAACGATGCGGCGGAGCCCGTGAGCCACCGCTGAGCTTGCGTCCGTCGCGTTCGGTGGGCGCCCACCCGGAGTCTGCCGGCGCGTGTTCCAATACGCTCGACCTGTTCTGCGCTGCGCATGGCCACTGCTGGCCGATACGCAGCGCATGACTGGTCGGCTACTCGTCAGATGAATCGGCCTCGGGCTCTTGTGCCTGCGCGGCTGCGGCCATCTCCGCTTTCGTCCGCCGCGTGCGCTTGGCCGGCTTGCCGCTGGTCTTCTTCCGAGTTGTTTTCGCCTCGGCCGCCGGCGGAGCCACTGTCGACTTGGCTGGCTGCTGTGCTTCCTTGTCATGCCCCGCTCCGCGTGGCCGGCATCGACGATTGGAGTTGGCGGCGCGGGACCCGCTACGGCACGGTCGTGGTGGACCTGGAGCGTCGAGCCGTGGTGGACGTGCTGTCTGACCGATCCCGGGTGACAATGGCGGCCTGGCTGAGGGACCACCCCTCCGTGGACGTCGTCAGTCGGGACCACTGCGGACTCTATGCACAAGCTGCACGTCAAGGCGTCGCAGGCGCGGCAGGTCGCCGACCGCTTCCATCTGGTGCAGAACCTGCGGTTGGCGATCGAGCGGCAACTGAGCCGCGCACCCCGGCTGCTGAAACCCGAAGGCAAGCAACACTGGACGGTGTCGAAGCCTCAACCCACCTCACAGCAGGAGAGCCAAGACCCCGACGCGGACCGTCGCCGTCTCGTCTGGCAGGCCCGTTTCGCTGAGGTGAAAAGGCCCCAGCAGGCGGGAAAGACTCTCGCTGCCATCGCGATCGCGACCGGCCTCAACTGGCGCACGGTATCGAAGTGGGCCACCTGTGAGACCCTCCCGGAACGGCGCCGAATGGATCCGCGAGCGCGTCACCCGGTCCAATTTACGACCCACCTCGCGCGTCGCTGGACTGAAGGCTGTCGAAACGGGCGCGAACTCCTGCTCGAGCTCCGCGAGCAAGGCTATCCTGGAAGTCGCGCGCAACTGAAACGGCTTCTGTGGGAATGGCGGCGCAACGACGCTCTGCCGAGAGCCCAACTCCAGACGGAAGGCACGCAACAGGCACTTGGGTCCGTGACTGCGGTGCCGCCCATCACAGCCTCGATACTGTGCACGACACCTCGAGCGCGCCTACGGCAGGCCAGCAGGGTAGATGTGCTGAAGGAGCGCCTCCCTGGCTTTGCCGACATGCGGCAGTTGGCGATGCGCTTCGGAGGCCTCCTGCGAGGTAGGGATCCAGCAATGCTGGACGCCTGGCTGGCGGACGTTCGGCTGTCGAGCTTCAGCGCGCTTCGCCGGTTCGCATGTCCTGTGCAGGGATATCGACGCAGAGCGAAACGCCATTCGCGAAGAATGGAGCAACGGGCAGACGGAGGGACAAATCAACAAGCTGAAAGCGCTCAAGCAATCCATGTATGGTCACGCTGGAGTCGAGCTTCTTCGTGACCGGATGCTTCCCATCACCGCATGAGGCCTCCACACAAATCGCGACAGACCCCGTTTCGTGCAACGCGACAGCGCGCCCTCCTCCACGCTTCGGCCGCCGAGAATTAGTATCAGCCGGTAGACGACGCGAGGCCCGCGGTGGCTTGCCATCGCTGCATTGATCGTGCCTGCTATTCGCCGGTAATAAACACAGCGCGAGTCGTAGGATTCCCTGACTGAAGTTGCCGACAACGTTTCCGCCTACTTCATCTCCGGTCATGAGCTCGGCGCGATCTATGCGGTATTCACCAATATAGCTGGGACCTCGATCCAGGGAGCATGGGGCGGCGGCGGCTCATCGACGAGGCGGAAGACCGCATCGACAAGCATCGGAACGTCCTGACGCACCATCGCCACCGTGCCTTCGATGTTAGCGGCAAATGCGTCGTAGTCGAAACATCCGATCCGTGGCTCCACCCCTCCGTCTCGCCTGTGGGTGCGAAGCCAGCGGACGACGCCCTCAAGCGCGATCGTCGAGTTGACGAACAGACCTGGCGGAAGCCGAGAGCCAGAGCTCAGGAACGTAGCGAGCGCGTGTTCCGCCTTCTCCGGCGCATAGCCGCAAGGAAGAATGCGATCCTCCGCGACCGTCCGTCCCACCTCCGCATGGGCCGCGCGAAAACCGCGGACGCGCTCGAGTGTATTGTGGTCCTGCGCGCGTCCGCCAATGAAGAGAAGCGGGTCGTCGCGACCGGCGTCTACGCCGATGTGGCCGAGGATGCACCGTGTCAGGTCGCGGGCGCCGGTGAAGTTGTCGGAGATGACGGAGGGCGATTTACGGCCGGGCAGATCGAGATTGATCGTTCGCACGCCGGCCGGTTCGCAGAGATCGGCGATCCGGTCCGGATCCGTGGTTCCGGTTGCGACCAGGCAGGTGACCTGGTGCGAGATCATCGCGCGGGCGGCCTCCGCTTCCAGGTCAGGATCGCGTTGCGTGCAGGTGACCACCGGGAAGAGGCCCCGCGCGCGCGCCATTGTCTCGAAGCGCTCGGCGACCGCACCGAAATACCTGTTGTCGTATTTCGGCACGATCATGCCGATGATGCGCGATGTTTCTCGCCGAAGCGCGCTTGCCTGAAGGTTGACCGCGTATCCTTGCGCGCTGGCTTCCGCTCGGACGCGCTCGGCGAGACCTTCGCTAATCCGCCGCTGGCGCCATGTCCCGTTCAGCACCGAGCTGACCGCAGAGGGCGAGGTACCGACCGACGTTGCGACGTCATAGATGGTGGGCCGTCGGGCCGGCCGCCGCGTGTTCATTGCTTGGTGTCTTGACAGGTCGCGACGGCAGTCGCAACGTTGCTCCATCGATTGAGCGCGAAGCGCCGTCGACGCGGGCATGGTTTGTACGCATGAGGGAGGAGTTCTGGTGCATGACCCGGCAAAGACGGGCTTGCGCCGATAGGTTGTGTCTGCGCGACGCGGCAACCTCGTCTCTCGTGTCGATAACCCGGCTCGCCAACAATGTTGGAGGGGGCTTGGTGATGCGAAGTGTTGTGCTGGCGGCCGTCATAAGTGTCGCAGGGTTGAACATGTCGGCGGCGTTGGCCGCAAGTAGCGGAACCGTTGCGTTCCTGATGCCGGATCAGGCCTCGACCCGCTATGAGCAGCACGACTTCCCCGGATTCAAGGCAGCTATCGCCAAGCTCTGTGCCGGCTGTCGCGTCGTCTACCAGAACGCCAACGCCGATGCGTCGCTTCAGCAGCAGCAATTCAACTCAGTGATCGCTCAAGGCGCCAAGATCGTGGTGCTCGATCCCGTCGACAGCGCGGCGGCCGCGTCCCTCGTGCAGATCGCCCATTCCCAGGGCGTGAAGGTGATCGCCTATGACCGGCCGATCCCCAAGGAGCCTGCCGATTTCTACGTCTCCTTCGACAACAAGGGGATTGGGCGCATGATCGCCCAGTCTCTCGTCGCCGATCTCAAGGCGCACGGCGTGCCGGCAGGAAAAGGCGGCGTTCTGGAGGTCAACGGCTCGCCCACCGACGCGGCGGCGGGGCTCATTCGCGACGGCATCCATGAAGGCCTCGCCGGCAGCGGCTATGCGACGCTCGCTGAGTACGACACGCCCGACTGGGCGCCACCGAAGGCACAGGAGTGGGCGAGCGGCCAGGTCACCCGGTTCGGCGACAAGATCGTAGGCGTGGTTGCCGCCAATGACGGCACTGCGGGCGGTGTGGTGGCGGCCTTCAAGGCCGCCGGCGTCAATCCGACACCGCCGGTGACCGGCAACGACGCGACGATCGCAGGCCTGCAGCTGATCATCTCGGGCGACCAGTATAACACGATCTCCAAGCCCTCCGAGACCGTCGCTGCGGCAGCAGCGAAGATCGCCGTCGCTTTCCTTGACGGCAGCAAACCCGCTGCCTCCACAATGCTGTTCGCGACGCCAACCGATCTGTTCACGCCCGCGATCGTGACGGCGAAGAACATCAAGACGGTGATCTTCGACACCCACCTGCAGACGCCGGCGCAGGTGTGCACGGGTGAGTATGCGTCAGCCTGCCACTCGCTCGGCATCTGAAGCGGAAGAGAGGAGACACGCCGATGACAACCAGCGAAGCCTCTGGCCTGCCCGCTTCCTCCCGAGGAGCACCCATCCTCAGTTTGCGTGGCATCACCAAGAAGTTCGGCGCCGTCTCCGCTCTCACCGACATCGAGCTCGACGTTCATGCCGGCGAGGTGGTGGCACTCGTCGGCGACAACGGCGCTGGCAAGTCGACGCTGGTCAAGGTTCTCGCGGGCGTACACCAGCCGACCGAGGGCGAGATCCACTTCGCCGGCGAGAAGGTCACGATCGACAGCCCGGCGCGCGCCCTCAGTCTGGGAATTGCGACCGTGTTCCAGGACCTCGCTCTATGTGAGAACCTCGATGTGGTCGCCAACCTCTTCCTCGGCCACGAGCTCGAGCCCTGGCGGCTCGACGAAGTTGCCATGGAGGTCCGCGCTTGGACGTTGCTGCGCGAGCTGGCTGCCCGAATCCCTTCCGTGCGCGAGCCGATCGCCTCTCTATCGGGCGGCCAGCGCCAGACCGTGGCGATCGCTCGCTCGCTGCTGCTCGATCCCAAAATCATCATGCTGGACGAGCCGACGGCAGCACTCGGTGTCGCGCAGACCGCCGAGGTTCTCAACCTCATCGAGCGCGTGCGCGCGCGCGGGCTCGGCGTGATCGTCATCAGCCACAACATGGAGGACGTGCGAGCCGTGGCCGATCGCATCATTGTTCTTCGCCTGGGGCGCAACAACGGCGTCTTCACCGCGGCTGCCAGCAACCACGAGCTGGTGGCAGCCATCACCGGGGCGACCGAAAACGCGGTTTCGCGCCGTGCGGCGTCACGCGAGACCGCCGCGGCCGATGCAGTTGTAGGAGGTACGGTATGACCGCATCGGCACCGTTGCCGTCGCTCGACCGCGCCGATGAGCGCGTTCGCTACGACGTGGGTCTGCGCGGCGAACTCCGCGCCTTCCTCGACCGTGTGCGTTCCGGCGATCTTGGCATGCTGCCGGTGATCGTGGGCCTCGTGGTGATCACGATCGTCTTTACCAGCCTTAACCCGGTCTTTGTGGCACCTGCCAACCTCGTCAACCTTCTGTTCGACTGCGCGTCCGTCGGGCTGATCTCGCTTGGCGTGGTGTGTGTGCTGCTGCTGGGCGAGATCGATTTGTCGATCGGCTCGATGAGCGGACTATCCTCCGCCATGTTGGGCGTTCTCTGGGTCGGTAGCGGCTGGCCGCCGGCGGTGGCGGTGGCGCTGGCGATCGTGACAGGCGCTGTTATCGGACTCGCCTATGCCGAGCTTTACAACCGCTTCGGCATGCCGAGCTTTGTCGCGACCTTGGCGGGGCTTCTCGCCCTGCTGGGACTGCAGCTCTACCTTCTCGGCGACACCGGTTCGATCAACCTTCCTTACGGCTCGCCGCTGGTGCATTTCGGTCAGATACTGATCCTGCCCGCTTGGTTGTCCTACCTGCTGGCGCTCGTGCCGGGTGCGGCGATGCTCGCAATGGGCTTTGCGGAGCGCAGTCGTCGCTCGAGTGCGAACCTGTCCGTCAAGCCCTTGCGCATCCTGGCGCTTAAGTCCGGGGCCACGACGCTCCTGCTGCTGCTTGCCGTCTTCTATCTCGATCTCGGCCGCGGCGTCCCTGCCATGTTCGTGCTGTTCGTGCTGCTCGTCGTCGCCACCGAATACGCATTGCGGCGCACGAAATGGGGACGCTCGATGTTCGCGGTCGGCGGCAACCGCGAGGCGGCGCGGCGGAGCGGCATCAACGTCCGCAACATCTATCGTAGCGCGTTCATGCTGTGCAGCGCTTTCGCGGCCGCGGGCGGCATTCTCGTTGCAGGACGCCTTGCCTCCGCCAGCCGTCAGGCGGGGACGGGCGACGTCAACCTGAACGCGATCGCCGCGGCCGTGATCGGAGGCACCAGCCTCTTCGGCGGCCGCGGCAGCGCGTATTCGGCCCTTCTCGGCGTCATCGTGATCCAGGCGATCTCCAACGGGCTGACGCTGCTCAATCTGTCGTCCAGCCTGCGCTACATGATCACCGGCGCCGTCCTCGCGGTGGCGGTCATCGTCGACTCGCTTGCCCGTCGCTCGCGCGTTTCGCACGGCCGCGCCTGAACGGACACGGAGGAGAACTGACATGGCTTCATCGATCAACGGCAAGGTCGCCGCCATCACTGGTGCCGCTTCCGGCATCGGCCTCGAGTGCGCACGCCATCTCCTCGCGGCTGGTTGCCGCGTGGTGATGATTGACCGCGCGGCCGATCGTCTTCGCGAGCGTTGCGCCGAGCTCGGTGAAGGCGCGCTGCCGCTCACCGTCGACCTGCTCAACCCCGTGGAGGTGTCCGGCATGCTGCCGCGCATCCTCGATCTCGCGGGCGGGCTCGACATTTTCCACGCCAACGCCGGCACTTACATCGGGGGCGCCGTCGCGGACGGTGACCCGGATGCGTGGGACCGGCTGCTCAACCTCAATGTCGCTGCTGCTTTCCGCTCCGTTCATGCGGTGGTCCCGCACATGATCGCGCAAGGATCCGGCGATATCCTGTTCACCTCCTCGATCTCCGGTGTCGTGCCGGTCGTTTGGGAGCCGGTCTATGTCGCTTCGAAATACGCGGTCCAGGGCTTCGTACACGCGACGCGACGCCAGCTCGCGCCACACGGCGTGCGCATGGGCGCAGTGCTGCCCGGCCCTGTCGTGACGGCGCTCCTGGCAGACTGGCCGAAGGCGAAGATGGAGGAGGCGCTCGCAAACGGCAGCCTCATGCAGCCGACCGAGGTTGCGGAAGCAGTCATTTTCATGCTGACCCGCCCGAAAGGGGTGACAGTCCGCGACCTTGTCATCCTGCCCACCAGCGTCGAGCTCTGACAGGATGGGCGCGTCGTCCGACCTGTTCTTCATCGGGGTTGATGTCGGCACGGGCAGTGCACGCGCGGGCGTTTTCGATGCACGCGGCCGGATGCTCGGAAGTGCCAAACGCGACCTGCTGATCTTCCGCGAGCCTGGCGGCATCGCGGAACAGTCGAGTTTCCAGATCTGGCAGGCAGTGATGGAGTCCGTGCGTGAGGCACGAGCGCGCGCCGCGATCCCGGCCCAAGCCATCGCGGGGATCGGTTTCGATGCAACCTGTTCGCTCGTCGTGCTGGGTGAAGATGGACAGGGACTGCCGGTCGGACCTTCGGAGGATCCTGCACGCGACGTCATTCTCTGGATGGATCATCGCGCCGCAGATCAGGCGGAGCGGATCAGTTCGGGCGGTTACCCGGTGCTTGATTTCGTTGGCGGCCGCATCTCGCCCGAGATGGAAACGCCCAAGCTGCTGTGGCTGGCGGAGCGACGTCCAGCCGTCTTCGCCGCAGCGCATGACTTCTTCGATCTCACCGATTTCCTCACCTGGCGCGCGACGGGCAGCCGTGCGCGCTCGATGTGCACGGTGACGTGCAAATGGACCTATCTCGCGCACGAGGGGCGCTGGGACGCGGCATATTTCCGCGCGATTGGCCTCGGCGTTCTTGCCGATGAGGATTTCCGCCGCATCGGCACCGAGATCGTGCCGCCCGGAAGCAGGTTGGCTCATGGTCTCACTGAGCAGGCCGCATCCGAGTTGGATCTCGAGCCTGGAACGCCGGTCGGTGCCGGTTTGATCGACGCCCACGCGGGCGGCGTCGGCAGCGTCGGCGTTCGTGACGCGCGTCTGCCGGGCGGCGGCGGGGCTGAGAACATGGTCGGCTACGTCATGGGAACGTCGTCCTGCACCATGACCACGACGCGCACTCGCGTGTTCGCGCCTGGAATCTGGGGACCCTATCACTCCGCTATGATCCCGGGGATGTGGCTCCTCGAGGGCGGCCAGTCGGCGGCCGGTGCGGCGATCGACGTCCTTTTGCGCACCCATCCGTTGCGCTCCATGGTCGCCGCCGAGGCGGAACGCGCGGGAAAGAGCCTCGTCGACCTCCTGGGCGAGCGCGCACTTGTCGCCTCCGGCGGCGATGCTTCCGCCGCGATCCGTCTCGCAACAGGGCTGCATGTTGTGCCGGAGTTCCTCGGCAACCGCGCACCGCATGCTGATCCGCACAGTCGCGCCGTCATCGCCGGTCTCGGGATGGAGTTCGACGAGGCAAGCCTGGTGGCGCTCTACGTCGCGGGGATTGCTGCGCTCGGTTACGGTCTGCGCCAGATCCTGGGCGCACAGGACGCAGTCGGTGCGTCGGTCTCGGCAATTGCGATCAGCGGAGGGGCCGGACGGTCCCGGCTGGTTCGACAAATTCTAGCTGACGCGACGGTATTGCCGGTCGCGGCACCAATGACGGACGAACCGGTTCTACTTGGCTCAGCTATGCTAGGCGCGGTGGCCAGCGGTAGCGCAACGGATCTCGAATCGGCGATGGAGACTATGTCGTCGATCGGCGAAATCACTGTGCCCGCTACCGGGGAGATTAGGGCGGCTCACGACGCCCGTTACGCGATGTTTGAGCAGTTTCAAGCAGTGGCGCGCCAAGCGGCGCGGATAGTTCTGGGTAGATCGGGTTCTTTGCTGTTGTAGAGTAATACCAACCGCCCTAATCACCGACCGTCGCCCACTCTCTGTTACCTGTCGCCCGGATCCTGTCCGGGTCGTTGGTAAGGAAGAGCCAAGCCTCCCTGCAGGCATTGATGATCGCGTCGTAGTTGTCCCAGACCCGCGCGGAGAGCTTGTTCGTCTGAAGATAGTTCCAGACGTTTTCCATCGGGTTCAGCTCCGGCGCGTATGGCGGCAGATGGAGCAGGAGGATGTTGTCGGGCACCTTGAGGTCACCGCCGGTCTGGTGCCAACCGGTTATGAGGACCGGGACGCGCGGATCTCCATCTTGGCCGAGGCTATGCCTCGAGACCGGATACGTTGGCGTAGACTGATCGGACTATTCGCAGAAGACGCTTGCAGACGGGGCGGGCCATACGTTTTGAAGCTGAGATCCTCGGCATGCACAAACGCCCACACCGAGCGGTAGTCCACTTTGAGCCCGCGCTCAGCCAACTCACCCACAAGGCCGCGCAAGGTAAAATCGCGCACAAAGGCTTGGCGGATCGCAGAGGAAAACTCGCGTGTGCGGACGAGCCCCGCGACGGCACTTCGCAGTCCCTCGTCGAAACAGGCTAGACTACTTCCCCAAGCCTTCAAACGTTCGATGGACTTTGGGATGGTGACCGACCGGAGTTCCTCTAGATCTCCCACGCAATGTCGTGGCTCCATTTTCTTCAGATAGAAATGGAGAAAGGTCGCTCGGGCTATCAGACAACATCTGAAGCAGCATTTCCTTCGCAAGAGCCTCCTGTTCGTCTACGAGATCGTTAATTGATGCTTCTTTCTGCGCAGCTTCGAAGTCGCCGAAAAGAGAAGGTGTGTTTACCCGTTTGTCACGCTTGCGGGTCATTGCGGCGGACCTATTCCTTGCGTGTTCACGGAGCGCCTTGAACTCGGTTTCACGAAAAGCTTTTAGGCCTGATCGATCTTTCGTTCCGTAAGCCAGGAAGAAGTGGGGGGCGGTCCTGAACGCTCTTATCAATCTTTGTCGAGACCACGTAATGAAAGTTACCCGCCGCCTTCAGGGTCTCTCTGAACAGCTTCTCTACCGCAGGCCCTTTCTTAATGGTAAGATCAAGGCGGCCCTGCCATCCAGGGCCGCCAAGAATAGGGTCAAGCGAAGCAATGACCTTCTCGTCTGGATGGTTCAGGAAGCGATTTACATGATCGTACATGAAGTTAATTAGCACCTCGCATTTAGCGTAGGCGAAAAGTGGCGCAATCTTGGTAAATGTGTATTCCGTCCAACCTGTTGGGTCGATAAATATAAGTGGAAACGCGTCAGCGATAAACTTGCGGACTTCGTCAACTGAATTTATAAACTCACCGTGGAAGGTTTTCACTTCGAGCGAATCGTTTGGTTGATGAAACGGCGAGACGGCCGCAACCATCTGCTGGTAGGCGGCGGCGTTCTTCTCCGAAAAGAAGCAGCGGATTTTACGCTTGAGGTGAGTTTGCTCATAGATAGTCTTCTGGGCTTCCTTAAGAAACCTAAGCGCGATCATGAACGACGTGTCTGAGAGGTCGGCGGTTTTGGATTCCCATGGCCCCAAGAAACCGTCGACGTACGCGATGTCCCACCCGCGTAGAACTTTGTAGGCTAACTCCTGTAGGTATCCCCGCAGGATGAAGTGCTTGGCCTGGGTTTGCTCGCGGTCGAAATAAGAGCTCATGGGATCTAGGATCGTTCAGGCGGCATTGTGTTCAGTCCGTTGCCCGACACGAGGATACTCGTTCCACTCACGTCCCTTCAGCCGTCGACCGCCTGATTTCGGCCGGGTGCCTCCCCACTGCTTAAAGAAAAAGGCGACGCCATCTCTGAGGCAATAATCGCGAATTTCCAGCGCCCACTCTTCGGCCATAGGGCGCGCCCGTGGTCCGCTCTCACCGCCGACGATGGCCCAGTCTATGCCCTTAAGGTCAACGGAGCCGACAGAGTCAATCAGCGGTTCAAACGACACAAATTTGATGGGAGATATATACGTTTGTGACCTAGCGGCTTCTGCACACGTCTAGCGTGTGTCAGCGTCCTAGGACACGCATCTTGCCGTAAGCGATGCTCGTGGCTTCTTGGATGGTCATGGACGGGCTGGTCTCACAAACGCGTCGGACTTCTGCGAGGATGCCGTCGGCGTCGGAGTTCTGACCGACGTGGTGATTGACGGGAGCCATGATGTTTGTTGCCGTCCAAAACCCCAACACCCACGACATCGCGAGATCATCGTGGTTGGGGTCATTATGCCACCGCGCGCAGCTTACGCTGCCTACTCCCGCAACAAGGTATCCCGGCTGCGTGTCTGCCAAGGCTTGGTGGCCGACCACCGATAGGACGATGACAGTAGCGGCGAAGCGCGTCACGCCTTGCTCGCGGCGGCGAGCCGCGCCACGTTCTTTTCGCTTACAAGCCGATTCTGGTAGAGTTCTAGCTCTTTCACAACGTGGTTGATGGCGCGTTGCTTGAGCGCGTCCTTGTATTCGACGAACACCGGATGCCCTACAACCCTCAGAAGATCGTCAAACTTGGTTGAAAGCTCAGACATAGAGAGCTTCATCCCACGCAAAGCGGCAGATTCAATGAAGAGCAGGAACTGCTCACAGAGTAGGTGCAAGCGGTAAAGCTCATCCCGATCGAGGTAGTTTTTGGCGATTCTAATGTCAGCATGCGAGGGGCGGCTGCCTGACTTATTAGTCAGGCCCATGTCCTCAAGTAGGTGGCTCGCTCGATCCAGCAGGATTTGGGAAGAAACTTGTCCCGTCACGGCATAGGTGAATTTGTCTTGGAGCTTGGCGAAGAACCTGCCCACGTCTGGGGAATCTTTGTCGTAGTCGTTCGACGCGAAGGCGAACACGTCGCGGACCGATTTGTAGATGTTCTTCTCGTCTGCGCGGAGTGCGCGGACTTGAGCGGCAAGCTCTCGAAGGGCGTTCGGATCATCCCGAAGGCGCGCTTCATTGATGGCGAAGCCTTGGGTAAGATAGTCCCTAAGGGTCTGTGTCGCCCACTGGCGAAAGGCGGTTGCACGCTTGGAGCTGACTCGGTATCCGACAGACAAAATCGCATCGAGGCTGTAGTGTAGAAGATTGATTTCTCTGCCATTTTTGCTGACTCCCCGGAATTTCCGGGTTGTCGTTTCTTGGTCCAGTTCGCCGTCTCGAAAGATGTTGCCGAGGTGCTCACCAACCGTATTAGGACTGATTCCGAAAGCGTCGGCAATTTGCTGCTGGGTGGCCCAGACAGTCTCGTTGGACGGATCAAGCCGGAAGTCGGCGCCCCCTTCGGTTGTCTGGTAGTGGATTAGCTGAAGCTCGCCTTGCCTCTGGTCCATGGCTTCCTGCTTTGACGCAACCGCCCGCTCTTTTATCTCGTCGGGGCGAGTCGCACCAAATCGCACGATCGCCTCCCCAAACGGCATGTCAAGGCTGAAGGGTTTATCCCGCTTCTCGGTCATGCGATGAGTGCCTTATAGGTCAGACGACCAGAGGCATTGGCGATCAGGGCATCTACCCTGCTTCCTTCGCCCATGGCGCGGCGATTGAAGCGGAAGGTGAACTCGTTGAGGTAGCGGTCGAGGTGCCTCGCGCTGATCCAATGATGGATGCCGAATACCTGCCGCTTGAACAGGCTCCACGCGCCCTCTAGGCCGTTCGTGTGGATGAAGTAGTGCCGGACATACTCGCCGGCCGAGTGCGTGACCGTGTGGTGATGGTAGTCGCCCTGTAGGCCGCGATAGCCGCGGGCCTCGTCAGTCATCAGGTTCGCGCCCTTCTTCACGTTGGCACGGACCTCAGCCTGCATCGTCTCGGCGGTGAGGCGCTCGATCTTGCGGGCGCGCAGTTCGCCGCCCCGTTCAAGAACACCCATGACTGCCGCCTTGTTGGCACCGCCCTGGCTGCCTGGAATGCGCTTGTTGGCGTGCTTGTTCTTCTCCTTGCCGCCGATGAAAGTCTCATCGACCTCAACTATGCCGTCTAGCGGCTCGTTGAAGGACTTGGTCTCCGCTGCCGCGCGAAGGCGATGCAGCATGAACCATGCAGTTTTCTGAGTAACACCGATGTCGCGGGCTAGCTGGGTGCTGGCAACGCCCTTCTTGTGAGAAGTGAGCAGCCAAATGGCCATCAGCCACTTGCGGAAAGGAACCTTGCTGTCTTCGAAAATGGTGCCGACTTTGATGGAGAAGCGCTGGCGGCAATCGCCGCACTTGTGAGTACGGTTATCGCTGAAATGGTAAACCTTGGTGCTGCCGCAGTAGGGGCAGAAGGCGCCACCAGCCCACCGAACTGCCGTGAAATGAGCAATGGCAGCATCCTCGTCCGGGATCGCCGTCGTCATCTCGATTAGGCTGTTGAACTCGGTCATGGCGCCGATCCCCTCGGAACAGCACCTTTCTACAACCCTCAGCGTGTTGGGTCAAGCTCGTATATAACTACCAATTTGATGGAGGCCCGTGCCGATTTGAGGTGCAGCAAGCGTACGATATTTTACTCATTTTCTACGGACACACCGAGCCAGATGTGAGGCGGTGCTAACTGGCCATCATACCGGCGTCTCAGATAACGGACGAGCAGTGAGCTGCGCTTTGTCAGAACCTGGTAGGTATGCCAGTCGGCTTGCTCCATCGTGTCGAAAACCGAGTCAATGAAACTAAGTGGGACCTCCTTGTGGAACAGATCGCTCATCGAGTTTACAAAAATGCGGCGAGGCTGCGCCCATTGTAAAGGTTGAGTGAGTCGCGCGGGCCGGAGAGTCAGGTCGAAACCGCTCTCAAGTGGGTGGCTACTGACGTTGCGAAAGGGTTCCGAAAATCGTTCTGCGTAGCAGAAATCGCAACCAGCGGTGATCTTGGAACAACCAGTCACGGGGTTCCAAGTCGAGTAAGTCCATTCGATCGGCGTCGAGTCGGCCATATCGAAATCTAGAACAGAACAGGAACTCAGCCAGGCACGTACGTAATTTTGTTTTCAAGCAATCCAGCCGTTCTGGGCTATCGTAGTGGGCGACTGCGACAACAATAGCCAAGGTAGATCAGATTACACAGTACTCCGCGTATCGGTTCAACGTCCGTTTCGAGCGGCAGCCGACACCTGTATCGCCGCGGCGTCGATCTTTCAGCCGCAGGACCCGCATCGTCCTCCAACAAATGGAGGTCCAGGATCGACACGATCCTGGCGGGGTCCAGGGGCAGAGCCCCTGGCCTTCTTCTTCCTTACCGCGCGACTTCCATCTGGTGTGTGCGCTTGGGCGTGCTGTCGGCGGTGTCGGTGAGTTCGATCGGGTAGTCGCCGGTGAAGCAAGCATCGCAGAACCCGGGATTGTCCGGATTGCGGCCCGGTTTTCCCAGCGCCCGGTAGAGGCCGTCGAGCGAGATGAACGCCAGACTGTCGGCGCCGATCAGCGTTGCCATTTCGTCGACCGAGTGGCGGGCGGCGAGCAGCTTGCCGCGTTCGGGGGTGTCGATGCCGTAGAAGCAGGAATGCGTGGTGGGGGGCGAGGAGATGCGCATGTGCACTTCGGCGGCGCCGGCGGCGCGCACCATCTCGACGATTTTCCGGCTGGTGGTGCCGCGCACGATGCTGTCGTCGACCAGGACGACGCGCTGGCCCTCCAGGACCGTGCGGTTGGCGGAGTGTTTCAGCTTCACGCCGAGATGGCGGATCTGGTCGGTGGGCTCGATGAAGGTGCGGCCCACGTAATGATTGCGGATGATGCCGAGCTCGAACGGGATGCGGCTTTCGGCCGCGTATCCCATGGCGGAGGGCACGCCTGAGTCTGGCACGGGGACGATGACGTCGGCGTCGACGGCACTTTCGCGGGCGAGCTCGCGGCCGATGCGTTTGCGCGCGTCGTAGACGGCGCGGCCGTCGAGCACGCTGTCGGGGCGGGCGAAGTAGATGTGCTCGAACACGCAGAAGCGGCCGGCATCGTTGGTGTTGCCGAACGGCTTGACCGAGCGGATGCCGGAATCGTCGATCACCACGATCTCGCCGGGGTCGATGTCGCGCACGAACTCGGCGTCGACGATGTCGAGCGCGCAGGTCTCCGACGCCAGCACCCAGCTGCCGGCGCCGTCGTTGCCGCCGCGGATGCGGCCGAGGATCAGCGGGCGGACGCCGAGCGGGTCGCGCACGCCGATCAGGGCTTCGGACGACAGCGCCACCAGCGAGTAGGCGCCGACGACCTGTTTCAGCGCGTCGATCAGCCGGTCGACCACGGTGGAGTAGAGCGAGATCGCGATGAGATGAACAAAGACCTCGCTGTCGGTGGTGGACTGGAACAGGCAGCCGCGGCGGACCAGGGCGCGACGGAGGCTCAGCGCGTTGGTGAGGTTGCCGTTATGGGCGACGCCGAAGCCGCCGAACTCGAAATCGGCGAACAGGGGCTGGACGTTGCGGAGCACGGTGTCGCCGGTGGTGGCGTAGCGGTTGTGGCCGATCGCGGCGCGGCCGGGCAGCGAGGCGATCACGCGGGCGTCGCCGAAGATATCGCCCACCAGGCCCAGGCCCTTGTTGAGGTGGAAGCGCTGGCCGTCGAAGGCGAGGATGCCGGTGGCTTCCTGGCCGCGATGCTGCAAAGCGTGCAGGCCCAGCGCGGTCAGGGCGGCGGCGTCCGCGTTGCCCCAGATCCCGAAGACGCCGCACTCCTCGTGCGGGTGGTCCCCATCTTCAACGTCGGGGTCCTCGCCCGTCCCTGGACCGCCGTGCGGCAGCGTCGTGAGCGCGTCGGTTGCTGTCATCATCACTCGCCCTGGCGAAATGCGACGGGTTGGCCGGTGACGTTCGCGACGCCACTGCCCGGAGCCTCGATATGCGGCCTCAGATGCTCCGGCACCAGGGATACCGCCCAGGCCGCCCCCTGATAGGCGAGCGGCGTTGCACGCGCGCCGCGCACCATGCCCGGCCATTGGCCCACCGGCAGCAGCAGGTTGCCGAGAATATAGGCCGCGACCACCAGCACGGCGCCGCGGGCCACGCCGAAGATCAGGCCCAGCGCGCGGTCGATGCCGCCGAGCAGGCTCGCCTGCACCAGGCCGCCGATCACGCTGGCGATGATCGAGAACACGATGATCAGCACGATGAAGCCCACGGCCGAGGCGGCGATGTCGGCCGCGACCGTGTTCTCGATCAGCCGGCGGGCTTCGGGGTCGAGCACCGGGAAGAGCCGGATCGCCAGCAGGATCGCGCCGATCCAGGCGGCCAGGCCCAGCGCCTCGCGGACGAAGCCGCGCACCAGGCCGAACGCCGCCGAGAGTGCCAGCACCGCGACACTTGCGATGTCGATGGGGTTCATGAACCGCCTTGTCCCGGGGAGGGCGTCATATCGGCGTGGGGCGCCGCGAATGGAAGGCCGTGGTTTACCGCTCGCGGGTCGCCTCCTCACGAAGAAACGGTGCAACGAGGTCGAAAAGATGGCCGGTCTCGCTGAGCGACAGGCCCTCGGGGGCGGCGAGCTGCCGGCCGCCGCGAGCGACGCGGCGGGGCAGCACCGCGCGGGCGAAGCCGAGTTTTTGGGCTTCGCGGAGGCGGGCCTCGGCCTGCGCCACCTGGCGGACCTCGCCCGAGAGGCCGACCTCGCCGAAATAGACGGTGTCGGGGTCGGTGGGGCGGTCGGCGCTGGCCGACGCCAGGGCGGCGGCGATGGCGAGGTCGGCGGCGGGCTCCGTGACGCGCAGGCCGCCCGCCATGTTGAGGTGGATGTCGAACTGCGACAGGCGCAGGCCGCAGCGGGCTTCCAGCACGGCCACCAGCATCGCCAGGCGCGCGGGGTCGGCGCCGACCACCGCGCGGCGGGGGGAGCCGCCGGTGTTGGGGCTGAGCAGGGCCTGCACCTCGAGCAGCACCGGGCGGGTGCCCTCGATGCCGGCGAACACGGCACTGCCCGACACGTTGCCGCGGCGCTCGGCCAGGAACAGGGCGGAGGGGTTGGCGACCTCGGCGAGGCCCGTGCCGGTCATCTCGAACACGCCGATCTCGTCGGTGGCGCCGTAGCGGTTCTTGGTGGCGCGCAGGATGCGGAACTGGTGGCCGCGCTCGCCTTCGAACTGCAGCACGGCGTCCACCATGTGCTCGAGCACGCGGGGGCCGGCGAGCGAGCCCTCCTTGGTGACGTGGCCCACCAGGATCATTGCGAACCCTTGGGATTTGGCCAGCCGGATCAGCTCGAAGCCGGCGGAGCGGACCTGGGAGACCGAGCCCGGCGCGCTCTCGATGCCGTCGAGCCACATGGTCTGGATGCTGTCGATCACCACGAGTGCGGTGTCGCGCTCGCGTTCGACCGCGGCCGCGATGTCGCGCACGTCGATCGAGGCCGCGAGCGACAGGGTGGGGGCGGTGAGGCCGAGGCGGCGGGCGCGCAGGCGCAGCTGGTCGATCGCCTCCTCGCCCGAGATGTAGAGGACGCGTCGGCCCAGCGCCGCCAGGCCGGCGGCGGCCTGGAGCAGGAGCGTGGACTTGCCGATGCCGGGGTCGCCGCCGAGCAGCACGGCGGAGGCCGGCACCAGCCCGCCGCCGAGCACGCGGTCGAACTCGGCGATCCCGGTGGGCGTGCGCGGCGGCGGCGCGCCCTCGCCCTCGAGCGGGGCGAAGGCGAGCGGCGGGCGCCTCGGCTGGTTGCCGGTGGGTTTCTTGGCAGTGAAGGCGGGGCCGGAGGGGGCCGTCTCCTCGACGATGGTGTTCCACTCGCCGCAGGCCTCGCAGCGCCCCGCCCATTTGGGGGTGACGGCGCCGCAGCTCTGGCAGACGAAGCGGGGGGACGCGCGCGCCATCAGGGAAGCGGCTTGGCGAGCATGGAGGCCTGGGTGAGGCCGCCCGACGGCTCGATGTCGACCATCAGCTCGATCCGCGTGCGCGGTCCCGTCAGCCGGTAGGCCTGGGCGGCACCGGCAGGTGCGGTGCCGAGCGCCGCGACCGCGATGCCGCGGGTCGTCATGGCGGCGTCGAGTGCCGAGAGGAGCGTGCCGGGATCGACGTCCTCGGCGATCGTGCCGCACAGCCCGTTGTCGAAGGAGAGCACCGCCATGTGCTGGGCGGGGAGGGTGACCGGGAACACCACCCCCGGCCAGACCAGCAGGGCGCGGGCGCGGGCTGCCGGCATGGGCGCGAGGTGGCGGGCGGTCAGCGCGGCGCGCAGGCCGTTGACGTCGCCGGCGTGGGTGAGGCAGGTGCCGGCGAACAGGTCGACCAGGGCGCGGGCGGCGTCGCGGCGGGGTTCGGCTGCGGCGGGGGTGGCGAGCACTGCGCTCAAAAGAAGAAGGCCAGGGGCTCTGCCCCTGGACCCCGCCAAGGGGCTTGCCCCTTGGATCCCATTACTTAAACGAATCGGTTCTAAGGGCAAGCCCTTAGCGGGGTCCAGGGGCAGAGCCCCTGGCCTTCTTCGGGAGGAGTTCCTCAGCGGCGGAGCTCCATCTGGATCGGCCCTTCGCTGCGGCCATGGGTGAACTGGTCCACCAGCGGGTTGCCGCTGTGCAGCAGGTCCGGCGCCGCGCCTTCCCAAACGATCCTTCCGCGGAACAGCATCGCCGCGCGGTCGCCGATGCGGGTGGCGCTCGCCATGTCGTGGGTGATGGCGATCGCGGTGGAGCCCAGCGTGCGCACCGTGTTGACGATCAGGTGGTCGATCACCGCGCCCATGATCGGGTCGAGCCCGGTGGTGGGCTCGTCGAACAGCACGATGTCGGGGTTGGCGGCGACCGCGCGGGCCAGCGCCACGCGCTTCTGCATGCCGCCCGAGAGTTCCGAGGGCGAGAGCGGGGCCACGTCGGCGCCGAGCCCCACCAGGCCGAGCAGGCGCACCGCTTCCACGCGCGCCTCGGCGCGGCCCATCCGCACGCCGCCGCGCTGGCCGGCGAGCAGCCCGAAGGCCACGTTCTCCCAGACCGGCAGGCTGTCGAACAGCGCCGCGTTCTGGAACAGCATGCCGATCCGGGCGCGGGCGCGGAGCGCTGCGGCGGGGCGGAGCGAGAGGATGTCCACCCCGTCGATCTCGATCGTGCCTTCGTCGGGGATGATCAGTCCCAATATGCATTTCAGCAGCACCGACTTGCCGGTGCCCGAGCCGCCGATCACCACCAGCGAGGTCCCGGCAGGCACCTCGATATCGACCCCGTCGAGCACCTGCTTGGCGCCGAACCGCTTGCGCAGGCCGCGCACCCGGATTTTTGGCACCGGGCCACTCATCGACTGAAGAAGATCTCGGTCACGACGTAGTCGAGTGCCAGCACCAGGATCGAGGACGAGACCACGGCCGAGGTGGTGGCATTGCCCACGCCCTCGGCCCCGCCGCGGCTGCGAAAACCCTGGTAGCAGCCCATGAGCGCCACCACGAAGCCGAACACCGCCGCCTTCACCAGGCCCACCACCACGTCCATCGGCCGCATGAACGAGAGTGTGGCCGCGAGATAGGCGCGGCTGTCGAAGCCGAGATGGCCCACCGCCACCACGTAGCCGCCCATCACGCCGAGGATGTCGGCCACCACCACCAGGATCGGCAGCGCCAGGATGCCCGCCACGATCCGGGGGGCCACCAGGAACTTCATCGGGTTGGTGGACAGGGTGGTCAGCGCGTCGATCTGGTCGGTGACGCGCATGGTGCCGATCTCGGCAGCCATCGCGGCGCCGACGCGGCCGGCCACCATCAGGCCCGCCATCACGGGGCCGAGCTCGCGCACGACGGACAGCACGACGATATCGGCGATCGCGGACTGGGCGTTGAAACGGGAGAAGCCGGTATAGGACTGGAGCGCGATCACCGCGCCCGAGAAGGTGGCGGTGAGCGCCACGACCGGCAGGCTGAAGAACGCGAACTCGACGAACGCCTCGAAAAAGGCGCGACCGTAGAAGGGCGGCCGCACGGCATGCGCCAACGCCGCGCCCGCGAACATCGCGATGCTGCCCAGCAGGCGGAGCACGCCGAACGTCGCCCGTCCGACGCCGCCCACCAGGTCAGCCAGGTTCAAATCCTCCTGCCGCGCGGGGATGCCATGGGTTTCGCCTAGAGCATGCGGTGGCGCCTCGCAACCGGGGGCTCTGTTGCGGGGCTCGACCGTCCCGCGGCAAGCTTCGGCGCCGGCGGGGAGTGCCCGGCGAGGAGTGCGACCTGTGTCCGAACTCGATCCCGACATCGCCGCCCTGATCGCCAGGCTGGCCGCCGAGCCTGGCCGCCCGAAAATGTACGAGCTCCCGCCCGCCGAGGCCCGGCGCCTCTACGTGCGGACCAGCGCCACCCTGGCGGCGTCGGACGCGCCCGCGACGGACGCGGCCGAGCGGGTGATCCCCGGCCCGGGCGGCCCGATCGCGCTGCGCATCATCACGCCGGCGGGCGCGGCCGGGGCGGCGCCGGGCCTGGTGTTCTTCCATGGCGGGGGCTGGGTGGTGGGCGACCTCGACACGCACGACCGCGCCTGCCGGCGTCTCGCCGCCCGCACCGGCGCGGTCGTGGTCGCGGTCGACTACCGGCTCGCCCCGGAGGCCAAATTCCCGGCAGCCGTGGAGGACGCGCATGCGGCGACCGTGTTCGTGGCCCATCACGCGGCGGAGTTCGGCATCGATCCGCAACGCCTCGCCGTGGGCGGCGACTCCGCCGGCGGCAACCTCGCCGCCGTGGTGGCCCATCTCGCCCGCGACGAGGGGCTGGCGCTCGCACTCCAGCTGCTGATCTATCCCGCGACCACCGGGCGCACCGAGACGGGCTCCTATGCCGAGAACGCCGCCGGCGGCCTGCTCGAGCGGGCGGCGATGGAGTGGTTCTATGCCCAGTACGAGTGCCACGCGGGCGACCGCGACAACCCGCTCTTCGCCCCGCTGCGCAGCCCGAACCTGGAAGGCCTCGCGCCCACGATCGTGGTGACGGCGGGGTTCGACCCGCTGCGCGACGATGGCGAGCTCTACGCCGCGGCGCTCGAGAAATCGGGCGTGCCCGTGCGCCATCTCGCCTTCCCGTCGCTGCCCCACGGCTTCCTGCTGATGGACGGGGTGAGCCGCGGGGCGGATGCGGCCTGCGCCGCGATTGCGGAGGCGGTCGGGCAGGCGTTCGTGGTAGAGTAATCCGCATGAACGTCCCGCTTCGCCGTTCCATGACGCGCGCCGAGTTCCTCGACTGGGCCGAGAGGCAGGAGGGGCGCTACGAGTTCGCCGATGGCGAGCCGCGCGCGATGGTGGGCAGCTCGCTCAACCATAATCGGATCGCGGGCAACCTGTATGCCGCGCTGCGCCGCCGGCTCCGGGGCGGGTCTTGCACGCCCTTCATGTCCGATGCAGGCATCGCCACCGGCCGCGACCACGTCCGTTATCCCGACGTGCTCGTCACCTGCGCGCACTTCGACGGACGCGACAAGCTGGCACCCGAGCCCGTTCTCGTCTGCGAGGTCGTCAGCGAGTCGACCGCCCGCGTCGACCGCGTGGCGAAGCTGCGCGAATATCACGCGATCGCATCGATCCGCCGCTACGTCCTGCTCGAGCAGACCGCGGTCGCCATCAACGTCTTTTTCCGCGACGGCGACCACGCCTGGAGCGCCATCCCGCTCGGCGAGGGCGACACGATGGCACTTCCGGAACTGGGCATCGAGATCCCGCTGGCCGAGATCTACGAGGGTCTCGATCTCCCCGGCTGATGGGCGGGGAACGCTGCGGGAGCACGGCCCTCGTCGATCGGACAACGAAACGACGTCGATCGGCGATCGCTCTCGAAAGCGTTCAAGCCCGCCGATGCCGGCGCCCTGCACGTGCGGCAACGTGACGCTCGCCCGGAAACGTGCCCCCCTTCCGGAAACGTGCCCCCTTCCGGAAACGTGCCCCCCTTCCGTAAACGTGACTGGCAAGGATTGCCAACCCGTGATCCGGTCGGGCGTTGCTCCCGTGATATTTGTGTAAGAACGAAAGTGAAGACGAGGAATGTGTCGCTCACCGCCGAGATCGACGCCTTCGTCGCAGTCCAGATCGCCCCCGACCAATCCAACAACGCCCGCGAGGTCGTGCGGGCCGTGCGTCGCCTGCTCGAGGGACAGGAGCGCCTGCCCGAGCGCGCGTTCGCACGCTGACCTCGCCGCCGCCCGTGCCCCGTGGCCCGTGGAGCGCTGACGCTTGCAGATCGTCGCCATCGGCGCCTCGGCAGGCGGGATCGAAGCGTTCCGGCTGTTCTTCGAGCGGCTCCCCGACGAGACCGGGATGGGCTTCGTCGTGGTCCTGCACCTCTCGGCCACCCGCAAGAGCCTGCTTCCCGAGATCATCGGCCGCTGGACCGCGATGACGGTCACCGAGGCGGCGGATGGCGAACTCGTCGAGCCGGACCGCGTCTACGTCGTGCCGCCGGGCCATATCGCGACCATGGGGCAGGGCCGCCTCCACCTGCGACACGTTGCCCCCGACGTCGCGCGCGAGACCAACCCGATCGACCAGTTCTTCGACAGCCTGGCGGCCGATCTCGGTGCCGACGCCGTGGGCATCGTGCTGTCGGGCACCGGGCATGACGGGGCGCTCGGCCTCAAGGCGATCAAGGCGCGCGGCGGCCTCACCTTCGCCCAGGGCTCCGATACGCGGGGCACCGACGGCACCGCGCCACAGCACAGCGGCATGCCCAACAGCGCGATCGCCACGGGGGCGGTCGACCTGATCGTCCCGGTGCAGGACATGCCGCGTCTGGTGATCGGCGCCCGCGGCGGCACCGCGGTTGCCGACCGGAGCGCCGATATCGACGCCGACCGGCTGGCGATCTGCGAGATCCTGCACGCGCGGCTCGGCCATGATTTCAGCCAGTACAAGAACAAGACCTTCCTGCGCCGCGTCGAGCGCCGCATGCAGGTGCTCGGCCTCACGACCCTGCCCGACTACATCGCCCGTCTGGAGCAGGCCCGTGAGGAGGTCGTGCTGCTGTTCCGCGACCTGCTGATCGGGGTGACGAAGTTCTTCCGCGACGAGGCGGCGTTCGCAGCCCTCAAGAGCCTGGTCCTGCCCCGCCTGTTCGACGGCAAGGGTGCGGGCGACGCGGTCCGCGTCTGGGTGGTCGGTTGCGCCACCGGCGAGGAGGCCTACTCGATCGCCATCACGCTCCGCGAATACATGGACGGCCTCCACGTCATCCCGCGCGTGCAGGTGTTCGCCACCGACATCGACGAGCCGGCGATCGGCACGGCGCGGGCCGGCCGCTACCCCGCGACCCTGCTCGACGGCATGGCGCCCGCGCGGCGCGACCGCTTCTTCGCGCGCACCGAGAACAGCTACCTGGTGACCCGCGAGATCCGCGACCTCTGCACCTTCTCGACGCACAGCCTGGTGCGCGACCCGCCCTTCTCGCGGATGGACCTGGTGTCCTGCCGCAACCTGCTGATCTACATGGACACCGACCTGCAGGCGACCGTGATCCCGGCCTTCCACTACTCGCTGCTGCCGGGCGGCTGCCTGCTGCTGGGCAGCTCCGAGACCGTGACGCGGCATGAGGACCTGTTCGCACCGCTCGACAAGGACAGCCGCATCTTCCTGCGCCGCGACGGGCCGAGCCCGCCGTTGAAGGTGTCGCCGCGCTTTCCCCGCGGCCGCCAGGCCGCCAGGGTGGCCTCCGCCTTCGGCGAGGAGGACGACAAGCCCGAGAGCCGCACCGACTGGCCGAGCTCGCTGGCGGTCGCCGCGCGCCGCGTGCTCGAGCGCTTCGCCTCGCCCTACGTGGTGGTCACCGAGGACGGCGAGGTGGTGCACTACTCGAGCCATGTCGGCGGCGTGCTCCAGCCGGCCCTCGGGCCGCCGAGCCGGTCGGTGTTCGACATGGTGCGCCAGCGCTCCATGCGGCGGAGTGCCCGCATCGCGCTGCGCAAATCGGTCGAGAGCGGGCATGTCGAGCAGATCGAGGTGCCGCCCGAGGCCCCTGACCGCGGTCCCGTGACCGTGGTGGTCGAGCCGCTGCCGGGCTACGAGCCCGACCGGCCGTTCCTGATCGTGTTCCGGGAGACCGGGCCGCCGCGTGATGAGCCCGCCGATGCGACCGACGCCGCCTCGACCCACAGCATGATCAACGAGCTCGAGCGCGAGAACCGCGACCTGCGCGAGCAGCTGCAGTCGCTCGGCGAGGAGCACGAGACGGCGCTCGAGGAACTGCGCTCGTCGAACGAGGAGCTGCATTCGGTCAACGAGGAGCTGCAGTCCTCGAACGAGGAGCTCGAGACGTCAAAGGAAGAAATCCAGTCCGTCAACGAGGAGCTGCAGACCGTCAACGCGCAGCTGTCGACCAAGGTCGACGAGCTCGACCGGGCCAACGCCGACCTGCGCAACCTGTTCGACAGCACCCGCGTTGCGACGCTGTTCCTCGACCGGCACATGGTCATTCGCGCCTACACGCCGGAGATAAGCACGATCTACAACCTGATCCCGACCGATCGCGGCCGTCCGCTCACCGACATCGTGAACAGGCTCGATTACGACGAGCTGCATGACGACGTCGTGCAGGTGATGCGCACGCTGCAGCCGCTCGAGCGACGCGTGTCGCGCCGGGACAAGAGCGTGCACTATCTCCTTCGCATCCTGCCCTATCGTGCGCCGGACAGCTCGGTGGACGGCTCGCTCGTCACCTTCGTCGACGTCACGCGCATGGTGCAGGCCGAAGAGCACCAGCGCCTGCTGGTCGATGAGCTGAACCACCGCGTCAAGAACATGCTGACCGTGGTGGTTTCGCTCGCCAGCCAGACGCTGCGGCGCACGCCGACGCTGGATGCGTTCTCCGACGTGTTCCTGGGCCGCCTGCAGGCGCTGACCGCCGCCTACACGCTGCTCACGCGCGAAAACTGGTCGAGCGTGCAGCTGCGCGAGATCGTCGAGGAGGAGCTGCGGCCGTTCGTCGCACCCGACCGGGCCAACATCCGGATCGAGGGACCGGCGGTGTCGCTCGACAGTCGCTCGGCGCTGGCGCTCGGTCTGGCGCTGCACGAGCTCGCGACCAACGCGGTGAAATACGGCGCCCTGTCGGTGACCGAGGGCGACGTCGCCGTCACCTGGAGCCTCGAGGGCGAGGACGCGAGCGAGCTCGTGCTGACCTGGGTCGAGTGCCACGGGCCGCCGGTCGAGCCGCCGGCGACGCGCGGCTTCGGCCGGTCGCTGATCGAGCAGGCACTCGCCCACGACATGCGCGCCGAGGCGACGCTCGAATTCACGCCCGACGGCGTTCGCGCGACCGTGCGCGCGCCGATGTCGGGCAGTGCCAGCAGGGCCGGCTCTGCCGACAGATGTGACGCGTGAGCGAGACAGGCCTCAGCGGCAAGACCATCCTGCTGGTGGAAGACGAATACCTCGTCTCGTTGGTGGTCCAGGAGGTGCTGCAGGAGGCGGGCTGCACCGTGCTCGGCCCGTTCGCCCGCGTGGGCGACGCGCTCGCGGCGGCCCGCACCGAACGCGTCGACATCGCCGTGCTCGACGTGAACGTCGCCGGCGAAATGGTGTTTCCGGTGGCCGAGCTGCTCGAGACGAGGGGGGTTCCGTTCCTATTCGTCACGGGTTACGGGCGCGCCGCACTCCCGCGCGACAAGCCGCATTGGGAGGCCTGCACGAAGCCGTTCTTTCCGCGGCAGCTGCTCGAGGTTCTCGGGCGCCTGGCCGCGACGGGGACCACGCCTCCGGCCTGAAGCGGCGCATCGCCGCGCCCGTGTTGCGGCCGGTCCCGAACTTCACCGTAACGTAATCACCGGCATCGCCTCTCGTCGCTAGCTTGCCCGCCTCAACAGGGGAGGGGAAACTGCCATGGCAAAATTCAGAAATGTGCTTCTTGCGTCGACGGTCGCGAGCATCGTCGCAGCCATGCCGGTAGTGGCAGCGCCGGTCGCGAACGGCAGCTACAGCCACGTGCTGCTGATCAGCGTCGACGGCATGCATGCGGTCGACGTCGCGAACTTCATCCAGGCTTACCCGGGCAGCAATCTTGCGCAGCTCGCCAGGCATGGCGTCGTCTATCCGAATGCGTTCACGACCGCCCCGTCCGACAGCTATCCGGGCATGTTGGCGCAGGTGACGGGTTCGACGCCCAAGACCGGTGGCCTGTTCTACGACGACAGCTACAGCCGCGTCGAATATCCGTCGGTCAACTACTGGGTGAGCCAGGGCCTGGCCGACCCGGGCTGCACGGGCGGCGCCGGCGCCGAGGTCACGAACTTCGAGGAGCTCGACAAGAGCTACAGCTTCGCGACCGGCCTGGTCGCCGATCTCACGGGCGGTGGAACGCTGGGTCAGGTCTACACCCAGCTCGATCCGAACAACATGCAGCGCCATGTCGTGAACGGGCAGTGCGTGCCGATGTATCCGCATGACTATGTGCGCAGCAACACGATCTTCGAGATCGCCAGGCAGGCCGGCTTGTACACCGCATGGTCGGACAAGCACCCGGCCTACGAGGATCTGAGCGGGCCGTCCGGCAAGGGGCTCGACGAGCTGTTCGCGCCCGAAATCAACTCGCAGGACACGCTCGATGCGGGTGCCAAGCCCGGCGACGACTACACCACGAGCTACACCGGGGTGCGGACCTATGACAGCCTCAAGGTGCAGGCGGTCCTGAACTGGATCGACGGCTACAACAGCACGCGGACCACGAAGCTTGCAGGCGCGCCGGCGATCTTCGGGATGAACTTCCAGGCGCTCAGCGTCGGCCAGAAGCTTGCCCGCGCCGGCCATGCCGATCTCGCGACGCCGAACTACACCGGCGGCTACGTCGACGGCAACGGCACGCCGGGTAACGCGCTGCTGGCACAGGCGCAGTTCCTCGACGGCGCGCTTGGCCGATTTGAGGCCGAGCTCCGCGCGCAGAAGCTCGACACGTCGACGCTGGTCATCATCAGCGCCAAGCACGGGCAGTCGCCGATCGACGTGCGCGATCGTGTCGCGATCAGCGACGCGCCGTTCGCGCAAGTGCCCGGGTTCGGCACGCACGGCTTCGAGATCTGCGACGACGAAGGGCTGATCTGGCTCGATCCGGCGCTGCAGAAGACCGACTACGCGGCGGCGCGCGCATATCTTTCGGCGCATGCGGCGGAGCTCCATATCCAGACGCTGCTTGACCGGAGCTCGCTCACACCGCTCTACGAGGATCCGTTCAAGAACGACCGGGTGCCGGACTTTATCGCGGTGACCGCCCACGGCGTGATCTGCACGGGCGGCACGAAGCTCGCGGAACATGGCGGGTTCTCCGACGACGACCGCAATGTCGGGCTGATCGTCTCGTCGCCCTCGATCAAGCGGGCGGTGAACGAGAGCCCGGTCACCACGACGCAGATCGCGCCGACGATCCTCCAGGCGCTTGGACTCGACTGGACGCGGCTCGACTCGGTGAAGACGGAAGGCACGCAGCCGCTCGCGCGCTAAGAAGATCGGGGCTCTGCCCCAAACCCCGCCAGGATCGAGCCGATCCTGGACCTGCATGACTTAAGTTGGCAGGTCCAGGACTGCTTGTCCTGGCGGGGTCCAGGGGCAGAGCCCCTGGCCTTCTCACGAATGGACGACGTCAAGATCCGCAAACCGCGTGAACTCGCCCTCGAAAAACAGATCGATCTTGCCCGTGGGCCCATGCCGCTGCTTCTCCAGCAGCAGCTCCGCCTTGTTGTGCACGAGCTCCATGTCGCGCTGCCATTTCTCGACAGCGGCATGGAATTTTTCTTCATTGTCGAACGTCATCTGCTTGGGGATGCGCTGCTGCAGGTAATACTCGTCACGATAGACGAACATCACGCTGTCGGCATCCTGCTCGATCGAACCCGATTCGCGAAGATCCGAGAGCTGCGGCCGCTTGTCCTCGCGGCTTTCGACCTGGCGCGACAGCTGCGACAGCGCCAGCACCGGCACGTCGAGCTCCTTGGCGATCGCCTTCAGCCCCTGCGTGATCATGCTGATCTCGAGCACGCGGTTCTCGGGCCGCGTGCCCAGCGCCGGCCGCATCAGCTGCAGGTAGTCGATCACCACCAGCGCCAGGCCGCGCGTGCGCGCGAGCCGGCGGCAGCGGGTGCGGAGCGCGGACAGCGTGAGCGCCGGCGTGTCGTCGATCAGCAGCGGCAGCGACTGCAACTCGCGTGACACCTGCACGAACCGATCGAAATCGCGCTGGCCGATCTCGCCGCGGCGGATGCGCTCGCTCGACACGCGGGATTCCTCGCTCAAAAGGCGCGTGGCCAGCTGCTCGGCGCTCATCTCGAGCGAGAAGATCGCCACACAGCCTTTCGGGACCACGTTGTCGCCCTCGGCGCGCGCGGCGGTCAGCAGCGAACGCGCAGCCCCGAACGCCATCTTGGTGGCGAGCGCGGTCTTGCCCATGGCGGGACGGCCGGCCAGGATCATCAGGTCGGACGGATGCAGGCCGCCGGTCTTCTTGTCGAAGTCGCGCAGTCCTGTGGGCAGGCCGGAGACGCCGCCCTCCTGATGGAAGGCCTTTTCGGCGATCTCGATGGCACCCGCGAGTGCCCGCTCGAACTCGATCGGTCCGCCTTCGGCACCACCCTTGGTGGCGAGCGAGAACAGCTGCTGTTCGGCGCGCTCGATCTGCTGACGCCCGTCGAGCGTCTCGCCCGCCTCCAGCCCCGCGCCGCCGATCTCGCCGCCGAATGCGGAGTTGACCATGCCCTCGCCGAGATCGACGAGCTCGCGCCGGAGCCAGGCGTCGTGCACCGAGCGGCCGTATTCGCCGGCGTTGATGATGCCGACCATGGCCGAGAGCAGCTGGGCCAGGTAGGCGGTGCCGCCCACCTCCTCGAGCGCGCTCGAGTGCTCGAGCTCGGCCCTGAGGGTGACTGCGTCGGCGAGCTGGCCGGCCTCGATGCGGCGCGAGATCGCGTGGAAGATGCGGCCGTGCACGGCGTCGGCGAAATGCTCGGGCTGGAGGAAGTCCGAGACGCGCTCGTAGGCTTTGTTGTTGGCGAGCAGGGCGCCGAGCAGCGCCTGCTCGGCGGCGAGGTTGGAGGGGGGGAGCCGGTGCTGGCTGAAGAGGGAGATTTCGGGGCGGTCGATGGTGTTCACGCGGGTGTTGTAGCCGCTTCGGTATCCCGGGGTCGCTGTGGATTGCTGTGGATAGCGTGGAGAAAGCAAAGGGGCTCTGCCCCTTAAACCCCGCCAAGGGGCAGTCGCCCCTTGGATCCCCCCGACTTAAGGAGTGGGGTCTGGGGTCAAGACCCCAGCGGGGTCCAGGGGCAGAGCCCCTGGCCTTCTTCGCACGATGCGCCTCGCCCGAAACGCCTGCCGCACGGCACTCGTCCGCGCCGCCACCAGCACCGCCCGCGTCTCCGCGATCGCCCGATCCAGATTCTCGTTCACCACCACATGGTCGAACTCCTCCCAGTGGCTGCACTCGTCGAACGCCGCGTCCATCCGCCGCCGGATCTCCGCCTCGTCGTCCTGGCCGCGCCCGCGCAGCCGGCTCTCCAGCACCGACAGTGAGGGCGGCAGGATGAACACGCCCACCACATCGCCCGGCAGTGCGGCGCGCAGCTGCCGATGCCCCTGCCAGTCGATGTCGAACACCATGTCGCGGCCGCCGGCGAGTGCGGCCTCCACCGGCGCCCGCGGGGTGCCGTAGGAGCGGCCGAACACGTGCGCCCACTCCACCAGATCGCCGCCGGCGGCCATCGCGCGGAACTCGGCGTCGCTCCGGAAGAAGTAGTGCACGCCGTCGACCTCGCCGGGGCGCGGCGCGCGGGTGGTCGCGCTGATCGAGTGGGCCAGATCCTGGTCGGAGGCGCGCAGCGCGTTGGCGATCGTGCTCTTGCCGCCGCCCGAGGGTGCGGCGATGACGAGGCACAGACCCCTTCGCAGGTCCCTGGGGCGGATGTCACTGGGTCCGGGCTCCGGCACTGTCCGCTTCCCTCTCCGCCACGCCCGCCGACTGGTTGCGGCCTGGCGGCAGGGGTGTAGCACCGGCGGCGTCCGCGTTCGAGCGCAACGCCGTGCGGAGCGCCTCGAGCTCCACCCGGTTGTCGTCGCGCATGCCCTGCCAGATCGCGCTGGCCGTGTGCGCGGACAGCGTCCAGTTGAGCGGGATCGCGTCGCCCCCCGGCGGCGCGTGCAGGTAGAAGTGGAAGAAGCGGTTGGACGCCGGCGCGTCCTTCGGGCCGCAGAACTCGTGGCGCGCCCGCTCGAGCGTGTCGGTCGCATGGCCGTCGCGCGTGGCGAACAGGGTCGCGACGGGGGCCATGATCTGAGCGATTTCCGCCCCGCCCTCGATCGCGTCGGGTGCCCAGGCCGGCCCGCTGTCGCAGCGCGGGACCTCGTCGTCGCCGGTCGCGGGCTCGGCGTCGGCGGTCACCAGCACGATCACGGGGTCGATGGGCCGCCCATGCGCCGTCCGCGTGCGCAGCCATCGCGCGAGCTCGAGCGCGGTGGAGAGCCCCGAATTCTCGAAATATCCCCCATCCACGATCTGCGGCGCGGGCTGGCCGAAGCCGCGCGCGGCGGGGTCCGTCACGGGATGCGGCGGCGTCACCGCACCTGATGGGCTGAGAAGCGGGAAACGCGCCGAGTTGTGGATCGCGGTGGAGAAGGGCACGTCGGCCTGCAGCAGCGCCAGCACGTCGCCCGCCGCCCAGAACGGCCAGGAAGGGTCGTCGATCACGCCGCCCGGCCCCGGCGCAAGCTGCAGCGGCCGGACCGGGCTGGTGAGCAGGCGCCGCCCGTTGCGCACATCGGTGCCGTTCGAGATCCAGATCGGCATGCCCGCCCGCCAGGTGCGACCCTGGTAGAAGAACGACAGAAAATTCTCCTCGAAGCCGTGCCAGCCGGGGACGCCGTCGGGGTGGCCCCAGGCGCGCGAAAAGCCGCGCTCGAGCGCTTCCGCCCGATCACCGCCGCGCGGGATGCGTGGCCCCACCACCAGCAGCATCGCGGGTGCGGCCAGCGCGCGGGCGGAATCGTCGAGGATCGTGCCGACCAGGAGCGGCCCCAGCATGTCGCCGCTGAGATGTTCGACCAGCGCCTCGTCGCGCGCGGGCGAGCGGGCGAGATGGCAGCTTGCGGCCGGCGTGCGGGCGGCGTCCGTATCGTCGCGGCGCAAGGCCACGTAGGCGGCCGCCCCCAGCGAGCCGCCCGACACCGAGCTCAGCGCGAACACCGCGGCGTGGGCGTCGGCGGCCGCCGCATCCACGTCGCGCAGCACCCGCGCGCCCCAGAGTGCGGCGCGCGAGGCACCCCCCGACAGCGCCACGATCACCGGCCGCACCGGTGCCGCCGCGTCCTCCGGCGCGCAGGTCGCGACGAACGAGTCGAGAATGGCGTCGAGCCCGATCCGGTCGGCGACCGCGGGCCCCGGCCGCGTCGCGGTGCGGACCTGGTGGAGCGGGAGCAGCCCTGCGGCCAGCAGCAGCATGGTACCCAGCAGCGTCAGCACCGGCACGCGGGGCGAGAAGATCAGCGCCCGTAACTTGTATCGGTCGGCGAGCATCGTCGCCGCCGTCAGCGGACCCATGATCAGCAGCAGGCACAGCACGGCAGCACCCACCCGCGGCGCGATCGTGCTCAGGAGCGCCGGCAGGTCGACGCCCGGCCCGACCCCGTAGCTTTCCGCGGCCGCCACCACGAACAAGGCGAGCCCGATCGCCACCATGCCGCGCGCGATCCACCATCCTGCCGCGCCGAACGGGCAGGCGGCCCGCCAGGCGAGCGGCGGGCGTGCGGTCGGCGGCGAGGGGAAGTGCCGGTCGCGGCGTTCCAGCAGCACCACGCCGGCCATCGCCCACAGCACGCACAAGCTCGCCTGCAGGCCTGCCGCACTGCGCAGGCTCACCGCCGCGCCGATCGCCGCCACCGCGCCGAACAGCACGCGCGGCCACCACATCCAGAGCCATGTTTCCAGCGCCGGCCCCGGATGCGGCCGCTCGCAGGCCCCCACCTCGTCGTGCAGCCCGAGTGCGGCGCGGGCCCAGAACCAGGCGGCGCCGGCGAACAGCATCAGCATCGACTGGAACACCAGCCCCGCGCCCGGGCTCTCGACCAGGCTCGCGACCATGTCGTTGGAGGCATCGCGCGCCACCAGCAGCACCAGCAGCACGGCCACCAGCAGGGTCGGCGCGCGCGCGGGCTCGATCCGGTGCGCCACGCCGAGGATCCGGAACATGTGCTTTCCCCACGCTCGCCGCGTCCCGCGTGTCGGTGTGTCCGCAGGTCCTGTCAAAGAGCGCGTCTTTCTACCCCCCGCTTTCTCCGGGCGCCCGGCTCCCCTATCGTCGCCGCATGAAGCAGGACCGCATCCTCATCACCGGCGCCTCCAGCGGCATCGGCGAAGCCCTGGCGTTGGCGCTGAGCAGACCGGGGCGCCGGCTCGTGCTGATCGCGCGCGACGGGGACCGGCTGGTGTCGGTCGCGGCCAGCGTTCGGGCGCGGGGCGGCCGGGTCGAGCCGTTCGTGGCCGACGTCACCGACGCCGCACTGATCGAGCGGATCGTGGCGCGAGAGGGCCCGTTCGACCTGGTGTTCGCCAACGCCGGCGTCGCCTATGGCGTGCCGGCGGACGGGATCGAGCCCGCGCTTCAGATCCGCCACTCCTTCGACGTGAACCTGGGCGGCGTGCTGAACACGGTGCTGCCGGCGATCGACGCCATGCGCGACCTGCCGCGCGGGCCGGACGGGATGCGCGGGCGGATCGTGGTGGTGGCCTCGGTGGCAGCCCTGATCCCGTACACGAACTCGCCCACCTACTGCGCGTCCAAGGCTGCGATCGACGTCTGGACGGTGGGCACCGCGCCGAACCTCCAGCCGCACGGGATCGCGCTGACCTCGGTGTGCCCCGGCTTCGTGCGCACGCCGATGACCGCGCCGAACGATTTCCCGATGCCGGGGATCATGGATGTCGAGGAGGCGGTGCGGCGGATCCTCACCGGCATCGAGACGGCGCCGAGGCGGATCGTGTTTCCGTTCTGGATCGGCGCGGGGGCGAGGTTCGTGAGCCTGCTGCCGAGTGGGTGGCGGGAGGCGATCCTGAAGCGGCAGCCGTCGAAGGCGCCGCTGCCGATGGTGCTGCCGGCGCGGGCGGAGGCGCCGGCAGAGCTTTGCGAGCGCTGATGAGTAGAAGAAGACCAGGGGCTCTGCCCCTGGACCGAGCTCAAGGGCAGTCGCCCTTAGAACCCTTTCGTTTAAGCCATGGACACAAGGGGTGAGCCCTGTCAGGGCCGCCTATGGAGTGGGGTCTGGGGTCCAGACCCCAGCGGGTCCAGGGCAGAGCCCTGGAGTCTTCTATACCGTTCGACGTTGAAGTCGTGTGCGGCAAGGGTAGAGGCAAACACATGCTCCCCGCTGCCATCGGCCACGAAGTAAAGCGCGTCGCCAACCGCCGGGTGCGCCACCGCCATGAGCGCCGCGATCCCCGGCGAGCAGATCGGCGCCGGCGGCAATCCCGGTGCCACGTAGGTGTTGTAGGGGTTGTCGAGCGCCAGGTCCGAGCGCGTCAGCGGCCGGTCAAGCGGCCCGTTCCCGCCGTTGGCCGCATAGGCGACAGTCGGGTCCGATTGCAGGCGCATGCCGGCGGCGAGCCGGTTGAGGAACACCCGCGCCACCATCGGCCGTTCGCTCGCAACACCCGTCTCGCGCTCGACGAGGCTCGCCAGCACCAGCAGCTCGTGCGGCGAGCGCAGGCCCAGGCCGGGCGCGCGGCCGACCCAGACGCGCTCGAGCGCCGCCGTCATCGCCGCTTCCATCCGGCGGACCGCCCTGCTGCGGGTCTGGCCCCGTTCGTAGTCGTAGGTCTGCGGCAGGATGCCGCCCTCGCGCGGCACGGCGAGCTCGCCGCGGAGCGCGGGGGCGGCCGCCAGCAGCTCGGCGATCGCGGCGGCGGTGAACCCCTCCGGGATCGTCAGCGCGTGTTCCACCGGTGGTGCGGTGCGGAGGATCCCGAGCACACCCGCGATGCTGGCATGGGCAGGGAAGGCGAGCTCGGCCGCATGCAGCGGGCCGGCACCCCGGGTCGCCAGCGCCGCGATGCGGAACAGGAGGGGGCTGTCGATGACGCGGGCTGCGGCCAGTGCCGCGGTCACCCGCTCCATGCCCCCGCGCGGGACGACGATCGCGGCGGCGGCGGGAAGCGGCCCAGGGCGGGCGATCAGCGCCCGGCCACCGGCGAGCATGCCGAGAACGAGGAGAAAAAAGATCGCCGCCCAGGTGGCGGCGCGTCGAACACTGCGAAAAATCAAGCCGCCCGGCTGAACAGGATGCTGGCGTTGGTGCCGCCGAAGCCGAAGCTGTTGGACAGCACGGTGTCGATCCGGCGCTCCTGCGCGGTTTTCGCCACGCGGTCGATCACGCTGTCGCGCGACGGTTTTTCGAGGTTCAGCGTGGGAGGTGCCACCCCGTCGCGGATCGCCAGGATCGAGAAGATCGCCTCGATCGCGCCGGCCGCTCCCAGCAGGTGCCCGGTGGCCGATTTGGTGGACGACATCGCGAGCCCGCGCGACGCGTCGCCGAAGAAGCGCTCCACCGCCTCGAGCTCGAGGTCGTCGCCCATCGGCGTCGAGGTGCCGTGCGCGTTCACGTACTGCACGTCGGAGGGGGCGAGGCCGCCGTTGCGGAAGGCGGCTTGCATGGCGCGGAAGGCGCCGTCATGGCCCTCGGCGGGGGCGGTGATGTGATGGGCGTCGCCGGACAGGCCGTAGCCGGTCACCTCGGCGTAGATCTTGGCCCCGCGCGCCTTCGCATGATCGAGCTCCTCGAGCACCAGCACGCCGGCGCCCTCGCCCATCACGAAGCCGTCGCGCCCCTCGTCCCAGGGGCGCGAGGCCAGCTGGGGCGTGTCGTTGAAGCCCGTAGAGAGCGCGCGCGCGGCGCAGAAACCCTGGATGCCGAGCGCGCAGACGGCGCCCTCGGCGCCGCCCGCCACCATCACGTCGGCATCACCCAGGATGATCAGCCGCGCGGCGTCGCCGATCGCGTGCACGCCCGTGGCGCAGGCGGTGACGGCGGCGTGGTTCGGGCCGCGGAAGCCGTAGCGGATCGAGAGATGGCCCGAGGCGAGGTTGATCAGCGCCGAGGGGATGAAGAACGGCGAGAGGCGCTTGCCGCGGCCCTCGTGGAGCTGCACCGAGGCGTCGTAGATGGTCTCGAGGCCGCCGATGCCCGAGCCGATCATCACTCCGGTACGGTTGCCGTCCTCGGGGTCCGTGGGGGTCCAGCCGGAATCCTCGACCGCCTCGATGCCCGCCACCATCGCGAGATGGATGAAGCGGTCCATCTTCTTCTGGTCCTTGACCGGGATCCATTCGGACAGCGTGAGGCCGCCCTCCTCGCGGGTGCCCGCCGGCACCGTGCCCGCGATTTTCGCCGGTATGTCGCCCACGTCGAAAGACTGGATGGCGGAGATGCCGGAGTGCCCCGCGACGAGGCGTCGCCAGACATGCTCGACACCGAGACCGAGGGGACCGATGATCCCCATTCCCGTCACCACGACCCGGCGGCCGAAGCCGTGCGGGCCGAATTGCGGCCTGGTGCTCACGTCCGCCATCCCATCACGCCCCGCCCTTCACGATGGGCTTCAGGCGGCCTTCTGCTTCTCGATGTAGTCGATCGCATCCTTCACGGTGCTGATCTTCTCGGCGGCTTCCTCGGGAATTTCCACGCCGAACGCTTCCTCGAACGCCATGACAAGCTCGACAGTGTCGAGGCTGTCCGCGCCGAGGTCGTCGATGAAGGACGCTTCGGGCGTCACCTTGCTCTCCTCGACACCAAGGTGCTCCACAACGATCTTCTTGACCTTATCGGCAACGTCGCTCATCGGCCTCGTTCCTGCTCGCGGTTGAGGGGTCTAACCAAAATTCGTCCAGTCCGTTGCGCCGCCTGGTTGGAAGCGACGCGATCTGCTTCCGCTGCGGACGAAGCAGCGGCGCGATTAGCATGCTTCCCGTCGGGCCGCCAAGGCTGGGCCGGCCACGGAGTTGCAACGTCCACGCTCGATCACTCACGGCCCCGCTCATGGCCCCCTTCATGGCATCACCATTCCGCCGTTGATGTGAAGCGTCGTGCCGGTCACCCAGGCCGCCTCGTCGGAGGCCAGGTAGAGCACGCCGGCGGCGATGTCCGCACTCGTGCCGAGGCGGCCGAGCGGGATCTGCGCCGCGGCGGCCGTGCGCTGGGCGAGGGAGAGCTTCTCGGTCATCGCGGTCTCCACGAAGCCGGGGGCGACCGCGTTGACCGTGATGCCGCGCGCTGCCACCTCGCGGGCCAGGCTCTTGGTAAGCCCGATCAGGCCGGCCTTGGCGGCGGCGTAGTTCGCCTGGCCGGCGTTGCCGGTGACGCCCACCACGCTGGCGATGTTGACGATCCGTCCGCGGCGGCGCTGCACCATGCCGCGCAGGGCCGCGCGGCTGAGGCGGAAGGGGGCGGAGAGGTCCACGTCGAGCACGCGCTGCCAGTCCTCGTCGCGCATGCGGAGCGCCAGCCCGTCGCGCGTCAGGCCGGCATTGTTGACCATGATGTCGAGCGCGCCGTGCCGCTCCTCGACCGCGCGCACCAGGGCGGCGGGTGCCGCGGGATCGGCCAGGTCGGCGGCGTGCACGCTCGTGCGGCCCTCGAGCCCGGCGGCGGCGGCTTCGAGGGCGTCGACCCGCGTGCCCGACAACGCCACCGTGGCACCCGCCGCGTGCAGGGCTGCCGCGATCGCGCCGCCGATGCCGCCCGAGGCACCCGTGACGAGGGCGACGCGGCCGTCGAGGCTGAACATGCTCGCTCCTCCCGTCCCAGACTTGGCCACCCCAAATCCGGTCAGAACAGCCGCACCAGCGCCTCGATCTCGGCCGGCGTCCCCGCCGAGACGGCCTCGACCCCCGGCACGATCCGCTTCACCAGCCCGGCCAGCACGCGGCCGGCGCCGAGCTCGACGAACCGGTCGACCCCGATGGCGGCGGCTTCCGTCACCCCCTCCCGCCAGCGCACCGTGCCGGTCACCTGGCGCACCAGCAGCGCGCGGATCTCCTCGGGGTCGACGACCTTGGCCGCCGTGACGTTGCTGATCAGGGGCACCACGGGGGCGGCCACCGGGGCTGCCGCCAGCGCCTCCTCCATCTCGCGGGCGGCGGGCGCCATCAGCGAGCAGTGGAAGGGGGCGGAGACCGGCAGGAGCATCGCGCGCTTGACGCCGCGGGTGCGGGCGACCTCGATCGCCCGCTCGACCGCCTCGCGATGGCCGGAGATCACCACCTGGCCGCCGCCATTGTCGTTGGCCACCTCGACGACCTGGACGGTGGCTTCGGTGCCGGCTTCTTCGTCGGCGGGCTTCTCGCGGGCCTCGGCGCAGATCGCGTCGGCGACCTCGAGCTCCACGCCGAGCAGTGCCGCCATGGCACCCTCGCCTTGCGGCACGGCGCGCTGCATCGCGAGCCCGCGCCGGCGCAGCAGCCGCGCGGTTTCGCGCAGCGGCAGCGAGCCCGCGGCGGCCAGCGCGGAGTATTCCCCGAGCGAGTGGCCCATCACCAGGGCGGCGTGGGTGGCGACGCCGATGCCGGCCTCGCGCTCGAGCACGCGGAGTGTGGCGACGGAGGCCGCCATCAGCGCCGGCTGGGCGTTCTCGGTCAGCGTGAGCTGCTCGATGGGGCCGGCGAACATCAGCCTGGAGAGCTTGAACTCGAGGGCGTCGTCGACCTCCTCGAACACCGCCCGCGCCTCGGCGAAGGCGGCGGCCAGGTCACGTCCCATTCCGACGGCCTGGCTGCCCTGGCCGGGGAAGATGAAGGCGTGAACGGGCATGCGGTCTGTGTCCCGACTGGAAAAGGCGAGGCGGTTGTGAGGGCAGGCGGCGAGGGGTGTCAATCTTGACACAAGAAGGCCAGGGGCTCTGCCCCTGGACCCCGCTAAGGGCGAGCCCTTAGAACCCCCTACTTATGTTTGGAGAACCGGCGTCGGAGACGGAATGCGTTAGCCGAAGTCTACGATCAGGGTTCCAAGGGACGACTGTCCCTTGGCGGGTCCAGGGCAGAGCCCTGGCCTTCCTGTTTCCTAGGGGATCTTGGTCGTCCCAAGCCCGCGCAGCCGTTGCGCCGGCTTGGCGCGCCCAGGCTTCGACCGCCTCCATTTCGATTTCGGACCGGCCAGCGTCGCGACCCGCTCGCGCGCCACCAGCTCCGCGTAGACCTCGGTCGCGGTCACCCCGCTCCCGGCCAGCACCACCAGCAGGTGGAACAACAGGTCGGCGCTTTCGCGCACCAGGGCGGCGGCGTCGCCCCGCACCGCCTCGATCGCGCATTCGGCCGCCTCCTCGGCGAGCTTCTGCGCCGGCTTGGTGGGCGCGCGCGCCAGCAAGGCCGCCGTGTAGCTGGTGGCGGGATCGGCGCCCCGCCGCGCGTCGATCGTCCGCCAGAGCAGGTCGAGCGCATGAGGCTCGTTGCTTTCGTCGGACAAATCGGCATTCTGGGAGGGCGGGCTCATGTCCGCCGGCACGCTTGCATGGCGCCGCGCATCCCATGACGAGGGCGCCCAGGCAAGCCAAAGCGTCATCCAACGCGCCTTCCCACCGGGCGATGGCGCCCTAACATGGCCATCGCCCTTTTCCTTGGAGTTCCGCATGCTCGACTGCGTCGGCTATGCCGCCGAGGCCGCCACTGCTCCCCTGGCGCCCTTCTCGTTCACCCGCCGCGACCCCGGACCGTCCGACGTCGCGATCGATATTCTTTTCTGCGGCGTCTGCCACTCGGACCTCCACCAGGCCCGCAACGAGTGGAAGAACACCGTCTTCCCGTGCGTGCCAGGCCACGAGATCGTCGGCCGCGTGTCGGCCGTCGGCGACAGCGTGACGAAATTCAAGGTCGGCGACATCGCCGGCGTGGGCTGCATGGTCGACAGCTGTCGCGAGTGCGCCTCCTGCCGCGAGGGCCTCGAGAACTACTGCGAGGTCGGCTTCGTCGGCACCTATAACGGCGACGACAAGCGGCATGACGGTGGCAACACCTATGGCGGCTACTCGAACCACATCGTGGTCGACGAGGCTTTTACTCTTCGCATCCCCGAGAATCTGGCCTTGGAAGGCGTGGCGCCGCTGTTGTGCGCCGGCATCACCACCTTCTCGCCGCTGCACCACTGGGGCGTGGGGCCGGGCAAGAAGGTCGGCATCGTGGGGCTCGGCGGGCTCGGCCACATGGGCGTCAAGATCGCGCACGCGATGGGCGCGCACGTGGTGCTGTTCACCACCTCGCCCGGCAAGACCGAGGACGCCAAGCGGCTCGGCGCCGACGAGGTCGTGCTGTCCAAGGATCCCGCCCAGATGCAGGCGCATTCCGAGAGCTTCGACTTCATCCTCGATTGCGTGTCGGCCAAGCACCCGATCGAGCAGTATATCGCACTGCTCAAGCGCGACGGCACGCTGACGCTGGTGGGGGCACCCGAGGACCCGCTGCCGATCCCTGCCTTCAGCGTGATCTGGCGGCGCCGGTCGTTCGCGGGCTCGCTGATCGGCGGCATCGCCGAGACGCAGGAGATGCTGGATTTCTGCTCCAAGCATGGGCTGACGGCGGATGTCGAGGTGATCAGGATCGATCAGATCAACGAGGCCTATGAGCGGCTGATGAAGCAGGACGTGAAATACCGGTTCACGATCGATATGGCTTCGCTGCCGCAAGGCTAGGAAGAAGGCCAGGGTTCCACCCCTGGACCCCGCTAAGGGCAGTCGCCCTTAGAACCCATTTGTGAAGGGATCCAAGGGGCGACTGCACCTTGGCGGGTCCAGGGCGTCACGCCGGAGGCGTGCTCCGCACGACGCCCTGGCCTTCTTCCTGCCGAGCATTTTCTGCCGCGTGCAGATCCTGCCGGTCGCACCCGGCAGATTTTGCCGCCCAGCGACTGCAACTCCCGGTACATCTCCCTCGTGAGATGCCTCCTCGAGCGTGTGGCACGCAACGTGCTCATGCATCTGGCGAACGCCGCCAAGGAGGCAGAGACATGCATGTGAGTTCGACAGGCACCAACGCCTGGCAGGCTGCCACGCAGATGCAGGCCAGCAGCAATGCGGCACCGAGCCAGGGGACATCGAGCGCGTCGCCCGGCGCGTCCACGATCGACGATCTCGTCGAGGAAATCTCGGGCGCGACCTCGGACGGGTCGAGCTCGGCGGGCACGTCCAGCCCCACGGGCAGCGCCGCCAGTAGCACGAGCACGACCGCCGCCGGCACGAGCACGGGCAGCAGCGCGTTCTCGTTCGCGAGCCTGAGCTCGGACCTCCAGTCCATGCTGACGAGCCTGCAGGCGCAGAGCTCGGGCAGCTCCACCGCCGCTGCGAGCACCGGCAGCACGGCCTCGACCGCGGCCGGCGCCGCCGATGGCAGCCCTGCCGCCGCGGCATCGCCCAGCGCCGGCTTCTCCTCGATGGAGCAGCAGCTGAGCGCGATGCTGCAGAGCTACCAGTCGTCGGGCTTTGCCTCGACCGCGTCCTCTGCGACGGATGCGACGAGCCTGACGGTCTGAGTTTGACTTTCATGCCGGGCTGAACCAACCACGCCCGGTCGGCCGAACAACGGCCATCGCTGGCCGATCTTCGAAAACGAAGGTCGGCCGCTCGGAATGGGCGCGTCCGCGCACTCTCACGGAAGTGAGAAACGCCGCGCGGAGAAGCCCGCGATTCTCGCCGTTCACCCCGCTTCAGGGGAGAGGCGAAACGCACAATGGCGAACATCACAGTTTGGGGCTTCGACGGCTCGACCTACGTGCGGACGATCCGCATGCTGCTCGCGGAGAAGGGCGTCACCGACTACGAGCAGGTGCCGCTCGACGTGCTCAAGGGCGAGCCGAAGCGGCCCGAGCACCTGGAGCGGCACCCGTTCGGCAAGGTCCCGGTGGTGGATGTCGACGGGCTGCGCCTCCTTGAGACGGCGGCGATCGCGCGCTACCTGGATGCGACGCTGCCCGGCGCCACGCTGGTGCCGGCCTCGCCCGCGGACGCGGCGCGGATGGACATGGTGGCGGGCATCATCGACTCGTACGGCTACGATGCGCTGCTCGGCGGCGTGGTGGCCTACCACCTGTTCCCGGATTTCGTGGGCGGCAGGAACGAGGACATGCATCACAAGGGGCTCGAGCAGGGGCGGCTCACGATGCGCATGCTGATGGACATTCGCGGCGGCTCGCCGTTTCTCGCGGGGGAGAGCCTCAGCATCGCCGATCTCTATCTCGCGCCGGTGCTCGCCTATGTCGCGCTGACACCGCATGCAAACGAGTTCCTCGTGGACGACGAGCGGACGGCCGACTGGCGGCGGCGCATCTCGGCGCGCGAGAGCTTCCGCACCACCGCGCCGCAAGGCTGAGGAGGCCACCGCATGAAGATCAGATTCTACGCCCATGCGAGCTTCCGCTTCGAGGCGGACGGCGTGGCGCTCGTCACCGATCCCTACACACCGGGGATCAGCGGCTTCCGGCCGATCGACGAGCCCGCCCACGTCGTGGTGATGAGCTCGCGCACGGACGACTTCCATTCCGATCCGAGCCACATCCGGGGCGAGCCGGTGGTGATCAACGCGCTCGAGCTGCCGCCGGCCGGCGTCACGGTGCGCGGCATTCCGATCCGCGGGTTCGAGGCGTACGAGAGCCGGACCTTCGACTACCAGACCGAGTTCGGCCGCGATCCGGATGCGAACGCGCTGTATCATTTCACCATGGGCGGCCTGCGGGTGCTGCACATGGGCGATCTCGGAAACCCGGTGTCGCCCGCGCATCTCGCCGCGCTGGCGGGGCAGGTGGACATCCTGCTGGCGCTGACCGGCGCGCATGCGACGATCGCGCTGGACGATCTCGACGACGCGATCCGCGCGATCCGGCCGCGCGTGGTGATCCCGATGCACTACTGGCACGAGCGGGGCGTGCTGAAGATCGAGCGGGTGGAGCGTTTCTTGGAGCGATTCGCGCCGGGGCGGGTGACGCGTGTCGGGGGGCCGGACGTGGAGATCCTGCCCGAGACGCTGCCGGGGGCGCTGCAGGTGGTCGTTCTGGAGCAAGCTCGCTGAGGTGAAGAAGGCCAGGGCTCTGCCCTGGACCCGCCAAGGGGTGGCCACCCCTTGGATCCCCGGGGGTTTTCAGTCGATCCGGTCGAGCCGGCGCAGCCCCGGGAACAGCCGCATGAACGCGCCGACCACGACCAGCGTGCCGACCCCGCCCAGCACCACCGCGGGCACGGTGCCCAGCAGCGATGCCAGCACGCCGCTCTCGAACTCGCCGAGCTGGTTCGACGAGCCGATGAACAGCACGTTCACGGCGGCCACCCGTCCGCGCATCTCGTCGGGCGTGCGGAGCTGGATCAGCGTCGAGCGGATCACCACGCTCACCACGTCGGCGGCACCAGCCACCGCCAGTGCGGCCACCGAGATCGGCAGCGAGCGCGACAGGCCGAACACGATGGTCGCGAGCCCGAACACGCCCACGGCCGCGAACATCACCGCACCCGCGCGCGCCCGGACCGGGTGTCGTGCGAGGACGAGCGACACCGCGAGCGCGCCCACCGCCGGTGCGGCGCGCAGGAAGCCCAGTCCCAGCGGCCCCGCATGGAGGATGTCGCGCGCATAGACGGGCAGCAGCGCGGTCGCACCGCCCAGCAGCACCGCGAACAGGTCGAGCGAGATCGCTCCCAGGATCTCCGGCCGTTGCCGCAGGAAGGCCACGCCCCCGAACACGTCGGCGAGCGTCACCGGGGGACGGGCTGGCACGTCCGTCACCACGGAGGCGCTGCGCGTCACCACGCCGAGTGCCAGGGTGCCGACCACGTAGAGGGTCGCCGCCACCGCATACGGGATCTCGGGGGCGACACCGTAGAGCAGGCCGCCGAGCGAGGGGCCGACGATGGTGGCCGTCGTGAAGAACGACGACGAGAGCGCGGCGGCCTTCGGGTAGCGCGCGCGGGAGACCAGCGTCGGCAGCAGCGCCTGCATGGCCGGCTGCTCGAAGGCGCGGGCGGCGCCGAACAGCGCCACCAGCGCGTAGATCAGCGCCGGCGTCAGCGCGTGCAGCGCCGAGAGCACGGCCAGGGCCACGCTGCCGATCGCGTCCACGCCCATGCACAGGCGGGCGACGCGGCCGCGGTCGAACCGGTCGAGCACGTGGCCCGCCACGAACACCAGGCAGACGACCGGGAGGAACTGGGCGGCCCCGAGCAGGCCGAGTGCCAGCGGCCGGCCGGTCAGCGCGTAGATCTGCCAGCCCAGCGCCACGACCTGCATCTGGCTGGCGAGTGCCGCCGCCGTGCGCGCCACAAGAAAGGGCGCCAAGCGGCGATCCCGCAGGAGCGATGCGTCCGCGATCGCGCTCATACGGCGTCGACGAATGGGGTCTGGGGCCAAGGCCCCAGCCGGGTCCAGGGGTGGAACCCCTGGCCTTCTTCCTTCCAAGCGCCCGTCAAACGATGAAGTATTTGGCGCGCGGATGCAACACGACGAAGGCGCTGGTCGACTGCTCGGGATGCAGCTGCCACTCGTCCGACAGCGACACGCCGATCCGCTCCGCACCCAGCAGCCGCAGGATCGGCAACTGGTCCTCGAGGCGCGGGCAGGCGGGATAGCCGAACGAGTAGCGCGAGCCGCGGTAGGACTGGCTAAGCAGCCGGTCCATGTCGCGGTCGTCCTCGCCCGCGAAGCCGAGCTCGGCGCGGATGCGCTTGTGGGTGACCTCGGCCATGGCTTCGGCCATCTCGACCGAGAGGCCGTGCAGGTAGAGGTAGTCCTGGTAGCGGTTGGCCTCGAACCACTCGCGGGCGACGTCGGAGGCGGCCTGGCCCACGGTCACGACCTGCAGACCCACCACGTCGCGCTCGCCGGCGTCGATGTCGCGCACGAAATCGGCGATGCACTCGCCGTCCTCGCGCGGCTGGCGGGGGAGTGCGAAGCGCGCGACCTCGCGATCGTGGTCGGCGGGGTCGAACAGGATGAGGTCGTCGCCGTCGCCGGCGGCCGGCCAGTAGCCGTAGGCCGCCTGGGGCTTGAGGATGTTCTGCGTGTTGCAGAGATCCAGCATCCGCCGCATCACGGGACGCAGTTCGACGCGGGCCCAGTCGAGGAAATCCTCGATGCGGCGGCCTTGCTTCCGAAATCCCCATTGCAGCTGATAGAGCGAGCGCTCGTTCAGGAACGGCAGGATCGCACGGGTTTCGGACTCGATGACGCGCGGCCCCCAGAAGGGCGGCGTCGGCACCGTGTACTCGGCGGCGAGCCTGGCACGGCGCGCGCGGGCGGCGGCCGCGTCGATCGTGGCGATGGCGGGTTTGGGTCCGCGCTCGCGACGGCGCTTCGCGCTGCCTTCGCGTTTCGCCTGATTGGCGGCCAGGAACTCTTCCAGTGTGCCCTGCGCCACCCGGTCCATCAGGTGCAGCCCGTCGAACGCGTCGCGCGCGTAGGCGACCTGGCCGGTGGAGTAGGCTTCGGCGCAATCCTCCTCGACGTAGTTGCGCGTGAGCGCGGCACCGCCCAGCAGCACCGGCAGCGTGATGCCCTCGCGCGACATCTGCTCGAGATTCTCCCGCATCACCACGGTCGACTTCACGAGCAGCCCGGACATGCCGATCGCGTCGGCCTTTTTCTCGCGGGCGGCCGCCAGCATGTCGGCCAGCTTCACCTTGATGCCGAGATTGATGACGCGATAGCCGTTGTTGGTGAGGATGATATCGACGAGGTTCTTGCCGATGTCGTGCACGTCGCCCTTGACGGTCGCCAGCACCACGGTGGCACGGGTCTGTCCCTCGACGCGCTCCATGTGCGGCTCGAGATGCGCCACCGCCGCCTTCATCGTCTCGGCCGATTGCAGCACGAACGGCAACTGCATCTTGCCCGCGCCGAACAGCTCGCCCACGATCTTCATGCCGTCGAGCAGCACGTTGTTGATGATGTCGAGCGGCGGCATCTTCTCGCGTGCCTCGTCGAGCTCGGCCTCGAGCCCCTTGCGGTCGCCGTCGACGATGCGGTCGCGCAGGCGTTCCTCCACCGTGTCCGCGCGCTTCTTCTTGGTCGCGTCCGCGAGCTTGCGGTCGGCGAACAGCGCCAGCAGGGCCTGCAACGGATCGTAGTCAGGCGCGCGGCGGTCGAAGATCAGGTCCTCGCACACACGCACCTCTTCCGGCGCGATCAGGTGCAGCGGGCGGATCTTGCTGACATGGATGATCGCCGCCGTCATGCCGGCGCGCACCGCGTGGTCGAGAAACACCGAATTGAGAACGGCGCGTGCGGCAGGGTTCAGCCCGAAGGAGATGTTGGACAGGCCGAGCACGATCTGCACGTCGGGGAAGTGCGCGCGGATCAGGCGGATGCCTTCCAGCGTCCACTCGCCGAGCTTGCGGTCGTCCTCCATGCCGGTCGCGATGGTGAAGGTCAGCGGGTCGATCAGCAGGTCCGATTGCGGCAATCCGTGACGCTCGCAGGCGAATTCGATCAGCCGCGTGGCGATCCGCAGCTTGTCCTCGGGCGCCTTCGCCATGCCCACTTCGTCGATCGTCAGCGCCACCACGGCCGCGCCGAACTTGCGCGCGAGCAGCAACCGCTCGGTCGCATGCCCCTCGCCATCCTCGAAATTGATCGAGTTGATGATCGCCTTGCCGCCGTGCAGCGACAGCGCGCTCTCGATCACCGGCGTCTCGGTGCTGTCGATCACCAGCGGCGCGTTCACGCTGCTGGTGAAGCGGCGCACCACCTCGTCCATCTCGCCCATCTCGTCGCGGCCGACGAAGGCGGTGCAGAGATCGATCGCGTGGCTGCCTTCGCCCGCCTGCTCGCGGCCGACCGCGACGCAGCCGTCCCAGTCGTGTGCCGCCTGGAGGTCGCGCCATTTCCGCGAGCCGTTGGCGTTGCAGCGCTCGCCGATCGCGAACACCGCGTTCTCCTGGCGCAGCGGCACCGCGCCATAGAGCGAGGCGACCGCGGGCACCCAGACATGGGTTCGCGGGGCCGGCACCGGCCGCCGCTGCGCGCCCGCGCGCGTCCGCAACATCGCGTCGAGCGCCTCGATATGCGGGGTGGAGGTGCCGCAGCAGCCGCCGATCAGGTTCAGCCCGTCCTCGGCGATGAACCGCTCCATCCAGGCGGCCATGGCGCCGGGCTGCAGCGGGTAATGCGTCGCTCCGTCCACCAGCTCGGGCAGGCCGGCATTCGGCATGCAGCCGAGCAGGGCGGGCCAACTGCGCGCCAGCCAGCCCACGTGCTCGGCCATCTCCTGCGGGCCGGTCGCACAGTTCAGCCCGATCAGCGGCACGTCGAGGGCGTGCACCACGGTGGCCGCCGCCGCGATGTCGGGCCCCACCAGCAGCGTGCCGGTGGTCTCCACCGTCACCGAGACGAAGATCGGTGTGTCGCGCCCGGCCTCGGCGCGGGCGATCTTTGCGCCGTTCACCGCCGCCTTGATCTGCAGCGTGTCCTGGCAGGTCTCGATGATGAACGCGTCGACGCCGCCCTCGATCAGGCCGCGGCACTGCTCGGCCAGGGCCGCCTCAAGCGGGGCGTAGGCGATGTTGCCCAGCGTCGGCAGCTTGGTGCCGGGCCCGATCGAGCCCAGAACGTAGCGGTGGCGGCCATCCGCGAAACTGTCGGCGGCCTCGCGGGCGAGCTCGCCCGCGATCCGGTTGATCGCCCGGGCATCGCCTTCGAGCCCGAACTCGGCGAGCGTGATCGGAGAACCGCCAAAGCTGTTGGTCTCCACCATGTCGGCGCCGGCGGCGAAGTAGCCGCGATGGATCTCGCGCACGAGCTCGGGCCGCGAGAGGTTCAGGATCTCGGTGCAGTTCTCCTGCCCGCGGTAGTCGCGCTCGACGTCGAGGTCGAGCACCTGGACGCGGCTGCCCATGCCGCCGTCGCAGAGCAGCACGGTGTCGGCGAGCGCATCGAGGAGGTGGGGGCGGGCGGACATCACCATGAATTAGGGGAACATGACGGGTGCCACCAGATCCGCGTCTTGGGGCTGCGGCACTTGCGTGCCCATGTTGTGACGCATGAGCAACGCCGACCCCCGCTTTCCCATCCTGCTGCGCGCCCGACTGGCGCCCGAGGAGCTGGCGCCCGGCGACCTCGTGCTGCTCGACGCACGGCTGGCGCCCGGGCCGGTGCCGGCGGGCGTGGTCGCGCGGCGGGTCGCGTTCGACCCTGCGGGTCACGGCGCGGCCTGCGCCTGCTGTGCCGGGCGCTCGCCGCTCGCGCGCACGTTGGCGCAGCTGGTGGTGGAGCGGGCGCGCGGCGAGGTGCCGTTCTTCGGCCGCCTGGTGGCGGTGTCGGACGCGGCCGGGCGGGCGGCGCTGCGGGCGTCGGTGCGGGGGGATCCGCTGGTGGGCAGCCGCTACGTGGTGTGAGGCGCCGCAAGAAGAAGGCCAGGGCTCTGCCCTGGACCCGCCAAGGGGTAGTCACCCCTTGGATCCCCCACACTTAAACAAATGGGTTCTAAGGGCGACTGCCCTTAGCGGGGTCCAGGGGCAGAGCCCCTGGCCTTCCTCCAAACCGCCGCTCGCCCGACCGCCGCTCATCCCCCGGTTCGTCGGCATCGCCGCCCAGCCGCCGCTGCATGATCACGACATCGAGCGTGCGGCCGAATTTCTCTCCAGCCGCGCGCAGCACGCCGTTGCGCACGAAGCCCAGGCTCGCATGCATGCCGATCGAGGAGACGTTGTCGCTGTCGCCCACCAGCGCCAGCATCTGGCGGAAGCCGGCCTCCGTCGCCACCGCGATCAGGCGCGCCACCAGCGCCCTGCCCACGCCTTGGCCGCGCACGTCCTCGCGGACATAGACGCTGTCCTCCACCGTGTGGCGGTAGGCGGCGCGTTCGCGGAACGAACCGTAATAGCCGAAGCCGAGCAGCCCGGTCTCGTCGCCCGCCACCAGCCAGCAATAGCCGGCGGCGAGGCCGCGCCGCATCCGCGCGCCCATCTCTTCGGTGTCGGGCGGCTCCTCCTCGAAGGTGCCGGTGCCGTGCAGGACGTGGTGCGCGTAGATGCGCTCGATCCCCGCGAGGTCGGCTGGACAGGCGGCTCTGATCTCCATGATGTCTTCCGTCGATCGTTGGCGGCAGGTCCCCGGGCTTAGTCAATTTCAAGCGGCGCGGCACAAACGGGACGCACCGAGCGGCTCCCGGTTGCGCAGGCCCACCCGACGACGTTGTAAAGAGGGCGTCAATGACGGTTTAAAAGTTTTCCAGTAGAACGCATTGCAGAAAACAGTCACGCGGTTGGTGCGCGCGTGTTATAGGCACCGCGTATGTTGGAGCGGCGCCCCCGTGTGGATGATCCATCGGGAAACAGCGCGTGCGGTCGGGTTCGTCTCGCCTGGGGGAAGTAACCCCTGTCCCATTGTACCGAGAATGTGACGCAAGGAAGCTGCCGGTGGATCGAGTGAACGACCCCACGGACGACACCCCCCGCTCGGAGGGGAGTGGGCCGGAGAATGCAGGCGCCGGATCCACGCGGATCCCGGCCACTGTGCTGGCCCGCCTCAAGGCGGCGCAGGCCGCCGCCGCGTATCACGGCATCGACATCGACCCGAAGGCGTTCCGTGCCGAGGCTGGCGAGGAGACGCCCTCGCCGGCGTCGCTGGTCGGCTGGCTCGACGAGCAGGGCATGATCGCCAAGGCGATGCGCCTGAAATGGCGCCACCTCGTTCGCATGCAGGAGAGCCCGCCGACCGTGCTCACCTTCCGCGACGGCTCGGCCGGCGTGATGGTGGGCGCCGATCCGCAGCGCAACATCGTGTGGATGAAGGACCCGCTCCGCTCGCAGGACGAGCCGCCGATCGCGGTCGACGAGCTGCGCCTGAGCCAGGTCTGGACCGGCGACGTGGTGCTGGTCCGCCGCTCGCGCAACGCGACCGAGGAAGACCAGCCGTTCAACATCCGCTGGCTGTGGCAGCTCTGCCTGCGCGAGAAGAAGTCGCTGCGCGACATCAGCATCGCGTCGATGACGCTCAGCATCGTCAGCATCCTGCCGGCGCTGATCGTGATGCAGGTGGTCAACCGCGTCCTGCAGTTCAAATCGATGCCGACCCTGGTCACGATGTCGCTGATCATCGCGATGCTGATCTTCTACGAGACGGTGCTGGGCTGGGCGCGGCGCGAGATCACCAACATCGCCTCGATGCGGATCGACGTGCGGCTGCAGCTGCACATCTTCCGGCGGATGCTGGCGCTGCCGCTCGAGTATTTCGAGCGCACCCAGACGGGTATGACGATCTCGCGGCTGATGTCGGTCTACCAGATCCGCAACTTCCTCACGACCAAGCTGATGGCGGTGTTCCTCGACTGCTTCACGCTGGTGATCCTGCTGCCGTTCCTGTTCTACCTGAACGTCACCCTCGCCTGGATGATCGTGCTCTGCGCCGGCGCCATCGGCCTGACGATCGTGCTCTTCCTGGGGCCGCTGACCCGCAAGACGGGCTGGGCGATCACGCGGAACCACCTCAAGGGCAGCCTGATGTACGAGACGGTCGCGGGCATCCGCACCATCAAGACGCTGAACCTCGAATCGAGCCGCCGGGCCGAGTGGGACGTCCTGGTCGCGGATGCGAGCAAGGCGGAGCTCGATGTCGGCCGGTTGAGCAACGTGATCAACACGATCGTGACGCCGCTCGAGCGCTTCATGAGCATCGGCATCATCCTGTTCGGCGCCTACATCGCGCTGAGGGATCCGACGGCGGTGAACGCCGGCGCGCTGATCGCCTTCATGATGCTCGGCGGCCGGGTGGCCTCGCCGCTGGTGGGCTTCGCCCGCCTGCTCGAGGACCAGCAGCAGGTCAAGGGCGCGCTCGGCGAAGCGGGCGCGGTGCTGAACCAGCCCACCGAGACCAAGGCGCTCACCACCGGCATGCGCCCCGTCATCAAGGGCACGATCGCCTTCGAGGACGTGAACTTCTCCTATCCGGGCAGCGACCGCCTGGCGCTGGACCGGGTGAACTTCGAGGTTCCGGCGGGCACCATGCTCGGCGTGGTGGGCCGTTCCGGCTCGGGCAAGTCCACCGTGACGCGCCTGCTGCAGGGCGTGTCGCGCGGCTATAGCGGCTTCCTGCGCCTCGACGGCATCGACATGCGCGAGATCAACCTCAGCCATCTCCGCCGCTCGCTCGGCGTGGTGCTGCAGGATAACTTCCTGTTCCGCGGCACCATCCGCGACAACATCTCGGCGGGACGCCCCGGGCTCACCATCGAGGACGTCATCCGGGCGGCGCGGCTCGCCGGCGCGGAAGAGTTCATCGAGCGCATGCCGGCCGGCTACGAGACCTGGATCGAGGAAGGCTCGACCAACATCTCGGGCGGCCAGCGCCAGCGGCTCGCGATTGCGCGCGCCGTGATCTCCGACCCCAAGCTGATGATCCTGGACGAAGCCACCTCGGCGCTCGATCCGGAATCCGAGGCGCTGGTGAACGCCAACCTCGCGCGGATCGCCAAGGGCCGGACGATGGTGATCGTCTCGCACCGTCTGTCGTCGCTGATCGACTGCAACATGATCATGGTCATGGACCAGGGCAAAGTGATCGACGTCGCGCCGCACCCGGTGCTGGTGGAGCGCTGCGCGATCTACCGCGCGCTCTGGCTACAGCAGAACCGTCACCTCGACCCGCAGCGCGGCGGCCAGACGCCGTCTCCCGCTCTCGCCCAGGGAGACGACTGAGCCATGGCCAACGAGATCGCCACCACGCAGGCGGGGGGCAACCCGCTCGCCCGGATCCGCGAGGACGACACCCCCCGCGCGCTGCTCGAGTTCCACTCGCCGTCCGCCGGCATGATCGCGACGCCCGTCAGTCCGATCGCGCGCAGCATGACCCTGCTGATGACCAGCATGCTGGTGATGTTCATTCTGATCGCCAGCTTCGCGCCGATCGACCGCGTGGTCACCGGCCCGGGCATCCTCAAGCCGCTGGCCTCCACCATCGTGGTGCAGCCTTTCGACCAGGCGATCGTGCACTCGATCGACGTGCGGCCGGGCGACATCGTCAAGCCGGGCCAGATCATCGCCCGCCTCGACCCCACCATGTCGCAGGCCAGCGTCGACGATCTCAAGAAGCAGGCCGACAGCCTGGCGGCCGAGACCGCGCGCCTCACCGCCGAGGCGGCGGGCAAGGACTACCAGCCCGACCTCTCCAATCCCGCCTCCACCGACCAGGAGGCCGCCTTCCTGCAGCGGCAGGGGGAGTACAATTCGCGCGTCGAGGATTACGGCCAGCAGATCGCCTCCGCGCAGGCCGACCTCGCCGGCTACCAGGCCTCGGCCGCCTCGTCGGCGCAGCGCCTCAAGATCGCCAGCGACGTGCAGCGCATGCGACTCGAGCTGGAAAAGGACCAGGTCGGCAGCCACCTGAACTCGCTCGCCGCCATGGACAGCCTGGCCGAGATGCAGAACCAGGAAGCGACGGCGATCGAGAACGCGAACTCGACGCGCGGCAAGATCGCCTCGCTCACCGCGCAGCGCGAGGCCTACATCCGTAACGGCAAGGCGCAGACCTACCAGAGCCTGACCGAGGCCCAGCGCAAGCTCTACCAGGCGCGCGATCAGCTCTCGGGCGCCGACCTCCGCCACAAGCTCGTGGTGTTCCGGGCCAGCAAGCCGGCCATCGTGGTCACCATCGCGCCGGTCTCGGTGGGCTCGGTGCTGCAGCCGGGCGCCGAGTTCATCACCCTGATGCCCGTCGACAGCTCGTACGAGGCGAGCATCATGGTGCCGTCCAACGAGGCCGGCTACATCAAGCTCGGCGACAAGGTGAACGTGAAGTTCGACACGCTGCCCTACATCTTCTACGGAAGTGCGACGGGCACGGTCGAGAACATCAGCGCCGACAGCTTCACGCCGAACCCGTCTCCCACGCCGGGGGCCGAAGGCGGGTCGAGCCTCGCCGGCGCGCCCGACCCGAGCCGGACCTATTATTCGGTGCGCATCGCGATCGACAAATACGACTTCCACAAGCAGCCGGCGTCGTTCCACCTGACCCCGGGCATGCCGTTGAACGCCGACATCAAGGTCGGGCGCCGCACCATCATGCAGTATCTCCTGCAAGGCATCGTCCCGAACTTCACCCAGGGAATGCGCGATCCCTGACCGGTCGAGGACGGCGCCGCAATCGTCCGAACCACTCAATGCGCGTCCCGCCGCCTCCCCTCGTCTCTGGGGTCCGGTCGGGACGTGCCCGCCGGGTCTGCTGAATGTCGCTGATTGACCGGTTTGCCTCCCCCGAGAAGCGTCTCCGCCGCGCGATCGCCCTGATCGACGCCGGCGACGCGGCCGCGGCAGTCCCCCACCTGGTCGCCGCCGCGAAGGCCGAAATCCCCGAAGCCTGCTACCGCATCGGCCGCGCCTATCTCGGCGGCAGCGGTGTGCCGGTCAGCCGCGACGAGGGCGCCCGCTGGATCGCGCGCGCCGCCGAACTCGGCTGGGTCGAGGCGCAGTCCACCCTGGCCACCCTCCATCTCCATGGGGGCGCCGGCAACACCGGCACCGCCACCCGCGAGGTCCTGTTCGCCAGGCGCGGCGGCAGCCCGGGCGAGCCGGATTACGACGCGGCGCTGCACTGGGCCCGCCGGGCGGCCGCCTCCGGCTCGCCCGAGGGCCAGTCGCTGGTCGGCTACATCCTCACCGCCGGCCCCGAGCATCTCCGCGATCCCGAGGAGGGGCACCGCGCCTACGAGCAGGCCGCCGCCTCGGGCAACCCGCAGGGCTCGCTCGGCGTGGGGCTCGGCCTGCTCCGCCGGGACAACGCGACCGCCGAGGAGCGCGCCCGCGGTGTCGCCGAGCTCAAGCACGCTGCCGAAGGCGGGCTGCCCACCGCGGTCTACCTGCTGGGCGTCATGACCGAGCGCGGCCAGGGCGTCGACCGCGACGAAGCCGCCGCCCTCGAGCTCTACCGCCGCGCCGCCGATCTCGGCGTGCGCTCGGCCCAGGCCCGCTACGGCCTCGCCCTGATCCAGGGCAACGGCGTGGAGCGCGATCACACCGCCGGCGAGGGCTGGCTCCGTCGGGCCGCGGTCAACGGCGACGTGGAAGCGGCCGTGATCGTGGGCGACATGTATGCCCGCGGCGGCGACCTGCCGCCGAACTACGCCGAAGCCGCCATCTGGTACAACAAGGCGGCCGCCGAAGGTCACGCCGCCGCCGCCCGGGCACTCGGTCTGCTGTTCCTCACCGGCGCCGGCGTGCAGCGCGACGCCGCCGAAGCCGCCCGCTGGTTCCGCCAGTCCGCCGAGGGTGGCGACCCCGCCGCGCACTCCGACCTCGCCAACATCGTGCTCAAGGGCAGCGGCTCCGAGGAGGACCGCGTCGCCGCCCGCCGCTACTTCCAGGGTGCCGCCAAGTCCGGCGACCTGATCGCGGCGTTCAATTTCGGGGTGTGCCTCGCCGAAGGGGTGGGCGTCGACCGCGACGACCGCAAGGCCGTGCTCTGGCTCCGCCGCGCCGCCGACGGCGTCGTCAACGCCCAGTACTGGTACGGCCGCATGCTGATCGAGGGCCGCGGCCTCGACGCCGACCAGCACGAGGGCTTCCTCTGGGTGCAGCGGGCCGCCGAGCGCGGCATGGTCGAGGCGGAGTTCCTCTGCGGCGAAATCTGTGTCTCCGGCCGCGGCACGCCCCGCGACCACGCCCGCGCCGCCGCCTGGTTCGAACGCGCCGCCGCCCAGGGCCATGTGGCGGCGATGTTCTCGCTCGGTGCCCTGCACGGCGGCGGCCACGACCTGCCCGAGAACCGTCCGCTCGCCCGCGAATGGTTCCGCAAGGCGGCCGAGCGCGGACACGGGACTGGCCAGCTGATGCTGGGGCGCTACCTCGCGCGCGGGCATGGCGGGCCGGTCGATGCCGACGAGGCGCGGACCTGGTTCGTGCGGGCCGAGAAACAAGGCATCGCCGAGGCGCGGGACGAGCTCAACCGGCTTGGACCGCGGGACGCGGCGCCGGTTGCGGCAACTCGTGAGCTGGCGCACCAGTAGGCGAACAAAGTGAAGAAGAACTGGGGCTTTGCCCCAGACCCCACCAGGCCCCTCGTGCGAAGCACGCCTTCGGCATGACGCCGATCCTGGACCTGCATTCATGAAGCTGACGGCCGACGAGCTTGCCGCACTTCGGGCGGCGGAGCGCGTCAAGGTCGAGCGGCGGGCGCGTGACGCCTACGATCGGGCGCTCCGGTTTGAAACCTCGGGCATCCTCGACGAGGCGCTGCGCTGGATGGAGCGGGCGCACCGGCTCGCCCCCACCGACGACGCAGTCACCTTCTCGCTCGCCACACTCCGGCTGCGCCGCGGCGATGCGCCCGGCGCCGCGATCCTGCTCCAGCCGCTGGTGCGCCGGCTCGACATGCGCGAGGCGATCATCTCGCTGGCCCTCGCCCGCCGGCAGCAGCGGCTGATGGCCGAGGCGGCCCACCTGCTCGACGACGTCCTCGCCCGCCACGTGCTCGACGATGCCGACCCCTCCTTTCCGCCGATCGCCACCGCCATCGCCCGCGAAAGCGGGGCCGCCGGATGGTGCGGCGTGGACGGGGAGGGTCGCCTGCGGGTCCGCCTGCTCGATCCGCGCATCGCACTCACGCTGCGGATCGACGACGCCCCCGCCACCCCACTCCGCGGCCACGGCGTCGAGCTCCAGGCCGAACTCGGTGCGCACCGGCAGACGGCCGCGCGAGCCCACGTCACGGCGAGCCTTGCCGGCAGGCCCTGCCGGCTGCTCGGTGCGGCGCTGGATCTCGCGACGCAGCGCCAGCTCGACGGCTGCGTCGCCGCCGACGACGCGGGCGGCCTCGTCGGCTGGGCGAGCCACAGGCGGGATCCCGCGCGCGTGCCGGCCCTCAACCTCGCGGATGCCGACGGGCGCCCGCTATCCGCGATCCCGCTCGCGTCCGGCCTCGCACCGATCGTGCCCGACCGCCCGTTCGGCCTCGCCCCCTACGGCTTTCGCATCCCGGCCGCCCAACTGCCGCAAGGCCCGGTGCGGATCCTGGATGAAGCGGGGCGCGACCTTCGCGGCAGCCCGATCGACCCGGGGCTGGAGGTGCTGGCGACCGCCGCCCTCGCCGGGCTCGCGCTCGGCGTCGCACCCGCGGCACGGATCGCCTTCGTGCCGGTCCCGGCCGCCTTCGTGGGCCCACCATCCCGCCCGCGCCGCGCGCGCCGGCGCCCCGGGATCGCGATCGTGGTGCCCGTCTACGGCGACGCGGCGCGAACGCTCGCCTGCCTCGACAGCCTGGCCGCCACCGTGCCCGCCGCGATAGAAATCCACGTGGTCGACGACGCGACCCCCGAATCCTCGCTCGCGGCCAGCCTCGAGGCCCGTGCCCACGAAGGAAAAATCGTGCTGCACCGCTGGGCCGACGGGCGCAATCGCGGCTTCCCCGCCGCCGCCAACGCCGGCATCGAGGCCGTGCCCGGCCGCGACGTCGTGCTGCTCAACAGCGACACGCTGGTCGCCGGCGACTGGCTCGCGCGCCTGACCGCGGCCGCCTACGCCGCGCCCGACACGGCGAGCGCCACCCCGCTCACCAACGAGGGCAGCATCGTGGGCTACCCCCGCCCGCGCCACCCGAACGACATGCCCGGCCCGGCAGAGACCGCCCGTCTCGACGCGCTGGCCGCCGGCGCCAATCCCGGCCTCACCGTCGAGCTGCCCACCGGCAACGGCTTCTGCATGTTCCTGCGCCGCGAGGCGATCACGGCGGTGGGCCTCTTCCGCGAGGACCTGTTCGCGCAGGGCTACGGCGAGGAGAACGACTGGTGCCTGCGCGCCCGCCATGCCGGATTCCGCCACGTGGCGGCGCTCGACGTGTTCGTGGCCCATGCCGGCGGTTCGTCGTTCCGTGCCGGCCGCAACCACCTGCTCATCCGCAACCTGGCCGTGCTCAACCGGCTCCATCCCGGCTACGACGCGCTGATCGCCCGCCACATCGAGGCCGACCCGATGGCGCCCGCCCGGCGTCGTCTCGACATCGCCCGGCTGCTGGCCGAGCCGCCGCGTCCGGCGGTGCTGCTGGTGACGCACCAGATGGGCGGCGGCGTCGAGCGCGTGATCCGCGAGCGCGTGCGCGCGCATGTGGCCGCCGGCCGCGCCACCTTCGTGCTGCGCGGCGACCCCGAGATGCAGCGCGACGATGTTCTGTCCGTCGAGGACGGCGCGCGGCCGAAGCTTTTCCCGAACCTGCGCTGGACCGTGCCCGACGGGCTCGCCGAGGTGGAGCAACTGCTGCGCGCGCTCGGCGTCGAGCGCGTCGAAATCCACCATCTGCTCGGCCATCACGAGGACGTGGAAGAACTGTGCCGCGCGCTGGGCGCCCCGATCGACATCCTGGTGCACGACTACGCCTGGTTCTGCCCGCGCATCGCGCTGATCGGCACCGGCGGCGTCTGGTGCGGCGAGCCGGACATCGCCGGCTGCCGAAGCTGCATCGACACGCTGGGCAGCCTGCTCACCGACGACCGCGACGTCGACGCGCTCGTCGCCTCGTCCGCCGACCTGCTCGGCCGCGCCGCCCGCGTGATCGCCCCCACCGCCGATGCGGCGGCCCGCCTCGAGCGGCATTTCCCCGGCCTCGCGGTCGCCGTCGAGCCCTGGGAGGCGCCGATCCCGCTCGCACCCGCGGGCACCCGGCGCCGCCGACCCCGCCAGGCGCCCGTGGTGGTGTGCGTGCTCGGTGCGATCGGCGAGGCCAAGGGCATCGAGGTGCTGATCGCCTGCGCCCGCGATGCCGCCGCGCGCGCGCTCCCGCTCCGCTTCGTGGTGGTGGGACATACGTCCGACGACGAGCGCGTGCTGGCCGCCGGTCCCGTCTTCATCACCGGCCCCTACCAGGAGGACGAGGTCGCGACCCTGGTCCAGCTGCACGGCTGCGACATCGCGTTCATGCCCGCGCTCTGGCCCGAGACCTGGTCCTACGCGCTCAGCGAGTGTTGGCGCGCCGGCCTCGACGTGGTGGCCTTCGAGCTCGGCGCCCAGGCCGAACGCATCCGGGCGCGCCGTGCGGGCCGCCTGCTGCCGCTCGGCCTGCCCCCCCACCTGATCAACGACGCCCTGATCAACGACGCCCACTCCAACGACGCCCACTCCAACGAAGCGGGGCTCGGCGAGGCCGCCGCGCCCGTGGCGTCAATTGTGACGAACGACTTGGCAACCCACCGTTCCGCATGATCAAAGGCACCGCCGGGTGTGCAATCATGCCGCGCACGACTTTGAATTGTCACAGAAAGAGGCGGTCGCCTGATGGCTCAAGCTCCAGATGCCCAGGGTCAGTCCGGTCAGGCGGGGCAGAAGGTGGTCGAAGAGCTGAAAGTCTCCGCCCATCTGATGACGCTGGAGCGCGGCCTGTTCTGCGTCTTCCACGCCCCCGGCTCCCAGCAGGTCGACCCGGCCACCGGCCTGCCCGGCGTGCGCGTGTCGCTGCCGCCCGGCCAGGATTCCGAGGTCATGATCCGCACCTTCCGCGACGATGGCTGGATGGGCGGCGACGAGGGCGCGGCGCTGGTGCGCGTGCCCGTCGAGAGTGCGCGCTTGCTGATCACCATCTACCAGCGCCCGGGGGCCACCGAGCCGCCGCCGAAGATCCAGATCCAGCAGCTGAGCGAAGGTGGCGGCGCCGGCGGCGAGCGCAGCCCCACCGGCCTGCCGATGACGGGCGGGGTCATCCCCGACACGGCCGAGGTCGCGGCCCATGTGCAGCGCCGCGGCGACGTCATCACTTCGCTCGGCGAATGGATGGGCGATCGCGGCAGCCAGCGTTGGATCGAGGGATACTCGATCGCCCCGCAGCCCGAGAAGAATAGCGGCCTCGGCCGCGAGGACATCGAATACCAGGCGGTGCTCGGCCGCGGCTGGCTCAGCCCTTGGGCTGATGGCGGCCAGTATTGCGGCAGCCGCGGCATGGCGCTGCCGATCCTGGGCCTGCGCGTCCGCCTCAAGGGCGAGGCCGCCCGGACGCACGCGGTGCGCGTCTCGGCGACCTTCACCGACGGCAGCGCCATGGGCCCGGTCGATGGCAGCCGCGCCTGCGAGGCGGAAAGCCTGGCCCCGCTCGAGGCCTTCCTGGTCGAGATCGCGCCGGCCGCCGCCGGCGCCGCCACGGCAGCGCGACTGGGGACGGAAGCCGTGTCCGAGACCGCCCGTCTCCGGCCGCCGATCAAGGCGCCGGTGCGTCCGGTGGTGACCGCCAGGCCCGTGGCACCCAAGCCGCCGATCGGGGGCGGCGGCAAGCGCCGGTAGGCAGGGCAGTCTCCCGCGCGCCGATCAGACGTGAAATACCTCTTCGTCCACCAGAACTTCCCGGCGCAGTTCCTGCACCTGCTGCGCCACCTGGTCGCGCAGAAGAAGCACGACATCGTGTTTGTCGGTGAGGCCAACCCGAACCGCATGGAGGGCGTTCGCCGCGTCCTGTACCAGATGCCGGCGGGCTTCGGGCAGGGCACCTTCCCCGTGGTCTCCGAGTTCGAGGCCGCCGCGATCCGCGCGGGGGTCGTGGCCAACGTCTGCCGCGAAACGAAGAAGCTCGGCTTCGTACCCGACATCATCATCGGCCATCACGGCTGGGGCGAGCTGCTCAACCTCTGCGACGTCTGGCCCAGCGTGCCGCTACTCGGCTATCACGAGTTCTTCTACCACGCCGATGCGTTCGACGTGGGCTTCGACCCGGAATTCCCGACCCCGGTCGAGAACCACCCGCGCATCCGCGCCAAGAACGCGGTCAACCTGCTCGCACTCACCAATCCGGGCCACGGCCAGACGCCGACCGCGTTCCAGCTGAGCTCCTATCCCGAATGGGCGCGGCCCCGCATCTCGCTGCTGCCCGAGGGTGTGGACACCGACAAATGCCGCCCGGCGCCGGCGATCCGACGCCGCGCGTTCAAGCTCGGCGAGCTCACCGTGGCGCCGCGGGAAAAGCTGGTCACCTACGTCTCGCGCGACCTCGAGCCCTACCGTGGCTTCCACATCCTGATGCGCGCCCTTCCACGCCTGCTCGCCGAGCGCCGCCACGTGCGCGTCATCATGGTGGGCGGCGACGGGGTCAGCTACGGCGCGCGCCTGGCGGCCGGCACCTGGCGCGAGCACATGCTGCGCGAGCTGGGCAACCGGTTCGATCCGGAGCGCGTGCACTTCGTGGGCAAGCTCCCCTACGACGACTACCTGCGCCTGCTGCAGCGCTCGGACGCGCATGTCTATCTGACCTATCCGTTCGTGCTGTCCTGGTCGCTGCGGGAAAGCCTCGCCTGCGGCTGCGCGCTGGTGGCGAGCGACACCGGGCCCGTGCGCGAGTTCGTGCGTCACCGGCGGCAGGGGCTGCTGACGCCGTTCCACTCGCCCGACAAGCTGGCCGACCGGATCCTGGAGATCCTGGAAGACCGCGAGCTGGCCGACAGGCTTCGTGAGGGGGCGCGGAAGTTCGCGGAGAAGTCTCTGCGGATGGATAGGTATATTTCGGCGTATGAAAAGCTGATCGACGACGTCATGGAACGACGCTTCTAAGAGGCTGTTTGAAAACTTTGATCGGGCGAAGAAGGCCAGGGGCTCTGCCCCTGGACCGAGCTCAAGGGCAGTCGCCCTTAGAACCCCCTACTTAAGGTTGGAGTACAGGCGTTGGAGACGGAGTGCGTTAGCCTAAATCTAGAGTTTCAGGCTTCGCCAGGGAACAACCCAAACGATCAGGGATCCAAGGGACGACTGTCCCTTGGCGGGTCCAGGGCAGAGCCCTGGTCTTCCTCCTGAACGGACAGTTCCCAAACGGCCTCCAAGAAGATCGGGGCGTCGTGCACAGCACGCCTCCGGCATGACGCCCCAAACCCCACCAGGATCGTGTCGATCCTGGACCTCCATTCATTTGGTCCTGCGTGCTGCTTCCAAGTCTCGCATGGCCCGCGCCACGTCCTGGCCGCCGGCTTCCGCCTCGAGGCCGGCGATCGTGCCCAGCCGGTCGCCCTCACTCCGATGCTGCGCCATCTTCCACGCACCCTCGACGCGCGTGACTCGGAGCCGAAGACCGACAATCGCGCGCGTGAGCCCGCGGATGAACTCCGCCGGCGCGTCCGAAACCTCCCAGGGCGCGTCGCGCATGTCCTCGTTCTCGCGGGTGAGGTCGTTCAGATGCGCGAGCAGCCACGCCTCGTCCTCCACCACTTCCAGCGTCCCGTGCACATGCACCGCGATGTAGTTCCACGTCGGCATGACGCGCCCGTGCTCGCGCTTCGTCGCATACCAGGACGGCGAGATGTAGGATTGCGGCCCCTGGAAGATCGCGATCGTCGGCCCGCCGGCGCGCTCCCAATGCGGGTTCGGACGCGCGACATGCGTCTCCAGCACCCAGGGGTCGCCCTCCTTCAGCACCATCGGCACATGGCTGACCTGGAGGTCGTCCGCGCCACCCGTCACGAGCGCTGCGAACCCGATGTCGCGGATGGCGCCCGCCAGAATCTCGGGGCGTTCCTCCCGGAACTGTCGCGGAACATACATTGGCCATCTCGTCTCTAGGCTCTACGGCGAGCGGTCACGTCCGGCTCGCCTTGTCAGCCTCGGTGAGCTTCCGGTCCAGTGTGACGAGTTCCGCGCCGAGCCGCCGCGCGAGCCAGAGATAGCTCGCATCGTAAGCCGTCAGACCGGTGACGGTCGCCAGCGCCAGGGCGCCGTCGTGATCGATCGAGGCGTTTGCCACCTGCAGTCGTCCGCGCAAGCCGAACGCGGCAAGCAGCGCGTCCCGCTGTGCGGGATGGCGCCGGCTCTTGACCAGGCAGACATTGGCGAGTTCGAAGCCGAGCAGGGCGGGCGCCACCAGCTCCGAGCCATGCAGCCGGGCGGCGACGGAGTCCGCCTCCGGTTCACCGAACAGGAGGGCCGCCAAAGCCGAAGCGTCGACGACCTTAACCGCCATCCCGGTCGCTGCGGACGATGGCAGCAGCCTCGCTGGGTGTGTGAAGCCCCAGTCGGCGCACCTCGGCGAGGATGTCGGCAGGCGTCGCGGGCTCGTCGTCCCGAACGGCCGCCTCGATGATGGCCAGTAATTCGCCCTGGAGCGAACGGTGATGCCGCTCGGCCTGCGCCCGCAGGCGTTGCACGACCCGATCGGGTGCGTTCTTGATCGACAGGTTGACAGGCATGGCTCCGGATTGACTCCAGGGTGAATCCATCGTGCCACTTTTCGAACGCCGTGTCATCGAGTGGGGTCTGGAGCCAAGGCCCCAGCGGGGTCCAGGGCCCTGTGCGCAGCACGCCTTCGGCAAGACGCCCCTGGTTTTCTTCAGGCCGCCAGCTTGCCCGCCACAAAATCCTCGAGCCAGTGGATCGTATAATCCCCCCGCTGAAAACTGGGCTCGGCGAGAATCCGCTGATGCAACGGCGCCACCGTCTTCACCCCGATCACCGCGAACTCCTCCAGCGCCCGCTGCATCCGCCGGATCGCGTCCATCCGCGTCGGCGCATGCACGATCAGCTTGCCGATCATGCTGTCGTAGTAGGGGGGCACCCGGTAGCCGGCGTAGATCCCGCTATCGACGCGCACACCCGGGCCGCCCGGCGCGTGATAGGCCGTGACCAGGCCCGGCGACGGCGCGAAGGTCTCGGGGTCTTCCGCGTTGATGCGGCACTCGATCGCGTGGCCTTCGAAACGCACGTCCGCCTGTGTGTAGCCGAGCGTCTCGCCGGCGGCGATGCGGATCTGCTCGCGGACGATGTCGATGCCGGTGATCATCTCGCTGACCGGATGCTCGACCTGCAGCCTGGTGTTCATCTCGATGAAGGCGAAGTGGCCGTCCTGGTACAGGAACTCCAGCGTGCCGGCGTTGCGGTAGCCGAGCTGCTTGAGCGCCCCCGTGACCGTCTCGCCGATCTCGTCGCGCTGGGCGGCGTTGAGCGCGGGCGATCCCGCCTCTTCGAGCAGCTTCTGGTGGCGGCGCTGCAGCGAGCAGTCGCGCTCGCCGAGATGCACCACCTGGCCGTGGCTGTCGGCCAGCACCTGCAGCTCGATATGGCGCGGCTTGTCGAGATAGCGCTCGATGTAGACCTCGTCGTTGCCGAACGCGGCGCGCGCCTCCGCCTTGGCGATGCGGATCGCGTCGGGCAGTTCCTCCGCGTTCAGCGCCACCTTCATGCCGCGGCCGCCGCCGCCGGCGGCCGCTTTCACCAGCATCGGGTAGCCGATGCCGCGGCCCAACTCGAGCGCGGTCTCGATATCCGTGATCGCGCCGTCCGAGCCGGGCACCAGCGGCACGCCCAGCCGCATCATCGCGGCCTTCGCCTGGATTTTGTCGCCCATCATGCGGATATGCGCGGGCGCCGGCCCAATGAACTGCAGCCCCTGCGCCTCCACCATCTCGGCGAAGTCGGCGTTTTCCGACAGGAACCCGTAGCCGGGATGGATCGCGTCGGCGCCGGTGATCGAGGCCGCCGTCAGGATCGCCGCCTTGTTCAGGTAGCTGTCGCGCGCCGCCGGCGGGCCGATGCACACCGCCTCGTCGGCCAGGCGCACATGCATCGCGTCCTCATCGGCGGTGGAGTGCACGGCGACCGTGCCGATCCCGAGCTCGCGGCATGCGCGGAGCACCCGGAGCGCGATCTCGCCCCGGTTCGCGATCAGGATTTTCCCGAACATCATTCGACCACCGCGAGCACCTCACCGAACTCGACGGGCGAGCCGGAGGAGACGAGGATCGCGGTGAGCAGGCCCGCGCGCGGCGCCTTGATCTGGTTGAACGTCTTCATCGCCTCGATCAGCAGGAGGGTCTGGCCGGCGGTCACGGCCTGGCCCACCGCCGCAAACGGCGCCGCCCCCGGCTCGGGAGTGAGATAGGCGATCCCCACCATCGGGCTGCGCACGGCACCGGGATGGGCGGCGAGGTCGGGCGGGGCCGCTGCCTCATCGTTCGCCGCCGCTGCGGGGACGGGTGCGGCCGGCGCCGCCTGGCCGGGTCCCGCCACCACGGTCGCCGCCTGCGTCACGGTCACCTGGCGTGCCACGCGGATGCGCGCGTCGCCCTCGGAAATCTCGATCTCGGTCAGGCCGGTCTCGTTCAGGATGTCCGCGAGCATGCGGATCGCGTCGGTGTCCACGGGAAGGCGGCTCATCGGTCGTCCTCGTCCATCAGAAGTTCCGCCATCGCGGTCAGTGCCAGTGCGTAGCCACGAATGCCGAGGCCGCAGATCACGCCCACCGCCGCCATCGCGACGTAGGAGTGGTGCCGGAAACTCTCGCGCTTGTGGATGTTGGAGATGTGCACCTCGATCGCGGGCACGCCTGCGGCGAGCAGCGCGTCCATCAGGCCGATCGAGGTGTGGGCGTAGGCGCCGGGGTTGATCACGATGCCCCGGGCCCGGCCGCGGCACTCCTGCACCCAGGAGATCAGCTCGCCCTCCCCGTTGGTCTGGCGGAAGTCGATCGCGACGCCGATGTTCTCGGCGGTGGCCGCACAGATCGCCTCCACGTCGTCGAGCGTCGCGCGGCCATACAGCTCCGGCTGGCGCACACCGAGCATGTTGAGGTTGGGACCGTTGAGAACGGAGATGAGCGGCGGCGTTGCCATCCGGGGGGCGTTAGCATTTCCCCGTGGGGGCTCCAACCCTTGCTCGCGGCGCGCCATATCCAAGGTGGCAGGCGGGGGATGGTCCGGGGTGGGAGCGACAGTGGCGAATACGACGGAGCTGATCCTGGTCTCGGTCAACGGCGAGGCGCGCGAGCTGGCCACGGGCAGCACTGTGGCCGGGCTGCTGGCCGGGCTCGGTTTGCCGGGCGGCAAGGTCGCGGTCGAGCTCAACGAGGCGATCGTGCCGCGCTCCACCTACGCCTCGGTGCGCCTGGCACCGGGCGACCGGCTCGAGATCGTGCATTTCATCGGAGGGGGCTGAGCCATGGACACGCCGATCATCGCGGGGTTTGACGACGATCAGTGGGAGGTGGCGGGCCGCCGCTTCCGCTCGCGGCTGATCGTGGGCACCGGCAAGTACCGCGACCTCGAGGAGACCGCGGCCGCGATCGAGGCCTCGGGGGCCGAGATCGTGACGGTGGCCGTGCGCCGGGTGAACCTGTCGGATCCGTCGGCGCCGATGCTGCAGGATCACGTGGATCCGAAGCGCTACACCTACCTGCCCAACACCGCCGGCTGCCACACCGCGCGCGACGCCGTGCGCACGCTGCGCCTGGCGCGTGAGGCGGGCGGGTGGAACCTGGTCAAGCTCGAAGTGCTCGGCCCGCCGCCGCATCTCTACCCCGACATGCAGGCCACCGCGGAGGCGCTGGACGCACTGGTGGCCGACGGGTTCGAGGTGATGGTCTACTGCGCCGACGACCCCGTGGCGGCGGCACGGCTGGAGGAGCGGGGGGCGGTCGCGATCATGCCGCTGGGCGCGCCGATCGGGTCGGGCCTGGGGCTCACCAACCCGGCGATGCTGTCGCTGCTGATCGAGCAAACCAAAGTGCCGGTACTGGTGGATGCCGGGATCGGCACGGCGTCGGATGCGGCGATCGCGATGGAGCTCGGCTGCGACGCGGTGCTGCTGAACTCGGGGATCGCCCATGCCGGGCAGCCGGTGCTGATGGCGCGCGCGATGCGGGCGGCGGTGGAGGCGGGGCGGCTGGCACGGCGGGCCGGGCGGATGCCCCGGCGCATGGGGGCGGATCCGTCCAGCCCGCTGGCCGGACTGATCAGGTAGCGGCGGCGCGGACGGCGTCCACCAGAGGGGCGAGGTCGAACAGGCACTCGCCCTCGCGGCCGATCGGCAGCAGGGCCAGGATCCGGCCCGCGAGCGGCCGGAGCCCGCGCCCGAGCGCCTCGACGGGGATCCCGCGGCGGTGGATCGCCCAGACCGCGCAGGCGATCTCGATCGTCAGCACGTTCCAGGCCGGCGGCAGGGAGCGCACCGTCTCGGCCACCGATTGCGGCGCGTTGCCGCCCACGTCCTCGACGCCGTCGTCGAGCTGGCCGGAATAGTTCAGCAGCGCCGGTGCTGAGGCCTGCCGGACCGCGCCGACGCAGGCCCCGGCGAGATGCCCGAGCTTGAGGAACTGCACCCCGCCCGTGGCACCCGGCTCGGACGCGAGGCCTGTGGGCAGGCCGGAGAACTCCGGCCACTGGATCTTGTGGATGCGCTGCCCGGAGGCCTCGATCACCTTGGCCAGCGCCTGGCGCAGCGTGTCCATCGCCAGGCAACAAGCAGACGTCTCCATGTTGCCGTGCGGGAAGAAGGTCCGGGTCGCGGGGTCGATCAGCGGGTTGTCGCAGGCGGAAGAGAGCTCGGTCTCGAAGATCGCGGCCGCGAAGTCGTAGGCGGCCTCGGCGGCGCCGTGGATCTGGGGCACGCAGCGGAAGCTGAGTGGATCCTGCAGCAGGCGCGCCTCGCCGGCATTCCAGAGCCGGCTGCCGTCCAGCAGGCGGCGCAGCGTGCGGCCGGCGCGGATCTGACCGGGCTGGCCGCGCGCCAGGTCGACCTCCTCGCGCCAGGATTGCAGGTTGCCGCGAAAGCCTTCGATCGAGAGGGCGCCGGCCAAAGCGGCGGCATCGAGCAGCGCCCGCGTCTCCAGCAGCGCCAGGCAGCCCTCGGCCAGCATCAGGCTGTTGGAGTTGAGCAGCGAGAGCGCTTCCTTGGCGGCCAGGGTGTCGAGCGGAAGCGGACCCGCGCCGCCGGGTCCGAGACCGCTCTTGCCGATCAGCGGGACGGCGAGCTGGCTCATGGCCACCACGTCCGACGCGCCCACGGACGATCCCTGCCGCACGTCCGGCAGGTCGTCGGCCTGCAGGCGCGCCAGCAGGCTGTCGACCAGCGCCGGCCGCACCCCGGAACGCCCGCGGGCAAACAGGGAAAGCTGGATTGCGAGCGCCACGCGCACGGTCGCCGGCGGGGCATTGCCGCCCGGAACGGCGGTCGCATGGCCGGTGATCAGGAGATCGTTGTAGCGGGCGATGGTCGCCCGATCGACGCCGAACTCCTTGTGGCTGCCGACGCCCGTGGTGATGCCGTAGGCGGGGATCGCGTCGTCGACCAGGCGGTCGACGACGCGGCGGCCTTGGGCGACGGCTTCTCGGGCGGCAGGCGAGAGGTCGAAGCGGACCTCGCCTGCGGCGATGGCGGCGATGTCCTGCAGGGTCAGGGGGGCATCGCCTAGGCTGAGGGCTGTCATTTAAGAAGATTGGGGCTTTGCCCCAAACCCCACCAGGCCCCGTTGCGAAGCACGCCTTCGGCATGACGTCGATCCTGGACCTCCAATTATAAGGCTCCAGGGGCTAGCAAAGGGCAGTCGCCCCTTGGATCCCTTTACCTGAGGAATGGGTTCTAAGGGCGACTGCCCTTAGCGGGGTCCAGGGGCAGAGCCCCTGGCCTTCTCCCGAGGTCACACGCGAGAACACTGTGGTGCGGTGCAGCATCACGAAGTAAAGAACGCATAAACATCCTTGTAGCTCGCGCTCTTCCGCAATCGAAACAGTGAGATGCCCCCGTCCGACTGCCCGGATCATTTCGGGAACACGCGCGCGTGATGAAATTGCTTGCTCCCGTTCACGGACCCGTGTTTTCATTGCTTCGGGGATCGGGGGAGCCACAGAATCGTGGATCTTTTCACGCAGCTTCTGCGAACGTCGACTGTCGCCCGCAGCATGGCCGGTGCCTCGGTGGCGGGCGCGCTCGCATTGCTGTCGGCCTCGGCTTTCGCCGACGGGTCGGGCAGTTGGCATCAGGCCCAGAACTGGCACCAGGATGGGCAGGCCAGCTACTACGGCCGCCACTGGAGCGGTCACCGCACCTCGAGCGGCGCCGTGTTCGACCCGCTCAAGCTCACCGCCGCCCACGCCTCGCTTCCGCTCGGCACGCGGCTGCTGGTCACCTCCGAGGATTCCGGCGAGAGCGTGATCGTCACCGTGAACGACCGCGAGCCCGACCACGGCCACCGCATCATCGACCTGTCGCCCGCTGCAGCCCGCCGGCTGGGCATGATCGGCAGCGGGGTCGCCGAGGTCGTGGTGACGCGCGCGACTGACACCGACCTCCGCCAGTCCGAGACGAACGAGGAAGTGGCCGAAGCGCCGGACGAGGCGGACGATCAGGAGGTCGCCACGCCTCGTGCCTCAGCCCACCATGTCAGTCACGTGCGACATGGTCAGCCACGTAGGCGCCTCGCTCGCCGATAGGGCTGTTGCCCGGCGAGGTGCTGTCCTCCGCCGTCTGCAGTTCCAGCTCCGCGTTCAGCTCGGCGCCCGCCAGCACCACGAACGCCGTCACGTAGAACCACATCATCATGCCGACGATGGCGCCGAGCGGCCCATAGGTCGCGTCGTAGCTCGCGATGTGCCCGACGTAGTATGAGAAGCCCAACGAGGCGAGTAGCCAGAGCAGCGTCGCCAGCAGCGAACCGGGCGACACCCAGTTCCACCGCGCCGGCCGCCGGTTGGGCCCGAACCGGTAGAGCACCGACAAGGCCGCCACCACGAAGGCCAGCATGAGCACAAAACTGCCGAGCCTGATCCACACCGCGAGCTCGTTCGCGATCTCGGTGAGCCCCAGCTGCTGCGGCACGTAGGTCAGGATCGGCGGCAGGGCCACGATGAACGCCACCGCCAGAGCCGCGCCCAGGATCGCGCAGAGCGTCATCGCCAGCGCGGTGATCTGGTAGCGCACGAAGCTGCGGGTCTCGATCTCGTCATAGGCGATGTTCAGCGCCGACAGGATCGACTTGGTGCCGGCCGACGCCGACCACAGGGTGATCATCAGGCTGATCACGAACGAGAAGGTCAGCGTGCCCGGCGGCTTGCTCACCAGCGCGTGCACCCGGTCGGAGATCAGCGACAGCGTGGTGGCCGGCAGGATGTCGCGCATCATCGCGAGCTGGCTCTCGACCGAGTGCGGGTCGAACACCAGGCCGTAGAGCGCGATCAGCATCGAGATGGTCGGGAACATCGCCAGCACGGCGTAGAAGGCGCAGCCGGCAGCCGCCAGCGTCACGCGGTCGGAGATCACGCCTTCGCCCGCCCGCATGAGAACGCGCTTCCACCCCGCCCACGGGATCTGCCCCGGGTGGATGGCGTAGCGCCCGAGCCGGCGCCTGGATTCCTCGTCGCGCTCGGGGGGCTTGCTCGCGTGCCTGCGGTCGCGCGTGGCGATTGTCGGCGGCCGCACCGGCACGCCCCCGCCCTGGAGACCCTCACCCTGGAAATCCGTGTCGCTCATGCCGCGCGGTCTCCTCGACCAGTGACTAGGTAGGGGTGATGGGCGTTCGCGAAACGGATCCCGAATCGATCCGCGAAAATGAAAACGATCTCACGTGATTAGCGGTTGCATCGGGGGGGCTGTGGCCCTAGATGCACCCCCCACGCAGCAACGCACGTGCCTCTGGCCCTCGGGTTACGCAACGACGTCAAGCGTTCTGGCAATCCGGGTCCGCCGGAGGAGCCGCCAGGCTCCCACAGCGGGATTCTTTTGGTCGCTGGTTCGTTCGACCGTTTCGCAACTCCGTCCATCGCCGAACACAGGTGGACGATCTGATGGGAAAGATGGGTGCGATGACTCCCAAACTCGCCCGTTTTCTCGACGTCGCCTCGCTTGCGACGCCGTGTCTCGTCGTCGACGTCGATCGCGTCGAGGAGAATTTTCGTGCGCTGCATGAGGCCCTGCCCCTGGCGCGCATCTACTACGCGGTGAAGGCGAACCCTGCCGCGGTGGTGCTCGAGCGCCTGGTGGGTCTCGGCTCCTCCTTCGATGCCGCGAGCATCGAGGAAATCGAGATGTGCCTGTCGGCCGGTGCGGATCCGCGGCACATCTCGTTCGGCAACACGATCAAGAAAAGCTCCGCCATCGCGCGGGCGCATGCGCACGGCGTGCCGGTGTTCGCCTTCGACAGCGACGGCGAGCTCGACAAGCTGGCGCGCCATGCGCCGGGCGCGCAGGTGTATTGCCGCCTGCTGGTGGAGAACAAAGGCGCCGATTGGCCCCTGTCGCGGAAGTTCGGCACCACGGTGGCGCATGCCCGCGACCTGATGATCCGCGCCAAGTCGCTGGGCCTCGACCCTTGCGGCCTGTCCTTCCACGTGGGCAGCCAGCAGGTCGAGACCGACGCCTACGAGGCGGCGATCGGCACGGTGGCGATGCTGTTCACCGACCTGGCCCACGCGGGCGTCGACATCCGCATGGTCAATTGCGGCGGCGGCTTCCCAGTGCGCTACCGCGACGAGGTGCCGGCGATCGACAGTTTTGCCGGTGCGATCATGCGGGCGATGACCCGCCACTTCGGCAATGCACTGCCGGAAATCCTGGTCGAGCCGGGGCGCTTCATCGTGGGCGATGCGGGCGTGGTGCGCTCCGAGGTCGTGCTCGTGTCGCGCCGCGGCGACGACCCGGTGCGCTGGGTCTATCTCGACATCGGCCGCTTCGGCGGCCTGGCCGAGACCGAGGGAGAGGCGATCAAATACCGGATCGCGACACCGCATGACGGCCAGGCGGACGGGCCGGTGACGATCGCGGGGCCGACCTGCGACGGCGCCGACATCCTCTACGAGCGGAGCAGCTACCGCCTGCCGCTCGACCTCGAGACCGGCGACGTCGTCACCCTGGAGGCGACGGGCGCGTATGTCTCGACCTATGCGAGCCAGCGCTTCAACGGGTTCGCGCCGCTCGCCGAGCACTACGTCTGACCGGGGCTCGCATCCGGACGCCGGCGCTGTTCGCAGCTCTGGCGCTTGTCTCGGGAGGGTCGGCGCTTGCCGCCGATCCTCCCGCGGTCCCCAACAAGCAGGAGGGTGTGACGGTCTACGGCCGTCACATTCCCTTCCATGACCCCCGCTTCAAGCCGGCGCCGACGCAGCCGCCGCCGGTCGCACCCACGGCCGAGATGCGCGCCTCGCACGATCCGGTGACGGGCGCGCAGCTTGGGGCGTTCGGGGATGCGTATCAGAGCGCCGGGCCGCAGTCGCTTAATCCGGCGAACCGGGATTCCAGCCTGCCGGGGACGGGTGGGCGGTAGAAGGCCAGGGCGTCGTGCGCAGCACGCTGTCGCGTGACGCCCTGGACCCGCTGGGGTCTTAACCCCAGACCCCTTTCGTAGGCAGGTCCAGGACTGCTTGTCCTGGCGGGGTCTAAGGGGCAGAGCCCCTTGCGCTGGTGCGTTCGTCCAAAACGGAACCGCGTCTTTCGCGAAGCTTTAACCACTCCAATCCAAACTGAGGCCTTCGGGCTGCATTCCCCCGGGGGTCGTCTCGTGTCCGACTACGTCAAGCCCGCCGCCATTCTCGACAACATGATCGAGGCGTCAGTCATCAAGTGCCGGCTTCCCGTGCTCGATCTGCTGGTACGAGCGGCGCTTGCCGGCGCCTATCTCGGCTTCGTCACCTCGATGGCGTTCCTGATCGCCGGCCAGACCAAGCAGTTCGTGATCGGCGCTGCGTTCTTCCCGGCGGGCTTCGCCATCATCGTGGTGCTGGGCATGGAGCTGCTGACCGGCAATCTCGGTGTGCTGCCGACCGCGCTGTTCGCCGGGCGCATCGGCTGGGGCGCGATGCTCCGCAACTGGTGTCTCGTGTTCGTGGGCAATCTCGCCGGCAGCCTGATCTACGCCGTGCTGTTCTGGGTCGCGACCACCAGCGCCGGCACCAATTCCGGCGGCATCGTGGGCGACCAGCTCCGCGTGCTGGCCGAGCACAAGACCACGACCTACGAGGCGCTCGGCATGCTCGGCCTGGTGACCGTCTTCACCAAGGCCGTGCTCGCCAACTGGATGGTCAGCCTCGGCTCCGTGATGGGCCTGGCGTCGACGTCGACGCTGGGGAAAATCCTGGGCTGCTGGCTGCCGATCTTCATCTTCGTCAGCCAGGGCTGGGAACACTGCGTGGTGAACATGTTCGCGATCCCGGCGGGCATGATGCTGGGCGCGCACGTGACGGTCGGCCAGTGGTGGCTGTGGAACCAGATCCCGTCGACGCTCGGCAACGCGGTCGGCGCCTTCGTCTTCACCGGCGCTGCCCTCTTCGTGTCCTACAACCGCACGCGCACCTCGATGCAGGACGTGGCCGCCCCGCACGACCCGCGCGGCGCGTACACCTCTCAGACGGCCGACTGACGGCGCGGCCTCAACAACGCGGCAGGCCGAGCAGCAGATCGGGATCGATCGCCCGGCCGGCCGCGAACACCGCGAAGAACAGGTGGGTGCCGTAGGTGACGCCGGTCCGGCCGATGCGGCCGATCGGCGCGCCGGCCGCGAGCGACGTGGCGCCCTCGGCGATCCGCGGCACCACGCTGCCGAGATGCGAGTAGAGCGTGGTCAGCCCGCCCGGGTGCGTCACGAACACCTGCAGCCCGCCGATCCCGCGCCGTTCGATCTTCGAGACCGTGCCCGCAGCCGCGGCACGCACGATCGCGCCGGCCGGCGCCGGCAGGTCGATGCCGTTGTGAAAACCCGCCGGTGCGTGCGGCCCGACCCAGTGCCGGAAGCCAAACGGCGAGCTCACGCAGGTCGCATCCACCGGCACCGCGAGCGGGGCTGCCTCCGCCGTTGGACAGGCGGCGGCGGCGGCACTACATGCGACCACGACCTCCAGGACTGCACCGCATGGCCTTCCCCACCCGCGTCGCACGCGCATCTCTTTTCCTCGCACTCCCGCTCGCCTTTGGGCTAGCACCGCGTGCCTTCGCGCATGCGATCCTGGTCGCGAGCACGCCGAGCGTGGGCGGGACCATCCAAGCGGGCAAGCTCGCGATCAAGCTCCGCTACAACAGCCGCATCGACCTGCACCGCAGCCGCGTGAGCCTCGCCGGCCCCGGCGACACCGCGGCCAAGAGCGCGCACAAGCTGCCGCTCACCGGCACCGCGTCCGAGGACGAGTTCGACGCGGCCGCCGACCTCAAGCCGGGCAGCTACATCCTCCGCTGGCAGGCCCTCGCGCAGGACGGCCACATCACCCGCGGCGAGGTTCCGTTCACCGTCCAGTAAGGTCGCGCCCCCACCATGTCGCTCCTCGTCGACCTGTTCGGCTATCTCGACATCATCCTGCACGGCCTCACCATCGTCGCGCAGTCGATGGCGCTTGGCGGCATCCTGTTCCTGCTGCTGGTGGCAGCCCCCTTTGAGGCAGGCCTCGCGCGTGGGGGAGAGATCCGCCGTCGCGTGGCAGGGCTCGCACTTGCGGCCTCGCTGGCGCTCGCGGCCCTGGAGCTCCTCGCGATCGCGCTGAAGGCCGCCGTGCTGATCGACACGGTCGGCCTCGGCCTGCTCGACGTGCTCGGTGCCCGCTTCGCCGAGGCGGGCCTGGTCAAGGCAGCCGCGGCACTGGCGATGGCGGCCCTCCTGGTCCGGCCGTGGCGCATGACGCCGCTCCACCCGGCGCGCTCGGTGGGTGCGGCGTCGGTCGCCGTCGCCGAGCGGGTCACCACCGGCGCCTCGGTGGGCCCGGCGGTCGCGGGCGGGCTCCTGCTGGCGGGCGCCGTCGAGCTCGCAGCGGCGACGCTGGGCACGCATGCCGCGGCGCGCCTCGCGCATTCGGAACTGCTCCTGCCGATCGAGGCGCTGCACCAGTTCGGCGCCGCGATCTGGATCGGCGGCATCGCCTCGTTCCTGATCGTGCTCGCACGCCTCGACCGCGCCGCCGATTTCCGCCGCGTGGCGCAGCGCTTCTCGCGCATGTCGATGGCGGGCGTGGCCGCGATCGTCGTGTCGGGCGCGGCGATGAGCATCGCGTATATCGGCTCGATCGCCGGCTTCTACGGCACCGCCTTCGGCGTGATGGTGGGCGCCAAGATCGCCATGTTCGGCGGCCTGCTGGCACTCGGCCTGGGCAATTTCCTCGTCACCGAACGCCTCGGCCGCGATCCGGCGGCGCCCGTGATCCGCATGCGGCGCTTCGCCGAGGTCGAGCTCGGCGTGGGCTTCACCATCTTTTTCGCAGCCGCCTCGCTGACCTCCGTGCCGCCGGCGATCGACCTCGCCCAGGACCGGGTGACGCTGGCCGAAATCGCCACCCGCAACGCCCCGGCCTGGCCGCGCCTGTCCTCGCCCGACCATGACCGGCTCGCGATCCCGGCACTCCAGCAGAAGCTCGACAGCCAGGCGGCGACGATGCATCGCCCGGCGGCGTCGGCCAACGAGCCGGGCTCGGGCGAGCTGCCGCCGCGCAACGCTGCCGACATCGCCTGGTCCGAGTACAACCATCACTGGGCCGGCCTGTTCGTGCTGGCAATCGGCCTGCTGGCACTGCTCGAGCGCGCGGGCGTCCGGGCGGCGCGCAACTGGCCGCTGCTGTTCATCGGCCTGGCCCTCTTCCTGCTGCTGCGCTCGGACCCCGAGGTCTGGCCGTTGGGCTCGGAGGATTTCATGGCCGCCTGGCGCGACGTCGAGGTCGCCCAGCACCGCATGTTCGTCTCGGTGGTCGTGGCCTTCGGCGTGTTCGAATGGCTGGTGCGCACCGAGCGCCTCCGAAGCCCACGCGCGGCGCTCGTCTTCCCGGTGATGGTGTCGCTCGGCGGCGCGCTGCTGCTAACCCACACCCACCAGATCGCCAACGTAAAGGACCAGCTCCTGATCGAGCTCACCCACACGCCGCTGGCACTCGCCTCCGTGGCGGCGGGTTGGGCGCGCTGGCTGGAGCTCCGCCTGCCGGGGCGTGGCGGCCGCATCGCCGGCACGGTCTGGCCCGCGTGCTTCCTGCTGATCGGCGTGATTCTGCTCTGGTATCGCGAGGCCTGATGCTTGCGGCCCTCCTGCTGCCGCTCGCGGCCTTGCTGGAGGCGGGCGGCGATGCGGTGATCCGCCGCGGGCTGCACGGGCGGAGCGTGGTGCTGCTCGTGGCGGGGGCCGCGATCCTGTTCGCCTATGGCGTGGTGGTGAACACGGCGCCCTGGGAGTTCGGGCGCCTGCTGGGCGTCTACGTCGCGGTGTTCTTCGTGATGGCGCAGGTGCTGGACGCGGTGATGTTCGGGGCGCGGCCTAGCGTGTCGATCCTCATCGGCGGCGCGCTGATCGTCGCCGGCGGTCTGGTGGTCGCAGCAGGAAGGGGCTCTGCCCTTTAAACCCCCGGTCCTGGACCTGGCTATTGTAAAGGGGTCTGGGGCCAAGGCCCCAGCGGGGTCCAGGGGTGGAACCCCTGGCCTTCTTCACCCAGCCGCCGCCCGGAGTGCCGCCCCGGTCGCAAGCAGACAAGGCACCACCAGAAACAGCAGGATCGCGCCCAGCATCAGCAGTGACGGCCCAGCCGCGGCAGCATCCACCGCTGAGGCGCCGAAGATCAGCACCGGCGTCAGCAGCGGCAGCGCCAGCAGGGGCAGCAGCACCCCGCCGCGCCGCGCGCCGAGCACCAGGGCGGCCAGCAGCGTGCCCAGCAGCGAGAACGTGCCGCCGGCCATCGCCAGCGCCGCCAGCAGCACCGGCACCGCGGTGAACGGCACCGACAGCATCGGCGCCAGCGGCAGGGCGGCCAGCATCAGCGGCACCGCGGTGGTGATGAAATGGGCGAGCGCCTTCACCGCGGCGAGGCCTGTGGCGCTCATGCCGCTCAGCAGCAGCTGGTCGAGCGAGCCGTCCTCCCAGTCGGCCCCGAGCAGCCGCTCGAGCGGCAGGAGTGCGGCGAACAGCGCGCACACGAACAGGATCGCTGGCGCCATGCGCCGCAGCAGCGCCGGGCTCGGCTGCAAGGCGAGCGGAAAGCAGGACGCGGCGAGCACGAAGAACAGCACCGCGGCCGCGGTGTCGCCGCCGTGGCGTGCGGCCAGGCGCAGCTCGCGCGCGAGCAGGGCGGCGACCCTGTTCATCCGAGCACCAGCACCGCCGCACCCGGCATCGCCAGCCCGCCATGGCTCGACGCGATCACCGCGCCGCCGCCGGTCCGGTGGCGGGCCAGCAGCGTCTCGAGCCGGGCCACCGAGGCGGCGTCGAGACCGGTGGTCGGCTCGTCGAGCAGCATGAGCTTTCTCCCCACCAGGAACGTGCGGGCCAGTGCGAGGCGCCGCCGCTGCCCCGACGACAGGCGTGCGGAGGGGGCGGCGGCGAGCGGCGCGAGGCCGAACTCGGCCAGCGCCGCGTCGATTGCCGCGTCGTCGCGTCCCGCCAGCCGGGCGGCGAGGCGGAGGTTCTCGTGCAGCGTCAGGCCGGGCTTGATCGCGTCGGCGTGGCCGAGAAAGGCGAGCCGGGTGGCATGCAGCGCGGGATCGGCCAGCGCGTCCGCGCCGTCCCAGAGCAGCGCGCCGCCGGCGAGCGGCACCAGGCCGGCGATCGCCCGCAGCAGCGTCGACTTGCCGGCCCCGTTGCGCCCCTCGAGCAGCAGCGCGTCGCCCGGGGCGAGCGAGAAGCCAACGTCGCGCAGCACCGCGCGGCCGCCGCGCGCGATCGTGAGCGCCCGGGCCTCCAGCCGCGTCAACGGGGCAGGTCCCCCGGCCGAGGAGGGGGCGAGGGGTTCTTGGCGCGGTGGGACGGGCAGCGTATGTTAGTGTCCAATCGCCGTTCAAAACGGGGTCGGCATCCTCTCTGCGACAGGGCAAGCCCGGTCGGAGCATCGGGCCGCCGTGCCCTTACGCCAAGGAGCGCCCCATGAAAGCTGTCGGCCACGATACTCTCACGACCCGCAAGACCCTCGCGCTCGACGGCAAGACCTACCACTACTTCTCCATCCCCGAGGCCCAGGCGGCGATCGGCGATGTCAGCCGGCTGCCGGTCAGCCTGAAGGTGCTGCTGGAAAACGTCCTGCGCTTCGAGGATTCCCGCTCCTACACGGTCGAGGACGCGAAATCGATCGCGAGCTGGCTGAAGGAGGGCCGGTCCGACACCGAGGTGCCGTTCAAGCCCTCGCGCATCCTGATGCAGGATTTCACGGGTGTCCCTGCGGTGGTCGACCTGGCCGCCATGCGCGACGGCATCACCACGCTCAACGGCGACCCGCAGAAGGTCAATCCGCTCGTTCCGGTGGACCTGGTGATCGATCACTCGGTGATGGTGGACGTGTCGGGCACGGCGGACAGCCTGCAGCGTAACGTCTCGATCGAGTTCGAGCGCAACGGCGAGCGCTACGCGTTCCTGCGCTGGGGCCAGGAAGCGTTCGAGAACTTTCGCGTGGTGCCGCCCGGCGCCGGGATCTGCCACCAGGTGAACGTCGAATACCTCGCCCAGGTGGTCTGGACGGCGACGATCGCGGGCGAGACCTTCGCCTATCCGGACACGCTCTACGGCACCGACAGCCACACCACGATGGTCAACGGCATGGGCGTGCTGGGCTGGGGTGTCGGCGGCATCGAGGCCGAAGCCGCCATGCTCGGCCAGCCGATCGCCATGCTGATCCCCGACGTGATCGGGTTCCGGTTCACGGGCAAGCTGCCCGAGGGGGCGACGGCGACGGACCTGGTGCTGACGGTGACGCAGATGCTCCGGAAGAAGGGCGTCGTCGGAAAATTCGTCGAGTTCTACGGACCGGCGCTCGACCATCTTCCCGTGGCCGACCGCGCCACGATCGGCAACATGGCGCCGGAATACGGGGCGACCTGCGGATTCTTCCCGGTGGACGAGCTCACGCTCGAGTATCTGCGCCAGAGCGGCCGCGACGAGCACCGGATCAGGCTGGTGGAGGCGTATTCGCGGGCGCAGGGCATGTTCCGCGATGCGAGCTCGCCCGAGCCGGTGTTCACCGACACGCTGGAGCTTGATCTTTCCACGGTGGTGCCGTCGCTCGCAGGTCCCAAGCGCCCGCAGGATCGGGTGGCCTTGCGCGACGCCGCCACCGCATTCGCGGCCGAGCTCACGAAATCGCTCGGCGTGCCGGCCAACGATGTCGACAGGAAGGTTCTTGTTGCGGGCACCAACTACGAGATCGGCCATGGCGACGTGGTGATCGCGGCGATCACGTCCTGCACCAACACGTCGAACCCGGCGGTGATGATCGCGGCCGGCCTGGTGGCGCAAAAGGCGCGTGCGCGGGGGCTGACGCCGAAGCCGTGGGTGAAGACGTCGCTGGCACCTGGCTCGCAGGTGGTGACCGAATACCTGGAAAAATCCGGCCTGGCGGTGGAGCTCGACGCGGTCGGCTTCAACACGGTGGGCTATGGCTGCACCACCTGCATCGGCAATTCGGGACCGCTGCCCGACGCGATCGTCGACGCGATCGAGGACAACAAGCTGGTGGCCGTGTCGGTGCTGTCGGGCAACCGCAACTTCGAAGGCCGCATCAGCCCGAACGTGCGCGCGAACTATCTCGCGAGCCCGCCGCTGGTGGTGGCCTACTCGCTGCTGGGCAACATCCGCGAGGACATCACCACGGCCCCGCTCGGCACGGGCTCGGACGGCCAGCCCGTCTATCTCCGCGATCTGTGGCCCACGAACAAGGAGATCGCCGACCTGATGGCGAGCTCGATCAACCGCGACGAGTTCATCCGGCGCTACGGCCAGGTGACGCTCGGCACGACCGAGTGGCAGGAGCTGAAGGTCGAGACCGGCAGCGAGACCTACAAGTGGAACGACGGCTCCACCTACGTGAAGAACCCGCCCTATTTCGAGGGCATCACGCCGGAGCCTACACCCCCGGGCAAGATCGAGGGTGCCCGCATCCTGGCGCTGCTGGGCGACAACATCACCACCGACCACATTTCGCCCGCCGGCTCGATCAAGAAATCCGCTCCCGCCGGCGAGTATCTCCTCGATCGGCAGGTGGCGCAGAGCGATTTCAACTCCTACGGCTCACGGCGCGGCAATCACGAGGTGATGGTGCGCGGCACGTTCGCGAACATCCGCATCCGCAACGAGATGCTGAGCGGCGTCGAGGGCGGCATGACGAAGCACCTGCCGTCCGGCGAGCAGATGTCGATCTATGAGGCGTCGGCTCGCTACATCGCCGACGGCGTGCCGCTGGTGGTGTTCGGCGGCAAGGAATACGGCATGGGCTCGTCGCGCGACTGGGCGGCGAAAGGCACCAAGCTGCTCGGCATCCGCGCGGTAATCGCCGAGAGCTTCGAGCGTATCCACCGCTCGAACCTGGTGGGCATGGGGGTGCTGCCGCTGCTGTTCGCCGAGGAGGGCATCACGCGGCAGACGATCGGGCTCACGGGCGAGGAGATCATCGACATCCCCGGGCTCGAGACGATCACCCCGCGCATGCGGCTCGAGCTGGTGATCCACCGTCACGACGGCACCACCTCCCACGTGCCGGTGATCTGCCGGGTCGATACGCTCGACGAGGTCGAGTACTACCGGCATGGCGGGATTCTTCCCTACGTGCTGCGGGGCATGGCGGCGCAGGCCGCCTGAATGAAGGGTTATTCTTTCTTGAAAGAAAGAACCAAAGAACTTCTATCCATTGGAGTCCAGGCGTGAACTTTCGTCGGGACACAAACGGGTAGAAGTCTTTTTGCTTCTTTTTCTTCAGAAAAAGAAGAATCCTTCACGCACCCGCGGTCTCATTTGGCCGGCGGTCGATCAGCGGTTTCTCCACGCAGCGCCAGGTCAGCTCCGGCACCAGCAGCATCAGCAGCACCGACAGCGCGATCGCGGGCGCCACGCCCCACGCCGCGTGATGCGCGCCCACCATCTGCAGGATCGCAACATGCGTCAGGTAGATGCCGTAGGCGCGCTCGCTCAGCCAGCGCACCGCGAGTGCGAAGGGCCGCCAGGCGGGTGGCCGCATCGCGCGCGCGGCCGGCAGCAGCAAAGCGAGGGCGGCGGCGATCGCGCCGAAGCCGAGCACGCGATGCGGCCCGGACGGGGTGAAGCGCCAGGTCTCGTCGGCCCAGAGGAATGCCAGCAATGCGAAGGCGAGTGGCAGCAGCGCCGCGCCGCGGCGGAACAACGCGGGCCGCCAGGTGGCCACAGTGGCGGCCAGCACGCCCCAGCCGATGCTGTCGAGCCAGAACGGCACGATCCGGTATTCCGCAGGATCGATGAACAGGAACAACCGGGCCAGCGGCGGCAGGACCAGGAACATCGCGAGGATCGCCACCATCCCGCGCCGGGCACCCCCCCACGACGCGGCGCCGCAGAGCAGCACGCCGAAGCCCGCGTAGAACCACTCCTCCACCGCGAGCGTCCAGGAGACGGGAAAGAACCAGTCGAGCTGCGGCGGCAGCAGGTTCTGGGTGAACGAGGCGTAGCGCGCGATGTCGCCCCCGGCGTGCGGGGTCGGCTGCAGGGCCGCGAGTGCCAGGATCGAGAGCCAGTAGAGCGGCAGCGTGCGCATCCAGCGCCGCACGAGGAACCGCCACAGCGTGCTCGCGACCGGCGCCTCGGCCACCGTCCGCAGCAGGATGCGTCCCACCAGGAAGCCCGAGAGCACGAAGAACGTCTCAACCGCGAACGTGCCGGAGACGGCCAGGATGTGCGGGAGGTGGAGGCCGGCCCAGTCGCAGTAGATGCCGCCGGCGTGCGGGAGCAGCACCAGCAGGAGCGAGCTCGCGCGCATGAGGTCGAAGCCAAAGACGTGAGGAAGGCCAAGGGCTCTGCCCCTGGACCCCGCTGGGGTCTTAACCCCAGACCCCTCTTCATGAATGGATTTCAAAGGCCCTGCCTTTGACGGGGTCGAGGGGCAGCGCCCCTTGCCTTCCTAGCGGGCGACGAACTCATCGTCGAGGCCACCCGCCATTGCGGGCGCTCTAATCCGCGGCGGCCGTCTCGAGCTCGATCGTCACGGGCAGCGGCGCCGGATCGAACCGCAGCACGGATTCCGCCAGCGGCACCACGTGGCTGAGGAAAAGCTGCGTGCAGCTCTGCCACGAATGCCGCTCGGCGAACGGGCGGCAAAGCGAGCGGTCGACCGCGAGTGCGGCCATCGCCGCGTGCCGGAGATCGGCGTTGACGCAGCCGACCGGGGCCTCCGCGATCACGTCGACCGGGCCCGTCACCGGAAACGCCGCGACCGGCGTGCCGCAGGCGAGGCTTTCCAGCATCACCAGCCCGTACGTGTCGGTGAGCGAGGGAAACACGAACACGTCGGCGCCCGCGTAGGAGGCCGAGAGCGCCGCGCCGCGCCGCGTGCCGGTGAAGCGCACGCCGGGATACTCGCGCTCCAGCGCCGCGCGCGCCGGGCCGTCGCCCACCACCACCTTCGATCCCGGCAGGTCGAGCCTGAGGAAAGCGCCGATGTTCTTCTCCACCGCGACCCGCCCGATATAGGCGAACACCGGGCGCGCGAGCCCCTCCCACGGATCGGCGGCCTCGGGCTTGAACAGCGCAAGATCGACGCCGCGCGACCAGGCCCGCAGCTTCGTGAAGCCGCGGCGCGCGAGTTCGGCGCGCAGGCTCGGCGTCGCCACCATCGTGCCCGAGCCCGCGTTGTGGAAGCGGCGCAGGAACGCGTAGCTCCAGCTTTCCGGGATGCGAATGCGGGCGCTGACATATTCGGGAAACCGCGTGTGGAACGCGGTGGTGAAGTGCCAGCCGCGCCGTTTGGCGATCCTGGCCGCCGCCATGCCCAGCGGACCCTCGGTCGCGATGTGCAGAGCGTCGGGCCGGAACGCATCGATCAGGCGCGCGAGCTTGGCCGCCGGCAGGATCGACAGCCGGATGTCGGGATAGGTCGGGCAGGGCAGGGTGCGGAACCGGTCGGGTCCGATCACTTCCGTGACGTGGCCGGTCTCGTTGAGAATGCGCGTGATGGTGGACAGCGTGCGTACGACGCCGTTGACCTGCGGATGCCACGCATCCGAGATGATGAGAATTCGCAAGCAGCGTGTGCCCTTTGTTGCGGCCGATCCGGGCGCGCCAGTAACGGTTGTCCGGGAGATCAATGCGCGGGTCAGGCGGGTTCGGTGAGCAGCGTGCCGCGCGGGCTGAGCCGCGACAGCTGGTTGATCGCGGCCCAGTCGAGCAGCTCGAAGCGGCCGTCATGGTGCTCGACGAGCGCCGTGCAGCTCTCCACCCAGTCGCCGTCGTTCATGTAGTCGACGCCGCGCACGGTGCGCATTTCGGCATGGTGGATGTGGCCGCACACCACGCCGTCGAAGCCGCGCGTGCGCGCGTCGTCGGCGATCGCGGTCTCGAACCGGTCGATCGCCTTGACCGCTTCCTTCACCTGGCGCTTGAGCCATTGCGACAGCGACCAGTACGGATAGCCGAGCCGGCGGCGGACGAGGTTGAAGGTGGTGTTGAGGTTCAGCGCCACCCGGTAGGCCCAGTCGCCGAGGAGTGCCAGAAACTTGGCGTAGCGCACTACGCTGTCGAACTCGTCGCCGTGCATCACGAGAATCCGCTTGCCGGTGGCCGTGACGTGCTCGGCCTGGCGGCGCAGCTTGATGCCGGCGACCTCGAGGCCGAACGGCAGCCAGGCGCGGAACATCTCGTCATGGTTGCCGGGCACGTAGGTGACTTGCGCGCCGCGCTTGGCGTGGCCGAGCACCATCCGCAGCACCTCGTCGTGCGCCGCGTCCCAGTACCAGGACTTTCGCAATTTCCAGCCGTCGACGATGTCGCCCACCAGGAACATTGACTGGCAGTCGACGCTCTTGAGGAAGTCCGCGAGAAAGGCCGCGCGGCACCCGCGCGTTCCGAGATGCACGTCGGAGATGAACACCGTGCGCACGTTCAGCCGCTTCGGTGTGGTCGTGCCGGCCGGGACCGGTGCGACGAGATTAGCCATCATTGAGTGCTCACGTGGCTGAGCCCGCCCAGTAGACCAGTCCTGCAAGTCAACGCATGAAGCTTTGATGACCGTTGCTTCGATGCAAGTCGCCGATTGTGATAACGGCAATCGTGAGCGCTGTCGCCGGAATGTCATGTCCAGCCTCGCGCGAATCGAACTATGGCTTGAGACTTCGTTTGTTCGGGGGTCGGACACCGCTTTCCGTGATCGTCATCTACAACCCGACCGCCGGACGCCGGCGGATCGCCTCGCTCTGGCGTGTCATGGACGTGCTGATCGCGAACGGGCTCCGCCCGCAGGTCGCCGAGACGCAGGCGAGCGGGCACGCGACCGCGCTCGCCCGCGAAGCCATCGCCAACGGCGAGCGCCTGGTGGTCGCCGCCGGCGGGGACGGCACCATCGCCGAAGTCGCGGCCGGCATGATCGGAACCGGTGCGTCGCTCGGCATCATCCCGCTCGGCACCGCCAACGTGCTGGCCCAGGAACTGGCACTCCCGTTCGATGCGCGGGCACTGGCCGCCACCCTGGCGTTCGGCCGCACCCGCCCGCTCTGGCCGGGCGTCGCCGAGAACACCCATGGCTCGCGCCTGTTCGTGCAGATGCTCGGCGTGGGGCTCGACGCGCAGGTGGTGCACCGCGTGAACGGACGCCTCAAGCGCGCGATCGGCCGGCAAGCCTACGTGCTGCAGACGCTGCGCGAGATCGCCCGCTACGACTACCAGCCGATCCCCGTCACGATCGACGGCGTCGCGACCGAGGCGGCCAGCGTGGTGGTCAGCAAAGGCCGGCTCTACGGCGGCCCCTACACGATCGCCCCCGATGCGCGCGACACCGATCCCGGGTTCTCGGTCGCCCTGTTCCGCCACTCGGGCGCGCGGGCCGCACTCGGCTACGGCGCGGCACTCGCGCTGGACCGGCTGCCGCAGACCACGAGCCTCGAAGTGATCCGCGCCCACCGCATTGAGATCGGCGGCGTCACGCCGGCGCAGACGGACGGCGACCCGGCGGGACTGGCGCCGCTGGCCGTGCGGGACGCGGCGGGGCCGCTGCGGGTGGTCATCGCTGCGGGGTGAACGACCAGGCTCTCAGAGGCTGTTTGAAAACTATCGGTTGAGAAGGAAGGCCAGGGCTCTGCCCTGGACCCGCCAAGGGACAGTCGTCCCTTGGATCCCTGATTGTTTGGTTTTCCTGGCGAAGCCTGGAATCATAGACTTCGGCTAACGCACTCCGTCTCCAACGCCTCTATTCCAACCTTCAATAGGGGGTTCTAAGGGCGACTGCCCTTGAGCTCGGTCCAGGGGCAGAGCCCCTGGCCTTCTTCGCCCAATCGAAGACTCTCAGGATGCTTTCCGCGACAGGCGAATGTGGCGCCATGGATAAGGCGCCAGGTCGCCGCGGCGCATGATCGTGAGCGCGCCGGAGACCGACAGGTAGCCAGGAAGCGACGCCTGTACATCCCGCGGCTCGGGCGCCAGCGTCACGAGCGTCACCATCTCGGAGGCGTCGATCGCAGCCGCGCCCACGATCGCGAGCGCCTCGACTTTGGCCCTCCAGTTCGGATCGTTGGTGATCGTCACCTTCCAGCCGGCCGGACAATCGAGCAGCGTCGCGACACGCCCGGCCCGGACATCGAGAGTAAAGCCCATGATCCGGGAGCCTGCCGGCGCAACAGGGCGCGACAACGTGTATTCGGAGCGCGGCGCGGCTCCTGCGCTGAGAGCGTGCGACAGAGCGACGAAGAGCGCTGCGCCTGGAAGTAATTTCGATCTCCACATCAACGACGCCTGCCTGAAGGCGACCGGTCGAAGCTTTGAAGCCAGCTTTGGTCAGATCTATGATCCGTCCTGGGGCGTATGGTCCGCGATCTGTGACGATGAGTTCGATAATCGCCGGGTGAGAACGGACGTGACTGTCACAGCGGTCCTGAACGGCACGCTCAACATGGCTGCGTTCATCGCGATCGCGTCGAACTCACGACCGTTTGCCGTGCGTTTCCCGGGAGATCATCGCAGGACGCTCGTCCGAAACGTTTGTGCGTGGCCATGCGCCTGTCCCTTCGCGGGTCGCTACAGGCCGCATGATTGTCGGTGTTCTTGTTCTCTCGACGGGACCCTCAACCCGCTTTTTGGCAGGGTGCATCACGATGCTCGTGTCCGATGCTCCATTTGAGTGGTCATCGCCGTCGGATGAACGACCAGTAGAGCGGCTGCCGCCCGGCTCGCAATGCCTTGGCCTCGTAGCGAGTGGGCGGCCAGCCGTCCGGGCGCACGCTCGACGGCGGCGGGGCGTCGAACGCGTCTTGGGCGGACATGATCTCGGTGACCCACGCCTGGTAGGTCGGATCGTCGCTCGCCACCCGCCACTCGGCCCCGGGCTTCATCAAGCGGGCCAGTGCCGCCACGTTCTCCGGGTGCACGAAGCGGCGCTTGGCATGGCGCGTCTTGGGCCACGGATCGGGGAACATCAGGAACACGCCGTCGAGCGAGCGGTCGGGCAACGCTGCCACCAGCGTGCGCGCATCCTCGTCCCACAGGCGGAGATTGGGGAGCGGGTCGGCGGTCGCCTCCGCGCCCTCCGGCACCAGGCGGGAAAGCAGCGAGCAGATCCCGTTATCGAACACCTCCGCCGCGATCAGCCCCGCCTCGGGCCGCGCGCGGGCGATCGCCTCGGCATGCTCGCCGCCGCCGAAGCCGATCTCGAGCAGCAGACTCGACCGTTGCGCGAAGGCTGCCGTCGGATCGGCCGCGAGCGCGATAGAAAAGCGCAGGCGCGGCAGCGCTGACTCGAGCAGCCGCACCTGGCGGGGGCGCAGCTTGTGGCCGCTTTGCCGTCCGTAAAGCCGGGCGGGTTGCGCGCGGATGTCGCTCAGGCGCCATCTCCTCAGAAGGCCAGGGGCTCTGCCCCTGGACCCCGCTAAGGGCAGTCGCCCTTAGAACCCCGGGGATACAAGGGGCGACTGCCCCTTGGCGGGTCCAGGGCGTCACGCCGGAGGCGTGCTGCGCACGACGCCCTGGCCTTCTTCCTAACGACCGAACGCGCGCCGAAGCTCGTCCACGAGATCGGTGCGCTCCCACGTAAAGTCATCGCGCGCCTCGTCCGGCACACGGCCGAAATGCCCGTAGGCGCTGCTCTGCGCGTAGATCGGCCGGTTCAGCCGGAGCGCGCGGCGGATGCCCCGCGGTGACAGGTCGAGCACCTCGCGCAGCGTGCGCTCGAGCCGGGCCTCGTCGACGTCGCGGCCGGTGTCGTGCAGGTCCACGTAAACCGAGAGCGGCTGCGACACGCCGATCGCGTAGGAAATCTGCAGCGTGCAGCGCGAGGCCAGGCCCGCCGCCACCACGTTCTTCGCGAGATAGCGGCACGCATAGGCCGCCGAGCGGTCGACCTTGGTCGGGTCCTTGCCGGAGAACGCGCCGCCGCCGTGGGGCGCGGCACCGCCATAGGTGTCGACGATGATCTTGCGGCCCGTGAGCCCGGCATCGCCGTCCGGGCCGCCGATCACAAAAATCCCCGTGGGGTTCACGTAGAGCTCGTCCGCCGCCGGCATCCAGCCCTCCGGCAGCACGCGCCGCACCACGCCCTCGATCGTCGACCGCAACGCCTCCTGGCTGGTGCCCTCGTCGTGCTGCGTCGAGACCACGACCGAGGTGGCGCCCACCGGCACGCCGTCCTCGTAGCGCAGCGTCACCTGGCTCTTGGCGTCCGGCTGCAGCCCATGACCGCCCTCGACCCGCAGCTTGCGAAGCTCGTGCAGGATACGGTGAGAAAAATGGATCGGCGCCGGCATCAGGTCCGGCGTCTCGGTGGTGGCGAACCCGAACATGATGCCCTGGTCGCCGGCGCCCTCGTCCTTGTTGCCGGTCGCGTCCACGCCGACCGCGATGTCTGCCGACTGCGCGTGCAGGTGGCACTCGAAATGGGTGGGCTCGCGCCAGGTGAAGCCGGACTGGTCGTAGCCGATGTCGCGCACCGCGGCGCGCACGCGCTCCTCGAGGCCGCCGAGCACGCTCTCGGGCCCGCGCACCTCGCCCGCCAGCACGATGCGGTTGGTGGTGACCAGCGTCTCGCAGGCCACGCGGGCTTCCGGGTCCGCGGCGAGATAGGCGTCTAGCACCGTGTCCGAGATGCGGTCGGCCACCTTGTCGGGATGTCCGTCGGCGACCGACTCCGACGTGAACAGAAAGCTGCCCTTGTCGCGCATGGGTTCTCCTCTTGTCGCGGGGACCCGCGCGGAAAAGGGGGGATCTGGAAAAAGAGAGAGCCCGGCGGGAAGCGGTGCTTGGACGAAAGCTTTGCCGGGGTCAAGCTACGCGCGGCGCGCGTGGGTCGGCCAACTTACGCCCGAGTTCAGGCGAACCCGAGCACGTGCTCCATCCCGTAGCGCCCGGCGGCCCGATCCGCGGTCCAGAGTGCGGCGCGCACGGCGCCGTCCGCGAACACGCGGCGGTCGAACACGCGGTCGCCCACGATGATCTGCTCGGCGCCCGAGGTGAACAGCAGTGTGTGCTCGCCCACCACCGCGCCGCCGCGCAGCGCCGCGAAGCCGATCGCGCCCGCCGGCCTCGCTCCCGTCTCGCCGGCGCGCGCCGGGATCGCCACCGCGTCGAAATCCTGGCCCCGGCCCGCCGCGACGGCCCGCCCGATCGCCAGCGCCGTGCCCGACGGTGCGTCGCGCTTGGCGCGATGGTGCATCTCGACGATCTCGGCGTCGTAGTCCGCCGGGTCGAGGGCGGCCGCGAGCCGGCGCGCCACGGCGAGCAGCAGGTTCACCCCGGGCGAGAAGTTCGGCGCCTGCACCACGGCGATGCGCCGGGCGGCGGCCGTGATCGCCGCGTCCGCCGCGTCGTCGAGGCCGGTGGTGCCGATCACCCAGGCGGTGCCCGCCTCCGCCAGCGCCGCCGCATGCGCGGCGATGGCACCCGCCGGCGTGAAATCGATCACCACGTCGGCGATGGCGGCGAGCGCTGCGATGTCGGGCATGGCGCCGGATGGGGGGGCGCCGCCCGGCCGCACCGTGCCGCCCGCGAACGTGGCACCCGCGGCGGGGATCGCCTCCCGCAGCAGGAGCCCCACGCGTCCGTTCATTCCCGCGACACCGATCCTCATGGTTGAGAACTCCAAGAAGGCCAGGGGCTCTGCCCCTGGACCCCGCTAAGGGCAGTCGCCCTTAGAACCACTTGTTGAAGTCATGGGATCCAAGGGGCAAGCCCCTTGGCGGGTCCAGGGCAGAGCCCTGGCCTTCCTGCTGCCCACGTCTCTCAGACCGGCAGATCCGTCGTGTTCTTGACCTCCTCCATCACCGGATAAGTATGCGTCTGGCGTATCCCCGGGATCGCCGACAGCGTCCGCCCCAGAAACGCCCGGAACGCGTCCATGTCGCGCACCCGCACCTTGATCAGGTAGTCGAACCCGCCGGCCACCATGTGGCATTCCATGATCTCGGGCGCTGCCGCCACCGCGCGGGAAAAACCGGTGAACAGCTCCTCGCTGGTGCTCTCGAGCGTCACCTGGATGAACACCAGCAGCGACCGATCGAGCTTGGCCGGGTTGAGCCGCACCGTGGTGCCCTCGATCACGCCCCCGCCCTGCAGCTTGCGCACCCGCTCATGGGTGGCCGCCGGGCTCAGATTGGCACGGCGCGCGAGCTCCACGTTCGTGATGCGGCCGTCGCGCTGCAGGAGCCTGAGGATGCGCCGGTCGATCTCGTCCATCGCAGCCTGAACGTCCTTCCTCGCATCGGCGTTGCGGCCGACGATCGTTCGGCGGAACCACGCGACAAACAGAGCATCTTCGTGTTCAAAACAGGTATCCCCGTGTCCTCGCGAGCGGATGTTCCCAGAGATGAGCCAGGCTGCCATCGCCTCCGACCTGCCGGCACCACCCTTCGCGGCGTTCCGGGAGGCGCTGCGCCCGCAGGGCGCGCTGCGAGACGCGATCACCCGCCACATGCGGGCGCCCGAGGCGGAGTGCGTCGAGGCGCTGCTCCCGGCCGCGACCCTGGACCCTGCGGAGGATGCGCGCGCCGCCGCCCTGGCCACCCGCCTGGTCGAGGCGCTGCGTGGCGAGGCACGCAGCCGGCGGCCCGGCCTGGTGGACGGCCTGCTGCGCGAATACGACCTGTCCTCGCCGGAAGGGCTGGCACTGATGTGCCTGGCCGAGGCGCTGCTGCGCATCCCGGACGCCGCCACGAGCGACGAGCTGATCCGCGACAAGCTCGGCGGCCTCGACTGGCGCGCCCATTTCGGCCGCGACCGCCCGCTTGGCGTGAACGCCGCCACCGCCGGCCTGCTGCTCGCAGGGCCCGCGGGCGCGACGCGGCTCGGCGCCCCCGTGGTCCGCCGGGCCATGAAGCTCGCGATGCGCGGCATGGGGCGGCATTTCGTGGCCGGCGAGACGATCGGCGAGGCGCTCCGCCACGCGCGCCGGCTGGAGCGGCAGGGCTGGCGGCACTCCTACGACATGCTGGGCGAGGCCGCCGTCACCGCCGCCGACGCCGAGCGCTATTTTCGCGAGTACGAGGGCGCGGTCCGGGCGATCGGTGCGGCGTCGGGCGGCCGCGGCCTGAACAGCGGCCCCGGGATGTCCGTCAAACTGTCGGCGCTGCACCCGCGCTATGCCCGCGCCCAGCGCGAGCGCGTGATGGGCGAGCTGCTGCCGCGGCTGCGCGCGCTGGCCGTCCTCGCCCGCCGCTGCAACATCGGCCTGAACATCGATGCCGAGGAGGCCGACCGGCTCGAGCTCTCGCTCGACCTCGTCGAGGCGCTGTGCACGGACCCCGCACTCGCGGGCTGGGACGGCATCGGCTTCGTGGTGCAGGCGTACGGCAAGCGCGCGCCCGCCGTGCTCGACTGGCTGATCGACCTGGCGCGGCGCTCCGGTCACCGGCTGATGATCCGCCTGGTGAAGGGCGCCTACTGGGACAGCGAGATCAAGCGCGCCCAGGTGGACGGGCTGGTGGACTACCCCGTGTTCACCCGCAAGCAGCACACCGATGTGTCCTACCTGGCCTGCGCGCGCAGGATGCTGGCGGCGCCCGACGCGGTGTTCGCGCAGTTCGCCACCCACAACGCGCGTACGGTCGCCAGCATCCACGCGATGGCCGGCGCCGATTTCCACATCGGGCAATACGAGTTCCAGTGCCTGCACGGGATGGGCGAGGGGCTGTATCGCGGGATCGTGGGTGCCGCCGGCGGCGAGCGGCGCCCGGTGCGCATCTACGCGCCCGTGGGCACCCACGAGACGCTGCTCGCCTACCTGGTGCGCCGGCTGCTGGAGAACGGGTCGAATTCGTCGTTCGTGAACCGGGTGCAGGATCCGTCGGTCGCGGTGGCCGACCTCGTGGCCGACCCGGTGGCGGCGGTCGCGCGAACGGTGCCGCGGGGCAGCCCGCACCCGCGCATCGCCCGCCCGCGCGACCTGTTCGCCGCCGGGCTCGCCGCTCCCGGGCGTGCCAACAGCGCCGGCCTGGATCTCACCGACGAACGCACGCTCGCGCGCCTCGCGGCGACGTTGGAGGCGGAGACCGAACACACCTGGCGCGCCAGCCCCCTGCTCGACGGCGCGCGGCAGGCCGAGGCGCGCGAGATCCGCAACCCGGCCGACCGGCGCTGCGTGGTGGGCCTCGTGGTGGAGGCCGCCCCCGCCGAGATCGAGGCAGCGCTCGCCCGCGCGATGCGTGCCGCCCCCGGCTGGGCCGCGACCCCGGCCGCCGCTCGCGCAAGCTGCCTCGCGCGCGCCGCCGACCTGCTCGAGCAGCGGATGGGGACGCTGCTCGGCCTCGTGGTGCGCGAAGCGGGCAAGACGCTGCCGAACGCGGTGGCCGAGATCCGCGAGGCGGTGGATTTCCTGCGCTACTACGGCGCGGAGGCGGAGGCCCGCCTCGAGCAGAGCCGCCTCGAGCAGGGCCGCTACGCGCCGCTCGGCGTGGTCGCCTGCATCTCGCCGTGGAATTTCCCGCTGGCGATCTTCACGGGCCAGGTCGCGGCGGCACTCGCGGCCGGCAACGCGGTGGTCGCCAAGCCCGCCGTGCAGACACCGCTGATCGCCGCCGCCGCGGTGGCGCTCCTGCACGAGGCGGGCGTGCCGGCCGACGCGTTGCTGCTGCTGCCCGGCGAGGGTGCGGTGGGCGCGCACCTGGTCGCCGACCCGCGCGTGGCGGGCGTGGTGTTCACCGGCTCCACCGAGGTCGCGCGGAACATACGCCGCGAGCTCGCCCGCAGGCTCGACGCCCACGGACGCCCGGTGCCGCTGATCGCCGAGACCGGCGGGCAGAACGCGATGGTGGTGGATAGCGCCGCACTCACCGAGCAGGTGGTGGCCGACGTGATCCAGTCCGCCTTCGACAGCGCCGGCCAGCGCTGCTCGGCGCTGCGCGTGCTCTGCCTGCAGGACGAGATCGCCGACCGCACGCTCGCCATGCTCCGCGGCGCCATGGCGGAGCTCGCGGTGGGCAGCCCGGACCGGCTCGCGACCGATATCGGCCCGGTGATCGACGCCGAGGCCCGCGCGCGCATCGAGCGCCATCTCGACGCGATGCGCACGGCCGGCCACCCCGTGCACCAGGCGCCGCTCCCGGCCGCCTGCGCGCAGGGCACCTTCGTCGCACCCGCGATCGTGGAGCTCGCCGGCGTGGCCGATCTCGCAGGCGAGGTGTTCGGCCCGGTGCTCCACGTGGTGCGCTTCAGGGCGCGCGGGCTCGACCGGCTGCTCGCCGACATCGGCGGCCTTGGCTACGGCCTGACCTTCGGCCTGCACACCCGCATCGACGCCACGATCCGGCGCGTGCTCGCCCATCCCCTCGCGGGCAACGTCTACGTCAACCGCAACCTCGTGGGCGCCGTGGTGGGCGTGCAGCCCTTCGGCGGCCACGGGCTGTCGGGCACCGGGCCCAAGGCGGGCGGACCGCTCTACCTCCGCCGCCTGCTCGCGGCGGCCCCTAATGAGGCGGAGCTGCAGACGGCGGACGTGCCGGCGCCGGCCCTCGCCTGGGCTGCATGGCGCGGTGTGCCGCGTCCGATCGCCACGCCGGTGGGCCTGCGGCGGACGCTGCCCGGCCCGGTGGGCGAGACCAACATCTGGGAGACCGCTCCGCGCGGCACGGTGCTCTGCGTCGCCTCCGATGCGCGCGCGCTCGACGAGCAGATCGCCGCCGCCCTGCTGACCGGCAACCGCGCCCTCGTGCCCGGCGACGCGGTGCCGGCTGCTCTGCCGGAGGCGTTGCGGGGCTGGATCTTGGGTGACGGCGACCGCATCGACGCCGCCCTGTTCAGCGGCACGAGCGAGGGGTTGCTCGCGCTGGAGGCGAGCCTTGCGGGGCGGCCGGGGCCGCTGGTGGCGGCGCATGTCCGCGACCAGGAGGGGCGGTATCCGCTCGAGTGGCTGGTGGTGGAGCGTTGCGTGAGTACGAACACCGCGGCTGCTGGCGGGAATGCGCATCTGATGGCGATCGGGTAAAAAGGCGAGGGGCTCTGCCCCCTCGACCCCCGCCAGGAGCTAGCCCCTGGACCCATCGAATGGGGTCTGGGGTTAAGACCCCAGCGGGTCCAGGGCAGAGCCCTGGCCTTACCGCGGCCGCCTCAGATGCCGAGCTCGCCCTGCCGCGTGCGCGCGCCGTCGGCACGGACCCGGACCTCGCCGTCAACGAAGCGCAGCCCGAGGGCCGCCCCGGGCGCCACGCCGGCGGCGGTGGTGACGGGATGGCCGTCCGCGTCCTGGACCAGCGCGAAGCCGCGCGCGAGCACTGCGTTGTAGGAGACGCTATCGAGACGCGCCGACCAGCCTTCGAGCCGCGCGCGCTGCTCGCGGAGCTGAGCGGCGAGCGGTGCCGGACGCAGCGTGGCCCGCTCGGCGTCGTGGCGCTTGTTGCGGAGGCGCTGCGCGATCGCTCCCTCGAAGCGGCCGCCGAGCAGGCCCGCTCGCGCCCGGCGTTCGCCGATCAGGGCGGCGAGCGTGGCCGGCCGCAGCGTCGCGCGCTCGGCCTCGTGGCGCTTGCCGCGCAGACGAGCCGCGATGCCGGCCGCCAATCTGCCGCCGAGCAGGCCCGCGCGGGCGCGGCGCTCGGCGATCAGGGCGGCCGGCTGCGGGAAATGCCGCTCGGCCGCGATCAGCCGCGCGCGGCGCGCCGCGACCAGGTTGGGCAGGGCGAGCGACAGCCGGTGCGCGCGGTCGTCGAGGCGCTGGCGCTGGGTTTCGATGAGCGTCGGGAGGTCGGGCAGGGCGGACGCCGCGCGGTCGAAGCGGACGCGCGCGCCTTGGGTCGCGCGGGCCAGGCCTGCGGCCAGGCGGGCGGCGCGGTGGGCGAGGTCGGCCACGAGCTCGGAGCGCATCGGCACGGCGAGCTCGGCGGCCGCCGTCGGCGTGGGCGCCCGTTGGTCCGAGGCGAAGTCGATCAGCGTGGTATCGGTTTCGTGGCCCACGGCCGAGATCAGCGGGATGTCGGACGCCGCGGCTGCCCGCACCACGGCCTCGTCGTTGAAGGCCATCAGGTCCTCGAGGCTGCCGCCGCCGCGGGCGACGATCAGCACGTCCGGACGCGCCGGCCGCCCGCCGGCGAGGCTCGAAGGGTCGCCGGGGGCGAGCGTGTTCATGCCGCGGATGGCAGCCGCGATCGCGGAAGCGGCGGCGTCGCCCTGCACCGGCACCGGCCAGAGCAGCAGGTCGCGCGGGAAGCGGCGCGCGATCGTGGTGCGGATGTCGTGCAGCACCGCCCCTTGCGGCGAGGTGATCACGCCGATGATCCGCGGCAGGGTGGGCAGTGGGCGCTTGCGGGCGGCCTCGAACAGGCCCTCGCCCCCGAGCCGTTGCCGCAGCGCCTCGATCCGCGCCAGCATCGCGCCGGCGCCGGCATATTCCAGCCGCTCGATCACCAGCTGGTAGCTCGACCGCTCGCCGTAGGCGGTCACCCGGCCGGTCGCGATCACTTCGACGCCGTTTTCGGGGGCCAGGCCCAGGCGCGCGACCGAGCCGCGCCAGACCACGGCGGCGATCTTGGCGCCCTCGTCCTTGAGCGAGAGATAAACGTGGCCGGACGGGTAGCGCTTGAGCTCGGTGATCTCGCCGCGCACGCGCACGCGGCCGAAGCTCGCTTCCAGGGTGCGCTTCACCGCGCCGGAGATCTCGGAGACCGAGTATTCCGGGACGTTGGCGCCGGTTTTGGTGTCCATCGATGCTCCCCATAGCACGGCTGCCCGGTCTGGCCGATAAGCGGCGCGTGCGTTGAGGGGGCGGCCGGATGCGGGTTCTGCTGGTGGGCAATGGTGGTCGCGAGCACGCCCTCGCGGCCGGCCTGGCGGCGTCGCCCGCCGTGACCGCGCTGTTCGTGGCGCCGGGGAACCCGGGCACGGCGGCACTCGGACGCAACGTCGCGATCGCGGTGACCGACGCGGACGCGCTGGTCGCCTTCGCGGTGGCCGAGGGTGTCGATCTGGTGGTGCCGGGGCCGGAGGCGGCCCTGGTCGCCGGGATCGCCGACCGGTGCGCTGCCGCCGGCATCCCGTGCGCGGGGCCTACGGCGGCGGCGGCCAGGCTCGAAGGCAGCAAGAGTTTCGCGCGCGAGGTCGCGGACGCCGCCGGCGTGCCCGGGCCGCGCTGGGAGCGCTTCGACGAGGCGGACGCGGCGCTCGCCTTCGTGCGGCGGCGCGGCGCTCCGCTGGTGGTGAAGGCGGACGGGCTGGCCGCCGGCAAGGGCGTGGTGGTCGCCGGCACCGAGGCCGAAGCGGAAGCCGCGATCGTGGCGCTGATGCGGGACAAGAACCTGGGCGAGGCGGGGCGGTCGGTGGTGATCGAGGAGTGCCTGGTGGGCGACGAGGTGTCGCTGTTGGCACTCTGCGACGGCACCGCGGCACTGCTGCTTGGCGCGGCGCAGGACCACAAGCGGCTCGGCGACGGCGATACCGGGCCGAACACCGGGGGCATGGGGGCGGTCACGCCGCCGGCGGGCTTCGGGCGCGAGCGGCAGTTGGCGGCGCTCGACGTGTTCGTCCGCCCCGTGCTGGCCGAGCTCGCGCGTCGCGGCACGCCGTTCCGGGGCGTGCTGTTCACCGGGCTGATGCTGACGGACGCGGGCGCGCGGCTGATCGAATACAACGTGCGTCTGGGCGATCCGGAGGCGCAGTGCCTGCTGCCGCTGCTGGAGACCGATCTCGGCGGGGCGCTGCTGGCCTGTGCCACGGGCCGGCTCGGGGAGGTCGCGTGGCGGCTCGCCGACGCCGCCTCGGTCGCGATCGTGCTGGCGGCCGCCGGCTATCCGGGCGCGCCGGTCACGGGCGAGGCGATCGGCGGGCTCGATGCGCCGCAGGCCGACGGCGTGCACGTGTTCCAGGCCGGCACGCGGGCGGCGGCGGCGGGCGGGATCGTCTCGTCCGGCGGCCGCGTGCTCACGGTGCAGGCGTGCGGCCACGACCTCGCGGCGGCAAGGTGTGCCGCCTACGAGGCCGTGAGCCGCATCGACTGGCCGGGCGCGATCTTCCGTCGCGACATCGGCCTGCGCTCGCTCGCGTCCTCCCCGGGCGCGTAGCGGCGGCCTCGTCTCCTGTCGGTTGGCGGGCCGCGCGTCGCGACCCTTAATACGCTGAGATTAAACCTGTTTGAACTCAGGCCCGGGCGCGAACGAAGTGGAACACGCCCGCTTCGTCGCGTGCGAGCGGCACCGCGCAGCCGGGTGCGGACAGAACCTGGAAACCCTGGTTGGTCATGCGCGAGGCGCAGATCAGCGCGATCGTCGCCGGATCGGACCGGAAGTCGCGCATGACTCGCGGGGGCGTGCCCTCGTCGTTCGCCGCCAGAGACCAGCCTGCGTGCAGGATACCGCTTTCCGACATCAGCTTCGCCTTTTCACTCGCCATCCCGGAGAATGGACGGGAAGTCTGAACGGAAGGTGAATGGCCCCAGCTTGAGGACCGGGGCCGGAGGTTCAGGCGACCTTGTGGGGATGCGGCCGCGTCTGCGTGTTCAACCAGATCCCGTGCGGCGAGCGCCCCGTGGGGATGGTGGTGTAGGTGCCGGTCCTGGGGTCGATCACCGCCACGTGCTGACGAAAGCGCAGGCCCGCCCAGATCGTGCCGTCGGGCGCGAAAGAAATATCGTCCGGGCCGCCCGGCACCGCGTAGCTCCGCTCGACGCCGAGCGTCGCGGGATCGAGCACGGAGATCGTGCCGGCCACGCGGTTGGTGACGTAGAGCTCGCGCCCGTCCGGGCTCATGAACAGGTTGTGGGCGGCGCGGCCGGTCTGGACGCGCCGTTCCACGTGCCCGTCCGCCGGATCGACCACCGCCACGTAGTCGGAACCCATGTCGCCCACGAGGATCTTTCCCCCGTGCCAGAGCACCCCCGCCGGAGTTTTGCCGACCTTGGTGGTCCACAGCACGCGGCCGCTCGCGGTCTCGATCGCCATCAGGCTGTCGGTGTCCTGCAGGCTCACATACACCACCGAGCTGTCAGGCTTGTAGTTCATGTGGCTCGGCATCGAGCGTGCCGGGATGCGGTGCAGCAGCGCGAAACTGTGTCCGTCGTAGATGTCGACCTGGTTGCGGGCGAGGCCGGCCACCGTGAAATACCGACCGTCCGGGCTGAAGAAGATCTGGTAGGGGTCGCTCACCGTGATCTGCCGCTGCAGCGCGCCGGTGTCCGGGTCGAAGAAGAACAGCGCGTTGCCGGCGGTGTCGCCCACCACCAGCGAGCTGCCGTCGGGGGTCAGCGCCATATGGTGCGGCTCGCGCAGCACGGGCACGCGCCGTATTTCTTTCCGCGTGTCGATGTCGATCTCGCTGACCGATGCGTCGGCCGAGTTCAGCACGAAGGCGATGTGCTCCGCGCGCGCCGCGGGTGCGAGGGCGAGGGCAACGGCCAGGAACGTTGAAAGTCGCAGGATCATGTTGTGAGCCATGGGGAAGCGGCATCATCCGGTTATGGCGCGCACGCGCCTAGGCGGTTGCGGCGCGCTCGCGGGCGCGCCATCTGATCGGGAACATCACGCCACGCCCCCTCTCTTCGAGCCGGGCGGCGCGACGCGGCACCCCGAGGATATCATGTTCATCGAGACGGAAAGCACGCCAAACCCGGCGACATTGAAGTTCCTGCCCCAGCGCGAGATCGTGCCGGGCGGCGGCACGGCCGATTTCGCCGACCCTGCGTCCGCCACCGGCCGCTCGCGCCTGGCGGAGCGGCTGTTCGCGCTCGACGGCGTGGCCCGCGTGTTCCTGGGCGCCGACTTCGTCACCGTGACCAAGGTCGACCAGGAGGACTGGCCCGCACTGAAGCCGCAGGTGCTGGCAGCGCTCGTCGACCATGCCGTCTCGGGCGAGCCGGCCCTGGAAGCGGGCGACCACGCCGCCGCCGAGGGCAATTTCCGTCCCGAGGACCAGGAAGTGGTCGACCAGATCAAGGAGCTGCTCGACACCCGCGTCCGCCCGGCGGTCGCGGCCGACGGCGGCGACATCGTGTTCCACGGCTACCAGGACGGCGTGGTCAGCCTGCACATGCAGGGGGCCTGCTCGGGCTGCCCGTCCTCGCGGGCGACGCTCAAGCACGGCATCGAGAACATGCTGCGCCACTACGTGCCCGAGGTTCAGTCGGTCGAGCAGGTCGAGCTCTGAGTTGAGTCTCGCGGCGGGGCGCACCGGCTGGGCCTGGCGCGAGACCGAGACCGTCGAGGACGACACGCTCCGCGCCCTCTACGAGCGGGCGGCGCTCGGCCCGACCTCGGGCAACTCGTCGCCGGCGCGCTTCCTGTTCCTGCGGTCGCCGGGTGCGAAGCTGCGGCTCCGGCCGGCGCTGTCCGAGGGCAATGTCCGGCGGGTGATGGCGGCACCCGTGGTGGCGATCGTGGCGAGCGACCCGGCCTTTTACCGCTTCCTGCCGCAGCTCGGCTCGGACGAGGCGACCGCCGCGGTGTTCCGGGACAATCCGGATTTCGCGGCCGACACCGCGCGGCGAAACACGACGCTTGGGGGTGCCTGGCTGATCGCGGCGGCGCGCGAGCTGGGCTTGGATTGCGGGCCGATGTCGGGGTTCGACAACGCGATGGTCGATGCGATTTTTCTGGCGTCGTATGGGTGGCGGAGCGACTTTCTGGTGTGTCTCGGGCACGCCGATCGGAGCGCCGATCCGCCGCGGGCGCCCCGGCTCTCGTTCGATGAGGCTTGTGTTCTGCTTTAAGGCCAGGGCTCTGCCCTGGACCCGCTGGGGTCTTAACCCCAGACCCCTTTCGTCTGCAGGTCCAGGACTGCTTGTCCTGGCGGGGATCGAGCCGCGAAGCGGATTGATGGGGGCAGCGCCCCCTTGAGAAGCGTGCTCGTTCTGCTGACCTCCGGCCCTGAAGCAATCGTGGCCCGCGTCCTCGACGGCCACGTCACCGCAGAGGAGCGCGCCCCCGGTGCCCGTGGCCTCGCCGAAACCCTCCCCCGCATGGTCGCCGCCGTCCGCGGCGACGGCTTCGACCTCGTGGCCGCCGTCGCCGGCCCCGGCAGCTTCACCGGCATCCGCGCGGGCCTCGCGCTCGCCCACGGGCTCGCCTTCGGTGCCGGCGTGGAGCTCGTGGCCGTCACGATCGGCGAGGCGCTCGAGGCAGGTCTCGGCGAGCCGCTCCTAGTGCTGACCGATGCCGGCGGTGGGCGGCTGTTCGTGGAGCACGGCGAGCGCCGCTATGCCACCACGGTCGAGGCGCTGGTCCTGCCGCCCGGTCTGCGCCTGGCCGGCGACGGCGCGGGTCTGCTGGGTGGCACCAGCCTCGTGCCGAGCCCGGCCGACGTGGCCGCGGCGGCACTCGCCCGCAGCGGCGGATCGCTGCCGCCGCGCGCGCCGCTGCCGCTCTATATCGACGAGGCGCTGGTGAGCGCGCCTCGCGCGCCGCCACGGCCGCCGCCGCTGGCATCGACGTGAAGGGCATCCGCGCGATCGACGGGCAGGATGCGCCGCTGCTCGCGGCGATCCACGGCGCCGCCTTCGACGCGGACGAGCGGTGGAGCGCCTCGGCGATCGCCGAGCTGCTCTCGATGCCGGGCACCTGGGCCATGGCGACCACCGGCCACACCGCGATGGCGATATTCCGCGTCGCGGCCGACGAGGCGGAGGTGCTGACGCTCGCAGTCCACCCCGACGCGCGCCGGCAGGGTGTGGCACGGCGCCTGCTCGAAGCCGGGGCCGCGATGGCCGCGCGCCAGGGTGCGGCGACGCTGTTCCTGGAGGTCTCCGAGCGCAACGCCGCGGCGCTGGCCCTCTATCTCGGGCAGGGGTTTGCCCGGCGCGGGCGGCGGCGCCGCTACTACGCGGACGGGGCCGACGCCGTGATCATGGCGCGGCCGCTGCTCCCCCCTTCCGGATCAGCCCCCCCTTCCGGATCAGCAGCACCGTGACGCCGTCCGCGCCGGTCTCGGCCGCCAGCACGGCGTGGCCGAGCTCGGCCGCCGCCGCCGGCACGCTCCGGCGCGGCTCGTCGCCGCGGAGCTTCACCCGCAGCACCCCGCCCGCGGCGAGCCGGTCCAGCGCGATGCGCGTGCGCACGAACGTCATCGGGCAGGTCTCGGCGGTGATGTCGAGCGTCGCGTCCGGTGCGTGCGCGGGGACCATGGGCGAACATCCAGGCGGGAGGGCTGCCGTTGCAGAGATGTGGTGCTTCTTCCTATAAGCACGCGGTCACGTTCCTTCGGCCAAGCGTTCCGCGCAGGCCAAACCTCCGGGGTGCGCCCCCGCTCGACAATAAGTCCCGCAATCGGCTACGCCGACGACCGGGGGAAGCAACCGGGGAACCGATGGAATCTCGCATCGAACGCCTTTGCGTCGAACGAGGCCTCAAGATGACGGGACAGCGCCGGGTCATCGCCCGAGTTCTCTCGGATGCCGGCGACCATCCCGATGTCGAGGAGCTCTATCGCCGCGCCGCAGCACTGGACGCCCACATCTCCATCGCCACCGTCTACCGCACGGTCCGGCTGCTGGAGGAGAAGGGCATCCTGGAGCGGCGCGATTTCGGCGGCGGCCGGGCGCGCTACGAACCTTCCGAGCATGGACGGCACTACCACCTGGTCGATGTCGACACCGGACGGGTGATCGAGTTCGAGGATGCGGAGCACGAGCGCCTGATGGAATCGATCGCAACGCGTCTCGGCTTCGACCTGGTGTCGCACCGGCTCGAGCTGTTCGGCCGCAAGCGCGCCGCCGAGCAGCCCGAGGCGCAGGCTGCCCGCGCCCGGGGCCCCGCCGCCCAGCGCCGCCGCGCGACATCCCCCGTGTCGGACGGGGGCGCCGCCGGCGCGCGGGCGGACGGAGCAAGGGGGTGACGGTCATCAAACGGGGCGGGCTGGAGCCGGTGCCGCAATTGGCCAAGATCGGCGTGGAAGCGGATGCGCACGCTGACGCGTCGCCCTCGGCGCGGCGGCCGCATTTCGCCACGCGCGACCGGACCCTGCCGGCGGGCGCCGCCGACCCGGCCCGCGGCTTCGGCGAGCTCCGCGCCGGCAATCTCGGCGTGCGGATCGCCACCACCGCGGACGAGCTCGATGCCGCCCAGGCGCTGCGCTACCGCGTGTTCTACGAGGAGATGGGGGCGGTGCCCGACGCCGCCGCCCGCGCCATCCGCCGCGACGTCGACGTGTTCGACAGGGTCGCCGACCACCTCCTGGTGGTCGACCACGCGCTGGGCCACGGCCCCGCCGCGGTGATCGGCACCTATCGGCTGGTGCAGAAGGAGGCCGCCGACCTGATCGGGCGGTTCTATTCCGCGAGCGAGTATGACATCTCCACGCTCACGAACTTTCCCGGCCGGGTGATGGAGCTCGGCCGCTCCTGCGTCGAGCCGAGCTATCGCGGGCGGGCGGCGATGCAGCTGCTGTGGCGCGGCATCGCGGCGTACGTGTTCCACCACCGGATCGACCTGATGTTCGGCTGTGCCAGCCTGCCCGGAACCGAGCCGGACCGGATCGGCACCGAGCTCACCTATCTCTACCTGAACCACCTGGCCCCGCCCGGCCTCCGCCCGCGCGCACTCGCCGACCGCTATGTCGAGATGCGCCGGGTGGATCCCGAAACGGTGGACCCGCGACGCGCGCTGTCGATGCTGCCGCCACTCGTAAAGGGCTATCTCCGGCTCGGCGGCTTCGTGGGCGACGGCGCCGTGATCGACGAGGAGTTCAACACCACCGACGTGGCCGTGGTGGTGAAGACCGACCTCGTCACCGACAAATACTACCGGCACTACGAGCGGGCGCTGCGCGACGCGCTCGACTGACTGACTGTCCGTGACGCCACGCGCCCGTCGCCTGGGCCGCGCCGAGGGCCTCGCGGTGCTCGGTGGTGCCCTGACCGCCGCCGGCCTGCCGCCCTTCCACCTGCTGCCCCTGGTGCCGGTCGGGTTCGCGCTGTTGCTGCACGGGATCGGCACCGCCGCAGGGCCGGGCCGGGCCGCCTGGCGCGGGTTCCTGTTTGGCTGGGCCTACCACTGCGTCGGGCTGCTCTGGATCACCAACGCGATCCTGGTGCGAGCCGACGTGTTCTGGTGGTTCGTGCCGTTCGCCACGCCCTCGCTGTCGGTGGTGCTGGCGCCGTTCGCGGCGATACCGGCGGCGGTGGCCAGGCTCGTCTGGCCAGGGCTCGGGCGGCCAGGGCTCGGGCGGCCAGGGCTCGGGCGGCTGCTGGTGCTGGCCGGGACGTGGACGCTGGCCGAGCTCGTGCGCGAGGTGCTGTTCACCGGTTTTCCATGGAACCCGCTCGGCAGCGTCTGGGAGTTCGACGACCGTTTCGGCGACGCGATGATCCAGCCGGCCTCCCTGATCGGCGTGGCGGGGCTGACCTGCGCCACCGTGTTCGTGGCCGGGAGTGTCGCCTGCGGGCGGCGTGCGATGATCGCGGGCGCGGTGCTGCTGCTCGCCTGGGGGAGCTACGGGTTCGAGCACCTCGAGCGCAGGCGACCGGCGCCCCCGGGGTTTGCCGTGGTGCTGGTGCAGGGCAACGTCTCGGAGAGCGAGAAACTCGCGGGCGGCGACCCGCCCACGATCTTCCGCCGCTACCTCGACCTCACGCATCGAGGCGTGCTCGAGGCGGGGGATGCGCCGAGCGTCGTGGCCTGGCCGGAGACGGCGAGCCCGTACACGGTGGAGAACGACCCGCCGGCGCTGGCCATCATCGCCGCGGCCGCGCGTCCCGCGCGGGCGAGCTTCGTGGGTGCGATCCGCTTCGGTCCGACCGGCCGTCCCCGCAACACCATGATCGCGATCGATGCGGCAGGGCGCGAGGTCGGCGCCTACGACAAGTCGCACCTGGTGCCCTGGGGCGAATACACGCCGTCCGTGTTCCCGATCCAGGTCGTGCCGGGCGGCGGGCTCGAGGCCGGCACGGGGCCGACCACGATGCACGTGGCAGGTGTGCCGCCGCTGGCGCCGCTGATCTGCTACGAGGCGATCTTCTCGGGCGAGGTCGTCAAGCGCGGCGACCGGCCGGCCTGGATCCTGAACATCACCAACGATGGCTGGTATGCCGACAGCGCCGGCCCACGCCAGCATCTCGAGGCCGCCCGCATGCGCGCGGTGGAGGAAGGGCTGCCGCTGGCACGCGCGGCCAATACGGGCATCTCCGCCGTGTTCGACGCCTACGGGCACGAGACGGGGCGCATCGCCTACGGTGTCACGGACGTGCTGGTGCGGCCGCTGCCGGGCGCGCTGCCGCCCACGCTGTTTTCCCGCTGGGGAAATCTCGTCCCACTGCTACTGGGAGTTGCAGTGACAACCATGGGTCTTTTCTGGAGGGGAAACCTCACAAGGAAAAGAGTCTAAAAAAACTGGACAATCCTGGGTTGAAACGCCACATGCTTGTCGGACTTCACATGAGGTGAGGAATGGGGCGAGGCGTGCGCGACGAGGTGGACCCGTTCGATGCGGGAAGTGCGGGTGCGCCGGCGCCGGTGTCCGTGCGCGATGCGCCGAACCCGGTCGACGTTCATGTGGGCGGGCGGATCAAGCTGCGTCGGACGCTGCTCGGCCTGTCGCAGGAGCGGCTGGGCGACGCGCTCGGCCTGACCTTCCAGCAGGTGCAGAAATACGAGCGCGGCGCCAACCGCGTGAGCGCGTCGCGCTTGCACGACATGGCGCGCGCGCTGAGCGTGCCGATCGGCTATTTTTTCGACGACCTGCCGAACGAGGCCGCGCGCGCGACCGGTGCGATGGGCTTCGCGGAGAACCAGGAAGGCTTCGGCGGCGGCATCCCGCCCGACCTGCTGGCGCGGCGCGAGTCGGTGGATCTCGTGCAGGCGTTCTGGCGCATCCAGGACCCGATCGTGCGGCGCAAGCTGCTTGACCTGACGCGCGCGATGGGTGGGTCGGCGGAGGTGGCGGCGGAGTAGAAAAAGGCCAGGGCTCTGCCCTGGACCCGCCAAGGGGTAGTCACCCCTTGGATCCCACTACTTAAACAAATGGGTTCTAAGGGCGACTGCCCTTGAGCTCGGTCCAGGGGCAGAGCCCCTGGCCTTCCTTTTCCGCATGTCGTCTGCTGCCGGCGCCCCAGCCAGGATCGACGCCCATGGCCCCATCGAATGAAACATTTACTCTACAGGACGGGCGCAGCATCGACCTCGTGCTCGGCGGCGACGCGGCCGGGACGCCGGTGGTCATGCATCACGGCACGCCGTCGGACGCGACGATCTTCGCGAGCTGGAGCGAGGCCTGCGCCGCGCGCGGGCTCAGGCTGATCGCGGCGAGCCGTCCGGGCTATGCGGGGTCGGCGCGCTGCCCAGGACGACTTGTGGCGGACGCCGTGCGCGACACGGCGGCGCTGCTCGACCGGCTCGGCGCGGACCATTTCCTGACGCTCGGCTGGTCCGGCGGCGGTCCGCACGCCCTGGCCTGCGCGGCGCTGCTCGGCCCGCGGTGCCGGGGTGCGGCGATCCTGGCCGGCGTCGGACCGTTCCGGATGGAGGGCGTCGACTTTCTCGGGGGCATGGGTCCGGAGAACGTGGCTGAGTTCGGCGCGGCGGTGATGGGCGAGGCGCCGCTCCGCGACTGGCTGACGACGCATGCGAGCGCGTTCCGAGAGGTGACCGGCGCCGGGCTCGCCGCGGCGTTCGGCGGACTGCTGCCGCGCATCGACCAGGACGAGCTGCACGGGGGTCACGGCGCCGAGCTCGCGGCCGTGATGCGCCGCGCGCTGGCGGGCGGCTTCGACGGCTGGGTCGACGACGACCTCGCCTTCGTGCAGCCCTGGGGGTTCGCGCTCGGCACGATCACCGTGCCGGTGACGTTGTGGCAGGGCGAGCTCGACCTCATGGTTCCGCCGAACCACGGTCAGTGGCTGGCCCGTGCCGTGCCGGACGCGCGCTTCGAGTTTGCGCCGGGGCACGGGCATGTCTCGCTGCTGACGCAGTTTCGTGCTGCCATTTTGGACGGGCTGATCGTGCGGTGAATAGCGCGCGTAATCGCCGCATGATATGCGGCGATTAATGTATATCTACGAGCGTCCGGACTGGCCCCGCTTCCGATGGAACAGTGCCGACATCACGGACCAACTCGCTGGCGTCCGCCATCGGCAGGGTCGGTTGCTGGGGCGGATCGAGTCGCTCGGCTTCGACGTGGGCGCCGAAACCATGCTCGACACGCTGACGCGCGATGCCGTGCAGACGAGCGATATCGAAGGCGAGCGGCTCGATCATGATCAGGTCCGGTCGTCGGTGGCCCGGCAGCTGGGCATGGAGCAGGGCGGCCTCGCGCCGACAGACAAGAGGGCGGAGGCGATCGCCGCCGTCGTGGTCGATGCCACGCAGCATTTCGATCGACCGCTGACCGACGCACGCCTGTTCGAATGGCACAGCATGTTGTTTCCCACGCCCGGCGTCGGTCTCGACCCGATCAAGGTCGGCGCGTGGCGAAGCGGTCGAATGGAAGTCGTATCGGGACGCGAGGGTAAGGAGACCATTCACTTCGTGGCTCCCCCTGCCCGTGACGTGCCCCGCGAGATGGACCGTTTCCTGAGCTGGTTCGAAGATCCGACGGACAGGACCGACCTCGTTCTGAAAGCCGCGATGGCTCACATCTGGTTCGTCACCATCCATCCCTTCGACGACGGGAATGGTCGCATCGCGCGTGCGATCGCGGACATGGCGTTAGCCCGATCGGAAGGAACCGGCCGCCGTTGCTACAGCATGTCGTCCAGATTGCGCGTGGAGCGGCCGGCGTATTACGCGACGTTGGAAGCGACCCAGAAAGGTGATCTCGACATCACGTCCCGCCTGGCCTGGTTCCTGACCGTGCTGGACCAGGCATTGTCTGACGCCGAGACCGCGCCGGCGGCGACCATCCGGAAGGGACAGTTCTGGAAGGCGCTGGAGGGATTGCCGATCAGCGAGCGCCAGCGCGGTATGCTGAACCGACTGCTCGACGGGTTCGAAGGCAAGCTGACCAGTTCGAAATGGGCTCGTATCACGAGGTGCTCACAGGATACGGCGCAACGCGACATCCGTGACTTGGTCGAACGCGGCGTGCTGGTGCAGGATCCCGCGGGCGGTAGAAGTACCAGCTATGGTCTGAGCAGGCCTATTCGCGCCTGAGCACCCGGTCGACCACGAAACTCGACACGCCGCCCGCCACGAAATCCCGCTTGAGCGCTGCTTCGTCGTAGTGATGCTCGACCCAGTCCAGGAACGGGATGCGGCCTTCCGCCTCGGCCTGGTAGCGGAAGAAGAACGCGTCGAGGATGCCGGTGCGGGATGTGCGGAAGTGGCCGAAGCGCCAGGAGAGCTGGCGCAGTGCCTCGGCCGCGGTGCCGCCCTCGAACAGGATCGCCAGGCCGGCGGCGAGGCCCGCGCGGTCCGCGCCCGACTTGCAGTGCATCAGCGTGGGCGCGGCGAGGCTGCGATAGATGCGGTGGAAGCGGAGGATGCGGTCGCGATGCGGGGCGCCGCGGCTTTCGAACGCCATGTCGATGTGGTCGAGGCCGAGCGCGCGGGCAGCGTCGCGGGAGAGGGCGTCGGAGCCGCATTTGCGGTGGCCGCGGAGATTGATCAGCGTGCGGATGCGATGGCGGCGCGTGGCGCGGGCGAGGCGCGCGGGGGTCGGGTGGTTGCAGCGGTAAAGCTTGCCGGGAACGACTTCGGCGAAGTTGTCCCAGACCGTGCGGAAGACCGCGTGATCGACGAACAGGCTGTCGATCCAGGCGCGGCGCTTGGCGCCGGTAGGCTTGAGGTCACCGTAGAACATGGGGGTTAACTAGAAGAGTTGGGGCTCTGCCCCAAACCCCGCCAGGGAGATGATCTCCCTGGACCCACCATACGAAAGAGGTCTGGGGTCAAGACCCCAGCGGGGTCCAGGGGCAGAGCCCCTGGCCTTCCTAACCTTTCCGTGCAACCTGCATCTGCTTGAGCTTGCCGATCGCCTCGGCCGGATTGAGGCCCTTCGGGCAGGTCTGCGTGCAGTTCATGATGGTGCGGCAGGCGTAGAGCTTGAACGTGTCCTCGAGCGCGTCGAGCCGGTCGCCGGCATGTTCGTCGCGGCTGTCGGCGACCCAGCGATAGGCGGCCAGCAGCGTCGCCGGACCGAGATACTTGTCGCCGTTCCACCAGTAGCTCGGGCAGGACGTCGTGCAACAGAAGCACAGGATGCACTCCCACATCCCGTCGAGCATCTTTCTCTCATCCGGGCTCTGCCGGCGCTCGCCATCCGGGGGCGGGGGCGTGTCGGACTTGAGCCAGGGCTCGATCGAGCGGAGCTGGGCGTAGGCGGCGGTGAGGTCCGGGATCAGGTCGCGCACCACGGCCATGTGCGGCAGCGGGTAGATGCGGGCCTCGCCCTTGATGTCGTCGGTGGGCTTGAGGCAGGCGAGCGTGTTGGTGCCGTCGATGTTCATCGAGCACGAGCCGCAGATGCCCTCACGGCAGGAGCGGCGGAAGGCGAGCGTCGGGTCGATGTCGTTCTTGATGTGGATCAGCGCGTCGAGGACCATGGGGCCGACCCGGTCGAGGTCGACCTCGTAGGTGTCGAGCGTAGGCTTCTGCCCGTCATCGGGGCTCCACCGGTAGACCTTGAACGCTTTGACCCGCTTGGTGCCGGGCGGTGCCTTGAAGGTGCGGCCGGCGCCGATCTTGCTGTTCCGCGGGAGTGTGAACTCGACCATGGGAAAAATCCTTTCTCAGTAGACCCGCTTCTTGGGCGGGAAGACCGAGACTTCGTTGGTGAGGGTCTGCATGCGGACGGGGCGGTAGGTCATCTCGACCTCGCCGCGATCGTTGCAGGTGGAAACCGAGTGCTTCATCCAGTTCGCGTCGTCGCGATCGGGGAAGTCGTCCTGGGCGTGAGCGCCGCGGCTCTCCTGGCGGGCCTCGCCGGCGACCAGGGTCACGGTGCCGTTGCTGATCAGGTTCTCGAACTCGAGGGCTTCCACCAGGTCGGTGTTCCAGATCAGCGAGCGGTCGCTCACCGACATGTCCGAGAGGCCGCCCCAGAGGGCGTGCATCTTCTCGACACCCTCCTTCATCGAGGTGCTGGTGCGGAACACGGCGGCATGCGCCTGCATGGTGCGCTGGAGCTTGTCGCGCATCTCGGAGACGCGCGTGCCTCCCTTCGCGTGGCGAGTGCGATCGAGGCGGTCGAGCGCGTATTCGCCGGCACCTGGGGGAAGCTCGGGCTGCTTGTCCTCGGGGCGGACGGTCGCGGCCGCGCGGTGGGCGGCGGCGCGGCCGAACACGACGAGATCCAGGAGGGAATTGGTGCCGAGGCGATTGGCGCCATGAACGGAAACGCAGGCGGCCTCGCCGATCGCCATCAGGCCGGGCACGATCGCGTCCGGGTCGTTCGCGGTCGGGCGAAGCACCTCGCCGTGATAGTTCGTGGGGATGCCGCCCATGTTGTAGTGCACGGTCGGCAGGACCGGCACCGGCTGCTTCGTGACATCCACGCCCGCGAACACGCGCGCGGTCTCGGAGATGCCGGGGAGCCGCTCGTGCAGCAGCTCGGCGCCGAGATGCTCGAGATGCATCAGGATGTGGTCGCTGTTCGGACCGCAGCCGCGCCCCTCGTTGATCTCGATCGTCATGGAGCGGCTGACCACGTCGCGCGAGGCGAGGTCCTTCGCGGTGGGGGCGTAGCGCTCCATGAAGCGCTCGCCCTCGGAGTTGGTGAGGTAGCCGCCTTCGCCGCGGCAGCCCTCCGTCAGCAGGCAGCCCGCCGGGAAGATGCCCGTGGGGTGGAACTGCACGAACTCCATGTCCTGGGTCGGCAGGCCCGCGCGCATCGCCATGCCCGCGCCGTCGCCGGTGCAGGTGTGCGCGGACGTGCAGGAGAGATAGGCGCGCCCGTAGCCGCCGGTCGCCAGCACCACGCGCTGGGCGCGGAAGCGGTGCATCGTGCCGTCCTCGAGGCACCAGGCCATCACGCCGCGGCAGACGCCCTCGCCGTCCATGATCAGGTCGAGCGCGAAGAATTCGACGAAGAACTCGACGTTGTGCTTGAGGCACTGCTGATAGAGCGTGTGCAGGATCGCATGGCCGGTGCGGTCGGCGGCGGCGCAGGCGCGCATCGCCGGTTCCTTACCGTAATCCTTCATGTGGCCGCCGAACGGGCGCTGGTAGATCTTTCCGTCCTCGGTGCGGCTGAACGGGACGCCGTAATGCTCGAGCTCGTAGATCGCCGGCACCGCCTCGCGGCACATGTATTCGATCGCGTCCTGGTCGCCGAGCCAGTCCGACCCCTTCACGGTGTCGTACATGTGCCAGCGCCAGTCGTCCGGGCCCATGTTGCCGAGCGAGGCGCCGATGCCGCCCTGGGCGGCCACCGTGTGCGAGCGGGTCGGGAACACCTTGGAGATGCAGGCGGTGCGCAGCCCCGCCGCCCCCATGCCGAGGGTCGCGCGCAGGCCGGAGCCGCCGGCGCCGACCACCACCACGTCATAGGTGTGGTCGATCACCTTGTAGGCGCCGGCGGAGGGGAGGGTGATGGCGTTCATGGGCGCGTTCCTCAGAAAGCCATCTTGAGCACGGCGACGGCGGCGAACAGTGCGAGCAGGAGGGCGATCCCCTTGTTCGCGAGCGTGGCCGCGAGCTCCAGCGGCTTGGAGTGAATGTAGTCACCAATGATCACCTGCAAACCGAGCTGCATGTGATGAAATGTCATGGCGATGAGCGCCAGCAGCAGCACGGTGTTCACCGGCTCGCCGGCCCAGTGCGCCACCACCGGCTGCGGGGCACTGATCAGCCGCAGCACCGAGACCACGAACCAGATCGTCAGCGGCACCAGCGCGATCGCAGTGATGCGTTCCGCGCGCCAGTGCTCGACGATGCCGGAGCCGCCGGCGCCGAGCCCCCGGACCTGCCCCAGGGTGGAGCGCATGACAGGGGCGTGGCTTTTGGACATCGGCAGGGTCTCCGCGAGGGCGACGTTTAAGGGAGTGTCAGAGCCAGACCGCGAAGCCGATGCCGACGATGATCACGGTGAAGACGACGGTGGCGGCGACCGCGGCCCAGCCGGAGCGGTGCACGGTGGGGAGGTCGGTGGCCAGCCCCACGTCCCAGACCAGGTGCCGCAGGCCGCCGAACAGGTGGTAGGTGAGCGCCAGCGTCCAGCCGACCAGCACCAGAATGCCGACGATCGAGCTCGCGAACCACTGCACGTGGGCGAAGGCCACCGGCCCCTGGCTCGCGGCCACTAGCCACCAGACCATCAGCAGGGTGCCGACCGAGATCGCGATGCCGGAGAGGCGATTGCAGATCGACAGCACCGAGGTGAGCTGCGGCTTGTAGATCTGCAGATGCGGCGACATCGGGCGGCGAACAGGGGCTCCCGTGCTCGTCTGTCCGTTGAACAGAGCGTCGCGCGTGTCAGCCATGAGGGTGTCGCCTGCTGGTCATCCGAGTGGACGATTGGTTAGGCCCCTGACACGACGCGGTCAATGTTGCGGCGCCGCATGCCGGGGAGACATGTTGCGGATCGACCGCCTCCGGCCGCGCGGAGGCCGCTCGACGGCTGACTGACGGATGGCGGTGTCGCTCTCCTGGGGGGGCGCTTCATGCTGGCGCTGTTCGCGGCCGAGCCGGTGCCGAACATCTTCTTCCGGCCGCTCCACACGGCGTGGCCAGGCGCGGTCGCCGACGCGCGCCGACGATCCTGGGTAGATCCGCCTCGGCGTGCGCTATGCCCACCGCGCTGGCCCCAAGTCGAACGGCTCGTCGGTGCTCGACTTGGGCGGGGTTGAGGGCGATCGAGGGGGAGTGACGGCAGATCCGGTGGCAGGATCGGCATCTGGAGCGCGTCGCTTGCCGCGCACGGATTGCTGTCGCCCGGGTCTTTCACTCGCTACCTTCTAAGAAGTTGTTTGAGAACTCTCGGTCGAGGAGGAAGGCCAGGGCTCTGCCCTGGACCCGCCAAGGGACAGTCGTCCCTTGGATCCCTGATTGTTTGGTTGTTCCCTGGCGAAGCCTGAAATTATCGCCTTCGGCTAACGCATTCCGTCTCCAGCGCCTGTACTCCAACCTTAAGTCGGGGGTTTTAAGGGCTCCGCCCTTAACGGGGTCCAGGGGCAGAGCCCCTGGCCTTCTTCGCTCGACCGAAGTTTTCAAACGAACTCTAAGGACAGAGTCGGAAAAGTTCAGGGTTTTACCGATCAAGCAGGTAGACCAGTAAAGAATTACGTGCCGAATTGCGTTAAGGGATCTCTGATGATCTACATACCCGGTATGCCAGAGAAGGACTTCAAGTTCTACAAGTGACCAGAACGTCGGCAGGCCCCACCGCACTGTTGTGTCTCGCGGTCGGATTGGCGCCCTGCCCTGGTCGGGCGCGACCGACCCCTGGTCTCGATCTCCAACAACCGCCCGCGACCGTCGACGGCATTGCCGAGGCCGCCTCGCGCGTCAAAACGGCAAACTGCCGAACGTCGGCTTGCCGCGCCATTGTCGTGATTGATGGCGTCCTGCAGATCAGCGATGACAGCATAGCGAACATAGGATCCGGAGCTGTTGGCGACAATGATCAACCACGGATCGCGCGCCAACGATTGGAACAACTTCTCCTGCGTCACGAGGCGCTGTATGGCCCGACCTGCGCGATGGCTGCGAGGATTATGTCCCGCATCAATCTCGCATCCGACCCTGATGAGTTGTCCCCAGGCGTTGTTCTCACCGAGACCGCCGTCGAGATGGACGCGCGTGACCACGGCCACTGCGCCACACGTCTCATGGCGGCGCTGCCGCGTGTTCTGGCCAACGACAGGATCCGGATCAACAGCCGCGTTCTCTGCCGCGGCGACCATCCTCGTTCCCGCGCGGCGTGTGACGCCCTCGCGCGGGGCGCCGTTGATCGCGGTTACTGACCGAGCCTGCTGCCAGGTGTCCAGCCAACGCTGGTGAGGAAGGCCAGATGCGTCATGCCGGAGGGGTGCTACGCACAGGGCCCTGGACGCGGCTCAAGGGCAGTCGTCCTTAGAACCCGTTTGCTGAGGTCGTCGTCCAGAGGTTGATGGCTCTTGGGGGTATTCTGCAGGCGATCATGGAAGAGACGGCGGCTTCTGATCGGTACCGCACAGGTCGTGATCCTGGCCTGCTTGTCTCTCCTGGCTCCTCAACCGGTCTACGCCGACACGTCGCAGCGCTCGCTCCGGTGTGGCGGATCGCTCTTCACGGTCACGAACACGTACGCTCCCGATGCCTTCGTGGTCTGGCAGACGATCGACGTGCGCCGGAAGGATGGACGCGTGTTCCATGTCGATCTGCGCAACCTGCGCAAAGGAAGAGCCACCGGCATTTTCGGCTTTGTCTCCTCCTGGCTTTGCCACAGATACCGCCATCGCGAGTTCGTCGAGCTTCTGTATGGCTGTGACAGCTACATGACGGATGCCGATGTCGACCGCTACTGCCGCGGTGAGAATACGGCGGAGTGGGTGCGCTATATCGGCCTGTCAGGCGAGCCGCTCGATCCCGGATACGTCATCGAGGACCCGCGCTACGACGCGCTGGAGCGCCGCCTCGGCATCAAGGACGGAAGAACCATGATGCAGGCAGACTGATCAGTCACCCCAAAGCCTTCAAGAATAGAAGTTCTTTGGTTCTTTCTTTCAAGAAAGAACAAGCCTTCAAGCCGCCGCCCGCAGCCGCCCCATCGCCACCAGCTCCTCGGCGATCTGCACCGCGTTCAGCGCCGCGCCCTTGCGCAGGTTGTCCGACACGCACCAGAACGCCAGCCCGTTCGGCACGGTGGGGTCGACCCGCAACCGGCTGACATAGGTCGCGTCCTCGCCGGAGCATTCGAGCGGGGTCGCGTAGCCGCCATCCTCGCGGGTGTCGTGCAGCACCACGCCGGGCGCGTCGCGCAGCGCCTGGCGCGCCGCCTCGAGATCCACCGGGCGCTCGAACTCCACCGCGATCGCCTCGGCATGGCCGATGAACACCGGCACGCGCACGCAGGTGGCCAGCACCTGGATATCGGGGTCGAGGATCTTTCGCGTTTCGACCGCCATCTTCCACTCTTCGCGGGTGGCGCCGTCATCCATGAAGCTGTCGATGTGCGGGATGACGTTGAAGGCGATCTGCTTGGTGAACTGCTCCACCCGCGGGGCGTCGTTCACGAACGAGCCTTTGGTCTGGCTGAACAGCTCGTCCATGCCCTCCTTGCCGGCGCCCGAGACCGACTGGTAGGTCGCGACCACGATCCGCTTCACGCGCCACAGGTCGTGCAGGGGCTTGAGCGCCACCAGCATCTGGATGGTCGAGCAGTTCGGGTTGGCGACGATGTTGCGCCGGATGTTGCGCAGCTTCTCCGGGTTCACCTCGGGCACCACCAGCGGCACGTCGGGCTCCATCCGGAAGTGCGACGTGTTGTCGATCACCAGGCAGCCGGCGCGTGCGGCCTTGGGCGCATAGATCGCCGAGACGGCGCCCCCGGGAGAGAACAGGCCGAGGTCCCAGCCGGCGAAGTCGAAGGTTTCCAGGTTCTGGATGCGCAGCACGCGGTCCTCACCATAAGAAACTTGCTGGCCGGTGGAGCGCGGCGAGGCGAGTGCGGCCACCTCGTCGGCCGGGAAGCGCCGCTCGGCGAGGGTCTTCAGGATCTCGCGCCCGACCGCCCCGGTGGCGCCCACAACCGCGACCCTGTATCCCATCGAACCCACTCCGCCGAACCGTCCAAGTCGCGGGTGGTAGGCGCGCGGAGGCTGCCGCTGCAAGCGTTTCCTGCCCCGGGGTCGTAACGGTTCCAGTTGCAACCGCAGCCGGGGCGCCCGCGTCCTTGCCCACGAACCGATGAAGGGAAGCAGGCGATGAGTGCCACGATGCGGCCGAACAAGGACAACGGGAAGCTCCACGCCCTGCCCGCGGAGAAGGCGCCGTCCTGCACGATGGTGATTTTCGGCGCGCATGGCGACCTCACCAAGCGGCTGCTGATCCCCTCGCTCTACAACCTGGCCGGCGCGCATCTCCTGGCCGACGATTTCCGTCTCGTCGGCGTCGACCTCAAGGACGGCGACGACGACAGCTGGCGCGGCGAGCTCCGCCAGACCATGCAGGAGTTCACCACCGACCCGGACGCCGAGTTCTACACGCCGAAGATCGACGAGGACACCTGGGCCTGGCTCGCCAGCCGCACCACCTACGTCCGCGCCAACTTCACCGACGACGCCGACATCAAGAAGCTCGGCGACGAGGTGAAAGGCAACGCCATCTTCTACTGCGCGGTGGCGGCGCGGTTCTTCTCGGTGGTGGCGGAGCAGCTCGGCAAAGCCGGCCTGCTGAAGCAACACGAAGGAGCATTCCGCCGCCTGGTGGTGGAGAAGCCGTTCGGCGCCGATCTCGCGAGCTCCAAGGAGCTGAACGCCAAGCTGCTGGCCCAGGCCGACGAGAGCCAGATCTACCGGATCGACCATTTCCTGGGCAAGGAGACGGTCCAGAACATCCTCGCACTCCGCTTCGGCAACGGCATCTTCGAGCCGCTGTGGCGGCGCGAGAACATCGACCACATCCAGATCACGGCGGCCGAGACGGTGGGCGTCGAGCAGCGGGGCGCGTTCTACGAGCCGACGGGGGCGTTGCGGGACATGATCCCGAACCACCTGTTCACGCTGATGTCGATGGTCGGGATGGAGCCGCTGAACTCGTTCGACGCCGAGAGCGTGCGCACGATGAAGCAGGAGTTCTTCGAAAGCCTGCGCCCGGTGACGCCGGAGAACGCCGTTCGCGGCCAGTACACGGCGGGCAAGGTCGACGGCCGCGACGTGGCGGGCTACCGGCAGAGCCCCGGCGTCTCGCCCGAGAGCAACACCGAAACCTACGTCGCGATGAAGCTCGAGGCGGATACCTGGCGCTGGGCCGGCGTGCCGATCTACCTGCGCACGGGCAAGTGCATGTCGGGGCGGCGCACCGAGGTGGTGGTGCATTTCCGCCAGGCGCCATACGCGGTCTTCCGCGATACCCCCGTGGACAAGCTCACGCCGAACAACCTGGCGATCAACATCCAGCCCAGGCAGGGCGTGACGCTCGGGATCTCGGCCAAGATCCCCGGGCCGAAGATGGACCTCGCCGGCGTCGACATGTGCTTCCGCTACGAGGACGCGTTCCAGCTCGAGCCGAACGTGGGCTACGAGACGCTGCTCTACGACTGCCTGATCGGGGACGCGACGCTGTTCCAGCGCGCCGACAATATCGACGCGGCCTGGGCGGCGGTGGACCCGGTGATCAAGGCGTGGGGCGAGAGCCGCGAGCCGCCGGAGTTCTATGCGGCGGGGACGACGGGGCCGGCCGGGGCGGACGAGCTGTTGCGGCGTGACGGGCGGGAGTGGACGTCGCTCGAGGAGTGAGGGCGTCGGGCGTGACGCGCCTCTAGCCGTTCCATTCGGCGAGCTTTCCCATCGCACCTCGCGGCAGCGGAGGGCAGAACGCGTAGGTGCCGGGACGCTCGGCCGGGGAGAGGCTGGCGGTTGCGAACCGGCGCAGCTCCAGCCTGAGCGCGTCCTCGTGGGCGGTGGTCGCGACGGGTACCACGAACGCCTTCAGCCGGGCGCCCTCGTCCGGCCGCATCGTAGGCGCTTCGGGCCAAGATCGCGGCGCTGCGGCCGACCGCGGATGGCCACGCCTTGCAGGTCACGGCCAGCATCGGGGTGTCGGCGGGTGACGAGCGTGCGGATCTCAAGCGTCTGATCGGGGCGGCGGATGCGGCGCTGTACGTGGCCAAGCGGAGCGGTCGCGACCGCGTCAGCCTGGCCGGCGCGATCGCGGAACCGGCCTCAGGCGGCTGACGAAAATCGCTTCAGCACGGCGGACAGCTTGTGCCGCCGCAGTTCCGACCGTGCGCGGCCATCATTGGTCATGTAGTTCAGCTGGATCGCGTAGCGCTTGCCAACGTACGTCCGGTGACCGTGCCAGGTTGTCGGCCCGTTCGGGAACACCAGCAGCGTCCCGTTCACCGGCGGCACCTCGACCGCGTAGTTCTCGAGGTCGGTGGGCGAGCGCAGCAGGCGAAGGCAGCCCTCGCGTCGCGCCCAGGCTTCGGTCGCCGGGTTCAGGTAGAGCAGGATCGTGACGCGCTTGGCGGTGCTGTCCGTGTGGATACGGCCGTCCTTCTCGCGGGTGCAGCCGCGCACGGTGAGCATCGTCGGCGCGTCGTCCAGTTCGAGACCGAACTTGGCCGCGACGGCATTGCGGAACGGCTGGCCCTCGAGCTCCTCGACCAGTTGCGACGCGGCCGGCCCAAGGCGCAGGGCCGACGGGGGAAACGACCCGCCGCTCGACATCGGCGGCAGCCCTGCGATCACCTGCTGAAGGGCGTCCGGCGCCACGAACTCGGGCACGACGACGTGGGGGAAGGGGTCGGTGGCAACCGGCGAGCGGTCGAACAGATCGAGATCGAGCAGGGGCAGGGCGGCGGCACTCATGATAGCCGGGACCTACGCCCGGGCCGCGTGTCCTGCAAGATCGGGCGTCAGGGGGCGCCGATCAGCCATGCCACTGCGTCGCCTGGCGGATGATCGTGTTCGTCGACAGGAATTGCGCGCAGCCGATCTTGCCGTCGCAGCACGGCAACGGCGCCGCGTCGCCGCTGGCGGTGCTCGACAAGTCGCCGCTCGCGGCGCCCGGAATATAGGCGACGTGCGAGAATTGGCTGTCATGCCCCTCGCAAGTGAAATGCGGTTGCTCGACAGTCATGCGCAGGCCCGATGCGGAAGCCCCCATTGCGGGGACGGCCACCAATAGCGCGAACAGGAAGGCCTTTGTCATGATGGTCCTCGATCTCATTGATCGACACGCGTATCGAACACTCTCTGTGAGGACGAACGGACAAGATCTTGACATGGTTACATCGCTCTCGAACGGTTGATGAGTCTCCGTTCCGGTTTGTTGCCCCCTGCGGGAGATCGCTCTAAGCACCCCCGCCATGGACGGCACCGCGATACCTCCCGGGAACGACGACGGAGCGGCGTGGGGCCCGCTCGCCGTCTATCGCGCGCGGGTGGCCGAGGGGGTGCTCACCGCCGACCCGGCCCAGGAGGCGGCGGCGACCCGTCTAGACGAGCTCAGCCGCGCCCTGGCCGGCTACGAGCCCACGCCGCTGCCCGACCGGCGGCCGCTGTTCGGGCGGCTCGGCTTCCGGCGCGTGCGCCACGAGGGGCCGGCGCGTCCGCGCGGCGTCTACATCGTGGGCGAGGTAGGCCGCGGGAAATCCATGCTGATGGACCTGTTCTACGATTTCGCGCCGGTGGCGTCGAAGCAGCGGATCCACTTCCACCGCTTCATGCAGGACGCCCATGCGCGGATCCATGCGGCCAGGCGACGGGATCCCGGCGTCACCGACCCGATCCCGCCGCTCGCCGACGCCGTGGCCGCCGACGCGACGCTGCTCTGCTTCGACGAGTTCCAGATCAACGACATCACCGACGCGCTGATCCTGGGCCGGCTGTTCGCGGCGCTGTTCGCGCGCGGCGTGGTGGTCGTCGCGACCTCGAACGTGCGGCCCGAGCGGCTGTTCCAGGACCGGCCGGGGGCGGATGCGTTCAAGCCGTTCATCGCGATCCTGCAGCGCGAGCTCGACACGCTCGAGCTGGTGGCCCAGCGCGACTACAGGCGGCGCCGGCAGATCGAGGGCAGGACCTGGTTCACGCCGGCGGACGCGCGCGCCGACGCGGCGCTCGACGACGCCTTCGCCGCGCTGACCGAGGGCGAGCGGCCGCATCCGGCCTCGCTGACGGTGGCGGGGCGTGCGGTGCCGGTGCCGCTCGCGGCCGGCGGCGTGGCGCGCTTCGATTTCGACGCGCTGTGCGCGCGCGCACTGGGGGCGGGGGACTACCTGGCGGTGGCGAACGCCTACCATACGGTGGTGCTCGACCGGATCCCGCGCCTGGGACCCGAGAACTTCGACCTGGCGCGGCGGTTCATCGTGCTGATCGACGCGCTCTACGAGGCGCGGGTGAAGCTGGTGGCCTCGGCGGACGCGCTGCCGGACGCGATCTACGAGCGGGGGGAGAACAGCTTTCTGTTCGAGCGGACGGCGTCGCGGTTGGCGGAGATGCAGAGCCGGGAGTATCGGGCCCTGGTGCACGCGGTCTGAGGCGAGCGAAGAAGGCCAGGGGCTCTGCCCCTGGACCCCGTTAAGGGCGCAGCCCTTAGAACCCCCTACTGAAGGTTGGATCACAGGCGCTGGAGACGGAATGCGTTAGCCGAAGTCCATAATTTTAGGCTTCGCCAGGAAAACCAAACAATCAGGGTTCCAAGGGACGACTGTCCCTTGGCGGGTCCAGGGCAGAGCCCTGGCCTTCTTCAATTCAATCCCCGTCGCGCCTTGTCGTGCTCCCCGAAAGGGATTACCGCTCGCTCGCTCTTCGGGCCGCCGGGTGTGCCGCTGAGCTTCAGATGTGGCGACCCGGACAGATTCGGGGACCCTAATGGCAAGAAACAAGATCGCACTGGTCGGCGCCGGCAACATCGGCGGGACGCTGGCACACCTGATCGGGCTGAAAGAGCTCGGCGACGTGGTGATGTTCGACGTCTTCGCGGGCGTGGCCAAGGGCAAGGCCCTCGACATCATGCAGTCCGCCCCGGTGGACGGGTTCGACAGCACCATGGTGGGGGCCGGCGAGTATTCGGCAATCGCGGGCGCCGACGTGGTGATCGTGACCGCGGGCTTCCCCCGCCTGCCGGGGATGTCGCGCGACGACCTGCTGGCCAAGAACGCCGAGGTGATCGGCCAGGTGGCGGACGGCATCAAGACGCATGCGCCGGACGCGTTCGTGATCGTCATCACCAACCCGCTCGACGTCATGGTCTACGTGATGCAGCAGAAATCCGGGCTGCCGGCCAACAAGGTCGTGGGCATGGCCGGCGTGCTGGACAGCTCGCGCTTCCGCCACTTCCTGGCCGAGGAGTTCAAGGTCTCGGTCGAGGACGTGACCGCCTTCGTGCTGGGCGGCCACGGCGACACGATGGTGCCGCTCACCCGCTACTCGACGGTGGCCGGCATCCCCGTGCCGGACCTGATCAAGATGGGCTGGACCACGCAGGAGCGGATCGACGCGATCGTCCACCGCACGGCCAATGGCGGCGGCGAGATCGTCAAGCTGCTGGAAAAGGGATCGGCGTTCTACGCGCCGGCGGCCTCGGCGATCGCGATGGCCGAGAGCTACCTGCGCGACAAGCGCCGGGTGCTGCCCTGCGCGGTGCTGCTGAGCGGCGAGTACGGGCAGAGCGGTTTCTATGTCGGCGTGCCGGTGGTGATCGGGGCGGGCGGCGTGGAGCGGATCGTCGAGGTCGAGTTCACGACGGCGGAGAAATCGGCGTTCGAGGCGTCCTGCGGTGCCGTGAAGAAGCTGCTGGAGGATTTCAAGGCGCTCGGCGTCTGATCATGTAACGAACTGGGCCGCCCAGCGCCCGGACGGGCGGCCCGATTGGCGCGCGCCGTGTGGTTGGCGCACGCCATGCACTTGGCGCACCCATGCACTTGGCGCACGCCATGCATATATCGCTTCCGGGTGGAGTTTGTTTCCCGCAGGCGTGCTTACGCCACAATCGCGGCCCATGTATCGGGACTGCGGGCGGGACCTGAAGGGGCAGATCAGATGGCTGGAGTAGATATCCTCGCGAGTGCCTTCAACGGCGCCAACGCGTCGTTCCTGGCGGACGCCTATGCGCGCTGGGCGGCCGACCCGGGGAGTGTCGATCCGAGCTTCGCGAGCCTGTTTGCGGCACTGGACGACGAGGCGCGCGAGGTGCTCGCCGACGCGGCCGGTGCCAACTGGGCGCCGAGCCGGTTCGGGCTGCAGGATGAGGACGGCGCTCCCAGGCCGGCCGCCGCGAAGGGCGTCGCCGCTCCCGCGAAGGGCGCTCCCGCGAAGGGTGCTCCCGCGAAGGGTGGGGCCGAGCCACAAGCCGCCGTCGATCCCGCAGCTTTGGCCGCCCAGATCGACAGCTCGCTGCGTGCGATGCAGATGGTGCACTCGTTCCGCGTGCGCGGGCACCTGCAGGCGAAGCTCGACCCGCTCGGCCTGCAGAAGCCGCGCTACCACCCGGATCTCGACCCCGCCACCTACGGCTTCGACACCGACGCGACGCTCGACGCCAACGTGCGTGTGGGCATCGGCGCCCGCACGCTGCTCGGCGGCCGCGACGAGGTGCCGGTGCGCGAGCTCGTGGGCAAGCTGCGCGAGAGCTACTGCGGCACGATCGGCGTCGAATACACCCATCTGCAGGACCCTGTCTGCAAGGCCTGGATCCAGGAGCGGATCGAGGGCGCGCCGTGGAAGCGCGCCTATGGGCCAGAGGATCGGATCCGCTTCCTGCAGCACCTGACCGAGGCCGAGGGCTTCGAGGCGTTCTGCCAGAAGCGGTTCGTTGGCACCAAGCGGTTCGGTCTCGAGGGCGGCGAGGCGACGATCCCGGCACTGCACGCGATCATCGCCGAAGCGGCGCGCGGCGGCGTCGAGGGCGTGGTGATCGGCATGCCGCATCGCGGGCGGCTGAACACGCTGGTCAATATCGTGCGCAAGCCCTTCACGGCCTTGTTCAGCGAGTTCGTGGGCGGGAGCTTCAAGCCTGAGGATGTGGGCGGTTCGGGCGATGTGAAATACCATCTCGGCACCTCCACCGATATCGAGGTGTATGGCCAGCAGGTGCATGTCTCGCTGCTGCCCAACCCGTCACATCTCGAGGCGGTCGACCCGGTGGTGATCGGCAAGGTGCGCGCCTCGCAGGACGCGAGCGGCGACACGGTCGAGCGGCGCTCGTCGATGGGCATCCTGATGCATGGCGACGCGGCGTTTGCCGGCCAGGGGCTGGTGTACGAGACGCTCGCGATGAGCCAGCTGATCGGCTACCGCACGGGCGGCACGTTTCACCTGGTGGTGAACAACCAGATCGGCTTCACGACGATCCCGGCGCATGCCTATTCGGGACTGTACTGCACCGATGTCGCGAAGACCGTGCAGGCGCCGATCTTCCACGTGAACGGCGACGAGATCGAGGCGGTGATCTATGCGGCCGAGCTGGCGTCGGCCTACCGGCGCGAGTTCAAGTCCGACGTCGTGCTCGACCTGGTCTGCTATCGGCGCCACGGCCATAACGAGGGCGACGAGCCGGCCTTCACGCAGCCGACCATGTACCGGCAGATCCGCTCGCAGCGCACGACGCGCACGCTGTACGCGGCCAAGCTGGAGCAGGAGGGCGTGATCACGCCGGAGAAGTCGGCCGAGATGTGGGACAGCTTCGCGGCCAGGCTCTCGGACTCCGCCGATGCCGCGAAGAGCTACAAGCCCAACAAGGCGGACTGGCTTGAAGGGTCGTGGACCGGCATCAAGCAGGCCTCCGATGACGGCGAGCTCGAGAACGACGCGACCGCGGTGCCGTTGGGCGAGCTGCGCGAGGTGGGCGCCGCACTCTGCAGGCCGCCCGAGAATTTCGACCTGAACCCCAAGATCACGCGCCAGCTGGAAGCCAAGCAGGCGGCGATCGACACGGGCGAGGGGATCGACTGGTCGACCGGCGAGGCGCTCGCCTTCGGCACGCTGATGCTGGACGGGCATCGCGTGCGGCTTTCGGGAGAGGACGTGCAGCGCGGCACGTTCAGCCAGCGCCATGCGGTGTTCATCGACCAGTCCACGCAGAACGAGTACATCCCGCTCAACAACATCCGTAACGAGAGCCAGGGGGGGCAGGCGCGGATCGAGCTCTACAACTCGCTGCTGTCCGAAGTGGGCGTGCTCGGTTTCGAATACGGTTATACCCTCTCCGATCCGCACACTCTGGTGCTGTGGGAGGCGCAGTTCGGCGATTTTGCCAACGGCGCGCAGGTGATCATCGACCAGTTTCTGGCGAGTGGCGAAACGAAGTGGCTGCGGATGTCCGGGTTGACGCTGCTGCTGCCGCACGGCTACGAGGGGCAGGGGCCGGAGCATTCCTCGGCACGCCTCGAGCGCTACCTGCAGCTCTGCGCCGAGCGCAACATGCAGGTCTGCAACCTGACGACGCCGGCGAACTACTTCCACGCGCTGCGCCGCCAGCTGAAGCGGAACTACCGCAAGCCGCTGGTGATCATGACGCCGAAATCGCTGCTGCGTCACAAGCTCGCGGTGAGCCCGCTCAGCGAGTTCACCGGCGACAGCATCTTCCAGACGGTGATCCCCGAGATCGATGCGCTGGCCGCGGACGAGGCGATCAAGCGGGTCGTGATCTGCTCGGGCAAGGTCTATTACGACCTGCTGCAGGCGCGTCGCGATGCCGGCATCGACGATGTCGCGATCATCCGGCTCGAGCAGTTCTATCCGTTCCCGCTGAAAATCCTGTCGCGCATCCTGGAGCGCTACAAGAACGCGCGCTTCGTGTGGTGCCAGGAGGAGCCGGGCAACGCGGGCGGCTGGAGCTTCGTCGACCGGCTGCTCGAGCGTGCGCTGGCGGCGGCCGGCAACGAGCGCGCGCGCGTCATCTATGCCGGGCGCCAGCCGGCGGCCGCACCCGCCACGGGTCTGGCAAGCGCGCATGCGGCCGAGCAGGCGGCGCTGGTTGCGGCAGCGCTTGGGACTGACCGCGGCTGAACCGCCGCCCACATGAACGAATTGGGACTGAGGATAGAACGATGACTGCCGAGATCAGGGTGCCCTCCTTGGGCGAGAGCGTCACGACGGCGACCGTCGCGCGCTGGCTCAAGAAGCCCGGCGAGACGGTCGGTGCGGACGAGCCCGTGGTCGAATTGGAGACCGACAAGGTATCGGTCGAGGTGAACGCACCGCAGGCCGGGACGCTCGGCGCACACGCGGCTGCCGAAGGCGACGAGGTCGAGGTGGGCGCGCTGCTCGGCACGCTGGCTGGCGCGGGCGGTGGTGCGGCCGCAGTTCCCGCGCCCGCGCTCAAGGCCGAGCCCGCACCAGCCCAAGCAGCACCCCGCAACGGCGCCGGCGTTAACCCGCCGCCGCGACCGAGCGGTCCCGTTTCGCGTCCGGCGACACCGCCGGCCGACATCGCCCGTGAGCCGCACGCGCCGCTGCCGGCGGCGTTGCGCATGCTCACCGAGAACAACGTTTCGGCCGAGCAGGTGGGCACCGGCACCGGCAAGGACGGCCGCATCACCAAGGGCGACGTGATCGAGTTCCTCGAACGTCCCGCGCCCGTCGCGAAGGCGCCTGGTGCGCCGAAAGCCAAGCGCGCGGATGATGCGCGCGAGCAGCGCGTGAAGATGACGCGCCTGCGCCAGACCATCGCGCGCCGCCTGAAGGAGGCGCAGGCCAACGCGGCCATGCTCACCACCTTCAACGAGGTGGACATGTCGGCGGTGATGGCGCTGCGCTCGCAGTACAAGGACCAGTTCGAGAAGAAGCATAACGGCTCGCGCCTCGGCTTCATGTCGTTCTTCGTGCGCGCCTGCTGCGCCGGGCTGGAAGAGTTCCCGGCGGTGAATGCCGAGATCGACGGCGACGAGATCGTCTACCGGAAGTTCGTCAACATGGGCATCGCGGTGGGCGGCCCGAACGGGCTGGTCGTGCCGGTGCTGCGCGACGCGGAGGGCATGGGTTTCGCCGAGATCGAGCGCCGCATTGCCGATTTCGGCAAGCGCGCACGCGACGGCGCCCTCAAGGTCGACGAGCTCTCGGGCGGCACGTTCTCGATCACCAATGGCGGCATCTACGGTTCGCTGATGTCGACGCCGATCCTGAACGCGCCGCAATCGGCGATCCTGGGCATGCACAAGATCCAGGAGCGCCCGATCGCGGTGACTGGCAAGGTCGAGATCCGGCCGATGATGTATCTGGCGCTGTCCTACGACCACCGGATCATCGACGGGAAGGAAGCCGTGTCCTTCCTGGTGCGGGTGAAAGAGAACATCGAGGATCCGCGCCGCCTCCTGCTGTCTCTCTGAAAGAGAACCGACACATGTCCGTCGAAATCACCGTCCCCACGCTTGGCGAGAGCGTGAGCTCCGCCACCGTCGCGCGCTGGCTCAAGCAGCCCGGCGACACGGTCGCCGCCGACGAGGCCGTGGTGGAGCTCGAAACCGACAAGGTCACCGTCGAGGTCAACGCGCCCGCCGCCGGCGTGCTGGAAGCGCATGGCGTGCGCGAGGGCGACGAGGTCGAGCACGGCCACGTGCTCGGCACCATCGCGCCCGGCAACGGGGCCGCCAAGCCGGCTCCTGCACCCGACACGCCCGCCTCCGCCTCGTCGCCTGCCAAGCCCGAACCCGCGCCGGCCAAGGCGCCGCCTGCATCGCCGGAAAATGCCGATTTCGACGTGATCGTGCTGGGCGGCGGCCCGGGCGGCTATGTCGCGGCGATCCGCGCCGCACAGCTCGGTCTCAAGGTCGCCTGCGTCGAGAAGCGCGAGACGCTGGGCGGTACCTGCCTGAATGTCGGCTGCATCCCCTCCAAGGCGCTGCTGCAATCGTCCGAGAACTTTCTCGACGCCCGCGAGCACTTTGCCGAGCACGGCATCCAGATCGAGCATGTCGGTCTCGATCTGGCACAGATGCAGAAGCGCAAGGGCGAGGTGGTCGGCGCCAACGTCAAGGGTGTCGAGTTCCTGTTCAAGAAGAACGGCGTCACCTGGCTGAAGGGCGAGGGCACGCTGAGCGAGCCGGGCCGCGTCACCGTCGATGGCAAGACCCACACCGCGAAACACGTGATCATCGCAACGGGAAGCGAGAGCATCCCGCTTCCCGGCGTCACGGTCGACGAGAAGCGCATCGTGACCTCTACCGGAGCGCTCGAGCTCACCGAGGTGCCGAAGCATCTCGTGGTGATCGGCGGCGGCTATATCGGCCTCGAGCTCGGCTCGGTGTGGCGCCGCCTCGGCGCCGCCGTGACCGTGGTGGAGTTCCTCGACCGCCTCGTGCCCGGCATGGACGGCGAGGTTGGAAAAACCTTCCAGCGCGTGCTGTCGAAGTCCGGCATCGAGTTCAAGCTGAGCACCAAGGTGACCGGCGCCACCACGAGCGATGCGGGTGTCGAGCTCTCGCTCGAGCCAGCCTCTGGCGGTGACGGATCGAAACTCGACGCCGATGTCGTGCTGGTCGCGATCGGCCGCCGCCCGCGTCTCGACGGCGTCGACGTGGAAAAACTCGGCCTCGCACTCGACGATCGTGGCCGCGTGAAGGTCGACGCGCATTTCGCCACCAACGTTGCCGGCATCTCGGCGGTGGGCGATGTGATCCGTGGCCCGATGCTCGCCCACAAGGCCGAGGAGGAGGGTGTCGCCTGCGCCGAGCTCATCGCCGGCAAAGCGGGGCATGTGAACTACGACGTCATTCCCGGCGTCGTCTACACCTGGCCCGAGGTCGCCTCGATCGGCCAGACCGAGGAAGGCCTGCGCCAGACGGGCATCCAGTACAGCGTGGGCAAGTTCCCGTTCACCGCGAACGGCCGCGCGCGCGCCATGGGCTCGACCGACGGGTTCGTCAAAATCCTGGCGGACAGCCGCACGGATCGGATTCTCGGTGCGCACATCATCGGTCCCGATGCCGGCACGCTGATCGCCGAGCTCGCGACCGCGATGGAGTTCGGCGCATCGGCCGAGGACGTGGCGCGCATCTGCCACGCCCATCCGAGCCTCAGCGAGGCGGTCAAGGAGGCGGCGCTCGCGGTCGACGGGCGCGCGCTGCACATCTGATGGACCGGTCCTTCTCATGAACCCGCCGGCGCCGACGGTTCTCGCCGTCAGCGCCGGCGATCCGGCCGGGATCGGCGGCGAGATCGCCGCCGCCGCCTGGGCAGGCTTGCGTCATGAAGGGCCGGTCTTCGCCGTCTACGGCGATCCCGACTGGCTCGCCTCGCATGGCGTGCCCGTGCAAGCCATCGAGAAACCCCACGATGCAAGCGCGGTCTTTCACGACGCACTTCCCGTCATCCCGGTGCGGCTCGCCGCCGCCGTGCGTCCCGGCAAGCCCGACGGCACCAACGCCGCCGCCACGATCGAGAGCGTCTTTCGCGCGACGTCCGCCGTGCTCGCGGGCGAGGCCGCCGCCATCGTCACCAACCCGATCAGCAAATCCGTGCTCGCGCGCGCGGGCTTCGCCCATCCCGGCCATACAGAATTCCTGGCCGCCCTCTGCGGCACGCCCGACGACGCCGTGATGATGCTCGCCTCCCCGCATCTCCGCGTCGTGCCGGTCACGATCCATGTCTCGCTGCGCCGCGCGATCGCCGAGCTCACCACCGGTTCCATTCTCCGCGCCGCGCGCGCCGCGGCGCAGGCGCTCGCCACCGACTGGGGCATCGCCGCCCCGCGCCTGGCGGTGGCCGGCCTCAACCCGCATGCCGGCGAGGAAGGCCGCATGGGCGAGGAGGAAGGCACGATCATCCGCCCCGCGATCGCGATGCTGCGTGCCGAGGGGATCGACGCCTCCGGGCCCTACCCCCCCGACACGCTGTTCACCGAAACCCGCCGGCCGACTTACGACGTTGCGATCTGCATGTATCACGACCAGGCGCTGATCCCGCTCAAGACGCTCGACATGAGCGAGGGCGTGAACGTGACGCTCGGCCTGCCGATCGTGCGCACCTCGCCCGATCACGGCACCGCCTTCGACATCGCGGGGCAGGGTCGCGCCGATCCGCGCAGCCTGCTCGCGGCCCTCCGCCTCGCCGACATGCTCGCCCGGCGCCGCCAGGGGTCGGCGCGCGCATGATGCCGCTCCGCCTCGGCGTCAACGTCGACCACGTGGCGACCGTGCGCAACGCCCGCGGCGGCGTCCACCCCGATCCCGTCCGCGCCTCCGCAATCGCGATCGCCGCAGGCGCCGACGGCATCACCATGCATCTTCGCGAAGATCGCCGTCACATCCGCGACGACGACATTTGTCGCGCGCGTTCGGAACTGAACGTGCCGTTGAACCTCGAAATGGCCGCGACTGACGAGATGGTGCGCATCGCCTGCGCCCTCGTCCCGCAGGCCTGCTGCCTGGTGCCCGAGCGCCGCGCCGAAATCACCACCGAAGGCGGGCTCGACGCGGACGGTCAACGCGACGCACTCCGCGACCGTATCGCCGCGCTGCGCGAGGCCGGCATACGCGTGAGCCTCTTCATCGACCCCGATCCGCGCCAGCTCGAAGCCGCGGTGGCACTCGGCGCGCCCGTGGTCGAACTCCATACCGGGGCGTACGCGCAAGCGCGCCCCGGCGAACTCGCGCGCCTGCGTGCGGCCGCGGCGCGTGGCGCATCGCTCGGTCTCGAAATCCATGCAGGCCACGGCCTCGATGTCGCGAACGTCGCACCTCTCGTCGCCATCCCGGAGCTGCGCGAGCTGAACATCGGCCACGCCCTGATCGGCGACGCGATCTTCGACGGGCTCGGCGTCGCGGTCGCACGCATGAAAGCGGCGATAGAGCGGGGCGTCACGCCTCCGGCGTGATGCCGTTCTACGCTGCGTCGTCCTCGAGTGTCGCGAGGTCGACCGGCTGGATGCAGAACCAGACCGGCTCCGGACTGGTCGCCGCCGCGCGCAGGATCGGCTTGATCGCACCGAGCAGATCCTCGAGCGAGCGGAACGGCGCGAGACTGTCCTCCCCCTCTACCGAGCGCATCACGAGGCCGTAGCCGGGCTTTCCCGGCGCCGCCACCCGCGGCGCCCCCGCTTGAGACGTCTGCAGCACGCGTGCCGCGGGCGCGGGCCTGCGCGGCGGCGGCGGCGGCGCGCGTTTCTCGGCCTCCGGCGGCTTGGCCGGCACTGCGAACAGATCCACCACGCTCGTTTCCGGCGCCGGCGCCGCTGCCTGCACGGGCAGGGGCGCAGGCTCCGGCATCGCCACCGCCTCCTGGACCGGCGGCACGGGCGCCCCGCGCCGCAGCTTGCTCAGCAGCGTGTAGATGTTCGCAGCGCTGCACCCGTATTCGGCGGCGATTTCGGCGACGCGTCGCCCCTCGACATCCGCCAGATGCAGGATCCGCGCGTGCTCCGCCTTGCCGATGCGCGCCATGCTCCCCTCCTCCTTCCTCAAGCCGGAACAAAACAGGAACTTGATCGCACAGATCAGCGCCTGATTCCAGCCCGTTCGTGACGGTTAGCCGCCGTACTCGTCTCGGCGGGGCCTGTGAACGGCGGCACGGTGGTGCGGGAGCGTCCCCGATGTCCAGGTCGAGCGCGATCGTCACGTGAGCCTGACAGCGGAGGGTGCGGCCGCCGAGAGCCACCTCGCCTCCGGCAACCGCACGCCATTCGCCGCCCCGCCGCTCACGACGCTGCAGGCCGGCATCCGACCGGGTTCGGAACCGCGCGATCCCTGCACGCCCATGGTGTTCGACGGTTCGCGCCCGGCGCGGGTGCTGGTGGCAGACCGCGCCGCCTGACGCTTTGCCGCGGATCAGCCGAGCAGGAACCAGGCCCGGAACAGTAGCGTTTCGCCCCATGTCTGGCGCGTGAGCTGCAATCTTCGCAAGCTGCGCCAGCGTCGAACGATGCCGCCCGCCAGCGCCGCCTCGATCTCGTCGAGGGCCGCGCGCGCCTCGGGCGTGAGCAGGGGTGCGACCGCCTGCAGGCCCGCCACATGCGCGCGCAGCAGCGTCATGTAGCCCGCAGGACCGCGGCGCAGCGCCAGCGCGCCGCGGCGGATCGCCGATCGTGCCGCACCCACCGCGTTGCCGCTGTGCTGGCGATAGAGCACGGTCGGGATGTCGTCGAACAGGATCGACCCGCCCACCGCCGCCACCAGCAGGTAGGCCCACCAGTCGTGCAGCGAGCCCGCCTCCGGGCTCGGCGTCGAACCCAGCAGGCGGCACGCGGGCGCGTTCAGCATCACGGTGCAGCCGGTCGCGATGTTCTGCGTCAGCGCCGCGGGAAAGCCGGGCGGAAGACGGATCGCGGGCGACAGGCCGATCGTGCGAAGCCGGTCGTCCACCAGCATCTGGCGTGCGCAATAGAGACCGGGCCGTCCGGGCGCCACGCGCCGCAATGCGGCGACACCGCGATCGAGTTTCTCCTCGAGCCACACATCGTCCTGGTCGGCGAAGGCGACGGGCCCGCCGGCCTCGCCCGAGGCCAGATGCGCGCGCAGGAGTTGGAGAAAGCTGCCGGCGATGCCGAGATGCGTGCCGTCATCGGCGAGCGGTGCCGCGCGTCCCGGCGGCCCGTCGGCCGAAAACCGGGCCAGCACGTCGCGCGAGCCGTCGCGGCTCGCATCGTCGCGCCAGCGAAGCCGCCATGCCGCATGGGTCTGCTGCTCGAAACTGCGCAGCTGGTGGGCGAGCAATCCCGCCCCGTCATGGGACGACAGCAGGATGGTGACGTCATCCAACGAGCGGATCAGCCGGCGTCTGGGCCCTGGGCGGCGGCACCCTCGGGGGCCAGCACCGCATCGACCGTGCGGGCGAGGCTCGCCTCCCAGGGCGGCAGCGTCATGCCGAACACGGCGGCGAGCTTTTCGCCGTCGAGCCGCGTATCGGCCGGGCGCCTGGCCGGCGTCGGCCAGTCCTCCGTGCGGATCGCGACCACCTCGGGCGGCGTGCGGCCGTGGCGCGCCGCTTGCCGGAAGGTCGCGACCGCGAGGCCGTGCCAGGTGGTCGTGCCGGAGTTCGACGCGTGATAGACGCCGGCGTAGCGATCCTGCCAGCCGGTCGCTTCGATCTTGGCGATGATGGCGAGGATCGCATCCGCGAGATCGGGTGCCGCGGTGGGCGAGCCCTGCTGGTCGGCCACCACCCGCAGCGTGTTCGTCTTGAGCTGCGCGTTCAGCATCGTCTTGATGAAGTTGCGTCCGTACGGCGAGAACACCCACGACGTGCGCAGCACGATCGTGCGCGGGTTGGCCGCGAGCACCGCCTGTTCGCCCGCGAGCTTGGTGCGTCCGTACACGCCCATCGGTGCAGTCGCGTCGGTCTCGACATAGGGCGTGCCCTTGGATCCGTCGTAGACGTAGTCGGTCGAGACATGGATCAGCGGGATGCCGGCTTCCGCACAGAGCTCGGCCAGCAGGCGCGGTCCGTCGCGGTTCGCGGCTTCCGACGCGGCCACGTCGTTCTCGGCGGCGTCCACCGCGGTGTGCGCGGCGGCGTTCACCACGAAGGCGGGCGAGCTGGCCGCGAACACGCGCCGGATCGTGTCGGGTGCTGCGAAGTCGCATTCCGGACGGCCGACGCGGTGGATGCGCGCCCCGCCGGCGAGTGCGAGCGAGGTCGCGAGCTGGCCGCTGCCGCCGGTGACGAGAATGGTGGCCATCAGAGCGTGAACCAGCCGTGTGCTTGCGCGAAGCGGGGTGCGGCCTGGTCCTTGTCCGACAGCGTGAGCTCCGCCGTGTCGATCGGCCAGACGATGGCGAGATCCGGATCGTTCCAGATCACCGCACGCTCGGACGCGCGGTCATAGACGTCGGTGCATTTGTAGACGAACTCGACATCGTCGGTGAGCGTCACGAACCCGTGCAGGAAGCCCGGCGGCACCCAGAGCTGCGACCAGTTTTCCGCCGAGAGCTCGGCCCCGGCCCATTGCCCGTACGTGGGCGAGCCCACGCGCGCATCGACCGCCACGTCCCACACCGCGCCGCGCGTGCAGCGCACCAGCTTGCCCTGCGCGTGCGGGGCGAGCTGGCAGTGCAGCCCGCGGATCGTGCCGCGCTTGGCCGACAGCGAGTGATTGTCCTGCAGGAACGGCAGCGTGATGCCGGCCTCCGCGAAGCGCGCCGCGTTGAACGTCTCCGAGAAGAAGCCGCGCTCGTCGCCGAACCGCGGCGGTGTCACGAGGAGAACCTCGGGGAGGCGCAGCTTCTCGACCTTCATGGGCGGTGCGTCCCCTCGTCCTGAAGACGGTTCAGCTGTGGTGGTCGGCGACTTCGAGCAGCAGGCGCCCGAGCTCGGTCTTGCGCAAGGCCAGCGCCAGCTCGCGCAACTGCTCGCGCTCGATGAAGCCCATGCGGAACGCGACCTCCTCGGGCGATCCCACCAGCATGCCCTGGCGGCCCTGGATCGTCTGCACGAAGGTCGCGGCCTGCAGCAGACTGTCCGGCATCCCCGCATCGAGCCAGGCGCAACCGCGCCCGAGCCGCTCGACATGGAGAGATCCTTCCTCGAGATAGATGTGGTTGAGGTCGGTGATCTCGAGCTCGCCGCGCGCGGACGGCTTGATGCCGCGCGCGAACTCGGTCACCCGATGGTCGTAGAAATACAGCCCCGTCACCGCCCAGTTGCTCTGCGGCTGCTCGGGCTTCTCGACGATGTCGATCGCGCGGCTCGACTCGTCGAATGTCACGACACCGTAACGCTCCGGATCGCGCACCTGGTAGGCGAACACGGTGGCACCCTCCGGCCGCGACACCGCCGCGCGCAGAAGCACGCCGAGATGATCAGCAAAAATCAGGTTGTCGCCGAGTGCGAGCGCGCACGGGCAGCCTTCCAGCCAGTCCTCGGCGATCAGGAAAGCCTGCGCCAGCCCGTCCGGCGAGGGCTGCTCGCGGTAGTGGAAGGTGCAGCCGAGATGCGAGCCGTCGCCGAGCAGCCGCCGGAACTGCGGCAGGTCGGCCGGCGTCGAGATGATCATGATGTCGCGGATCCCGGCCAGCATCAGCGTGCTGAGCGGGTAGTAGATCATCGGCTTGTCGTAGACGGGCAGCAGCTGCTTGCTGTTGGCGATCGTCACCGGGTGCAGGCGCGTGCCCGAACCGCCGGCCAGAACGATGCCCTTCATCTGGGTTTTCGGTGCGCGCGCCATCGTCTAGGCCGCCGTGCCGAGGCGCTGGCCGCCGTAGCGCGCGTCGCGGATCCGCTGCCACCAGTCCCGATGATCGACGTACCACTGCACGGTGCGACGGATGCCGCGCTCGAAATCGTGCGCGGCGCGCCAGCCCAGCGCGGTCTCCGCGCGGGTCGCGTCGATCTCGTAGCGCCAGTCATGCCCGGGCCGGTCGGTGACGAACCGGATCAGCCGCTCGCGGGGCCCGGCCGGATCCGGCACGATCTCGTCGAGCGTGCGGCAGATCGCGTGCACCACTTCGAGGTTGGATCGCGGCTGGCGCGCGCCGATCGCGTAGGTGTCGCCGGGCTTGCCGCGTTCCACCGCGCGCACCAGCGCTTCGGCATGATCCTCGACGAACAGCCAGTCGCGCACGTTTGAGCCGTCGCCGTAGACCGGCAGCTCGCGGCCTTCCATCGCATTGATGGTGACCAGCGGGATCAGCTTCTCCGGGAAGTGCCAGGGCCCGTAATTGTTGGTCGTGTTGGTCACGAAGGTCGGCAACCCGTAGGTGTGCTGCCAGGCGCGTACCAGGTGGTCGGACGCGGCCTTGCTCGCCGAATACGGGGAGCGCGGGTCGTACGGCGTCTCCTCGGTGAACGGCGGATCGTGGGGCCCGAGCGCCCCGAAAACTTCATCGGTGGAGATGTGGTGGAAGCGGAAGCCCGACGTCTCTTCCCCCGTCAGCCCGCTCCAGTACTGCCGCGCCGCCTCCAGCATCGTGAACGTGCCCAGAACGTTGGTCTGGATGAACACCGCCGGCCCGTCGATCGAGCGGTCCACATGGCTCTCGGCCGCGAGATGCATCACGGCCTCCGGGCGGAACTCGGCGAACGCCCTGTTCATCGCGCTCGCATCCGTGATGTCGGCGCGGAGATGCGTGTGGCGCTCGTGGGTGCGGGCTTCCTCGAGCGCATCCTCGGAGGCGGCATAGGTCATGCTGTCGACGTTCAGCACCGTGTGGTCGGTGGCGCGGACCAGATGGCGCACGACGGCCGAGCCGATGAAGCCGCAACCGCCAGTCAGGAGAATGCGCATGGAGGTCTCGCCGTCGTTGTGGGTGCCGGAGCCGGGCACAACCTGCCAGCCTCGCTCGCCTACCGCAACATGGATGCAAGCCGGGGGATGCAGGCCGGGGACGCACACGCGGTGCGGGAAACGCGACGCGTGACTTGCGCGGGCAATCGGGTGCAGACAGCACCGGAGGTAGGGGCTGCCAGGCCGGGGCTGATCCAAGCAGGTGACCGCGTGTACGTCGAAGACCTGAACGCGCCGCTGCTCGCGGCACTCGCCCGGCCCGACCTCAGGATCGTGGCCGCCGGCCGCGAGCCGCGCTTCGACCTGCAGCTCCGCGAGGCTTTCACGGTGGGGCCCGCCTCCCGCATCACGCTGGGTCCGGCCGCGGTCGGCCCCGGTCGGATCTGCGCCTTCCATCTACGCCACGCCTTCGAGCTGTCCTTCCTGCGCGACGCCGGTGTCGCTCCGGCGCTCGCGGGCCTGGCCGCCGCCCGCGTCGCCGCCCGCTTCTTCCGGCTCGACGCGCCGGGCGACCCGGACCCCGAGGACTGGTTGTCCGTCATCGGCGCCGACGCGTGCCCGGCCCCTGCAGCGCTTGCCGCACTCTGGCAGCTTCTGCGGTCGCGCCAGGAAGACGCCGCCGGCACGGCGCCCGACGCCCGCGCGATCGGCTGCCTCGCCGCCTCCTGGGCCGCACTCGGCCCGGCCGAGCTCCTGCTCGCCGAGGGCGGCGACGCCCGGCTCGGGCTCGGAAGCGCCAGCCAGCTCAACCATTACGGCTGCTCGCACCGGCCGCGCCCCTGGGCGGTGACCTACGCGTCGTCCACCGCATCCTCGCTGTCGGAGCGCGGCTTCTGGGGTGCGGAGGCCGCTCGCCGCCGCATCCTCGTGGCCAGCCTCCAGGGTGCGCCCAGCCTGCAAGGTGCGCCCAGCCTGCAAGGTGCGTCCGACCCCACCGCCGCCGAGATCGAGCGCGTGCGGGCCGCGATCGCCCGCCATTACAACCTGCCCGCCGGCACCGCGATCGTGCTCGCGGCCTCGGGCACGGATTGCGAGCTCGCAGCCCTGGCGGTGGCCGCCCGCGCCGCGCCCGCTTCCCCGCTGGTGAACATCCTCACCGCCCCCGACGAGACCGGCAGCGGCGTGCCGCTCGCCGCCGTGGGGCGCCATTTCGCCAACGACACCGCGCTCGGCGCGGCCGTGACCAAGGGCGCGCCGATCGACGGCATGCCCGCCTCGGTCACTCGCGCCGACCTCGCGATCCGCCGCCCGGACGGCACGCTGATCCCGGGCCCGGAGGTCGACGCCGCCTGCGCCCGCATGATCGCCGAGGTCGCGGCACAAAAGGGCCGCGCCCTCCTCCACTTTCTCGACGTGTCGAAAACCGGCCTGCTCGCCCCCTCGATCGCCTGCGTGGCGGCGATCGCGCGCCGCCATCGCGGGCGGGTCGACGTGGTGGTGGACGCCTGTCAGGCGCGGCTGACCGCCGCCCGCGTGCGCTCCTATGTCGAGGTCGGCTGGATGGTGATGATCACCGGCTCGAAGTTCTTCACCGGCCCCCCGTTCTGCGGCGCCGTGCTGATCCCGCCGGCGATGCGCGGCCGCCTCGCCGACGCCCCCCTGCCGGCCGGCCTCGCCGACTATGCGCGGCGGACCGACTGGCCCGCCGACATCCCGGCCGCCGACGCACTTCCCCCCGGCAGCAATCGCGGCCTCGCGCTGCGCTGGAGTGCGGCGGTCGCCGAGATGGAGGCCTTCGCCGCGGTGCCGGCACTGCGCAAGCGCACGGTGCTGACCCTGTTCGCCGAGGCGGTCGCCGCCGCGATCGACACCAACCCCGACCTCAAGCGCGTGGTCGCCCCGCCGCTGGTCCGCCCCGTGCTCGGCGACGTGCTGCAGGGCTGGGACGACATCCCCACCATCATGCCGTTCCTGGTGCTGAGCCGGGAGCGCCGCCCGCTCGACCTCGAACAGGCCCGCCGCCTCTACCAGTGGCTCAACGCCGACGTCTCCGCCTGCCTGCCCGCCGGCCTCGGCGCCACCGACCGGTTCCTCGCCGCACTCCGCTGCCATATCGGCCAGCCCGCCCCGGTGGCGGACGGCTCGGGCGGCATCGCCGGCGCACTCCGCATCTCGGCCGGCGCCCGCCTGGTCTCGGGCGAGCCCAGCCATGACGGCATCGACGGCGAGGCGCGCCTGGCCCGCGAGATCCGCGACGCGCGCGCGTGCCTCGAGAAACTGTCTCTTCTTCTCCGTCATTTCCCGAGCCTCGACCGTGCCGACCCGCAACCCAGCTTCGGCGCCCCGCTCGAGCCCTGAACCCACCCACACAGGCGAACGATGACCGCTACCCCCTCCCTCCTCGACGCCGTGGGCCTCGAGCCCGGCATCACGCGGCTCTGGCTGATCCGCCACGCGCTGGTCGAGGAGAACGCCCGCGCCCGGCTCTACGGCGTGCACGACGTGCCGCTCTGCCCCGAGCACCTGGTGGCGCAGGTGCCGATGTACCAGGCGCTCGCCGCACGCCTGCCCCGCGGTGCCCCCTGGATCATCACCCCGCTCTCGCGCACCCGCCGCACCGCGGAAGCGATCCTCGAATGGCGTGACGAGACCCCCGAGCTCGCGGTCGAGCCGGGCCTGCTCGAGCAGGATCTCGGCGACTGGCAGGGCCTGCGCCACCACGAGCTGCCGCCGCTGCTGGAACAGCCCGCCCACGCGTTCTGGCCGGTCGCCGCCGACGAGACCCCGCCCAACGGCGAGAGTTTTTCCAGTGTCTGCACCCGCGTCGGCCGCGCCATCGAGCGCATCGCCGAGCGGCACGCCCGGCGCGACGTCATCGTGGTCACCCATGGCGGCGCGATCCGGGCCGCGATCGTCCACGCGCTCGGACTCACGCCGGTGCAGGGGCTGCATCTGTCGGTGCAGAACCTGTCGGTCAGCGTGATCGAGCGGCACCGGGAGGACTGGCGGATCGTCTCGGTCAACGAGCTCCCGGGGGTCTGACGGCGATGGCGCTGGCAATCACCCACCCCGCTTTGGTGGCGCCCGCGCTGCTCGGGGCCGCACTCCTGGTGGTCGTGGCGGTGGAGACCATCGGCGGCCCGCCGAAGCGGCACCTGGCGCCCGGGCTCCATCTCGTCGCGTCGGGTGCGGCGTCGGCCGCGCGGCTGCCGGCCGACCGCGCCGCGGACGCGGCCCTGATCGATGCTCGCCCGCTATTCTCCGCCACAAGGCGCCCGGCGCATGAAGCGGGTGCGGCCGGGCCGCTCGCGGCCTCGCTGCGACTGTCGGCGATCCTGATCGGCGGCACCGACCGGCGCGTCGTGTTCGAGGCGGACAGCCATCCGCTGGTCGCCCGCGAAGGCAGCCATGCCGGGCCCTATACGATCCTGTCGATCGGCGCGGACCGGGTGACGGTCGCGGACGCGTCCGGGACGCATGTGCTGCGGCCGACCGCGCTGCCGGCGGGTGCCGCGGACGCGACGCCCGCCGCGCCGACCTCGCCTCAGGTGCCGGCGTTGCAGAACCTGCTGATGCGGCTGCGGGGCATGCCGCGCTCGCAGTAGAAGGCCAGGGGCGTCATGCCGAAGGCGTGCTGCGCACAGGGCCCTGGACCCCGCTGGGGTCTTAACCCCAGACCCCTTTAGTTGGCAGGTCCAGGACTGCTTGTCCTGGCGGGGTCTAAGGGGCAGAGCCCCTTTGCTTCCTTTCAAGCGCCCGTGCGTAGACCAGCTTCCGCGGCAGCCCCAACGTCGCCGCCACCGCCGTCGCCGCATCCTTCACGCTCATCGTCGCCTCGGCCGCCGCGAGCGCCGCATCCAGCGCGTCCTCCCCCGCCGCCTCCGGCGCGCCCGGCCCCAGCAGCACCGTGATCTCCCCGCGCGGCGCCTCCGCCGTGAAATGCGCCGCGAGCTCGGCCGGCGTTCCCCGCCGCACCTCCTCGAACCGCTTGGTGAGCTCGCGCGCCACCGCCGCGTCGCGCCGCCCGAACGTGACGTCCAGGTCCTCCAGCATCTCCACCAGCCGGTGCGGCGCCTCGTGCCAGATCGCGGTGGCCCGCAGCCCCGCGCGCTCGGCCGCCCGCAGTTCGGCAAACGCCGTGCGCCGGGCGGCCTGGCGCGGCGGCGGAAAACCCAGGAACAGGAACGGATGCGGCGGCAGGCCCGACAGCGTCAGCGCCGTGACTGCCGCGTTCGGTCCCGGCGCGGCAGTGACCGCGACACCCGCCGCGATCGCCGCCCGCACGAGGCGAAAACCGGGATCCGACAGCAGCGGCGTCCCGGCATCCGAGACCAGCGCGATCGTCGCACCCGCCGCCAGCCGGGCCAGCACGCTCTCGATCCGGCGATCCTCGTTGTGCTCGTGCAGCGCCTCGGTGCGCGCGCGAATGCCCAGCGCCGCGAGCAGGCGCCCGGTGGTGCGGGTGTCCTCGCACAGCACGAGATCGGCCTCCGCGAGCGTGGCCGCGGCGCGACGGGTCACGTCGCCCAGGTTGCCGATCGGCGTGGAAACGATCACAAGACCCGCGGCTTGCGTACCGGCCTTGGTGGGGGAAGCGGGACATGCGTCGTCGTCGGACATCGAAGCTCCTCTCGCCGGCGGCGCTCTCGCTCGCGGTGGTCGGCCTTTCCGGCTGCATGGGCAATCCGTTCGGCGACGCGCCCGCACCGCCGCCCGCTGGCGGCCTGGACACGTCGGCCGCCACACCTCTAACGCCGGCGGCCGCTCCTGCCGGCATCGCCGCCCTGCTGCCGCTCACCGGCGGCAACGCAGCGCTGGGCGCCTCGATGCTCGACGCGATCCGCCTCGCGCTGGGCCCCGCCACCGGCACGCTCGACATCCAGGACACCGCCAGCACCCAGGCCGGTGCCAGCCACGCCGCCGCCGCCGCACTCGCCCACCACGACGCGGTGATCCTCGGGCCGCTCACCGCCCCCGAGACGGAGGCGGCTGCCGCGGTCGCCACACCGGCCGGCATCCCGATCCTCTCCTTCTCCAGCGACACCACCGCCGCCCGCCCCGGCGTATGGGTGCTGGGGCTGACGCTGACGCAGCAGGTGAACCGCCTGGTGGCGGCCGCGCAGTCCGAGAACCGGCAGCACTTTGCCGCTTTTCTGCCCGACAACGCGACGGGCAACGCGATGGGTGCCGCGCTGGGCCAGGCCGTGCCGGGCGCCGACATCCGCCATCACGGCGCCGATTTCGCCAGCATCAACGACGGCCTGAAGTCGATCGCCGCCTATGACGGGCGCGCCGGCGACCGGGATCGTCAGATCAAGGCCGACCGCCTCAGCACCGACCCGGCCGTCCGCGCGCAGGCCGACGCCCTCGCCGCACAGCCCACGCCGCCGCCGCCGTTCGACGCGCTGCTGCTGGGCGACACCGGCACCTCGCTCGGCCAGGTGATCGAGACGCTCGGCCCGTACGACGTCCAACCGAGCGAGGTCCGCATCATGGGCCCGTATCTGTGGAGCAAGTTCGCCCGCAAGCTCGGCGGCATTGCCGGCGCCTGGTATGCCGGCCCGGATCCGGCCGCCCGCGCGGGCTTCGCGGCAAGCTTCCAGAGAAGCTACCACATCGCCCCCAACTCGCTCGACGACATCGCCTACGACAGCGCGGCCCTGGCCGGGGCGCTGGCAGCGCGCGGCGACGATTTCTCGGTGGGCGCGCTCACCCGCCCGGACGGGTTCGCCGGCACCGACGGCGTGTTCGTGCTCGAGGCGGACGGGCAGGTGCGCCGGGCCTACGCGGTGTTCCAGATCGACGCGGGCGGCGGCGCGCATATCGTCTCGCCCGCACCCTCACGCCTGGCCCCTGATGAAGCGGGGGGCGCCGGCGGAGCCTGACGCCGCGTCAAGCAGGCGCGCGGAATGACCGAGGGCAGCCTCGCCCGCGCCGCCGCCTGGGCGGCGCTGCTGGCCGCGGGGCCGTCGCTGGTCGCCGCCTGCTTCTCGTTCGCGGGCGGCGCGTCCTGGCTCGAATGGCTCGGCGTGACGGCGGCCGGCTTCCTCGCCGCACTCGCGGCCGTGCGCGCCTGGGAGGGCGACCTCGCCGTGCTGGCCGAAATTGCGCGGCGCGGCGCCTGGACCACCGCACTCCCCACCGTGCAGCGCCGGCTCGTGCTGCCGGGCACGCGGCGCACGGCCGAGGAGATCGCGCGCCTCGCGGGCAAGCTGGTGGAGCGCGCCGCCCTGATCGAGAGCTTGCTCGGCGCCGAGGAGGCGATCGTCGAGCGCCTGCCCGACCCGCTGGTGCTGCTGGGGGCCGACCGCAACATCCGCCGCGCCAATGAGGCCGCCCGCACCGCCTTCGGCCGCGAGGTCGCCGCCGTGCTGCGCCACCCGACGCTGCGCGCGGCGATCGACGCGGCCCGCCCCGCCGGCGCTGCTGGTGCCCCGGTGCGCGCCGACCTGCGCCTGGCGCTCCCCGTGGAGCGCGACCTGCACGCCACCGTGATCGCGCTCGACCCACCGCTGCCCGGCGGCGGCGCCACGCTGGTGGTGCTGTCGGACCGCACGCGCGAGCGGGCGATCGAGCAGACCCGCTCGGACTTCATCGCCAACGCCAGCCACGAGCTGCGCACCCCGCTCACCGGGCTGATCGGCTTCATCGACACGCTGCGGGGACCTGCCGCCGACGACCCGCCGGCGCAGGCCCGCTTCCTCGGCATCATGGCCGAGCAGGCGGCGCGCATGAACCGCCTGATCGACGACCTGCTCAGCCTGTCGCGCATCGAAATCTCCGAGCACCAGGCGCCGCAGACCCCGATCGCGGTGGACGAGGTGCTCGAGCGGGTGGTCGCGGGATTCGAGCCGCGGCTGCGTCCCCGTTCACAGGCCCTCGAGCTCGCCGCCGGCGCTGACCTGCCGCCCGTGCTGGCCGACGAGGACCAGATCGTCCAGGTGCTGGAGAACCTGCTCGACAACGCCTGCAAATACGGTCGCGACCAAGGGCGCATGCGGCTCGCCGCCGAGCGCGCCGAGGGCGGCTCCGGCGTGGTGGTCCCGGGCGTGCTGATCACGGTCGCCGATGACGGGCCGGGGATCGCGCGCGCGCACCTGCCGCGGCTCACCGAGCGGTTCTACCGCGTCGATCCCGGACGCTCGCGCAGCGGCCCCACCGGAACAGGATTGGGCCTGGCGATCGTCAAGCACATCGTCAACCGCCATCGCGGAACGCTGCGGATCGACAGCGAGCTCGGCGCCGGCACCACGTTCCGGATCTGGCTGCCGGCCGCGCGCCCCCCGGCGGAGCCGGGTCGAACTCAGTCCTTGGCGGAGCCGGGCCGAACTCAGTCCTTGGCGGAGCCGGGTCGAACTCAGTCCTTGGCGGAGCCGGGTCGAACTCAGTCCTTGGCGGAGCCGGGTCGAACTCAGTCCTTGGGGAAGACCGGCCGGCCTCAGTCCCCGGCGGACTGAGCCGGACCGAGATAGGCCTCGAGCACCGCGTCCGGTGCACCGTCCGCGCGGATGCGGCCCTGGTCGAGCCAGATCACCCGGGTGCACCAGTCGCGGATCACGGCCGGCAGGTGCGATGTGATCACCAGGATCTCGGCGCCGCGCACCACGCTCTCGAGCCGGGAATGCGCCTTTTCCTGGAAGGTCGCGTCGCCCGCCATGAACCACTCGTCCATCAGCAGCACCTGCGGGCGGATCGCGGTGGCGAGCCCGAAGCCGAGCCGGATCACCATGCCCGAGGAGTAGAACCGGACCGGCAGCTCCATGAACTCGCCCAATTCGGCGAAGCGCTCGACATCGGCGGCCAGCTCCTCGATGCCGCGCCTGCTCATGCCCGCGTAGAGGCCGCTGAGCATGATGTTCTCGCGCCCGGTCAGGTGCATGTTCATGCCGAGATTGGTGTCGAGCAGCGCGTTCAGCGTGCCCTCGACCCGCACCCGGCCGCGCACCGGCTCGTAGATCCCGGCGAGCGCGCGGAGCAGGGTCGACTTGCCGGCGCCGTTCGATCCCACCAGGCCCAGCCGGTCGCCGTGGCCCAGCTCGAACGAGATGTCGCGCAGCGCCTGCACCACGGTGGCCCCGCCCTGATCGGAGCCGAGCCGGTTGGAGGCGGCGGCCATCACCGTCTTCTTCAGGCTGCGCGCGCTGCCATGATAGAGCGGGAAGTCGAGCGACAGGTTCTCCACGCGCAGCGATGATGCCGTGGCAGGCGGGGCCGCCGCGAGCGGGGCGTCGGACATCAGGGCGGTGTCCATCGGGCTCACACCCAGTATGCCAGTCGCCCGCGGGCGCGAGCGAACAGCATCCATGAGAGCGCACACAGGATCAGGCTCCAGAAGATCGCGAGCTCCCAGGTATGCGCGGAGGGCACGATCCCCAGCAGCGGCTGGCGCACCACTTCGAGCATGGAGTTGAACGGGTTCAGCGTGACCCACCAGTGATGGGTGTTGCCGAGCTGGCTCGGCTTCCACACGATCGGCGTGACGTAGAACGCGATCTGCATGATCGAGCCCACGATCGGCGGGATGTCGCGGAAGCGCGCGGAAAACGCCCCCAGCAACATGCAGGTGGCCGCCCCGTCGATCAGCCACAGCACGAAGCCTGGCAGGCACCAGATGGCGGCGATCCCCGGCCAGGTGTCGAAGATCGCGAACACGCCCACCGGCACCACGACGTTGTGCGCGAGCCCGATCACGTTGCGTGCGAGCGTGCGCAGCACATGCACCGTGAACGGCATCCGGATCGAGCGGATGGTGCTGTCGGACTGGGTGAAGGTGGAGCAGGCGTCCGACGCTAGCTGGCTGATGCCGGCACTCCACAGCACCAGCGACAGGCCGAGGAACGGGAGATATTCGCGCAGGTTGGTGTGGAACAGCGCGCCCCAGACCACGCCGAGCGCCCCCACCATCACCGCGGTCGACAGCGTCAGCCAGAACGGGCCGAGGATCGAGCCGCGATAGCGCAGCTTCACGTCGAGCCAGCCCAGCGTCAGCGCCAGGCGCCAGAGCCGGGTGCCGTCGACCACGTCGCGCCAGGCGGCGCGCTGGCGGGACCAGCCGCTGGCGGGCTCGAGCACGAGCACGTCGCGCCGCGCCGCCTGGGCGCGGGCCAGATCGTCGAAAGAGTGGCCTTCGAAGGAGTGGTCGGCCGCGAGCGTGGAATCCGATGCCGGAAGGATGTTCATGCGCGGTGCCTGAGGGACGCTGTCGAAGCCTGGGTTCGAGCCTCGCGCCCTTAGGGGGCGGTGCTAGCGGATAAGGCGGGGGCAGGCAAACGAACGGCGGTGATCTCCCGCCAACGACGTTCCGTTCACATTCGCGAAACGCTTTCTGTTGCAGGATGTAGCCGGCCTACTGTAGGCACTTAGTCGTGTTTCCTCAGCGCTCTCATGAGCGCCGGGGCGGCTGGGCGCCATGCTCGGGGGGGCAGATGACGCAGGACTCCAACGCGGTGCGAATAGCGCACCGGCGGGATCGATTTCCGTTTGCGAGGTTGCTGGGGGCAGCCGCCGTGCTGGTCGGGCTCGCCGCCTGCGCCGGGCCGGAGACGCCGCAGATGCCGGCGACGCAGGAAGCCGCGCAGTATCGCGAGCACGCCCGCGACTACTACCAGCCGCCGGGGCCCGCCTGGGATCCTTGGGGCCCCTACATCACCGAGGCCGCGCAGCGCTTCGACGTGCCGGAGAACTGGGTCCGCGCGGTCATCCACCAGGAATCGGGCGGCCAGGAATTCGCGGTCTCCGCCCCGGGTGCGATGGGGCTGATGCAGGTGATGCCGTTCACCTACGACCTCATGCGCGAGCAGTACAGTCTCGGCGAGGACGCCTACGACCCGCACAACAACATCCTCGCGGGTGTCGCCTATATCCGCCAGATGTACGACATCTACGGCTCGCCAGGCTTCCTCGCCGCCTACAATGCCGGCCCCGGCCGCCTCGACGATTTTCTGACGCGCAACCGTCCGCTGCCCGCCGAGACGCGCCACTACGTCGCCGTGATCGGCCCGCAGCTCGCCTTCGACAGTCCGCGCAACCGCTCCGAGGCCGACATGATGGCCATGAACCATGCGAGCGCCGACTACCGCATGGCCCGCAACCAGCGCGCGCCGACCGACCCGGCGCTCAGCCGGTCGGTCGAGCTCGCCTGGGCGCGTCGCGGTGGCGGCACCAGCGAGCAAGGCGAGGAGGTGGCCGAGGCCACGCCGCCCGTCATGCACACCAGCAGCCCGGTCGCTGCGTCCGTCCGCAATGCCTGGGCGCAGCGTGGCGTCGTGGCACCGGCGCCCGTGCAGGTGGCAGAGTCGTTCACGCCGGCGCCGACCCCGGTGCAGGCGCCGGTGCGCCCCGTGGAGATCGTCGCTCCCACCGTGCCCGCGATCCAGCTGGCCGAGGCGCGCATGGTGTCGCGCCCGAGTGCGGAGCTCGCCGACAGTGTCGCCGAGGCGCCAGATGCAATGCCGGCGCGCGCCGGCCATCCGCTCCGTTTCCGCCTGGTCAACTCGGCGATGGCCGAGACCATGCCCTGGCACAGCGCCGGCGCGCGCGGCGCCGCCACCGCCGGCAACTGGGCGATCCAGGTCGGTGCGTTCGGCTCGGCCGGTGCCGCCAACGAGGCGGCGGGCTCGGCGCGCGCGCATGCCGGCAACCTGCTCGACCACGCACATGCCGAGGTGGCCAGCATCCACGAGCGCCACGGCAAGCTGTTCCGCGCCCGGCTCACGGGTCTCTCGCGGGCGGCCGCGGTCCAGGCCTGCGAGCACATGCGCCGCGGGGCCTGCATCGTGGTTTCGCCGGACGGAGACGGCTGAGAAGAAGGCCAGGGCGTCACGCCGAAGGCGTGCTCCGCACAGGGCCTGGACCCGCCAAAGCAGTCGCCCCTTGGATCCCTCATACTTTAAGAATGGGTTCTAAGGGTGACTACCCTTAGCGGGGTCCAGGGGCAGAGCCCCTGGCCTTCTGCGTTTGCCCAGGTCGCCGCATGACATCGGGCGAGCGCAACCCGGGGATCGACATCGTCCGCGGTGTCGCGATCCTCGCGGTGCTGCTGCTCCATTTCGGGCTGACCTACCGCTTCTGGCACATCGTCCCGGCGCTCACGCCCGTGCGCTGGGGCAATTTCGGCGTCACGATGTTCTTCGTGGTGTCCGGCTACCTGATCGCCGGCAACGAGATCCGACGCCACGGCCGGCTCGGCGCGATCAGGCTCCGCCCGTTCTACCGCCGGCGCGCGGCCCGCATCCTGCCGCTGCTGCTGCTGGCCCTCGCGATCATCGTGCCGCTGGGTGCGCTGGGCGTCCCGTCCTTCGCGAGCGACGCGCCGCATCCGTGGCGGTCGCTCGCCGGCAGCACCGCGACCGTGCTCACCTTCACCCACAACCTGTTCATGCAGCGTCACGGCTACACGAATTACGGGCTCGACGTGTACTGGTCGCTCTCGGTCGAGGAGGTGTTCTACGCGGGCTTCCCGCTTCTCTGCCTGCTGCTGCGTCGCGACCGCCTGATCGCCGGCGCCTGCGCCGCCGCCGTGGTCGTGGCCCCGTTCGTGCGCCACGCCGGGGCCGACGACGAGACGGTGTTCCTGTGCGGCAATCTCGCCTGCTTCGACGCAATCGCGATCGGCGTGCTCGCAGCCCTCGCGCGCAGTCACGCGCCCTCGCTCCGGCGCTTCCGCCATGCGCTGGTGCTCGGCGGCGCGGGCGTGATCGCCGCCACCTGGCCCGGCGGCCTCGAGACGGCGTCACGCGTGGTGTGGAGCTTTCCAGCAATCGCACTCGGCACCGCCGCCATCCTGCTCGGCTGCCACGGCGCCACGCCGCGCGTGGCCGCCCCGCTCCGCTGGATGGGCCGCCACAGCTACGAGCTCTACCTGTTCCACATCATCGTTCTCGCCGCGATGCGCGACCTCGTTCCGGCGCCGGCACTGCCGGCCGCGCTCATCCCCGCCTGGCTCGCGCTGTTCCTCGCTTCGTCCGCGATCGCGGCACGAGGTGCGGCACAGCTCGGCGCCCGCGCCGATCGCCGCCTCCGGACCCCTGCCCGGATCGCCGCCCCCGCCTGATCCTCAACGCTTCGTGTGCGCGGAACCACCCGGTTCCATTCCCGCTTTCGCAGGCACTCGCCCTTAAAAAAATCGGGAACGGATCCATGAAGGCACTCTGCTGGCACGGCACCAACGACATCCGCTGCGACAGCGTGCCCGATCCCACCATCGAGGATCCGCGCGACGTCATCATCAAGGTCACGGCCTGCGCGATCTGCGGCTCCGACCTCCACCTCATGGACGGCATGATGCCGAGCATGAAGTCGGGCGACGTGCTCGGCCACGAGTTCATGGGCGAAGTGGTCGAGGTCGGCCGGGGCTTCACCAAGTTCAGGAAGGGCGACAAGATCGTCGTGCCCTTCAACATCAACTGCGGCGAATGCCGGCAGTGCAAGCTCGGCAACTACTCCGCCTGCCAGCGCTCGAACCGCAACGGCGAGATGGCGGCCAAGCAGTACGGCTATCCGACCGCCGGCCTGTTCGGGTACTCGCACATGACCGGCGGCTACTGGGGCGGCCAGGCTGAATACGTCCGCGTTCCCATGGCGGATGTCGCGCCGATGCTGGTGCCCGAGGGCATGACCGACGACCAGGTCCTGTTCCTGTCCGACATCTTCCCCACCGGCTACCAGGGCGCGGCACAGGCCGGCATCAAAGGCGGCGAGATCGTCGCGATCTGGGGCGCGGGCCCCGTCGGCTACTTCGCGATCCAGTCCGCCAAGATCCTGGGCGCCGAGCGCATCATCGTGATCGAGAACGTGCCCGAGCGGATCGCACTCGCGCGGAAGGGCGGCGCCACCGACATCATCGACTACATGCAGGACGACGTGCTCGAGCGCATCAACGAGATCAGCCGCGGCGAGGGCGCCGATGTCAGCATCGACTGCGTCGGCATGGAGGCGAGCGGCGGCCATGGCCTGACCGGCCTGCTCGACCGCGCCAAGAGTGTCGTCGCCCCGTCCGAGCGGATCAGCGCGCTTGAGCAGGCGATCCTGGCCACGCGTCCCGGCGGGGTCGTGTCGGTCCCCGGCGTGTATGGCGGGCCGATCACGGTGAACATGGGTGCGATCGTCCAGAAGAGCCTGACGCTGATCAGCGGCCAGACCAGCGTGAAGCGCTATCTCGAGCCGCTCACCAAGCTGATCCAGGAGGGGAAGGTCGACATGACCTCGGTGATCTCGCACACGAGCACGAGCCTCGAGGAGGGACCGGATCTCTATAAGCTGTTCAAGGAGAAGAAGGACGGCTGCACGAAGGTGGTGTTCCACCCGGCCGGCTGAAAGAAGGCCAGGGCGTCGTGCGGAGCACGCCTCCGGCGTGACGCCCTGGACCCGCCAAGGGGCTTGCCCCTTGGATCCCATTACCTAACGTATCGGTTCTAAGGGCGACTGCCCTTAGCGGGGTCCAGGGGCAGAGCCCCTGGCCTTAAGCCTTCTCAACCTGGCTATACTCGAGGTCCACCGGCGTCGACCGCCCAAAGATCGACACGGACACCTTAAGCCGCCCCTTCTCCTCGTCGACTTCTTCCACGGTCCCGTTGAACGAGGTGAACGGCCCATCGGCCACCCGCACCTGCTCGCCCACCTCGAACAGCACCGACGGCCGCGCCGGACGCTCGACACCTTCCTGGGCCTGCTTGAGGATCCGGTCGGCCTCGGCCTCCGAGATCGGCGTCGGCCGCGTCTTGCTGCCGAGGAACCCCGTGACCTTCGGCGTGTCGCGCACCAGGTGCCAGGCCTCGTCGGTCAGCTCCATCTTCACCAGCACGTAGCCGGGAAAGAACTTCCGCTCGGCCGCGACCTTCTGGCCGCGCCGCACCTCGACCACGTCCTCGGCCGGAACGAGCACCTCGTCGAAATGGTCGGCCAGCCCCTTCCGGGCCGCATCTTCCTTGATGGCCTGGGCGATCTTCTTCTCGAAGCCCGAATAGACGTGAACCACATACCAGCGCTTGGCCATGAAACCCTTCCTCAGCCCTGCAGCCCGAACAAGGCGCGCACGCCGAAGCCGATCGCCTGGTCGATGACGAGAAAGAAGATGGCGACCATGAACGTCATGGCGAGCACCAGCGACGTGGTCACGGTCGTGTCGCGACGCGACGGCCAGGTGACCTTCGCCATCTCCGCGCGCACTTCGCGCAGGAACTTGGTGGGTGAAGCGGCCATGGTGTGCTCGGAAGCCTATCTTTCTCGGGCCCGCCGCTCTGCGTTTCGCAAAGTGGAAGCGGCTGGCAGGGGTGGAGGGTCTCGAACCCCCAGCCTCCGGTTTTGGAGACCGGCGCTCTAGCCAATTGAGCTACACCCCTGCAGGCCACGCAGCACGGCGGGAAGCCGCGTAGAAAGAGGAGCGGACCCCTTTAGTCAAGAGACGGCCCCGCTTTGGCCGACGACGGAGGGGCCGGGATTGGAGCGGGTGGCGGGAATCGAACCCGCGTGGCCAGCTTGGAAGGCTGGAACTCTACCATTGAGCTACACCCGCACCGGCCCTGGCACGTCTCTCCACATAGCATGGAGGCAGATGGTGGAGGGGGTTGGATTCGAACCAACGTAGGCGTGCGCCAGCGGATTTACAGTCCGCCCCCTTTAGCCACTCGGGCACCCCTCCAACGCCGCGGGTGGTAGGGCGCGTTCGCCTGCCGTGTCAACGACCTGCGCCCCGGGACAGAACGAGAAAGTTGGCGCAGGATGGGCAGGTGAAGCAACCGACCCGCCCCAGAACGACCCCCGGCTCCCGCCCGCCCGACCAGCGCGACCGACACGGGCCGCCGCGGTCGCCCTCCGGACCCGGCGGTCACGCCAAGCGGCCGGGCAACGCTTCGCGGTCCGCAGGGGGCCAGCCTTCTGCAGGGCAGGGATCTTCGTCCGCGGGACCGCGATCCCCGTCCGCAGGACCGAGACTTTCGTCGGCCGGACCGAGATCTCCGTCCGAAGCACCGCGATCTTCGTCGGCTGGACTGAGATCCGCGTCCCATGCACCGCGATCTTCGTCGGCCGGGCCGAGATCCGCGCCCGATGCACCCGGATCTTCGCCCGCGCGACCGAACTCCCCGTCCGCCGGCCCGAGGTCGTCGTCCGCGGCACCACGAAGCCCGTCCTCGGAGCTCAGGACGTCGAACGCCGGGCCGCGAGCGTCGTCCGTCAGCCCCAGAACACCCTCGGGCGGCCCGAAATCGCCTCCGGGCACGGTCTGGCTTTACGGCCACCACGCGGTCGCGGCGGCGCTGGCCAACCCGCAGCGGCGCCTGCGCCGGCTGCTGCTGACCGCCGAGGCCGAGGCCGCGATCGCCGCCGAGCGCCCGCAACCCTGGCCGCTCGGCATCGAGCGGACCGAACGCAGCCGGCTCGACGGCATTCTCGGCCGCGACGTCGTGCACCAGGGCGCGGCACTGCTCGCCGACCCGCTGCCGACACCACCGCTCGCCGCCTGTCTCGAGCGCGGCGGCCCCGTGCTGGTGCTCGACCAGGTCGCCGACCCGCGCAACGTGGGCGCCATCATGCGCTCGGCCGCCGCCTTCGGCGTGGCCTGCGTGATCGCGCAGGAGCGCAACGCGCCGGAAGAGACCGGCGCGCTGGCGAAAGCCGCATCCGGCGCGCTCGAGACCGTGCCGCTGCTGCGCGCGGTCAACATCGTGCGCACGCTGGTGGCCCTCCGCGCTGCAGGGTTTTGGATCGTGGGCCTCGATACGGCCGGCGGCATGCTCGCCGGCCCCGCCTTCGCCGAACGCCGCGTGGCGCTGGTGCTGGGCGCGGAAGGCGCCGGCCTGCGCCGCCTCACGCGCGAAAACTGCGACGAGCTCGCGGGCCTCGGCATGTCGGGTGCGATGGAGAGCCTCAACGTGTCGGTCGCGGCCGGCATCGCGCTCTACGAGCTCACCCGCCAGCGGTGAACACGCTCGCTCGCGTCGTCCTCGGCGTGAGCGGGCTGGCCGCGGCGGCGCTGGCGCTGTTGCCGGCGCTGGTGGCGGGACTGATCGCGCTGTTCGACCTGTCGGCGCACGCGCTGCTCGGCACGTCGGGGTCGCTGGTCGGGTTCGCGGGATCGCTGGTGCCGGGCACGGGCGAAAGCTCGTTGCCGCCCTATGCACGGATCGACGTCCACCCGTGGCTCGCAGCGCTGGTCTCGCTCGCCCGCGGGGCACCCCCGGTGGCTATGGTCGTGCTGGCGGTGCGCCCCGGCCCGAAGGGCCTTCTCATCGCCGCCGCGGGACTGGCGCTCGTGACCGACGGGCTCGCGGGCGCCATGGCGGCGGCTCCCGGCGCCCTCGCGTTGCTCGCGATCAAAGGCGGGGGCTCCGCCCCTCGACCCCGCTGGGGCCGCGGGCCCCAGACCCCACTCCATTAAGCAGGTCCAGTGCCCGTGCGCAGCACGCCTTCGGCATGACGCTACTGGCCTTCTTCTCAGATCATATAATCCACCGGCGGCAGCGTCTGATCCATCGTCAGCGCCGGCATCGTCTTGTTCCGCACCCCGATCGCCCGCGCCGGGTTGCCCACCACCGTCGTATACGGATGCACCGTCTCCAGCACGATCGAGCCCGCGCCCACTTTCGCGCCCTCGCCCACCTCGATCGCGCCGAACACCTTCGACCCCGCGCCCAGCAGCACGCCGCGGCGGATCTTCGGATGCCGATCCCCGTGCGCCTTGCCGGTGCCGCCCAGCGTCACGCTGTGCAGGATCGACACGTCGTCCTCGATCACCGCGGTCTCGCCGATCACGATCCCCGTCGCATGGTCGATCAGGATACGCCGCCCGACCGTGGCCGCCGGGTGGATGTCCACCGCGAACACCTCGGAGCTGCGCGACTGTAGCGCCTGGGAAAAATGCCGGCGGCCATGGCGCCAGTACCAGTGCGCGACCCGGTGCACCTGCAGGGCCTGGAAGCCCTTGAAGAACAGGAACGGGGTGACGTGGTCGGGGCAGGCGGGGTCGCGGTCGCGCACCGCAATCAGGTCCTCGGCGGCGGCCTCCGCGATCGCGGGGTCGCCCGCGATCGCCTCGGCGCAGCGGCGCTCGAGCGTCTCGGCATCGAGCGCGCTGTCGGCGAGCTTGGCCGCGAGCAGGGCCGCCAGCGCGTCGGCGAAGGTGGGGCGGCGGGCGATCCGGGTCTCGATCAGCCCGGCCATCGCCGCGTCGTCGGCGGCCACGCGCGCGGCTTCGGCCACGAGGTGGTCCCACAGCCCCACGCGTCGACGATGGACGCGCTCGGCCTCGGTGTGTGCGTCGGTGCTCATATCGGCCCTGGTCTCGTCTCGGCTGGGATTGATCTGGTGTCGCGCACGGGTGGGCGCAAACGCGCTCGCGGTCAGACGCCGGACGCGCGGCGGGCGAACATCCGCTTGAGCGCCGGCATCCGGTTGACGCCGGCGATGCCGAGGTCGCGCGCCAGGCGCAGGCCCGGATTGTCGGAGCTGAACAACCGGTCGAGCCCGTCGGTTGCCACCAGCATCAGCAGGTCGTCGGGCCGGCGCGCCGCCTGGTAGCGGGCGAGCAGCGCCGGGCTTCCCGCATCCTCGCCGCGGGCGACCGCGACTGTCACGAGGCCGCCCAGCGCCACCGCGTCGCGCAGGCCGAGATTGAGCCCCTGGCCGGCGATCGGGTGGATGCCGTGCGCCGCGTCGCCCACCAGCGCCAGGCGGGGGGCGGTGTAGCGCTCGGCGTGCATCGCCGAGAGCTCGTAGTGCCAGCGCCGTCCCACCAGGCGCAGCGCGCCGAGATGCGTGCCGAGCCGGCGCCCCACCTCGTGGACGAAGATCGCGTCCGAGGCACCGAGCAGGCGCCGGGCGCGCTCGCGTTCGTCGGTCCAGACGATGGCGGAGAGATGCGGCTCGTCTTCGGTCGGCGCCATCGGCAGCTGCGCGAAGGGGCCGGCGGGCAGGAAATGCTCGAGCGCCTGGTTGCCGTGCGGCAGCGAATGGGCCACGGCCACCACCAGCGCGCTCTGCCGGTAGGCCACCCGCGTGGTGCGGATGCCGGCCTGCGCGCGGAGCGGGCTCGCGCGGCCTTCGGCGGCGACCACCAGGCGCGGACGCAGAACCACGCCGTCGCCGAGCGTGAGCATGGCGCGGCCGTCCGCACCGTCCGGGCCGCGCGTGACGCTGGCGGGCGCGTGCACGGCCAGGTTCGTATCGGCGTGCAGCGCCGCGTTCAACGCCACGCGGAGGTCGCGCGCCTCGACCATGTAGCCGAACGGACCTGCGTCGGCCTCGTCGGCGTCGAAATGCAGGAACAGCGACGAGGCCGCGCGGCCGAGCCTGCCGTCGCTCACCCGGATGCCCTCGATCGGGCCGGCGGGCTTCGGCAGGTGCGCCCAGACGCCGGCGGGCTCCAGCAGATCGCGGCGCGTGCCGGCGGCGATCGCGTAGGCACGGCCGTCGAAATCCGGATGCTCCATCGGCGGCAGGGGCTGGCGGTCGATCACCGCGGTCGCGACGCCCGACGCCGCCAGCAGGCAGGCCAGCGACGCGCCCACCGGTCCGGCGCCGACCACGCAAACGTCCACATCCGTCACGGTCATCCGATTGAGCCATCCTGCGCCGGTTCGTGCCAACGCGTGCCTACTACGGAGGCAGGTTTCGCGCGAGTTGGCCTAGTCGGGCAGGTGGCGGCGAAAAACTTCTCGCCAAGAGAGACTTGGCACACTTATTGGAATGCTCGCGCAACATATGCCTCGCAACGGAAGCGGGCCGAGACGTCGCCCGCACCGTGATAGTTTCCGCGGCACGGCAGGCGCTTGGGCCGCTGGTGAAGGAGTAGTGGTTCGATGAAGCTCGTGATGGCCATCATCAAGCCCTTCAAGCTCGACGACGTTCGCGACGCCCTCACGCCGCTCGGCGTGCAGGGCCTCACGGTGTCCGAGGTGAAGGGGTTCGGTCGGCAGAAGGGCCAGACCGAAATCTACCGTGGTGCGGAGTACCACGTCTCCTTCCTCCCGAAGGTGAAGATCGAGGTCGCCGTGCCGGAAGCCATGGTGGACCAGGTGGTCGAGGCGATCACCCGCTCGGCGCACACCGGCAAGATCGGCGACGGCAAGATCTTCGTGATCGCGGTCGAGCGCGCGGTCCGCATCCGCACCGGCGAGACCGACGATGACGCGCTGTAGCCCGTCCGCACGGGACGCGCGCTGACCCGTCACGCGCTCCAGCCCGCCCGCGCGGGACACGCTCCGCTCGCCCGCGCGGGACGCTTACCGAACCGACCAGACCTTAGCCTGACCTGCGCACGAGCCCGGTCTTTTGACGAGAAGGACAGCATGACCAACTCTCCCGACGGGCCGCCCGCCCGCGTTTCTCCGTATGGGGCCCGCTCTCCGCATGGGACCCGCCTCGCCACCCGGGCGGCAATCGCCGCGGCGGCCATCGTAGGCTTCGCGGCCCCCGCCTTCGCCGCGGCGACCCCTCCGCCGAAGCTCGACACCGGCGACACCGCCTGGATGCTCACCAGCACGGCGCTGGTGCTGATGATGACCGTGCCGGGCCTGGCGCTCTACTACGCCGGCATGGTCCGCAAGAAGAACGTGCTGGCCACCCTCATGCAGGCCTTCGCGGTGTGCTGCCTGGTCACCATCACCTGGACGGTGATCGGCTACAGCCTGACCTTCACCACCGGCGGCCCGTATATCGGCGATCTCAGCCGCGTGTTCCTGCACGGCATCGGCGACAAGATCGTCAAGGGTGCCGATTCCGGCTTCGTGCTCGGCGACGGGTCGTCCAATCCGACGCCGTTCACCATCCCCGAATCCGTCTACATGATGTTCCAGATGACCTTCGCGATCATCACGCCGGCGCTGATCGCGGGCGCCTTCGCGGACCGCATGAAGTTTTCGGCGATGTGCATCTTCATGGTGGTGTGGTCGCTGGTGGTCTACGCGCCGATCGCCCACTGGGTGTGGTCGCCGATCGGCTGGGTCGGCGGCTTCGGCGCGATCGACTTCGCCGGCGGCACCGTGGTGCACATCAACTCCGGCATCGCCGGGCTGATGTGCGCGATCGTGCTCGGCAAGCGCCACGGCTACGGCCATGACGACATGTCGCCCTACAACCTCACCTACGCGGTGATCGGCGCCTCGCTCCTGTGGGTGGGCTGGTTCGGGTTCAACGCGGGATCCGCGGTGGGATCGAACGGGCGTGCCGGCATGGCGATGGCGGTCACCCAGATCGCGACCGCCGCCGGCGGCCTCGCGTGGATGGGTGCCGAGTGGGTGACCAAGAAGAAGCCGACCGTGCTCGGCATCATCTCGGGTGCGGTGGCCGGACTGGTCGCCATCACGCCGGCCTCGGGCTACGTGCTCCCGGGACCGTCGATCATCATCGGCATCGCCGCCGGCGTGGGCTGCTTCTGGGCCTCGACCTCGCTCAAGCACCTGCTCGGCTACGACGACGCGCTCGATACGTTCGGCGTGCACGGCATCGGCGGTATCATCGGCGCCTTGCTGACGGGTGTGTTCGCCTACGGGCCGCTCTCGGCGACCGACTCGAACCCCGCGGGGACGGTCGGCGGCATCGCGCAGTTCATCATCCAGTGCAAGGCTGTGGCCGTGACGCTGGTGTGGAGCGGCGTGGTGTCGTTCGTGCTGCTCAAGCTGATCGATTGGACGATCGGGCTGCGGGTGACGACCGAGGAGGAAGTGGAGGGTCTGGATATGACCCTGCATGGGGAGCGCATCTCGTAGGAAGAAGAAGGCCAGGGGTTCCACCCCTGGACCCCGCTGGGGTCTTAACCCCAGACCCCTTTATTGATGGGGGTCCAGGGTGCACAGCATCCTGGCGGGGTTTGGGGCGTCACGCCGAAGGCGTGCTTCGCACGACGCCCCAACCTTCTACCCGCGCGCCTTCCGAGCCATCTCGTTCAGCTTCACCACCGTCTCGTCGAACCGGTTCTCCCGTTCCGCATTCCGCAGCATCAGAACCTGACCCACCAGGATCTCCGGCGGCGACCCCGCCCACAGCTTCATCACATCGTCGATGAACTCCGCGAGCGGCACATAGCCCGGCCGGGTCGACTGCCCCGGCGTCAGGTCCGTCTGCACGCCAGGCGGCGCCAGCTCGATCACCTCGACACGCCCGCGCAGGATCTCCCGCAGCGACACGGTGTAGGAATGGATCGCGGCCTTGGTGGCACAGTAGGTCGGCGTCAGCGTCAGCGGCACGAAGGCCAGCCCCGACGTCACGTTCACGATCACCCCGTTGCCCGCCGCGACCAGCCGGTCGATCAGCGCGTTCGTCAGGCGGATCGGACCCAGCAAATTGGTCGTGACGGTCGCCTCGGCATCGCGGAGGTCGCGCGCCGTATCCAGCACCTCGTCGCGCATGATGCCGGCGTTGTTGACCAGCACGTTGAGCGACGGATGCGCCGCCATGATCCGTTCGGCGAACGGCGCGATGCTGTCCCCGTCCGCGATGTCGAACTCCGCCACATGAATGCGCGCGCGCCCCTCGGCCGCGCGCTCGAGCGCGTCGCGCCGCCTCCCGGCCACGATCACCGTGTTGCCGGCATCGTGCAGGCGATGGGCGAGCCCCTCGCCGATCCCGGAACCGCCGCCGGTGATGAGGATGGTGTTGCCGTCGAGCTTCATGACTGGGCACTCCAGGTGTGGCCGCCACCGGGACCATGCGGCCCCGGGCCGATCGCCGCTTCGATGGCGCCGATAAGTTCGCTTGGCCGGTAAGGTTTGCGCACCACGCGGTACCGGAGCTCGGCCGCCGGCACGGCGCTCAGCACATCGGGACGGCCGGTCGCCACGATCACCGGCAGGTTGGGAAACCGGCCTCGCAGCTGTGCCGCGACCTCGAGGCCGTTCGGCCCCTTGGACAGGTGGATGTCGGTGACGAGCATCGAAAAGGTCCCCGGCGGATCGGCGATCAGCCGGAACGCCTCCGCGCCGTCCGCCGCCTGCACCACGTCGTAGCCGGCCTCGGTGAGGCACTCCGTCATGATCGTTATGATGAGAGGCTCATCTTCCACCAGGAGCACACACATCACCGACGCTCCTCGAACATGACGGGTCCAACGGGCGCGGACGGGGCGCGGTTCGCCGCGGATGCCGCACGATCGCGGCGCGGGAGATCACACATTCGCCTGTTCCTCCGCCGGCGGCGCATCTTCCGGGCCGTAGAGCAGCGCCGCGCATTCGGCCGCCAGCACGCCGCCGCGAATGCGGACGTCGTCGCGCCAGGCGTCGTCGACGATGTCGCCCACGCCGATGTTGCGGTCCTCGAAATACATCCGGTGCACGTCGCCGCGCGCCGCCCCGTAGACGATGCGGGTCACGCTGGCCCAGATCGCGGCCATCGAGCACATGCCGCAGGGCTGCAGCGTCGAGTAGAGCGTGGCACCGCGCAGGTCGTCGCGGCCGAGCGCCTCGCAGGCGCCCCGCATCGCCAGGATCTCGGCATGCGCGGTCGGGTCGTGCCGGCGGCCCACCTCGTTATGCGCTTCCGCCACGATCCGCCCCTCATGGACGATCACGCAGCCGATCGGCGAGGCGCCCTCCGCGGCAGCACCCGCGCGTGCGAGCTCCAGCGCGCGGCGCATCAGGCGCTCGTCGTGATGCAGGTCGCTCACCAGGTGGCCCACAGCCCGGGCGTCGCGATCTCCACCGAGTGGCCGTCGGGATCGCGGAGGTAGAGGCTGGTGCCGGCGCGCGGCCAGGTCACCCGGCTCTCGACGGCGACGCCGATCGTCGCGAGATAGTCCTCCCAGGCGGCGAGCTCGCCCCAGGGCATCGCGAAGCAGATGTGCTGGCCGCCGTGTGCGTCGTGCGGCGGGATGGTGCCGCCCGGCGTGGGGCAGGGCTCGGTGGAGCCGCCGCGCGCGAACAGCAGGAGCACGCTGCCGCCGGGCACGGCCAGCCCCGCCATGCGGCCGTCACGCAGCAGGCGCTCGGCACCGAGCAGGCGCGTGTAGAATTCTTCCGAGCGGTCGAGGTCGTCCACGTAGAGGGAAACCTCGAGCAGGTGGCTGAGTCGTGGAGCGGCGGGGCGTGGAGCGGCGGGGCGCGGAGCAGGGGGGCGTGGGGCGCGGGGCTCAGGCATGGGCAGGCGAACGCCGCCCGCCGGTCGACGGCTCCCCCGGGACGCGGTTTTATTCTTGAGGAACGCGGAGCGGCAGATGGCGGTGATGGAGCGGAGCGGTGCGGAGGCGGTCACCGAGCCGGTGCCCGAAGCCGCCAAGACGATGCGGCCCGACCGCGTGTTCTGGAGCCATTTCTCGCCCAATCTCGGGCCGGGCGGCTGGGTGACCGGCGTGCTGCTGGTCCATCTCGGGCTCGACTGGCGGGCGGGCCTCGCCGCGATCCTGCTCGGCAACATCCTGGGCGCGCTGCCGGTGGCGTTCGCCGCCGCGATCGGGCCGGTGACCGGGCTGCCGCAGATGGAGGCCTCGCGGCGCGTGCTGGGAACCGCGGGGCTCAGGCTCCCCTCGGCGCTGAACTGGCTCTATTGCGTGGGCTGGGACGCGGTGAACAACGTGCCGGCGGCGAGCGCGCTGGTGGCCCTGCTGCTGGTGGCGGGTGCGCCGCTCCCCTTCGCGCCGGCGCTGGCAAGCCTGGCCGCGGTGCAGATGGTGGCCAGCATCTACGGCCACGACGTGGTGCAGTCGGTGCAGAAATATCTCGGCGGCGCGTTGCTGTTGCTGTTCGCCGGGATCGGGCTCGCGACCCTGGCCCAGCCGGCGGGGACGGGGGCCGTGGCGGCCGCCCCGCACGTCACGGTGCCGAACTTCGTGCTGGCGACCGCGATCCTGGCGAGCTTCAACCTGTCCTGGGCGACCTACTCGTCGGACTACACGCGCTATCTCCCGCGCGACACCAGGCCCTCGGCGGTGGTGTGGCGGGCACTCTGGGGCCTGCTGCTGTCGGCGATCCCGTTCCAGGTGCTGGGCCTAGTCACGGCCGGCTCGATGGGCGACGGCACGCCGACCGCCGTGATCGCGGGGCTGGAGCGTGCGGCGGGCCCGCTCGGGCCGCTGGCCCTGCTCGCGATCGCGCTGTCGTCGATCACCGGCAACTCGGTCAATGACAACACCGCCTCCTACAGCCTGATCTCGGCGGGGCTGCGCGTGCCGCGGGTGGCCGCCGCCGTGGTGACCGCGACGCTCGGCTTCGTGCTGGCGGTGCTCGGCCACGGCCACTACGCCGATCTCTACACGAGCTACCTGGTGGTCACGCTCTACTGGATCGCGCCGTTCATCGGCATCGTGCTGGCCGACTGGTGGGTCGTGCGCCGGCCGGTCGCGACGGTGCCGCCGGGCTGGACCGCGGAGGCGACGCTGTTCGTGGCGACCAGCCTCGCCACGATCGCGCTGTTCTCCAGCACCGAGCTCTACACCGGGCCGGTGGCACGCGCCCTGGGAGGCGCCGATATCGGCTACTACGTGGGTTTCGCGGCGGCGTTCGGCGGCACGGTGTGGCTGCGCCGCCGGACGTCGGGGCGGCTACTCGCGACGTGACAACCTGCCGGGCGTCAGCGGGCGTTGCGTCCGACACGCGGTCGCCGCGTCGAGGAGATCGACACCATGTCCGACGAGAAGCAGCCTGCAGGCGAGCACGACGACGCGCCGGAGAAGAAGCAGCAGGAGAAGCGGCAGACGGCGGAGCACCAGGCGGAGGATCGCTCGGAGGAAAAGGCCAATCCGGACGGCTGAGCCAAGGGAAGAAGGCCAGGGCGTCGTGCGGAGCACGCCTCCGGCGTGACGCCCTGGACCCGCCAAGGGGTGGTCACCCCTTGGATCCCCGATACTTTAAATCGGTTCTAAGGGCGACTGCCCTTAGCGGGGTCCAGGGGCGGAGCCCCTGGCCTTCTTCTCACACCAGGGCAGCGGCCAGATTCACGGTCAGCGCGATGATCACGGTGTTGAACAGAAAGCCAAGGAATCCATGCACGGTGGCCAACCGCCGCAGCCCGCGATTGGCGATCTGCACGTCGGAGACCTGGAAGGTCATCCCCAGCACCACCGCGAAATACATGAAGTCCCAGTAGTCGGGCTCGTCCTCGCTGGGAAACTGCAGCCCCTTCTTCAGCGACCCGTCCGCCATGCGCTCGTAATATTCGTGTGCATAGCGCATCGCGAACACGGTCTGGGTCAGGATCCACGACAGCAGCAGCGTGGCGGCGACCAGGCTCACCCGCGCATCCACCACCGGCGCGGGCAGGTGGCTGGTGCCGGCGAGTGCCTCGAGCACGGCCGTGAAGCTGAACACGATGGCGCCGAGCGTGACCCAGAAGATGGTCCACTCGCCTTCCTGCTGCCGCTTGGCGTTGCGGGGCATCGCGTCGGGCGCGCTCCGGGCGAACATCGTCGCGATGCCCGCAAGATAGACGAACGCGCCCGCGTCCCAGGCAATGACATTGCGGGTCGGCGGGGCCACGCGATGCGCGCTCGCGACATAGGCGATGGCGGCCACCGCGATCGCCACGAAGAAGCGGGGGTGGCCGGTGACGAGGTTGGCCGGTCTGAAGGTCACGGGCGTGTTCCGGGCAGAGGGTGCCGCCCTTTAACCCTTTCGGAGGCGTCGTGCGAAGTGCTCCGACCGGATCACGAGCGGGCGGCCGCCAGGATCAGGCCGCCCGGTCCCCCCTGGACCAGGATCGCGGTCTTCAGGCCTGGCCGCGCGGATGCGGGCAGGGCGTAGGTGCGCGCACCCCCGTCCCAGTCGCCGAGCCGCACGACCTCGCGCACCACGTTCCGGTGCGGCAGCGTAAGGCCGCCATTCTCGCCGCGCCGGATCGGCACGTCGAGGATGCGCGGGTCGTAGCGCACGAGCACCACCACGGCGTGCGCGCCTGCGCCGGAGACCGTGACCTGGCCGCCCGCGATCGCGACGCGCGGGCCGCCGTCGCCCCGATCCGCACGACGGATCAGGCGCTCGAGCTCGTCGCGGTCGCTGCCCACGACATCGGCGCGCCCGTTGACGACCACCTCCGGTGTTGCGACCTCGTGCCGGTCGAAGGCGCGTGCGTACTCCCACTGGCGGGCGGTGTAGGCGGGGCTGCCGAACGTGTCGGTCCAGCCGAGCCGGTCCCAGTAGGTCACCTGCCAGGACAGGGTCAGCAGGTCCGGCCGGTCGGAGATCGCGAGCAGGTTGGCGTTGGCGGGCGGGCAGGAGGAGCAGCCCTGGCTCTGGAACAGTTCTATGACTGTCGGGTGCGCGGCGTCGGCGGCCAGGGCGGTGACCGGTGCGACGGCCAGCGCGATCGCCGCTGCGGCTATGGGGAACGACGCCATCGTTGATCTCCGGATGAGTGCACACGGGAGTTCGCGCCAGTGGCGACTCGGTTACACGGGACGACGTTGTTTCGCGGTGACGACGAAGGCGCGGGTGGCTGACGAGCGGCGACATCGCCGGCGGGTGCTGTCGCGTTCGGCGACGGTTCGAAAGTGCCGGGATGCGACTCGCGGGCAGGAGCTGTCTCGCGCGGCGTCCGGCTCCATGGATGCGAGATCGAGCGTTCCGCTTGCCGAAAACCGCTAGACGCTTCGAATCCGCAACCTCGCTGTCTCAGCAGGCGAGTATCGGCGACAGCGTTGATCACCGCCCGACGAAGCGCTCCATCGCGCGTCGATGCGACCAGGGAACATGTCGCGGCTAGTTCCGGAGCTTGGACATGACGCGCGCGGCAGCGCGACGCTGCGTTCAAGCGGCATCCCCCGCGCTAGTGAACTCCTCAGTCTCTGCCTCTTGACACCACCACCTCTCAGAACGCGCTTGGCCGCGCAGTCGCGAAACCAGCCGCGCCATCGTTCATTTGCGCCATGCGACGGTATTGATGACAACGCTTATTCCGACCCTCCTTCGACCTGCGGAGCAACAGCATTATAAGTAGCCTCGCAAAGATACTAAAGTCATGATAGTTACCCAGAACGCATACAAATGCTGCACTCCAACCTGCTGGAAAATGTCAACGCCGACTAACCTTTAAGAGGACTGAACGGACGTACAAACGTCTACGTTCAGCAGCACACCGGCTTTTACCACTGGCAATATTCTGGTCTAAGCTTGCAATCTCTTTGCATTGTAATTACTCGTTGTAGTTGTAAGCATCTCCGCCAGCATTGTCCCAAGTGTTGGGCTGGGAACCACTCTTGGGGTCGAAACGGCGTCCAAAGCCGAATGTGTGTCGTCGACTGAATTCGTCGGTGTATACCAGACGCCCGTAAACGTATATGTTCTCATCTCCAATGTATATTCTTCCAGAAAGCGGCGTTTGTTGTTCAAAATCCCCGTGTGCGGAAACGCTCTGTCCGAAGTGAGCGCGCTCGCTAAATATCAAACTTTTTCCCTTATCGTAGACGTCGCTTTTAGCGCTAAATATCTTAGTAGGAGCAGATGTCATTACGTCAACGTTTACGTGGGTTTCGCTTTGGTTGTAGTTCGGTTGCGGAGGAAGTCTGCTGGAGACCATCAGCCACACTTCGCCACTTTCTAGGAAGGCCGGCACGTTCCCCGCGTTTTTTATACTTCCAGAAATGACGATATCCATTGAGAAAAGACGGCTTGTCGCATCATGTGGACCGAAGTAGAATACTATATTAGGGTTGGTCGAAGGTGCGGCCACTGTGGTACTCGTAGTCGCGAAGTTCTCTTGTAGAACTGTGTTGTCGAGCGACGCGAAGTAAATAACCCGGTTAGACGCTTCAAGGATGTCGTTTTGCCGGCGTGCCTCCGCTAATTGTCCTTGGGCTGCAAGTGCGGCATCTTTCGTTGCCTGCAATGCCTTTCGACCGTCGCTCACAGCTTCCCAAGCTGCACCAGTTTGTATTGCGACTACAATCAAAGTGACGAGTGTGAGTAGAGCGCCCACTGCTGACACGATGAGCGCCGCTACACCAAGCTTACGATTGAAGCGGCTTTCGGACACATTCTGTCCGTGATGTCTCTCGTGCTGCTCAACGAAGCGCCATGCGAGGTCCCTGAGGTCGGCCCTCCAGGCTCGTTCTTGGCCCTCTCCGTTCGCCTGGTTCGATCCACGTCCGCCCCAATTTCTCCACTGCCCTTTTTTAGTGAACAGCCTGATTACGCTACAAAGAGAGCGACACGCTGCGACGCGCACGTCCCTCATTAGAGCAAATCCGCGATCGAGGACCGCCAGGCGCTGATAACGACCATGTGGGAAACTCCGAGATCTAGTTACTTTATCTCAGGGCTAACTCAGCCACTGCATCATTAGCCAGCACCCTACCTCCGTGAACGACGTTGGCTAAGAGGAGAAGTCCACCTGGAGGCGACCCGTGGCCACCTTGCCGGGATCAGCTGACAGCTTGCCCCGCCGGCACATACCCGCACGCGCTAAGCGCGCTGCCTGCTCGTTGCACACCGACTCCCGCACAGCCTATCCAGATGCGCAGCCTCGCGCCCGACGAAGTTTAGGGCATTGCCGCTTTTCTCTTCCAGAACGCCTGGAACATGGTAACCGCCTCGCTCGAGACCTTCATGGGCGTTAAGAAAGAGGTCCTTCTTGCCCGGAACCCGCCCGTGACCTTCAGATCCGCCGTCGCGCACGCTCGCTCGGCGTAACCGCTGGCAGAACCGCCGTGGATGTCGCGTGCGTTCGAGCCCGCGCCGGACGATCCGTCTTGCAGGCGGAAGCGGTCCATGGGACTACCTGCCGAGCAGCCGGGGCGAGACGTCAGGCCGCGCGCAGGCCGACGCGAACTTCGGCGATCGTGGGTGGGCATTCATCAGGAGAGCGGCAAGGTGAGCACGACCAGGACGACGGACACTCGCATCTTCATCGCCACGCACGCGAAACGGCCCTATCCGGAGGTCGGTGGCTACATTTCCCTGCAGGTCGGAGCCGCTCTGGCAAGCGACAGGTTCGCAATGATCAGCGACGATCAGGGCGACAACATCTCGAAGCTGAACCCGACTTTCAACGAGATGACCGGTCTCTATTGGATCTGGAAGAACGACAGCTCGCACATCGTCGGATTGGCGCATCATCGCCGCTACTTTGCTCCGAAGGCGCGTCCGGGTTTCTCGTTCGAGGGCATCGAGATCGCGCATCCGGAGGATTTCGAGGATCTTCATCGCGGTGTCGACATGATCGTGGCAACGCCGCGGAGGTGGCTGGCGCATGCCGACATACCCCTGTCGACGCTGAATGCGTACGCTTTGATGCATGTCGGTCCCGACATGTTCCTGGCGCGCCAGGAGGTAATTGCGCGCACGCCGGACTATCGAGACGCGTTCGATTACGTCCTCGCATCGAACCAGATCTCTCACTACAACATGTTCGTTGCTCGCAAGGCTGTGATCGACGAATACTGCGAGTGGGTGTTCCCGGTTCTGTTCTCGCTCGAGAAGCTCATTCCCTATGAGTTCTACGAGCACTATCAGTCTCGCGTGATCGGGTTCCTTGCCGAGCGGTTGTTCAACGTCTGGCTGTGCCAGAATCGGGGCCGGTTCCGTATCATCACCCGCGAGATCGCGCGGACCGAGGAACATATTTTCTGAGAAGGCCAGGGCTCTGCCCTGGACCCGCCAAGGGGTAGTCACCCCTTGGATCCCCCGAACTTAAACAAATGGGTTCTAAGGGCTCGCCCTTAGCGGGGTCCAGGGGCAGAGCCCCTGGCCTTCTTTCTACGCCAGCAACCCCTGCGCCATCCGCAGATCAGCCACAAAGCTCGCATACTCCCGCCGCTTCGCCTCCTCGTCCGGCAGCCGCAGCAGGTAGGACGGATGCACCGTCACCAGCACCTGCGTGTTGCCCGCATGCGCGATCGCCCGCCCCCGCTCACGCCCGATGGTAACAGCACGCCCCAGCACGGCGCGCGCGGCTGTGGCCCCCAGCAGCACCGTGACGGCGGGAGCAACCGCGCGCCGCTCGGCCTCGATCCACACGGAGCAGGCAGATATCTCGGACAGGTCCGGCTTCTGGTGAATGCGACGCTTGCCGCGCGGCTCGAATTTGAAGTGCTTGACCGCGTTGGTGACGTAGACCTCGCGGCGGTCGATGCCGGCCTCCGCGATCGCGCGGTCGAGCAGCTGGCCGGCCGGGCCCACGAACGGGCGGCCGGCGAGGTCTTCCTGATCGCCGGGCTGCTCGCCCACCATCATCATGCGGGCCTCTGCGGGACCCTCGCCGAACACGACCTGCGTGGCATGCGACCAGAGCGCGCAGCGGCGGCACGCGGCGGCTGCGTGCGCAAGGCCGGGGAGGTCATCGGGGAGCACGGCGGCGTCGTGGCCTTCGAGCTCGAGCGGGGCGACCGGCGGTTTGGCGCGGGCTGGCACGGGCGTCGTTTCCTTCGCGATCATGGCGGCGACGCGGCCCTCGGCCGCACGCACGAGCTCCGGGATCGCTGCCGCCTCGGGAAGGTTGCGCCAGTATTTCTTGGGCATCTCGGAGCGCATGGCGTCGAGCTTGACACGGGCGGGGTTGAAGATCGCGCTGAAATAGATGCGCCAGTACTCGGCGAGCGCGTCGTCGTTGGGGATGTCGGCGGGGGTGGCGCCGGGGCCGAACTCCTCCGCCACGCCGTTCCAGTGGAAGGAGCGGTAGGGTGTCAGGATCGAGAACACCATGGTCGCGAAGCGGCGGGTGAAGAAGCCGGCATTCGCCTCCAGGATGAAGTGCTCGGGCTCGAACCAGGCGACGTAGCTGGTGGTGGCGTCCGTCGCCACGGCCCGGAAGCGGAGAAAGGCCCGCATCTTGTGGGTGTCGCGCCGGACGGACTGGGCAAGGCGGGTCGCGCGATGCACGTCCGGATCGGTGACCTGGGCGGCGAGCTGCTTCTCCCCGCGATTGGCGCGCCAGACGAGGCGGTAGAGCAGCGCAAAACGCTCGGAGTCGTTGGCCTGGATCACGGTCGAGGCGAGGTCGACGAGCGAGCGCTCGACCGAAAAGGTGCCTGCGGGGAGCGGCTGCGCGGGCGCCTCGTGGGCGCCGGGGGCGAACAGGTCGTCGGGGGCGCCCACCGACCAGATCACACCCTCGGGCGGCACACCTGCCAGCACCAGGCGTCGCGTGGCTCCGCGCCAGCCGGCGAAATCGACCGGGTGGGCGAGGGCGACCGCCTCCACCTCAGAGGCCCGCCACTTCAGAGACGCGCAACTTCAGAGAAGCGCCAGCTGCTTCGGTGCGGGGCCGCGCTGCACCTCGGCGAGCAGGCGCTTCGTCTCGGCCTCGCGCCCCGGATTATGGCCGGCGGCGACGATGAAAGGAGAAATCTTGCGGATCGACAGGCGGAGGCGCGCGAGGTCGTCGAGCCCCAGCCTGCGATGCCGGCGCGCGACGATGAGGCGGTCGACCGACTTGGCGCCGATCCCCGGCACGCGGAGCAGCGCCTCGCGGGGGCCGGAGTTCACGTCGACCGGGAAATGGTCGCGGTGCTGCAGCGCCCAGGCGAGCTTGGGGTCGATGTCGAGCGGCAGGTTGCCGTCGGCACCCACGGGCAGTTCGCCGTGCTCGAAGCCGTAGAAGCGCAGCAGCCAGTCCGCCTGGTAGAGCCGATGCTCGCGCACCAGCGGGGCGGCCTTGAGCGGCAGGTGGGCGCTGGCATCGGGGATCGGGCTGAACGCCGAGTAGTAGACGCGGCGCATGCCGTAGCTGGAATAGAGCCGCGTCGACGTGCCGAGAATGGTGGCATCCGTGCTTGCATCCGCCCCCACGATCATCTGCGTGCTCTGGCCGGCGGGCGCGAAGCGGGGCGGCCGGGCGCCGCCATGCGCGGGCTTCTCCCGGGAGGCGTCGATGTGCAGTCGCATCCGGCCCATCGCGCGGCGTATGCCGGGGGCGTTCTTCTCGGGAGCGAGATCGGTCAGCGCCGTGTCGGTCGGCAGCTCGACATTGATCGACAGCCGGTCGGCCCAGCGCCCGGCTTCCGCCAGCAGCGCCGGGTCGGCGTCGGGGATGGTCTTGAGGTGGATGTAACCCCGAAAACCGTGCTCGACGCGCAGCGTGCGGGCGACGCCCACCACCTGCTCCATCGTGTAGTCGGGGTTGCGGATAATGCCCGAGGAGAGAAACAGCCCCTCGATGCAGTTGCGGCGATAGAAACCGAGCGTGAGGCGGACCACCTCGTCGACCGTGAAGCGCGCGCGCCGCACATCGGACGAGCGGCGATTGATGCAGTAGGCGCACTCGAAGATGCAGAAATTGGTCAGCAGGATTTTCAGCAGCGAGATGCAGCGGCCGTCCGGCGCGTAGGCGTGGCAGATGCCGATGCCCTCGGTCGAGCCGATGCCGTCCGTCCGGCCCTTGGAGGATCGCTTGTCGGTGCCGCTCGACGCGCAGGACGCGTCGTATTTCGCGGCGTCGGCCAGGATCTCTAGTTTCTGAAGCAGGTTCACGGCAGCCTAGATGGGGAGGTTAGAGAAAGACTCCAGGGCTCTGCCCTGGACCCGCCAAGGGACAGTCGTCCCTTGGAACCCTGATTGTTTGGGTTGTTCGCTAGCGAAGCCTGAATCGTAGATTTCGGCTAACGCATTCCTTCTCCAGCGCCCGTACTCCAGTAGGGGGTTTTAAGGGCTCCGCCCTTAACAGGGTCCAGGGGCAGCGCCCCTGGCCTTCTTCGCCCGATCTAAGTCGCGTCGCCGCCGGCGAGCAGGTCCTGCGGCAGCCACACGCCGATCACCCGCCACCCGTGCTGGCGCGTGAACGCCATGTGCACGCGGACCGGCGCCTCGTGCGGATCCTGGCTCGGCCGCAGCCACACGTCGAAACTCCGCGGGCCGGAGAAGAACGCCCAGTCGACCGCCTGGCGCGCCTCGGCCAGCAGGCTGCCGCCGGTGTTGACCATGGTGACCGGATGGTCGTGCAGCATGGCGGCCACGCTCTCGGGCGTGATGTCGCTCGACAGCGCGTTGCCGACCGCGGTGGTGGCGAAGCTGTCGCCGAAATCGGGAAGGTCGTCGGAGGCCGTGGTGGCCAAGGCCTGCTTCACGGCGGGGATGCCCGGCTCGCTGGCGGCGGGCACCGGCACAGGAGCGCCGGCGATCTCCTGCTGCAGGCTCTCGCGAACGCGACCCCAGTCGATCGCGACCCGGAGCGTGTTGCAGTCGCGGGACTGAAGAGCGGCCGACAGCCGGTAGAGCGCCACGTAGGGCGACACGAGATAGCTGCACGCCACCACCAGCGGAACGGCGAGGACGAACAGGGACCTGGAAGACGCTCTCGTGATCATCGAAGCCGGGCCCGTTCACGCTATCTTGCGCGAGTTGGATCAAACCTGACTCCGCCTCCATGAAGCAAGCCTTATCGGAGTTCCCCGCGGCTCTTTCATGGATGACCGGGCGCGTTCGACGATACCGGCCTCCCCGCGTGAGACCCGGCCTCCTGAGACCATGTCTCGAAACCCTGCGCGCGCAGCCGGCAGGCCGGGCAGGTGCCGCAGCCACGGCCCCAGGCGTGCAGCGTGCCGCGTTCGCCGAGATAGCAGGTGTGGGTCTCGCGGCGGACGAGTTCGGTCAACGCCTCGCCGCCGAGGCTCGCCGCCAGCGCCCATGTCTCGGCCTTGCTGAGCCACATCAGCGGGGTCTCGATCACCACGCGCTGCGGCGCCAGGCCGAGGCCGAGCGCCACCTGCAGCGCCTTGAGGGTATCGTCGCGGCAGTCGGGGTAACCGGAAAAATCGGTCTCGCACATGCCGCCCACGATCCGGGTCGCGCCGCGTCTCGAGGCCAGCGCCGCGGCATAGGTGACGAACAGAAGATTGCGGCCGGGCACGAAGGTGTTGGGCAGGCCGGACGCCGCGGTCTCGATCGCGATCGCCGCCGTCATGGCGGTCTCGCCCAGCGCGCGCATGGAGCCCGCGATGTCGATCATGTGGTCCGCGCCGAGCCGATCGGGGAACATCCGGTCCAGTGCCGCGCGCAGGTGCGGCCGGCAGTCGAGCTCGACCGCGTGGCGCTGGCCGTAATCGAAGCCCAGCGTCTCGACGCGCGCGAACCGCTCCAGCGCCCAGGCGAGGCACGTCGTGCTGTCCTGGCCACCCGAGAACAGCACGATCGCGGTCGCCTCCCGTTCCACCTGGCCCGCACTTGCGAAGGTCCCGCTTCCGCTCGGCATGAACTCCCGCTCCCCGCAGCACAGGCCTATGTAGCGTGGATGGACGCCCCGCTCCCAGACGACTGGTCACCCTCCGAGGCGGAGATCATCCGCTATTCGCGCAACATCCTGCTGCCGGAGCTCGGTGCGACGGGGCAGGCGAGGCTCGCGGCCGCCCGCGTGCTGGTGGTGGGCGCGGGCGGGTTGGGCTCGCCGCTGGCGCTGTATCTCGCGGCGGCCGGGGTGGGCACGATCGGGCTCGCGGACCACGATGTCGTCGAGCTCTCCAACCTCCAGCGCCAGGTGTTGCACGACGAGAGCTCGCTCGGCCGCCGCAAGGCCGAGAGCGGGCGCGCGCGCCTCGTGGGCCTGAACGGGGCGATCCGGGTCGAGGCGCATACCGAGCGCGTGACCGCCGCCAACGTCATGGCGCTGATCGCCGGCTACGACATCGTGTGCGACGGCACCGACAATTTCGACGCGCGCTTCCTGCTGGCCGACGCCACCGTGCTCGCCCGCCGCACGCTGGTGACGGCGGCCGCCCTGCGCTTCGAGGGACAGCTCTCGGTGTTCAAGCCGCATGTCGCCGGCCCCTGCTACCGCTGCCTGCACCCCGAGCCGCCGCCCCCGGGCCTGGTGCCGCCCTGCGCGGAGGCGGGGATCCTGGGTGCAGTGACGGGCGTGATGGGCAGCCTGCAGGCGGTGGAGGTGATCAAGGAGATCGCCGGCATCGGCGAGACGCTGGCCGGGCGCCTGCTGCTGTGGGATGCGCTGGCGACCCGCATCCGCGTGATCACCCTGCCGCGCGATCCCGACTGCGCGCTGTGCGGCGACCACCCCACCATCAGCGACCTGAAGGCCCACGCATGACCAACGCACGCCCGCTCTCGATCCTGCTCGTCTCGCGCACCCATGAGCGGGTGCATTACGGTTTCGTTCTCGCCGCCGGCGCCGCCGCGATCGGGCGCGAGGTGACCATGTTCGCGACCAACGGGGCGTTGCACGGGCTCTGCCGCGATTTCTCCCCGCTCGAGGGCTCGGCCAACGACGCGACGCTGAGCGAGCGCGGCGTGGCCGGGATCGCCGAGCTCCGCGAGGCGTGCGGCGCGTTGGGCGTGCGGCTGCTCGCCTGCGACGCCGGCTTGCGCGGCGAGGCGCTGGACGCAGCCCTGCTGCTGCCCGGCGTGGAGGTGGCGGGGGTCACGACCTTCCTGGCCGGTGCGGGTGACGGCGCCATGATCACGCTCTGATCGCTTGACCCGCAGGCCCCGCCCCGGCACCCATCGGCGCCACATGCGCGCCGCTCTTCTCTACGCTCTCGCCGTCACGTCGCTGGGCACGAACGCGGTCGCCGCCCTGGGCACCAACGCGCTCGCCGCGCCAGGCGCGCCGCCGTTGCACGCAGCACCGCACCACGTGGTGCACCCCACTCCGCACCGGCACGAGCGCCTGGGCGCGCATCATCGGCCGGCACCGCCACATCATGCCCGCCGGGCCATTGCGGCGGCGACCGCGGCGGCTGCAGCCGCTGCTGCCGCGGCAGCAGCGGCCGCGCAGGCCAGGCTGCCCGCGCCGATCCCGGCGCCTGCCCCGGTGCAGCTCGGCCGCGTGACCGGCCTGCCGATCCCCCGCTTCGCGGCACTCCGGTCCGACGAGGTCAACCTCCGCACCGGCCCCGGCACGCGCTACCCGATCGCCTGGGTGTACAAGCGGCGCGACCTGCCAATGGAGATCGAGCGCGAGTACGACGTCTGGCGCCTGGTCGAGGACGCCCAAGGCACCAAGGGCTGGGTGCACCAGGCGACGCTGATCGGCACGCGAAGCTTCGTGGTGGAGACGCCGGCGGGGGCCGAGATCGCCGCCACCGCGGAGGCGAACCCGCTGGCGGCCACCGCGACCCTGCACGCGGCCGCCGCCGAGACCGGGGCGGCGCTGGCCTATCTCAAGCCCGGCGTGATCGGCCGGCTGGTCGCCTGCGCGCCCGACAGCGCCTGGTGCCGCGTGAGCGTGCACGGCATCGGCGGCTACCTGCGACGCGACCTGATCTGGGGTCTGCTGCCGGGCGAGGCGGTGGGCGGGAGCTGAGAAGGATCAGAAGACCAGAGCATCGTGCGGAGCACGCCTCCGGCGTGACGCCTGGACCCGCCAAGGGGCGGTCGTCCCTTGGAACCCTGATTGTCTGGAACATGAGCTCCGCGTTCGGAGCCTTGATCAACTAGAGACGGTTCGCCGTTGGCTCTCGACGTCTGACGACGGAGCGGGGCAGGCGGCCATCGATGCAGGCCAGGCCGATGCCGATCAGCACCATGCCGCCGAAGTGTCGTGGCAGCAGCGTTTCTCTCAAGACCAGCACCCCGAGCAGGATGGCGCTGATCGGTATCAGGAACGTGACCAACAGGAGATTGGTCGCGCCCGCCGCAGCCAGGATGCGGAAATAGAGCACGTAGGCCACTGCCGTCGAAAGCAGACCCACCCCAAGGACCGCGCCCCATGTCGCGAGGTGTGGCGTCGCCAGCGCCCAGGGTCGATCCACCACGAGCATGAGCGGCAGCAGGAGCACGGCGGAGCCGCACACCTGTCCTGCCGCGGCCGTCATCGGCGCCACGCCCATGCGCCTGAACCGACGGCCGAAAATACCGGCGAAGGCGTAGCTGAGCGCCGCGCCGAGACATGCGAGCTGGGCCGTCACCCCCGTCCCCAGGCCGCCCAGCGCGTCGGGACCGATCATGAACACGGTGCCGGCGAAACCGACCGCAACGCCCACAACCTTCAATGGCGTCAGATGTTCGTCGGGGGTCAGCAGGTGCCCGACGACGACAGTAAACAGAGGCGTCGTGGCGTTCAGGATGGAGGCGAGACCGCTCGCGATGTGGTGCTGACCCCAGACGATCAGCACGAAGGGCACGACGTTGTTCAGCAACCCCATGCCGAAGAAGGCGGTCCAGACCCGCCGGGACGTGGGCATACGCTGCCCGCACAGGCGCAGCGCTCCCACCAACGCCAGGGCCGCAACGGTGACCCGCAGCCAGACCAGGGTCAGCGATGGCAGCTCGCGTAATGCAATGGCGTTGAAGAAGAACGACCCGCCCCAAAGGGCGGCCAGGATTACCAACATGGCCCATTCCCGCCCCCTCATCGCCGAGGCGGCCGCCAAACGTCCGCTCTGTCCCATCGTGGATGTCCGAAAATGAGCAAACATCCTGGTGGCGCGCGCCGCGGAATGCCTCCCGTTTCCTGCTCCGCAATCAGGGAAACCCTGGCAGCGGCGACCGATGATCGAGCGGCAAGCCGTCCGACTTGGCGAGGCTGAGCCGCAAGCGGTCGATGCCACCTGGTCGAGGTCGGATCCTCGGTCCCGGATTATGGGCCTGACGCTTGTCAAACGAGGTGCCACGCCCCATGCCCTGTGCACACAGACCGGGAGCTCCGCAGTTGACAGCCGCCAGGATCATCGCCGCCGCCGTCTCTTTCGGGCTCTGCGCGGAGGCGCACGCGATCACGCCGCCGAAGGCGGACGTGGCCAGCTTCACGCAGCTCCAGACGCCGCTCCCATCGCCCTACGATCCGCAGGCGGACGCCGACGCGAAAGCCGTCGATGCGAAGGTTGCGGCTGCCCGCGCGCGTGCACTCGCCGAGCACAAGCTGCTGCTGATCGACATGGGCGGCAACTGGTGCCCGGACTGCCGCATCCTGGCCGGCACGATGGAGCTGCCCAGCATCAAGAGCTTCGTGGACGCGCACTACGTCGAGGTCACGGTCGATGCCGGGCGGCGCATGAACCAGAACGGGCAGATCGCGGCGCGTTACGGCGTGCCGAAGCTGGCCGGGGTGCCCAGCGTGTTCATCGTCGATCCGGCGAGCGACAGGCTGGTGGATGCCGGGCACACGCCCGCATTGTCCGACGCGCGCCATATGAGCCCGCAGGGTCTGGCCGATTGGCTGGCGCAGTGGCCCGCGAAATAGCGGCCTGCGGCGAAGGTCCTAGTCGGCGTAGTCGCCCGCCACCGCCGGTTCGACCAGGATCTCGTTTCCGACCAGGTTTTCGCCCGTCCAGATCGGCCGGCCGTGCAGGGTGCCTGTCGCCGGATCGACGACGGGCTTCGCGGGATCGAGCGTCTCCAGCACGTAGATGCGGCCGGTCACGTGCAACCTGTCATCGCCCACGATCCCGTAGGTGGCACATGCCTCAAGCAGGAGGTTTGTCGCGTTGGCGGGGTTCTTCTCGTTCGTGTCTCCTTCCGTGCGGTCGAGATAGGTGATTTCGAGACCGAGGCTGCGCACCCGGCCTGCCTGCTCCGTCTTTCCCGGGAAGCCTACGAAGACGTCGTGGGACCTGTGGGCCAGGCACGACTTGCGAATGTCCGGGAATGCCGCGCCGGTATCCTCCCCGACCACGAACACCATGTTCAGACGCTGAGCCGGAGAGATGCCGGTCGTTTCGGCGTCGACCCTTGCCTCGACCATGATGTGGTAGGGGTCGATCCACTTCAGGCGCACGGAGTCCGGATGGATGGAGACGTCCACCCAGGCCCGGGTCGCATCCACGTAGGTCTTCCAGGCGGCGTCGGCCTGGCGTCGCGTCTCGATGAACGCTCCGAGTGCGGCGAGGACGACGACGACGACGACGCCGGCGGCGATGACGATGAGGCCGACGTTGATCGTCGGTGCGGCTTCGGCGGCCCGGTCGCCCGCGGAACGCGACCGGCGTTGCCGCCTGCGGAAGATGCCGAGGACCAGAAGTCGCGCAAGCCTAGACTGCGGCACCCAATCGCCTCCCCGACTTCAACAAACGGGGTCTGGGGCTCTCGGTCGAGGAGGAAGGCCAGGGCTCTGCCCTGGACCCGCCAAGGGACAGTCGTCCCTTGGAACCCTGATCGTTTCCCTGGCGAAGCCTGAAATTATGTACTTTGGCTGACGCATTCCGTCTCCAGCGCCGGTACTCCAACCTTCAGCAAGGGGTTCTAAGGGCCAGCCCTTAGCGGGGTCCAGGGGCAGCGCCCCTGGCCTTCTTACGTCTCCGCCCGATGCACCCAGCGCGACAGTATCGCCAGCAGCGCCGGAATGAACACCAACGACGCGAACAGCGTCCCCCCCAGGCTGATCAGCAGCAACCGCCCCATGCTCGCCGTGCCCGGGTGCTGCGACAGCGCCAGCGACCCGAACGCCGTCCCCGTGGTCAGCGCCGAAAAGATCACCGCGCGCGCCGTCGGCGAGGCCAGCCGCGAGCTCTCGCCGGCGCGCCAGTTCATCACGAAGTAGATGTTGAACGACACACCCACACCGAGCAGCAGCGGCAGCGCGATGATATTCGCAAAATTCAGCGGCAGCGGCAGCAGCACCGAGACCAGCACCGTGGTGGCCGCCGACAGCATCAGCGAGGCCAGGATCGCGCCCGCATCGAGCAGGCGCCTGAGCGACACCAGCAGGATCACGCCGATCGCCATCACCGCGTAGAACGCCGCGTGGCGGAACGAGCTCAGGATCGTGTGGGTGGTCGACATGATCGACACCACCGAGCCGCCGGCGTTCGGCGCCACCGAGCGGATCTGGTTCACGAACGGCGCCATCAGCGCGCCCGTGAGGTCGGCGGGCTGCACGCCTTCGGGCATCTTCTCGTTGGCTTCCACGCGGTAGAGCGTGCGCGCGCCGTCATGCGCCACCCAGTCGCGGCTGATGTCGGGCGGGATCGAGGCCAGCGTCACCGGCCCGGCCGCGAGCATCAGGCGCAGGCGGGCGAGCTGGTCGGGCAGGAAGCGGGTGAGGGCGGCGTTCATCGCCAGCAACTGCGCGTCGGGCACGTGGCTCAGTCGGTGCAGGTCGGCGTCGATCCGGGCCAGCGGGTCGCCCGCCTGAAGCTTGGGCAGCACGGGGTCGATCTGGCCGATCGCGCTGTTGACCGCCATGCGCAGGTCGGCAGCCGTGGGCGGCCCGGAGGTGTGCGGCGCCGAGAGCGTCGGGCCGAGGATGGTGTTGGCGTCGGCCAGCAGGGCCAGCCGGTTGGTCTGGTCCTCGGGGACGTAGCTCGCCAGGCTCATCGACTGCTGCACGAGCGAGAGCTTCGCAAACTTCGCCTGCAGGGCCTGGGCCGCCTCGATCGAGGGTTCGAGCGTGTTGGTGGTGTAGGGCGTGGTCAGCGGGTTGCGCATCAGGTCGTCGAGCGTGCGCATCGACTCCATGTCCGGGTTCTTGGTGTGCAGCGGGTCGCTGTCGAAGTGCAGCTTCGTGGTGCCGATCATGCCGGCCAGCAGCAGCAGGGCGCACAACCCCACGATCGGCACGCGCAGCCGCCCGATCAGGATGTCGACCCGCTTGAGCTGGCGGAAGCCGACCTCGCGGCTGGCCGCGCGCGGGCGACACAGCACCAGCAGCGCGGGCAGGAAGGAGATCGTGCAGACGAACGCGATCACCATGCCGAAGCCGGCGATCAGGCCGAGCGAGGCGACCCCCACGAAGGCGGTCGGCGTGAAGGCGAGGAAGCCGAAGGCGGTGGCGATCGCGGCGATCAGGATCTGCACGCCGACGCGACGCGCGGTGGCATCGAGTGCCGTATCGATGCTGGTCGCCCCCAGCGAGAGCTCGCGGAAGCGCACGGTGAACTGGATCGCGAAATCCACCGCGATGCCCACGAACAGGATCGCGAAGGCGACCGAGATCAGGTTCAGCGTGCCCACCGCGATCGAGGCGAAGGCAGTGGTCAGCGCCAGGCCGAGCACCAGCGTGGTGGCCACCGGCAGGATCAGCCGCCACGAGGTGAGTGCGAGGAACAGCCACAGCACCACCAGGCAGAACGAGCCGATCAGCCCGGTGACCGCCCCCTTGGCGACCGAGGCGAATTCTTCATCCGCAAGTGCGACGTTGCCGGTGATCCGCACGCGCGCGGCACCCGACTGCACGAAGGGCAGGGTCGCGGCGGCCGCGCGGACCGCGTCGGTGGCAGCACCCCCGGGCGAGACCGCCTTGTAGTCGAGGTTCGCCTGCACGAGCACGAACTTGAACCGCCCCGCCTGCTTGGCGAGCGAGCCGCCGAGCAGGTTCTCCCACGACAGCGGCGTGGTGCGGCCGGCGGCGGCGTCACGCAGGCCGGTCTCGAAGCCCGCGAGTGCCGCGCCGAACTGGCCCGGGTTCGCCTGGCCGTGTGCCACGCCGAGCGCCACCAGCGACAGCGCCGAGAGGATGCCGCGGGCGGACGGGTCGGCCTGCAACTGGCCGAGAAAGGGCTGACTGTCGGTGGTCTGGTCGAGGAAATGCTCGAGATCGTTGGTGGGGAGGAAGAGCAGGCCCTCCCGCTGCAGGAAGGGCGAGGCGTCGGGGCGGGTGACGGAGCGGAACACATGTCCGTCAGCGGTGAGTTTCGCGGCGAGTGCGGCCGCGGTCTCCTCCGCCTCCTCGGGGATGGCGGCGTCGATCACCACCACCAGCAGGTCGTTGAACTGCGGGAACAGGCGCTCGTAGGTGAGCTCCTGCTGCTTCCAGGGGAGCTTGTCGGAGAACAGCTTCTCGGTGTCGGTGGTGACGCCCAGATGCGAGCTCGCATAGACCGCGCCGGCGGTCGCGAGCACGAGGTAGAACAGCACGACCGCGCGCGCGTGCCGCGCACAGCGCGAGACGATCGCCGCCAGCATGTCGGAGCCCCACATCCGCCGATCCCTCGGGGAATTCGGGCCCGAACGCAAGGTGGGGGACTGCCAGGTGGGGGAGTGCCAGGTTGCGGGCGGCGGCGCGGGAGGTGCGGGGTCGGGGCGGTCCAGCTTCTGCAGCAACGCGGTCATCCGGGCCAGGCAAGGCGGGCGGTTGTTGCCCGCGCGCGCGCCGCGTTCAAGGGGCGATCGCGACGGTGGCGGTGGTTGGCGGCGGCCGGGCCACACTCCTATCCTGCGCGCATGCCCATTCCTTCCACGACGCCCGCTCCTTCGACGATCGTCCCGCCGGACGGCCTCCAGGGTGTCGCCCGCGCGCGCGCGATGACGGCGGTGGGGCTGGCCGTGCTGATCTCGGCGCTCGACTATGCGGTGGCCAACGTGGCGCTGCCGGTGATCGCGCGCGACCTCCACACCACCGAGGGGCAGTCGATCTGGGTGGTGAACGCCTACCAGATCGCGAGCCTGGTCTGCCTGCTGCCGGTGGCGTCGCTGGGCGAGATCGTGGGGTTCGCTCGCCTGTGCCGGATCGGGCTCGCGGTGTTCGTGGTGGCCTCGGCGCTGTGCGCGCTCGCACCCGACCTGCCGGCGCTGGCCGCCGCGCGCGTGCTGCAGGGGATCGGCGGCGCCTGCATCATGGGGGTCAACGGGGCGCTGGTGCGGTTCATCTACCCGCAGGCGATGCTGGGGCGCGGGATCGCGCTGAACGGGCTGATCCTGGCGGTGGGGATCGCGCTGGGCCCGAGCGTCGCCTCGCTGGTTCTCTCGGTCGCGACCTGGCCGTGGCTGTTCTGGATCAACCTGCCGCTGGGCGGGGCGGCGCTCCTGCTGGCCGCCACCAGCCTGCCCGCGACGCCGCGGCACAGCCGGCGGTTCGACGTGCTGAGTGCCGCCCTGCTCGCGGTGGGGATCGCGCCGCTGGTGGTGGGGCTCGACGAGATCGCGCATCGCAAGAACGCGTGGCTCGCGGCGGCGCTGGTGCTGTTGGGGGTGGCGAGCCTGACCACCCTGGTGCGGCGCGAGCACGGGCGGCCCTCGCCGCTGCTTCCGGTGGATCTGCTGCTCGGCCCCGCCTTCCGGACGGCGTTCGTGGTGGGGTTCTGCGCCTTCATCGCGTCGAACCTGTTCATCGTGCCGATGCCGTTCCTGCTCGAGGGTGCGCTGGGCCGCGACCCGGTCGCCACGGGGCTGATCATGAGCCCGTGGGCGGTGGCGGTGGCGTGCGGCTCTTTCGGGGTGGGACGGATCGCCGATCGGGCGCCGGTGGCGCTGGTCTCGGCGGCGGGGCTGGCGATCACCGGCCTGGGCTTCGCGTTGCTGCGCTTCCTGCCGGCGCATGCGGCGAACTGGGGCATCGCGCTGCGAATCGCGCTCGCGGGGTTCGGCTTCGGCGTGTTCCAGCCGCCGAACAACCGCGCGATGCTCATGAGCGCGCCGGCCACGCGGGCGGGGAGTGCGAGCGGGATGATGTCGGCGGCGCGCCTGTTCGGCCAGACGATCGGGGCGGTGCTGGTGGCGTTCGCGTTCGACCGAATCTGGGGGACGGGTGCGCCGGTGCAGACACTCGGCCTCGCCGCCGTGGTCGCGTTCGGGGCGGCGGCGCTGAGTGCCAGCCGGGCATGGCGGTCGGGCAGCGGCGATCGCGGTTCGCGCGCCTGACCTGCCGACGTTGAGACCTTGGCGGCTCGGTCGATCAGCATCTCCATCGGCACCCGGAGCACTGTTGCGATCGCCCTCAGCGCCGCGGCACGGCCTGGCTTCGTCCCGGCCTCGATCCCGGACAGGCAGGTCCTCGAGATGCCGCTGGATGAAGCCGGCCGTCCGGTGCGGCTGGTTGTGACGACGCTGCGCGACGCCAGAGATCGCCAACCGCCAGGCTGCTGGCTCACGTCCATCACGCGGCCTATGCAGGACGGCATGGGATCAGGTCCGACCGTCTCCGAGCGGATGCAGGTTGGCGAGCTGGCCGCGCGTGCCGGCGTGAGCCACCGCACGGTCCACTACTATGAGCGGATCGGCCTGCTCCCGCCGCCTCAACGCAAGGGCGGCGGCTACCGCTATTACGGTCCCGAGGCACTCAAGCGCCTCCAACTGGTGCACCGCCTGAAGCAGCTCGGCCTGTCCCTGGAGGAGGTGGGGCAGGTGCTCCCGCTTTATGCCGAGGACGCAACCGGCCTGCGGGGCAAGCAGGAGGTGCTGGCCATCCTCGAACAGCACCTCACCAACACCGACCACAGGCTGGCGCAGCTGTCCGGCTTCCGCGACGAGCTGGCCGCACATATCGCCCGCTTCCGGACATGGATCGATGCCGCCCGCTCGAGCAACGACCAAGCCGACGATTGACCTCTAGCTAACGTCAGGTTACGTTCCAGAACCGGCGTCGGGTTGGTGCTCGATGCCGGGCCCCGCCGGGCAACAGCCGCAAGTCCGGATGAACGGAGATGGCCATGCGCGTGGGCGTCGTCGGCCTTGGAGCCATGGGACAGGCGGTCGCCACTCACCTGGTCCGGGCAGGACACCCCACCATCGTCTGGAACCGCTCACCGCGCCCCGTCGCCGAACTCGTCGCCCGCGGCGCCACCGGCGCGGCCGATCTCGGCGAGGCGTTCCGGTGCGATGTGGTGCTGTCCCTCCTGCTCGACGATGCGGCGGTCCGGGCGGTGGTGCTGGATGGCGGCGCCGCTGCCGCGATGCCGGCCGGAGCCGTGCATGTCTGCATGTCCTCCCTATCGACCGGCATGGCGGGCGCCCTGATGCGGGCCCACGGGCCGCACGGATCCGGCTTCGTCGCCGCCCCGATGTTCGGCCGTCCGGAAGCGGCCGCGGCCGCCAAGCTCGAGATCGCCATGGCGGGCGCCCCGGCGCTGCTCGACAAGGTCGAACCGGTCCTGAGCATCCTCGGACGGACCTGGCGCATGGGCCACGACCCGCAGCTCGCCTGCCTCACCAAGATCGCCGGCAACTTCATGATCGCCTCCGCGGTGCAGGCCATGGCCGAAAGTGCCGCGCTCGTGTCGTCACGTGGCGGCGATCCGGAATCGTTCCTCGCTTTCATGAGCGAGACGCTCTTCCCGGCACCGATCTACCGCACCTACGGCCGCGCGGTCGCCCGCGGTGTGTCCCCGGGAACCCCGATCGGGCCCGGTGCCGCGCTGAAGGGTGTCGCTCGTACCTTGAGCGAGGCCGACCTGGCAGGAATACGCATGCTGTCGGCAGAAATCATGCGCGACCGCCTGCAAGAGGCCGACCGTCTCGGCCTTGCCGAGGACGACTGGTCCGTGGCGCTGACGAAGGTCGTACGTGCAAGCGGGCCCGGTCGCCCAACATAGCGTGGCCCCGGCGGTAGTTCTCGCGCTGGTGGGGCGCCGAGATGCGTCAGCGCGTGGCACATCCAGTCCGTAGCGATCCGCGCGGAACAGTCTCGAGCGCACCGGCAGAGTGAAGGTCGGCCTTTTGATTGCTACAAAGCCTATTCCAATCCCCTTGTCGGGGCTTTCGGCGCCATAATATTCGGGGAGCCCGGCGCCTTCGAAGATTGACGCTCGCGACAGGAGAACGGTGTGATGAAGAGCTTTGACGTTGATCGCCGGTGGGTTCTGGGCGCCGGCGCTGCAGCAGCCGCCACCGCCTTCGCACCCTTGCGCGCCAACGCGTACTCTGATCTGTCAGCCCTGCAACGGCGATTTCAGGGCGTTCTCGTGCTTCCGAGTTCGATCAACTACGACCGCGAGCGCCGCTCCTTCACATTCAATCCGGACGCCGACAAACACCCGATCGCGATCGCCAAATGCACCAGCGAGGAAGATGTGGTCGCCTGCATCGATTTCGCCCGGACCAAAGGGATCGACATCGCCGTGCGCAGCGGCGGACACGACATTCTGGCGGCGTCGACCTGTAACGGCCTGGTGATCGACACCCGGCCGATGGCGACGAGCCAGCTGAGCGCCTCGGGCGCCTCGGTCACGGTGGGTGCCGGCTCCAAGGCGGGCGAGGTCTCCGCCTACCTCCAGCGAACGGGCCACGCCGTGCCCTTCGGCGACGCGGTCGATGTCGGCGTCGGCGGCCTGACCCTGGGCGGGGGGGTCGGCATGCTGTGCGGCAAATACGGTGCGACGTGCGACAACCTGATCCGGGCGCGCATGGTGCTTGCGGATGGTCGCCGGGTGACCGCCAGCGCGGACGAAAATCCCGACCTGTTTTGGGCGATCCGAGGCGGCGGCGGCAATTTCGGCGTCGTGACGCAGTTCGAATACAACACGCGCGAGGTCGGCAACGTCCTCGCTGGCTACGCCCTGTACGACGCCAAGGATCTGGCCGGATTTCTCCGGTTCTACCGCGACTACATGGCCGCGGCGCCCGACGAGCTGGTGGTCGAGGTCGACGTCGAGCCGGGGGCAAAGCAGCCGCTGATCAACGTTCAACTGTGCTGGTCGGGCGATGTGGACACGGGCCGCAAGGTCTTGGCGCCGCTTCTGGCCTATGGACCGCCGTTGGCGGTTGACGTCACCGAACGCCCCTATTCGCATTTCGGCTATGCTGCGCCGCAGATCCAGGCGCTCCTTCGAAGCGTGCCCGTCTCATTGCGCAAGACCGCGCCGCGCATGGGTCAGCGGCGCGCGGGCAGCATCGGTTATGTGACCGATGCCGCCATCCACGAGATCACCGAGCGGATCGGCATGGCGCAGGGCGACTGGAGATTTGGTATCCTGCATTACCTGCACGGCGCCGTCAGCCGGGTGCCGGCAGACAAGACCGCGCTGCTGCGTCCTCTCGGTTCGTTCAGCTACAACTTCATCGCGACCTGGGGCGACGACGCCGAGACGGCGCATCAGATGGCGTGGGTGGAGCAATCGGGCGCCGCGCTGAGGCCTTACTCGATAGGAACTTACGTCAACTATCTAAGCAGCACCGATCCGGCAGAAGTGCGGCGCACCTATGGCGATAATTTCCCCAGGCTACAATCGGTGAAGCGGCGCTACGACCCGAACAACATCTTCCACAACAACCGCAACATCCCCCCTGCAGTCTAGAGAAAGCCAGCAGCCACGAAGTATGCACCCCGAGCTAGGGGTGCTTACAGACTCTTCTTTTTCTGAAGAAAAAGAAGCAAAAAGACTTCTATTCGTAAGAATGCCGGCGGCGGTTCTGTCAGACTCCAATCATGTAAAAGTTCTTTGGTTCTTTCTTTCAAGAAAGAACAAGCCTTCATGTTTGCGAACCCACAAGCAGCGTGCGGGAGCCGCCGGGCTCCCGCCTCCGCTCACCGCGCAGCGAGCGCCAGGATCATGGCGACGACGAGCAGTATACACAAAGCATATGAAAGCAGTTGCTGCGGGCTGAACCCGAACGGGCGTTTGGAGGCCTCCTTGAATTCCGGATCGTACCAAGCTGTTCCGGGAAACAAGGGCGCCAGAACCATCGTCACCCAGTAAACCGACGCGGCGGCGGTCGCGACCAGGAACAACGGCAGTGTCAGCGGATGAAATCCGAACAACACCACGAGGGCGATCGTGCCGTTCACGATCCCCATGAGCATCGTCTGCCCGTTGTGGAACTTGGCGTGCGGTGGCCATTCAGGATTGTAGAGGTGTTGCCGCGCGGTCGCCGGCACCAGTCCATCAGCGACCAGGCCGCCGAACCCATAGAGGGCAACGAAAGCAACGATATACTTGGCGATTTCCATAGGACGCACCTTTCCTGTCATGCGGAAAGGACGCGCTGGTCGCCGGCTGCGGACAGCAGCCGACTTGTACGAGCGCTGAGCCACCCGGACTACCGACCGGGCTGTGACTTTGACACGTCCGTGGCGGTGAATGAACCTGGACGCTTCGGAGGTCAAGACGTTCGAGGCGGACCGAAGGTCCGTTCACCACCTAGCGCGGAAATTCCACTCGGGACACCACCAACCGGTCACTCTGGTGTCCGGCACATCGAAGCCGCGGCTTGGACGCCGTCCCCGTCGCAGGGCGGCGCCGCTGCCACGCCACGGAACGTCCCCCGAAGACACCGATAAGCTCGCCGCGAGCCGAACCGGAACGCCACGCATGATCGCTGCCCGCCGCCCCGCCCCGCCACGTTCGAGCCGCCGGAAGCCGGCTTTGAATTGTCCACGCAATTTCAAGTTCGGCGGCGGTTGCCAGGTGGCGCCGCCCGCCTCGCTCAGCGCCGACGCAGGATGAACCGCACGGCCCGGTCCGGCTGCGTCGTCACCACCCCGCGCGGCAGCACGTGCTCGCTCCCCGGAGCCAGCTCGAGGCGGAAGCGCTGCAGCAGGCGGGCGAGCACGACGATCGCCTCGGTGAGCGCGAAGCTCGCGCCGATGCAGATCCGCGGGCCGGCGCCGAACGGGATGTAGGTGTGGCGCGCAGGCGGGTTGGCCGCGAGCCGGGCACGCGCGAACCGGCCCGGGTCGAACCGATCGGGGTCGGGCCAGAAGCGCTCGTGGCGGTGCACGACGAAGGGCGAGATCGAGACGATCGCACCGCTCGGCACCTCGTGCGCGCCGAGCTGGTCGGCCGCCACGGCCTCGCGCGTGATCAGGAAGGCGGGCGGGTAGAGCCGAAGCGCCTCGTCGACATGGGTGCGCAGCAGCGGCAGTTGAGCCGCCGCACCCGCGGCGGCGTCGGGCGAGAGGTCGACGGCGGCGGCCTCGGCGGCGAGTTCCTCCTGCCAGGCCGGGAAGCGGGCGAGCAGGTAGCACGACCAGAACAGCGTCACCGCGGTGGTCTCGTGGCCGGCGAGGATCATGGTGGCCACGTCGTCGCGCAGGGTGGCCGCGTCGAAGGGGGCACCCGTTTCCGGGTCGCGCGCGCCGGACAGCATGTCGAACAGGTCGCGCGGCGTGCCCGCCGGACGGTGCGCGGCCTCGCGCTCGGCGATCAGCCCGTCGATGAAGCGGACCCAGTCGACCCGGAAGGCGGCCCGCCTGCGGTCGGTGGGGCTGGCGATGCGCTCGGGCAGCAGCAGGTCGAGCGCGCCCGGCTGGGCCAGGCCGCGCGCGTAGCGGAACAGCAGGCGGCGGAGCTCGTGGCCGTGCGCCGCCATCTCGAGCGAGAACATCGACCGCCCGGCAATCCCGAGTGCGAGGTGCTGCAACATGGGCAGCAGCTCGACCATGCGGCCGGCGCCCGCCGCGAGGGTGGCCTCCGTGTCCGCCGCCTCCTCGGCCACGTGGCGCGCGAGCAGGCTGAGCGCGCGCGGCGCCATGGCAGGCGCGATCGTGCGGCGCTGGTGGCGCCAACTGTCGCCCTCGGCGAGGAACAGCCCCTCGCCCAGGATCGGACGCAGGATGCGGCGGGTGGCGGCATTGCGGACGTAGTTCGCGGCGTTCGCGACCAGCACCTGGTGGATCGCGTCCGGGTCGTTCACCAGGAACTGGCGGCGACCCAGGAAACTGCCCTCGAGCACGCCCTCGCGATAGGCGATCGGCCCCCAGAGCTCGAGCGGGTTGCGCCGCAGCACCATCAGCGTGGCGAGATTGCCGCGGATCTGCGACGGCAGCGGTGGCCGTGGCACCAGGGTCTGGGGAACCAGCGCGTTCATGTGGCGGGCTTGCCGATGCTGCTCGAGATGATGCCCACGGGGGCGCCCCCGTCGACATGGGCGGCGATCTGCCCCTTGGGGTTCACCACGTAGATCAGGTTGCTGCGGTCGTAATGCACCCCGCGCGGCGTGTCGCGGCGCACGGCATAGACGCCGAAATTCCGCTCGGCCGCCGCGATCGCGTCTGCGGTGCCGGTGAGTGCCGTGACCAGGGGCGCGAAGGGTCTGGTGAAGGCGGCCAGCGTCGCGGTGTCGTCGCGGCCGGGGTCGAGCGTGACGAACAGGGCGGCGACATCGGGGCGCGCGGCGGCAGCCTGCCGCATGCCGTCGAGCGGCGCGGTGCAGTCGCTGCGGCAATGGGTGTAGCCGAAATAGACCAGCACCCATTTGCCGCGGAACTGGTCGAGCGACACCTCGTGCCCGTCGGGTGCTGCCAGCGTCATGGCGGGCAGCGGCGCCGGCGGCGGCCTGCGGTGCGCGCGGCCCAGCACCAGGCCCACGACCACGAGGATGGCGACGCCGATCCCGATCAGCGAGGCGCGCCTGCCCTTCAATGCGCCTCCGCCCAGCTTTTCCCCACGCCGGTCTCGACCACCAGCGGCACGGAGAGACTGGCCGCGTCCTGCATCACGTTGCGGGCAAGTTCGGCGAGTGAAGCGGCCTCGGCGTCGGACGCCTCGAACAGGAGTTCGTCATGCACCTGCAGCAGCAGGCGTGCGGTGAGGCCCGCGGCAGCCAGGGCGGCGGGCAGCCGCACCATGGCGCGTTTGATGATGTCGGCGGCCCCGCCCTGCAGCGGGGCGTTGATCGCCTGGCGCTCGGCATAGCCGCGCCGCGCCGCGTTCTTCTCGGCAATGCCCGGGATCCAGCAGCGGCGACCGAACGGGGTCAGCACGTAGCCGTGCAGTCGCGCCTCCTCGCGGGTGCGCTCCATGTAGGTGCGGATCTCGGGGTAGCGGGCGAAATAGGCGTCGATATAGGCGCGCGCGGTGCCGCCATCGATGCCGAGATTGCGGGCGAGGCCGAACGCCGAGATGCCGTAGATGATGCCGAAATTGATCGCCTTGGCGCGGCGGCGGGTGAGGCTGTCCATGCCCTCCATCGGCACGCCGAACACCTCGCTCGCGGTGCGGGCGTGGATGTCCTCGCCGCGGGCGAAACTTTCTTTAAGTGCCGGGATGTCTGCCACGTGGGCGAGCAGCCGCAGCTCGATTTGCGAGTAGTCGGCCGACACCAGCACATGCCCGGGCTCCGCGACAAAGGCCCGGCGGATGCGGCCGCCCTCCTCGGTGCGGATCGGGATGTTCTGCAGGTTGGGATCGCTCGACGAGAGCCGCCCCGTTGATGTAATTGCCATCTGGAAATTGGTGTGCACGCGGCCGGTGTCGGGGTGCATGTCGGCGATCAGCGCGTCGGCATAGGTGCTCTTGAGCTTGTCGAGCTGGCGCCAGTCCACCACGCGGGCAGCGATCGTATGGCCCTGCTCGGCCAGCGTCTGCAGCACGGCGCTGTCGGTGCCCCAGGCGCCGGTCTTCATGCGCTTGCCGCCGGTGAGCCCCAGCTCGTCGAACAGGATCTCTCCGAGCTGCTTGGGGCTGCCGACGTTGAACGGCCGGCCGGCGAGCTTGTGGATCTCCAGCTCGATCTCCGCCATGCGCCCGCCGAACTCGACCGACATCCGCCGGAGCTCGTCGCGGTCGACTTTGACGCCCGCGCTCTCCATCGCGGCCAGCAGCGCCACCATGCGCCGCTCGATCTGCTCGTAGAGGGCGAGCGCGCGGTTCGGCAGCAGAAGCGGCCGCAGCGTCAGCCAGAGGCGGAACGTGACGTCGGCGTCCTCGGCGGCGTACGCGGTCGCCCGGTCGAGCGGCACGCGGTCGAACGTCACGCGCGCGCGGCCGGTGCCGGTCACCTGGTCGTAGGAGATCGGCGTGTGGCCGAGATGGCGGGACGCGAGCTCGTCCATGCCGTGGCCGTGGCGGCCGGCATCCTGCGCGTAGGAGATCAGCAGCGTGTCGTCGACCGGCGCCACCGGGCCGCACGCCTCGCGGGCCAGCACCAGCAGGTCGAACTTCGCGTTGTGGAAGATTTTCAGGACATTCCGGTCCGCGAACAGCGGGCAGAGCATCCGCGGCAGCGCGGAGACCGGCACCTGGGCCGCGATGATCGCGTCGAGCGTGCTCTCGTGGCGCAGCGGCACGTAGCAGGCGCGACCCGGTGCCACCGCGAGCGAGATCCCCACCAGGCGGCAGCGGAACGGGTCGAGCCCGTCGGTCTCGGTGTCGATCGCGACAGCACCTGCGGCGTGAGCCTCGGCGATCCAGCTTGCGAGCGTCGCCTCGTCGGTGACGGTCTCGTAGGGTCCGTAGGGCTGGTTCGTGTCGGCCGGCTTGGGGGCGGACTCCGCGATCGCGGTCGCCGTCTCCTCGAGCGCCAGGCGCTGGCGGATCGAGCGGAAGCCCATCGCGGTAAGCCACGGGCCGAGCCGCCCGGCTTCCGGAGGTGACGCGCCCAGCGCCTCGACCGGCAGCGGCAACGGACAGGTGGTGCAGAGCTCCACCAGGCGGCGGGAGATCAGTGCGCGGTCGGCCTGCTCGACCAGCGTGTCGCGCTGCTTGCCCGGCTTCATCGTGCCGGTGCGGGCCGCCTCGATCACGGCGTCCACCGTGCCGTATTCGTTGATGAGGGAAGCAGCCTTTTTCGGCCCGATGCCGGCGACCCCCGGCACGTTGTCGACCGGGTCGCCCATCAGCGCCTGGATCTCGACCATCAAGCCAGGGGTCACGCCGTATTTCTCAAGCACTTCCGCAGGCCCGATCGTCACGTTCTTGATCGGGTCGAGCATGGCGACGCCCGGTCGCAGCAGCTGCATCAGGTCCTTGTCGGACGAGACGATGGTGACCTGGCCGCCGCACGCCGTCACCGCCTCGGCATAGGACGCGATCAGGTCGTCCGCCTCGAACCCCTCGAGCTCGACCGCCGGCACGCCGAACGCCGCCGTCGCCTCGCGGATCAGCCCGAATTGCGGGATCAGCTCCTCGGGCGGCGGCGGCCGGTGCGCCTTGTAGTCGGAAAACAGCTCGTTGCGGAACGTGGACCGGCTCGCGTCGAACACGCACGCCAGATGCGTGCCCACATGCTCGCGCAGCAGCTTCGCCATCATGTTGCAGAAGCCGTACACGGCGTTCACCGGCGTGCCGTCCGCGCGCGTCATCGGCGGCAGCGCGTGAAACGCACGAAAAATGAAGCCCGAGCCGTCGATCAGGACGAGATGGACGTCGCCCCAGGCCGGCGCCTCGGCGGCGGCACCGGCGACGGCGGCGGCCTCGTCACGCTCGTCCTCCGCCTGCGCGCGGGCGGCCTCAGTGTCCGTGATCGTCTCCTGCACCTTGGGCCAGCGCGAACACGCGCGAGCAGTACGGGCAGAACGTCTGCTGCTCCACGATCCGCAGCCACACGCGCGGATGGCCGAGCGGCCCGGCGCCGCCGTCGCAGGCGACCACGCGGCTCTCCACGGTGATGGTCTCGATCAGTCCAAGCGTGGGTCGGGGGGTTGATGCGCCGAACGGCATCTGCTCGCGTTCCTGTTCCGGGCCATCGTTGGGCCTGACGAAGCATAGGGGGTGAGCGATGGTGCGCAAGCTTACGACGTCACTCGCGGCACTGGCCGTGCTCGGTCTCGCCGGCTGCATGCAGTCGGCGCTGCCGCCGCTCAGGCAGGATGCGGCGGTGGTGCCGCCCGATCTCATTCTCACGGCCGATGACGGGGCAAAACTCCCCGTGCGCGTCTGGCGCCCCGGCGCGTTCCCGGCGCGCGCCGCGGTGCTGGCGCTGCACGGCTACGGCGACAGCCGCGACGCCTTCGAGGGGGTCGGGGCCTACCTCGCCGCGCGCGGCATCGCCCTCTACGCGTTCGACCAGCGCGGCTTCGGCGCCGCCCCGGGCCGCGGCCACTGGGCCGGCACCGAGCGGATGCTCGCCGACGTGGCCGAGGCGGCGGCCGCGATGCAGGCGCGCGAGCCGAACACGCCCGTGGTCATCCTGGGCGAGAGCATGGGCGGCGCCGAGGTGCTGCTGCTCGCCGACGGTATCCGCCTCGCCCAGCACGGCGTGCACCCGCGCAGCATGATCGCCCTGGCGCCGGCCGTCTGGGGCCGCGGGCAGATGAACCTGCTGACCCTGCTCTCGCTCGACGGCGCCGACTTCGTGGCCCCCGGCTGGGTGCTGACCGGCCGCGAGATCCCGCTCCACATCCGCGCGAGCGACGACCACGCGGCACTGGTCAAACTCGCCCGCGATCCGCTGACGCTGGTGGGCAGCCGCGTGTCGCTGCTCGACGGCCTGGTGGGCCAGATGACCGCGGCACAGGCGGCGGCCGGCCGCGTGCGCATCCCGCTGCTGATCGTGTACGGCGCGAAGGACGACCTGGTGCCCGCGGCCGCCATCGCCGCCGCCTGGGCCAGGCTGCCGCCCGGCGTGCGGGTCGCCTATTACGCGAACGGCTACCACCTCACGACGCGCGACCTCGACAAGCTGGCGGTCGAGCAGGACGTGGTGGGCTGGATCGACGCGCCCGACGCGCCGCTGCCTTCGGGCGCGGACGTGCAGGCGGCGGGGTGGACGGCGAGCCGGGCCTGGGACGAGCATGCGCCAGGCTGGAGCCCGGATGCCTGGACGGGGTTTCTGGATACGGAGACGCAGAGCGATCCGCACTGACGTAAGGCCAGGGGCTCTGCCCCTGGACCCCGCCAGGATCGAGCCGATCCTGGACCTGCAAAATTTATGGGGGTCCAGGGGCAGAGCCCCTGGCCTTCTCTCCCCTTCCGCTCCGCCGCCAGATCGGCTACCCGTCGCCATGCGGGACCCGTAGCTCAGCTGGATAGAGCGTCGCCCTCCGAAGGCGAAGGTCGAAGGTTCGAATCCTTTCGGGTCCGCCAAATCTCCCAAATCTTGCGACCGTGCGCTGCGCCTGACTGGTGCCTGGAACCGATCCCATGGATGTCGGATCGCCGAATAAGACATTAGTGTTTCAATTTGTGGACCGCGTTGGTAGACCAGCGGTAACGAGAAGACCGTGTGGGGAGGGAGTTCATTCGCCGCCAAATGCCGGAGGCTCCCTATCGATGACTTATCGTCCGCTCGTCGCCTACTGCGTTTTTGGTCAAAGCTACGCCCGCATGCTGAACATCAGCTTGTGGAGCCTGTTCGACGTAGGCGCCTACCAAGGCGATATTCTGATTGTCACCGACATGACGAGGGATGTTCTGGCCCAGCATTGCCCCCTGATCGTGTGGCGCCGCGTCATCGTCATCCGCGTCGAGCTTCAAATACACAGGACGGCGAAGCTGTCCCGCTACCAGTTGCACCGGTGTTTCGACACCGCTTCCTACGCTCCGATCCTCTACGTCGACTGCGACATCGTTTTCGACCGGCCGCTCGCTCCCATCCTTGCCGCCGTCGCTTCGGCGGATCGTCTGTGTTTTCCGGCGGAGCTCCAATCCAGCGCCGACTGGCACTCCATGGGAGGGGATCTGTTACGAGACGAAGGGATCGAGCCGCCCGCCCGGTGCGGGTTCAATTCCGGAACGCTCGGCATTCCGCATGGAGCCGAGTTCCGGTTTTTCGCGCAGCTCGAACGGATCGCGTCAACTGCCGAGCAGCTCTGGGATGGCAAGCCCCATCTGTTCACGCGCTGGTTCGACCAACCCGTCGTCAACTACCTGCAATCGAAATACGGCCTGTTCGACACGGCTGCGTTGACGCCGTTCTTCCGTTTCTTCTTCGCGAACTCAGAAGTCAGCTCGGCGTATGAAAGCCGTCACGGGGGCGCACACTTCTTCGACGATGACAAGGAAGCGAGGATGAGCAGCTACCTCGAGGCAGTGTCACCCACCGCCTTCTTCGATGTGAACGTCGCGTCGGCGGTCGAACCCTTCCGGGATGCCTTGCCGATGCGTACGGTGAGGACGAGCGCCTCTCCCGTCGACAGCGTCCTGCATGCTGCGGCGAAGAGCGCGTAGAGGCTGTTATGCACCCCGAGCCGACCGGGCTTGAAGAAATCTTCTTTTTCTGAAGAAAAAGAAGCAAAAAGACTTTTATCCGTTTGGACGCAGCCCGCGGCTCCTGTCGGATGCCAACTGGATAGAAGTTCTTTGGTTTTTTCTTTCAAGAAAGAACAAGTCTTCATGCCTGCGAAATCTGCCTCGGCACGTCGACGAGTGCATAACACTCTCTAGTGTCCTGACCGAGAAATTACTAGGCACTCAGCTGCGGCTGTGATTCGCTGGCCTTCTGATGTGCAGGAGGCGATAGCGTGGCGACACCGAGGGCGGTCGCGATTGAGTTGTCGGAGGCAGAGGCGGCCGAGCTGGCGTCCCGGCTCCGGCGACGCAAGGTAGCCCGCGCTGATGCCATGCGCGCTGAGATCGTGCTGCTGGCGGGCGAAGGCGTCAGCAACCTGGCGATCGCGGACCGGCTCGGCATCACCCGCGTGACGGTCACGACCTGGCGGCGGCGTTTCGCGGAGAAGCGCCTCGACGGTCTCCTGGACGAGCCACGCACCGGCGCGCCGCGAACCGTCACAGACCAGAAGGTCGCCGACGTCGTCACGACGACGCTGGAAACGCTTCCCGTCGGGAGGACGCACTGGAGCTCACGCGGCATGGCACGCGCATCGGGGCTGGCGCCCTCGACGGTGCAGCGGATCTGGAAAGCCTTCTCGCTGCAGCCGCATCGCAGCGAGACCTTCAAGCTGTCGACCGATCCGCTGTTCGTCGACAAGGTGCGTGACATCGTCGGGCTCTACCTCAATCCGCCGGAGCGAGCCGTGGTGCTCTGTGTCGACGAGAAGTCGCAGGTGCAGGCGCTCGACCGCACACAGCCAATCCTCCCGCTGCGCCCGGGGCAGGCGGAGCGCCGTACCCATGATTACAAGCGGCATGGCACGACGTCGCTGTTCGCCGCGCTCGACATCAAGGCTGGAACCATCGTCGGCAAGTGCATGGCCCGCCACCGCGCCACTGAGTTTCGGCGCTTCCTCGATATGATCGAGAAGAATGTCCCGGCCGATCTGGATGTGCACGTCGTGATGGACAACGCATCGAGCCACAAGACCAAGCTGATCCGGGGCTGGTTTGCTCGACGCCCGCGCTGGCAGGCGCACTACACACCGACCTCGGCATCATGGATCAATCAGGTCGAGCGCTTCTTCGCGCTGTTGACCGACGATCAGATCAGGCGGGGCACACACCGCTCCGTCAGAGAGCTGGAGACGGCGATCACCACCTACATCGACGCCAGGAACGCGGATCCTCGGCCTTTCCGATGGACCAAATCCGCCGACGACATCCTGGCGTCAATCCAGCGCTTCTGCCAACGGACGGTCGACGTCCAGCAGCGATGTGGCTAGGAACTTCGGAATCAGGACACTAGGTTTGAACGATGTGATGGCGGGGGCCTGGTCTTCATCCGGTGTTGCGGTCGAAAGATCAGAGCCTTTCGTGAGCCGCTTTCATGTCGCCAGCGCGAGCGCCTGATGACATAGCGTCAGCCACTCCGTATACCGCCACTCGAACCCCTTGTTCTCCCCCAACGACGAAAACCGCGTCATCGTCGCCAGCAGCAGGTTCGGACCCACCCGCACCACCTCGTCCCGCTCGCCCACCTGCGCGAACATCAGCGTGCCCGGACCATGCCGCCCGACTGCCGCCGCCATCCGCGTGATGAGCGCCATGTCGGCCGCCTCGTCGAGCATGCGATAGACAAAGATCTTGACACCGTCTTCGAGATCCTCAAGCAGCTTCTGGCGGAGGAACGCCAGCATCGCGCACAGCTTCCGGCGCGCCTCGTCCTCGCCCACGCGGCTGATCTCGAGATCGGAATGATCCACCCGCAGCGTGTAGGCGCGCTGCGTGTAGCCCCAATAACCTTCGCCCCACAGATATAGCGTGTCCGGCCGGTCGACTTCGGCAAAATCCTCGTCAAGCGCGCGGATCAGGTCCTCGGGGCCGAGGCTGCCCCAGCGTAGCAGCCCCATCGGCTCGATGCCCATCTCGCGCTGGAACAGGCCGAACTCGCAACCGAAACCCCAGCGATGGCCGTCATGGCAGCCGCCGCCCAGGCTCTCGAACTGCCTGGCGGTCCATTTGAAGTCCTGCTCGCGCATCCCCTGCGCCTGGCGTGCGAGCTCGGCCAGGTGTCCGGCCTGGTCGGGGAAGCGGGGGCCGGCCGCCCGCACCAGCGCCAGGGCGTCGGTGTGGTCGCCGAGGTTCAGCGCCACTTCCGCGCCGCGCGTGTAGCCGGCGGGATCGTCGGGAAAACGCGCGCGGATATGGGCGAAGCGGCGGCGCGCCTCCGCCCAGTCGCGCGTGTAGAAGCAGGTCACGCCCTGTTCCACCAGCAGCCACGCATGGTCCCCGAAGCGCCCGAGCGCGTCCGCCGCCAGAAGCTCGGCGTCGGCCACCTGTCCGCTGTCGCGCAGCGACACGATGCCGTACACGAAGCCTTCGGGATCGTCGGCGTAATGGAGGCGATAGGCGTCCCAGGCCCGCGCGGCTGCGGCCCAGTCATGGCCGTGAAAGCCGAACGCCGCGGCGCGGAGCTCGTCGCGGTGGTCCGGCCTGGCGTCATGGGTCGACAAGGGGCGCCTCGCTTCGTCGTGTCAGGCGCGATCCGGCCGCCCCGGGGTCAGGCTTATACCGAGTGCGGTCCGGTGCGATCAACCGCCCCGCCCGCGGACGGGGGCGGCCCGGCCGCTCCGTCCGCCGTGTGCTCGCCGTCATGGGCGCGCGCGGCCTGCTCGGCCAGCTGCCGCACCACGACGTCGGAGACGCTCTGCAGGATCTGCAGCGCATCGGCGATGTGGCGGCGTCCAGGCGTGACGTGCGGCGATGCGGGCGGCTGCCGCGGTTCGGGATGCGGTCCCCATTCCCGCCGCTGTTCGATCGCCACGTGGCCCAGGCACTCATGTGCGACCGAGCGGACGTTGCGGCCGGTCCGGAACGGCGTGTGTCGCAGGCTCAGCCGGAGATGCGTGCCGTCCCGGTGCTGCAGGATCCCTTGCGCGGCGTGCTGCGTCGCACGGGCGGCGACCGCCTGGGACGACAGCCCCAGCAGATCCTGCGCGTTCTCGCCCTGCGCCTCGTCCGCGGTCCAGCCGAACACGCGCTCGCAATCGCCCGACCAGAACAGGATGCGTCCGGTCTCGTCGGTCACGAACACCGGCGCGCCGCCGACCGCGTCGAGCAGCCGGTCCTGGGTGCGCAACTCGGCACGATGCTGGAGGAGCTCCCCCGCAAGGCCCGCGAGCGAGGCAAGCGTGCGCGTTTCCGCATCGGTCCAGATCCGCGCCGACGTGCCGGTCACGCAGAGCGAGCCCACGGGCAGCCCGTCCGCCACGCGGATCGGCGCGCCGAGATAGGCGACCACACCGTTCTCGACATAGCCCGGATGGTTGCACAGAAGCGGGTCGCGCGACGCGTCCTGGATCGACAGCACGTCGTCGCTCTCCACCACGAAGCGGCAGAAGGAATGCGTGAGCGGTCCGTCGCGGCGACGGGCGACCATCTCGCTCAAGGCACCCGCGGCGCTCTTGAAGAACTGCCTGTCCTCGTCGATCAGCGTGATGAGCGCGGTCTCGCCACGGAGCATGGCGAGCGCGCTCGCCGTCAGCATGTCGAAGAGCGCCTCGGGTAGGGTGTCGAGCACGTCGAGACGCCGCAGCGCGCGCAGGCGGTGGCGTCGGCGCGCCGGGTCTTCCTGATCGAGGACGGGTGCTGCGAGCACGATGTCGACCCTCCAAGAGATGGTGATCGTGTCAAGTCGCGGACGCGGCCGGGCGCCCGGCCACGTCAACCATGATCCATCCCGGCGCCGGAACGTCGTGGCCGGCGCGATGTCGGGCGCCAAGGCAGGGTGTGCACCTGGGCCGCAACGCAAGCCGTTGCAAGAGAACCCCGGGCAGGCATCTTGCGGCCCCGCCGGGCGTAGCAGCCTCCTCGGACGAAGGCGGTATCGATGGGCGAGGCGAAGGACGGACCTTTCGCTGCGGTGAGCCGGCGGCGGCTGGGCCGGGCTGCGGGCGCGGCCTCGGTGCTGGGCGTGGGCGTGGCCTCGATGCTCGCCGGCTGTTCGCCGGTGGAGGTGCTGAACGCGCTCGCCCCGGACCGGCTCGCCGCCGATGGGATCGCCTACGGCCCGGCCGACCGCCAGCGCCTCGACGTCTACCGGCCGGCGGGCCCCGGTCCGTTCCCCGTCGCCATGTTCGTCTACGGCGGCAACTGGGAGGCCGGCTCGCGGGCGATGTATCGCTTCGTCGGCGGCGCGCTGGCGGAGGCGGGGTTCCTGGCGATCGTGCCGGACTATCGGCTCTACCCGGCCGTCCGCTACCCGGTCTTCCTCGAGGATTGCGCGGGCGCGCTCGCCTGGACCCGCCGCTGCGCCGCGCGCTTCGGCGGCGAGGCGCGGCCGCCGTGCCTGATCGGCCACTCGGCCGGCGCCTACAACGTGGCGATGCTGACGCTCGACGCACGCTTGCTGGCGGCGCGCGGGCTCGCACCCGGGCGCGATATAAGCGGCACCGTGGGCCTGGCCGGCCCGTACGACTTCCTGCCGCTCGGCACCGCGATGCTGCGCGACCTGTTCTCGCCCGCTCCTGTGGTCGCCGACACCCAGCCGATCAGCCATGTGGACGGGCGCGCGCCGCCGATGCTGCTGCTCGCAGGGAGTGCCGACACCACGGTGCGGCCCGCCAACAGCACGCGCCTGGCTGCCGCCATCGAGCGCGCCGGCGGCCGGGCGGCCACCCGCATCTACCCCGGCGTCGACCATCGCGAGATCATCGGGGCATTCGCGGCACCCTTGCGGTTCCTCGCACCGTCGCTCGCCGACAGCGTCCGGTTCATGCGAGGGTGAGAGGCAGGCGTCCGATCACGTGTTCGTCATCGCGCCGGGCGGCACGTTTCGAGCCGACGCCACGTTCTCGTCGCCGGACGTGAACGATCGGGATGACGAACTCGCACATGTGGATGAGAAACGAGCGGCTGCATCGGGTCGTCAACGGCAGCAAGCCGCTCCGGCGCATTCTGATGGGAAGTGCGAACCGGCTGCAGATGCTGCTGCTGGCGGGGCACAAATCTCCCGAGATCCTGCGGCAGATCCGCCATTCGCGGCGCGGGGTGGAGTGCCTGCTCTCCTGCGACGAGGCGTTCGTGCTGCAGGCGCTGGCGCGCGCGCAGGTGGGCCTGGGCGGCGACTTCGCCGAGGTGGGGGTGTTCGAGGGGGCATCGGCCCGCCTGCTCGCCGAGGTGAAGGGGGCGAACACGCTCCATTTGTTCGACACGTTCGAGGGGCTGCCGGAGCCGGGCCATCGCGAGGGCCGGTTCAGCAAGGGGATGTTCGAGGCGCGCATCGACATCGTGCGGCAGCGGTTGGCCGCCTATGACGGGATCCGCTTCCACCAGGGCGTGTTCCCCGGCACCGCCGGCCCAGTGGCGGCGCGCCGCTTCGCGTTCGTCCATCTCGACGTGGACCTCGAGAGCAGCACGCTCGCCGCACTCGACTTCTTCTACGAGCGCATGATCCCGGGCGGCATCATCGTGACGCATGATTTCTCGACCATCCCCGGCGTCGCGCGCGCCTTTGATCGCTTTCTCGCCGGCCGCATCGAGAAGGTGATCGAGCTGCCCACCAGCCAGGCCTTCCTGATCAAGCAGGCGCCCGTCGCACTCGCGGCCGCCGCGTAACGTCGCCGCGTTCGGAACCGTGCGTCCTCAGAGTCCGTTCGAAAACTTCCGAAGAAGGCCAGGGGCTCTGCCCCTGGACCCCGTTAAGGGCAGTCGCCCTTAAAACCCTTTACTGAAGGTTGGATTACAGGCGCTGAAGACGGAGTGCGTTAGCCAAAGTCTATGATGTCAGGCTTCGCCCGCGTTTGAAGGGAAATCCAAACAATCAGGGATCCAAGGGACGACTGTCCCTTGGCGGGTCCAGGGCAGAGCCCTGGCCTTCCTCGACCGAGAGTTCTCAAACAGCCTCTCAGTCGGCCGGTCCCTCCGGCGCGGCGGCCGCGTCCGGGCTCGACATCATGCGCAGGATCGTGGCGACCGTGGACAGCCGCAGCCGGCTGTCGATCGCCAGCCGGCTGCCGTTCGGCAGCACGATATGGAGGCCGTCGACGCTATCGTCGGCGGGATCGGCCGGCGGCGGCAGCTGCGGCGCGATCGCGGCCAGGCGCACGCAGGCGCGGCCCGCATCCTTGGCGTCGTAGAGCGCGCGGTCGGCCGCCTCGACCAGTCGTTCGGGCGGCAGCGGTGCCTCGGCGGGGAAACCCTCGGCGACGCCGATGCTGACGGTGAGGATGCCGCCCACGCCGCGCAGATGCGGGCGCCGCATCGCCTCGACCGCCCCCTGGATCAGGCGTGCGTGCTGGGCGGCGTCGAGCAGCGTCGTGGCGGGCAGGATCACCGCCATCTCCTCGCCGCCGATGCGGTAGGCGCGGGTGCCGGCCGGCACGACCGCGGCGATTGCGCCGGCCGCCGCCTGCAGCGCGCGGTCGCCCTCGACATGGCCGTAGGTGTCGTTGAAGGCCTTGAAGTGGTCGATGTCGATGACGATCAGCGACAAAGCTTGCCGCTCGCGCACGGCGTGCGCGAGGGCGGCGGCGATCGAATTGTTGAAGGCGCGGCGATTGGCCAGACCGGTGAGGATGTCGGTATCGGCCTCGACCTGCAACGATGCGCTGCGCGCGATCGCGCGCCGCAGCGCGAGCTGGCGCCGGCGGTTCATCGCGAACGAAGCCGCGGAGAGACTTGCGACCGCGATCGAGGCGAGCAGGAGCGGCGGCCTGGCATCGATGCCGGCAATCCATGCGATGCGGACTGCGAAGAATGCAGCCAGTGCCGCCTGCGCCACCAGCAGTATGTTGAGAGTGCTCTCCAGGGGAAACACGAGGGCGGCCTGACCTTCCCGACGAACGCCCCTCGGAGCGCTGGTTTGTCTCCCTTTTTGGACGACAAGGCAATTTCACGACATACTTGCAGAAATCGCGTTCTTGTTGAAGTGCCGTGGTCGCACGCGCGAATTTGGGATGATTCTGGACCGCCCGCGTCAACGACGTAGTGCGCTGCGCCCCCGATGTGGATCGCCCTGCATGATGTCGCGTATCGCGGCGGCGCGCCGATGCGACGTGGCGGCATCGGGCCGTGTCCGTCCGAGGACCGCAATGCGGGCCTTTTCTGGTCTCGGGCCCGAACAGCGCCATTGTGCCGGCCGAACTTCCGTTCGCGATGTTCACGCGTGGCACTGCAGGGTGGCGTGGTGCGCGCCGCCAGGACCGTCCGCCCGTCATGTTCCGGAACGAGCTGCGCCGTTGGCGTCCCGTCGTGGCGAGGCGCGCCACCGATGGCGTCGGCCACGCGTTCTTCATGCCGGCACGCGCCCTCGTGCCCGCGGCCGGCGGTCAGCCGTTGACGCCGTCCGTCAGATGCGTTCCGATCCGACACCGCAATGAGGAGCCGATGCGGCAACAGCCATCGCCCGACGCCGCCGTCACCGGCAGCCTGAACGCCTCGCTCGGCGGCGGCATCGCGGCGATCGCGGCGGTCGCCGTGCTCACGGGAGCCACCGCTCTGGCCGCGGCGGGCGAGCTCCGCCACGCTCTCGCCGAGCGCGACGCCGCGGCCGACATCGCGCGCTCGCTGAACGATCTCCGATACGCCATGGTCAACCAGGAAACCGGCCTGCGCGGCGCCCTGCTCACCGCGCAGGATGCGAGCCTCAGCCCCTACCGCGACGGGCACGTGGCCTACGCGCGGATCGACGCGCATCTGCGGGCGATCGTCGCTCCGGGAAGTGCGGAGGCCGCGCGCCTGGCCGAGGGGGAGGCGGCCGCGCGCGCCTGGCAGCGCATGATCGGCGAGCCTGCGGTGCGCGCCATGGCCGCGCCCGCGACCCGCCCGGCGGCCCTGCAGCTCGAGGCGAGCGGCGAGGGGCGGCATTACTTCGACCAGCTGCGTGCGGCCCTCGACGCCGCCTCGGATGCGGCGCGCGCCCGGCGCCGGCTGTGGGATGCCCGCCTCGGACGGGCGGCGGCACTGGTGGCGGGCGCGATCGGCGTGGGCATCGTGGTCACGCTGGCGATCTGTGCGGCGGTGGCGCTCGCGATCCGCCGCGCGGTTACGCGCCCGCTCTCGGCGCTCGCCGACGCGATGCGGCGCCTGGCCAGCCGCGATCTCGCGGTCGCGGTGCCGGGCACGGCGCGGCGCAGCGAGGTGGGTGCCATGGCGCGCGCGGTGGAGGTGTTCAAGCGCGGGCTGGTGGAGCTCGAGCGCACCTCGGTGCTGCGCGCCACCGCCGACACGCTGCCGGCGCTGGTGGGCTACGTGGACGCCGCCCGCCGCATCCGCTTCCTCAACGGCGAGTTCGGCCGGGCCTGCGGCCTGCAGCAGGACGTGGCCGTGCTGGGCGGCGCCCGCCTCGCCGACGTGTTCGCGCCCGGCCAGTTTCCCGGGCTCGATGCGGGCGAGCTCGACCGCGCCTTCGCGGGCGAGGAGCGTCGCTTCGAGCACCGCCTGGTGCGTCCCGGCGCCGCCGAGGAGCGTCATTACGAGGCGTTCTTCCGCCCGCATCGCGCCGAGGGCGGGGAGCTGCTCGGCGTGGTCACGCTGCTGACCGACATCACCGAGCGCCGCCGCCTCGCGGGCCTGCTGGCGCTGCAGGCCGCCGATCTCGCGCGCTCGAACGAGGAGCTCGAGCAGTTCGCCTATGTCGCCAGCCACGACCTCAAGGCGCCGCTGCGCGGGATCGAGAACCTGCTGACCTGGATCGAGGAGGATCTCGGCGCCCTGGTGTTGGGCGGCGTGCGCACGAACATGGACCTGGCGCGGAGCCGCGTGCGGCGGCTCGACAGCCTGCTCGACGACCTGCTCGCCTATTCGCGGGCGGGACGCATCGAGGCGCCAGGGACCAGAGGGGGCGACGAGCCCGTCGACACCGGCGCGCTGGTCACCGAGCTTGCATCCCTGGTCAGCCCACCGCCAGGGTTCCGGATCGCGCCCGACCCCGCCATGCCCACGATCCTGACGCCGCGCGCGCCGCTCATCCAGGTGCTGCAGAACCTGATCGGCAACGCGATCAAGCACCACGACCACCCGGCCCAAGGCCATGTCTGGGTGCGGGCGGCGCGGTGCGGCGGCGAGACGGCCTTCACCGTGGAGGATGACGGGCCGGGCGTGCCGCCGCAGTTCCGCGAGCGGGTGTTCGGCATGTTCCAGACATTGCGGCCACGTGACGAAGTGGAGGGTAGCGGGATGGGTCTCGCCATCGTAAGGAAGCTGATCGAGCGCCGCGGCGGCACGGTGGTCCTCGCCGATCGCGGCGCGGCGCCCGACGCCCGGGAGACCGATCCCGCCCGCCCCGGCGCCAGAGGTCTCGCCGTTCACTTCACGTGGCCCGATCAGGATAGTCCGACGTTGCAACGCGAGCAGAGCTGAGATGGCGCCGGTCAACCTCCTGCTGGTGGACGACGACGAGGTCGACGTGCAGGGCCTCCGGCGCGCCTTCGCCAAGCACCGCATCGGCAACCCGATCACGGTGGCGCGCGACGGGATCGAGGCGATGGAGATCCTGCGCGGCGAGAACGGCCGCGCGAAGCTCGCGCGCCCGCACCTGATCCTGCTCGACCTCAACATGCCGCGCATGAACGGTCTCGAATTCCTGGAAGCGCTGCGGGCCGACGAGGAGCTGCGCTCGGCGATCGTGTTCATGATCACCACCTCGAAGGCGGAGGAGGACAAGGCGCGCGCCTACGGCCACAACGTGGCGGGCTACATCGTCAAGCAGGACCCGGGCCGCACCTTCATGGAGGCGGTGGCGCTGATCGAGAGCTACTGGAAGATCGTTGAACTCCCCAGCTGAGGCTCCCGCCGTGGCGTCGGCGGGCGCGATCGCGGGCGACGCCGAGGGCACCCCGGTCCGCATCCTGCTGATCGACGACGACCAGGTCGACCGCGCGGCGGTCAGGCGCGCGCTCGCCCAGTCGGGACTGCCGCACGCGCTCGCCGAGGCCGCGACCGGGGAGGCCGGCCTGGCGCTGGCGCGCGCGCAGGCGTTCGACTGCGTGCTGCTCGACTACATGCTGCCGGGCACCGACACGTTCGCGCTGCTGGCGACGCTGCGCGGCCCGGAGGCGGGCGCGCAGGCGGTGCTGATGCTGACGGGGGCGGCCGACCAGGCGCTGGCGCTGCGCCTGATGCGGGCCGGCGCGCTCGACTACCTCGCCAAAAGCGAGGTCACGCCGTCGGTGCTGGCGCGCGCCATCCGCTTCGCCGCCGCCCGCCGCCAGTTCCAGTCCGAGCTCGAGGCGGCCAGGCGCGAGGCGGTGGAGAAATCCGAGCAGCTCGACGCGCTCAACCGGCAGAAATCGCTGCTGTTCTCGATCATCGCGCACGATCTGCGCAATCCGTTCCAGGCGCTGCTGGGCCTGTCCGAGGTGCTGGGCGAGGCGGTCGCCCGGCGCGACGAGGCCTCGATCGAGCGGCGCGCGGACGGTATCCGACGGGCGGCGACCCAGGCCTTCAACCTGATGGAGGGGCTGTTCGCCTGGGCGAGCGCACAGATGGACACGGTGGCGGTGCGGCTCGGCCCGGTCGAGCTCGGCACGGTGGTGGCCGAGGTGCTCGCGGGCGCCACCGCGGCCGCGTCCGACAAGGGGATCGCGCTGCACCTGGCGGGATGCGCGGTGGAGGTGTCGGCGCACCGGGACATGCTGTCGACGGTGCTGCGCAACCTGGTGAGCAACGCGATCAAGTTCACCCTGCCGGGCGGGTCGATCACGGTCGCGGCCGAGGCAAGCGGGCCCGACGTGGTGGTGGCCGTGAGCGATACCGGCCTCGGCATGGAGCCCGCTCGAGTCGACGCGCTGTTCCGGCTGGATCGCCGGTCCTCGACGCGGGGCACCGCGGGCGAGGGGGGAAGCGGCCTCGGCCTGCTGCTCTGCCACGACCTGCTGGAACGCCAGGGAAGCGCGCTCCAGGTCCGCAGCGTCGTGGGGCAGGGCAGCAGCTTCCGGTTCGTGCTGCCGGCGGCGATCGGCGCGGTTGCTTAACACCCTCTAGACGCTTCTCGCCTGCTCGGGGTGCTCGCCCTCCTCGAACTCCTCGACGATCCTGGCGCAGAAGGCGGGCAGGTCCTTGGGGCTGCGGCTCGAGACCAGGCCCTCGTCGACCACCACCTCCTCGTCGACCCAGGTGGCGCCGGCATTCTCGAGATCGGTGCGGATGCTGGCGAACGAGGTGAGCGTGCGACCCTCGAGCACGTCGGCCTCCACCAGCAGCCACGGCGCGTGGCAGATCACGCCCACCGGCTTCTCCTGCAGGAAGAACTCGCGGACGAAATCGACCACGTCGTCGTCGGCGCGGAGCTTGTCCGCGCCGACGCAGCCGCCCGGGATCACCAGCCCGTCGAAATCGTCGGCCGAGACGTCGGCGACCGCCCGGTCGACGGTGAAGCTCGCGCCGGGCTCGAGGTCGTTGTTGACCGTCTTCGCCGTCCCCGTCTCGAGCCCGATCACGGTGACCGTGGCGCCGGCCGCGAGCAGTGCCGCACGCGGCTGGCTGAACTCGGGCTCCTCGGTGCCCGCGGGCGCGAGCAGGATGGCGATCGATCGGTTCTGAAGTGACATGGCGGGGATCCCTCACGAAGCGCCCGGGCGACGTCGGGCGTGCCGGGAACGGGTGCCCGCCCGCGCAGTTGCCATCGCGCCACGGCCGGGACGCCCACGTGAACACCATCGATGCCGGAGCAGCTCGCCACCGGCGAGGTCGAGACCATCCGCGGCATGACGCAGCAGAGCCCGAGGCGAACACGGGCAGCGTTGACCAGATCCCGGCCTAAGAAGACAAGGGGCTCTGCCCCCTTGACCCCCGCCAGGACAAGCAGTCCTGGACCTGCCAACGAAGGGGTCTGGGGTTAAGACCCCAGCGGGTCCAGGGCGTCACGCGAGAGCGTGCTAAGCACGACGCCCCTTGCCTTTCCTTAAGGATCACATATGCGGCTTCGCCACCGGGCAGCATTCGCCCTCTTCGCTTCGCTCGTCCCCGGCACGACCCTCGCCGCGCCACCATCCAGCGACATCCCCAACCACTTCGTCCGGCCGACCGACCAGAACGACTACGTCCGTCGCGAGGTCATGGTCCCGATGCGCGACGGGGTGAAGCTCTACACCGTGATCGTCATTCCCAAGGGCGCGCACGGCGCCCCGATCGTGCTCACGCGCACGCCCTACGACGCGCACAAGGCCGCCGGCGAGAGCAACTCGCCGCTGATGAGCCAGGTGCTGCGCGCGGCCGACCGCGAGATGACGGAGGCGGGCTTCATCCGCGTCTACCAGGACGTGCGCGGCAAATACCGGTCCGACGGCGTCTACGAGATGACGCGGCCGCCGCGCGGTCCGCTGAATGGAACCGACACCGACGACACCACCGATGCGTGGGACACGATCGACTGGCTGGTGAAGAACGTGCCCGAGAGCAACGGCCGCGTCGGCATGATCGGCTCGTCCTACGAGGGCTGGACGGTGGTGATGGCGCTGCTGCACCCGCATCCGGCGCTGCGCGCGGCCGTGCCCGAGAGCCCGATGGTCGACGGCTGGATGGGGGACGACTGGTTCCACTACGGCGCGTTCCGCGTGCCGAACCTCGACTACATCGCCGAGCAGACCGAGCAGAAGCGGGACGGCGACACCGTGCCGCGCGCGCAATACGACGACTACACGACCTTCCTGCGCGCCGGCGCGCTCGCGGACTACGCGAAGCAGGCCGGGTTCGCGCAGCTCGGCTTCTGGAACAAGCTCCGCGCGCATCCGGCCTATGACGCGTTCTGGCAGGGCCAGGCGCTCGACCGGCTGGTGGGCCAGCACCCGTCCGCCGTCCCCACGATGTGGGAGCAGGGGATGTGGGACCAGGAGGACATGTGGGGGGCGAACCACTCCTTCGCCGCGCTGAAGCAGGCGGGGCACGAGAGCACCAACTGGCTGGTGATCGGACCGTGGTTCCACAGCCAGGTGAACCGCACGGGCTACAGCCTCGGCCCGCTCCTGTGGGACGGCGACACGGCGGGGCAGTTCCGGCGCGACATGGTGCTGCCGTTCTTCCGGCAGTATCTCGCCGGCGGCCCCGCAGCAGGGCTCGCGCGCGTGACGTTCTACGCGCCAAGCGAGAACCGATGGGACCACCTGCCCGACTGGCCGATGGCGCAGGCGACCACGCCACTGTATCTCGCGCCGGGTTTCTCGCTGTCGTTCGACAAGCCTGCTTCGGGTGATCCCGACAGCTACGTGTCGGACCCGGCCAGGCCGGTGCCGTTCGAGCCGCGTCCGGCGCGCTTCGACGACCGCGACAGCTGGCGCACCTGGCTGGTGCACGACCAGCGCTTCGTCGACGGCCGACCCGACGTGCTGACCTATGAGACGGCGCCGCTCACCGCACCGGTGAAGCTGCAGGGCGCGCCGATCGCCGACATCGTGGAGAAGACCACCGGCACCGACACCGACGTGGTGGTCCGGCTGATCGACGTGCTGCCCGGCCAGAACCCGGTGCAGCCGGAGCTCGGCGGCTACGAGCTGCCGATCGCGAGCGACATCCTGCGCGGGCGGTATCGGGCGAGCTTCTCGAACCCCTCGGCGGTGCCGGCGAACGTGGCGCAGCACTACCGGTTCACCCTGCCGAACGTCGACTACACGTTCGGGCGCGGGCACCGGATCATGGTGATGGTGCAGTCCTCGCTGTTCCCGCTCTACGACCGCAACCCGCAGACCTGGGTCGCCGATCCGTTCGCGGCGAAGGCGGCGGACTACCGGGCCGCCACGATCACGGTGATGCGGTCGGGCGCGGATGCGAGTGCCGTGTGGCTCCCCATCGTCAGGTGAGGGGCGTCAAGTGAGGGGCGTCAGGTGAGGGCGGCAACCGGGCGGCCTGCTATCATGTTCCGCCCGGGCAACAGCGAGGACGAACCACATGCAGCATGCCGCCACTCTCGTCCTCGGGCTTGCGATGAAGCTGCTCGCCGTGGTGACCGACGCGATCGGGATGGTGGAGGCGTTTCTCCGCCAGACGCTGGAGAGCGTGGGGGTCAACGGCCCGATCGAGACGCTGATCCTGCTGGCCGTGGGGCTGCTGCTCGTGATCGCCGCGTTCCAGGTGTTCGGGCGGCTGTTCCTCGTGCTTCTGGTGGTGTTCATGCTGCTGGTGCTGCTCAGGCACTTGCTGCCCGGCATGGCCCCGCACCAGCCGGTCTGACCCCGCGCAAAGAAGGCCGGGGCTCTGCCCTGGACCCGCTAAGGGCGAGCCCTTAGAACCGATCTCTTAAGTATGGGGGATCCAAGGGGTGACTACCCCTTGGCGGGTCCAGGGCAGAGCCCTGGCCTTCTTTGCGCGCGGGAGAACCGGATGGCGGACGGATCGAGCGGCGAGGGCTTCGCCCCGGCCCGGCCCGTGCGCAGTCTGGCCGAGATCCTCGTCGAGAGTGCGCTGCTGCACGCGACCCGCGCGGCGATCTTCCGGGACCAGAACTTCGTCCGTTCCCGGCTGCTGCCGCGTCCGGGCGAGCTCGTGCATCGGCTGCGCCACGGCCAGGCGAGCCACCGGGTCCGATTTGCCGCCCTGCTGGTGCGCCGGACCGCGCGCGCGCTGCGCGAGGACGGGGCCGGCGGCACGCTCCGGCTCGTGCGTGCGCGGCTCGGCGGTGCGCCCGCACCGGCGCGTCCGTCGGAGGCGGCGTCCGACCCGTACGCGGCCGCACTCCCCGAGCCCGCCTGCGCGCGGCTCGAGCGGCGGGTGCTGATCGTGGCCGAGCTCAGCATCCCGCAATGCGCGAAATACCGGGTGTGGCAGCGGCGCGAACAGCTCGAGGCGCTCGGCGTCGGGTGCACGGTGATCGACTGGCGCCTGCCGATCGAGGCCAGGTCGGCGCTGCAGGTGCACACCGACCTGATCCTCTACCGCGTGCCCGGCGAGTGCTCGAACTTCTACCTGCTGGAGGAGGCGCGGCGGCTGGGCGTGCCGTCGTTCTGGGAGGTGGACGACCTCGTCTTCGACGTCGCGCTCTATGGCGAGAACGCGAACCTCAAGACGCTGGCACCGAAGTTGCGGGCGTCGCTGCTGCGGGGTGCGGCACTCTATCGCGACGCGATGGTGGCGGCGGATCGCACGATCGCATCGACGGCGCAGCTCGCGGCCCTGATGACGGAGGCGAGCGGCCGGCCGAGCCTGGTGGTGCGGAACGCGCTCGATGCGGAGACGCTGGGTGCGGCCGCGGTGGCGCGGGCCGCGCGCGTCGAACGGGACGACGGCACGATCGTCATCGCCTATGGCTCGGGCACCAGGACCCACGACGCGGATTTCGCGGTGGCGGCACCGGCGATCAAGCGTCTGCTGCGCGAGGATGCGCGGCTGCGTCTGTGCCTGGTGGGCGAGCTCGAGCTCGATCGCGGTTTCGACGCGTTCGGCGCCCGGATCGAGCGTGTGCCGTTCACGGGCTTCAAGGCCTATCTCGCACTTCTGGCAAACGCCGATATCGCGGTGGCGCCGCTGGAACGCACGATCTTCAACGACGCAAAAAGCAACATCAAGCTGATCGAGGCGTCCATCGTGGGGCTGCCGTCGGTGTGCTCGCCGGCCCGCGAGTTCACGGGCGCGATCGCCGACGGCGTCGACGGCTTCCTGGCGGCCGACGAGGACGGGTGGGTCGCGGCACTCCGGCGGCTGATCGCCGATCCGCTGCTGCGGCGCGAGATGGGTGCGCGCGCGATGGCGCGGGTGCGCGCGGCCTACGACCCGGCGCGCATCGCGGCGGACGAGACCGCGCAGCTGCTGGCGGGTGGGCCGCCGCTGCAGCGCCGGCGCCTGCGCGTGCTGGTGGTCAACGTGTTTTTCGCGCCCAGGAGTTTCGGGGGTGCGACCATCGTCGCCGAGGAGATGACGCAGCGCCTTGCCGCCCGCGCCGATACCGAGGTGTTCGTGTTCACCACCAGTGCGCGCGACGGCAGCGTGCCGCACGAGCTGGTCCGCTACCGCGCGTGCGGTGCCGAGGTGATCGCCGCGCGCATGCCGTTCCACGCCGACCACATCATCGCCTTCGACGACCCGGCGATGGGCGAGCGGTTCGACGACGTGCTGCGTGCGGTCCGCCCCGACGTGGTGCATGTGCACGCGATGCAGAATTTGGGGGCGGCGGTGACCCGCGCCTGCCAGCTGCGCGCGGTCCCGTATGTGGTGACGCTGCACGATGCCTGGTGGCTGTGCGAGCGGCAGTTCATGGTGCGCGCCGACAACACCTACTGCCACCAGACCACGATCGACCTGAAAGTCTGCGAGCGCTGCATTCCCGGCGCGCGCCATCTTGGGCCGCGCATGGATATCCTCCAGCAGTCGCTGCACGCGGCGGCGTTGCTGCTCTCGCCGAGCGCCAGCCACGCGGCGCTCTACCTCGCGAACGGTTTCGCCGCCGACCGCGTGCGCGTCAACCGCAACGGCGTCCGGCGCCCGGCCTCGCCGCGCACGACCCGCCCTTCGGGGGCGTTGCGCTTCGGCTTCGTGGGCGGGAACGCGAAGCTCAAGGGTGCGGCCGTGATCCGCGAGGCGTTCCGTGCGCTCGGGCGGCGCGACTGGGTGCTGGTGGTCGTCGACAACACGCGCGATATCGGGTTCTCGTCGGTGGCGGCGGCCGAATGGAGGCTGCCGGGCCCGGTCGAGATCGTGCCGCCCTACGACGCGGACGGTCTCGACGACTTCTTCGCCGGCATCGACGTGTTGCTGTTCCCGTCGCAGTGGAAGGAGAGCTACGGGCTCACCGTGCGAGAGGCGCTCGCCCGCGACGTGTGGGTGATCGCCACCGATAGCGGTGGCGCCGCCGAGGAGATCGTGCCCGGCGTGAACGGCACGGTCGTGCCGCTCGGCAACAATCCTGCGGCGCTCGCAGCCGGGATTGAGGACGCGCTGTGCCGGAAGGATGCGATCCGTGCGCATGTGAACCCGTTTAAGGACGGGATCGCCACGCTTGAGGAACAGGCAGGGGAGCTGCACGCCTTTTTGGCGGAAGCCGCTGGTGAGGCTGCGAAGAAGAAGGCCAGGGGCTCTGCCCCTGGACCCCGTTAAGGGCGCAGCCCTTAAAACCCCTTACTACAGGCGCTGGAGACGGAACGCGTTAACCGACGTCGCCAATTCCAGGCTTCGCCAGGGAACAACCCAAACAATCAGGGATCCAAGGGACGACTGTCCCTTGGCGGGTCCAGGGCAGAGCCCTGGCCTTCTTTCCGCCCAAGCGGCTTTATCAATAGGTGCCCATCGTATGCCCGCCGCCGAACAGCAGCAGCAGCACCACGACAATCAGCAGGAACACGCCGAGGCCGCCGCCGCCCCAGCCGCCCGCCACCGGCGCGCCGCCGATGCCGCCGCCACCGCCGTACCAGCCGCGCCGGTAACCGGTATGGCCGAAGCCGCCTAGTGCGGCCACGACGAGAACAATCAAGAGGATCGTGATCATGTAAAAACCTCCGTCATTTGTTTCATAAACTTGGCAGAGGCGTTCCGGTTCCGTGTCGATCTGCAACTCCCGCGTGCGCGGTGGATTGCACCGCCGCCTTGACGGTGTTGCTGAGCAGGCAGGCGATGGTCATGGGGCCGACGCCGCCCGGCACGGGGGTGAGCACGCCGGCATGGGCCATTTCGTCGGCCGCGACGTCGCCCACGATCCGCGCGCGGCCGTCCGCGTCGGTGACGCGGTTGATGCCGACATCGATCACCACCGCCCCGGGCTTGACCCAGTCGCCGCGCACGAGACGCGGGTGGCCGGCGGCGACCACCACGATGTCGGCGTGGCGGACGATCTCTGGCAGGTCGCGGGTGGCGATATGCGTGACGGTGACGGTGCATTCGCGCTCCAGCAGCAGCAGCGCCACCGGCTTGCCCACGATGTTCGACTTGCCGATCACCACCGCCTCGAGCCCGCGGAAGTCCGGCACCACGCGCTCGAGCAGCATCATGCAGCCGAGCGGCGTGCAGGGCACCAGGCCCTCGCCGCCGGTGGACAGGCGGCCGACATTCACCGGGTGGAAGCCGTCGACGTCCTTGGCGGGATCGATCGCGTTCAGGACGCGGGAGGCGCGCACCTGCGGCGGCAGCGGCAGCTGCACCAGGATGCCGTGCACCGCGGGGTCGGCGTTGAGCGCCGCGATCAGGGTGAGGAGTGCGTCCTCGGTGGTGTCGGCGGCCAGGCGGTGCTCGATCGAGTGGAGGCCCACCTCGTGCGACATCCGCACCTTGCGCCGGACGTAGATCCCGCTCGCGGGGTCCTCGCCCACCAGCACCACTGCGAGACCAGGCCGGATCCCCGCGGCGGCGTGGAAGCGTTCCGCCTCCGCGCGGGTGACGGCGTTGAGCTCGGCCGCCACGAGGTCGCCGCGCAGGATCTCGACCAATCGTTCAGTCCCCAGGGCGCGTCGCTGGAGGCGTAGCGGAAGCAAGGAAGAAGGCAAGGGGCTCTGCCCCTTGACCCCGCCAGGAGCTAGCCCCTGGACCCAACGAATGGGGTCTGGGGTTAAGACCCCAGCGGGGTCCAGGGGTGGAACCCCTGGCCTTCTTAACTCGTGACCTGCACCCGAAGCCCACCTTCACGCTTCACCACGTTGATCGCCACCTCATGGTCCAACCGCCGCACATGCACGGTGGCCCGCGCATCCCCGATCGACAGGTTGTGCAGGGTCACGTCCCGCAGGAACTCCGGCAGCCGTGGGCGGTCGAAATGCACCGTCGTGGTCGCCGGCTCGAACCGGATCCCGAGCGTCGCTTGCAGCAGCGCAGGAATGGTGGTGGCCGCCCAGGCCTGCGGCGAGCACGCCACGGGATAGCGCGTGGGTCCCAGTCCCCGCTCGCGCGCGAAGCCGCAATAGAGCTCCGGCAGGCGCCGCTGGTCGATGTTGAACGCCGCGTCGAAGATGCCGGTGAACACCCGGTCGGTCTCCTCCTTGAGGCCGACCCGAGAAAAACCCATCGCGATCAGGGCGTTGTCGTGCGGCCAGACCGAACCGTTGTGATACGCCATCGGATTGTAGCGCGCCTCGCCCACCGCGATCGTGCGGATGCCCCAGCCCGAGAAGAAGTTCCGGCTCATCAGCCCGCGCGCGATGCGGCGCGCGCGCTCCTCGCTCGTGATGCCGGTCATCAGCACCTGGCCGGCATTCGAGCTGCGCACGCGGCAAGGTTTCTTCTGCCCGTCGAGCGCGATCGCGTAGGTGTCGAGTTCCTCGCACCAGAACGCGTCCTCGAATTTCACGCGGAGCTTCTCCGCCTCCGCCACCAGCGTCGTCGCGCGCTCCTCGTGGCCCAAGGCCCGCGCGAGGGTCGCCGCCGCATTCTTCGCGGCGTAGACGTAGCCCTGCACTTCCACCAGCGCGATCGGCCCCTCGGCGAGCACGCCATCGCTGTGGAAGATACTATCAAAACTGTCCTTCCAGCCCTGGTTGGCGAGCCCGTTCTCGGTGCGGCGCGCATATTCCACGAAGCCGTCGCCGTCGCGGTCGCCGTCGGTGTCGATCCAGCTCAGCGCCGCCTCGACATGCGGCCACAGCTCGCGCGCCGTCTCGATGTCGCCGGTGCGCTCGAAATAGAGGCCGGCCACCCACACGAAGAGCGGCGTCGCATCGATCGTGCCGTAATAGTGGCGGAACGGAACCTCGCCCAGCTCGGCCATCTCGCCGTGGCGCACCTCGTGCAGGATCTTGCCCGGCTCGGCATCGGCTGCCGCGTCGTGCGTGGTCGCCTGGTGCTTGGCGAGATAGCGCAGCACGCCGCGCGCGATCTCGGGGTCGAGCCAGAGCGTGTGGATCGCGGCGATCAGCGCGTCGCGGCCGAACACGGTGCTGTACCACGGCACGCCGGCATACGGGTAAGGCCCGGTGTCCTTGTCCGTCACCAGCATGTAGATGTCGCAGATCGCGCGGCGGATCGCCTCGTTGAACACCTCGTTCGAGCTCTCGATCCCGGCCGCGCGGGCCGAGGAGAGCCTGAGCGCGCGGCGGGCTTCGACCAGCGAGAACAGGAAGCTCTGCGCGGCGTTCGCAGTGCGCGGCGGGACCTCGCAGCCGATCTCGAAATGCAGCACCATCCGCTTCTGCGGCGGCAGCTCGAAGCGATACACCGCGCGGTCGCCGACCAGCTCGGTGGGTTCGGGGCAGAAGCGCAGATGCGTGGTGCGCCGCCGGTCGTCGAGCCCGTCATAGCTGAGCGTCACGCGGTCCGGCTCGACCCCGGGCGCACGGCGCGTGCCGTGCCGGGCGCGCCGCATGCCGCGCGCCTCGAACAGGTCGGCGAAATCCGCGTCGAAGCCGATCGCGATCTCGATCTGCTGCGGCTGGTCGGAGAAGTTCCGCACCAGGATCCGCTCGTGGCAGGTATCTGCGAAGATGAAGCGCGAGCGCCTGACATGGATCGTGTCGTGCGGCAGCACGACGTGGTTGGCCGCGTCCATGAATTCGGGGTTGGTGAGGTCGCAGGTCAGCGTCGCGTTGTTGTCGCGCAGGATCGAGCTCAGCACGATCGGCACGGCGCCGTTGAGGCGGAGGTCGAGCCGCGACAGGTAGCGCGTGTCGCGATGGTAGATGCCGTCGGCGATGCCGGTGCCGTCCAGGATGTCGCCGTTGCCGTCGAACACGCCGAACGTGTCGCCGCTCTTCAGCGCGTGCGTGCGCCGCTCGCTGAACGGCGAGGTGGCAGCGACGTGGTAGTCTGGTTCACTGTCTGGTGCAGCGGTGGCGGCGGCGTCGTGGTGGCCGGGGTCGGTCGCTTGGGTTGCGTCATTCACGCGGGGGGGAGCTCCGGACGGCGGGACGCCGTTCAACTGAGGGTGTTCTCCGTCGGGCTGCAAGCCCGCTCTTTAATTTCTGACGGCTTTTTGCCGTCGGGCTGCAAGCCCGCTCTTTGTTTCTGACGGCCTTTTGCCGTCGGGCTTCAAGCCCGTATTTTTTTGTACTCGCCGCCACGCGGTCGTGGCGGCGGTTTGAGAGAGGAAGTGCCAAGTGTCCGGAAGCGTTGCATCCGCCGGTCCGTTCGCGCTGGCGACGATGGAGATGCTGGCGCCGCGCGTCGATCTCGCTTCCTTCCGCGACGGCGCGGTGGGCCACGTGGTGGCGCTCGAGGCCGACACGACCCATCCGGCGCTCCACGTCGCGCGGCTCCGCGACGTGATCTGCGTGCCGGGCGGGATCGTGCTGCGCGGCAGCCGGGTGCTCGCCGAGGGCATCGCCGGCGAGGGTGCGGGGGCCACCCACCCGCACATGCTGCGCGACCGCGCGGGCGACTGGCACCTCCACCAGCGCGCCGCCGCCACCGGTCCGGTCGCCAACGGCATCGAGGACCCGGTGCTCTGGCTGGACGATGCGGGCGGGATGCCGCCGGAATCGGCGCCGATGCTCGAGATCGCGCAGCGCCTCTGGGCTGCCGACTACGCGCGCGCCTTTCTCGGGATCGAGCGGCTGCGCACGCTCACCGCATGGCCGGCACCCCCCTCGGCCCCCAGGCTGATCGAGGCGGGCGGCGTGCGGTCGCGCGACGTGTTCTTCTTCGACCGGCCGATTGCCTGCCGCGAGCTGATCGTGGCCACACGGGCGCAGCGCATTCCCGACTACACGACGCCCGCTTCAGGCCAGCTCTGGCAGCGCATCACCGACCGCTTCGTCGGCGGCGAGGCGCCGGATGCGCGCGCCTCCCGCCTCCTGGTGGCGCCGCGCTCCAGCGACGGACGCCTCGATGCGCTGTTCTCGCATCACGGGTTCACCACGATCGACCCCGACGCGCTCGACATCATGGCGCTGGCCCGGATCGTCGCCGGCGCCACGCTGATCGCAGGGCCGAGCGGCGGGGGACTGGCGTGCCTGGGTTTCGCAAGACGGGTGCGGGGGGTGCTGGCGATGGGCGAGGCGGCGGCGACGGAGCGGCTGCTGCTGGCGGATCGGCCGGAGGTGGGGGTGGAGGTGGTTCCGGGGGTGCCGGATGCGGAGGCGGTGGAGCGGTTCGTGGCGGCTTACGGCTAGCAGGAAGGCCAGGGCTCCGCCCTGGACCCGCCAAGGGGCAGTCGCCCCTTGGATCCCCGGACTCCGAGGGGCAAGCCCCTGGCGAGTCCAGGGCGTCACGCCGTAGGCTGCTGCGCACGAGGCCCCGGCCTTCCGCCTCGAACATGCTATGGTCCCTCCTGCCGGAGGGCCACGTCACGTCGCTGACGCGCATCTCTCGAGACGAGCATTGGACCTGGGACGCCTACCTCGTCTGGGAGGCGCGTCAGGAGCTGCGCGACGAACTCGTCGACGGCGACGTCTACGCCATGGCCCGCGGCACCAGCTCACACGACACGATCTCGCTCAACATCGCCGCCGCGTTGCGCGAACGCCTGCGGGGATCGCCCTGCCGTGCACACGGTTCGAACCTCAAGGTCCGCGCCGGCACCAGCGGCCGATACCCCGATGCCCTGGTGGATTGCGGCCCGCATGTGGGCGACGCCCTCGTCGCGAGCGAGCCGGCCGCCGTGTTCGAGGTGCTGTCCCGGAGCACGGCGTGGCTCGACCCCGGCCTGAAGCTCCGTGACTACGACGCGACCGGGAGCATCGGGACCTACGCCCTGATCGACCAGAGCGAGCCGAGGCTCCTGGTCTATCGCCGGGACGCAAGCGGACGCCTTTCGAGCGTCGGCGTCGATCTCGAAGGGTAGCCTTACGCGGGACGCACATTGCAAGCGCATCCGACAGGAAGAAGTTGGGGCTTTGCCTCAAACCCCACCAGGCCCCAGTGCGAAGCACGCCTTCGGCATGACGTCGATCCTGGACCTCCAATCATGGGGGTCCAGGGCCCCCGGGTCCTGGCGGGGTTCAGGGGCAGAGCCCCTGACCTTCTCCGCGGAACCGCTCCGAGGCACGTTACGTTTGCGATCATCGCGCGGAGGAACCCCCATGGCGTCGCGTCCCGTCTGGCGAGGCCATCTGCGCCTGGCCCTCGTCTCCTGCCCGATCCAGCTTTCGCCGGTGATCCGCGCGTCCAGCGGCGTCCACTTCCACTTCATCAACCCCGACACCGGCAACCGTGTGAAGATGGTCAGCCAGGACGCCGAGACCGGCGCCGAGCTCGAGCGCCGCGACCTGGTGCGCGGCTTCGAATACGAGCGCGGCCGCTACGTCCTGATGGACGAGGAGGATTTTGATAGCGTCCGCGTCGAGAGCTCCTCGATCCTGGCGGTGGAAAAATTCGTGGCGCAGGAGGCGATCGACCCGGTCTTCTTCGACAACAGCTACTACATGGCTCCCGACGGCGACGCGGGTGGCGGCGCGGACGTCTACGTCGTGCTGCGCGACGCGATCGCGGCCACTGGCCGGATGGCGCTGTCGCGCCTGGTGCTGTCGCGCCGCGAGCGGGCGGTGGCGATCCACGCGCTGGGCCGCGGCCTGGTGCTGCACACGCTGCACGACAGCGTCGAGGTGGCCAGCAGCGACGACGCCTTTTCCAGCGTGCCCGCGGGCTCGCCCGACCCCGACATGGTGGCGCTCGCCCGCCAGCTCATCGAGCGCCAGAGCGGCCGCTTCGATCCGGGCGACATCGAGGACCGCTACGAGGCACGGCTGCGCCAGGTGATCGACGCCAAGATCGCGGGCGAGGACCCCGAGCCGCCGCCCGCCAACGAGAACGACGACGGCAAGGTGGTAGACCTGATGGCGGCCCTGCGGCGCAGCCTCGGCCAGGCGCCGGCTGAGGAGCAGAAGGCCGCCGCGCGCAAGAAGGCGCCGGCGAAGGCGAAGGCGCCCGCCAAGGCGCCGCCCGCGAAGGCGAAGCCGCCGGCCAAGCGCGCCCGCAAGCGCGCCTGACCGGCGCTCTCCCCATCCCATCGCGAATGATCTAGAGAAGCCCGAATTCGCGAGGAGCAGCCGACATGACCACCCCACACTTGAAGGACGGGGACTTCAAGGTCGCCGATCTCGGCCTGGCAGCTTGGGGCCGCAAGGAGATCCTGATCGCCGAGGACGAGATGCCCGGCCTGATGGCGCTCCGCGAGGAATACGGCGCGTCGCAGCCGCTTGCCGGCGCCCGCATCGTCGGCTGCCTGCACATGACGATCCAGACCGCGGTGCTGATCGAGACCCTCACGGCGCTGGGTGCGACGGTCCGCTGGTCGTCCTGCAACATCTTCTCGACCCAGGACCATGCCGCCGCCGCGATCGCGGCGGCCGGCATCCCCGTCTTCGCCTGGAAGGGTCTGAGCGAGGAGGAGTTCTGGTGGTGCATCGAGCAGACCGTGCGCGGGCCGGACGGCTGGATGCCGAACATGATCCTCGATGACGGCGGCGACGTCACCAAGCTGATCCACGACAAATACCCCGACATCCTCGAGGGCATCCGCGGCATCTCGGAGGAGACCACCACGGGCGTCCACCGCCTGCGCGAGATGGCGCGCGACGGGCTGCTGAAAGTCCCCGCGATCAACGTCAACGACAGCGTGACCAAGTCGAAGTTCGACAACCTCTACGGCTGCCGCGAGAGCCTGGTGGACGGCATCCGCCGCGGCACCGACGTGATGATGGCGGGCAAGGTTGCCGTGGTCGCGGGCTTCGGCGACGTGGGCAAAGGCTCGGCCGCGAGCCTGCGCAACGCCGGCTGCCGGGTGCTGGTGACGGAAGCCGACCCGATCTGCGCGCTGCAGGCGGCGATGGAGGGCTACGAGGTCACCACGATGGACAAGGCCGCGCCCCGCGGCGACATCTTCGTGACCTGCACCGGCAACATCGACGTGATCACGATCGATCACATGCGCGAGATGAAGAACCGCGCGATCGTGTGCAACATCGGTCACTTCGACAGCGAGATCCAGATCGAGGCGCTGCGCAACTTCAAGTGGGAGAACGTCAAGCCGCAGGTCGACGAGGTGGTGTTCCCCGACGGCAAGCGGCTGATCGTGCTCTCCGAAGGCCGCCTGGTGAACCTCGGCAATGCCACCGGCCATCCGAGCTTCGTGATGTCGGCCTCGTTCACCAACCAGACGCTGGCGCAGATCGAGCTCTGGACCGCGCGTCCCGGCCAGTACGCGATCGACGTGCACGTGCTGCCCAAGCAGCTCGACGAGAAGGTGGCGGCGCTGCACCTCGCGAAGGTGGGTGCCGAGCTCACCACGCTAACGCCGCAGCAGGCCGGGTATATCGGCGTGGCACCCTCGGGCCCGTTCAAGCACGAGCTCTACCGCTACTGATACGGCGGGACTGTCTTTACGAGACCGCAAGTCCCGCGCCAGGCGGGACTTGCCTTTCCGGTTGCATAACTGTCCCTTTGTCGAGTTCGGTGCCGGTCGCCCCACCCCTATAAGGTCGCCCGACGGTTTCCACGGCGACGCCACGCGCTCTTTGCAATTTGGTCATCTTTCCGACCGACAAAGGCGTCTAGCGTTCTGCGCCCGCCGAGGGACAGACCGAGGGGGAGGGGAAGAGTTGAAGACGATCGCCGAACCCAGGACCGATGCGCTGCGCCGCGCGTTGGCCGCCGCGTCGGACAGTGTCGCGGCCGATCTGCGATTCCTCGAAGCCTGGGAGGCTGATCCGCGGCCGGGTGCCGGTGTCGCACTGCGCGTGGGGCAGATCCGGCGGGCCAATCCGGATTTGGCCGCGGCCATTCGCTCCGAGCTCGTGTCCATCGCGCGCAGCGTCCATAAGCAAAGGAGCGTCCTGCAAAGCACGCCTGGACCTGCCTGACGAATGGGGTCTGGGGCCAAGGCCCCAGCTTGGTCCAGGCGCGGAACCCCTGGCCTTCTTCGACGTCCTGCTTTCACAAAACTGACATCACAACATCGCCGGCCGCAGTCTACTTGTCCCCAAAACAGGACAGGCGGTTCCCGTGAGCGACCTCTCGATCAACAGCCCCTTCGCCGTGCCGCGGGATGACCGCGCCCGCAAAAGCCGGCTGACCCCGATCCTGTTCATCGTCATTCTGGCGGTGGGCCTGGGCAATGCGTTCCTGCACCTGCAGGGCGACATCTCGTCGGTCGGCACGCAGACGGTCGCCACCAGCGCGCTCGTCTTGCTCGGCATCGCACTGCTGATCGCGCTCGGCTTCGAGTTCGTGAACGGCTTCCACGACACCGCCAACGCAGTGGCCACCGTGATCTACACCCGCTCGCTCCCGCCTTTGTTCGCGGTGATGTGGTCGGGCTTCTTCAACTTCCTGGGCGTGATCACGTCGACCGGCCTGGTCGCCTACGCGATCCTGTCGCTGCTGCCGATCGAGCTCATCCTCCAGGCCGGCAACGCCACTGGCTACGCGATGATCTTCGCGCTGCTGATCGCCGCCATCACCTGGAACCTGGCCACCTGGGCGTTCGGCATCCCGAACTCCTCGAGCCATGCGCTGATCGGCTCGATCCTCGGCGTGGGCCTCGCCAACGAGATGATGGCGCCCGCCGGCTCGGCCACATCGAGCGTGCCCTGGGACCAGGCGCTGAAAGTGATCGAGGCGCTGCTGTTCAGCCCGATTTTGGGCTTCGCGATGGCAGCCCTGCTGCTGGTGCTGCTCAAGGCGATGATCTCGAAGAAGGCGAGCTTCTTCAAGGCGCCCGAGGGCGACCAGCCGCCCACCCCGCTCGTGCGCGGCCTGCTGATCCTCACCTGCACCGGCGTGTCCTACTTCCACGGCAGCAATGACGGGCAGAAGGGCCTCGGCCTGATCATGCTGATCCTGATCGGCGCAGCACCCACCGCCTACGCGCTGAACCGCTCGATGACGCACGAGCAGACGCCCGCCTTCCTCGCCGCCACCGACTCCGCGTCGAAGGCGTTCCAGGCCCATGCGACGGGTGCCGCGACTCCCAGCATCACCGACGCGCGCACGATCCTCACCGACGCGCTCAAGAAGAAGTCGCTCGGCACGCCCGATGTCGCCGCCGCCCAGGCGGCGATCGCCAACGACATTGCGCGTCAGGTCGGTGGCGATGGCGCCGTGGGAAGCATCCCGGCCGCCGCCGTGCCGAACGTGCGCAACGAGATGTATCTCGCGGCCGAAGGCGTCCGCCTCGGGGCAAAGGGCTCGCAGTACAGCGCGGACGAAGCGCGCGCGATCAAGGCCTATGGCAGCGAGCTCACCGCGGCCACCCGCTTCATCCCCGGCTGGGTGAAGGTCTCGGTGGCGCTGGCACTCGGCCTCGGCACCATGATCGGCTGGAAGCGCATCGTGGTCACGGTGGGCGAGAAGATCGGCAAGGACCACCTGACCTACGCGCAGGGCGCCTCCGCCGAGCTCGTCGCCATGGTGACGATCGGCATGGCGGCCCGCTGGGGCCTGCCGGTCTCGACCACGCATATCCTGTCGAGCGGTGTGGCCGGCACCATGGTCGCCAACGGCTCGGGGCTGCAGGCGTCTACCATCCGCAACATCTGCCTTGCCTGGGTGCTGACGCTGCCGGCGGCGATCGTCCTGTCCGGCACGCTGTTTTGGCTGTTCCGGCATATTTTCTGAGCGAAGAAGGCCAGGGGCTCTGCCCCTGGACCGAGCTCAAGGGCAGTCGCCCTTAGAACCCATTTGTTTAAGTAAAGGGGATCCAAGGGGCGACTGCCCCTTGGCGGGTCCAGGGCAGAGCCCTGGCCTTCGCTCAAACGACTGTGACCCAGAAGGCCTTTGTTCAGCCACGATCGAGCACGATCTTGATCCTCGAGGCCCCCGGATACGTCCCGGGATCAGGCCCATGGTTGCGGAGGTTTCTCATGCATCGCTCGCTCGTGGCCCTCGGGGTCGCAGCTGCTCTCGGAGCGTCCACTCTCGCCGCGTCGACACCGGCCCTCGCCTGGGGCCATGGCGGTTACGGATACGGTCGCGGGGGTTACGGCTACGGCTATCGCGGATTCGGCCCGGGTCTCGGCTTCGGTCTGGCGGCCGGCGCTCTGACGGGTCTCGCGGTCGGTGCCGCCTACGGGGGCGGCTATGGCTACGGGTATCCGGCATACGGCTATCCCGTGTATGGCGCGCCGGTCTATGCCGCGCCGACGCCGGTCGCCTATGCCCCGCCGGTGGGCTACGCGTATCCGACCTACGGCGGCGGCTACGCCTACTGATCCGCAAGCGCGGCCCGGGCCGCCCGCACGAAGGCCCGGATCGCCGCGGGATCCTTGACACCGGGCGCGCTCTCGACACCTGACGAGACGTCGACCGCCGCCGCTCCGCTCGCGCGGATGGCGGCGGCAACGTTTTCGCGTGCCAGGCCGCCGGCCAGCAGCCACGACGCGGGCGGCGCCCAGCCGAGCAACGCCGACCATTCGAGCGACGTGCCCGTGCCGCCCGGACGATCGCTTCCGTCCGGTGCGCGTGCCTCGATCACCAGCCGATGGCCCGGCGTCGCATCCGGCGGTGCCTCACCGGGCGCCAGCGGCCGCGCCTCCCAGACCTCCGGCGAAAAACCCGCGCGGATCGCCGCGATGCGCGACGGCGTGTCGTAGACCTGCAACGCCGCGAGCGGCACGTCCGCCAGCACATGCGCGATCGCGGCCGACACCGGACGAACGAACAGCCCCACCGGCAGGATCGTCGCCGGCAGCCGGCGGGCAAGTGCTGCGGCCCGGGCCACGCTGAGATGGCGCGGCGAGCGCTCGAAGAACACGAACCCCACCCAGTCGACCTCGGCCTCGATGCAGGCGTCGATCGCGGCTTCCGTGGTCACCCCGCAGATCTTGACGCCGATACTCATCGCGGCGGGATCGAGGCCGTGATCGCGCGCGCGGCCGCTCCGGGATCGGGTGCGCGGGTGATCGGCCGGCCTACCACGATCCAGTCGGCGCCGGCGGCGATCGCGTCCTGCGGCGTGGCGATGCGCGCCTGGTCATCGGCCGCACTTCCCGGCGGCCGCACGCCCGGCACCACCAGCACCGGGTCGGGGCCGAGGGCTGCGCGCAGACCTGCGACCTCGAGCGGACTGCAGACGAGGCCGTGCGCCCCGGCGGCGATGGCGAGCCGGCCGAGCCGCAGCACCTGCGCCGCCGGCGCGTCGGTGACCCCCGTATCGCGCAACGCGGCCGCATCGAGGCTGGTCAGCACCGTGACGGCGAGCAGCCGGGTCGGCACGCCGGCGGCATCGAGCGCCTCGCGCGCAGCCGCGACCATGGCGGCACCGCCGCTCGCATGCACGGTGAGCATGGCGGGTGCGAGGCGTGCGACGGAAGCGGTGGCGCCCCGCACGGTGGCGGGAATGTCGTGCAGCTTGAGGTCGAGGAAGATCCGCGCCGGCCCGAGGGCGCGCACCGCGTCCGACCCGTGCGCCAGGAAGAATTCGAGGCCGAGCTTGAACAGGCCGGCGCCGTCGCCGATCGCCTCGATCCAGGTTTTTGCGCGTGCGCGCTCGGCGGTGTCGAGGGCCGCGATGACCCGCGAGGTCACGGGTGCAGCACGCCGACCGGAACGGCATGGACGGGGGCGCCGGTGACCGGCACCGGTGCGAGCGTCACGCGCGCCTCGGCGAGCTGCGTTTCGAGCTCGCGCACCCGGTACTCGGCGCGCCGCGCCCGGCGACGCTGACGCAACTCGCCGAACCACACGACCAGCGCGCCCAGCAGGAAGAACGCCGCCGAGGCCAGCAGCACCGCCACCGACAGCGACACCGAGGTCTTCCAGACCAGGAACGAGATCGCGACGGCCGAGGTGTTCGAAACGGTGAAGATCACCAGCACGATGATCAGCGGAAGGGCGACGATGAGGCGCAGCACGGTGGTGCTCCTATGCCAGGGTCGGGCAGCGGACGGTCAGCGTGAACGCTGGGTTTGGCGTCCGTTTACCCGCTCGCGAAGTTCTTTGCCTGCCTTGAAGAAGGGCACGAGCTTGGAATCGACCCGGACCTGCTCGCCGGTGCGCGGGTTGCGTCCGGTCCGCGCGCCGCGACGCTTGGTGGTGAACGCACCGAAGCCGCGCAGTTCCACGCGCTCGCCGCGGGCCAGCGCCGCGCAGATCTCGTTGAAGATAGTGGCCACGATCAGCTCAACGTCGCGCGGCTGCAGATGCGTGTTGGCGTCCGCGAGCTCGGCGATCAGTTCCGACCGTGTCATGCCGCCGCCCCGGAAACGCCGGCGGCCGGGTAGCGCGTGGGGAGCCTCATGGGCGGGAATTCTGCCAGAGCGCCAGGGGTCCGTCAAGTGTAAGCCCTTGCGGAACAAGGGTTTTCACGAGGGCAGCGGTCGCATCCTGCACCAGGTTCTCGGCCGAGAACGGCCAGCGCGACTTCCGCTCCTGCCACTCGATCTCGTGCACCGGCAGGCTCTTGGCGACACCCGCATGGGTGGCGAGCCAGTCGCGCGCGTCCTCCTCGGTGCCGATCGCGTCGATCAGGCCGAGGGGGAGGGCCTGGTGGCCGGTATAGGGGCGGCCGTCGCCGAGTGCCCGCACGCGGGCCGGGTCCATGTGGCGGCCGGCGGCGACCATGGCGACGAACTGGTCGTACAGGTCGCCCACGAGGCCCTGCAGCATGTCGCGGCCGGCGGGCGAGAGGGGCGAGGTGATGCTGGGCTGGCCCTTGAGCGGCCCGGAGACCAGCTTGTCGACGCGGATGCCGAGGCGGCCCAGCAGGTCGGAGACGTCGGGGCTCTCGACGATCACGCCGATCGAGCCGGTGAGCGTCGCGTTCGCGGCGTAGATCCGGCGGGCGGGGACGGCGACCATGTAGGCGGCGGACGCGCCCTCGCCGTTCATCACCGCGATCACGGGCTTGGCTGCTGCGAAGCGGGCGATCGCGTCGTGGAGGTTCTCGCCGCCGGTGACGGTGCCGCCGGGACTGTCGATGCGCAGGATCAGCGCGCGGACATGGGGGTTGTCGCGCGCGGCGATGATGGCGCGGGTGCGGCGCGGCTCGTCGGTGATGAGGCCGTTCACGGCGAGGGCGTCGACCACCGGGCCGGTGGGGCCGCCGTGCTTGCCGTGGAGCGCGAAGGCGGCGGCGATCATGAGGAGCGCGAAGAAGAGGATCCTCCAGAGGAGGAGGCGGCGACGCAGGGTTTGCGCCGTCACGGCCAGGTCGGCGCTGCCGCTCATCGTGTCTCACCGTGGTCGCTGTGGGGTGGGAGGATGGCGGAGCGCTCCGGGATCAACAAGTCTTGGGGCTGAGTCCCATGCCAGCGAAGAAGGCCAGGGGCGCTGCCCCTGGACCCCGTTAAGGGCGGAGCCCTTAAAACCCATACTCAAGCCAGGAGTAAGATCTCTCACCGGACAATGATTTGGCGAACCTACTTAGTTCAGGCTTCGCCTCGCATTCAACCGGAAGACCCCAAACAACCAGGGTTCCAAGGGACGACAGTCCCTTGGCGGGTCCAGGGCAGAGCCCTGGCCTTCTTCTTCCTGGGTGCAGGAGTGTTCCCTCTCAGGCCGACAGCGCCACCGCCCGCCCGTATGATGTGTTCGCCAGCCGCGCGAGCTCCATCCCGTTCAGCGTGTCGGCATCTGCCGTGACACCGCTCGGGATCGCAAAGGGTGCGGCCTGCGTTTGCAGCGCGGCGAGGCTGACACCGCCCGACGTGTCGGCCGTTTCGGTCGCAGGCTGCGTCGTGGTGGCGTGTGCTGTGGCGGCGCCGTGGCCGATGCCGATGGAGGCGAGAAGCTGCTGACTGAACTTCTCCTGGTCGAAGCCGACCGCGCGCTCGACCAGGTCGGCGCCCACCGACATCGCGACGCCGATCGGGCCGCCGGTCAGGCCGCTCACCACCAGGCTGCCCGCCTCGCGCACGGTCTCGGGGATCGTGTCGCCGGTCACGGACCGATAGATCGCGCCCACCACCGGCAGATACTGGAGCGGGTTCAGGCAGGACAGGAAATCGCCGAAGCCGAACCCGTGATGACGGGTCGCCGCGGGTGGGCTCGAGGCCGCGGCGGTGCTGCTCGCACCCGCCTGGCTGGCATCACTCACCTGAGTCACCGGCCCGCCCCCTTTTCCGGCGTTCGCCCGCAACCTAACGCGCAAAGGTTAATGCGCCCTTGATCCCGCATCCCGAGACCTGGCTGCGGCCGACGCCGGACGGGTTGTTCTGCGAGCCCGCGGGCATCTTCATCGACCCCGTCCGCCCGGTGGACCGCGCGGTGATCACCCACGCGCATGCCGATCACGCACGCCCCGGCCACGGTGCCGTGCTGGCCACCGCCGAGACGATGCGGCTGATGGAGACGCGGATGGGCGAGGACCGGGTCGCCGCGCGCAAGCAGGCGCTGGCGATCGGCGAGACGCTGGCACTCGACGGCGTCACGCTCCGCCTGGTGCCGGCGGGCCACGTGCTGGGCTCGGCGCAGGTGGTGCTCGAATGGCGCGGCAGCCGCGCGGTGGTGAGCGGCGACTACAAGCGCGTGGCGGACGCGACCTGCGCACCGTTCGAGCCGGTGCCATGCGACGTGTTCGTCACCGAGGCGACCTTCGCGCTGCCGGTGTTCCGCCATCCCGATGCCGCCTCCGAGGTCGCAAAACTGCTCGCGAGCCTGGCGCTGTTTCCGGGACGCACGCATGTCGTCGGCGCCTACGCGCTGGGCAAGACGCAGCGGGTGATTTCGCTGCTTCGCGCGGCCGGCTGGGACCGCCCGATCTACGCGCATGGCGCGCTGCTGCCGGTCTGCGCCGCCTACGAGGCGATGGGTGTGCCACTCGGCGAGCTGCGCCCGGCCACGGTTGCCGCGAAGGGGGAGCTCGCGGGTGCGATCGTGCTGGCGCCGCCCTCCGCGATCGCCGACCGCTGGGCGCGCCGCCTGGTGGAGCCGGTGACCGCACTCGCCTCGGGCTGGATGCGCATCCGCCAACGTGCGCGGGTGCGCGGCGTGGAACTCCCGCTGGTGATCTCCGATCACGCGGACTGGGACGAGCTCAATGCCACCATGGACGAGGTCGGTGCGCCCGAGATCTGGGTGACGCATGGCCGCGAGGAGGCGCTGATCCACGAGGTGGCCAAGCGCGGCATCCGCGGCCGGGCGCTGCGGCTGATCGGCTACGACGAGGAGGAAGACGCGTGAGGTCTTTCGCCGGTCGAAGGAAAGGCCAGGGCTCTGCCCTGGACCCGCCAAGGGGTAGTCACCCCTTGGATCCCCCAAACTTAAGTCACGGGATCCAAGGGGTAAGCCCCTTGGCGGGTCCAGGGCAGAGCCCTGGCCTTCTTCGCGTCGCGGGCGCAACGAAGTGATCGTCTTCGCCGAACTGCTAGAACTCCTCACACTGACGCCGGGGCGGCTAGCAAAGATCGCGCTGCTGCGTCGCTTTTTCGCCGACGAGCCCGATCCCGATCGCGGCTGGGGGCTCGCCGCACTCACGGGCGAGCTCGGCTTCGAGCTCGCCAAGCCCGGCGTGATCCGCACGGTGGCCGAGCGCCGGCTCGACCCGGTGCTGCTCGGCTGGTCCTACGATTTCGTGGGCGATCTCGCCGAGACGGTGTCGCTGATGTGGCCGGGGACGGGCGGCGCGGGCACGCCGCCCTCGCTGACCGAGGTGGTGGAAACGCTGGCCTCTACCACGCGCGCCGGCCTGCCGGACGTGGTCGAGGCGTGGATGGACACCTCCTCGACCGGCGTCCGCTACGCGATCCTCAAGCTCATCACGGGCGCTTTGCGGGTCGGCGTGTCGGCCCGGCTCGCGAAAACCGCACTCGCCGAGCTCTCCGACAGCCGCCTCCAACCCGACGACATCGAGGAGGTGTGGCACGGTCTCGCACCCCCCTACACCGAGCTGTTCGCCTGGGTGGAAGGCCACGCCGAACGCCCCGATCCGGGCGAGCTGCCGATCTTCCGGCCGCCCATGCTGGCCCAGCCGCTCGAGACGCCCGACATGGCGGGGCTCGATCCCGCGACGCTGCGCGCGGAGTGGAAATGGGACGGCATCCGCGTCCAGCTCGTCGCGGCGAAGGGCGGGCAGCGGATCTTCTCCCGCGGATCGGAGGAGATCGGCAGCGCCTTCCCCGAAATCCTCGATGTGATGGATTTCCACGCGGTGCTCGACGGGGAGCTGCTGGTGATGCGCGACGACGAGAACGGCGAGCTCGCGGTCGCCCCCTTCGCCGACCTGCAGCAGCGGCTCAACCGCAAGCAGCCGGGCGGCCGCATGCTGGCGAGCCATCCCGCCTATGTGCGCCTCTACGACATCCTGTTCGACGGCGACGAGGATGTGCGCGCGCTCCCGTTCGACGCGCGCCGCGCACGCCTGGAAGCCTGGTTCGCCCGCACGCAGCCGCGGCGGATGGACCTGTCGCCGCTGATCCCGTTCGACACGCTCGACGAACTCGCGGCGTTGCGCGCCGGCGCGCGCGCCGCCTCGATCGAGGGGCTGATGCTCAAGCGCCGCGACGCGCCCTACGTGCCGGGTCGGCCGAAAGGCCTGTGGTGGAAGTGGAAGCGCGCGCCGCTGACGATCGACGCGGTGATGATGTACGCCCAGCGGGGCTCGGGGAAACGCAGTTCCTATTACTCCGACTACACGTTCGGCCTGTGGCGCGCGAACGATGCGGGCGAGCCCGAGCTCGTGCCGGTGGGTAAGGCCTATTCGGGCTACACCGACGAGGAGCTTCTGGTGCTCGATCGCTGGATCCGCAACAACACGACGGCGCGCTTCGGGCCGGTGCGCGAGGTGGCGCCCGGGTTCGTGCTCGAGGTTGCGTTCGATGGGGTGCAGCGGTCGGATCGGCACAAGTCGGGCGTGGCGCTGCGGTTTCCTAGGATCGCGCGGTTGCGGAACGACAAGCCGGCGGATGAGGCGGATCAGCTGGAGGTTTTGCTGTCGCAACTTCCGCCGAAGGTATGAAGGATTGTTCTTTCTTGAAAGAAAGAACCAAAGAACTTCTATCCGTTGGAGCCTGAGGTGAGGCCGCATCCTTCGACGGATAGAAGTCTTTTTGCTTCTTTTTCTTCAGAAGAAGAAGACCTTTCTCTCGCCAGCAACTCCGCTTTGCGCTCCAGCCCCCATGCATACCCTGACGCGGTCCCATCCGTGCGCACCACCCGATGGCACGGGATCACCACCGCCACCGGGTTCGCCCCGCACGCACGCCCCACCGCGCGCATCGCACCCGCCGCGCCCATTTCGGCCGCGAGCGCCGCGTAGGTGACCGTGGTCCCCGCCGGGATCCGTCGCAGCGCCTGCCACACCCGATGCTGGAATGCCGTGCCGCGCAGATCCACCGGCAGGTCGACCTGCTTGGCGGGCTGCTCGACCAGCCCGATCACCTGCGCCACCAGCGCCTCGAACTCCGGATCCCCGCCCGCGAGCTCCGCATGTGGAAACCGGTTCTGCAGATCCTGCAGCAACGCGTCCGGATCGTCGCCGAGCGCCACGCGGCACACGCCGCGGGCACTCGCGGCCACCAGCACATGGCCGAGCGTGGTCTCGCCCAGCGCGAAGCGGATTGCGCCCGCGCCCGCACCTCCCGCGCGGTATTGCGCAGGCCGCATCCCGAAGGTCGCATCGGCGGCAGCGTAGAAGCGGCCGTTCGATCCGAAACCCGCATCGTAGATCGCGTCCGTCACGCGCGTTTCTGCATTCTCCAGCGCTGCACGCGCGTTATTCGCACGCATCGCGGCGCCGTAGGCGTGCGGCGACAACCCCGTCGCGGCGCGGAACAGCCGCTGGAAATGCGCGGCACTCAACCCCGCCTCCTGCGCCAGTGCCGCGAGCGGGAGCGGCGCATCGGCGCTCTCGATCCGGCGACAGGCCGCCTCCACCAGCACGCTCTCGCGCGGGCGCGCGCCCGGCCGGCAACGCAGGCAGGCGCGGAAGCCGGCGCGCGTGGCCGCGTCCGGGTCCGCGAAGAAGCGCGTGTTCGTCCGAAGCGGCCGTCGCGCCGCACAGGACGGACGGCAGAACACGCCGGTGCTGGCGACCGCGAACACGAAACGCCCGTCAGCCGCACGGTCGCGCGCGAGCACCGCGCGCCAGCATTCCTCGTCATCCATCATCAGGCGTGTCTCCGCGTCGCGCGCATCGGAGCCGATCGCGCGCCACAAGTCGCCCCGTATCCTGCGCTCGAATTGATCTTTCAACGCGGGATGCAAGGGCCAAGGCCCTTGCCGGGTCGAGGGCAGAGCCCCGCCTTCTTCTAGTGCAGCGTAACAGGGCTACCGGCGAGTGCGAGCTCCTGCGCGTAGCTAGGCCGCACATCGGCCGCGAGTGCGTCGAGCGAAGGGGCCGGAAGTCCGAGCCGTGCCGCGTAGATCCACAGATAGGTCAGCGCCCGGTGCACGAAGCCGCGGGTCTCGTCGTTCGGGATGCTTTCCATCCAGAGCAGCGGGTCGCCGTCCTCGGCCCGACCTGCAACGGATATCGCGGTGCTGGCCGGATCCCAGTCGGTGATCCGGTTCGGGCCCGCGTTGTAGCTCGCGAGCAGCCGGATCAGGTCGCCTTCGACATGTGAGTTGGCGGCGAGCATGTCGACGTAGCGCTGCCCCAGCGCCAGGTTCACGCCGGGCTCGTGCAGCCGGCGTGGTGCGGCGGTGAAACGCGCCGGCTGGCCGATCACCACGCCCGCGGTCACCGGCATCAGCTGCATCAGGCCGCGGGCCCCCTCGTCGGACACCGCCGACGGGTCGAAATTGCTCTCGAGTCGGGTGAGTGCGTAGAGCAGCGCGGGGTCGATTGCGAAGCCGCCGGCGGGGTGGAGTGCGGGGGTCGGGAAGCGGGCGGCATCGTGCGGGCGGCCGTCCTCCTCCTGCAGGATCGAGGCGATCTGGGATGCGAGGTCGGCGAGGCCTGCCTCCTGCGCCACCAGCATCACCGAGCGGCACAGCGCCAGGTCGCCGCCGATGCGCTGCCAGTCGTGGCGCAGTGCCGCCTCGGCGCGCCCGGTCTGGCCGACCTGCAGCAGCGCGAACACGCGCTTGCCCGCGGGCATGGCGAGCACCGCCTCGACATCGGCCTCGCCCAGCGTTTCCTCGCCCACCGCCGAGATGTCGGGCGTCCAGCCGGCGAGACCCAGGCGGCGGGCGGCGAGCTGGCCGTAGAAGGTGCGCTTGGCGGCGGCGGCCCGCAGCATCCAGGGCCGGTAGCCGCCGACATCGCCGAGCGTCAGGTGCGCGCGTGCGGCCCAGAAGGCGGCGCCGGCGCGCGCACTGGCCGCGATCAGCGGCGCGCGGCTGGCACTCTCGAAGGCGGCGGCCGCGTCCGCGGTGCGGCCGAGGCGCCAGGCGGCCAGGCCCCACACGTAGGAGGCGGCTCCCACCCGGCCGCCGGCCCGGCTCGCGGCGTCGCGCGCGACGTAGAGCGCCTGCACGTCGCGGCCCTGGCCGAACAGGATTCTCGCGACTTCCGCGCGGAGTGCCGCGCCGTAGATGACGGGGATCCGGGCCGCGGTGATGCGGCGGAGTGCGAGATCGGCGTGGCCGGCACCCGCCAGCGTGCGCACGGCGGCATCCAGCGCCGGGTCGGGCGTAAAGGTGGTGGTGGCCGGGTCTTCCTCTTCCGGCGTCGGCGCATCGGACACGCCGGGCTTGAGGAGGACGGCGGCGGGAAGCGGTGCCACGGCGCCGCCTGCTGGCGTGGCGTGGAGCAGGGCCGCATGGATCGCCGGCGCGTCCGCCAGATCGCCGTAGGTCTTCAGCCAGGCCGACAGCTGCCCCGCGGTGGGACGGGCACCCGGTGCCAGGTAGCGGTCGGCCAGGACGTCGCCGAGCAGCACGCGGTCGTCCACGTGGCGGAGCATCGCGTCGGCGCGGGCTGGATCACCGTCGGCCTGGAGCGCGAACACGCCGCGCAGGCGCGTCGCGTCGGCGGAGCTGAGCGGTTGCGGCAGGCCCACGCCACCCCAGTGGCCACCTTCGGGGGCCACGCGCGGCACGGCGAAGGCGAGTTCCTCGCCCATCGGGTCGGGTTCCATCGCGGGTCCGGTCTTCGGCGCGGCGCGTACGGTGCCGACGCTGCCCAGCAGCCCGAGCAGGGCGGCGCCTGCGAGGACGGCGGTCCTTGCACAGAAAGCGTGGCCGACGGGATGGGGATGTGTTCGAACGGTCCGCATGGCGCCGGGGGTCTACAGTCGTCCCGACATGCGCGCAAGTCGGCGCACTGTTACCGCGGCCGGCACTAACAGACGCGGCAAGGAAAGACCTGTTATTTCAGACAGCTACGTGGATGCTATCGAGACGAGATCTTGTCCGTTCTCTCACGCAACATCAGGAGGTCTGCCCAGGAGTTCTTCTTTGATTTCGAATCGGTCATGATCTGGGCCGGCGGGACCATGACCAATGCTTGTGCCACCGACGTGCGACCGCCGACGGCGAGCTCGTGCCAGCTGCCGCGGAGCTGGCGGATCGTGCCGGCCGCACCCACCAGCACGCGGGCGACGCAGGCGCCCAGCAGGATCGCGTGGTCGAACTGCAGGAGCGCCAGATGGCGCTCGAGGAACGGGGTGCAGGCGGCGATCTCGCCGGCATTCGGCGGCCGGCCGCCGGGCGGCCGCCACGGCACCAGCGTGACCACGCGGCAGGCGGCGCGCTCGATCCCGGCGGCGGCCAGCATGCGGTCGAGGAAGCGGCCGGCCTCTCCGCTGAGCGGCTCGCCGCTCGCGTCGTCGGCGACGTCGGGGGCCTCGGCCACGATCAGCAGCCGCGCAGTCTCGGGGCCGCTCGCGAACACGAACGCGCCCGCCGTGTCGCGCAGCGGGCAGCCGTCGAAGTTTTCGAAGGCGGCGCGCAGCGTCGCGAGATCGGCGGCGGCGTCGGCCAGCGCGCGCGCCCGCGCCGGGATGCCGAGCGCCGGCGCCGGCTGGGGGGGCGGGGGCGCCGGTCGTCGCGCCGTGGCGCGCAGGTCGGTTTGCGTCGTGGTGCGCGGGCCGGGCTCCGCCGCGGCGCGCAGCTCAAGCTCTGCTAGCGCGCGCGGCGCGACCTGGAACCGGTCGGACGCGACATCCGCGATCGCCTCGTCGGCACCCCATTCGAGCTGCAGGCGGAGTGCCGTGAGGTCATCGATCATCGCCGGCCAACTGTCGCATGGCCCGGCCTCCGCGCGGAAGGGCCCGGTCCCTGCGCGGAAGAGCCCGGCCTTGACGCGGACGGGGTGGCCGCGAGGTGGCGCTCCAGCGACCACGCTGTTAGCGTCCGGCCATGCAGTCGATCCGGCGCCCTGCCGCTGCCCTTCTCGCATGCCTGCTCGCCATCCCTGCCGCGCTCGGCGCTCCCGCCAAGCCCGCTTCGGGGTCGGCCAAGCCTGCGGCCGCGTTCGAGCGCGCGCTGTTCGGCGACTACCTGGCGGCCTCGGTGGCGCTCCAGGCCACCGATTACGACTACGCCGCCGAGCACATGCTGCGCGCGCTGGGGGCCGACCCGCGCAACCGGTCGCTCCGCGAACGTGCGTTCCTGGCGGCCTCGCTCGCCGGCCGGCCGGAAGCGCCGCTGCTCGCCTCCGGGCTCACCGGCAACACGGCGGCCGCTTTCGTCGCCGGAAACGCGGCCGCACTCGCCGGCCACTGGACCGACGCGCTGCGCGCCTACACCGCGGTCCCGCATGACGGCGCGCTGGGCGACCTGATGCGGCCGATCCTGGTCGCCTGGGCGGAGTTCGGCGCCGGGCATCCGGAGTTCGGCCTGCAATCGCTCGCCACCACGCTGAGCGGCAGCCGGCTGCCGGGCTTCTACGCGCTGCAGGCGGCACTCCTCGCCGACGCCTCGGATCGCGCGCCGGACGCGGCCGCCTCCTATCACCTGGCGCAGGAGGCCGCGCCCGGGCTGAACCTCGGGCTGGCCCGCATGCTGGCCTCGTTCGAGGCGCGCGCCGGCCATGTTGCGGACGCGCGCGAGATGGTTCACGCGCTGGTCGCGTCCGTGCCCACGCTCGCGATCAGCGAGGCGGGCATTGACGCGGCGCTGATGCAGAAGCCCGTGGCGACCGCGCGCCAGGGCCTGGCGCATGCCTACCTGGCGGCCGCCGCCCTGATGACCGCGCAGCAGCAATCCGAGCCGCACGGGCCCGATGCCGACGGCGAGGCGGGCGCGGGACACGACGCGGAGACCACCAGCGCGCTGCTGATGCTGCGTTTCGCCCTCACGCTCGACCCGGCCTGGAGCGAGACGCGGCTGGTGATCAGCGATCTCGAGGACCAGATCCACGACCGGCAGACCGCGCTCGACGTGTTGGCGCCCATCCGCGATCAGGATGCGCTGTCGGCGCTGGCAAGGCTCCGCCGCGCCGAGCTCGAGAGCGCGCTCGGGGAGGATGCCGATGCGCGTCGCACCTACCAGGCGCTGATCGACGCCTTCCCCGGCCAGGCCGAGCCCGCGCGCGAGGACGGCGAGCTGCTGAATGACGAGCACCGCTATCCGGAGGCCGCCGAGAAGCTCACGCTGGCGATCGCGGACACCAGGAATCCCGGCGGCGACGACTGGACGCTCTTCTTCGACCGCGCCGTCGCCTACGACCGCTCGCATCAGTGGAACCGGGCCGAGGCGGACCTCAAGCGCGCGCTCCAGCTCTCGCCCGACCAGCCCTACGTGCTGAACTATCTCGGCTACTCCTACGCCGAGCAGGGCCGCGACCTCGACGCGGCGCGCCACATGCTCGAGCGTGCGCTGGCGCAGAAGCCGCGCGACGGGGCGTTCCTCGACAGCCTCGGCTGGATCATCCTGCGGCAGGGCCACGTGGCCGAGGCGGTCGAGCAGCTGCAGGAGGCCGCCGAGCTCACGCCCGAGGATCCGACCGTGAACTACCATCTCGGCGTCGCCTACTGGCAGGCCGGCCGCCGGGTGGAGGCGCAGAACCAGTGGCGCCGCGCGCTGATCCTGAACCCCGACGCCGACGACCTGCCCAAGATCCAGGCGCATCTGCGCGAGGCCAGTGCCGCGCCGTCGGCCGGCATGGGCACCGGCGCGAAGCAGCCCTGACCTCCGGCCTCCGATGAGCCCCCGCCTCCGATGAGCCCCCGTCTTCGATGAGCCCCCGCCTCCGATGAGCGACGTCACCGAGCACGCGCCGGCCAAGCTGAACCTCCATCTCCACGTCACCGGGCGCCGCCCTGACGGCTACCATCTGCTCGACAGCCTCGTGGTGTTCGCCGAGGTGGGCGACGACATCGTGGTGAGCGACGCGGCGGACGGGCTCACCCTCGCGGTCACCGGCCCCTTCGCCGCTTCGTTGCGGGGCACCGAGGCGGGCGACAACCTGGTGATGCGGGCGGCGGCGGCCCTCCGGGCGGCGCATGGCGTGGCGCGCGGCGCGCGGATCGAGCTCTGCAAGAACCTTCCGGTGGCGTCCGGCATCGGCGGCGGCTCGGCCGATGCCGCGGCGACGCTGCGGGCGCTGCGGCGCCTGTGGCGGATCGAGGCGCCGGTCGCGCCCACGCTGGCACTCGGGCTCGGCGCGGACGTGCCGGTGTGCCTCGGCGGCGTGCCGGTGCGGATGGGCGGCATCGGCGAGGTGCTGGCACCCGCGCCGCGGTTTCCGACGCTGCACCTGGTGCTGGCGAACCCGGGGGTCGGCGTCTCGACGCCCTCCGTGTTCCGTGCCCGCGCCGGCGAGTTCCGGGCGCCGGCTGCGCTGCCCGCGTCCTGGCCCGACGCCGGCGCGATGGCGCGCGACTTGGCGGCGCTGCAGAACGATCTCGAGGCGCCCGCGATCGCGCTCGAGCCCCGGATCGGCACCGTGCTCGAGACGCTGCGCGCGAGCGACGGCTGCCTGCTCGCCCGCATGAGCGGTTCGGGCGGCACGTGCCTGGCCATGTTCGCGACGGCGGCCGATGCCGTGCGCGCCGCGTCCACGTGCCGTGACCGGGGCTGGTGGAGTTGGGCCGGGAAATCGTGCTGCAACGCGTCAATCAGGTAGCGTCGCTTCCGGGCGAGGCGTGTAGCATCGGCCGCGTCTGGCGACGGGAGCGAACATGTCGGAACCGCGCATGAAGGTCTCGGTGAGCCCGGACCTGACGGAGGCGACGCTGGAGTTCCTCCCGGCCAGCGGGCTGAACGGCGAGATCCGGATGACCGTGGAGCAGATCAGCACGCTGATCCTGCGGCTGGGCGAGGCGCGCACGGCGTTGATGTCGAAGCGCGAGATCCCGCCGATCGAGGGCTCGCCGGTCGTGCCGGTGTTCAAGACGCGCTGGGCGGTGCAGCCGGAGGCGCTGTCGGAGGGCTCGATGATCGCGTTCCAGCATCCGGCGTTCGGGCCGATCGGGCTGGTGCTGCCGCCGCCGGATATCGAGAAGGTGGTGCGGGCGCTGAGCTCGCATCTGGGGATGCTGCACCCGCGGGATCAGAAGCCCAGCTGAAGACCAGGGGCTCTGCCCCTGGACCCCGGCCAGGACAAGCAGTCCTGGACCTGCTTAATCGAGTGGGGTCTGGGGCCAAGGCCCCAGCGGGGTCCAGGGGTGGAACCCTTGGCCTTCTTACTCCAGCGGCTCGGTCACCCAAATCGAGGCCACCTCGCCGATCCCTTTGCCTGTCGCCGCCTCGACCGCCTCCTTCAGCGTCAGGAAGTGCGGCGTCTTCATGTGCGCGTCGATCGCCGCCTGGTTCTCGTATTCCTCCTTGACGAACACCGCCTCGCCGTCCGTTCCGCGGAAGGGGCGGTATTCGAGGCAGCCCGGTTCGGCGCGGCTCTGCCGAGCGCAGGCAACAAGGGCGGCTGCGACCTCGTCGATGGCTGGGCCGGCCTCGATCCGAGCAAAGATATGGAGCGTCATGGAGGTCCTCCCGTCAGAGATACTCGACGGCCGCAACGCCCACGACCACCAGAAGTAGCAGCGCCGTCGTCACCAGGGTGAGACGCTTCTCCACGAACTCCCGCACCGGCTCGCCCCAGCGGCGGAGCAGGGCCGCCACCAGGAAGAACCGCACTCCGCGAGTGGCCAGGCTGGCCAGCAGGAACTCGCCCAGCGGGAAATGCGCCGCCCCCGCGCCGATGCTGACGATCTTGTAGGGCACCGGCGTCAGGCCCTTCACCAGGATCACCCACAGGCCGTAGCGGCGCAGGCGATCGGCGATGCGCTGGAGCGCGGGCTCGGCGTGGTAGAACCGCGCGACGGGGAGGGCCACGCGCTCGAACAGCTCGGCGCCGATCCACCAGCCGAGGGCGCCGCCGGCGACCGAGGCCAGCGTGCAGACCAGCGCCAGGCGCCAGGCGCGCCGAGGGGCCGCGAGGACCATCGGGATCAGCAGCAGGTCGGGGGGGATGGGGAACACGCTCGCCTCGGCGAAGGCGAAGAGCGCGAGCAGGATCTCGGCGTCGGGCCGGCCTGCGAGCGCGATCAGTCGGTCGTAGATGGGCCTGAGCATGGGTGGGCCATGCCATGGCCGTGATCAAGCGGCAACTTAGCAAGAAGGCCAGGGCTCTGCCCTGGACCCGCCAAGGGGTAGTCACCCCTTGGATCCCATTAATAAAAGGGTTCTAAGGGCGACTGCCCTTGAGCTCGGTCCAGGGGCAGAGCCCCTGGCCTTCCTTCTCAGAGCGGCAACACAACCAGCGCCCGCAAACCGCCCGTCGGCCGGTTCGACAGCGTAATCTCCCCCCCATGGCCGCGCACGATGTTGCGCGCGATCGACAGGCCCAGCCCCGTGCCGCCCGTCTCGCGGGAGCGGCTGGTCTCGAGCCTGCGGAACGGCTCGAACACGCGCTCGGTCTCGGTGGCGGGGATCCCCGGCCCGTCATCCTCCACCAGCACGCGGATCTCGCGCTCGTGGGGGGCGGTGAGCGTCACCGTGACGTTGCCGGCATAGGCGAGCGCGTTGCCCACCAGGTTCTGGAAGGTGCGCTTGAGCGCCATCGGGCGCGCGTGGATCGGCACCGAGCGCGGACCCTCGGCGGTGAACGCGATGCTCTCGGCATGCGCGGGGTCGGCGTCGGCGGCGTCGTCGAGCACGGTGCGGAGCAGGGCGGCCAGGTCCATCCGGACCGCGGGCTCGCTGCCGGCCGCACTGTCGCGGCCGAAGGCAAGGGTGGCGGCGACCATCGCCTCGAGCTCGTCGAGATCGGCCAGGAAGCGGCGGCGGGTGTCGTCGTCCTCGATGAACTCGGAACGGAGCTTCAGCCGGGTGATCGGGGTGCGCAGGTCGTGGCCGATCGCGGTGAGCAGGAAGGTGCGGTCCTGCACGAAGCGGCGGATGCGCGCGGCCATGGTGTTGAACGCGGCCGAGGCCAGCGCGAGCTCGGTGGAGCCGCCTTCGGGCATGGGCGTGGCGTTGACGTCGCGGCCGAGCTTGTCGGCGGCCGCCGCCAGCGTCGCGATCGGCGCCACCAGGCGGCGCGTGGCCCAGATCACCAGGGCGGCGGCACTCAGCGTCATCACCGCCCAGGCGATCAGGAAGGTCTGGTCGTCGAAGAAGGAGAAGTGCGACGGCCCGACCTCGAGGTTGAACCAGCCGGAACCATCGGGCAGCAGCAAAGCCAGTGCCAGCGGGCCGCCATGGCCGCCGGCAACGCGCACCGCCAGCGGGCGGCGCTCGCGCGGCATCGGCACCATGTCGAGGTTGAGGCGGATGAAATGCTCTCGGCCCGGCGGCTCGGGGGGCAGGTCGCCGAGGAACGGCGCCTGGTCGAAGCTCCCGCGCAGCAGGTGCATCGAGCTCACGAGATGCTGCGCCTCGGCCGCGCGCGTCTCGGGCGGCGCGTCGAGCATGCTGCGGTAGGCGTTCATCACGTGGATGCCGACGTAGCGATCGCCCAGCACGCGGCGGGCGAGCATCGCGTCATGGGCATGGATCGCGAGGCCGATGCCCTGCACGAGAGCCAGCCCGGTGAGCAGGATCAGCGCGGTGCGGGCGGCGAGGCTGCGCGGGATCAGCGCATCGAGAACGCGGGACCGACGGCGGATGTGGGCTGCGGCGTCGGGAGCGGCGGGGCCGTCAGCCTCGCGCGCGGGCGCGCCTTCCTCCGCGCGCGGGCTTTTCTCCCCCCGCGCGGGCGCGCTTTTCTCAGAGAGTCCGTTCAACATCGGCCGCCAGCACGTAGCCGCCGCCGCGCACGGTCTTGATCACCGAGCCGTCGCCGCCGCCCTCTTCGAGCTTGCGGCGCAGCCGGCTGATCGCGACGTCGATCGCGCGGTCGTAGGGGCCGGCCTGGCGGCCGCGCAGCAGGTCGAGCAGCATGTCGCGGGTGAGCACGCGGTTCGCGCGCTCGAGGAGTGCGAGCAGCAGGTCGTATTCGCCGCCGGTGAGTGCGACCTCGGCGCCGTCGGGGTTGATCAGGCGGCGTCGCGCGGGCTCGAGCACCCAGCCGGAGAAGCACAGGCGGCGGGTGTCGATCTCGGGGCCCGCGACCTCGGCGCCGCCGGTCCGGCGGAGCACGGCGCGGATGCGGGCGAGCAGCTCGCGCGGGTTGAAGGGCTTGGACACGTAGTCGTCGGCGCCGAGCTCGAGGCCGATGATGCGATCGGTCTCCTCGCCCATGGCGGTGAGCATGATGATCGGCACGTTGGCCTGGGCGCGGAACCAGCGGGCGAGCTCGAGGCCGCCTTCGCCGGGCATCATCAGGTCGAGCACGACGAGGGCGAAATGGCCCTGCGTCCAGACGCGCTTGGCCTCGCGGCCGTCCCGCGCGGTGCTGACGCGGAAGCGGGACCGTTCGAGGAATTTGGCGAGGAGTTCTCGGATCTCGCGGTCGTCGTCGACGACGAGGAGATGCGGCGTGGTTTCCATGGGTTAGATGATAGACCGTCGCGAAGCGGGAGACGCATTGCAAAACGTTGCCCCGCAACAAGAAGAAGAGTGGGGCTCTGCCCCACGCCCCGCCAGGACCCGGGGGCCCTGGACCCCCAGTTGTTGCAGGTCCAGGATCGACACGATCCTGGTGGGTTTGGGGTGTCACGCTGGAGGCGTGCCGCGCACGACGCCCCAATCCTATTCTTCGTAGATCATCTTCCGCGTCATCCCGCCGTCCACCACGAACTCCGCCCCCGTGACGAACCCGGCCTCATCCCCGCACAGCCAGGCCACCATCGCCGCCACGTCCTCCGGCCGGCCCACCCGCCCCGCCGGGTGCTGCGCGTGGTCGCGCTCGCGGAGCGGCTCCCCCCCGACATCGATCCACCCGGGCGACACCACGTTCACCCGCACGTCCGGCCCGAGGCTGACCGCGAGCGCGTGGCTCAGCGCCACCAGGCCCCCCTTCGACGCCGCGTAGCTTTCGGTGTCGGGCTCGGACATGCGCGCGCGGGTCGACGCGATCGTCACCACGGCGCCGTTGCTCGCCCGCAGCAGCTGCTCGGCCGCGCGCACGAGCAGGAACGTGCTGGTGAGGTTGGTGGCGATCACCTCGCGGAACGTGTCCGGCGTGAGCTCGGCGATCGGCGCGCGGCGCATGATGCCGGCGTTGCAGACCAGCGCGTCGAGCCGCTTGTGATGCACGGCCACCACCTCGATGGCGTTGGCGATCGCGTGCTCGTCGGTGATGTCGACCGGCAGCGCGTGGGCGAAGTCACGGCCCATCGCGGTGGTCGCCTCGTGCAGCGCCTCCTCGTCGCGGTCGAGGCAGATCACCTGCCAGCCATCGGCCACGAAGCGTTCGGCGATCGCCAGGCCGATGCCGTGGGCCGCGCCCGTCACCAGCGCCACCTTGTCGCCGACCGGTGCGTCCTGGTCGTCGGTCTCGCGCGACACCGGTCCCGGCTCGAGGTCCCGGCTCAGATCGGCAGCGTCCTCGTCCATACCCATCGCTCTTCTCCCGAGGCTCCGCTCGCGGAGCCGGCTTTACCCGCCTGCCGAGGCGGCGTCACTTGCCGATACAGGCACTCAACGCCAGAGTGCCCGACCCGCTTCCAGCCCCGGTGTACAATGCCTTCAACCGGTCGAACGCGCGGGCTTGCCTCCGGTCTGCTCGCGCTCGCTATCGCGCCTGTCCTCGCCTGGGGGGCGGCGTCGGGCAGCGCGCGCTTCGCGCGGCCGCTGCTGGTGGCGCCCTCACCTGCGCCGCTGCCCAACCCCGACAGCGAAGCGGCCCTGCCGGCGGCCGCACCCGCGCCCGCAGCCCTCGAGGCCCCCCCGCCGCCCGCACCTCCCGCACCGGCGGCGGCGGCGGCCCCGGTGCAGACCGACAAGCTCCGCCTCTACGGCATGATGGACCGCGAGGTGGTGGGCCCCGACAAGAACACGGTCGGCCACGTGATCGACGTGCTGGTCAACGAGGACGGCCTGCCGCAGGCGGTGCTGGTCGAGACCGGCGGCTTCATGGGGGTGGGCGACCGCCGCATCGCGATCAGCTGGCAGGACGTGGTGGTGGACGCCCGCCGCCCCGGCGAAGCCGTGCACATCACCATGACCACCGACCAGATCCGCGCGGCCCCCGCCTGGGAAGCGGGCGCGCCGGCCTTCGTGGCGGTGGGTGCCGCGCCGCCGCCGGCGCCGATCGGGCCGCCGCCGGTGGCAGCCGCGCCCGCGCCGCTGCCGCTGACCGAGGAAGGCTCGACCCCACTGATCGCGCCGGCGCCCCCGCCGCTCGCCGTGCCGACCACGCGGGCCGCTCGAGGCCGGGGCTGAGCTTGCGGCTGCGCGGCCTGCGCTTGAAAGGAGGAGACCGCCGCGAGCAGGGGCTCGACTGGCTGAACTTCTTCGTGGCCAACCTGCAGACGGCGTTCGGCCCGTTCATCACGGTCTATCTCACCGGCGAGCACTGGACGCTGGGCGAGATCGGGGTGGCGCTGAGCATCGGCACGGTGGCCGCCATGGCGAGCCAGGTGCCGGCCGGGATCGTGGTCGACGCCATGCACAACAAGCGGCTGGCCGCGGGTGCTGCGATCGTGGCGATCGTGCTGTCCTGCCTGGTGCTGGCCGCCGTGCCGGCGCGCCTGCCGGTGGCGATCGCCGAGGTGCTGCACGGGTTCGCGAGCTGCATGCTCAACCCGGCGATCGCCGCGATCACGGTGCTGGTCGCGGGCGGCACGGCGGGGGCGCTTGGCGTGCGGCTCGGGCGGAATGCGCGCTGGGCGGCGATCGGCAACGGCATCGCGGCGCTGCTGATGGGGCTGTGCGGCTATTTCATCTCGGCGCGCGCGGTGTTCGTGTTCGGCGCGGCGCTGGCCTTGCCGGGGATCCTGGCGCTGCGGATGATCACGGCACCGCAGCCCGCCGCCGCCGCCCGCCGCGGCGAGGCGCGCACCACGCCGCACGGCTCGATGTGGGGCTTGCTTCGTGACCGCAACCTGCTGGGCTTCGCGGCCTGCGCCGCGTTCTTCCAGCTGGCAGATGCGGCGATGTTCCCGATCGCCGCCTCCGAGCTCACGCGCTCGGTGGGCTCGCGCGCCGAGCTGGTGATCGGCGCCTGCGTGACGCTGCCGCAGATCGTGGCGGCCATCCTGGCACCCACGATCGGGTCGCTGGCGGAACGGATCGGCCGCCGGCCCGTGCTGATCGTGGGGTTCGCGGCACTGCCGCTGCGGGGCCTGCTGTTCGCGGCCACCGCCAACCCGTTCGCGGTGGTGGGGATTCAGACGCTGAGCGGCGTATCGGCGGCGGTGTTCGGCGTGATGCTGCCGCTGATCGCGGCCGACATCTCGGCCGCGACCGGGCGCTTCAATCTCACCATGGGACTGCTCGGTCTGGCGATCGGCGCAGGTGCGACGCTGAGCACCACGGTGGGCGGCTACACCGCCGATCTGTCGGAGCGGCTCGCATTCCTGGCGCTGGCGGGTGCCGGCGTGGTGTCGGTGCTGCTGATCTGGCTGCTGATGGGCGAGACGTCGCGGATGGCGCCCGAAGTCACCGAAGCCATCGAGGAAGCGGCAGATCCTTCGCACGCAGGAATTCGGGATTGAACAGCTTCGACTGGTAGCGCGCGCCGCTGTCGCAGAGGATCGTGACGATCGTGTGTCCCGGGCCGAGCCGGCGCGCGGTGCGGATCGCGGCGGCCACGTTGATGCCGCTCGAGCCGCCCAACGACAGGCCTTCGTGCTCGAGCAGGTCGAACACGATCGGCAGCGCTTCCGTGTCCGGAACGCGCTCGGCGGCGTCGATCGTGACGCCCTCGAGATTGGCGGTGACGCGGCCCTGGCCGATGCCTTCGGTGATCGAGCTGCCGGTGACCGAAAGGTCGCCGTTCCACACCCATCCGGCGAGTGCGGAGCCTTCGGGATCGGCGAGCACGATGTCGACATGCTTCCCGGCTCCGCGCGCGCGTTCCTTCAGCGTGAGCGACACGCCGGCGAGCGTGCCGCCGGTGCCGCACGCGCAGGTGAACGCGTCGACGCGGCCTTGTGTCTGCTCCCAGACCTCGACGCCGGTGGTGACGCGATGACCTTCGCGGTTGGCCAGGTTGTCGAACTGGTTGGCCCAGAACCCGCCGATCTCGCCCGCGAGCCGTTCGGAATAACGCACGTAGTTGTCGGGATTCTTGTAGGGCACCGCGGGCACCAGGCGCAGGTCGGCGCCGATCATGCGCAGCGTGTCGATCTTCTCCTGGCTCTGCGTGTCCGGCATCACGATCACCGTGCGGTAGCCGCGCGCGTTGCCCACCAGCGTGAGCCCGATGCCAGTGTTGCCGGCGGTGCCTTCGACGATCGTGCCGCCGGGCGGGAGCGCGCCGCGCCGTTCCGCATCGAGGATGATCGCGAGTGCCGCGCGGTCCTTGACGGAGCCGCCGGGATTCATGAACTCCGCCTTGCCGAGGATCTCGCAGCCCGTCGCCTCGGACGCGTGGCGCAGCCGGATCAGCGGTGTCGCGCCCACCGTTTCGGGCATGCCGGCGGTGGTGCTCGCCCATCCATTTGCGGTCCGCTCCATCTCAGGGCACCTTCCGTTCGCGATTTGAGGGATAGAAGCATGGTCGGGAACGTGTCGTCCCAACAAGCCTGGGAAGCGCTGTCGGCGGACGAGAACGCGCTTCTCGTCGACGTCCGCACCACGGCCGAGTGGTCCTATGTCGGGGTTCCGGATCTGGGTGCCATCGGCAAGCGCGCAACGCTGATCGTGTGGCAGGATTTCCCGTCGGGCGAGATCAACCCGGATTTCGTGGGCGAGCTCGCGCGGGCGGCGCCGGCGAAGGACCAGCCGGTCTATTTTCTGTGTCGCAGCGGGGCGCGCAGCCTGGCCGCGGCGCGCACGGCGGAGGCGGCGGGGTTTTCGCTTGTGTTCAACGTGGGGGATGGGTTCGAGGGGCATCCGGATGCGGCGGGGCATCGCGGGAATGTGGATGGGTGGAAGGCGTCGGGGTTGCCTTGGCGGCAGAGCTAGGAAGGCCAGGGGCTCTGCCCCTGGACCCCGTTAAGGGCGCAGCCCTTAAAACCCCCGACTTAAGGTTAGAATCCGGCGCTGGAGACGAATACGTGAGCCGAAGTCTATAATCTCAGGCTTCGCCAGGGAACAACCCAAACAATCAGGGTTCCAAGGGACGACTGTCCCTTGGCGGGTCCAGGGCAGAGCCCTGGCCTTCTTACTCGGGCGGCTCAGCGTCGGCATCGTATTGCACCTGCAGCACGACAAGCCACGGATACCGCTGATCGACCACCGTCCCATCCGGCCCCGCCAATCTCCCATCCGCTCCCACCGGCACATGCGTAAGCGTCACCGCATCGTCCACATTCCCGCCGATCACCGAGATCTGGTTCGGCTGCGTCGCGACCACGATCGCGCAATGCGCCGGAAATCCATACGAGGTGGGCAGCATCGCGAACCGCACGCGCGTGCCCGACCCGCGCCCCGCGCACACGAGGTCACCCAATTGCGGTGCCACGGTGTCGACCGCGAACGCGTGCACCCCCGACGTCTCGCCGGCCACCGCCGCATTGATGTAGGTCGAGTGGTTGGGCGAATACGGGAACCGGTCGCCGGCGCCGCTCACGCGCATCACATAGGAGATGAAGGCCGCCGACCAGGCGTAGTGCCCGTCAACGTGGATGCCGAAGCGGCCACCATCGGCATCGTGCTTGCCGGTCCAGGACGCTTCGCGCTCGTACGGATCCTGCCCGATCCACCAGTACTCGCCGATGCGCTCCCACAAACCCGGCTGCCGCTCCGGCTTGAGCAGCGCCGTCGTGGCGACAGGGCGCGTGTCGGGCGCGTCGTCGTCGACCGGCATGCCGAACAGACGCCATTCGCGGATCGCGATCGCCACCGCATCGCGACGGTTGAACGGCTCGAAACTGCGCTGCGCGAAATCCGGCACGTGGTCGTCGACCGCGCTCGGCCCCGGTCCCGCACGCGTCTGCACCACCGGCGTCGGCGCCGGCGTGGGCGTGGGGTGCTCCACTGGTTGATCCGCGCAGGACGCGAGTGTGGCGGCCGCGAGTGCGGCAAGCAGCGGCCGGGCATTGGGGAACATCTCGCCTCGTGGTCAACCAGTGGAGCGCCGAGCCGAACGCGCGCCGCACGGCGAGGCTTCTTACGCCCCGGCCTGCGCCGTGAACAATGCCTCGTTCGGCGACGACGCCGCGTCCGGGAGAGGGCCCGGTTCTAGGCCGTGAACTCATAAAACGTTGGCGTATGGGCTTTGGTGTGAGAGGCTGCGCCTATGTTGAAGCGGAACGAGCCCAGCTTAGCGGGTATGACGGTCAACGAGCGGCTGTCGCATGTGGGCACCATCGACCAATGGGATGAAGCGGCACGGCGGCGTGATAGAGGTACGATGATTGCGCTGCTGGAGCAGGTCGAGGTTCGTGACCCGCACCTGATCGCTGACGCTGTGCTCGCCGACCCAAAGAAGTTCGGCTTCTGATCAGGCGAAGCTTCCCCTCCTGCCGGTTCTCTGATTCACCTTCAGCATGAGCCGATATGACTTGACCGACTTCGAGTGGCATGTGATTGAGCCGCTCTTGCCCAACAAGCCACGTGGTGTGCCGCGGGTCGATGACCGGCGGGTGCTGAACGGTATCTTTTGGGTATTGCGATCCGGTGCGCCGTGGCGCGACTTGCCCGAGCGCTATGGCCCGCGCACCACTTGCTACAATCGCTTCTCGCGATGGCGAAAGGCGGGCGTGTGGGACCGGCTAATGGACGCCATCAGCGCCGTGCACCACGGCGAGATACAGATGATCGACAGCACTTCCATCCGAGCGCACCAACAGGCTGCGACGGCAAAAAAGGGGGTCCTGATAATTGTCTCGGTCGATCACGTGGCGGCCTCACGACCAAGATCCACGTTGTCGTCGATGCGCAGGGACTGCCAATCCGGCTAAGGCTGACCGCCGGGCAGACGCACAACGGGCAGGTCGCTGACAGCCTGCTTAGCCACCTCGGCCCGCGGACCATCGTATTGGCCGATAAGGCCTACGACGCTGATCGCATCCGGGAGATGATCCAGGAGCAAGGTGCCACGCCGAACATCCCGCCGAAGAGCAATCGCAAGTGGAAGCCTTGCTTCAGCAAGCGGCTTTACCGTGAGCGCAACCTGATCGAGCGGTTCTTTTCCAAGCTAAAGCACTTCCGCCGCGTCGCTACGCGCTATGAGAAGCTCGCCGCCAACTTTCTAGCCATGATCCAACTCGCCTCAATGCGACCCTGGCTACGCAGTTATGAGTCTACAGCCTAGGCCAGAGCCTTGTTCGAGAAAGGGGCCTCGTTCGGGGAAGGGGCCTCGTTCGGGAACAGGCGCACGAGCTCGTCCTCGCTCGCACCGCACCGCCCGCGCTCCGTGATCAGGCCGGTCACCAGGCGCGCCGGCGTCACGTCGAAGGCCGGGTTGGCGGCGGGGCTGTCGGTCGGCGTCACGCGCACCGTGGTCACCGTGCCGTCCATGCCGCGGCCGGTGACGGTGGTCACTTCGGTGGGCGGCCGCTCCTCGATCGGGATGTCGCGCAACCCGTCCGACACGCGCCAGTCGATCGTGGTCGAGGGCAGTGCCACCCAGAACGGGATGTCGTTGTCGTGCGCCGCGAGCGCCTTGAGGTAGGTGCCGATCTTGTTGGCGACATCGCCCGCGCGCGTCACGCGATCGGTGCCGACGATCACCAGGTCGACGCGGCCGTGCTGCATCAGATGGCCGCCGGCATTGTCGGAGATCACGGTGTGGGCCACGCCATGGCGGCCGAGCTCCCACGCGGTGAGTGCCGCACCCTGGTTGCGCGGTCGGGTTTCGTCGACCCAGACATGCACGTCGAGGCCTGCATCATGCGCCTTGTAGATCGGCGCCAGGGCCGTTCCCCAATCCACGGTCGCGATCCAGCCGGCGTTGCAATGGGTGAGCACGTTGACGCGTTTCTCGCCCGCGTTCGCGGCCGCCGCCTCGATCAATGGCAGGCCGTGCACGCCGATCTGCTCGTTCTGAGCGGCGTCCTCGTCGCAGATGCGGGCCGCCTCGTCATAGGCGACGGCGACGCGGTCCGACACCGCGGTGTTGCGCAACCGCGTCAGCATGCGCTCGAGCGCCCAGCGGAGATTGACCGCGGTCGGACGCGTGGCGTTCAGCATCGCGGCGTTACGCTCCATCGCGTCGGTCGAGCAATCGTGGCGCAGTGCGAGTGCTAATCCGTAAGCCGCCACCGCACCGATCAGCGGCGCGCCCCGCACCTGCATGGAGCGGATCGCATGTGCCACCTGCTCGACCGCGGTGAGACGCAGGATGTCGAGCGACCAGGGCAGCCTGGTCTGGTCGAAGATCCGGACGGACCAGCCATCCGCGCCATCGACCCAGACGCTGCGGTAGGGTGTGCCGTCGATCTTCATGTCGTCCCGTCTCTCCTCGTTCGCTTGTGGTGTGGCTCAGAACCGCTGGTGAAGCACGCATACGAGCGTGAACAATCGACGCGCGGTCTCGAAATCGACCTCGATCTTGCCGCGGAGGCGCTGGATGATCAGCTCGGCGCCCTCGTTGTGGAGTGAGCGGCGGCCCATGTCGATCGCCTCCATGCGTCCTGCGTGGGCGTCGCCGGCGGCGCTCGCATGGCTTTCGACGATCATCAGATAGTCCTTCATGAGGCGGCGAAAAGGACCGAGTACGAGACCGACCAGGGCGAGGGGTTGATCGCCGGCGTCGCGGATGTCGAACAGCAGGCGGCCGCCGAGCAGAGCCAGGTGGAGAACGAAAGGGCCGGTGAGTCCGCGCGGCTGGAAACTGTTCTCGGCGGCGAGATCGATCATCGCCTGGTCGACGTCGCGCGCGAGGATGGAGGAACGCCGCTGCGTGTCGTCGCCCGACAGCATGACACGGAGGATCCGGCCGCCGGCGGGAGGTGCCGCATCCTCGCCTCCGTGTTCGCCTGCATCGCCCGGCGCCGTGTCCGCGGCCTGTTGCGGTGTTCTACCGTTTGTTCCCTTGATCATTCCGCGGCCTCGGCGCTCCGCGACCTTCGACCAAGATCGCGGCCCTGGACGCGGCAGCAAAGCCTCTTTCCTCCGCCGCGGCAATGGCGGCGCCCCCCGTGCACGCTTGCGGGGCGGAAGCGGGAGGTGCAGGTCGAGATCCCGGTCAGAGAGAGGGACTGCGCTCAGATGTTCATCGCCCGTACCCGCGCGGAACTCGAGACAGCGCGGCGCGCGCAGCGGAGCGCCGGACGCGCGCTGGCACTGGTGCCCACGATGGGTGCGCTGCATGACGGACATCTCAGCCTGATCGACGCCGCTCGCGCGGAAGGCTGCGACGTTGCCGTGTCGATCTTCGTGAACCCGTTGCAGTTCGACAATGCGGCCGATCTCGCGCGCTATCCGGCGGATCACGCGGCGGATCTCGCCGTGCTTCGCAGCAGCGGCTGCGCGATCGCGTGGCTGCCGGATCGGGCCACGATGTATCCCGCGGGGCATGCGACCTTCATTGAAGTCGCAGGACCCTCCGAAGGATTCGAAGGTGCCGCGCGGCCCGGCCATTTCCGCGGCGTGGCGACGGTGGTCGCGACCCTGTTCGGTCAGGTGAGGCCGGTTGCCGCCTGGTTCGGCGAGAAGGACTGGCAGCAATTGCAGGTCGTCCGGCGGATGACGACCGATCTTCTTCTTCCCGTCGACGTGAAAGCGGGACCGACCCGGCGCGACGCGGACGGCCTGGCGATGTCGTCGCGCAACCGCTTTCTGCTCCCGGCCGAACGGGCCGAAGCACCGTCGCTGCATCGCATGCTCCGTCGCGTGGCCCACGATCTTCGGGACGGCGGCGCGGCGTCCGACATGCTGGCGAGTGCTGCCGCAGAGCTCGAGGGTCGGGGCTTCGCAGTTGAGTACCTGGCGCTGGTGGACGGAGAGTCGCTTGCTGTTCTCGACAGTGTTCGTGCCGGTGCGCGGCTTCTTGCGGCGGCCAGGCTGGGCACGGTTCGGCTGCTCGACAACATCGCCGCCGACTGACGCGACGCGCGATCCGCGAACAAAAACGCTCGCGCGCGTGCTCGTGTTTTCCGTCTGGCTCGTATTTTCGCCGGAACTTCGACGTAACGAGTGCTTTTCGTTGACAGCGGTGGACATCCTGAGTGATTGCACATTACGCGTGTGTCTCCCGATTCGTGCGACGCAAGTCGGAATGGGCAGGTCGGGTCGAGCGCGAAGGTCGGCAGTGAACAGCGCCGGTCGACACAGGATAGCTGAGCGCATCGGGAGGAATCGTCCTCCCGGACGATGGGAAACGAGGTCGAAGACAATGGCCACTGACGAGTCCAACAAGACGCCGAAACGCGCGCGGCCGATGGCCGTCCGCGCTGGCGACCGCCGCACCACGTCCGCGCGCGGCACGCGTCCGGCAACGCGCACCACCACCGCCACACGTGCGAAGACCACGGGCACCAAGGCCGCTTCCGCCAAGGCCGCTTCTGCAAAGACCGGGGCCGCGAAGAAGACGACCACGCGCGGCACGGCCGCCAAGCCGGCGACCCGCGCGAAAGCGACCGCGACACGCGGCAAGGCGGCCACCACCACCCGCGCGAAGGCGACCACCACGCGCGCCAAGACGGCGGCGGCGCCTGCCCGCGGTCGTCCGAAGTCGACCACGCGCACGGCCAAGACGGCGACGCGCACGCCGGCCCGCGCGACCCGCGGCACGGCCGCCAAGACCGCGACGCGCGCCGCAGGCCGCAAGCCCGCCGCCGCGGCGAAGCGCACCACCACGGCCACCGCACGCAAGACGACGGCCGCTGCCGCCCGCCCGCCGGCCAGGCGCGGCCGTCCGCCCGGCGCTGCCACAGTCGCCAAGCGTGCGGCAGCGACACGTGGTGCCGCCAAGACCACGCGCGCCGCGACCAAGCGCGCTCCGGCCGCACGGGCCACGACGACGGCCCGCAAGACGACGGCGCGCAAGCCCGCCGCCGCCAAGACCACCACGACGACGCGGGCCACGCGCGGCACGGCTGCGAAAATGCCCCGCGCCACCAAGGTCGCGACGAAGACTGCTCCCAAGACGGAGACCAAGACGCGCAAGCCGCGCACGGTGACGCTGCGCAAGACCGAGACCCCGGCAGAGGCGAAGGCGCCCGTTCAGCGTCGCGCGCGCAAGCCGCGTGAAGAGACGCCCGTCATCTCGGCGGAGACGTTCGACGAGATGGAGACCACGGCACAGGAAGAGCAAGCTGCCGAGCACGAGTAGAAGCACCACCTGACGTCACGTGATCGCGTGACGTCACCTTTGATGCGATGACTGCGAAGGCGGCCGGTTCCTGATCCGGCCGTCTCTTTTTTTGAGGAACGCGCAGGTTTGCGTTCCGACATCGATCGGCGGCGCGGCTCGAGCGGCGAGATCAGGCGAGCCGGGATCGCAGGCGATCTGGTTCGCCGGCGTCGCGCGCCGACGACGTATCAGGCGCTCGTTGCGATCGTAAGTCCGACCGAGCGGGTCAACTGCGTCGCGTGACCGTGGCGGACATAGACTTTCCGCTCCTCCGCTCCGCGCACGGCGGATGCCAGGATCTTCATCAGCTCGCGTTGTCCAAAGATCGCCGCATCGAGCAGGGCAGCGTTCCGCCTCGATGCCGCGGCGAGGCGGCGGCCGCACGACGCGTCGATCGGGGGCTTGCCGCCGCGCGTGGTGGCGCGTGCCGCGATCTTCTCGACGAGCGCGCGCTTGCGCCCGACCGACGCCACGACCGATGCCACCTGCATGCCGGCGAGCGCCGTATTCTCTTCCTCGAGGAGTGCTATGAGCTGTTCCGCCTCGGCCTGTGCCTGCATGTCCAGGCCCGTCGCGGCCGGGGTCATCGGCCGCGTCCCGGCGTTTGTGCAAGCTCCTGGGAGATCGCGTCGTCGAGGCCGAGACCGCCTTTCTGCTCCATCAGATCCGCATATTGCGTGACCAGCATCGGCTTCAGCATCCCCTCCGCCGAACCGCCGCCGAAGGTCTTGTCCTCCTGGATGGTGTCGAACATCGGCTGCAGCATCTGGCCGATCATCATCGCCTCGAACTTTGAGGCGGCGGCGGATGTCGCTGGTGCGCGCGTCGGATCCTGGGCGGATGCGGCGAGCGGTGCCGCGGCACCAGGCATGATTACGGATGTCATCGGACCACCATGTCTGCTTGCAGCGCACCGGCTGCCTTGATCGATTGGAGAATGCTGATCATGTCGCGCGGCCCCACGCCGAGCGCGTTCAATCCGCCGACGAGGTCGCGCAATGTCGGCGCCGAATCCAGGATGCCCAGCTTGTGGTCGGCGCCCGTGTCGACCGAAATGCCCGTGCGCGGCACCACCGCCGTCCGCCCTTTCGAGAACGGACCAGGCTGCGACACCAGCGGCGTCTCGTTCACGCGGATGGTGAGATTGCCCTGCGCGATCGCCACCGTGCTGATCCGGACATTGTCGCCCATGACGATCGTGCCGCTGGCCTCGTCGACGACCACCACGGCCGGCGTGTCCGGCTCCACCGTCAGATCCTCGACGCGCGCGATCACATCGACCGCATCCGCGCCCACATGGAGCTCCACCGAGCGCGGATCGGTCGCACGCGCGACGCCGGCACCCAGCGCCGCGTTGATGGCCTGCTCGATGCGACGCGCGGTGGTGAGATCCGGGTTGCGCAGCGACAGGTGCAGGATCGAGCGGTCGGCGAAATTGAACTCGACCTCGCGTTCGACGATGGCTCCGTTGGCGATATGCCCGGCGGTCGGAACGTTGCGGGTGATGCTGGCGGCAGCGCCCTTGGCGGCGAACGCGTTGGTGACCAGCGCACCCTGGGCCACCGCGTAGACCTCGCCATCCGCACCCATCAATGGCGTGACCAGCAGGGTTCCGCCGGTGAGGTCGGTCGCGTCGCCGATCGCCGAGACGCCGATATCGATGCGGTTGCCGCCGCGTACGAAGGCCGGAAGATCGGCCGTGACCATGACGGCTGCGACGTCCTTCGTCTCGAGCTTGGCCGCCTGGTCGCGCGTGTTCACGCCCAGCCGCTCGAGCATGCCGATCAGTGATTCCCGGGTGAAGACGGAATTGTCGAGCCGGTCCCCGGTGCCGTTCAGCCCGACCACGAGCCCGTACCCCACCAGCTGGTTGGCACGCACACCCTCGAGATCGGCGATATCCTTGATACGCACGCCGGTCGCGTGAGCGGCTATGCTCACGAGCAGGCTCGCAAGGGCGATCAGAGACAGGAAGAAACGGACGTGGCGCATGCGGTTTTCGTCGCTCGTCAATCAGTTCGTCCGATACTGTCCACTGAAAGGACAAAGAATGTCTGAATCGCCCCTCTTGTTTTCGAGACGCGCATGACCGATCCGCTCAATCCCCTCGGTCGAGCAGGTCAGGCCGCCATCCTGCGGCCGACCCGTCGCGCGGGCACCGGCGCCGCATTCGACGTGTCGCTCGGCGAGACGGCGGAGCCTGCGGCCGCGGAGACGAACGCCGCCGGCCCGCTCGGCGCGGTCAACCCCATGCTGCTCCATCAGCTCGCGGTCGACGGCGAGGAGAGGCGCGACCGCGAGGCGCATCGTCACGGCACCGACGTCCTCGAACTGCTTGCCGAGCTCCAGCGCGGCCTGCTCGGGGCGAAGGTCGAAACGCTGCCGATGGAGCGCCTGCTGAGCCTGGTCGAGAACCCGCCGGAGGCGGCCGATCCGGGCCTGGCTGCGGTGACGCGAGCCATCGTGCTCCGGGCGCGCATCGAAATCGCGCGTCGTCTGCCACGGGCGCCTGCGCAAGATTGACGCTTGGCGGTGCCGGACGGCGTGGCTATAAGCCCGCCAAGTCCGCCCCCGGGCGGCCCGCGGCCGACACAAGGATGGACGTTCGGATGTTGACCTTGCCGCCGGACTATCGACCCTCGGAAGACGAGGAGTTCATGACCCCGCTCCAGGTGGAGTTCTTCCGCCAGAAGCTGGTGCGCTGGCGAGCCGAGCTCCTGAAGGAGGCCGACGGCACTCTCGAGAGCCTCTCCCAGGGCGGGATCCACGAGGCCGATATTACCGACCGTGCCAGTGTAGAAACCGACCGGGCGCTCGAGCTTCGCACCCGCGACCGCGCCCGCAAGCTGATCAGCAAGATCAACCAGGCGTTGCTCCGGATCGAGGCCGGCACCTACGGGTTCTGCGAGGAAAGCGGCGAGCCGATCGGCCTCAGGCGCCTCGAAGCCCGTCCGATCGCGACCCTGTCGATCGAGGCGCAGGAGCGCCACGAGCGGATGGAACGCGTCCACCGCGACGACTGAGGCGGCTCCGTCCGCCGCTCAGAAGGGCGACACGATGTCCAGGATCTGCTGCCCGTAGCGCGGGGTCTGCAGGTCGGTCAGCTGGCCCGCGCCGCCGTAAGAGATCCGCGCCTCGGCCAGCCGGTCATGGGTGACCGTGTTGTCGCTTGCGATATCCTGCGGGCGAACGACGCCGGTCACCTGCAGCACCCGCAACTCGCTGTTGATGCGGACCTCCTGCCTGGCGGCGAGAACCAGGTTCCCGTTCGGCATGACCTGGGTAATCACGCCGGCCAGCCGCAACGTCACGGTCTCGTTCCGTTTGATGACTCCGGTGGCATCGTTGGAGTTCGTGCTGTCGGTGCTGAGCAGCTGTCCGCCGGTCGCCGCCGCGAGCACCTTCAGCTTGGTGCCGAGGCCGAACAGGGACGGAACGCCAAGCCCTTCCTTGCCTTCGCGCTGCGAGGTCGTGCCGTCCTCGACATCGGCCGCGTCGGTGATGTTGACGAGCACCGTGATGATGTCGCCCACGTTGGCCGCGCGCTGGTCCTTGAAGAAGGCACGGCTGCCGGAGCGCCACAGGCTGGAATCATCGGTCGGCGGCGGTTGCCGCGCCGGCATGGGCAGCGTGAGCGGCCGGTAATCGGCCGCCAGGGTCGGGTCCGAACTCTTCGTCATCGGCGGCGGCCGGCCGACGCTCGACAGCCGGTCGAGCGAGCCGCAGCCCGCGAGCAAGATGGCGAAGGCGACCGGGATCGCGGCCCGAAATGCTTTCATTGGGCGATCGATCCGTAATTGATCATGTTGGGCGTCGATGTCGTCGGCCGTGTCTCCGGGTCCACCCGCACTTCCGAGTCACCGATCACCCAGCCGAACAGCACCGCATGCGACGAGGGGTTCAGAACCGGAACCCGGTCGTCGAGCGCACCTGATCCGAGTGCTGTGCCCTGGGCCGCGATGTCGATGCCGCTCGATGCGAGATGAATGGCGACGGGGCCGCCCTTGTGGACGAGGGTCGCGCGCCGGAGCATCGAGGCGGCGATCGGCACGGCGCTCAGAAGCGGCATCCGCGCCTCCTGGCCGGACGCTTCCTCGATGCGCGTCACCGCGTTCGCCGGCACCTTGCTCTCGGCGATCGATGCGAGCGTGAGATCGTCGTCCGTGATCACCTCGCCCACCCTGATGGCGTGGACGGGCACCACGACCGGGATCGCGGCCTCGATCGAGCCCGCGAGGTCCATCGCAAGGACCTCGTCCTCGCCACAGGTCGCGCGCAGGACCGCCCTGAAGCGGCGCCGCATCGCATCCAGCTCGGGCGGCCCGACCGAGATCTTGGCGCCATCGTCCACCATCGGGCTGGCGAAACGGTCGAAGGTGACGATGCTCTTGGCATCGATACCGGCGGCCGAGAGCGCGTCGCGCAGCTTCGACATGGCGGTGCCGAGATCGACCGGATGGCCCTTACGCAGGAGTGTCGTCGAGACACCCTCCCGCGGCCCGTCCCAACTGACCCCGAACTGGTCGGCGATCGCGCTGAGCTGGGCGGAACGGATGACGAGCTGGCTGCCGGGCGCCGGGGCTGCGCCGAGTTGCACATCCTGGCCACTGTCGAGGCTGGAGAACAGATCGGACAGATGAACCACGGGGCCTACGATCTCGACATAGGGCCGCAGCCGGGCCGCTGCCGCCGTGTTCGCCGCGAGGCCGCAGGCGAGCAGAGCCGCGGCAAGCGCGAGCGCGACGATTTTGCCGCTCAGTCGTTTCATTTAAGGTTGGTCAAGGTCTGCAACATCTCGTCGGATGCGGTGATGACTTTGCTGTTCATCTCATAGGCGCGCTGGGCCGTGATGAGGTTGGTTATTTCCGAGACGACGTTCACGTTGGAGCTCTCGACGTAACCCTGCATGACACTGCCGAAACCGGTCGAGGTTGGATTTCCCGTCACCGGATTGCCCGATGCTTCCGTCTGCAGGAACAGGTTGTCGCCCTGTGCATCGAGACCCGCCTCGTTCGCGAACGTGGCGAGCTGCAGCTGGCCCACCGTCTGCGTTGCTGTCTGGCCGGAGATGGTCGCCTGCACCTGGCCCGAACCGCTGACGGTGATGCTCGTGGCGTTCGACGGGATGGTGATGCCGGGTGCCACCACATAACCGTCGGCCGTGACGATCTCGCCCGAGGCGGACAGGCCGAACGTGCCGTCGCGCGTGTAGGCGGTCTGTCCGGACGGCAACTGCACCTGGAAGTAGCCGCTGCCCTGAATCGCCATGTCCAGCGTGTTGCTGGTCTGCGTCAGGTTGCCCTGCTCGTTGATGCGGTAGATGGCGGCGGTCTTCACGCCGAGACCCACCTGCGCGCCGGCGGGAACGATCGTCCCGGCATCCGAGCTGGTGGAACCGACGCGGCGCAGGCTCTGATACATCAGGTCCTGGAACTCGGCCCGGCGTCGCTTGAAGCCTGTCGTCGTCATGTTGGCGATGTTGTTCGAAATGACTTCGACGTTGGTCTGCTGTGCCTGCATGCCTGTGCCGGCGATGTCGAGAGAACGCATGATATCACCTCACCAAGGATCAGGGCGTCCGGCGGACGCCGCTTTCGTGTCAAGCCGGGGGAGTACGAAAAACGAGTAATTACGCTTCCGGTGTCGTCGTCAGAGTATCAATGGCAGACTGCTGGCGATCGCTTTCGCTCTGCACGAACTGCGTCATGAATTGGAATTCTCGCTCCATCTGCATCATGCGAGTCATTTCGGTGATTGGCTGGACGTTGCTCGACTCGAGCGCGCCTTGGACGACCTGCGGCGTGGCCATCGGGTTCGTGGGCGTGTCGGACCGGAGCAGATGCGAACCCTCCGCCGCGAGGCGGTTAGGATCGGTCGGCGTGACGATCCCGATCTTGCCCACGCGGCCGTTCTCGGTCTGGATCGTGCCGTCCGCCGAGACGGTGATCTGCCGGTCGTTGGCGCCGATATGGATCGGGCTGCCGCCGTCGTCGAGCAACGGGTTGCCCGCGGAATCGCCCACCGTACCATCCGACTGGATGGCGAAGCGTCCTGCGCGGGTGAGGCGGATGCCGTTGCTCGTCTGGACCTGGAAATATCCCCCGCCGCCGAGTGCGAGGTCGAGCGGGTCGCCGGTTTGCGTCAGCGCGCCGGGCGACGTGTCGCGCCAGGTGGCGCGATCCTGCGTGAAGGCGAGCGTCGGCTCGCCACCCTGCGAGGACGGTTCCTGCGTGCGCAGCAGCCAGTCGCTGAACTGCACATGCTGCGTCTTGTATCCGGGCGTATCGGCGTTCGCGATGTTGTTCGCGACCACGTCCATCGCACGCTGCTGCGACATCAGGCGCGAGAGGGCGATGTAGGTTGGGTTTTCCATCCGTCTTCAAGCCACACTGCTTTCGGCGGAGAATGCTCCGCGAACCTTTGTAAAACGTAAACGGCCACGTTTACGTTCGATCAACGATCTTCGGGCAATCTGCCGCCGCAGGAGCATCGGGATCGGCTATGAGCGGGGGCGAAGACAAGGCCGGCGAGAAAGATTCTGCCGCCGAGGGCGACGCACCGAAGCCGAAGGGCAAGAAGAAGCTCTTCCTGATCGCGGGCGTCGTGGTGGCATTGCTCGTGGTCGTGGGCGGCCTCGGTGCCATGGGCATGCTTCCGTTCCTCCATCATGCGCCCCCTCTCAAGAAGAATGTGCAGACCGCTGCCGTCTCGCACGAGCCCGTGTTCGTCGACCTCCCGGAGATGGTCGTGAACCTGGATGCCGGTCCGCGTCGCGAGGTCTTTGCGAAGGTGCAGTGTCGCGTGGAGGCTGCGTCCGCCGCTGACGGCGCGCTGGTGACCCCGGCGATCCCGCGGATCATCGACATGCTCCAGACCTATCTGCGCGCCATGCGGCCCGAGGAGCTGAAGAGCGGTGCGGGTCTCTACCGTCTCAAGGAAGCTTTTCTCGCCCGCGCGACGATTGTCGTGCCGACCGCCCGGCTCGACGACATCCTGTTCCAGGAGCTCATCATCCAATGACCCCTGCCGAATTTCTCCTCGAGGCTCTCCTCGTTGTCCTGCTGGCGGCCTCCCTGGTGCACGCGCTTCGCCTCGCCCGCGCCTTGACGGCGTTGCGACGTGACCGGGCGCGCCTTGAGGCGCTGCTGGACGGCTTCAACGACAGCACGCGTCTTGCCGAAGAGGGGATCGAGCGGCTTCGTCTCGCGGCCGAGGGTGCCGGCCGCCACCTCACCCGCCAGATCGAGCGCGCGTCGGTTTTGCGCGAAGACCTCAACCTCCTGTCCGAGCGGGCCGACAAGTCGGCCGATGCGCTCGAGCGCAGCCTCCGCGAGCGGCGCGCGATCGAGAGTGAGACGAAAATCGCTCCTCCCGAGCCCGATCACAGCAGCCGGTCCTTCGTTCGTGCTCCGCAGGCGCCACGCCTGGTGGAGAAGACGCCGACCAGCGAGCCGCGGGTCCGGAGCAAGGCAGAGCGCGATCTCCTGCGCGCCCTGCAGATGAGCCGCTGACATGTCGTCCCGGTTGTCGAACCTCCTGGTGCCCGTCACTGCCTGGGTGATGGCCGCCGTTCTGGCGTTCAAGATCGCAGCGCTCGTCCAGATCGCCTGGGCGGAGGGAAAGCCGGCTGCGACGGCTTCCGCCGAAGCGGCTCCCACGGCGCAAGCGGCACCCGATCCGGCCGCGGCTCCAGCTCCCGCGTCGGAGAAGAGCAGTGCGCATCCGGCAAACAGCACGGTCGCTGCGGCGACGCCGCCGACGATCGAGCCGATCCGCGCGCCGGCAGCACCGGCGCTGCCGCCCGATTGGAAGCTTCTGCAGGACCTGCGCAGCCGCCGCGACGCGCTCGACAGGCGAAGTGCCGCACTCGATGCGCGCCAGACGGCGCTTGACGCCGCTCAGCACGCGCTCGAGCAGCGCCTGCAGGAGATCGAGCATCGGCAGACCGAACTCGCATCGCTCGAGACCGATCGAAAGACGCAGGAACGGGCGGGCATGCAGGGGCTCGTGAAGCTCTACGAAGACATGAAGCCCGCCGCAGCCGCCGCGATCTTCGACGCGCTCGACCTGCACGTTCTCCTGCCGATCCTCGACAAGATGAACGAGCGCAAGGCGGCCGCCATCATGGGCGACATGCAGCCGGAACGTGCGCGTTTCGCCACCCAGGCACTGGCCCATTACCGGTCCGAGAACGCGCTCGGTCCGAGTGCCGCACCGCCCAGTCCCGGCTGATGCGCTCGTTCGTGCGCGCCCTGCTCCTCGGCGCCGCCTTTCTCGGCATGGGACCGGCAGCGACATGGGCCGCGATCGCGCCGGGTCATCTCGTGATCAAGGGCGCCGGAGATCTGCGGCCGCATCTCGAGCCGTCGGGCGCGACACTGGTGCTCGCGACCGGCAAACGCCGCGTGCATCTCGTCATGCCGCGCGTGCCCGTGCACGACGTTCTGCATGTGATCCGCAAGGCCGGCGCCATCACGATCGAGATCAGGCCGGGCGCGCTTGTCCACACCGCCACGGTTGACGGCGCGCTGGTGATCGACGTTTCCGACCCGCCATCGGTGCATGCCGCGGTCGCGCCGGTCCAGCCGAGCATTCACGCAAAGAAACCGGTGGCGTCGATCGACACGCTCATCCCGGGACTCCCCGACGGCATGGTCGCGTCCATCATCGGTCTCCAGAAGCCGGCGAAGGCCGCCGCTTCGAAGGCGCCGGCTTCGACGTCCGCGGACCCGGCGCGCTCGACCTCGAAGGCTGCCCCCGATGCACCGGGCACCGCGTCGTCCATTGCCAAAGCGGCCTCACCCAGCAGCGCAGTCGGGGATCCGGGTGTCGCCGTCACGATCGCGGCGGATGGCTGCCTGTTGCTGCCGGCCAGCCATGCGGCGGGTGTCGCGATGTATCGTCGCGGCTCAGACACGGTCGTGGTCGTCGATCGGGGTGTGGTGCCTCCATCCGAAGGCAACGGGAGCTGGTGGCAAACGCACAGGCCGCAGGTGATCCAGACCGCGGATTGGACGGCGCTTCGCGTGCCAACACCAGGCGGCGAGGGCATCCGCATCGAGCGTCAGTCCGACGGCCTGTGTCTCAGTGGCACGCCCGTCCTGCCCCCGGGGGAGACCACCATCGCCTACCGGGCGCAGAGTGCGGCGGTCTCATTTTCCGTCCCGCATCCCGGCCGTGCGCTGACCTTGATCGACCCCGTGACCCGCGCGCTGCTGCTGGTCGGAACCGACACGGGCGGCGCGGGTGCGTTACGACCGGCGCGACGCTCGGCACTCTTCGCCATCGACGAGACGCTCGTGGGCATCGTGGTGGAGCCGTTTTCGGATCGTCTGAGCTTGCATCGCACCAGCAACGGGTTCGATCTCGCGATGGACGGTGCGGCCTCGATCCACGTGCCCGCCGGGTTCGCCGCTTCGGCCGTCGCATCGGTGGACGGCCTGACGCGGACCTTGTCGCTGTTCGACGAGCCCACCGACGCGCTCACCCGCCGCATGCGTCAGCGCGCGCTTGCGGCGGCGACCGCACCGCTGCGCGCGCGCAGCGAGCGGCGTCTCGACCTCGCAGAGGCCATGGTGGCGCTCGGTCTCGGCTCCGAGGCACATTCCGTTCTCGTCACGGCCGCGAGCGACGATCCGGCGGCGGCGGCCTCGCCCAGAGCGGCGCTGCTCGCCGGCATCGCGTCGATCCTCGACAAGCGCCGCGGGGCGCCCGACGCGTTCGCGGCGCCGACCTTTCCGAACACCGAGGAGGCGAAGCTCTGGCGGGCGCTGGCCTGGGCACCGCCTGCGCCGCTCGGGTCGGAGGCCGCCACCATCCGTCGCGGCATGCCGCTGCTGCTGTCCTACCCCGCCAGGCTGCGGGAGGCCGCCGCCGTCCAGGCCGCGCGAGTATTGCTGGCCGGCGACGACCCGGATGCGCTCCGTGCGGTCGATCTCCTGCCCGATAGCGATGCCACCCGCCTGGCCCGGGCCCGTGCGAGCGCGCGGCTCGGCCACCCGACGGAAGCGCTTGCCACCCTGGACCGGCTCGCCCGGAGCCGTGATCTCGGGATCATGGCCGACAGCCTGCGGGAGCTGATCCGGCTGCGGCTCGCCGCCGGCCAGCTCACACCCGCCGCGGCGGCCGATCTGCTCGACGCCCATCGCTTCGACTGGCGCCTGACCGGGCAGGAGGCGACGGCGCTGCTCGAGGAGGGCGATGACCGGCTTCGCGCGCCCGACATGCGGGCCGCCTTCTCGCTCTGGCATGATGCGGCCGAGCTCGATCCCACGCTTCGCGGCCAGGTCGACGCGCGCCGTCTGGCGGCACTGGAACGGCTTGCGACCCCGAGCGTCGCCGCCGGCGTGAGCGCCTCGGACTACGCCTCGATCATCGCCGAGAACGCGGACGCGATCCCCGGCGGGAGCGATCTCGCGACCCGGACGGGTATGATCCTCGCGGACAAGTTCGCGGCGCTCGGCCTGGACGACCATGCGGCGGCGACCCTGGAACCCCTGGTGCGCGCGATGCCGGCCGGCACCGCGCGGGCAGCCATCAACACGCAGCTCGCCGCCCTCGACGTGGCGCAGGGCGACCACGCGGCCGCAACCTTGACGCTCGCCCGTGACGACGAGGCAAACCTGCCGGCACCGCTCGCGGGCACCCGGCGGCTGGTGCGTGCGCGCGTGTTCGACGCCGAGGGCAAGACCGCCGACGCGCTCGCCCTGCTGGCCCAAGTGCCGGACGACGAGGGACTCCGTCTCAAGGCGAAGCTGCTGATGGAGCGGCAGGACTGGCACGCGGCGATCGTCCCGCTCACCGAGCTGTTCCACCGCCTGCCGGCGCATGGTTCGCTCGACGCGGCGCAGGGTGCCGTGGCGCTGCAGCTGGTGGCAGTGAGCGTTCGCGACGGCGCGCCGTCGTCGTCCGCGGCGGCGCACGCGATCGAGCCCCGGCTGACGGACGAGAGCGAGCGTCGCAGCCTCGACGTCCTGATGACGCCACTCGGCGCAAATGGGGACTCGGGACGCCCCGCGCCGGTGAGCGGCATCTGACAAAAACAGGGCAGGGGGCGTTTTCGCTTGCATGGGGGGGGTGGAGGCCATATGTGACGCCCCCTTGGCCCAAGGGGGTGCTCAGCACCCAACAGGCCGTCTGCTGGTTTGGGGGTACGTGATGAACGCACTTGCTCAGCTGGGGATGGTCTCGGAGCTTCCGAGCGAGATCCAGATGTCGCAATTCTCTCCGGTTTCGGCCGAGGAGGAGAGAAAGGATTATTTCGTCGAACGCGACGGGATGAAGTTTGCGGGAACGCATCTTCTGATCGATCTGTGGGGCGCAAGCCGCCTCGATGATCCGGAAGGCATCGACGTCGCTCTGCGGGAAGCCGCGGTGCGTGCGGGTGCGACGATCCTGCACAGCCATTTCCACCACTTCACGCCGAATGGCGGCGTGTCCGGTGTGGTCGTGCTGGCGGAGAGCCACATCTCGATCCATACGTGGCCGGAACGGGATTACGCGGCGATCGACGTATTCATGTGCGGCGCCTGCGACCCGCACCTGGCGATCCCCGTCCTGCAGGACGCGTTCTCGCCCGGGCGCGTCGATGTCGACGAGCAGCGGCGCGGCCGCGTTTTCTAAGCCTCGGCGGCCTGCGGGCCGCCCTTCAGAGCGGCGCGCATGACTTCCCGCCGGCAGTCATGCGCGTTCTCTTTTGCGAGCATGCCATGAGCAACGAAGTCTGGATCGCCGAGAGCCTGTATCCCGACTGGGGACAGCGTTTCCTCGTGCGACGCGAACTGGCGCGCACGAGAAGCGAGTTCCAGGAGATCGTGGTGCTCGACACGTCCTCGCACGGCGTCGTGCTGATGCTGGACGGCGTGGTCCAGATCACCGAGGCGGACGAGTTCGTCTACCAGGAGATGATCGCGCATGTGCCGCTGATCGCGCATGGGGCCGCGCGCGACGTGCTGATCATCGGTGCCGGCGACGGCGGCGTGCTGCGTCGCGTGCTGGAGCATCGTGGCGTCCGGCGCGCCGTGATGGTCGAGATCGACGGCGAGGTCATCCGACTTTCGAAGGAGTTCCTCCCGGGCGTCTCCGGCGACGCCTGGAGTGATCCGCGCGCGGAAATCATCGTGGGCGACGGCATCGACTATGTGCGGCGCGCACCTGCTGAGAGCTTCGACGTGATCATCGTCGACAGCACCGATCCGATCGGCGTGGGCGAGATCCTGTTCACCGACGAATTCTACGAGAACGCCGCACGCGTGCTGCGGCCGGGTGGACTGGTGGTCAACCAGTGCGGCGTGCCGGCGATGCAGGCCGATGAACTCCGCGCCACCAGCGTGCGCCGGAAGAAGTTCTTCCCCACTGTTTCGGCGTATGTGGCTGCGGTGCCCACCTATGTCGGCGGCTTCATGACGCTCGGCTTCGCGGTCAAGGGCAATGCGATCGCGACCGACGCCACTGTTGCGGCCTCACGCGCTGGCGAGGCCGGCATTCTCGGGCAGACGCGCTACTGGTCGCCCGAGATGCATGCGGCGTCGTTCGCACTGCCGCCTTATATCGGAGAATGCCTGCCGCGCTGAGCAGGCACGCTCATTTCGGCTTCTCGACGTTGTCGGCGCCCGCGCGCGTCCCGCCGAGCTTGTCGGCACCTTTCTCGTCGGCGGCACCCGGCTTCTTGTGGTTGCCCGTGTTCTGATCGCCGTCCGTGTGGCGGATCGTCTCTTCAGTGTGCGGCTGCTTCATGTCGACCTCCCGTGGCGTCATCCGCCCGGCGTTCTCGTGACGGACTCCGTCAACGCGCAGGCCGCCTGCGGTTTCAGGTCGGCCCGAAGCTGCGCACCAGGCTGCCCGCCACCAGGTGCCAGCCATCCACCAGCACGAAGAAGATCAGCTTGAACGGCAGCGAGATCGCACTCGGCTGCAGCATCATCATGCCCAGGCTCATCAGCACGCTCGAGATCACGATGTCGATCACCAGGAACGGCAGGTAGATCAGGAAGCCCATCTCGAAGGCGCGGCGGAGCTCGCCGATCATGAAGGCCGGGGCCAGCACGCGCCACGGCGTGGCATCGGGCGTGGCCGGCGTCGGCGCACGCGCGAGGTCGACGAACAGCTTGACGTCCTTGGGCTGCGTGTTGGCCGCCATGAAGCGGTGGAACGGGGCGGCCGTCCGCTGCAGCCCGTCCATGTCGCTGATCTGGCCGTGCATCATCGGCAGCAATCCCTCGGCCCAGGCATGGGTGAGGGTCGGCTCCATCACGAAATAGGTGAGGAAGAGTGCCAGTCCGATCAGCACCGGGTTCGGCGGCGTGCCCTGGGCGCCCAGCGCGCTGCGCAGGATGCTCAGCACGATGACGATGCGCGTGAAGGCGGTGAAGGTGACCAGGATGCCGGGTGCGACCGACAGCAGCGTCATCAGCGCGGTCAGCTGGATGACGCGGCTGGTCATGCCGCCGGCGGCCCCCGGCGTGTTGTTGCCGAGGTCGAGGCTGAACGACTGCGCGTGGGCATGACCCGCGAGGCAGCAAGCGGCCAACAGGGCCACGGCGGCAACACGGGCCACGCGGCAACGAAAAGAAGTCATGGGGCGGCCTTTTGCCGGCGGGATCTCGATGACGCCGATATTCCGTCGTCAGAATTAACCGGGCGTGAACGGGTCGGATTTATCTTCGGTCAAGGATGGTGCGTTAAGGCACGCATGACGGTGGTCCATCCACTGGCGGAGAAACCCATGAGCGGCACGATCGGAGGCGACGGTGACTTCTTCAGCCTGGCCGAGCGCAAGCTCGACTGGCTGCAGCAACGCGACACCGTGCTCGCGGGCAACATCGCCAACAGCAACACGCCCGGCTACACCGCGCGCGATCTCTCGCCGTTCCAGTCGCAGCTGTCGGGTGCCACCGTCGGCATGATGCGCACCGAAGAGGGCGAGAATCTCGGCGCCGGCGGCAGCCGCGCTGACATGGCGGCCACGACCGAAGGCGAGAGCAGCCCCGACAAGAACGGCGTGTCGCTCGACCGCGAGCTCACCAAGCTCGCCCAGACGCAGGACCAGCAGGGCGAGGTGACCACGCTCTACAAGCGCTACACGTCGATGATGCAGACCGCACTCGGTCTCGGCGGCGGCGGCTGACGGCGATGGACAGCGCCAGCGGCGGCGGGGCGATGGGCTCCGCCTTCAACATCTCCGAGAGCGGCATGGACGCGCAGAGCGCGCGCCTGCGCGTCATCGCCGAGAACCTCGCCAACCAGGACAGCACCGGCTCCACGCCGGGCGCCGACCCGTATCGCCGCAAGACCGTCACCTTTCACGAGGTGGTGGGCGAGGACGGCATGTCGGGTGTCGGCGTCGATCAGGTCGGCCAGGACATGTCGGAGTTCCAGAACCACTACGATCCGTCGAACCCGGCGGCCAACAGCGCCGGCTACGTCAAGCTGCCGAACGTGAGCAGCTTCGTCGAGCTGATGGACATGCGCGAGGCGGAGCGCTCCTACGCCGCCGATCTCAAGACGATGCAGGCGGCGCGGACCATGTTCGCGCGCACGCTCGACATTCTGAAATAAGGGGCGGGATCAGTCATGACGGCCATCAACAGCATCGTCGTTCGTCCTGACCAGGCGATCAGCGCCTACCAGCAGACGGCCAGCGGCGGTAGCGGCGGGGGATCGGCGGGCGACAGCTTCGGCTCGATGCTCGACCGCACGCTCTCGAACGCGGTCGCGACCGGGCAGGACGCGGATGCGAGTGCTACCAACGCCGTGATCAACGGCGGCGACGTGACGCACGTGGTCGCCGCCGTGTCGCAGGCGCAGCTGGCACTGCAGGAAGTCGTGGCCGTCCGCGACAAGGTCGTACAGGCCTACCAGGACGTCATGAAGATGACGATCTGATAAGCGGGGCTCGCCCCATGGACGAGAACGAGGTTGCGACCATCCTGCGCGCCGCCTTCCTGCTGGTGGTCAAGATCGGCGCGATCCCGATGCTGACCGTGCTGGCGACCGGCCTGGTGGTGTCGATCATCCAGGCGGTGACGCAGATCAACGAGCAGACGCTCGCCTTCGTGCCGAAGGTGATGGCGCTGCTGCTCGTGCTGACACTCACCGGCCACTACCTGTTCACCTCGCTGTCCGAGTTCACCACGCTCGATTTCGACCGGATCGTGGCTGCCGGCGGCTGACGCGTGGACCCGCTGCTCTCCGCTTTTCCGACCGGCGCCGCCCATGGCGACATCCCGCGGGAGGTGTTCGGCGCCATGCTGGTGCTCTGCCGCATCAGTGCGGCGATCTCGGTCATGCCGGCGCTCGGCGAGGACACGATGCCAATGACGGTCCGCGCCGCGGTCGCCGTCGTGCTGACCTGGGTCGTGGCACCGCTAGTGCTGGCGGGCGCCCCGCATCTCCCGGCGACCGGCGTCGAGACCGTGGTCATGGTCGTGTTCGAGATCGGAACCGGATTGTTCCTGGGCTGGACCGCGCGGATCGCCGCATTGGCACTGCCGATCGCCGCCCAGATCATCTCGGTCGTCACCGGCCTCACCAGCGTGATCAACCCCGATCCCGAACTCGGCGCCCAGTCGAGCGCGCTCGGGCACCTGTTCAGCCTCGTTGTGCCGGTGGCCCTCTTCACCACCGGCCTCTACGCGCTGCCGCTCTATGCGCTGGTCGGCAGCTACCACATCGTGGGTTTCGGGGGCAATTTCGCTGTGCCCGACACGATGCGCGCCGCACTCGCCGTGATCACCGCGAGCTTCGCGCTCTCGCTCCGTCTCGCCGCCCCCTTTCTCGCCGCCGGCATGCTCTGGCACGTCACGGTCGGGCTGATCGGGCGCTTCGTTCCCAGCATGCAGGCGCAGGCGGTGGTCATTCCCGGGCAGATCCTGGGCGGCCTGGTGCTGCTGGCGATCTTCGGCGCGTCGCTGATGTACGGCTGGGAGACCGGCTTCCGCGAGACGTTTGCGACCTCGCTCGGGATGCAGGACGGTGGCTGAGGAGGCGAGCCACGGGGACAAGACCGAAGCCCCGAGTGCGCGGCGGCTCCAGCGCGCCCGCGAGGACGGAAAGGTGGCGGTCTCGCGCGAGGTGTCCGCGCTGTTGTCGCTGATGCTGGCGGGCGGCGTGATCATCGGCCTGTGGCCGACGGCGGGGCTGCAGGGCTTCAATCTCGCCGGCAACCTGCTGGCCAAAGCGGGCGACATCGGCGCGGACCAGCATTCGATGGTGATCGTGCTGCACGACGTGTTCGCCCATATGGGACTGCTTCTGCTGCCGGTGCTCGCGGCCGCGGCCGCGGGCTCGGTGCTCGCGAGCGTGGGCCAGAGCGGCTTCATCTTCCATCCCGCCAGCCTGATGCCGAACCTCGGACGCCTCAACCCGCAGAAGGGCATCGCCAAGATGTTCTCCGCGAACCATTTGTTCGAGCAGGGCAAGGCGATCATCAAGCTCGGGCTGTTCGTGTTCGCCGGCTACCGGGTGATCGCGGGCTCGATCGACGACGTCGCGCGCGCGATCGAGCAGAGCGACGTATCCCTGCTTCACCTGATGTCGCGGCTGCTCGTGCACGGCGTGCTGTGGATGCTGGGCATCCAGTTCGTGATCGCGGTGCTGGACGTCTTTTGGGTGCGCTCGAGCTTCACTCGCTCGCTGCGGATGAGCCGGCAGGACCTGAAGGACGAGCACAAGGACCAGGAGGGCGACCCGCATATCCGCGCGCGCATCCGTGCGCTGCGCCGCCGGCGGGCGCGCCAGCGGATGATGAACGCCGTGCCGACCGCGACCGTGGTGCTCACGAACCCCACGCATTACGCGGTGGCGCTGCTCTACGAGAAGGGCAGCCGGGCCGCACCCAAGGTGGTGGCCAAGGGGGCCGACGAGGTGGCGCTCCGGATCCGGGCGCTGGCCCGCGAGAACCGCGTGCCGGTGGTGGCCAACCCGCCGCTGGCGCGGGCACTCTACCAGGTGCCGGTCGACACCGAGGTGCCGAACGAGCATTTCCGGGCGGTGGCGTCGGTGATCGCGTATGTGTGGAAGCTGGCGGAGAAGCAGCGGGCGCCGTTGCGCTAGGCCGAAGGCTCATGGGGCTCTGCCCCAAACCCTGCCCGGGGGCGGCGCCTCCAGACCCGCGATACGTGGCCGCGCACGGCGCCTTGATCCGCTCGCGGCTCAAGGCTGGCGGGGTGTCGGGATGGCCCCACTCTTCCGGCTAATGTTCTTGCTTCGACCCACAAGAACATTTAACGAACATCGAACTCGGAACGCGAGTCTGATTCTTTGGCAGAACGTCGTGTTGCGGCCGGCTCCCCCTCCATGGGAGTGTTCGCGGCAGACGCCTCCCACCCGCACTCCGGCGCCGACAATCGGCAGAGGACAGCAATGGACAAGATCAAGGCACTCGAGGGCGCGCTGAGCCAGATCGAGCGGGCGTTCGGCAAGGGCTCCATCATGCGCATGGGCCAGCGGCCCGACGATCAGATCGAGGTCGTCTCCACCGGCTCCCTCGGCCTCGACATGGCGCTCGGCATCGGCGGCCTCGCCCGCGGCCGCATCATCGAGATCTACGGCCCGGAAAGCTCGGGCAAGACCACGCTGGCACTCCACTCGATCGCCGAAGCGCAGAAGCTCGGCGGCACCTGCGCCTTCATCGACGCCGAGCACGCGCTCGACCCCTCCTACGCCCGCAAGCTCGGCGTCGACGTCGACAACCTGCTGATCAGCCAGCCCGACGGCGGCGAGCAGGCGCTCGAGATCGCCGACACGCTGGTCCGCTCCGGTGCCATCGACATCCTGGTGGTCGACAGCGTCGCGGCCCTGGTCCCCAAGGCCGAGCTCGAAGGCGACATGGGCGACAGCCATGTGGGCCTGCACGCCCGCTTGATGAGCCAGGCGCTGCGCAAGCTCACCGGCTCGGTGTCGCGCTCGAAAACCATGCTGATCTTCCTCAACCAGATCCGCCTGAAGATCGGCGTGATGTTCGGCAATCCCGAGACCACCACCGGCGGCAACGCGCTGAAGTTCTACGCGTCGGTCCGCATGGACATCCGCCGCATCGGCCAGATCAAGGACAAGGACGAGGTCGTCGGCAACCAGACCCGCGTGAAGGTGGTCAAGAACAAGCTCGCGCCGCCGTTCCGCCAGGTCGAGTTCGACATCATCTACGGCGAGGGCATCAGCAAGGTGGGCGAGCTGATCGACCTCGGCGTCAAGGCCGGCGTGGTCGAGAAATCCGGCGCCTGGTTCTCGTACGACAGCCAGCGCATCGGTCAGGGCCGCGAGAACGCCAAGCAGTTTCTGCGCGACCACTCCCAGGTCGCGGCCTCGATCGAGAAGCGCGTCCGCGAGCAGTCCGGCGTGGTGGCCGAGGCCCTGCTGGCCGGTCCCGAGGCCGCCGAGGACGAGGCGGACGCCGCCGCCGACTGAGCATGTCCGGCCTGTCCGGCGGCGTGCCCATCGACGCCGCCGATGCCGAGCTGATCGAGGCGGCGCGCGACGTGCTGCGCCGCCATTATCGCCCGCACTGGCACATGGTGGGCGCGGCACTCCGCGCGCGGGACGGGCGCATCTGGACCGGCGTGCATCTCGGCGCCACCGTCGGCCGGCTGTCTGTTTGCGCCGAGGCGATCGCGCTGGGGCGCGCGATCCTCGATGGGGACGGCACCGTCGCGGTGGCCGTCGCCGTGCGCCACCCCAAGCCCGACGAACCCGACCAGCACCTCGCCGTGGTCTCCCCCTGCGGCGCCTGCCGCGAGATGCTGCTCGACTTCGACCCGGCCGCCGAGATCATCACCGGGCCACCAGAGGCGCTCCTGCGGGTTCCGCTGCGCGCACTCCTACCGGCGCCATATCGCCGCTGACCGGCCCCTTCTTTCATTCACCAATGGGGTCTTGCCGGTTCCGGCTCGCGAGGCTAGGCGTCAGACAACGTCCAAGCTCGCCCAAGAAACAGGATCCCGCATGGCCAAGATCACGGTAAAGACTCCGCTCGTCGAGATGGACGGCGACGAGATGACGCGCATCATCTGGGACTTCATCAAGACCAAGCTGATCCTGCCCTATCTCGACGTCGAACTCCTGTATTTCGACCTCGGCATCGAGCACCGCGACGCGACCGACGACCAGGTCACGCTGGATGCCGCGGCCGCCACCAAGAAATATGGCGTCGGCGTGAAATGCGCGACCATCACGCCCGACGAGGCCCGCGTCGAGGAGTTCGGCCTCAAGCGGATGTATCGCAGCCCGAACGGCACCATCCGCAACGTGCTCGACGGCACCATCTTCCGCGAGCCGATCATCTGCGCGAACGTGCCGCGCCTGGTGCCGCACTGGAGCAAGCCGATCGTGATCGGCCGCCACGCCTACGGCGACATCTACCGCGCCGCCGAGTTCAAGGTGCCCGGTGCGGGCAAGGTCACGGTCTCCTACCAGCCGGCCGATGGCGGAGCGCCGCTCACGCTCGACGTCCACGACTTCTCGGAAGCCGACCGCGGTGGCGTCGCCATGGCGATCCACAACACGACCAGGTCGATCGAGGGTTTCGCACGCGCCTCGTTCGCCTACTCGCTGCTGCGCGACCTGCCGCTCTATCTCTCGACCAAGAACACGATCCTCAAGGCCTATGACGGCACCTTCAAGGACATCTTCCAGCGCGTCTACGAGACCGAATACAAGCAGGAGTTCGACCGCCGCGGCCTGACCTACGAGCACCGCCTGATCGACGACATGGTGGCAGCCGCCCTGAAATGGACCGGCGGCTATGTCTGGGCCTGCAAGAACTACGACGGCGACGTGCAGAGCGACATCGTGGCGCAGGGTTTTGGCAGTCTCGGCCTGATGACATCGGTGCTGATGAGCCCGGACGGCAAGGTGATCGAGTCTGAGGCGGCGCACGGCACGGTGACGCGACACTTCCGCGAGCACCAGAAGGGCCGGCAGACCAGCACCAACCCGATCGCGTCGATCTTCGCCTGGACGCGCGGGCTGATCTACCGTGGCCGGTTCGACGAGACGCCCGATGTGGTGCGCTTTGCCGAGACGCTGGAGCGGGTGTGCGTCGAGGCGGTGGAGGCGGGCGACATGACCAAGGACCTGGCAATGCTGATCGGAACCGACCAGCCCTGGTTGACCACTGAGGCGTTCCTGGCGCGGCTGGATGAGCGTTTGCAGGCGGCCCTGAAGTAAGGGGGCTCTGCCCCCTTAAACCCCCGCCAGGACCGAGCCGGTCCTGGACCTGGCAATCGAAAGAGGTCTGGGGCCAAGGCCCCAGCGGGGTCCAGAGGCAGAGCCCCTGGCCTTCTTAAGCTGGCTTCGCCCGATCCTCCGCGTGAACCTCCTCCAGCGCCTTCGCCCAATACTCGTCGTTCCGCCCCAGCGGCCGCCCGTCCCGCTCCCACAGATGGTAGGCGCGGACCCGAACCCGCTCGTCTGTCTTCTTGGCTTCCTCGCTCATCGTCTTCCACTCCCCGGTCGCACGGTCGGATCTCCGTGCAACCTCATGACCGGTTAACATCGGAACGAGCAGGTTCGTTCGCCGGGATGATCAATCCCCCTGGCGGAAAGGCGACAATTCCGCGAGCGCTTCCATCTCGCCGAACATCGCCGGGCGCTCCTCCTCGAGCGCGGCCGCTACCGCACGCCTCAGGCCGCCATGGGCGATCCAGTGAGCCGAGTAGGTGGGCGTCGGCAGATAGCCGCGCTGGATCTTGTGCTCGCCCTGCGCGCCGGCCTCGACCCGGAGCAGGCCGTGGCCGATCGCGAACTCGATGGCCCGGTAGTAGCACAGCTCGAAATGCAGGAAGGGCCAGTCGCCGGTGCAGCCCCAGTTGCGGCCGTAGAGCGCATCGCCCCCCATCAGGTTGAGCGCGCCGGCCACGGGCTTGCCGTCATGCTCGGCCAGCATCAGCACCACGCGGTCGCCGAGGCGCTCGCCCAGCAGGGAGAAGAAACGCTCCGTGAGATAGGCGCTGCCCCATTTGCGATCGACCGTGGAGAGGTAGAAGCGGTGAAACGCCGCCCAGTGCGCCCGCTCGATCTCCGCCCCGCGCAGGGTGCGGAACACGAGACCGGAGTCCTGCGCATCGCGCCGCTCGCGCCGGATCGCCTTGCGCTTGCGGGAGTTCAGTGCGGCGAGGAACGCGTCGAAATCGGCATATCCGTCGTTCGACCAGTGGAACTGCATGCCCACCCGGCGAAGCCAGCCGGCCTCGCCCAGCGCCTGCCACTCCGCCTGGTCGCAGAAATTCACGTGCACCGAGGAAAGGTCGAGCGACCGCCCGGCATCGGCGAGCGCCGCCCCGATCGTCTCGATCGACGGCGCGGCCACGTCCCGCCGCCGCAGCAGGCGCGGCCCCGGCACCGGGCTGAACGGCGAGGCCACCAGCAGCTTCGGATAGTAGTCCCCGCCCGCCCGCTCGAAGGCATGCGCCCAGCCGTGGTCGAACACGTATTCGCCGTAGCTGTGCGCCTTCACGTAGGTGGGCGCGCAGGCGAGCAGCGTGCCCGTGGCATCGCGGAACGCGGCGTGCTGCGGCAGCCAGCCGGTGCGCTTGCCGGTCGAGCCGCTATCCTCGACGGCGGACAGGAAGGCGTGGCTGACGAACGGGTTGTCCTCACCCGCGCAGAGGTCCCAGTCGCCGGCGGCGATCTCGTGGATCGAGGCGTGGAGCGTCAGCGTGATCGTCGTCATCGCCCCCTCATATGGGAGGATGTGTCCGGGAGGAACGGGGCTCGCCCGGTTCAGGCAACCGCGAGCAGCGCCTCGATCTCGACGGGGGCGCCGAGCGGCAGCGAGGCGACGCCGACGGTGCTGCGCGCGTGGCGCCCGCGCTCGCCGAACACGCCGACCGCGAGGTCGGACGCGCCGTTCATCACCTCGGCATGGCGGGTGAAATCAGGCGTCGCCGCGATGAACCCGCCGAGGCGGACGATCCGCGTCACCCGCCCCAGATCGCCGAGTGCGGCCGCCGCCTGTGCCAGGATGTTGATGAAGCAGGCGCGTGCCGCCTCGGTGGCGTCGGCCACACTCACCTCGGCGCCGACGATGCCGGTGGCGAGCAGCTTGCCGCCGACCAGCGGCAGCTGGCCCGAGATCGTCAGCAGCCCGCCCTCGATCACCGCGGGCACGTAGTTCGCGACGGGGGCGGCCGCCTGCGGCAGCACCAGGCCCAGGGCCGCGAGGCGCGACGCGATGTCCGATCCCTCGCTCACGACCCGCTCACCAGGCGCAGGGTTTTCGCACGCGCCGGCAGGCCGAGGGGCAGTTCCGCGGGCGCGTCCGGCGCCTCGGCGGTTTCGGGGTCGGGGATGCGGCGGCCGCCATAGGCCTCGGCCAGCGCGCGCACCGCGTAGTCGAGCGGCGAGCTCGCGGCTGCGATCGCGGGGTCGCCCTCGACATGGCCGGCCATGCCGAACCGCCCATGCGCGAAGGCGTCCACGAAGGCGTCGAGCGGCACGCCGTGCTGGAGGGCCACGCTCATCGCCGTGCCCACCGCCTCGGCCAGCCCGCGCGCCAGGCTTCCCTCGCGCCCGCCAAGCGCCAGCGCCACCTCGCCCACCGCGCCATCCTCGTATTCCGCGGTCTGCAGGAACACGCGATGGCCGCCGATCGAGACCTTCTGCGTGAAGCCGCGCGCGCGGGCGGGAAGACGGCGGCGGCTCGCGCGCGGGCTCCCCGCGGCGGCGGCGGCCAACGCCGGGCGCGGCAGTTGCGGCTTGGGCGGCGCGCGGTCGAGCAGGCGGGCCAGCGCCTCGTGCATCGCCAGATGCGCGGCGTGGCCCGGGTGGCGCAGCGGCGGTCGCCCCTCGAGCGTCATGGCGAGCGCGCGCTCGGGCGAGAGCCGGCGCTGGGCCAGCCGCGCCTCGGCCGCGACCGTCAGGTGGCCCTCGGCGTCGACATGGCTGAAGGCGGGGGCGATCGCCGAGGTCTCCACGCCGAGCAGCGCCTCGGCCGGACCGCCGGTGTCGACGGCCAGCGCCACCGCGGGACCGACGCGGCGGATCTGCGCGCGCGCGCGGCGCACGAGGTTGGCTGCCAGCGCCCGGGCCTCCTCGCTGTCGTAGTCGATGCCGAGGGCCGCCAGCATCCCGTCGAGCCCGGCGAGCCGGACCGCCGGCGTTGCCTCGCCGCCGCGCAGTTGCAGCGCGGTCGCGGCCGCCAGGAGGGCCGCGTCGAAACCCTCGGTGTCGAACCCCGCATCGGGTTCGGCGAAGGCGGCCAGATGCAGCACGAAGCCCGCCTCGCCGGGCTCGCCGCGCCAGACCGGACGGTCGGGGCAGCCTTCCCGCCGCAGCAGCATCCCGTGCAGCAGGTCGCCCAGCCCGGGCCGGGCCGCCTCCAGCGGCGCGATCCAGCGCTCGGCCGCCTCCGGCAGGGTGAGCTTGCCCCAGCCGAGCGGCGTGGCACTGCCCGCGAGCGCCGCGAAGCCGCTCGCCGCGACCTCGCCCCAGCCGGTGGGGATCGAGACGCGATGCGGCTCGCTATCGGGATCGATGCCGACGGCGAGGGTGGCCAACCGGACGCCGCGCCAGGGGAGAAGCTTGCTCATGAGCCAGCCTAACCCTCCGATTTCGATCGGGGAAAGCACATTCGGTAGCCAAAGCCCGACTTACCCACAGGATCTTGTGGTGGCGGCCCCGGTCGGACCTCCCATGGACCCGCGGGGCGCCGGCCGCTATGGTCCGCGCATGGCGACATTCGGAACGATGCTGCTCACCCGCCTGCAGGGGCGGCCCGTCGGGAACGACCATTTCGGCAACCGCTACTACGAGAGCCGCGCGCGCCGGCGCAGCACCGGGCGCGCGCGCCGCTGGGTGATCTATGCCGGGCCGGACGAGGCCTCCACCGTGCCCGCCGAATGGTTCGGATGGCTGCACCACACCGTGGATGCGCCGCTGCCCGAGGCCGAGCGCCGGGTGTGGCAGCGCGAGTTCGTGCCGAACCTGACCGGCACCGCGGTGAGCTACCGGCCGCCCGGACATGATTATGCGGGTGGCCATCGTCCGCGCGCGCCGGGCGATTACGAAGCCTGGTCGCCGGACTCCGATCCCGGCGCCTGATGATGGCGGCGGGGCCGGGAGGGGCAGCGAGCCGCGACGCACGCGAGCGCCGCGCGGAGATCGGCGCGGGCGCCGTGGTGCTGCTGGCCGTGGGTGTGCTCGTCGTGCTGTCGCTGCGCGGCGTGCTCGGCGGCGGCCCGGCAGGCACCCGGCTCGCGGCGCGGTTCGACCATGTCGACGGGCTGGCGATCGGCGCCGACGTCCGCATCGCCGGCGTCCGGATCGGCCGGGTGACCGGCGAGCGCGTCGATCCCGCGACCTTTCTCGCGACCGTGGAGTTCGCGGTGCCCGCCGACATCCACCTGGCCGTGGACAGCTCCGCCTCGATCGTCAGCGAGGGGCTGCTGGGCGGCAAATACCTGTCCATCAGTCCGGGCGGCGACTCCCACGAGCTCGGCGCCGGCGGGATGATTACCGCGACCCAGGGCTCGATCGGGCTCGAGGCGCTGCTGGGAAAATTCATCGGCAGCGTGACGGCGCTGACCGGCGCCGTGAAGAGCGCAGGCCTGGCCGGCGCACCGGCGGCTGCTCCCAAGGCGGCACCGCTCGGAAGGGGGCTCGGGCCTTGATCGCGGCGGACGCGGGCGCCGTCACCTGGACCGATCGGGACGGCGCCGAGATCGCCTGCGTCGAGAAGCGGCTGGTGCTCACCGAGAACCTGGCCGAGTTCGACCAGGTGCTGCGCGACCTGTTCGAGGACGCGATCCTGATGGGCGTCGACGAGACGGCGCTCCGCCGGCTGCTGGCCGCACGGATCGACCGGCTGGCGAGCCCGCTGCGTCGATGAGGTGGTGCACTGTTCTGCTCGGCGCCGCCGTGTTGGCGGCTGCTCCCTGCCTTGTCACGGAGACCGTGCGGGCTGCAACGCCGTTGGCGGCGCCGAACCTGCCCGCCGCCGATACCTGGATCCCGACCGGCGGCGGCTCCATCCGCGTGCTCGACAAGCAGAAGGCCCAGGGGAAGAAACTCGACCTCACCGTCGGCCAGACCGTGCAGTTCGAGACGCTGGCGATCACGCTGCGCGCCTGCATGGTGCATCCGCCGGTGCTGCCGCCCGACCAGGCGGGGTTCCTGGAGATCGTCGACAGCCGCGAGAGCGAGCCCGGCTTCCATGGCTGGATGCTGGCGCACGAGCCCGGGGTCGCGATGCTGGAAAGCCCGGTCTACGGCGTGCGGGTGGTGGGCTGCGAGGCGCCTACCGACGCCGCGATCGCCGCCGTCATGCCTCCATCCGCCGCTCCCGACTCGGCCGCACTGCCGACGCTCGAGCCCGCCGGGGGGGCGCCCGGCGCTGCGGTGCCGCTGTCGCCCGCGCCGTCGCAGCCGCTCGATGCGGTCCCGGGAACACCCGCGACGCCGCCTCCGGGAGGGTCGCCGCCGGGCTACATACCGGTGCCGCCGCCGCCCGCATCGCTCGCGGCGCCGGCACCGCCGCGCCCAGCCTCCCCCGCAGCGCCTGCCTCCCCCGCGGCGCCGGCCGCCCCCGCATCCGGCGGCGTCTACTGAGCGGATGAAACCGCCCGCGCAGGCGTTTGTTGAGGGCTGATGGCGGCGTCCTTACCCTTTCCCGACATCGGTGCTGTGGCGCTGCTGCTCGATTTCGACGGCACGCTGGTGGACATCGCACCCGCCCCGGAGCTCGTGGTGGTGACGGACGATCTGCGCCACAGCCTCGCCGTGCTCCGTGCGGGGCTCGGCGGCGCGCTCGCGATCGTCACCGGCCGGCCGCTCGAGCAGGTCGATTTCTTTCTGTCGGGCCTGCCCGGTGCGGTGGCGTCCGAGCACGGCGCGGTGCTGCGGCGCCGGCCTGACGCGGCCCTCGAGCGCGCAGCGATGGCCGACGTGCCCGATGACTGGCGCGCCGCCGCCGCCGACTGGGCCCGCACCCGGGAGGGCGTGCGGCTGGAGGAAAAATCCAGCGGCTTCGTGCTCCATTTCCGCCAGGCGCCGGATGCCGGCGAGGACGCGAAAACCTTCCTCGACGCGCTGGTCGCGGGCGATGCCGAGCGTTTCCACGTGCTGTCGGCCAAGATGGCCTGGGAGCTGCGCGCGAGCGGCGCCGACAAGGGGAGTGCGGTCGAGGCGCTGATGCGGGAGGCGCCCTTTGCCGGCCGCACGCCGCTGTTCATCGGCGACGACGTGACCGACGAGCACGGCATCGCGGCGGCCCGCCGCCTCGGCGGCAGCGGCTACCTCGTCCCCCTCGCGTTCGGCGAGCCGGCCGACGTGCGCGCCTGGCTGCGCGCCTGGGCGGAGACGCTTGCTTGAGCGTGCCCGGCCGCCTGGTCGTGGTGTCGAACCGCGTGCCGCCGCCGCGCGAGCGCAACAATCTCGCGGGCGGGCTGGCGATCGGTCTCAAGGAGGCGCTCGCCGACCAGGACGCGGTGTGGTTCGGCTGGTCGGGCGCCAGGATCGCCAAGGCGGACGGCAAGCGCCACGTCACCACCACCGCGGTCGGGCATGTGACCTTCGCCACGTTCGATCTCACCGAGGCCGAGTTCGAGGGCTTCTACCAGGGCTTCTCCAACGGCATCCTCTGGCCGCTGCTGCACTACCGGCCCGGCCTGATGGAGTTCAACCGCGCCGACCATCAGACCTATCTCGCGGTCAACCGCCTGTTCGCGGAGACGCTGGCGCCGCTGCTCCGCGCGGACGACATCGTCTGGGTGCATGACTACCACCTGTTCACGATGGGCGCCGAGCTCCGCCGCCTCGGTGTGACGAACCGGATCGGCTTCTTCCTCCACATCCCGTTCCCGCCGCGCGGCCTGTTTGCGGCCCTCCCCGGCGGCGGCGCGCTGGTGCACGCGATGGGCGCCTACGACGTGATCGGCGTGCAGACCGACCAGGATCGCGACCAGCTCGACGAACAGCTGGCGGCGTCGGGCGTGGAGCGGCGGGCGCAGACCTTTCCGATCGGCATCGATCCGGCCGAGTTCGCGCGCCAGGCGGACAAGGCCGAGCGCCGCCCGGAAGGCCGCCGCATGCGGGCGAGCCTGGGCGAGCGCAAGCTGATCCTGGGCGTCGACCGGCTGGACTACTCCAAGGGCCTGCCCGAGCGGTTCCGCGGCTTCGCGCAGCTGCTCAAGCGTTTCCCCGAGCACCGCAACAAGGTGACCTTCCTGCAGGTGGCCCCGGTGTCGCGCGGCGAGGTTCCGGAATACCAGATCCTGCGCCGCCAGCTCGACGAGCTCTCCGGCCGCATCAACGGCGAGCACGCCGATTTCGACTGGGTGCCGATCCGCTACATCACCCGCTCGATCCCGCGCCCGATCCTGGCCGGGTTCCATCGCGAGGCGGATGTCGGGCTGGTCACCCCGCTGCGCGACGGGATGAACCTGGTGGCCAAGGAGTTCGTGGCCGCGCAGTCCGGGGCGGATCCCGGGGCGCTGGTGCTGTCGGAGTTCGCGGGCTCCGCGCCGAGCCTGCCGGGCGCGATCCTGGTGAACCCACACGATCCCGACGAGATCGCCGAGGCGCTGCACAAGGCGCTGGGCCTGTCGCTGGCCGATCGGCAGGAGCGTTGGCGCCGGATGAACGCGGCGGTTTACGTCGAGACGGCCTCGGCCTGGGGGCGGAGTTTCCTGCACGCCCTTCGGGGCAAGGAGGCGGAGGCGGTCGCCGCGGCATGAGGCGTCTGGCGGATTGGCCGGTCTGGTTGGGCGTCGTCTCGGCGGCGGCTCTCGTGGCGGCGATCCTGGTCGAGCACGTGATGCAGATCGCACCGTGCGAGCTGTGCCTGGTGGAGCGCTGGCCGTGGCGGGTGGCGTTCGCGGCGGCAGTCGCGGCGCTGGTCCTGCCGAAGGCGCGGGGCGTGCTGTGGGTGGTGGCAGGGCTCGACCTCGTCGTGTCGGCGGGGCTCGGGGTGCTGCACACGGGCGTCGAGTTCCACGCCTGGCCGAGCCCGTTCCCGTCGTGTCATGCGCCGGCGCTGACGGGCGGGTCGATTGCCGCGCAGCTCGCGGCGTTGCCGGCGCACGCGGCGAAGCCATGTGATGCGGCGACGTTCCTCGTGCCTGGTGTCCCGGTGTCGATGGCCGAGGCGAACCTCGTGCTGTCGGTGATTATTTTAGTTGCATTGGGGCTTCGCCCCAAACCCCACCAGGATGCTGTGCACCCTGGACCCCCATGAATAGGGTCCAGGGGCTAGCTCCTGGCGGGGTGTGGGGCAGAGCCCCACGCCTTTCTTCTTCTTGGAGACTCCCATGCTCCCCGGCGACCCCGACCAAGACTCCCTCCTCTCCCGCATGATCCGCGTCGACCACGCCGGCGAATACGGCGCCGAGCGCATCTACCAGGGCCAGCTCGCCATCCTCGGCGGCGGCCGCCACGGCGACACCCTGCGCCACATGCTCGAGCAGGAAACCGCCCACAAGGAGACCTTCCAGCGCCTGGTGGGCGATCGCCAGGTGCGCCCCACCGCGCTGCTGCCGCTCTGGCACGTGGCCGGCTTCGCACTCGGGGCCGCGACCGCGCTGATCGGCGAGCGGGGTGCCATGGCCTGCACCGTCGCCGTCGAGGAGGCGATCGACGAGCACTACGCCGCCCAGATCGACGCCCTTCCCGCGCACGAGTCCGAGCTGCGCGCAACCGTGGAAAAATTCCGCGAGGAGGAGCTCGAGCACCGCGATATCGGCCTCGCCAACGAGGCCGAACTGGCACCCGCCTACCGGCTGATGTCGCGGGTGATCAAGCTCGGCTGCAAGATCGCCATCGCGGCCAGCGAACGCATCTGAACCTTCGAGGAGCGCGTTTCTGCCCCATTTGATCGGACGAAGAAGGCCAGGGGCTCTGCCCCTGGACCCCGTTAAGGGCGCAGCCCTTAAAACCCTCTACTGAAGGTTGGAGTACAGCACCGGAGACGGGACTCGTTAGCAGAAGTCTATGATTTCAGGCTTCGCCCGTGTTTGACGAAAAGAACCCAAACAATCAGGGTTCCAAGGGACGACTGTCCCTTGGCGGGTCCAGGGCGTCACGCCCGAGGCGTGCTCCGCACGACGCCTGGCCTTCTTCCTCGACCGAGAATTCTCAAACAGCCTCTCTGAGGAGGTCCGCATGGCTCGCCCGCTAGAAGACCAGGTTGCGATCGTGACCGGCGGCAGCTCCGGCATCGGCCAGGCGATCGCCCGCGCCTTCGGCGAGGCGGGGGCGGCGGTGGTGGTCAACTACCGCTCCGGCCGCGCGCCGGCCGAGGATCTCGCGAACCACATCAATGCGCAGGGTGGCCGCGCGGTCGCGATCCACGCCGATGTCGCGCGCGAAGAGGATGTCCTGCGCATGTTCGCCGAAACGATCGCGCATTTCGGTGCGCTCGACATCCTCGTCGCCAATTCCGGCATGCAGAAGGATGCGCCGAGCGCCGACATGTCGCTCGCGGACTGGCAGCGCGTGATCGACGTGAACCTCACCGGGCAGTTCCTCTGCGCGCGCGAGGCGATTCGGCGCTTTCGCCAGCAGGGCAACCGTTCGGTCTCGCGGTCGCGTGGCAAGATCATCTGCATGAGCTCGGTGCACGAGGTGATCCCGTGGGCCGGCCACGTGAACTACGCGGCATCCAAGGGCGGGATCTCGATGATGATGAAGACGCTGGCCCAGGAGGTCGCACCTGAGGGGATCCGCGTGAACGCGATCGCGCCCGGTGCGATCGAGACCAACATCAACCGCGCGCAGGTCACCGGCGGGGCGGGCGAGCGCGTCAGGAAGCTGATCCCCTATGGCAGGATCGGCGATGCGGACGATATCGCCCGCGCCGCGCTGTTCCTCGCGTCGGACGACAGCGACTACGTGGTCGGCACCACGCTCTTCGTGGATGGCGGCATGACGCTCTATCCCGGCTTCCAGGACAATGGTTGAGGAGGGGGCTGGTGACAACGCCCATCGAGGATCACGGCGTCATCGGGGATTGCGCGACTGCCGCCCTGATCACCCGTGACGGCACCATCGACTTCCTGTGCTGGCCGCGCTTCGACAGCCCGACCGTGTTCGCCTCCCTGCTCGACGAGGAGCGCGGCGGCTCGTTCGCGCTCTGCCCGGATCTCGCGAACGCACGCACCATCCAGTCCTACCTGCCCGACAGCAACGTCCTGCTGACGCGCTGGCTCTCGGCCGAGGGCAGCGCCGAGACGATGGACGCGATGGTGCCGGCACTCGGCGAGGATGGCGGCCTGCCGCGTCTGCTGCGGCGCGTGCGCGCCACGCGCGGCACCGTGCGGGTGCGGCTGCGCTGTGCGCCGCGCTTCGATTACGGCCGCGAGATGCCGCAACCCCGCCGCGTCGATCGCGGCGTGATGTTCGAGACGCCGACGATGCGGTTGCGGCTGACCTCGTCGGCCCCGCTGGCGATCGAGGACGGGGCGGCGGTGGCCAGCGTCGAGCTCCGTGCGGGCGAGATGCTCGACCTGGTGTTCGACGCGGCCGAAGCGCCCCCGCTGGCGGCAGGCGAGGTGACCGAGGCGTTCGAGCACACGCTCGCCTTCTGGCGTTCCTGGGCGCGCAAATCGACCTATCGCGGCCGCTGGCGCGAGGTGGTCGGCCGCTCGGCGCTGCTGCTCAAGCTGCTGACCGCGCGCGATCACGGCTCGATCGTGGCCGCGCCCACCTTCGGACTGCCCGAGGCGCTCGGCGGCAGCCGCAACTGGGACTACCGCGCGGTGTGGGTGCGCGACGCCTCGTTCACCGTCTACGCGTTTCTGCGCCTCGGCTACGATCAGGAAGCCGCGCAGTTCATGGGCTGGATGAGCGAGCGCGCCAACGCCTCCGAGGACGGCCGCATCCGCATCATGTACGCGCTCGACGGCAGCGACGAGCGTGACGAGCACGAGCTCGAGCATCTCGCGGGCTATGCCGGATCGAAGCCCGTGCTGATCGGCAACGAGGCGTTCGGCCAGGTCCAGCTCGACATCTACGGCGAGCTGCTCGACAGCATCTATCTGTCCAACAAATACGGCAATGCGATCAGTTACGACGGCTGGAACAACGTCCGCCAAATCATCGAGCATGTGTGCGAGCGCTGGCGCGAGGCGGATGCCGGCATCTGGGAGATGCGCGACACGCCGCGCGAATTCCTGCATTCGCGAATGATGTGCTGGGTGGCACTCGACCGCGCGCTCCGGCTCGCGCGCAAGCGGTCGCTGGCCGCGCCCTTCGAGCGCTGGGAGCGCATCCGCAACGAGATCCATGACGACATCTGGGCGAATTTCTGGAACGAGGAGCGCGGCCATTTCGTGCAGGCCCGCGGCGGCACGGACGTGGATGCGGCCCTGCTGTTGATGCCGCTGGTGCGGTTCGTCAGTGCCACCGACCCGCGCTGGCTCGCGACACTCGACACGATCCGCGAGCAGCTGACCGATGACGGGATGGTCTACCGCTATGTGGGCTCGGACGGGCTGCAGGGGCGTGAGGGCGCGTTCACCGCGTGCTCGTTCTGGTACGTCGAGTGCCTGGCCCGCGCCGGCCGCCTCGAGGACGCGCATATCGTGTTCGAGAAGGTCCTCGCGCATGCGAACCATCTCGACCTGTTCAGCGAGCAGCTGGGGTCGTCGGGCGAGCATCTCGGCAACTTCCCGCAGGCGCTCACCCATCTCGCTTTGATCAGCGCCGCCTTCTATCTCGACCGCGAGCTCTCGGGCAGCCCGGCGGCGACGTGGCGGCCGTGACGCCGCACCCTTGAGGCCCGGGCGCGGCACGCCACATCTCTGCTGGAGCGAGGGGCGGGGGCCAGGTGAGCGGCAGGGCGCATGAGATCGCGAACTGGGTGCTCGCCTGCCTAACGGCGCTTGTCTGGGGCTCGATGTACGGCGTGGTCTTCCTGCGCGACCCCGAGGGTCGCCGCCAGCTGGACCTGCTCATCTGGCGCTGGCGCCAGCGGCTTCGTCGTGGCGGCCCGCGGCCGGTGCCCTCCAGGCTCCTGCGGCCGCCCGCGCCCGTGGCACCCTCACGGCCGACCCGCGCGCCGCCCGCGATCGCCGGCGGCCGCACCGCCGCCGCACGCGCAGTTGCGGTGGCTGAGCGGTCGTGCGGATCGCGGAGTGGCGAGTGGACAACCTGCCGCTGCGTTATCGGCTGCTAGGGCGCGTACGCCGGGGGGCGAACGACAACTGAAACGAGCGTGTTCGAAGAAGTCTTCTTTTTCTGAAGAAAAAGAAGCAAAAAGACTTTTATTCGTTTGGGCGCTGCCCCAGGCGTATGTCGAAATCCCATAGAATAGAAGTTCTTTGGTTCGTTCTTTCAAGAAAGAACAAGCCTTCAACCGGCCGGATAGGCCCGTCCGCGCCAGGTGGACGGCCGGCCGCGCCATTCGCGCAGCAGGCTCGTCCACTGCACCGCCAGCAAGGCGAGCACCGAGAGCGGCTGCAGCAGCACGCCCACCACGCTCTGGCGGAAGCGGAGCGCCAGGACCAGCCGTGTCGCAAACGGAAGACATGCGGCGACCAGCGTCATCGGTGTCGGGTACAGCACGGCGAGCGGCAGGGGCAGCACCTGGCCGAGACCCAGCAGCGCGGTCCAGATCGGCAGCCCGACCGGCGTCGCCATGCCCTCGGTCGCGTTCTTGGTCAGTCCCTCCCAGAGCAGCGACGCGCGGTCGTACATGCGGCAGGAGCACAGACGCGTCGCATCGAACAGACCGGTTCCGATCCCCTGCGCGCGAAAGGCGCGCGGCAGCTTCAGGCCGTCATGGCGCGACGCGCGGATCGCCGCATGCCCGCCGGCGCGCGCGTAGGCGTCGGCGCGCGCGATGAACAACTGGCCGCATCCCGCCCCGAGCGCCGGCGCGGGCAGGAGCGAGGCGATCGGCAACGGGAGAAAACCCATCAGGAGGAAATGGATCAGCGGGAGCAACAGGATCTCCGACCAGCTGCGCGTGACCTGGCGCGGGAAGCCGCTCGCGAGACCGAGCGTCGGGCGACGCTCCATGTAGCCGGCGAGCCGGCGCAGCGCGTCCGGCGCCAGGCGCACATCGGCGTCGACGAACACCAGCAGCGGCGCACGTGCCTCGCGGGCCAGCGCCGCGCAGGCATACTGCTTGCCCGACCAGCCGGCGGGGAGCGGGGCGCCTGCGAGCACGCGCAGGCGCGTGTCGGCCATCGTGTCGAGGATCGCGCGCGTCGCGTCCGTCGAGCCGTCGTCGAGCACCAGCAGTTCCAGATCGACGTCGCGGCTTGCGAGCACCGAGGCGCAGATCGCCGCGATGTTTTTTTCTTCGTTGCGCGCGGGCACCAGCACCGACAGGAACGGCCGCGCCTTGGCGGGCGGCGGCGTGCGCAGGAAGGGCAGGTTGATCGCGGTCATCGCGGCAGGGAGGGCGGCGAACACGAGTGCCATCACCGCGAGCATGGTCACGTGCCGGTCCCGTGCGACGCGCGGAACCGCTCGCCGCGCAGCCCCGCGCGCACGCGTCGCCAGCCGTCGTACACGCTACTCGTGCCGGCCCGTCCGTGCACCAGCGTCGTGAACGCGGCCGGATCGCGGGCGGCGACCAGATCCGCGAGCCGCCCCATGGTGGCCTCCAGCCCCGCCGCCAGCTGCCGCGAGGCGTCGGCGATCGAGAGGCCGGCGCCGATCGCCACCGGCTCGCCGAAGCGCAAGAAAGCCTCGGGGCTGCTTTCCTCCCAGAACCCGTATTCCAGGGCGACCGGCACGAACGCCGTCTCGGGGCGAAGCCTCGCCAGATGCGCGATCCCGGGCCGGAGCGTCAGCGGCCGGCGGCGGGCATCCGCGAAGTGCCCCTCGGCGGTGATCCACAGCATGCCGCCGGGCACCGCCAGCACGCGTCGCGAGATGTCGAGGAAACGTCTCGCGCCGCCCGGATGCTCGGTCGCGATCCCGAACACGCCCAATCGCCGGAAGATGCCGTAGCGCGCGAACGCCGCCGCCTCCATCGGCCCGAAGCCCGGGCGTCCCCGGAACAGCAGGTCGGACAGCAGGATGAACATCGCCGGGTCCCACCAGGACGGATGGTTGCCGTAGACGACCACGGGCTGCGCGAAGGCGAGCGGCGGCGGCGCACCGTCGCGTGCCAGGCGCACGGCGTGGAAGTCGCGCCCGAGACGATGCCGGAGATATGCTACGAACAGCCGGAACATCCGTGCGGAGCGGAGCGCCACCGGGTCGTCGGTCGCGACGGCGCGTGCTGTCGACGTCGCGCGAGGGCGCGCCATCGCGTGGGTCACGACGCGCGCCGGCGCGGCCTCTCGCTTGCGCGCAGATCGCCGTCCAGCGCGTCGGCCGCGATCCAGCCCGACATCAGCACCATCGGCATGCCGGGACCCGGATGCGCGGCACCGCCGGCGAGATAGAGACCGGGCAGTTCCCGCGACCGGTTGCCCGGCTTGAACGCGCCGGTAAAGCGGCCATGGCTCGCAAGCCCGTAGATCGCGCCGTTGAGAACACGGTAGCGGTCATGGATGTCCTGCGGAGTGAGCACGCGCTCGACACGGATGCGGTCCTCGATGTCTGCCAGGCCCGCGGTGCGCTTGAGCTTTTCCAATATCACCTGGCGGTAGGCGGGCAGCATCGCGCTCCAATCATGGTGCGGACGCAGATAGGGCGTGTGCACGAGAACGTAGAGCGCCTCGCCACCCTCGGGGGCCGCGCCCGGCTCGGTGCGGGTGGTAGCCGCAAGATAGCAGGTCGGGTCGGGCGCCGGCTCGCCGCGGTTGTAGATGTAGTCGAACTCTTCCTCAGGATCGCGAGAAAAAACGAAATCGTGGTGCGCGAGATGCTCGTAGGCGCGGTCGAGCCCCAGATAGAGCACCACGCCCGAACAGGCCGGCTCGCGCTTGCTCCAGCGCCGGTCGAAACGCCGCTGCTCCACGCCGCCCACCAGCTCGCGATAGGTGCGCACGCTGTCCATGTTGGACACCACCGCGTCGAACCGGTGCATCTCGCCGGATTCCGTCTCGACGCCGGCCACGCGGCCGCCCGACTGCACGATGCGCGCGATACCGGTGGAGGTGCGGATGGTGGCCCCGTGCTTCTCCAGCACGCGCCCGAGTGCGACCGGCACCGCGCGCGTGCCGCCCATCGGGTACCAGATGCCCTCGTCCTGCTGCATGTGGCCGATGCCGCACAGCACGGCGGGCGAGGCGAACGGCGAGGAGCCGACATACTGCACCAGGTGGTCCAGCATCTGCGCCGCCTGCGCGTCGGGGATGCGCTTGCGGATCTCGCGCGCCACACTCGAGCCCATGCGAAGGGCGAGCACGTCGCGCACCGTCGCCAGGTCCATGTTGCGGCGGAGGTCCATCGTGTCGGTGATGTCCTCGATCGAGCGCCAGAAAAAGAAGCGCTCGCTCACGTCGTGGAGCTTGCGGCTCATCGCCAGGAAGTCGCGATAGCCGTCGCCGCTCGCGCGTCCCAGCGTCTCCGCCATCGCGTCCACGTCCTCGACGAGGTCCAGCACGCGGCCGCCGTCGAAGAAGCAGCGCCATTGCGGATCGAGCCGACGCAGGTCGAGCCAATCGTGCATGAGCTCGCCGGCTTCCGCGAACACCCGCTTGAGCACCGAGGGCACGGTGAGGATGGTGGGCCCCATGTCGAAGCGCCAGCCATCCTGCTCCCACTGGTCCGCCTTGCCGCCGATCCAGTCGTTCTTCTCGAACACCGTGACCTCGTGGCCGCGCCCCGCGAGCACGGCGGCGGCGGAAAGTCCCGCCAGTCCGGCGCCGATGACGGCGATCCTGCTCATCGGCACGCCTCCGGCATGACGCTCATGAGCACGCCTCCGGCACGACGCTCATCGGCACGCCTCCGGCATGACGCTCATTGCGCGGCCTCCAGCATGACGTCGTCGTCGTCGTGCGGCTGCGGCACCGGCATGCGGCTCCCCACAGGTGCGAGGCCGAGCGCCGCCGCCATCTTGCCGGTCGAGATGCGGGCACCCTCGAAAATCACCGGCAACCCGCTGCCGGGATGCGTGCCGCCGCCGAGGAGATACATGCGCTCGATATCCTCGAACTGGTTGTGCGGGCGGCGATGCAGCATCTGCCCGAAATTATGCGCCAGGTTGAACACCGCGCCGCGATGCACGGCGAACTCGTCCTCCCAGTCTGTTGGCGTCACGATGCGCTCGAAGCGGATGCGCGGCTCGATGTCGCCGAACCCCGCCTGTGCCAGCCGCTGCAGCGCCACGCCGCGATAGTGGCGCACGAGCTCCGGTGTCCACTCGATCGGATGGTCGAGATCGCGGTTGCCCACCGGCACCAGCACGTAGAGCGTGGAGTGGCCGGGCGGCGCCACCGACGGGTCCGTGGTACACGCGTTCTGCACGTAGACCGAGGGCGTGACCGGCGGCGCCTCGGCGCGCTCGATCTCGACGAAATTGCCGGCATAATCCTCCGACAGCAGGATCGTGTGGTGGGCCGCCTCGGGCAGTTCGCCCTCGATGCCGAGATACATCATGAAGGTGGAACACGAGAACTGGCTGCGCGCGATCCGCTCGTCGCTCCACTTGCCGCGCGCCGCGTTCGGCAGGAGATGCGTCATCGCATGTGCGAAATCGGCGTTCACCATCACCGCGTCCGCACCCGTCACGCCCTCCTTCGTGCGCACGCCGACCGCACGGCCGCCCTCGACCAGGATCTCGGTGGCAGGGCAGCCCAGCCGGATCGTCGCACCCATGCCGGTCGCCGCATCCGCCATCGCGCGCATCACCGCACCGGTGCCGCCCCGCGGATGGAAGATGCCGTATTCGTGCTCCATGAAGGCGAGGATGGTGAACAGGCTCGGACAGCGATACGGCGACATCCCGAGGTATTTGCTCTGGAACGAAAAGGCGAGCCGAACGCGGGGATCGGCGAAATACCGCGCCAGGTCCTGGTCCACCGACGAGAACGGACGCAGCATCGGCAGTGCCCGCAGCATGTCGGTGCGCAGCAGGTCGCGCTTCCCGTCGAAGCCACGCGACAGCACCGACTTGAAGCGGTCGAGCTTGCGGCGGTTGTCGTCGATGAAGCGCGGCACGTTGGCGGCGTCGCGGGGCGAGATCCGCGCGATCTCGCGCTGCAGGCCTTCGAGCTCGGCCGGAATTCGCAGATGCGGACCGTTCTCGAAGCGGAGATCGTAGCGGATCGGCAGCCTTATCAGCTCGACCGAGGCCTCGAGGCTCAGCCCGCAACTCGCAAAGATATCGGACAGGATCGCCGGATACAGGAAGAAGGTAGGCCCGATATCAAACCGGAACCGCCCAGCCCCGGTCTCCGCCTCCAGCGTGCCGGACCGGCCGCCGACGCGGTCGGCCTTTTCGAACACCGTGACCTCGGCGCCCGCATGGGCCGCCAGCATCGCGGCGGCGAGCCCGCCCGGGCCGGCGCCCACGATCGACACACGGCGTCCAGTCATCGTGGGTGTGCGCCCGGTGCCATCGAAATCCGCCCAAGCTGCACCAACCCTCGTCTCCCCAGCCACTTGCGGCCTACACTTGGCCCCCAACGCCATTTTGTCACGGTCGGTCGGAGCGAGAGGAACAAGCATGGAGAGCGCCCATCGGTTTCCCTTCAACTCCCTCTACCGGCACGGCTTCGTGCGGGTGGCGGCGGCCAGCGTGCCCGTGGCTCTCGCCGATCCGGCCACCAACGCCGAGCGCGTGGCCGCCGTGCTGCGAGACCTGTCGGCGCGCGGCGTGGCCGTCGCGGTGTTCCCCGAGCTCGGCCTGAGCGGCTACGCGATCGACGATCTCCGCCAGCAGGAGGTACTGCTAGACGCCGTCGAGGCGGCGATCGCGACGCTCGCCGAGGGATCGGCCGAGCTCCTGCCGCTGGTGCTGGTGGGCGCCCCGCTCCGCCACCGCGACCGGCTGTTCAATTGTGCGGTGGCGATCCACCGTGGCGCGATCCTGGGGGTCGTGCCCAAGGCGCATCTGCCGAACTACCGGGAGTTCTACGAGGCGAGGCACTTCGCGCCGGGTGCGACCGTGCGCGGCGAGACGATCACGGTGGCGGGCGAGACGGTGCCTTTCGGCGTCGACCTGCTGTTCGAGGCCGCCGACCTGCCCGGCCTCACCGTGCACGCGGAGATCTGCGAGGATGTCTGGATGCCGGTGCCGCCCTCGTCGCTCGCCGCACTCGCGGGCGCCAGCGTGCTGGCGAACCTGTCGGCCAGCAACATCACCGTGGGCAAGGCGGAGGAGCGCAGCCTGCTCTGCCGCGCGCAATCGCAACGCTGCATCGCGGCCTACCTGTACGCGGCGGCCGGCGCCGGCGAGAGCTCCACCGACGTCGCCTGGGACGGCCAGGTTTCTGTCTTTGAGAACGGCGAGCTGCTCGCGGAAACCGAGCGCTTCCCGGTGGCCGAAGCGGTGGCGGTCGCCGATGTCGACGTGGCAGGTCTCATTCGCGAGCGGATGACCTGGAACTCGCTCGAGACCAACCGCGCCTTCGCCAACGGCGGCGCGTTCCGGCGCATCGCGTTCCGCGTCGACCCGCCGGCGGCCGATCTCGGTCTCGCCCGGCGCGTCGCCCGCTTCCCGTTCGTGCCGGCGGACAGCGCCCGCCTCGCGCGCGACTGCTACGAGGCCTACAACATCCAGGTCTCCGCGCTGACCCAGCGCCTGGACGCCGCCGGCGTCCGCCGCGTGGTGATCGGCATCTCGGGCGGGCTCGATAGCACCCAGGCGCTGCTGGTGGCGGCCCAGGCCTTCGACAAGCTCGGCCGCCTGCGCGCCGACATCCTCGCCTGGACCATGCCCGGCTTCGGCACCTCGGACCACACCCGCGGCAACGCCATGGCGCTGATGCAGGCGCTCGGCGTCACCGCCGCGACGCTGGACATCCGCCCGACCGCCACCCGCATGTTGACCGACATGGGCCACCCCTTCGCGCGCGGGGAGCCCGTGTTCGACGTCACTTTCGAGAACGTCCAGGCGGGTCTGCGCACCGACTACCTGTTCCGTCTCGCCAACCAGCATGACGCGATCGTGCTCGGCACCGGCGACCTCTCGGAGCTGGCGCTGGGCTGGTGCACCTACGGGGTCGGCGACCAGATGTCGCACTACAACGTCAACGCCGGGCTGCCCAAGACGCTGATCCAGCACCTGATCCGCTGGGTGATCTCCTCCGCGCAGTTCGACGCAAGCGTGTCGGCGACACTCGGCTCGATCCTGGCCACCGAGATCTCCCCCGAGCTCGTCCCCGCCGGCGACGAGGGCCGCGCGCAGAGCACCGAGGAGAAGATCGGCCCCTACGAGCTGCAGGATTTCAACCTGTTCCATGTGCTGCGCCACGGCGCCCGCCCGTCGCGGATCGCGTTCCTGGCGCTGCACGCCTGGGCCGACGCAGGTGCCGGCGACTGGCCGCCGGGGTTCCCGGAAGAGCTCCGCCGCGCCTACGACCTGCCGCAGATCCGGCATTGGCTGGGGGTTTTCCTGCGTCGGTATTTCGGGTTCAGCCAGTTCAAGCGCTCGGCGATGCCGAACGGGCCGAAGGTGGTGGCTGGGGGAGCACTGTCGCCACGGGGGGATTGGCGGGCGCCCTCGGATGGGAATGCGGCGGCGTGGATCGCGGAGCTGGAGCGGAACGTGCCTGATTAAGGCCAGGGCTCTGCCCTGGACCCGCCAAGGGACAGTCGTCCCTTGGAACCCTGTTCGTTTGGTGCGTGGCGAAGCCTGGAATCAGGGATCTTGGCACGCACTCCCGCGGTCGGAGCTTGACTCCAGTAGAGGGTTTTAAGGGCTCCGCCCTTAACGGGGTCCAGGGGCAGCGCCCCTGGTCTCAGCGAAGCGCCTCTTCCCGGCTGCCGATCTCCAACCAAGGATGCCGCCCCTCAAGATAAGCCACCAGCGCCCGCTTGTTCCGATCCCGCTCCGTCACCGCGTTCGTCATCGACCCGCCATGCACGCGATACTCGCAAAGCGGCTCAGGGTGCCAGACGCCTCCCTGACCGAGCTCGGCCAGCCGGCACCACAAATCAAAATCCTCCCAGCCGCGCGCCTCGGGGTTGTCGTAGTAGCCTCCGGCCGCCGCCCAGGCCCATTTCGCCACCAGGGCCATCGCGTCGATATAGTTGCCACGGATGAAGCGGGCCGGCTCGTAGGGCAGGGCGCTGATCGCGAGTTGCATGTCGCCGAATTGCGGGATGGTCGAGTAGGCGAAGGCGCAGCCCTCGCGCACCAGCAGCGCGTGCAACGCCTCGCAGCAGGCGGGACGCAGCCGGTTGTCGGCGTCGAGCGACATGATGTGGGGCGCGTCGGCCACCGCGAAGGCCGCGTTGCGGGCGGCCCCCAGGCCTGCGTTGCGGACCGTGCGTTCGACCCGGATGCGGGTGAAGCGCGCGGCGTGCGCCTGCGCCCAGGCGGTGATCACGGCCAGGCTGTCATCGGTGGAGCAGTCGTCGATCACCACCAGCTCGAGCGCCTCGAGCGTCTGGGCGGCCACCGAGTCCAGCGCCTCGACCACGAAGGCGGCATAGTTGAACGAGGTGATCGCGACCGCGACCGGCGCCGCACGCAGCGTGTCGTGCGCCCAGACCGTGACGGTGGGTGCCGAAGCGGGCAGGCCGAACCCGGCCTGCGCGCCGCGGCGCAGCGCCAGCTCCCATTCGCGGGCGCGGCTGGTGGCGTCGGCGCGGCCGTCGAGCAGCGCCCGCCAGAGCTCCGCCCGGCGCTGCGGCCCGAAGCGCCAGAGCACGTCGGCATAGGCGGCCGCGCCGATCCGCGCCCGCAGCGCCGGATCGCCCGCGAGTGCCGCGAGTGCGGCGTACCAGCCCTGCGCGTCGGCGGGGCAGAACCCCGTCTCGCCCTCGCGGATCGCGCGCCGGAGCGGGCCGGTGGGCGAGGCGACGCAGGGCACCGACGCCAGCGCCGCCTCGACGTATTTCCACTCGCTCTTGCTCTCGCAGAACGGATTGCCGGTCTCGAGCGGGCAGATGGCGATGTCGAAGCGGGCGATCTCGGCGGGAAGCCGCCCGAACGGCACCGCGTCGCGCCACTCGATGCGGTCGGCCAATGTTTCGAGAGAAGTGGGGTCGTCGAGCGTCACCAGGGGCTCGCCCGCGGCGTCGCGGAACAGGACCAGGGTGACGTCGGGGCGCTCGGCCGCCAGGCGGACGAGCGCTGCGGTGCAGGCGGCGAGATCGGCCTGGTGGGTGCGCGTGCCGGCGGCGTAACCGATGCGGATCCTCCCATCCCCATCAGGGGCGGCCACCGCGCGCGCGCGCCGGGCCAGCCGGCTGGCGTCATGGCGCGCGGCGTCGAAGCCGTTCGGGATCACCACCGCCGGCAGATGCGCCGCACGAAGGCGGGTCGCGAGCTCCGCGGTGGTGGCGACGCACAGGTCGGCCGCCTGGGCGGTCGCCAGCAGGCGCTCGAAATAGGGGGCGAGGTCGCCGGGCGCGATCCCCGCCAGGCGCATCCCGTCGATCACCGCCGGTTGGGCGAGCACGGGGTCGATCACCAGGTCGTCCACGTCGAACACGATCGCGGCACAGTGGGCGCGGCAGATGGCGATCATGGTGCGCACGTGCTCGGACCAGGGCGCGCGCCAGAGCACCAGCATGTCGATGCCGGCGATCGTCGCGGGCCCGACCGCCGGCAGGGACGCGACCCGGATCGCCCAGCCCGTGTCCGCGCAGGCGGCGGCCTGCTGCAGGACGCGCAGCGCCTCGCCGGCGCCCCCCGGCTCGCCCGCGACGAACAGCACGGTGCGGCGTGGCGGGGTCGTGGCCGCTTCGGTCGGGATGGGAGGTGCGGACGGCGCCGGCGCGACAGGTGCGGGCTGGAAAGGCTCTGGATGGAGAGGCTCTGGCAGGGTTGGCGCCGGTGCCGGCGCGCCAGCCGGGTGTCCCGGCCGGCGCAAGCGATCGCGGAGGGATCGCGGCGCGGCCGAAACGGGCGGTGGCGTCGCTGCGGTGGGGATCTCGGCGGCCACCCGGGCGGCCTCGCGCGCCTCCGCGAGCTTGGCCGCGAGCGTCGCGCGCGCCGCCTCCGCGGCGGCGAGCGCCGACGCGGCGGCGTCCAGCTCGCGCCGCAGCGCCTCGGTGCCGCGCACCGTCTCCTGCTCGCGATCGGCCATGAGACGGATCGTGTCGGCACGCCGTCCGCTCTCGCCGAGTGCGGCTGCCAGGCGTTCGCCCAGCGGCAGCAGTGCCGCCCTGGCCTGCGCGTGGGCGGCCGCCAGGCGCAGCCGATCGCCCAGCGCCGCGAAGCGCAGGCGCAGGCGCGCGAGCCGCTCGCCGCCCTCCGCCCCGATCTCGCGCAGGGCACGGACCAGCGGCGGCGGGTCGTCCCCGAGTGCCAGCAGCGCCAGGCCGCCATCATGGACGAATAGCGGGTTCTCGCCCGCGGCTCCGGCGTCGCGCAGCAGCAGCACGGCGCCCGGCTGCAGGCGCAGATCGGCGCGCGCGAGCAGCGCCGCCTGCCCGGCCGCGTCCACATGCACGAGATCGAACGGCGCTGCCTGCGCCAGCGCCTCGGCATCCGCTGCCAGCCGCGAGAACGCGCCGAAGCGCGCGCGGTGCCGGTCGGCCCACGCCGTGTCGGCGCCCTCGAAAGGGTGGCCGAGGAGCGTCGCGGGGATGGCGGCCGTGCCCAAGGCGGCCGCGATCGCATCGTGCACCGCGCCCATGCCGCGGCCGGCGCCGAGCACCGCCCGCGGGCGGATCGCGGCGGCGAGCCAGGCTGCGAACGGCGCGTGGCCGGCGCGCGGGTCGGGCGAGCCGGGGGTGAGGAAGAGCGGATCGAGACCGGGGCTCACGAGGGCCTCGAGGAGGCGCAATGGCTCGAGAAGGCGCACTGGCTCGGGGGGTCGTGCCGCCGCGTCGTCCGTTTCGCCCACCGCAAGCTCCTTTGCGAAACCCATTCCGCTTCCCAAGCCCATTCCGCTTTCCAAGAATGAGACGCGGCAGCTTGCCATGTCCCGAGCGTCCAAAAAAGAAGGCAAGTCAAAAACGTGCCGGCGTTCACGCGGGCTTAAACATTCCAAGCAATAAATACCTATCGCAAGCCGATACGAACTATAGCCTCACGTTGCTTGGCCGAAACCATCGGAGCATCCTTGCCCCGGGGGATCGCTGGCGGGCGGCAGCCTGGAAGAGGAAGTGTGCATGACCGGGACAACCAGCGTGACAGTGGGCGGCGGCTCGGCCGTTCTCACCGTGAGCGGCAACGATTACGTCGCCGCACATGCGAGCATGTTCGCCTCGATGGCGATGCAGCTGGCGACGGTCGCCAACAGCTTCTACACGGCGCCCGGCGGCGGCACGCTCTTCGCCATCGGCAACGACATGGGCAACGTGGTGGTCAATGGCGCGAGCAGCACCGCCGACGTCATCGCCGGCGACGGCACCACGCTCTCCTATCACGGCAGCGCCAGCGGCGTGATCGCTTCCGGCAACGGCAACGACACGGTGATCGCCAGCGCCGGCAACGACACGATCGCGCTCGGCGGCGGCGACAACGACATCCAGCTCGGCACGGGCAGCTCCACCGTCTACTCCCAGGGCACCGACTCGATCGTCGGCGGCTCCGCCTATGACGAGATCGACATTTCGGGCACCAACACCAGCGTCTTCGGCGGCTACGGTACCTCGGGCTACACCGGCACGTCGATGCTGGTGAACGACGAGAGCGGCACCAACAGCATCATCTTCGCCGCCACCAAGGGCACGCTGGTCTACGGCTCGAACGACACCGACACCACGGTCGTGGCCTTCGGCGACACGGTCGTCTACGGCGGCTCGAAGGGCGACCACCTCTACGCCGGCAACGGCGCCACCATCGTCCTCACCGGCACGGCCAACAACAACATCCTGGTCGCCAATGACGGCCGCTACGCCAATGGCAATTTCGTGAAGCTCGACGGCGGCCTGGCCACCGGCAACAACCAGTTCTGGGCGGGCTCGGGCAACTCGACCCTGATCGGCGGCAGCGGCAACGACACGCTGGTCGCGGGCAGCGGCAACACCACGATAAGCGGCGGCAGCGGGCAGGGGAACGACTTCTTCTTCTTCGACAAGGTCGGCAACACCGGCGGCCAGGTCCTCATCACCGATTTCGCCAACGCCAATGGCAATTCGATCTACCTGTTCGGCTACAGCCAGTCGGTCGCGCAGAACGCCTTCAGCGACGCACAGCAGCAGGGCAGCAACACGGTGCTCAGCCTCGGCGACGGCACCACCATCACGCTCCAGAACTTCATCAAGTCGAACCTCGGCAGCGGCCAGATCGTCGCGGTCCAGAGCTGAGCGACACCGCGGCAACCCCGGTCGCGACACCCTTGAAGCGATCCCTCCCGTTGGTGTGATCTTCCCGCCACATGCGGCCTATGAGCCGTCCCCGACGCCCCGATCGCCGGGCTATGCGCGGGGCCGGCTTCCGCATTGTGCTCGCGCAGAGCGTGTGTTTTCCCGTCCGCAAGCTCATCGAGCGCCGGCGTCCCGCGGGAAGGCCTGCACGGAGTTCGGCGCTCCGCTCGGCTGGAACCGGTTCCCAAAGCTCGTTCAAAGAAGCGTCACACACCGCCGCCACTTTTTTCGATTGCCTGTCCACAACCAGGACATGTATCAGTCTTGAGAGACGTGATGCAGAACGCGGTGCCTCGGTGGCCCGTGCGCATTCGAGGGGCTGATCGAGATGGCGCTGTCGACCGGATACGTAACCGTTACAGCGTCCAACGGAGGCGGCGTCGTCGCAGTAACGACCGACTCCACCGGGTTCGCGCTGGCCTCGAGCTTCTCCTCGCTGACGGCGTTCTTCGCGAAAACCGGCGGCGCGTATTCCGGCACCGGCTACTTCGCCGCGAGCAACGCTCTCGGCACCGTGACGCCGACGGGCTACTCCTCGGTCCTCGTCGGCGACGGCACCACGCTGTCCTACGCCGACACCGTGACCGGCGCGACCATCGTCTCGGGCAACGGCAACGACACGATCACCGCCGGTTCGGGCGACACGATCGATGCGGGTGCCGGCAGCAACGTGATCACGCTGCCCGGTCTCGGCGGCGGCGCCGACACCATCACCACCGCCGGCAACGACACCATCGCGGCCTTCAGCAATGCGCTGAACTACACCAATGATGGCGGATCGGGTGTGATCGACCTTTATGGCGGCACGCTCACCATCTCCGGCTCCGGCATCGCCGACGTCTACGCCAACAGCGCGACCATCACGGTCATGGACTCCGGCACCGACACGTTCGTCTTCAACCAGACGAGCGTCGCCGCAGGCTCGAGCGTGCTGGTGAACGCCTCGTCGGCGACCGGCAACGACCAGTTCTGGGCGGGTTCGGGCAACGTCACCCTGGTGGGCGGCACCGGCAACGACACCTTCGCGGGCGGCAACGGCGCGGCCACGATCACCGCAGGCTCGGGCTCCAACGCGATCGACCTGTTCGGCGAGAACACGGGATCATCCCTGCTCACCGTCAACAGCTTCTCGGCCAAGGACGTGATCGGGCTGATCGATTTCGCGCCGAGCACGACCTACACCCTCGCGCAGACCGGCGGAAACGACGTCCTCACGCTCTCCAACGGCTCCACCATCACGCTCGTCGGCTACACCGGCCTGACCGGCACGCAGATCCAGACCAACAATGGCCACGTGACGGTCGTCCCCACCGTGACCTGATCTTCCGATCGGCAACTCGTCTGATGGCCGGGCCTCGTGCCCGGCCATCGTCGTTTCAGACGCCCGCCAGCCGCCCTCGGAAGAGGCGCGCCCGTACAAGCCGCCACCGATCCTCCCGGACCATGATCTGCAGCGCCGTTTGCCGCAGCCCGAGCCCTCGGCGCGGCGCCGCCGCGGTCGGGATGTCGCGGGCCCACTCCGCCTCCCAGCCGCGCTCCCGCAGTGCGTCCCGCCAGTCGCCGGCGCCGATGATCCGCGCCGGGTTGCGCTCGATCAGCTCGCGCTTGAGGAACGGCACACCGGCATCAAGCATCTGGCGCCAGCGAAAATGCATCGGATTGGTGGCGATCACCTGCGCCGGCCGCAGGCGGAACTCGCTGCGGAAGACCGCGCCGACATCGAGCCCCTCGGCCGCGAACGCCGCCGACAGACCGAGCTCGCCATGCACGATGATCTCGTCCTTGCCCATCGCGGCGAAGTCCTGCGCAAACACGCGCCGCACCGCCGGCCGCTCGAAGGCGCTCCGCGTCATCAGCACGAACCAGGATTGCAGATGCGGTCGCCCCTCGCGGCTCAGCACCATCCCCCAGGCATGGTAGCCCGCCATCCGGCGCATGATCGGCGCCAGCTTCTCGAACGGCCCGAGCACGCTGTCATTGGCGATGAGGATCTCGTCGGCGTCCGCGGCCGCGCCCGCGGCGATCAGCGCCGCCCAGGCGCCGAAATCGAGCCCCGCATTCGGTCGCGGCCAGGCCGTGACGCCGAGTGTCGCGAGCATGTCGCGATCGGCCTGTGCCAGCGCCGGCTTGCCGGACAGGGCGGCATGGACCGCGAAACCCGCCTCCTGCAGCGCGCCCCAGCTGTGCAGGACATGGGCAGGGATGCGCGGACCCGCATTGTATTGCGCGAAGAGGCAGACCCTCCGGCGATTTGTCATATCAGCCTCGCCAGGCCCGCTTGCTTGCCCTTCTTGCAGACAGGACATCGACTGTGGCCTAGGCAACGCATCTTCCCTGAAATAAGCGACGCTTTCTGGCAGACACAAACCCGCCATTGGCAACGGGGAAGCGCCGGCCCTAGAAGTTTCTCGGCGGAGACCGATCGATTCGGAGAGCATGCGCGCCGATCGACGGCATCGTCTGCAAGAAGGAGCTGCAAGAGTCCATGAGCAAAGCATTCATCGCGAGCGTGCTTCAGGAATCCATCGACTGCACCGGCGTCGCTGCCAACCAGGCGGCGGCCGACCTGATCTCGGCCATCGTTCGCGAGCTCAAGAAGGATGGCGGTTTCACGCTCCCGTCCTTCGGCACGTTCACCGTGCGCAAGACGAAGGCGCGCAAGGCGCTGAACCCGCGGACGGGTGAGCCGGTGAAGGTGAAGGCGGGGAAGACGGTGCGGTTCAAGGCGAGCCCGAACCTCAAGAAGGCAGTTTAAGAAGGCCAGGGGTTCCACCCCTGGACCCCGCTGGGGTCTTGACCCCAGACCCCTTTCGATTGGGGGTCCAGGGCGCCCGGGTCCTGGCGGGGTTTAAGGGGCAGAGCCCCTTTGCTTGGCTGGGGCGGGAGGATTCGAACCTCCGAATGGCAGAGTCAAAGTCTGCTGCCTTACCACTTGGCGACGCCCCAAGCGCCGCTTCCCTCTACGTTGGCCGCAGCCCGCGATCAACCACCCGGCTCATACGTGCAGCTCTGCCCGAGGCTCGCACGCCGCACGATGACGCGAGCAAGCTGCGGCAAGCTCGGCCGCACCTCCTCGAAAATCCAGCGGGCCAGGTTCTCCATCGTGCCCGCGCCGAGCCGGTCCACCTCGTCGAGCAGGCGGTGGTCGAGCTGCGCGCGCACCGCGGCGACCGCGCGCTCCACATGGCCGAGATCGACCAGCATGCCCGTCGCCGGATCCGCCTCCCCCCGCAGCACCAGCACCCCGCCATAGGAATGCCCGTGGATGCGCAGGCTCGCCTCCGCGTCGACGCGCCGCTCGAGCGAGTGCGCCGCCTCGAAGCCGAACTCCTGGGCGAGCTCGATCATCTGATCCCCACCGTTTTGTGGGTCTGCACCGACAGCCGCCATTGCGGGTGCGCCAGGCAGTAGCCGATCGCCGCCGCCGTCGCGGCCTGGCGGTCGGGGCCGTCCATCGGCTGCAGCAGGAAATGACGGAAGTCGAGGGCCGCGAAGCGCTCCGGACGGGCGTCGGCCTGCGGAAACACCAGCTTGAGCTCGTGGCCCGCGGTGACCGCCAGGGGAGCGGCCGCCTTCGGGCTGACGCAGAGCCAGTCGAGCCCCGGCGGCGGTACCACCGTGCCGTTGGTCTCGACCGCGATGGCGAAGCCGCGCGCGTGCAGCGCCTCGACGAGCGCCGTGTCCACCTGCAGCAGCGGCTCGCCGCCGGTGAGCACCACCAGCCGCCGCGCCGGCTCACTGCCCCAGCAGCCGGCGATCGCGTCGGCGAGTGCGGTCAGCTCGTAGCGTCCGCCCCGCTCGCCGTCGGTGCCCACGAAATCGGTGTCGCAGAAGCGGCAGACGGCGTCCGCCCGGTCCCCTTCGCGGCCGGACCAGAGATTGCGGCCCCCGAACCGGCAGAACACGGCCACCCGGCCCGCATTGATCCCCTCGCCCTGCAGCGTCAGGAAGATTTCCTTGACCGCATAATGTCGCCGACCCGCCATGCGCGGCGCTCTACGCGATCGGCCCGCTCGGCGAAAGGGTCAGATGGGCGAGAGCTGCTCGTCCGTGGGCGCGATCGCGGCCGGCGGCATGGCCCGCGCGAACACCGCATCGAACCCGCCGATCCGGTCGAGCGCGCGGTCCAGCGCCGCCATGGAGCCCGCCAGATCGGCGCTCTCGTCGCTCTGCCAGGCGCGCGCGACGGCGATCCAGGCCCCGGTGAGGAGCGGCACGCGCAGCCCGCTCGCCTCGATCCCCGCACCCTCCAGCATCCAGACCATGCTGCGCCCGGTGGCCGCCGCCAGCGCTAGCGCGGTCACTGGATCAAAGGGAAGGGCCTCGAACACCGCGAGCACGCCGGCCCGGTTCTCCTGCAGCACGTCGAGCCGGCGCATCAGCATGTCGAACAGGAGCTCGCGCGCGGGCAGGGGCGACGTCTCGCCTTCCGCGCCGGCGCCCTCGAGCGCCGTGCGGTCCGCCTGCTCGCCGAGCCGCATCAGCACGGCGAGCCGCGTCGGAAAGCGTGACCTGGCGCGGCCGAGCGGGAGTGCGGCGCGGCGCGCGGCGGCGGCGATGCTGACGGCGCGCCAGCCGCGTTCCCCCGCCTCCGCGAGGGCGGCCGCCACCAGCGCGTGGTCGAAGTCGTGATCGGTCATCGTGCGACGTTCATTGCGAGAGCTCGCGCGCCCGGACCGCGGCGGCGCGGACGGCCTCGTCCACCAGGTGTGGCCAGGCGCCCTCGGCCATCAGCACCGCGAGTGCGCGCTCGGTGGTGCCGGCCTTGCTGGTGACGGCCTCGCGCATCTTGTGGGCGTCCTCGTCGGTCTCGGCGAGCAACGCGCCGGCGCCGGCCACGGTCGCACGCGCGAGGCGGCGCGCCACGGCGGCCGATAGGCCCGCCCGCCTGCCCGCCTGTTCCAGCAGCTCGGCCAGCAGGAACACGTAGGCCGGACCCGAGCCGGAGACGGCGGTGACCGCGTCCATCTCCTCCTCGTTCTCGAGCCAGACCACGTCGCCCACCGCGCGCAGCAGCCGCTCGGCCAGCGCGCGGCCGGGCTCGCCCACCGCGGGCGAGGCGTAGAGTCCGGCGATGCCGCGGCCGATCGCCGCCGGCGTGTTGGGCATGGCGCGCACGACGCTGCGTGCGCCGGTCGCGAGCTCGATGCCGGCGATGGTGCGGCCGGCCATGACCGAGAGGAACAGCGCGTCGGGAAAACGCGCGCCGAGTGCTGCCAGCACGTCGCCGGCCTGCTGCGGCTTGACCGCCAGCACCACGGTCGCGGGGATGAAATCCGGCGGCAGTCCGGCCAGCGACGCGGCCTTCAGATGCGGCGCCGCGACGGGTGCGCCGCCCGGATCGACCACGGCGGACTGGGACAGCCCCTCGCGCATCCAGCCGTCGAGGAGCGCTCCTCCCATGCGGCCGCAGCCGACCAGGAGGAGCGGCGGGATCGGGTCCGTCGGCGCTGTTTGACCCATGACGCGGAGGGCGTTCCCATCCGCCCCCCCTGAGGGGCTTTGACCCGCTCCGCAAGGCGCGGACTGCGTCGCAACGCCCGGCGTGTCCTGACCCACTCCGCTCAGCGCGTCGTGCCCGGCTCCGCCTCGGGCGTCGTGCCCGGCTCCGCTCGGGCCGTCCGGCCCCACTCCGCTCGGGCCGTCCTGCCCCGCTCCGCTCAGGCTTCCCCCGCGCATTCGAGCATCGCGGCCTCGAGCGCCTCGACCGGCGACTTGCCGCCCCAGAGCACGAACTGAAAGGCCGGAAAGAACCGCTCGCACTCGGTGATGGCGATGTCGACCATGTCCTCGAGGCTCTCGCTCGAGGCGCCATGCGTTCCGCGCAGCAGGATCGAGTGGCGGAACAGCGGCATCCCGTCATCCGGGTCCATGCCGAAATGCCCGAACCAGAGGCGCTCGTTGGCCAGCGCCAGCAACTCATACAGCTCGCGGCGTCGCGGGGCGGGCACCTTGAGGTCGAAGGTGCAGGTGAAGTTCATGGCAGCGATCTCGCGCGACCAGCTGAAATAGAGCCCGTAATCGCACCATTTTCCCGGTGCCTCGGCGGCCATTTCGGAGTCGCTTCGCCGATCGAAGGCCCATTCGTTCGCGGTGACGATCTGCTCCATCTGGTCGATCGGATTGGCAGCGTGATCGCTAGGGGTGGAAAGGCTCAGGGCGGACATGCGGGTCTCCCCAGCTGGAGGAAGGCCTGAGCCGTGCGCTGATCAGAAGCGCAAGCGGCGTGTGAAGGGTACGGGCCAAGCCCTTCGTCTGCAAGCCCGACTTGGTTTTAAGACGAACAGCGGCCCGTTCGGGGGGAAGCCTCAGGAGGGCTCAGCTCGGCTCCAGCGGCGGCGGGCCGCCCACGCCGCCCTCGTTGTCGAGATGCGGGTCGGCGGAGCCTTCATGCGAATCGGGTGCCGGCAAGGCGCCGGGCGTGCCCGCGAGCGCCGCCACCCGTGCCTCGAGCGCGGCAAGGCGAACCAGTGCGTCCTCCTGGCCCGCGCGCGCGTTCGCGGCGAGCTCGGCCACGGCGTCGAATTCGTCGCGGCGCACCAGCTTCAGCCCGCGCATCGCCTCGTCGACGCGCGCGCGGACGAGCTGCTCGACCTCCTCGCCGAGCCCCGACAGCGCCGAGAACGCGCCGCCGGCCATGCCCGCGATGTCGTCGAAGATTTTCGGACGCGTGACCATGTGTTCCTCCCGGATCGTTCAGGGCGGGGTGGTGTTCGCAGCCGCCCGACTGCCTATAACGTCGCCCTATGATCTTGGTGACGGCCCTATGATCTTGGTGACGGCCCTATGATCTTGGTGACGGGTGGTGCGGGATTCATCGGCTCGAACCTGCAGGCCGCACTCGCGGCGGCAGGACGGGCGACCGCGATCGTGGACACGCTCGGCGCGGACGCGAAATGGCGCAACATCGCCCGCCACCCGCCCGAGGTTCTCGTCGCCCCCGCGGCGCTGGCAGGCTTCCTCGACCGGCGCCGCGCGCTCGAGGCCGTGGTGCATCTCGGCGCCGTCAGCGACACGACCGCGCGCGACGCCGACGGTGTCTGGGCGACCAATGTCGCTCTGTCCGAACATCTGCTCGACTGGTGTGCCGCGACGGCCACACCTTTCATCTACGCGTCCTCGGCCGCGACCTACGGCGATGGTGGGCGGGGCTTCGCGCCCGAGACCACCGAGCTGGCGCCGCTGAACCTGTACGGCTGGAGCAAGCACGTGTTCGACGGCCGGGTGGCCGCCCGCCGGCGCGCCGGCCACGCGATGCCGCCGCAATGCGTGGGGCTGAAGTTCTTCAACGTCTATGGGCCCAACGAGTACCACAAGGGCCACATGGTCTCGGTGGTGAAGCGGAAATGGGACGAGGTGCGGGAGGGCCGCGCGCCCACGCTGTTCCGCAGCGACCGCCCGGACGTCGCCCACGGCGCCCAGGCACGCGACTTCATCCATGTCGACGACTGCGTTTCCATCGTCCTGTGGCTGCTGGCGCATCCGCGCGTGTCGGGCCTGTTCAACGCCGGCACCGGCCGGGCGCGCACCTACCTCGACCTGGCGCATGCCGTGTGCGACGCGGCCGGCGTCGCGCGCGCGGTGGAGTTCGTCGACATGCCCGCCTCACTCCGCGGCCAGTACCAGTCGTTCACCGAGGCGCCCATGGAAGCGCTGGCTCGTGCGGGCTACGACGCGCCCTTCATCACGCTCGAGCGCGGCATCGAGCGCTACGTCCGCTCCTATCTCGCGACGCCTGACCCGTATAACTGAGCGCCCATGCACACGCTGATCTTCCCGGATTTCGATCCGGTGCTCGTCTCGTTCGGACCGTTCGCGATCCGCTGGTATGCGCTCGCCTATATCGTGAGCCTGATCCTGGGCTGGCGGCTGATGCGCGGGCTGGCCCAGCGCACGCCGGCGGTCGCGTCCACGCTGGAGGTCGACGATTTCCTGACCTGGGCGGTGCTCGGCGTCGTGCTGGGCGGACGCCTCGGCTACGTGCTGTTCTACCAGCCCGGCTCCTTTTTCGCGCATCCCGCCCACATCCTGCAGGTCTGGCACGGGGGGATGAGTTTCCACGGCGGCGTGCTGGGCGTGGTCACCGCGATCCTGCTCTACTGCCGCCGCCGCCACATCCCGGTGCTGGGTTTCGCCGACCGGATGGCGATCGTGACGCCGATGGGGCTCGGGATCGGCCGCTGCGCCAACTTCATCAACGGCGAGCTCTGGGGGCGGCCCGCGCCGGACTGGGTGCCGTTCCGGATGATCTACCCGCGGGTCGACCTGGTGCCCCGTTTCCCGTCCGAGCTCTACGAGGCGTTCCTCGAGGGCGTGGTGCTGTTCGGGGTGATGTGGTTCGCCGGCAGCCGGCCGTCGCTGCGGGGCAGGTTCGGCTTCCTGACCGGCCTGTTCCTGGCGGGCTACGGCGCCGCGCGGTTCACCGCCGAGTTCGCCCGCGAGCCGGACGTGTTCCTGGGCTTCCTCGCGTTCGGCCTGTCGATGGGGCAGATCCTTTCCCTCCCGATGATCGCGGTCGGGATCGTGTTCATGGCGCTCGCGCGTCCCCGCGCCGTGGCCGGGCTGCCCGCGACCGCATGACCGCGGAACGGCTCGACCGGTTCATGGCGCGGGCGAACGCGGCCTATTACGCGACGCACGACCCGTTCCGCGACTTCACCACGGCGCCCGAGATCAGCCAGGTGTTCGGCGAGCTGCTCGGCGCCTGGGCCGCGGTGATGTGGGAGGCGCTCGGGCGGCCCGACCCGGTGCTGCTGGTGGAGCTCGGGCCGGGACGCGGCACGCTGATGGCGGATGCGCTGCGGCTCGTGCGGGCGACCGCGCCGGCGTTCGCGCGGGCGTTGCGGCTCCACTTCGTGGAAACCTCGCCGCGGCTGCGGACGCTGCTCGCCGAGCAGTTTCCCGCGGCGATCTTTCACGACGCGCTCGAGACGCTCCCCGCCGGGCCCGCGATCGTGCTGGCCAACGAGTTCCTCGACGCGCTGCCGATCCGGGCCTGGGTGCGGCGCGGCGACGTGCTGCGCGAGTTCGTGGTGGCGGACGGGACGCGCCGCGAGGAGGCGGCCGGAATGCCGCCGCCCGACGAGATGCTGGAGGGCGATGTTCTCGAGCGCTCGGACGAAGCCGTTGCCGTCGTCACAGCGCTGGCGCGACGCCCCGCCACGATCGCGCTGCTGGTCGATTACAGCGACGAAAGACCGTTCGGCGACACGCTGCAGGCGCTGCGTGGCGGCCGCCCGGCCGATCCGTTCGCCGATCCGGGCTCGGCCGACCTCACCGCGCATGTCGATTTTTCCGGGCTTCGCGAGGCAGCCCGGTCCGCCGGGGCAGACGTGCACGGTCCGCTGGCCCAGGGAATATTCCTCGGCCGGCTCGGCCTGGGCCCGCGCGTGCGCCGGCTCGCGGCCACCGACCCCGGCGCGATCGAGGCCGCCAACCGGCTTGCGCAGCCGGACCGGATGGGCCTCCTCTTCAAGGCCATGGCGATCACCCCTCCCGGCCTGCCGGTCCCGCCCGGCTTCGAGGTGCCCGCGTGACGGCGGAGCATCTCGCGAGCCCGACGCTCGCCGCGGCGCACGGCTTCTTCACGCGTCGCGGCGGGGTCTCCGAGGGGCCGTACGCGTCGCTCAACTGCTCGCTGTCCTCGGCGGACGATCCCACGAGGGTCGCGGCCAACCGGGCCCGCGTGGCGGCCAGCCTCGGTGCGGCACCCGAGGCGCTGCTCGGGCTCACCCAGGTGCACAGCGCGGAGGTCGTGACCGCGACCGCCGCCTGGCCGGCGGGGCAGGGAGCGCGGGCCGACGCGATGGTGACCCGCGTGTCCGGCCTGGTGCTCGGCATCATCACCGCCGATTGTGCGCCGGTGCTGTTCCATGACGCCGATGCCGGCGTCGTGGGCGCGGCCCATGCCGGCTGGCGGGGAGCGGCCGCCGGCGCGCTGGAGGTCACGATCGCCGCGATGGAGGCGCTCGGTGCCGAGGCCGGGCGGATCCACGCCGTCGTCGGCCCCTGCATCGCGCTCGCCTCCTATGAGGTGGGTGACGATATGCGCGACGCCGTGCTGGCGCTCGATCCCGGCGCAAGCGCGATGTTCCATCCCGGCAAGCGGGCGGCCCACCACCAGTTCGACCTCGCCGGTTTCTGCCTGCACCGGCTGCGGCGCGCCGGCGTCGCCGATGCGGCAGCGATCGGATCAGACACCTGCGCAGACGACGAAAACTTCTTCAGCCATCGCCGCCGGACGCTCGCCGGCGGCGGTCCCATCGGCCACCAGATGTCGGCGATTTGCGTTTGATGCGACTTTTGTCCGTGCTCGCCCTCCCCCTGGTGCTGGTTGGCTGCGGCGACCTGCCGATGCCGTTCAAGGACAATCCGGGGGCGGCGGCACTCCGGCTCGCGGCCCCGCCGCCGACGCGCCTGGCCGTGCCGTCGCCCGGCCGCGCCATGCTCGCCGATGACGGGGCGAAGCGTTTCGCCGCGGACCTCGCGAGCGCGCTCGACGACCAGGCGGTGCCGGCCGAGGCCATGCTGCCGGTGCGCGGCGACTGGCGGCTCGACACCACGGCGAGCCTCGCGGGCACCGAGGTCACACCGCATTTCACCGTGCTCACGCCCACGGGTGCGGTGCGCGGCAGTGTCGACGGCAAGCCCGTGCCGGCCGCGTCCTGGGCCAATGCGGACGCGGCGACGCTGAAGGCGGAGGCCGATGCGGCGGGGCCGGACATCGCGGCGCTGCTCACCGGCATCCGGGCCGCCGAGCGCGAGGCGGACCCGCACAGCCTGATGCATCGGCCGGCCAAGGTGTATTTCGAGGGCGTGAAGGGGGCGCCGGGCGACGGCGACGACGCGCTCACCGCGGCGATGCGGCGCGAGATCCCGACGCATGGCGACGTCGTGGTCGCGGGCGTGAAGGACGCGGACTTCCTGCTCGCGGCCCGGGTCCGGGTGTCGGCACCCAAGGACGGCCACCAGGAGGTGGAGCTCGAGTGGCGGGTGGTCGATCCGGCGGGTCACGAGGCGGGCAAGGTGGACCAGCTCAACGCGGTGGCGCCCGGAGCGCTCGACGCAAGGTGGGGCGATGTGGCGCTCGCGGCCGCGGCCGAGGCGGCGGGGGGGATCCATGAGGTGATCGATCGGTATTCCGGTCGGCGGGATAAGCCGGTGGGACCTCCGAAAAGTTAAGACTGGGGGCTTTGCCCCCAAACCCCCACCAGGCCCCAGTGCGAAGCACGCCTTCGGCATGACGTCGATCCTGGACCTCCAACAATTAAGGGGTCCAGGGGACCAGTTCCCTGGCGGGGTTTGGGGCGTCATGCCGAAGGCGTGCTGCGCACGACGCCCCATGACTTCCTTCTGTCGCATTGCAGCACCGGGGACCGGTTGCTAGACAGCCCGCGATCGCAGGAGATCCGCCCCGTGAAGATCGTCGCCTGCAACAGCAACAGGCCGCTCGCGGAAGCGGTTGCCGCCTGCCTCAATCTCCCGCTCTGCCGCGCCTCCGTCCGCCGCTTCGCGGACATGGAGATCTTCGTCGAGATCCACGAGAACGTCCGCGGCGAGGACGTTTTTGTGGTGCAGAGCACCTGCTACCCCGCCAACGACAACCTGATGGAACTGCTGATCATGCTGGACGCGCTCCGGCGCGGCTCGGCGCGGCGCATCACCGCGGTCGTCCCGTATTTCGGCTACGCGCGCCAGGACCGGAAATCCGGCCCGCGCACGCCGATCTCCGCCAAGCTCGTCGCCAACCTCATCACCGAGGCGGGCGCCAACCGCGTGCTGACGATGGATCTGCACGCCGGCCAGATCCAGGGCTTCTTCGACATTCCCGTCGACAACCTGTTCGCGGCCCCGCTCTTCGCGCGCGACATCAAGGCCCGCTACGAGGGGCGCTCGCTGATGGTGGTCTCGCCCGATGTCGGCGGCGTGGTCCGCGCCCGCCAGCTCGCCAAACGCCTGACCTCGGATCTCGCGATCATCGACAAGCGACGCGAGCGCGCCGGCGTGTCCGAAGTCATGCACGTGATCGGCGACGTGTCGGGACGCGACTGCATCCTGATCGACGACATCATCGACTCGGGCGGCACGCTCTGCAACGCGGCGGCCGCCTTGATGGCCAACGGCGCGCAATCGGCCTCGGTCTACTGCACCCACGGCGTGCTGACGGGCGGCGCCGTCGCGCGCATCACGGCGTCACCCATCGAGATGATGACCATCACCGACAGCATTCTGGGCACCGAGGCGGTGCGGCTGGCCGAGAACGTCCGCCAGATCAGCATCGCGCAGATGCTCGCCAACGCCATGCGCGCGATCTCCGACGAGAGTTCTGTGAGTTCGCTGTTCGATTGAAGCGGCAGGTCGATTGATGACACTCCTAAAAACCCCGTTCCTCTATCTCCGCCATGGCGAGACCGCGTGGAACGCCGAAGGCCGCGCGCAGGGCCGTTCCGATGTTCCGCTGAACGACCGCGGCCTAGCGCAGGCGGCGGCGGCGGCGGCGGCGCTCGACGGCCTGGGCATCGACGCGATCGTGGCCTCGCCGCTCGAGCGCGCGGCGGAAACCGCGCGGATCGTGGCGCGGCGGCTCGGGCTCGCCGTGCAGATCGAGCCGTTGCTGCAGGAGGTCTCGTTCGGCGCGCAGGAAGGGGCGGTGCTCGGTGACTGGTACGAGGAATGGCTTCGCGCCGAGATCACACCCGCCGGCGGCGAGAGCTTCCACGAGCTCTGCGCGCGCGCGAGCCAGGCGATGGCACCCCACCTGGTCGCCGGACGGCTCACGCTGTTCGTGGCGCATGGCGCGCTGTTCCGCGCGGTGCGCGCGCTGATCGGACAGCCGATCGATCGACGCCTGCCGAACGGCGTTCCGTTCGAATGCACGCCGGAAGGCGGGGAATGGACCGTGGAGGTTGTGGTATCACGGCCACAGACCGTGTGATTCGTATGATGGACGGCTCGACGTCGTAGATCTGCAGCTCCGCCGGTGTATTGTCCGGCCGCGCAAACGAATCCGGGTTCTCACCATGTTGCGGCCGCCCTCACCCACCACGTCTCTCCGCGCCGCCACCGCGCTCGGCGTCGCCATCGCAGCCGCCCATCCGGCGCGCGCCGCCACTGCGGAGGACGGGATCGCCGGCATCGAGGCCAAGATCCGCCACCTGCAGGCGCAGATCGATCAGGTGCAGAAAGGGCTCGCCGCCCGGCGTGCCGAGGTGCAGGCGGCCAACGCCGCCGCCGCCGAAGCCAGGCGCGAGGCGCGCGCGGCCAACGCGGCGGTGGCCGCCTCCACTGCCGGGCAGCGTCAGTTCTCGGGCACCACGACTTCGGGCGGGATCGGCATCGCCGCCGCGCCGAACCCCTATCCGGTGGGCGCCGTGAACGGCCTCGGCGGCCACGGCATCGAGACGGTGGGCCAGCAGAAGGCGTCGGCGATCGGCGAGTACGGCCGCTTCCGCCTGGGCGGCGTGACCGTGACGCTGGGCGGCTTCATCGACGCGACCGCGATCACGCGCACCCGCAACGAGGTCGCCGATGTCACTTCGAGCTGGAACGCGATCCCGTATCCGCAGGCCGCAACCTATCACGAGCCCGAGTTCCGCGGCTCCGCGCGCAACTCGCGCCTGGCACTGCTGATCGAGGGCCAGGTCAACCCGGTGACCAGGGTGAGCGCCTATTACGAGAGCGATTTCAAGGTGTCCGGCACCACCTCGAACTCGAACGAGAGCAACAGCTACGCGCTCGGCATCCGCGAGGCGTTCGCCGCGATCGACCGCACCGACTGGGGCTTCCACTTCCTCGGCGGCCAGGCCTGGAGCCTGGTCACGTTGAACCGCATCGGCATCGTGCCGCGCCAGGAACAGATCCCGCTGACGATCGACAGCGGCTACGTGCCCGGCTTCAACTGGACGCGGAACTGGCAGGTGCGCTTCACGAAGGATATGCTCGATCACCGGCTCTGGGCGGCGATCTCGTTCGAGAGCCCGCTCGCCTCCTATTACGTGAACAGCTCGACCAACACCGGCACGCTCGGCGGCACGCCCAACTATGTCAACGCCGGCGGCTCGCTGCTGAACGCGACGGCGAACTACTCGAGCGACATCGCGCCCGACGTGATCGGCAAACTCGCCTACGACGCGCAGTACGGCCATTACGAGCTGTACGGCGTGGGCCGCTTCTTCAGCGATCGCGTGACGTCGACCGCAGCCCACGTCGCGGGGCGCAACAACACGGTGCTCGCGGGCGGCGTGGGCTCCGGCATGGTGCTGCCGATCGCAGGTCCCAAGCTGACCTTCCAGGCATCGGCGCTGGTGGGGCAGGGGATCGGCCGCTACGGCGAGGCGCAGCTGCCGGACGCCACCATCGGCAGCCGCGGCCAGGCGATCCCGATCCCCGAGGCGGAAGCGCTGCTGGGCCTGGTCTGGCATCCGACGAAAGCTTGGGACCTCTACGCCTATGTCGGTTCCGAGCAGGAGGAGAAGCGCTCGTACAACGAGGTCGTGGCCGGCAAGCCTGCCTATTTCGGCTACGGCAACGGGTACTACTCGAATGCGGGCTGCGACACCGAAGGCTCGGCCCTCGCCTGCACCGCCAACACGCGCGGGATCACGCAGGGGACGCTGGGCGCCTGGTGGCGCTTCCTGCACGGCCCGTTCGGAACGCTGCAGGCGGGCACGCAATGGTCCTACACGCAGCGCACGGCGTTCGCGGGCACCGGTGCCACGGCGCGATCGGTGCTGACGCCCAAGACCGACGACAACATCGTCATGTTCTCGTTCCGGTACCTGCCGTTCCTCTGATCGCGGCGCGACGCCGCGCGCGGCCTCTCGCCGGTGCACGTGGATAGAAGTTCTTTGGTTCTTTCTTTCAAGAAAGAACAAGTCTTCAAGCCTGCGAGCCCCGCGCGGCCGCGGTGCCCGCCTAAACCCCCGCCAGGACAAGCAGTCCTGGACCTGCAGACGAAAGAGGTCTGGGGTTGAGATCCCAGCGGGTCCAGGGCCCGTGCGGAGCACGCCTTCGGCATGACGCCCCTGGCCTTGAAACTCACCCCAAGGCATCGGACCATCGCTCCCGTCTCCCGGAGTTCCGAATGGCCCGTCGCGTCCTCGCCATCCTTGCCGCCCTGATCCCCCTGGCCGCAGCACGGGCCTCCGACCGGCCGGTCCTGCTGCGCTACCCCACGATCCACGGCAACGATGTGGTGTTCGTCGCCGCCGGCAATCTCTGGCGCGTCGCGCGCACCGGCGGCCGTGCCACGCGGCTGACCTCCGATCCCGGCCAGGACATCATGCCGCGCTTCTCGCCGGACGGGCGCTGGATCGCCTACACCGCGTCGTACCAGGGCAACCAGGACGTCTACGTGATCCCGGCCGCCGGCGGCGAGGCGCGGCGGCTGACGTTCCACTCCGACGTGGTGCCGGCCGCCCCCGTGCGCTGGGGGCCGGACAACCTGGTGCTGACCTGGACGCCCGACAGCCGCAACGTCGTGTTCATGTCGCGGCGCACGGCCTGGAATGCGTCGGCGGGGCGGGCCTTCACGGTGCCTCTCGCGGGCGGGCTGGCCACCCCGCTGCCGCTCGACCGCGAGGGATTCCTGACATATGGGCCGGACGGGCACTCGATCGCGCTGACCCGCACCTTCCGCGATTTCCGCACCTGGAAGCGCTACGATGGCGGGCTCGCGGCCAAGATTTTCACTTATGATTTCAACTCGAAGGTGCTGACCCAGGTCACGACCTGGCACGGCACCGACACGTCGCCGATGTGGTACGGAGGGAAGATCTACTTCCTGTCCGATCGCGACTCGTCGCGGCGGGCGAATATCTGGTCGTACGACCTCGCCACCAAGGCCGTGGCCCCCATCACGCACTTCACCGACGACGACATCCGTTTTCCCTCGCTCGGCACGGATGGAATAACCTTCTCGCTGGCTGGCAGGCTCTACGTGATCGACCTGCCGGGCGAGCAGGTCCGGGCACTCGCCGTCGCCGTGCCCGATGACGGCACGCGCACCCAGCCGCGCACCGTCAAGCCGTTCGACACCGTGCGCGCGACCGACACGGCCGAGCAGACCGATGTCGACATCTCGCCCAACGGCAAGCGCGTGCTGTTCTCCGCCCGCGGCGACATCTTCTCCGTGCCCGCGGAGCACGGCGCGGTGCGCGACCTGACCCGCAGCTCGGGCGCCGACGAGGACCATCCCGCCTGGTCGCCCGACGGCGCCACCGTCGCCTACACCACGGATGCGAGCGGCGAGCAGGAGCTCGCGGTGCGTCCGGCGGAGGGCGGTCCCGAACGGCTGCTCACGCATGTCGCGGGCGCGTTCTTCTATCGGCCGATCTTCTCGCCCGACGGCCGCACGCTGGCGGTCACCGACGGCGCGCACCGGCTGCTCACCGTGCCGGTCGCCGGCGGGGCGCCGCATGTCGTAGCGACGGACATCATCCAGGAGATCCACGACCAGAGCTGGTCGCCCGACAGCCGCTACCTGGCCTTCAGCCTCACCCGGCCCAACCAGCGCCACGCGCTCCACATCGTCGAGCTCGCCACCGGCCGCGACATCGCGGCGAGCGGGCCGGACGAGGACGATGCCAACCCGGTGTTCTCGCCCGACGGCAAGTTTCTCTTCTTTACCTCGACCCGGCACGAGAACGGCGTGATGAGCGATGTCGAGCGGGATTTCGCGGTGGTGAAAGGCCAGGGGATCTACGCGCTGACGCTCGCCGCCGGCACGGCCTCGCCGTTCGCGCCGCAGAACGACGAGGGGGCGGTGCCCGTGCCGCCGCCGACGCCGCCTGGGTCCGCGCCCGCGTCCCCGCCCGGGCCGAAGCACCCGGCTTCGGTCACCGTGCAGATCGACGCGCCCGGTCTCGCCGGCCGGGTCGTGCCGGTGCCCGTGGCGGACGCGGAGTTCACCGACCTGTTCGCGCGCGGGACGAAACTGTTCTACCGCACCGACGCGCCCGCGCTGGAGGAGGGCAACCTGCCCGGCGACGCGTCGGCACTCCGCGTCTACGATCTCGTCGCCCGCAAGGACGCCGCGGTGCTGAACGATGTCGACGCGGTCTCGGTCTCGGCGGATGGGCAGCACTACGTCGCCCGTCACGGCCATTCCTGGCTCGTGGCCGACGCCAAGCCGGGCGACGGCGAACACCCGGCCAGCCCGCATGTGCTGCCGACCGGGGCCGCGCGCCTGCGGGTCGATCCGCGCGCGGAATGGTCCGAGATGTACGAGAACGCCTGGCGCCTCGAGCGCGACCTGTTCTTCTCGCCGGTGCATAACGGGGTCGACTGGCAGCACGTGCACGACCATTACGGCGCGCTGGAAAAACTGGTCGCCTCGCGCGACGACCTCAACGAGATCATCGGCCAGATGATCGGCGAGCTCGGCAATTCGCACACCTATGTCTCGGGGGGCGACGACGAGGACCCGGTGGAGCGCACGCCCACCCCGCTGCTCGGCGTCGATTTCGCCGCCGACGGGGCCACCGGCCGCTATCTCTTCTCGCGCCTCTATCCGGGCGACAATTCGCGTGACGGCTATCGCTCGCCGCTGGGCCAGCCCGGGCTCGGAGTGGCAGCCGGCGACAAGCTCATCGCCGTCGACGGGATCGATGTGCGGGCGCCGGCCGATCCCTACGCCGCCTTCGTGGGGCTGCCCTCGCCGCTCGAGCTCACCGTGCAGGGCCATGACGGCAAGACGCGCGCCGTCACGGTCGACCCGGTGCCGAGCGAGCTGCCGCTGCGCGAGGCAGCCTGGATCGCCGACCGCCGTGCCGAGGTCGACCGGATGTCGGGCAGCCGGATCGGCTACGTGTATCTGTCGAACATGGAGAAGCTGGGGCTCGACCAGTTCATCCGGCAATTCTATCCGCAGCTGGATAAGGAAGCGTTGATCGTCGACGACCGCTGGAACGGCGGCGGCAATATCGACCAGCTGCTGCTCGAGCGGCTGCGCCGCGTGCTGGTGGGCATGAGCACCAACCGCCTGGGCTTGCGCCAGACGATCCCGAGCTCGGTGCTGAACGGGCCGAAGATCTGCCTGGTGAACTTCTGGTCGGCCTCCGACGGCGATATCTTCCCGTTCTTCTTCCGCGCCTACGGCCTGGGAAAGGTGCTCGGCGAGCGGACCTGGGGCGGCGTGCGCGGCATCCGCGGCAACTGGCGCCTGCTCGACGGCGGGGCCATCACCATTCCGGAGGACGCGCTGTACGGGCTGAACTCGCAATGGGTGATCGAGAATCACGGTGTCGATCCCGACATCGTGTTGGACGACCGGCCGGATGATTTCGAGGGGCAGCACGATTTTCAACTGGAGACGGCGGTGGGGCTTCTGATGGGTCAGCTTGGTTCGCAGAAGCACGTTCTGCCGGCGCCGCCGGCGATGCTGCCGGCTTATCCGCCCGGCTGAAGAAGGCCAGGGGCGTCACGCCGAAGGCGTGCTGCGCGCGGGGCCCTGGACTCCGCTAAGGGTAGTCACCCTTAGAACCCAATCGTTTAAGTAGCGGGATCCAAGGGGCAAGCCCCTTGGCGGGTCCAGGGCAGAGCCCTGGCCTTCTTCTAGAGGCAGTTCGGAACCGCGCCTGTGACGCATCGGCAACGTCCCACCGCACACACGCCATCGCAGCAGGGTTGCAGCTGGACGGCGGTTCACCATTCCTGCGATATGTCCGTCAGGAAGTAACGGACCGGGACATATGCGTCAGACCACGCGCGGCCTTCTGCTGGGCGCTACCATGCTTGCGACCACCGTTGCAGGGCAGGCACGCGCCGCCGACAGCGAGGCATCGATCGCCTCGATCGAGACACAGATTCACCACCTGCAGGCAGCCCTCGGCCAGGTCCGCGCCGATCTTGCCGCCCGCAAAGGCGAAGTCGCCCGCGCACGTGCCGCCGCCGAGGAGGCCCGCACCGAGGCGCGCGAGGCGAACCAGCGCGCAATGGCGGGTGCGGGCGGCAAGTCGTTCAGCGGTGCTGCCGGCGGCGGCTTCTACCAGCCGGTGCCGGCCGGCCGCTATCCCGGCGTCTTCACCGCGCAAAACACGCCGCAGAACGGGCTCGGCCCGCACGGCGCGCAGACCGCGGGCGAGCAGCAGGCTTCGGCGCTGGGCCGGTTCGGGCGGTTCCAGTTGGGCGGCGTGTCGGTCCAGCTCGGCGGCTTCGTCGAGGCGTTGGGCATCGAGCGCACCCGCAACGAGGTGTCCGATTTCGGGTCGAGCTTCGCGGCCGTGCCCTATGCGAACAGCTCCACCTACCACGAGCCCGAGTTTCGCGGCACCGGCCGCCAGAGCCGCGTCTCGCTGCTGATCGAGGGCAAGCCCAGCACCGCGGAGCGGGTCGCCGCCTATTTCGAGACCGATTTCGGCACGGTGGGCACGACGTCCAACTCGAACGAGAGCAACAGCTACGCGCTGCGCGTCCGCCAGGCCTATGCGACCTACGATAACGGCACCTACGGCATCCACTTCCTGGGCGGCCAGGCCTGGTCGATGATCACCATGGACCGCGTCGGCATCACGCCCCGCCAGGAGAACATCCCGCTGGTGCCCGACGGGCAGATCCATGTGGGCTTCAACTGGACCCGCCAGTGGCAGGCCCGCTTCGTGAAGGATTTCGACGACCACCGGATCTGGGCCGGCCTCTCCTTCGAGGAGCCGCAGACGGTCTATTCGGTGGCGAGCGCCACCAACACCGGCGTGATCGGCGGCACGGTGAACTACAACAACGCCGGCGGCTCGCTGCTGAACGCGACCACGAACTACTCGGCCGACATCGCGCCCGACATCATCGCCAAGCTCGCCTTCGACCCGAGCTTCGGCCATTACGAGATCTACGGGCTCGCGCGATTCATGCACACGCGCGACGTGCTGGCGGCACCGGCCGTGAACTCCGGCCGCGACCGCACCGTGCTCGCGGGTGGCGCGGGTGCGGGGATGCTGCTGCCGATCATGGGGCCGAAGCTGGTGTTCCAGGCTTCGGGGCTGGCGGGACAGGGCGTCGGCCGTTACGGCTCCGGGCAGATCGCGGATGCGACGATCAGCTCCAACGGGACGCCGATCCCGATCCCCGAGATCGAGGCGCTGCTGGGCGTCATCTACCACCCGACGAAGGCCTGGGACCTCTACGCCTATGCGGGTGCGGAGGAGGCGGCCAAGCGCTCCTTCAACGAGACGTTCCGGGGCTCGCCCGCGACCTACAGCTTCGGTTACGGCAACGGCTACTACAACGACAGCGGCTGCGCGGTGGAAGGCAGCACCGTCTGCTCGGGCCAGACGCGCGGCATCGTCGAGGGCACGCTCGGCGGCTGGTATCGCTTCCTGCATGGCGATTACGGCACGATGGAAGTGGGCACCTCGTGGTCCTACGTGAAGCGGACCGCGTTCCAGGGTGACACCTACAACGCTGCCGCAACGGTCGTGACCGGCGTGACCACGCCGAAGACCGACGACAATATCATCCTGATTTCATTCCGCTACCTGCCGTTCCTGTGAGCGCCATGCCTGCGTCGTCGGCGCAAAATGCGGCGTTCTTGCCACATCGGTTGTGCCGGTTCCGCCCGGTGCATCGATTGTCATGACTTCGACACAGACAGCGATGCGGAAGCAGTCCTAATCCTCGGCCCGAGACCGGCGGCCCGACCAGGCTGCCGGCCATGACGGGGGTTTCGATGACTATTAAGACAGCGACCCGGGCCAGCCTTCTCGCGGCGACCGCACTTGCGGGCGTGCTGGGAGCGACCGGTCCTGCGGCGGCGGACTCGATCTCGAACATCGAAGCGCAGATCAAGCAGCTGCAGGCGCAGCTCGGCCATGTGAAGTCCGATCTCGCGGCCCGCCGCCACGAGGTGGAAAAGGCTCAGGCTGCCGCCGAGGAGGCCCGCACCGAGGCCCGCCAGGCCAACCAGCGCGCCAACGCCTACGCGGGCGGCCAGAGCTTCAGCGGTGCGCAGACGGGCGGCGTGTTCGGCCGGTCCAATGGCGGCACGTTCGCGGCCCAGGACATCCCGAACAACGGTATCGGCGCGCACGGCGTGCAGACCGCCGGCCAGCAGGCGGCGTCGGGCATCGGTTCGTTCGGCAAGTTCCGGCTCGGCGGCGTGACCGTCACGCTGGGCGGGTTCGTCGCGGCGGAAGCGGTCGAGCGGTCGCGCAACGACGTGGCCGATATCGGCATGACGTTCAATTCGATCCCGTATCCGCAATCGGCCACGTATCACGAGCCGGAATTCCGCGGTTCGGGGCGCCAGAGCCGCCTGTCGCTGCTGGTCGAGGGCGCGCCGTCGACGGTGTCGAAGGTCGCGGCCTATTTCGAGACCGATTTCCTCACCGTGGGCACGACGTCGAACTCGAACGAGTCGAACAGCTACGCGCTGCGGGTGCGCCAGGCCTATGCGACGTATGACAACTCGGAGCTGGGCTTCCATTTCCTGGGCGGCCAGGCGTGGTCGATGCTGACGCAGGACCGGGTGGGCATCACGCCGCGCCAGGAGAACATCCCGCTCACGATCGACGCGCAGTACGTGGTCGGTTTCAACTGGGCGCGCCAGTGGCAGGTCCGGTTCGTGAAGGACTTCGATAATCACAAGATCTGGGCTGGTCTCTCGCTTGAGGAGCCGCAGATGACGTATAGCGCGACGACGCAGACGGCGGCCGGTGTCACGGCCTCGCCGGCGCTGGGGACGCAGGTGAACTACAACAATCCGGGCGGCTCGCTGCTGAATGCGACGGGTACGTATTCGGACGACATCGCGCCCGACGTGATCGGCAAGCTCGCCTTCGACCCGGGCTACGGCCATTACGAGGTGCTGGGTGTGGCGCGCTTCGTCAACGCGCGTGATTACACGGTGCCGACGACGCTCACGACCACGTTGCACGACAACAACCGCATCGCGATCGCGGGCTTCGGGGGGGCGAACATGCTGCTGCCGATCATCGGCAAGAAGCTGGTGTTCCAGGCGACGGCGGCGGCGGGCGAGGGCATCGGCCGCTACGCGTCGGGCCAGCTGCCGGATGCGACGATCAGCCCGAATGGATCGCCGCGGCCGATCCCGGAGATCTCGGCGCTGCTCGGGATTGTGTATCACCCGACGAAGGCGTGGGACCTCTATGCCTATACGGGCACAGAGCAGGAGGCGAAGACCTCCTGGAACTACTATAACGGCAAGACGATCACGTCGTACGGCTACGGCAACGGCTACTACGTCGACACGGGCTGCCTGCAGGAAGGGTCGGCGGCGAGCTGCTCGGGCCAGACGCGCGGCCTGGTGCACGGCTCGCTCGGCGGCTGGTGGCGGTTCATGCACGGCGATTACGGCACGCTCGAGGTCGGCGCGCAGTATGAGTATATCCGCCGGACGGCGTTCAACGGCACGTCGGTGTCGACGATCGGCACCCGGTCGGTGTCCAGCAGCGTGACGCCGAAGACCGACGAGAACGCGGTGCTGTTCTCGTTCCGCTACCTGCCGTTCCTTTGATCCGGGACGTGGTCGCCAGCTGAGGCTGGCGACCACGTTCTCGTCAGGGATGGAGGTCCAGGATCGACACGATCCTGGTGGGGTCCGGGGCAAAGCCCCGGGCTTTTTTCGTTCGGGGGGCCGGAGTGCCGCAGGCGGCCGGTCAGGCGCTGGTCGAAAGACTCGCGCCGATGATGCCCATGAGGCTGTCGCTGTCCGAGGAGCTGGCGAACAGGCTGAGGATGCCCGAGGGTGCGGCCGCCGTCGTGCCGTTCTCGCCGGTGAGTGCGAGATACTGCTCGGCCTGGCGCTGGACGCCCTGAGGTGTTGCGAAGTTCTTCAGGTTGACGTCCTTGGTGAGGATCGTCTTCTGCTGGTCGTAGTCGAGCGCGCCGAACTGGTCCGGGTCGAGGCCGAGATTGGTCTCGACCACCTTGAGCAGCGTCGAGTCCGACATGAGCGCGTTGACGCTGGTGATGCTGGTTGCAGCCCGGGTGAAATAGAGCGCATTGCCGATGCCCGGATACTGGTTGTTCTGCGACGCCTCGTAGGACGAGGTGATGAAGTTCTGGGCGATGGTGCTGCGGACGGTGGTGGACGACAGCGGCGTCGAGGTGCTGGTCCAGCCCGACATCAGTTTCGCAAAGTTCTGCCAGGCGGCGTTGCCGCTGGTCTTGGCGAGCGAGGTCGCCGAGGTCGGGTCCTGCGTCATGAGTTTCTGCAGAACCGCCGTCTGGCCGATCATCGAGGACATGCCGAGCGAGCCGAGCACGACGGTGAGCGACCGATAGTCTTTGAGGAGCGCCTGCGGCGTCTTGATGCTGGGGGCGACGGTCTGGAAATGAGCGACCGCGGCCTCGACGGTCGGGCTCGCCTTCTCCGCCTTGGCGGCGGTGGCGCTCTCGTTCTTGATCGAAGCGAGATAGACCGGGATCGCGAGGCCGCCGACGCCACTCACTACACGGCGGCCATGAACGGTCCGGCACCGGGATGGGCCGGCGTGGCCGCGGGGCCGGCGGCCTCGCCGTTGCGCAGCGCGTCCACCATGTCGCTGTTGATGTCGATCAGCGGCTGGAGCGGGAGCTCGCCCGGCATGGCGCGGATGCTGTAGGCCATCGACCACGTGCCGAGCCGCACGAGATCCTGCTTGAGGATCTCGGGGAGCACGTTGCTCGAGCAGGCCAGGTCTTTCAGCAGGAGCGACCAGAGCTTCTGGTTTTTGCAGAGCGCCTCGACCTTCGAGCGCGGTCCATCTACCTGCTCGAGGGCGCGGTTGACGAACAGGAAGGCGGCGGCTTCGACTTCGCGCGGCGCCAGGGCGGACGCTTCGCTGTTGCGGTAGGTCTGGGTGCCGTAGGCCATGTTGTGCTTTCTCCTGGGGACGGGCGGCACCCGATCGGGGTGCGCCGCGCTGTTCCAGCCTGTTGGGTGTGGTCACGCGCCGCGCGGGCAGAATCGGACCGTCGCGGAAGCAAGGTTCTTGGTCGGCGACGAAAGAAGAAAAGCGCCGGGCGCGTTCTAGCGCCCGGCGCGTGCTCTCAGCGGAAGAGCGAGAGGATCGAGGCGGACTGCGAGTTCGCGATCGAAAGCGACTGGATCGCGAGCTGCTGCTTCGTCTGCAGCGAAGTGAGCTTGGCGCTTTCCTCGGAGAGATCGGCGTCCACCAGGGCGCCGACGCCCGAGGTCATCGCGTCGCTGAGCGACTTGGTAAAGGACTGCAGGCCGGTGATCTGCTGCGATGCGTAGCCGAGGTTGGTGGCGACCGAGGTCATCTTGGTGATGGCGCCCTGGATGGTCGTGACAAGAGCTTCGGCCGAGCTCAGCGTCGTGCTCGGGTTGATCCCCGTGACGGTGCTCGCGGCCGATGTCACGCCGTCACCGGTGACGTCGAGCGAGCCGTCATTCTGCACGACGGCGTTGTAGCCGTGCGAGCTCATCGACGTGGCCAGGTCGCCGATCATCTGGTTCGAGGTCTCGGTGGTCGGATCGACCGTGACCGTGACCGTGTGGTTGGTGGCCGAGTCGGGGGTTGTGGCGGCCGTGCCGGCGGCCACGAACTCGAACGTGGTCGTGGTGTTGTCGGCGTTGGTCAGCGTGAGGGTGGTGTTGTTGGCGAAGGAAGCGGCGTTCAGCGTCGCAGCCAGGCTGATGTTCACGCCGCCGGCCGCACCGGTGTTGCTCAGGAGGTTCTGGGTGACCTGGCCGGTGCCGGCGGTGCCGGTCGCGATCACGGTGGCACCCGCCGCCATGGTGGGGCTGGTGAGGCCGAGCTCGCTGGTCAGCGTGTTGTTGCCGGCCGTCATCTGGCTGGGAACCGCGATCGTGCCGCCGTTGAGGCTGTCGACCACCTGCATGGCGCTGTTCGTCACGGCGCTGGTGCCGCCCGCGTTGGCGTCGCCCTGGGTGGTGAGCAGGTTCACGCCGTTGAAGGTGGACTGGCGCGCATAGGTGTTGATGTCGTTCAGCGCGTTGGCGATCGCCGTCTGCATCGTGGTGGCGCTGATGCCCGTCGTGCCGGCTTCGGTCACCTGGTTCTGCAGGGTGGTCAGCGTCGAGATGATGCTCGAGGACGCGCTGGAGGCCGTGGTGAGCACGGAGGCGCCGAACGAGAGGCTGTCCGACACGGCGCTGAGGCCGGCAATGTTCGCGTTCATCGTGGACGAAATCGCGTAGATCGAGGGGTTGTCGGACGCGTTCGCGACCTTGAGGCCCGTCGAGACGCGGTTTTCCGTGTTGTTCAGCGCGGACTGCGTGGTGGACAGAGACTCGAGGGCCGCCATCGCGGCGTTGTTGGTGTTGATCGAGAAGGTCATGGTTTTACACTCCGAAAGGGCTGTTTGCCGAAAGCGATTTCAGCAGGGAAACCTTGACGAAGTGTTAGCGTCGCACGACAAGCCGGTGCTTGACCGCAACGAAGAATCAGTCGCTTCGTCATAGGATGAGACGTTTTCATGCGCGTGACTGCTCGTGCTCCAGAACAGCGCTTTCGTGGGACACGACGCGGCGTGCGAGCTTGAGGGCCTGCCAGCCTTTTCCCTCGCGGCCTGCGGCCAGCGCCGCGCGCAGCAGGGTGCGCGCGCTGTCGGACGTGGTTTCCGCGCAGAACATGTCGACGAGAAAGCTCGCTTCCTGCAGTGCCGCCGCACGCTCGTCGGTGTCGCCGACATGAGCGTTCTGCAGGGCGAAGTAGATACGACGTGCCGGGGTGCTCGCTTCCGCCGGCCCCATGATCTGGCGCCCGAACAGGAAGCGTGCGTGATTCGCGAGCCGGATCTCGGCGCTGGAGACGAAGTGGATCGCGGCTCCGTTGATCACGAGCTTGTCGCCGCTCGCCAGTCGAAGGCCTAGACCCGCCATCATCCTCTCCGGGGTTTTCCGTCACCATCCCCCGGTGTTTTCCGCGGGTCCGAGGAACCTATCGAAGGAAGGTGAAGCGAAGCTTAATGCCCAGCTCGTCGCGCCGTCGGCCCCGGGTTGCGGGCGGACGGCGAACGGGGCGCCCGCGCGCCGGTCAGCGACCGCCTGGAAGTCCGGTGCGTCGGCGTCCTTCACGATCATGGATGAGCGAAGCGTGCGGTCATCTCGGATCACCCTGGCCTCGTTGCGTCGAGGGATGACGAGTTCGGCCACCCACCGTCACGCCGGCCTCGCGCGTGGCGGGCTCGGCCAGTTTCAGCATGACGCGCCGCGGCGACGCATTCGCGCCGGGAGCGATCGTCTCGAATGGTTTCCGGCACTCCTTCGTAATGTGGGCAGCGAGGCGGCCGCACCGGATTGCACCGTTTCTTAAAGAACGAGCGGCAACCTCATTTCTCGTCTGATGACCAGACCCCTGGCAGCGTGTAGCGTGACGCCATGATCACGCTTCATCATCTCGGCAATCCGCGCTCGCAGCGCATCGTGTGGATGCTGGAGGAGCTCGGCGTCGACGACCAGGTCAAGCGCTACGAGCGGAGTCCCAACACGATGCTCGCGCCGCCGGCTCTGCGCGCCATCCATCCGCCCGGCAAGTCGCCAGTCATCGAGACGCTGGCGACGTCATCTCCGAGAGCGGCGCGATCATCGAGTATATGACGGCGAGGTCCGACGACGGTCGTCTCGTTCCACCGCCCGTGACTTCCGCGCGCCAGCATGAAACGTACTGGCTGCATGTCGCGGAGGGATCGGCCATGCCGCCGCTGTTGCTCCGCCTGGTGACCCCAGACGAATGGCTGGGTCGCCGTTGCCGCGATTGTATCACTCTCTGGCGAAGCGCATCGCAAACGGATTGCGTGACCGCGAGGCCGATATCGACCGTGCCCTGAAAACGAAGCGCACTCGCATAGCGGCAGGTCGACGACACGAAGAAGGTCCGGACGTCGCCATAGACGAGGTCAAGCAGGCCGGCCTCGATCAGGAAGCTGTTCAGCGCGGTGTACCACCAGGCGTAATGGGCAGCGTTGTTCACATGTCCATAGGTATCGTTGTCATTCCAACGAAGATCAAGAGCATGTCAGAGACGATAGGCTTCCCGTGTCCGCGCCACTGCCTCAAGCGGCGGGCACCTCGCGCGCCGGCGCCGTGGCGTAGGTCGATCGCAGCACCTTCTTGTCGATCTTGCCGACGCTGGTCTTGGGCAGGCTGTCGACGATCTCCAGCCTGTCGAGGCGGCCGTAGCGGCTGACGTCGCCGGATGCGATGGCGCGGTCGAGCCGAGCGTTCACCGCCTCGAGCGTCGGCGTGTGCCCAGGTGCTGCCGAGATGACCCCGATCGGCCGCTCCCCCCATTGGGGATGCGCCACGCCGACCACGGCGACCTCGGCGACGCCGTCGACCTCGGCGATCAGATCCTCGAGTGTCACGGAGCAGAGCCACTCGCCGCCAGTCTTGATCACGTCCTTCAGGCGATCGCGGATATGGACCGTGCCATGTTCATCGACGGAAGCGACATCCTGGGTGTGCAGCCAGCCGCCGCGCCAGAGCTCGTCCGACGCGCGCACGTCGCCGACATAGCATTGCGTGAGCCAGGGTGCGCGGACGACGAGTTCGCCGCGCGAGACACCGTCGGCCGGCACGTCGCGCATCTGCTCGTCGACGACGCGCACGGCGACGAGCGGGATCGGAACTCCTGCTGCGGTCAGCGCCGCCACCTGCTCGTCATCCGTGGCCTCGCCGCCGCGCGGCGGCCGCGCGATCGTCAACGTGGGCGCCGTCTCCGACATGCCGTAGCCGGCGATCACGTCCATGCCGCGCCGCCGCCCCTCGCGGCAGAGTGCAGCGGTCAGCGCCGAACCGCCGATCGTCATCAGCCAGCCGGACAGGTCGGCGCCGGTCCGGTCGGCGGCCGCGAGAACCATCTGCAGGATGGCCGGTACACAATGCGAGAAGGTGACGCCTTCGCGCGCGCGCAGGCGGAGAATGGTGTCCGGCTCATAACGTCCCGGGTAGACCTGCTTCACGCCCAGCATGGTGGCGACGTAGGGAATTCCCCAGGCATGGACATGGAACATTGGCGTCAGCGGCATGTAGACGTCGTCGATGCCGAAGCCGCGGCTGCGCGAAGCGCCGAACGGACCGGACACCGCGAGCGCATGCAGGACGATCTGCCGATGCGTGAAGGAAACGGCCTTGGGACTCCCCGTCGTGCCGGTGGTGAAGAAGATCGTCGCGATCGCATTCTCGTCGAAGTCGTGGAAGGCGTGATCGGGCGATGCGGCTGTCAGCAGCGCCTCGTATTCGCCCGCTTCCCCGTCCGGAACCGGCGTGGTCTCGTCGCCATCCATCAGGACGATGACGTGCCTGATCTGCGACAGGGCGGGGCGCAGCGCGTCCAGCAACGGCAGAAAGTTGCGATGGACCAGGAGGATTTCGGCTTCCGCCCGGTTGATCGTGTCGGCGACCTGCGCCGGCGGCAGGCGGACGTTCACGGTCTGCAGCACAGCGCCCATCATCGGAATGGCGAAATAGCATTCCAGGTAACGATGGCTGTCCCAGTCGAGAACGCCGATCACGCTCCCCTCGTTCGCGCCGAGCGTCGTGAGGGCGGAGGCCAGCCTGCCGATCCGATCGCGGAGCTCCCGATAGGTGATCCTGACCTGGTCGCGATAAACGATCTCGGTATCGGCCGCGGTCCGCAGCGCGGTATCCAGCAGATGGCCGATGGTGAGCTGGTACAAGTAGGCCTCGGTGGCCCTGGTCGCGAAACGAAGCGTCATCCCCATCCTCCCTGTCACGGCCACTCCTATCACGGGGACGAGCGGCGACCGGACTGGTCTCGCGGCGATGCCGGCGGCGTTCCCGTTTCGAAGATGCGGTCTTGAGGCCGGTTCACTGTCGAGGAATGCCGGATTGAAGCGACGGTATGTCGTCGAGTGCCCGATTGCAAGACGGCTTCGGCGTCGGCCGCCGCTGTGGCCGGGCATCTCGGGATCGGCGAGATCCCGCGTCGTCCGCCATGTCACTCCCGCCCTCCGGTCACCGCCTCGCGCCCGATGTCGTCAGCCCGGACCACTTGCGTTCGGCGACGCGGCCGGCCCGCAACCCGCGTCCCCGCTACGTCGGTATCGCAAGCACGGCGATGTTGTCGAACAACCCGCCGGAGTTTGGTTCGGCCGTCTGGAACCATCCCGCGGGCGCGCGGAACCGGCGCGATCTCCGACCGACACGCCGCGACCTCGAATGTGACGCACCGCCGATCGCGACGACTGCGGTGCCGCCTTCCGGAACCGGCTGCGGCATGATACGCCGGAAATGCGCGCGTGGGTGTTCGTGGTCCGGCGCCGCGATGCGTCCGGCATTCGCCCGACATGGCATCCACCGTCCTCCCGGAGCGTCCTGCACTTGGCCGACCGCCGTAACATACCGGAACCTCGAATCGCGTGGACGCCCGGGTGGTGCATCCGCCCGCGATCCCGTCGATGATCGCGCCGCCGAATGCGTCCACCCCACGCCGGGCGGACGCAACGACGCGTTTCGTCGCCCGGCGGGACGCGATCGTCGATGCGGCGTCCATCCTGATCAACGAGCACGGCGTCAGGGGCTTGTCGCTCGCGGACGTGGCCGACACCATCGGCCTCGGCAGCACGAGCATCACCTACTACTTCCGCCGCAAGGAGGATCTCGCGGCGGCCTGCTTCGAGCGCGCGCTCGATCTGCTCGAGCATCGGGTGATCGAGGCGGGCCGCGAACCCGATCTTCGATCCCGCATCAGGCGGCTGGTGGCGCTGACATTCGCCTCGATCGGCGAACTGTCGCGCGGGGCCGCTCACCCCGTGGTGCGGCTGACGGATCTGCGCGCCACCGACGGTCCGGTGCGCGCGAAACTGGTGCGGCGCTACTTCGCCATCGTTCGTTTCGCGCGCCTGTTCTTCGGCGAGGGCGGCAGCCAGTCCGAGCAGCTGCTCCGCGTGATGCGTGCGCATGTCCTGCTGGAGAACCTCTATGTTCTCCCTACCTGGCTCGAGAACTATGGAAAGGACGAGCACCGCCGGGTCGAGCGTCGCCTGGTCGAGCTGTTCGAAAACGGCGTGGCGCCGCCCGGCTCGTCGCTCCGGCTCGACGGGGCGACGCTGCCGCTCCGGGAGTTCGATGAGGGCGGGGACCGGTTCCTCGGGGTGGCGACACGGCTGATCAACGAGCGCGGCTATCGCGGGACCTCGGTCGAGCTGATCGCGGCTCAGCTCAACGTCACGAAAGGCAGCTTCTACCACCATCTCGACGCGAAGGATGACCTTGTGCTCGCCTGCTTCGAGCGCAGTCTGCAGACTGTCGCCGACACGCTCGATGCCGCGCTCGCAGCACCCGGAACGCGCCTCGACGAGCTCGGGCTCGCGCTGACGACGCTGCTCGCCCTGCAATTGTCGGATCGCACGCCGCTGCTGCGGAGCACGGCGTTGCTGGCGATGCCGGCCGGCCCGCGCGATGCGGTCGTGAAACGGTCGAACCACATCGCACGCCGGTTTTCCGGACTGATCATCGACGGGATCACGGAAGGCACCCTGCCGACGACCGATCCCCTGATCGCCGGCGAGGTGTTGATGTCGACCGTGAATGCCGCCTACGAGTTGCGGCACCAGGCGTCTCGTGCGCCGCTCGCAACCGCGGTGGCGCTGTACGGCTCCACCTTGCTTTCGGGACTGCTCGAGCGGTAGGGCGGCCTCACGCGTTGCCGAGCAGCCCGTCGCGACAGGCCGTGGTCGGCGACGCGGGTCCGGTCAGCGCGGCCAGGAAGCCCTTCGCGTATTCGGGATCGGCGAGTGTCAGGACGATCTGGTTGTTGCAGCTGATCGTGATCGTTCCGTTGTCGATGACGTAGGTCGACGTGTCGCCCGACTTGATCGGCGTCACGGAGTTGAGCACCCGCTGGAACGACGCGGAAGTCCGGTGGGAGCACGCGGCGTTCGAGCAGAAGCTGTTGTAGATTCCTCTGTAGTCGGCATGGCTCTGCGAGACGGTGGCGTCGTGCAGATACGTGGTCAGCAGGGCCTTGGGTCCCGGCTCGGCGACCACGGTCTCGGCGGAGCGGGCCGGCGTGCGAAGGTAGAGCGCGCTGGCCTAGGCGTCGATAAAGTAGCTGACGATCCTAGTGCCGGTTCCATTCAGCTGGAGTGCAACGCCGTTCACCGTCTTGCTGGCCGGAAAGCTGACGCCGCGCGGCGTGTGGGCGGAAGCGGGGTCCGCGGCGAGACCGGCGGTCGCCTGCGCATGCAGGCGAGGAGCATGGTGGTCGGCGTTGAGACAGCACGCCTAGCCGGTTCCTTTTAGTCGCTCTGTAAGATCCGGGGGGAGAGAAGAGGTCCCGGGTCAAAGATCGTTGACGCCTCCCGTTACGATACCTAAAGTTCGAGAAATGATTGTTCCGGTAGGACACGGGTGTCAGCGGTGAACGACAATCATACGAAATCGCGCGGGGTATCAAGTTTTCGATCTGGACTCGGCGCGAACGGTGGTCACCGGCCGTGTCCCCGCTCGTCGAGCGGCGCAGATCGGGGCGTCGCCGCGTTCGACGGCGGCACGAGGCCTGCGGACGCAGCTGCGAGGACGCCCGGTCGTGCGATGACGTCCGTGCGGCGCTCCGGGCTCGCAGCGCTCCTGGTCGCGGCATCCGGTGCGGCCCATGCCACGGAGAACGCGCAGACCCATATCGACCTCGCCTTCTTCGACCAGCTGGCCGGCGTGCCGTTGCCGCCGGGCTTCTACGCGCGCGAGGACGTCGAATACACCTTCTCCAATCAGCTGAACGACCAGAACGGCAACAAGACGTTGGTGAATGCCGGGTTGCTGGGCCATCACGCATTAAAGTTCAACCAGACGGTCGTCGCGAACGTCGCAACGCTCGCCTACGTGCCGGGCATCACGATCCCGTTCATCAATGCGACGGTCGCGATCGGGGCGTATTTCCCCTATGCCTGGGCGCGTGCCGAGGGCCAGTACAGCATCCTCGGTGAAACGGTCGGCAGCGGCGAGACCCGGCGCGGCTTCGGCGATGCGACCATCGTCCCGCTCTCCTTTCAGTGGGCCATCCCGCGCTCCAACATGTTTGTGACGCTGTCGCCCTTCGAGTTCACCGCGCCCACCGGTCAGTACAACCACAACGATCCGATCGGGCTGAACATCGGCGACAACTACTGGAGCTATCGCCCGGCGTTCGAATACACCTACCTGAACAACAGCGGCCAGGAAGCCGACATCAACTACAACATGTCGTTCAACTCCCAGAACGGTGCCACGAAATATAAATCGGGCGACGAGCTGTCCTTCACCTACGTGTTCCAGCAGCATTTCAGCCGCGCCTTCGCAGCCGGCGCGGAGGGCTACTTCTACGACCAGATCATGAACGATACCCAGAACGGCATCGTAGTGAACACGGTGCGCTCGCCGAACCCGTTCGTGCCGTTCGATCCGCTGAACCAGGGTGCTGGCAACAAGGGCCAGGCTTTCGCGATCGGTCCTGTCGTCGTGTATCAGCCGAAAACCTGGCTGGCGCTCAACGTCCATTACGAGCACGAGGTCTTCACCTACGACCGCGCGCAGTCGGAGATCGTTTGGTTCCGCGGCACGTTCACGTTCTAGCGTTGGCGATGGTCGTCATCAGGCGGCGCCGGTGGAGGTTTAACGCGTGGGCCTCGGCGGGATCGGTCACCAGCGATCGGGTCCGTGACTCGACCGCGGCTTCTGCGAGGCGTGAACGTGCCGATGCCTGTGCATCGTCGTGATGTCGCGCGTCGGCGGCCACCAGCGCGGCCACCCGCATCCGGCAGCGCGGTCCGGGCCTCGCTTACGCGCCGTCGGAACGGCGACGATGCGGCCTCGCGCGGTCAACGTCTTCCAGGCTGGCCTCCATCGCGTCGATCAGATCCGCTTGCGCCAGGTTCGCCTGGCGACCGGAGCGCGCGTCCCTCGTCAGCGGACCGCGAGACGTGCGGGGCCACGATGGGATGTGCGGCACGGGGCGCTAACTCCGGCCGGCATCGCCATCGAATGGATGGCGGTGACACTGCGATGATCTCGGCCTGCGAGCGTTGCCGGGGAGCGCACGCGGTGCTACACGCCACTTAACGTATAGGGACGGTCCCGCCCGGTTACGAGAGGCCGGCCAAGGTGCCCCAGGGAGGCGGAAATCATGCCAAGCACGTCGGCGCAGAACGCCCCGATGAAAAACATCGTGATCGCCGGCTACGCACGTTCGCCGTTCCATCTGGCCGGCAAGGGTGCGCTGGCCCGCGTGCGTGGCGACGACATGGCGGCCCAGGTGGTGCGTGGCCTGATCGAACGGACCGGCGTGAACGCGGCCGACATCGAGGACCTGATCGTCGGCTGCGCGTTTCCGGAAGGCGAGCAGGGGATGAATGTCGGCCGCCTGATCGGGCTGCTGGCGGACCTGCCGATCTCGGTCGGCGGCGTCACGGTGAACCGGTTCTGCGGCTCGTCGATGCAGGCGGTCCATATGGCGGCGGGCCAGATCGCGATCGGTGCCGGCGAGGCGTTCATCGCCGCCGGTGTCGAGAGCATGAGCCGCGTGCCGATGGGCGGCTATAATCCGATGCCGAACCCGGCCCTCGCCGAGCGGTCGGCGGCCTACATCTCGATGGGCGACACGGCCGAGAATGTGGCGCGGCAGTATCAGCTCGGCCGCGCCGCCCAGGAGGCTTTCGCCGTCGGCAGCCAGCGCAAAGCCGCGGAGGCGCAGGCGAAAGGTTCTTTCGACGCCGAGATCGTTCCGATCCGCACGAAAAACGGCGTGGTCGAGCGCGACGGTTGCCTGCGTCCCGACACCAACGCCGAGGCGCTCGCCGGTCTCAAGCCGGCCTTCCAGGCGGATGGGACGGTGACCGCCGGGACCGCGTCGCCGCTCACCGACGGGGCGAGCGCCGTGCTGGTCTGCACGGAGGCGTTTGCCGAGCGGCATGGTCTCACGCCGTTCGCCCACGTTCGCAGTGTCGCGGTCTCGGGCTGCCAGCCGGAGACGATGGGGCTGGGGCCGATCCTGTCGAGCCGCAAGGCGATGCAGCGCGCGGGGATCGAGGCGTCGGATCTCGACATCGTCGAGCTGAACGAGGCTTTCGCGAGTCAGGCGCTCGCATGTATGCAGGATCTCGGGCTGCGCGCGGAGACGGTCAATCGCGACGGCGGGGCGATCGCGATCGGCCACCCGCTGGGAGCCACCGGTGCGCGCATCGTCGGCAAGGCGGCGGCGTTGCTGGCACGCGAGGGCGGCCGTTTCGCGCTCGCCACGCAGTGCATCGGTGGCGGGCAGGGCATCGCGACCGTGCTGGAGCGCGCGTGATGGCCGGCCCGATCGAGCGCGTCTGCGTGATCGGCGCGGGCGTGATGGGGGCGGCGATTGCAGCCCAGGTCGCGAATGCGGGGGTTTCGGTACTGTTGCTCGACATGGTGCCGAAGGATGGCGGTGCTGCCGATCGCAGCGCGCTCGCGCGCGGTGCTGTCGCGCGCATGTTGAAGACCGAACCAGCAGCTTTCATGACGCCGGAAGCGGCGAAGCTGGTGACGCAAGGCAATCTCGAGGACGATCTCGAACAGGTCGGCACCTGCCAGTGGGTGGTCGAAGCGATCATCGAGCGACTGGACCTGAAGCAGGCGCTGTATCGCCGGCTCGCGGCGGTCTGCCGCCCCGGAACGGTGATTACCTCGAACACGTCGACGATCCGTCTCGCGGCACTCACCGAGGGTATGGATGCGGATGTCCGGCGACGTTTCGCGATCACGCATTTCTTCAATCCGCCGCGCTACATGCGCCTGCTCGAGCTCGTCACCGGTGCCGAGACCGACCCGGCGCTGAGCGAGGCGCTCGCCTCCTTCATCGACCGTCGTCTCGGCAAGACCGTGGTGCGCACGCACGACACGCCCGGCTTCATCGCCAACCGGATCGGCACGTACTGGCTGCAGACCGGCGTCAACGCGGCGATCGACCAGGGCCTGAGCGTCGCGGAGGCGGATGCGGTGCTAGGGCGGCCGCTCGGCATTCCCAAAACCGGCGTGTTCGGGCTGCTCGACTTGATCGGTCTCGATCTGATGCCGCATATCAGCCGGAGCATGACCGAGGCGCTCGGCGCCGAGGATCCGTTCCATGCGACGACGCGCGATCTTCCTTTCCTCAGCAAGATGATCGCGGAAGGCTATACCGGCCGCAAAGGTCGTGGCGGTTTCTATCGGGTCAATCGTGAGCGCGGTCGCGTGCGCGAGTCGATCGGCCTGGTGACCGGCGTGTACGAGGCGCACGACGAGACGAATTTGCCGTCCCATCTCGCGCGTGATCCGCGGGCGCTGCTCGCCTCGGACGATCGTTTCGGCACCTATGCCTGGACCGTGATGGGCGCGACACTCGCCTACGCCGCTCGGCTGGTGCCGGAGGTGGCCCCCGACATCGTGGCCGTGGATGCCGCGATGCGGCTCGGCTTCAACTGGAAGCAGGGGCCGTTCGAGCTGCTCGACGCGCTCGGGCCCAGGAGCGTCGCCGAGCGGCTGGAGCGCGAGGGAAAATACATCCCGCCACTGCTCCGTGCCGTGGGTGACGGGACGTTCTACAAGACCGGGAACAACGCTGCGATGTTCTTCGGCGTCGACGGCGTCTATCACAAGGTTCCGCGCGCGGACGGCGTGCTGCTGCTCGGGGATGTGAAGCGGGCCGGCGCGCCATTGCTGAAGAACGGGTCGGCCGCCTTGTGGGACATCGGCGACGGCGTCGCATGCTTCGAGTTCACGACCAAGATGAACACGCTGGATGCAGGTGTTTTCCAGCTGTTGGAGAAGAGCCTGGCACTGGTGAGCGAGCGATTCCGCGCCCTGGTGATCGCGAATGACGGTGCCAACTTCTCGGTCGGCGCCAATCTCGGCGTCGCATTGTTCACCTCGAACATTGCCGCCTGGGGCGAGCTCGAACATGCGGTGGCGGAGGGACAGCGCGTCCTGAAAGCGATCAAATACGCGCCGTTTCCCGTGGTCGTGGCGCCCGCCGGCATGGCGCTCGGCGGAGGCTGCGAGATGATGCTGCACGCCGACGCGATCGTGGCGCATGCCGAGACCTATGCTGGCCTGGTCGAGACCGGCGTCGGATTGGTGCCCGGCTGGGGCGGCAACGGCGAGATGCTCCATCGTTGGCAGACCAAGCCGGGCACACCCAGGGGGCCGATGCCGGCGCTCTCCAAGGTGTTCGAGATGGTGAGCCAGGCGCGGGTCTCGACATCCGCGGCGGATGCGCGGACCATGGGAATCCTGCGTGAGACCGACGGCGTGGTGATGAACCGCGATCGGCTTTTGTTCGAGGCGCGCGCACGTGCCGTGGCACTTGCCGACGGCTACCGGGCGCCGGAAAAACCCGAATTCCGCGTGGCAGGCGCCGCCGGCCGCGCGGCGTTGTCGATCGCGGCTGCCGGTTTCGCGCGGCTGGGCATTGCCACGGCGCATGATCTGGTGGTGTCGGACGCCCTGGCGGAAGCGCTCACCGGCGGCGACCGCGACCCGCTCGACATCGTCTCGGAAGACGAGATGCTGGAGATCGAGCGGCGTGCGTTCCTGCGTCTGATCCGGACCGGTCCCACGCTCGCGCGGATCGAGCACATGCTCGAAACGGGCAAGCCATTGCGCAATTAGGCACTGTCTCGATCTCCCAGTCCGAGCAGTCTGCAACAGGCGACCGAACCCGGTGTTTGAAAGGTTTCTCCGATGCAGGTCTATGAGGCGCCATTACGCGACATGCGGTTCGTGCTGCACGAACTGATCGGTCTCGACGGGCTCAAGCGGCTGCCGGCATTCGCCGAGGTCAGCGCCGAACTTGCCGACAGCGTGCTCGAGGAGGCGGCGAAGCTCGCGACCGAGGTGCTGCTCCCGCTCAATGCCTCGGGCGACGTGGATGGCTGTCACTACGAGAATGGCGTGGTGCGGACACCTGCCGGATTTCGCGAGGCCTACGCGCTGTTTCGCGATGGCGGCTGGCCGTCACTGGCGATCGACCCGGCCTATGGCGGCCAGGGCCTGCCCGAGTGCCTCGCGAAACTTGTCGAGGAGATCAGCTGCGCCGCCAACCTGTCGTTCAGCCTCTACCCTGGTCTGACCCATGGCGCGGTGCAGACTCTGGCGGCGCACGGCTCCGTCGAGCTCAAGGACGTCTATCTCGCCAAACTCATCGAAGGCTCGTGGACCGGGACGATGTGCCTGACCGAGTCGCATTGCGGCACGGATCTCGGCATGCTGCGCACCCGCGCGACGTTGGCTACAGACGGTTCCTATCATGTCACCGGCTCGAAGATCTTCATTTCGGCAGGCGAGCACGATCTTGCCGACAACATCATCCATCTCGTTCTCGCCCGCCTGCCCGACGGGCCGCCCGGTATCAAGGGGATTAGCCTGTTCCTGGTTCCGAAGTTCCTTCCCGATGGCGAAGGCAAGCCCGGCGTGCGCAATGGTGTTGCGTGCACCGGCATCGAACACAAGATGGGCCTGAAAGCGTCGGCCACGTGCCAGATCAGCTTCGAGGAGGCGACCGGCTACCTGGTCGGCCCGAAGCACAAGGGCATGCAGGCCATGTTCACCATGATGAACGAGGAGCGGCTCGGCGTCGGCATGCAGGGACTGGGCGTCTGCTCGGCTGCCTACCAGGCCGCGGCTTTCTACGCGCGCGACCGGCTGCAGGGGCGGTCGCTCTCAGGGGTCAAGCGACCCGATCTGGCGGCCGACCCGATCATCGTCCATCCCGACGTGCGCCGGATGCTGATGACGATGCGCGCCAACACGGAAGCGTGTCGCGCGGTCGGCATCTGGGTTGCGCAGGCGATCGATTTGTCCAAGCACGCCGAGACGACGGCCGAACGCGAGGAAGCGGAGGATTTCGTCGCCCTGATGACGCCGGTGGTCAAGGCGCTGTTCACCGATCTGGGATTCGAGATGGCCAGTCTCGCAGTGCAGATCTATGGCGGCCACGGCTACATTCGCGAGCACGGTGTTGAGCAATATGTCCGCGATGCGCGGATCGCCATGCTCTACGAAGGCACCAACGGGATTCAGGCGCTCGACCTCGTCGGACGCAAGATGCCGGCGCATATGGGCCGGTTGCTGCGCCGTTTCTTTCATCCCGTGTCCGACTGGATCGATGCTCATCGTGCGCATGGCGGTGTCGGCAGGATGGTGGCAGGCCTGGAGCGCGGCTTCGGCGCCCTGCAGCTCGCCACCGCCACGATCGGCGAGCGAGGCTTGCGCGATCCGGAGGAGGCAGGTGCGGCCGCGACCGACTTCCTCCGCCTGCTCGGCATCGTCGCACAGGGCTTCATGCTGGTGCGGTCAGCCAAGATTGCATCCGACCGCCTGGCGGGAGGCGTCGACGATGCCGCCTTCTACAAGGCGAAGCTGACGACGGCCCAGTTCTTCATCGATCGGATCCTGCCGCAATCCGCCGCGTTGCTCGGCGCGATCAAGAGCGGCAAGGCCTCGACGATGGCGCTCGAGGAGATGGCGTTCTGAACGAGGAAGATGACCGTCCGCCGCCGAGCGGTTTTGTCGCCCTTCCGCCCGGCAACCGCGCGGATTTCGCGGCGCGCAGCCTCGTCCTGTTTGTCAGGCCAGACGGCGAGGCGTTGTCGACGGGTTTTCGCATCACCGACAGTCTCCTGAACGGCGGCGGCATCTGTCATGGTGGTGCGATCGCGACCTTCGCCGATACCCATATGGCGCTGGCGATCATGTTCCAGATCAGGGTCGAGGCGCCGATATTGCCCACGATCAATCTGAGCCTGGATTACCTCTCCGCTGGGCATGTCGGCGAATGGGTACAAGCGACCGGCGAGATCCTGCGGCAGACCCGCAACTTCGTCTTCGCACAGACGCTCGTGCGCGCCGACGATCGCGTCATTGCACGTGCGAGTGCGGTCTACAAGATCGTCGCCCCCTCTCGCGAGGGGGCCGATCTGGGCCGTCGACTGCGCGATGTTCTCGCTGGCGGATAGAAGCATGTTCACGACGACGCACCGCGAGACACGTCAGGCGTTGGCTGAATTGTTTCGAGCAGCCCTCTCGTCCGAGCCTGGTCATACAACCCCTGAGATCGGGGCGCTGCGATGCGGAGGCCGCGCTGGCCGAACGGCTGCGGCGACATCACGGCGTGGTCGTGCGAGTGGCGCCGCTCGCGGAGGCACTCATACGATCGCTCATACGATCCGCAGGCGTCGCTGCTGCTCCTGTCCGACCTGCTGCGGCGCGAGAGTCGCGGGTTTCACATGGCGTTCCAGCTGAGCTGATCGAGGCTCAGGACGTGATCGAGGCGCTGGTGTCGACGCGCTCGGTCAGCTCCTTCACACGCCGCGCGCGCGCCGCATCTAGGTTGCGGAACAGGCCGCGGAGCTCGCGCGCATCCGTCTGCCGCAGGAAGGTGTAGAGCTCCTCGATCAGCGCCGGCACCGACGTCTTCTCGTGCATCGACTGGTCGGGAAGGGGGCCGAACCCGGAACGCAGGGCGGCCACCATCCAGCCCGACAGATAGAGATAGCGGCGCTCCGTGGTTCCGAAATGCTTGCGGATCGAGATCATCTTCTGCTGGCCGATGAACCCGTGCCAACAACCCAACGACTGGGTGTATTTCGTGCAGTCCTCGTCGCAGGCGGCCATGTCCGCGCGCATGATCGCGGCCGTGTAGCGGGCGATCTCGAGACCCGTCTGGAAGCGGTTCTGCAGGCGCATGCGTGCGATCGACTCCGCGTCGATGCCGTCCCACGTCCCGTTCTTGCTCCGGAGGAGCTGAGCCCCCCGAGCCGATTGCGCATCCAACGAGACGCTGCCAGGCAGACCGGCATCGGGTGCGGAGGATCCACCACGCGATCCGTCGGCAGAGTATGTCACATCGGTCATCGATTCGCTCTTATGGTTCTGCAAGTCGGGGCAGTCACATATGGACCATCGTGGATCGCGCGCGGTATCGTGAAAGATGAATGGCGGCGTAAAGTCCGTGAATACATCACCGCGCTTCGAGAAGTCACGGTGAAGATTGTAAAGACCGCGAGCGAGGCTCTTCCCACCGATCGCGTCGTGACGGGCGCCAGTCACGCGCCGTCCGGTCGGGTTACAGCACCGCGCGTGAGCCCGCCGATCTCGCACGCGGAGGCCGGGCGCCGCACGCCCGACGAGGCCGCGGCAGCCGGGCTCATGCGGCCCGTGCTCCCGCCGCCACCCCGACCAGCAGCCGGCAGCTCGGTGGGCCGGGCTTTCCATCCGCGCCGCCGCCTGCTTACATGACGCGAAGAACGAGCGACAGACTCGGCGAATAGAAGCGGGGAAAGCGTGTTCCACCAGGATCTCACGCCGGTCGGCGGCAGTCTTCTCTTCTCGTTCCTCGTGGCCGCGGTTCCGATCGCGACCGTGCTCGTGATGCTCGGAATCCTGCGGCGGCCGGCCTGGCAGGCCTCCGTGGGCGGGCTCGTGGTCGGCCTGCTGATGGCCCTGACCCTCTGGCGCATGCCCGCGGGCCTGGCCTTCGACAGCACCATCAACGGCATGGTCTTTGCCATCTGGCCGATCATGTGGATCGCGATGAACGCGCTCCTGCTCTACAACATCGCCGTCGAGAGCGGCCGCTTCGACGCGTTCCGGCAGTGGATCCTCGAGCATCTGCCGCCCGATCGCCGGGTCGTGCTGATCGTGGTCGGGTTCTGCTTCGGCGCCCTGCTGGAAGGGATCGCAGGCTTCGGCTCGACGATCGCGATCTCGGCGGCGCTCCTGATCACGGTCGGTTGGGAACCGCTCGAAGCGGTCACCTACTCGCTGATCTTCGACACCGCCCCGGTCGCCTACGGCGCGCTCGGCATCCCGGTGACCGTGCTCGGCGCGGTCACCCATCTCCCCGCCGAGCAGCTCGGTGCCATGGTCGGCCGCCAACTGCCGTTCCTCGCCTTCATGCTGCCATTCTACGTGATGGGCGTGTTCGGCGGCCGCCGCTCGATCGCGGCGCTCTGGCCCCTGCTGCTCACCGCCGGCGGCGCGTTCGCGCTGATCCAGTTCGGCGTCTCGAACTTCTTCGATTACCGGCTCACCGACGTGTTCGCCTCGCTCGGCTCGTTGATCCTGACCGTGCTGTTCCTCCAGGTATGGCGCCCGGCGCCCGATCCGGCTTTCGCCACCCGGATCATCCCCGCGGTCCCCGCGGCCATGTCGGTGGGTGCCGCGGCCGCGCCAAGGCGGATGTCACCGTGGCAGGGCTGGATCCCCTGGATCGTCGTCAGCGTCGTCGTGATCCTCTGGACGCAGCTCGGCCTGTCGGCGATCGGCCGGCAGAAGATCGCCTGGCCCGGCCTCGACAACGCGATCTACATCACGCTGTACCACAAGGCCTATCCGGCGGTCTGGGTGTTCGAGCCGCTCGCGACCGGCACCGCGATCCTGGTGGCAGGCCTGCTCACTTCCCTGCTGTTCCGCATCTCGCCGCGTCAATACGTGGCCTGCATCGTGACGACCTGGCGCCAGATCCGGCTGGCCCTGCTCACCGTCTCGACGATCATGGGCCTCGCCTTCCTGATGAATTTCTCCGGCATGACCTACACGCTCGGCGACGGCGTCTCGCATCTCGGCCTGTTCTTCACGATCGCCTCGGCCTTTCTCGGCTGGGTCGCGGTCGCACTCTCCGGCAGCGACACGTCGGGCAACGCGCTGTTCGGCAACCTCCAGGTGGTGGCCGCCCACCAGCTCGGTCTCGATCCCACCCTGTTCGCCGCCACCGGCTCGTCGGGCGGCGTGCTCGGCAAGATGATCTCGCCGCAGAACATCTCGACTGGTGTCGCCGTGACATCGCTGAAGGGCCAGGAGGGTCTCGTTTTTTCCAAAACCTTCAAGCATTCGGTGATCCTGACGACGGTCGTCGGCATCATCGCGGTGCTGCAGCAATTCGTGTTCCACTGGATGGTTCCGCATTAGGGACCATCTGCTCCGACAGGGAGACACGCCATGCTGGCCATGCCGGACCTCGACCATGCCGTCCTCGCGCGCCGCGACGCGATCATTGCAACGTTGAAAACCCTCGTCCCGGGCGAGGGCGTCATCACCGCGCCCAGCGCGCTCCGCGCCTACGAGAGCGACGGGCTGACCGCCTACGCGCAGCCGCCGATGCTGGTCGTGCTGCCCTCCGACACCGCGCAGGTCGCGGCCGTGCTGCGATACTGCCACGCCGAGGGCATCCGCGTGGTGCCGCGCGGTGCGGGCACCTCGCTCTCGGGCGGCGCGCTGCCGCTCGCCGACGCAGTGCTGCTGGGCCTCGGCAAGTTCAAGCGCATCCTCGCAATCGACCTGCCGAACCGCTGCGCCGTGGTGCAGCCGGGTGTGACCAATCTCGGCGTCACCGAGGCCGTGGCCGCGCACGGCTTCTATTACGCGCCCGACCCGTCGAGCCAGATCGCCTGCACGATCGGCGGCAACGTCGCGGAAAACTCCGGCGGCGTGCACTGCCTCAAATACGGCCTCACCACCAACAATCTCCTCGGCCTCGAGATCGTGCTGATGGACGGCACGATCTTGCGCCTCGGCGGCCGCCATCTCGACGCGTCCGGCTACGACCTGATGGGCGTGATGACCGGTTCCGAAGGCCTGCTCGGTGTGGTCACCGAGGTCACCGTGCGGCTGAAACGCAAGCCGCCGGTGGCGCGCGCCCTGCTGATCGGCTTCGAAACGAACGAGGATGCCGGCCAATGCGTGGTCGACATCATCGGCGCCGGCATCGTGCCGGGCGGCATGGAGATCATGGACCGACCCGCGATTCACGCGGCCGAAGCGTTCGTCCATGCCGGCTACCCGCTCGACGTCGAGGCGCTGATGATCGTCGAGCTCGACGGCTGCGGGCCCGAGGTCGACCACCTGATCGAGCGGGTCGAGCAGATCGCCGGCCGCAACCGCGCCACCACCATCCGGGCGAGTGCCAGCGAGGACGAGCGCACCCTGTTCTGGGCCGGACGCAAGGCCGCGTTCGGCGCGGTGGGCCGCATCTCGCCCGATTATTACTGCGTCGACGGCTCGATCCCGCGCCGCACCCTGCCGCGCGTGCTGACCGCGATCCGCGAGCTGTCCGAGAGCTGGGGCCTCGGCGTCGCCAACGTGTTCCACGCCGGCGACGGCAATCTCCACCCGCTGATCCTCTACGACGCCAACAAGCCCGGCGAGCTCGACCGCGCCGTCGAGTTCGGCAACGACATTCTTCGTCTCTGCGTCGAGGTCGGCGGCGTGCTGACCGGCGAGCACGGCGTGGGCGTGGAGAAACGCGACCTGATGCCGGTGATGTTCGACGAGCGCGATCTCGCCCAGCAGCAGCGCCTCAAATGCGCGTTCGACCCGAAAGCCCTGCTCAACCCCGGCAAGATGTTCCCGCAGCTCTGCCGCTGCGCCGAGCTGGGCCGCGTGCACGTCCACGGAGGCCAGGTGCGCTTTCCCGACCTGCCGCGGTTCTGAGAGTCACTCTGATGGGCCTAGAAGAAGGCCAGGGGCGCTGCCCCTGGACCCCGTTGAGGGCGGAGCCCTTAAAACCCCATACTCAAGGGAAGCTCCGATTGGACCGTGAGCGGGCGAACCTCATTGATTTTAGGCTTCGCCAAGCATCCCACCGGAAAACTTCGACCAATCAGGGTTACAAGGGACGACTGTCCCTTGGCGGGTCCAGGGCAGAGCCCTGGCCTTCGTCCTCACGGCCCACCCATGAGTAACCTCCACCCCAACGACGCCCCCGAACTCGCCCGCATCATCGAAGCCGCCTGCGCCGCCGGCGAGGGCCTCACGATCGGCGCCGGCTTCTCGCGCGCCGGCCGGGGCCGCCCCGTCCAGACCCCTCACACGCTGCATCTCGGCCGCCTCGCCGGCATCGTCGACCACGACGCGCCCGAGTTCGTGCTCACCGCGCGCGCCGCCACTCCCATGAGCGAGATCGACGCCTCGCTCGAGCGTCACGGCCAGAGTCTCGCCTTCGAGCCGCCCGACTGGCGCCCCCTGTTCGGCACCGCGGGCCAACCATCCACCATCGGCGGCACGATTTCGGTCAACGCCTCCGGCCCGCGCCGCGTCACCGCGGGTGCGTCGCGCGACCACCTGCTCGGCTTCGAGGCGGTCAACGGCCGCGGCGAGCGCTTCAAGGCGGGCGGCAAGGTCGTCAAGAACGTGACCGGCTACGATCTCTCCAAGCTGGTCTGCGGCGCGTTCGGCACGCTGGCGGTGCTCACCGAGGTCACGCTGCGCCTCGTGCCCAGGCCCGAGACCGAGCGGACCATCCTGCTGCCGGGCCTGGCCGAGGCGGCGGCGGTCGCCCTGCTGGCCGAGGCGCTCGGCGCGCCGCACGAGGTCACCGCCGGCGCCCATCTTCCCGCCGGCGTCGCCGCCCGGCTCGGCCTCCCGGGTGCTGCCACGATCCTGCGCGTGGAGGGGCACGGCCCGTCGGTCGCCTACCGCAGCGAGGCACTCCGCACGCTCGTCGACCATGCCGCCCGCGCCGACGTGCTCGACGACACCGCCTCGCGCGCACTCTGGCGCGGCGTCGCCGATCTGACACCGTTCGCGCCACTCGCGCATCACGCGATCTGGCGGCTCTCGGTGGTGCCCACGCAGGCGCCCGCGATCCTGGCCGCGATCGGCCGCCGTCTCTCCTTCGAACACCTGATCGACTGGGGCGGCGGCGCGATCTGGTGCGCGGTCGCCTCCGGCCCGGAGGATGCGGGCGCGTCCGCCCTCCGCCAGGCCATCGCCCAGCACGGCGGCGGCCACGCCACACTGGTGCGCGCTCACGCGATCCTGCGCGCCTCGGTGCCCGTGTTCGAACCCGAAGCGCCGTCACTCGCCGCCCTGACCGCGCGGGTCAAAACCTCGTTCGACCCCAACCGGATCCTGAACCCGGGCCGCCTGCGGCCGGATCTCTGACCGCGGAGCCTCCTATGCAGACCGATTTTGCGCCCGCCTTGCTCGAACGCCCCGATTTCCGCGCCTCCGAGCGCGCGGTGCGCACCTGCGTGCATTGCGGCTTCTGCACCGCGACCTGCCCCACCTACGTGCTGGGCGGCGACGAGCTCGACAGCCCGCGCGGCCGCATCATGCTGATGAAGGACATGCTCGAGGCCGACCGCCCGGCCGACGCCGAGACGGTCAAGCACATCGACCGCTGCCTCTCTTGCCTGGCCTGCATGACGACCTGCCCCTCGGGCGTGAACTACATGCACCTGGTCGACCACGCGCGCGCGCATATCGAGCGCACCTACGCACGCCCCTGGGCCGACCGTGCGCTGCGCCGCCTGCTCGCCGTCGTGCTGCCCCGGCCGGCCCTGTTCCGCGTTGCCGCGACGGCGGCGCGGCTCGGCCGACCCGCCGCGCGGATCCTGCCGCCGCGGCTCCGCGCCATCCTCGAACTCACGCCCGCCACCCTGCCGCCGCCGGGCCCCACGGCGCATCCGCGCGTGTTCCCGGCGATCGGCACACGCCGCGCGCGCGTGGCCCTGATGACCGGCTGCGTGCAGCGGGCGCTCGCCCCCGCCATCAACGAGGCGACCGTGCGCCTGCTCACCCGCCACGGCTGCGAGGTCGTGATCGCCGAGGGTGCCGGCTGCTGCGGCGCCCTCGCCCACCATCTCGGCCGCGACGGCCGCGCGTCGGCCAGGCGCAACATCGACGCCTGGACCCGCGAGTGCCAAGGCGCAGGCCTCGACGCCGTCGTCATCAACACGTCAGGGTGCGGCACCGCGGTCAAGGACTGGGGCCACGTGTTCGCCGACGACCCCACCACCGCCGCGCGCGCCCGCGCGATCGCCGCGATCGCCCGCGACGTCACCGAGCTCATGTCCGAGCTCGGCCTCATGGCGCCCACCGTCACCACGGGGTTGCGCGTCGCCTACCACGCCGCCTGCTCGCTGCAGCACGGGCAGGGGATCCGCCGCGAACCGCGCGCGCTGCTGGTGGCCGCCGGCTTCACCGTGCTCGACATCCCGGAGGCGCATCTCTGCTGCGGCTCGGCCGGCACCTACAACCTGCTGCAGCCGGAGATCGCGGGACAGCTCGGCCGCCGCAAGGCCGACAACATCGCGACCGTGGCGCCCGACCTCGTCGCCGCCGGCAATCTCGGCTGCATCACGCAGATCGGCCATGCGGCCGCCGTGCCCGTGGTGCACACGGTCGAGCTGCTCGACTGGGCGACCGGCGGTCCGCGCCCCGCAGCGCTCGCGGATCGTGAGGAAGGCCAGGGCTCTGCCCTGGACCCGCCAAGGGACAGTCGTCCCTTGGAACCCTGATTGTTTGGGTTGCTCTCTGGCGACGCCTGAATCACAGATTTCGGCTAGCGCATCCCGTCTCCAGCGCCTGTACTCCAACCTTCAGTAGGGGGTTTTAAGGGCTGCGCCCTTAACGGGGTCCAGGGGCAGAGCCCTGGCCTTCTTACCGCATCACGTGCTCTCCCGAACCGCCAGCTCAAACCCCAGATCAACCCGCCGCGCGCCATCTCCGTCGCCGCGAATACGCGCCAGCAGCATGGTCGCAGCCGTCGAGCCGATCCGGCGCCGTGGCGAGACGATCGTCGTGAGCGCAGGGCGCGTCAGGCCGCCGATCGGAAACCCGTTGAAGCCCGCGACCGCAATCCTACCCGGCACATCGATCCCCTCGCGCTGCGCCCGCAGCAGGGCACCGATGGCAAGGTCGTCATTGGCAAAGAAGATCGCATCGAGCGACGGGTCCGTCCGAAGCGCCTCCATCAGCTTGTCGCCGCCGAGCTCCGCGCTGGAATCCTCCTCGTGCGCGAAGGGCTCGCGCCGCCGCAGCCCCGCTTGCGCCAGCGCGCGGTCGAGTCCCCGGAAGCGCTGCATGGCGCGATAATCGTGTCCCAGATTGCCGCCGACGAAGCCGATCTGCCGGTATCCGCGCGCGATCAGGTGAACGCCCATCGCCTGGCCGGCCTTCAGATGCGAAAGCCCGACATTCATGTCGATCGCGCGCGCCCCATACTCCATCATCTCCACCACCGGCCGGCCGCAATCGCGCAGAAGTGCCGTGGTGCGGGGCACGTGTTTCAGGCCCGCCACGATGATCCCGGCCGGCGCCCAACCGAGCAGCGTGGACACGAGCGCCGTCTCACGCTCCTGGTCGTAGCGCGTGTTGCCCAGCAGCAGCTGATAACCGGCCGCCTCGAGAACGTCCTGCAGACCCGCGATGACCTCGATGAACACCGCGTTCGACAGCGACGGTACGATCACCGACACCACCCGGCTGTTGGCCGAGGCGAGCGCGCCCGCGAACCGGTTGGGCACGTAGCCCAGCGCCGCCACGGCCTCGTCGATCTGGCGGCGGAGCCCCGGCGAGACGCTGCCGGGCGAGTTCAAGGCCCGCGACACGGTCATCGGCGCCACGCCGGCCCGCTCGGCCACGTCCTTCAGCGTGACGGCCCTGCTGCGTGCGGGCTTCGAAAGCGCTCTTGTGCTCATCGCGGCAAGCCTAGCATCCGCAGCCGCCGAGTTCACAACGACGTTGGCCCAAAGATGATGATTGCGCTACCATGAATGCTCGCCTACGGTCCGCTGCGGTAAGCCTTCACGAAGATGAGGCGCAAACCGGAGGATCGCCCATGTCGGCTGCTGTGGCAGACGGGGAGCGCTCGAAGGCGCCCGCAGGTCGCTTGAGTGCTTCGAACATCACGAAGTCCTATGGCCCGGTGCGTGTCCTGCGCGGCGTGAGCGTGGCGCTGCATCCCGGGCGAATACACACGATGATGGGCGAGAACGGCGCCGGCAAATCGACGCTGTTCAAGATCCTTGCCGGGATCGCGCGTCCGGAAGGCGGGCAACTCGACCTCGACGGCGCAACGCTCACGCTCGCCTCCCCGCACGACGCGCATGCGCACGGCATCTATCTCGTCCCGCAGGAGCCGGCCTTGATGCCGGAGCTCAGCGTCGGCGAGACCATGTTCGTGGGCTGCCTGCCGCGCAGGCGGGGCTTTCTGCCGACGGTGGACTGGTCCGCCGTCCGCGAGCGCGCGCGGGAAGCGCTCTCCACCCTCGATCTCGACATCGACGTCGATGCGGCGGCACGCCATCTCTCCATCGCCCAGCAGCAACAGGTCGAATGCGCGAAGGCGCTGCTCCGCGGCTGCAGGACCATCCTGTTCGACGAGCCGACCTCGCCGCTCACCACGCACGAGGTCGAGGTGCTGTTCAGGACGATGCGCCGCCTCCGCGCGGATGGCTGCACGCTCGCCTTCATCAGCCACCGGATGGACGAGGTGCTGGAAATTTCCGACGAGATCAGCGTCATGCGCGACGGCGTTCTGGTCGACACCGTGGCGCGACCTGCGTTCGACCGCACCCGTCTCCTGTCGCAGATGGTCGGGCGCGACATGAGCGCGATCCCGCGCAGCGATCGGTGCTCGGCGACCGGCGAGAAAGTTCTCGAGGTCGCGGGACTGGCGCATGTCCCCCGCTTTGCCGATGTCAGCTTCGTTCTCCATCGCGGCGAGGTCCTGGGTCTCGCGGGCCTGGTGGGCGCCGGCCGCACCGAGATCGCCGAGACGATCTTCGGTCTGCGGGTACGCGACGCCGGGACCGTGCGGCTCGAAGGAACCGACATTTCGGAGTGCCCGACGCACGAGATCATTCGCAAGGGTCTTGTCTACACGCCCGAGGACCGGGCGCGTCACGGTGCGATCCTGCCGATGACGATCGCCGAGAACGTGACCGCTGGGCTGATCGAGCGCGTGCGCCGCCGCTTCACCCTGATGGACCCGCGCGACGAGGAGCGGATCGGCGCCGCCGCCATCTCGCAGTTTCGGGTTCGCTGCGCCGGCACCGGCCAGGCGCTCCGCGAATTGTCGGGCGGCAATCCGCAGAAGGTGGTGTTCGGCAAATGGGTCGGGCTCGTGCCCAAGGTTGCGATCCTCGACGAGCCGACGCGCGGCGTCGATGTCGGTGCCAAGGAAGAAATCTACGAACTGATCGACGGGCTCGCGCGATCCGGGCTCGCCGTGCTGGTGATCTCGTCGGAAATGGAAGAGCTCGTGCGCCTCTGCGACCGGATCCTCTCCGTCTACGAAGGCCGCATCGTGGCCGAACTCACGGGCGACGAGATCACGCCCGAGAATGTGGGCTGGTCCTATCTCGGCCATGCGGGGGTGGCCGCGTGATGCCCGGCGCGGTCGAGCTCGGCGCAGGCGTCCATGTCGCGCGCAAACCCGCGAGGGCCGTGCGGCGGGTGAGAACCGAAAGCCGCGAACTGACGCTGATCGCGGTGACGGTGGCCTGCGCGCTGCTGGTAGGCGCGGTCGATCACGGCTTTCTGGCACTGCAGAACCTGCGCTTCATGCTGCTCAACTGCATCGTGCTGTCGCTCGCGGCGCTGGGCCAGACGATGGTGATCGCGACGCGCGGCATCGATTTGTCGGTGGCACCGGTGCTCGGCCTGTCGGCACTCGCGACAGGCCTGATGGCACAGAGTGGCCATCTGCCGATCGCCGCGGCGCTGGCGATCGCACTTGCGATCGGCCTCGTGCTAGGCACGCTGAACGGGATTTTGGTGGCCAAGCTCACGATCCCGCCGATCATCACGACGCTCGGAACCTACAGTCTCTACAGCGGCCTCATGTTCCTTATCTCGGACGGCACGCAGGTCAACCAGGTGCCGCGCGACTTCGCGCTGTTCGGCAACGGTGTCATCTCCGACATCGTCCCGGTTCCGATCCCGGTGATCGTGCTCGGCGTGGTCCTATTCGTCGTCTGGACCACGATGTCGCGGACGCCGTTCGGGCGCGCGATCCTCGCGGTCGGCAACAACGCCGTCGCCGCCTACAATGCCGGCATCGCCGTCACGCGAACCCGGATCGCCGTCTACACCGTGTCCGGCGTCCTCGCATCGCTCGCGGGCCTCATGTTCGTCTGCTACACCGGCTCGGCGACGGTCGCCACCGGCACCGGCGACCACATCGAGCTGCAATCGATCGCGGTCGCCCTGATCGGCGGCACCATGATCAGCGGCGGGCGCGCCAATGTCGTGGGCACCGTGCTGGGTGCGCTCTTTCTCAGCGTGGTGCTGACGGCGCTGGTCTTCGTGCGCATCCCGCCGATCTGGTACTCGGCCGGCGAGGGCCTGATGATCCTGGCCACCGTGACCGGCGGCGCGCGTCTGCGCCGTTCGGGAGCGGCACGATGAGTGCCGCCCCGCGCGTGGCGCGCGCGCGCCTTCCGTTCGACGGCTGGGAACGCGCGCTGCTCGTGCTTCTGGCACTCGCGGTCGCGGGGATGTCGCTGAGCGTGGACGGTTTCTATCCCGACTTCGCCGGCTTCCTGGCGCTGTTCGAGAATTTCCTCCCGTTCGGCCTGGTGGCACTCGGCCTATCGGTGGTGATCCTGACCGGCGGCATCGACCTGTCGGTCGGCTCCACCGCCAGCCTGTCGGCCATCATCATGGCCTCGCTCTGGAGCGGGCTGCATCTGAACATCTGGCTGGCATCCGCGGTCGGCGTCGCGGCCGGCGCGCTGCTCGGAGCGGTCAACGGGCTGATCATCACGCGCCTGCGGACCGAGCCGCTGATCGCGACGCTCGCGACCAATTTCATCTATGCGAGTATCGCGACCGCGCTCGCCGGCGACAACCCGCCATCGGGCTTTCCCGATGCCTTCAATAGTCTCGGCACTGGCGTCTTCTTCGGCGTGCTTCCCGTCCAGATCGTGCTGTTCACAGTGCTGGCCATCGTCTTCGCCCTTGCGATCGGGCGTTCCCCGTTCGGGCGGCGCGTCGTGATGATCGGCTTCAACCCGGAGGCGGCACGCTACTCCGGCGTGCGCGTCGAGCGCGTGGTCACGCTGGCCTACGTGCTGAGCGGCGCCATGGCGAGCCTGGCCGGGATCGTGCTGGCCGCCTATTACAGCGCGGTTCGGCCCGACATGGGAGATGTGCTGCTGCTCACGACGATCACCATGGTCGTGCTCGGTGGCGTCAGCATCTTCGGCGGCGAAGGATCGATCACGGGGGTGGTCACTGCGGTGCTTCTGCTCGGGATGCTGCGGCAGGGCATGCTGATCGCCGGGTTCTCGGACATGGTGACCACCATGCTGACCGGCACCATCCTGCTCGCCGCGATCGCGATCAAGAACATCCTCGCGGGCCAGGGAACCGGTTTTGCGATGCTGATGGGACGCCTGCGAGCGCGATCAATGTCCCGGGCGTGATGAACAACAACGATAAAACCAGGGTGGAACAAGTTCGATGAGACCGACAACGATGACGACGCGCAGACGGATGAGCAGGGCGCTTCTCGCTTCGGCAATCCCGCTTTTCCTCGCCGGGACGGCGGCCCATGCTGCCGATATCGACACGTCCAAGCGGATCAAGGTCGCGATGGTGCCGAAGCTGGTGGGGCTTTCGGTGTTCAAGGCGAACCAGAAGGGCGCCGAGCAGAGTGCGAAGGACCTCAACATCGACTTCCTGTACACCGGGCCGGTGACGGCGTCCGCACAGGGCCAGGTCGACGTGTTCAACAGCCTGATCGCGCGCCGCTTCAACGTCATCACGACGACATCGAACAACCCGACCCAGCTGGCACCCGCACTCCGTCGCGCCCGCAACCAGGGCATCAAGGTCGTGTCCTACGACAGCGATGTGGCCGAAGACGCGCGCGATTTCTTCGTGCAGAACACGGACTATGCCGAATTCGGCAAGGCCCTCGTCGAGAGCGTCGCGCAGTTCATCGCGCCCGACGCGAAGATCGCCATCCTGTCCTCGACACCCGATGCCACGATCCAGAACGAGTGGCTGCGCGCGGTGAAGACCTACCTCGCGGCGCATTACCCGAAGATCGATATCGTGACGACGCAGTATGGCCAGTCGAGCCCCTCGCAATCCCTCACCGCTGGCCTCGACATCCTGCAGGCGCATCCCGAAGTCACTGCCATCATCGCACCCGACGGGGCCGCCGTGGTCGGCGCTGCGGCCGCGGTCGAAAAACTCGGACGGAGCGGCAAGGTTTTCGTCACCGGCTGCGCCGATCCGGATGCCGTCAGGCAATATGTCAAATCGGGCACGATCCGCGCGACCCCGCTCTGGGACGAGGTCAAGGAAGGGCAGCTCGTGATGTATGTGGCGCGGCTTGCCGCGAACGGCGCGATCGGCCCCGACAGCACCTTCACGGCCGGCGACCTCGGCACGTTCACCGCGAAGAACCGCGTGATCGTGTTCAGCAAGCCGCTGGTGTTCGACAAGAACAACATCGACAACTATCATTTCTGAGGTTCGCTCGCGAGCCTGACCGGAGTTCCTGATGAAGCGCATCCTTTTCACCGGCGGCAGCGGCAAAGCCGGCCGCCACGTGATCGCCTACCTCGTCGAGCAGGGCCACCGCGTGCTCAACATCGACACTAAGCCGCTGAACAACCCGGATGTCCGCACTCTGATCACGGACATCACGGATCTGGGTCAGGTGTTCAACGCATTCTCGTCCTATACCGGGCTGCACGAGTTCGATGCCGACCTGTCGCCGGAGAAGATCGACGCCGTGGTGCATTTCGCGGCCATCCCGCGCATCATGATCACGCCCGACAGCGAGGTCTACCGGATCAACGTCATGGGCACGTACAACGTGCTCGATGCCGCGACCAAGCTCGGCATTCCGAAGGTGATTATCGCCTCGAGCGAGACGACCTACGGCATCGTGTTCGCGCACGGACACCGCAACCCCGAATACTTCCCGCTCGACGAAGATTACCCCGTGCGCCCGATGGACAGTTACGCCACCTCCAAGATCTGCAACGAGCGCACCGCCGAGGCCTTCGCACTCCGCACCGGCACCGACATCTATGCGCTCCGCATCGGCAACGTCATCGAGCCGAGCGAGTACGAGCTGTTCCCCGAATGGTTCGCCAAGCCCGGCTTCCGCAAGCGGATCGCGTGGAGCTACATCGATGCGCGCGACCTCGGCGAGATCGTCAGTCGGGGGATCGAGACCGACGGCCTCGGCTACCAGGTGTTCAACGCCGTGAACGATCACAGCTCGTCGGACCTTCCCACGAAGGAGCTGCTGCACCGCTTCTATCCGGACGTCCCCGTGCGCGGCGAGCTCGACGAATACGAGAGCCTGCTTTCCAATCGGAAGGCTCGTGAGAAGCTCGGCTTCCGCGAGAAGCACAACTGGCGGAACTACGTAAAAACCGTGAGCTGATCGGCAAGGAGTGCCAAATGACGTCACCTCGCAAGACCGTGGTCGTGGTGCATACGGGACCGGTCACCGTGGCACCGCTCGCAGCCCTCGCGCTGGAACTCGTGCCGGATGTCCGGATCGTGAACCTGGTCGACGACAGCCTGCTCAAGGACGCGATGGCGGCGGGCACCGTGACGCCCGCGGTACGGCGGCGCCTCGCGCAATACATGACGATGGGGCAGGAGATGGGTGCCGACCTCATCCTCAACGCCTGCTCGTCGGTGGGCGAGGCGGCCGATGCGGCGGCGGCACTGCTCGACATCCCGGTGCTCAAGATCGACACTGCCATGACCGAGCAGGCGGTCCATCGCGCCGAGCGGATCGGCGTTGCGGCCACCGTGCAGACCACGCTCGATCCCACCGCGCGCCTCGTGGAAGCGACCGCAACCCGCCTCGGCAAGCCGGTGCGCGTGACGCGCCGGCTCTGCGAAGGCGCGTTCGAGGCGCTGCTCGCCGGCGACGCCGCGGCGCATGACGAGATCGTCGCGCGCGGACTGGAGGAGCTCGCCTCGGGCGTCGACCTGATCGTGCTGGCGCAGGTTTCGATGGCGCGCGTGGCGGACAGTCTCGGCGGCCGGATCGGCGTCCCCGTCCTCGGTAGCGCGAGGCTCGGCATGGAGCGTCTCGCCGCTGTCCTCGACGGGATGGCGCGAGAAGCAGCATGACCGGAGCAGGAAACATCTGATGCCGCGCTTCGCTGCCAACCTCACCATGATGTTCAACGAGCACCCGCTCGCGGAGCGCTTCGCGGCGGCGGCGGCGGCCGGGTTTGCGGCCGTGGAATGCCTGTTTCCCTACGCGCTCGACCCCGAGGAAGTGGGCGAGCTCCTCCGGCGTCACGACCTCACGCTTGCCCTGTTCAACCTGCCGCCCGGCGACTGGGCGGCCGGCGACCGCGGCGTGGCGATCTTTCCCGAACGCCGTGCGGAGCTGCGCACCGGGCTCGCGACCGCGCTCCGCTATGCCAAGGCCACGAAGGTCGACCGTCTGCACCTGATGGCGGGGATGGGCGATCGCGGTGATTCGTCCGCGGTGTCGTCCTACAAGGATGCGGTGCGGCTCTGTGCCGAAACCGTCGGCGCGCACGGGCTCGATCTGCTGCTCGAGCCGATCAACTCGCGCAGCATGCCGGGCTACTTCCTCGACGATTTCGCCTGGACCGCCGCGCTGATCGACGAACTCGCTCTGCCGAACCTGAAACTCCAGTTCGACATCTTCCACCGCCAGATCCTGCACGGCGACGTCACGATGGCGCTCAGGCAGATGATGCCGATCATCGGGCACGTGCAGATCGCGGGCGTCCCCGACCGCCACGAACCCGACACCGGCGAACTGAACCTCCCATTCCTCTGCGACGAACTCGACAGGCTGGGCTTCGCGGGCTTCGTCGGCTGCGAATACAATCCAAGCGGTGTGACCATCGAGGGGCTCGCCTGGTTCCACGACCGGGCGAAGCCGCGATGAACCTCCTTCTCGGCTGCATCGCCGACGACTATACGGGCGCCTCCGATCTCGCAGGCGTGCTGCGCGGCGCCGGACTGCGCGTCGTCCAGACGATCGGCGTGCCGCGACCCGATCTCGCCTTGCCGGAGGTCGACGCGGTCGTCGTGTCGCTCAAGAGCCGGTCGATCGCGCCCGAGCGCGCCGTCTCTCTCTCGCTGGAAGCCGAGGCCTGGCTGCGAGCGCGCGGCGCGGCGCATGTCATGTTCAAGATCTGCTCGACCTTCGACTCCACCGATCGCGGCAATATCGGCCCCGTCACCGAGGCACTCCGCGCGCGTGCCGGCGGTGCGTCCGTGATCGTCAACCCGGCCTTTCCCGAGAACAACCGCAGCGTCTACGCGGGCCATCTGTTCGTGGGCCTCGTGCCGCTGCATGAAAGTCCGCTGAAGGATCACCCGCTCAATCCGATGCGCGACTCCAACCTGGTGCGCGTTCTTGCCCGCCAGAGTAAGGAACCGGTCGGTCTGATCCCGTTCGCCGTGGTCGAGCAGGGCGCGGATGCGGTGCTGCGGATGCTGGCAAGCCTCGCCGCCGAGGGCATCGGCGCCGCGATCGCCGACGCGGTCGCGGCGCGTCATCTCGATGCGCTCGGCGAGGCGGCGCTGGCCGGACCGATATCGACCGGCGCGTCCGGCCTGGGTGCCGGCATCGCGCGCAGCCTGGTGCGGCGTCACGGCCTGGTGCCGGATCACGCGGCGGCGGCCGACGCGCCGCCGCCGGGTGCCCGTTCAGCTATCCTCGCGGGAAGCTGTTCGGCCGCGACCCGCGAGCAGATCGCCCGCGCGCGCGATGCCGGCACGCCGGTGCGGGCACTCGATGTCGCTCGCATCCTGGGCGGCGACGCGGCAGCCGAGGTGCACGACGCGCTCGAATGGTCGGACCGGCAGGGCGTGGGGCCGTTTCTGATCGCCAGCAGTGCAGCACGCGAGGATCTCGAGACGATACGCGCGCGCCACGGCGGCGAGGCATCGGGGCATCACGTCGAGCAGGCCTTCGCAGCGCTCGCCGAGGCGCTGGTCGAACGCGGTGTCGGCCGCCTGGTCGTGGCCGGCGGCGAGACGTCGGGCGCGGTGGTGGACCGGCTCGGCATTGAGGGTTTCGTGGTCGGCCCCGACATCGCACCCGGCGTGCCGGTGCTGCGCGCGACCGGCCGCCGTCACGCCGGTCTCGCAGCCGCCCTGAAATCGGGAAATTTCGGCGGCCCAGACTTCTTCCGTGAGGCGATACGTCTGCTCTCGTGAGCTTTGCGCCACAGGCCAATCGAGGATGATGATGAGCGGCGAACAGGAAAACACGACCGACCAGCCCTACGCCTGCGCCGTGATCGGTCTCGGATCGATGGGAAGCGGCATGGCGCGCGCGCTGCTGCGCGCCGGCTTTCCGGTGCGCGGCTACGACCGCAGCGACGCCGCATGTCGCGCCTTCGCCGAGGCCGGCGGCACGGTGGCCGCGGATCCGGCCGATGCGGCCCGGGAGGCGCGCTGCGTGATCGCGGTGGTCGTGAACGCCGCGCAGACCGAAGAGGTGCTGTTCGGCGCAGGCGGTTGCGCCGCGGCGATGCCGGTCGGCAGCGTGTTCGTCTCCTCCGCGACGATGGCGCCCGAGCAGGCACGCAGGCTGTCCGCGCGCCTGGAAGCGGACGGCCGACATTTCCTGGACGCTCCCATGAGCGGCGGCGCGTTGCGCGCGGCCGAGGGCAAGCTGACGATGCTGGCGTCGGGCAGTCCGGCGGCGTTCGCAGCCGCACGTCCCGCGCTCTCGGCGATGACGGCGACACTCTACGAACTGGGCGACGCGGCGGGGATGGGCGCTGCCTTCAAGATGGTCAACCAGCTGCTCGCCGGCGCGCATATCGCGGCCGCCTGCGAGGCTGTCGCGTTCGCCGCGAAGCAGGGTCTGGACCTGCAGAAGGTGTACGACGTGATCACCCGTTCGGCCGGCAACAGCTGGATGTTCGAGAACCGGGTGCCGCACATCCTGGCGGGCGACTACACGCCTCTGAGTGCCGTCAACATCTTCACCAAGGATCTCGGCATCGTGCTCGACATGGCGCGGGCCGAGAACTTCCCGGTGCCGATCGCCGGTGCGGCGCTGCAGATGTTCCTGATGACGGCGGCCGCAGGAATGGCGGCGGACGATGACGCGTCGGTCGCGCGGCTCTACGCGCGGGTGGCGGGTATCGGGTTGCCGCAAGGAAGGCCAGGGCTCTGCCCTGGACCCGCCAAGGGGTAGTCACCCCTTGGATCCCCTATACTTTAAGAATGGGTTTTAAGGGTGACTGCCCTTGAGCTGGGTCCAGGGCCCCGTGCGCAGCACGCCTCCGGCGTGACGCCCCTGGCCTTCTCCGCACAACGAAGGAAAGTCACACATGAAGGAACACATCGGCTTCATCGGTCTCGGCCACATGGGCGTCGGCATGGCGACCAACATCGTCGGCAAGGGTTGGCCCCTGACGATCATGGGCCATCGCAAGCGGGAAAACGTCGACGCGTTGCGCGCGCTCGGCGCCACCGAAGTCTCCACGCCTCGCGAGGTGGCCGAACGAAGCGACGTCGTTGTCCTGTGCGTCACGGGCTCGCCGCAGGTGGAAGCGATCGTGGCCGGCGAGCACGGTCTGACAGCAGCCGGCAAGTCGCTCCTCATGATCGACTGCTCGACCTCCAATCCCGCCAGCACCGTCCGTCTCGCCGCCGACCTGAACACCCGGAACATCGCGTTCGTCGACGCCCCGCTCTCCCGCACGCCGAAGGAAGCCATGGCCGGCACGCTCGATGTCATGGCCGGCGGCGCGGATGCCGATGTCGAGCGCGCCAGACCCGTGCTCGAGGCCTTCGCCGGCCGGCTGATCCACACCGGGCCCGTCGGCAGCGGCCACATGATGAAGCTGCTGAACAATTTCGTGTCGCTCGGCTACGCAGCGCTCTACTCCGAGGCCCTCATGCTGGGTGCCAAGGGCGGCCTGACGCCGGAGACCATCGACAGCGTGCTCCGCGGCGGCCGGATGGATTGCGCGTTCTACAGGACCTTCTTCCAGTACGTGCTCGAACGCGACGAGCAGGCGCATCTCTTCACCATCGACAACGCCTGCAAGGACCTGTCCTATCTCGTCGCGGCCTCGATGGAATCGAACGCGCACAATCCGATGGCGTCGGCCGTGCGCAACTCCTTCGCCGCCGCCGTATCGTCCGGGCATGGCAGCCGCTACGTGCCGATGCTGTCGGACATCGTGGCGGAGATGAACGGCCTCCCGGTCCGCGGCTCCTGAAGCGGGCACGAACGCAGCCAACCGATCGGTCCCGATCGCGTGCGGGAGGGAATGGAAAAGCCATGACACGCATCAGGCTCGTCGGCTGCGGCCTCGTGGGAGGATCCTGGGCGGTGGTGTTCGCCCGGGCCGGACTGGACGCGACGCTCTACGACCCGTCTCCCGCCTCTTTTGGCTGCGTCACTCGCGGTCCAGGACCTCCTGAACCGCCGGACGCCGGTCGCCGACCTCGCCCAGGCGGTGAGGTCGTCAGGCCGTAGAAGCTTCGAAAAGAAAAGGACCCGCATGAGCCCGGCCATCCAGACCCAGCCCGATGAGACCCGTCTCCGCGAGCGCATCGTCGAGATCGGCCGCTCGATCTTCCGGCGTGGCCTGACCGCCGGCAGCAGCGGCAATATCAGCGTTCGCGTCGCCGACGGGTGGCTGCTGACGCCTACCGATTCCTGCCTCGGCGAGCTCGATCCCGCCCGCATCGCCAAGCTCGATTGGGAAGGCCGCCATCTCAGCGGCGACAAACCCTCCAAGGAAAGTTTCCTGCACCGCGCGATGTACGAGGAGCGCGGCCGCGCCCAGGCGATCGTGCATCTCCACTCGACCCATTCGGCCGCGGTATCCTGCATGCACGGCCTCGACCATCACGACTGCCTGCCGCCGCTCACCCCGTATTTCGTGATGAAGATCGGCCGGCTGCCGCTGATCCCCTATGCGCGCCCGGGCGACCAGGCGCTGGCCGCGGCGATCCGGTCGCTCGCGACCAAGCACAGCGCCGTGCTGCTCGCCAATCACGGCCCGGTCGTCTCGGGCACATCGCTCGAGGCAGCACTCTACGCCACGGAAGAACTCGAGGAGACGGCGAAACTCTTCCTGCTGCTGCGCGGCGTGCCGACCCGTCCGCTCGACGCGGCGCAGATCGAAGAACTCCGTGACGTCTTCAAGCTCGATCTCTGACGGCCACGCCGCGGAACGGTTCGCGCGGTTCGTGCGTCCTGCTGACCATGAATGACATGTCGGCAGATCCCCGCGCGCGGGCAGGCGGCGGCGGCATCCCGCGGACCAAACGACCGGGCTCTGAGAGTCCGTTTGAAAACTTCGGGCGAAGAAGGCCAAGGGCTCTGCCCCTGGACCCCCTTAAGGGCGCAGCCCTTAAAACCCCCTACTGAAGGTTGGAGTACAGGCGCTGGTGACGGATCAGGCTTCGCCCGCGTTTGAAGGGAAATCCAAACAATCAGGGTTCCAAGGGACGACTGTCCCTTGGCGGGTCCAGGGCAGAGCCCTGGCCTTCTTCGCGTCCGCAATCCTCCGCTCCCGCCACCCCCATTATCGCCTCCCAGGTCCGAGCCAGCCCTCTCCAAACCGGAAGGTCCACCACGAACTGTCATCCCCTGATCTCGGGCCACGCGGCCGCGTTGCGCCCGGGCGGACGACGAAAGGGAGTGGATGCCTGAAGGACACACGGTGCACCGGCTGGCGGGCGCGTTCGCGCTCAGCTTCGTCGGCAAGGCAGTGGAGGCGAGCAGTCCGCAGGGACGCTTCGCGGACGGCGCGGCGCTGCTCGACGGGCGCGTGCTGCGCGCGGCCGAAGCGCATGGCAAGCAGATGTTCCTGCGGTTCTCCGACGAGCTCTGGCTGCGGGTCCATCTGGGGCTGTATGGAATGTGGCGGTTCGCGGGGCCGGGGCTCGCGGGTTACGGGCGGCGTGCGTCGCGCGCGGCCGGGAGCGAGGTGCCCGCCTTTCCGCCGGAGCCCGCCTTTCCGCCCAAGCCTCGGGGCCTGGTGCGGCTGCGGCTGCTGACGCGAACCAACGTGGCCGACCTGAGCGGGCCTACGGCATGCATGCTGATGTCGCCCGCGGAAAAAGCCGTCGCGATGCAGCGCCTGGGCGAAGACCCCCTGCGGCAAGATGCAGATCCGGCCAAGGCCTTCGCCAAGATCCACGCCTCGCGCTCGGCGATCGGGCTGCTGCTGATGCGGCAGGACATCGTGGCGGGCATCGGCAACATCTACCGCGCGGAGATCCTGTTCCGGGCACGCATCGATCCGCACCGGCCCGGACGCGAGATCCCGGCCGCGGCGTGGGACGCGCTGTGGACGGATCTCGCGGCCCTCCTGCGCGACGGCGTCCAGACCGGGCGGATCGTGACGACCGCGCCCGCGGATCGCGCACGTGCGTCGGGCAAGGTGCGTGGGCGCGACGCCGGCTACGTGGCGCACCGCGCGGGGCAGCCCTGTCGCGTCTGCCGGACGCCGATCCTGGCAGAGCCGATGGCCGGACGAACGCTATATTGGTGTCCGACGTGCCAGACCGGCTGACAAGCCAGCAGCTCCGCTCTTCATTGAATTGGTTCTAAGGGCGACCGCCCTTAGCGGGTCCAGGGCAGAGCCCTGGCCTTATTTTCAACCGGAGGCGCTAGCCGAACACTCAGAACGAGGCGATCAGCGCAATACCCGCGACCATCAGCGCCCCACCAACGATCCTGCCAAGCCCAAGGCTATGCTGCTGTATCCCGAACAGCCCGAACTGATCGACCAGCAGCGACATCACCAGGTTCGCCGTGATCGTCAGCCCGGCGAACGGCCCGGCGCCGATCTTGTCGACGAACAGCAATCCCGTGACCACCGCGAACGATCCGACCAGCCCGCCCAGCGGCGCCCACCAGGGCATCCCGCTCACCCCGTCCGCGGTCGGCAGCGGCCGGGGTACGCACAGGAACACCACCGCGAGGAGCGCCACGATCGGCACGAACGAGACCGTGCTGGCGAGCCAGGGATTGGTGAGCGCGCGGCGCAGCGCCCCGTTCATCGGCGGACCCCACGCCTGCAGGGCGCCTGCGATGACGATCACGGGATACAGCCAGGCGGCACCGATATTCTGCATGACGGGTTCGATCCTTCGAGTGGGGTTCAGCGGACTGCGAAAGTGCCCGCCAGCGCCAGCACCAGCGCCGGCGGCATCACCAGGATGCCGAGCTTGAGAAAGCTCCAGGCGCTGACATGCAACCCCTCGCGACGCAGCGCGGTCAGCCAGAGGATGGTCGCGAGCGACCCCGTGACCGACAGGTTCGGCCCGAGATCCACCCCGATCAGCACTGCGCTGCGCACATGGTCCGGCACCTGTGCGATGCCCATCACGCGTCCGGCCACCAGGCCGGCGGGCAGGTTGTTCACCAGGTTGGAGCCCACCGCGAGCACCGTCCCCGCCGACCAGGCGGCAAGCGTCGGCGACATGCGGACCAGGTGGCCGAGCTGAAGCGCGATCGCATCCGTCACACCGGTGCGCTGGAGTGCGGCGACCAGCACGAACAGACCGGCGACCAGCGGCAGCACGCCCCAGGACACATGACGCAGGACGTCGACCGGCCGGCATCTCGACCGCGTCAGCACGAGCGCGAACGTGGCAGCGCCTGCCAGGAAGGTCGGCAGACCGAGCTGCACGTCGAAGGCCGACGCCGCGAGCAGCACCACGGCGGTGGCCGCGATGCCGCGTGCGGCCATCCTGCCGCCGGCCGACAGCGCGGGCACGTCGATCGCGGCGGACACTTGCTCGCCGAGCCTGCGCCGCTGCGTCCAGCGCAGCACCACGTAGGTGGCCGCGATCGAGAGCGCGGACGGCAGCGCATAGGTCGGCAGCCAGCTGAGCAGCGGCGGCACGTGGCTGCCGTAGATCACCAGGTTCGCAGGATTGGAGATCGGCAGCACGAAGCTCGCAGCGTTGGCCACGAACGCGCAGATCAGCAGATAGGGCAATGGATCTTCCGCTTCGGCGGCGCGCGCGACGGCGGCCACCGCCGGTGTGAGCACCACGGCGGTCGCGTCGTTCGACAGGAAGATCGTCACCGCCGTGCCCACCGCGAACACCAGCGAGAACAGCCGCACCGCGGAGCCGCGCGCGAGGCTCGCCGTGCGCGCGGCCAGCCAGTCGAACAGCCCCTCCTGCCGGGCGAGTTCGGAGAGCAGCATCATGCCGGTCAGGAACAGATAGACGTCGGCGCCGCGCCAGATTCCTGCGAGTGCGTCGGGCAGGGACAGCAGGCCGAGTGCGACCAGGAGCAGCGCGCCCGCCACCGCCCAGACGAATTCCGGCCAGCGGAACGGCCGCAGGATGACGCAGGCGGTCGCCGCACCCGCGATGCCCCAGGTCAGCCAGGGCCAGGCAAGCCAGGCCCCCATCACGCGGTCGCCACGGCCGGGATGGCAGACGCTCGCGTCTCGGGCATCAGCGTCGCAAAGAACACCAGCGCGCCCCCGGCGAGTGTGGCGAGATACAGGAACCCCGCCGTGGTGCCGAACCATTGCACCGCGTAGCCGGCGGTGAGGTTGCCGAGCCCGGCGCCCACGCCCACCGCCAGCGCCGTCAATCCCTGCGCCAGGTTGAACCGGCCGGTGCCGCGCATCAGATCAGACGCAATCAGCACCGACACGACGCCAAAAATCCCGGCCGCCACGCCGTCGAGCACCTGGATGCCGACCACCGCCAGCGGGTTGGTGGCGAAGGAGAACAGGACACCGCGCACCGGCAGCACCGCATAGGCGAGCAGGAAGATCGGCTTGCGCCCCCACCCGCGCGCCAGCGCCCGCCCGACCGCCCAGGCCACCCCCACCATCACCAACTGCGCCACGATGATGCAGGCCGACAGCGCGATCGTCGCCTGCCCCGGGTGCCTGCGCGCCAGCACCTGGCCCGCCATCGGCAGCATCGCCGCATTGCCCAGGTGGAACAGCATCACCGCGCCCAGGAACACCAGCAGGTCGCGACGCCGCAGCAGCTCCCGCACCGCCATGGGCTGGCACTGGCGCGCCGGTTCTTCGCCGCCGCGCGCCCGTTCGTGGTCGATCTCCGCCGGATTGATCAGGGTCACCGCGCCGGCGCTGGCGATCGCGAAGGCGCAGACGAGATAGAACAGCCAGTGCATGCCCACATACTGTCCGAGCACGCCGGCCAGTGCCGCGGCCACGAAGTTGCCGCCATGGTTGAAGCCCTCGTTCCGGGCGATCCGCGTATCGAGCAGGCGGCGTCCGACCAGTCCCAGCGAGAGCGCCGCGATGGCGGGCGGGATGACGGCCGACGCCGCACCCAGCATCGCCTGCGCCGCAATCACCGCCGCGAACCGCGGAAACACGACGACCGTCAGGCAGCCGAGTGCGACCAGCAGCCCGGATGCGGCCACCAGCAGCCGTTTCGCCCGCGTGTTGTCGACCAGCAGCCCGGCCGGCACCTGGCAGCAGGCGGCCGCGATCGAGGACGCCGCCATGGCGACGCCGATCGCGCCCGCGCCCCAGTGCTGGCTCTCCTTGAGATAGACCGACAGGTAGGGGCCGAGCCCGTCGCGAACGTCCGCCATCAGGAAGGCGATGCCGTCCAGCCCCTGTCGCGAGCGCGACGACGCGAGCGCGCCTTCATCGTGATCCGCCACGGCGCCCACCATGCAAGCCCGCTCCGCGTCGGGCCGCGCGCCCGGATCCGCCAGAGGAGCGAGCAACCGACGCTTCAACGAGTTCACTGCCGCACGCCTTCGACGGCGCGCAGCTCAACACGTCCTGCGCGTCGGCGAAAAGGGCAGGTCGGGCGGCGAAGAGCGCGGGGCAGGGTCGGGACCCGCGCCGCCTCGCCGAACGGCGGGTTGCGATGTCGGCACGATCCTGGATCGCGACCCTCGCCGGACATGACGAGCGCCGGCGTCCGGCCCGGCGTCGTGCCGCTCAGGCGACGGCGCCGCTAGGCCCCGACGAGATACGTCATCTTGCCGATCTCCACGCCCTGCTGCCTGAGCAGGCCGTAGGCGGTGGTGACGTGGAAGAAGAAGTTCGGAATCGCGAAACGCGTGAGATAGTCGGCGCCGTTCTCGAACACGTGCGGCTCGCCGCGCGTGGGGATGGTGATGCGCCGTTCCGCGCCGGCCTCGATCTGCGCCGCTGTGAAGCCCTCGACATAGGCGATCACGGTGGCGATGCGGTCCTTCAGCTGGTCGAAACTGGTCTCGGTGTCGGGGTGGCTCGGCGCTGCCTCGCCGCCGAGGCGGGCGGCGCAACTCTTGGCCGCGTCGCAGGCGCTCTGCACCTGCCGTCCCAGATCGAACATGTCGGGCGCCAGCCGCGCCCTGATCATCGCGGCCGGGTCGGTGCCCGTGGCCGCCGCATGGGCCGCCGCGCGGTCCAGCATGGTCGACAGGTTGCGCAACATGCGGACCATCATCGGGATGGATGCGTCGTAGATCGAGAATGCCAAGATTGCCGCTCCGTCACCATTCAGCGTGATGCGCCCGGTCTCCGGTCGATGGCGGAGATCACGCGGCCGGGTGGCCTCGCTCCACCCTCGCCGCACCCGGGCGTCGCTGCTCGAAGCCGGCATCCAGACCTTCTCAAAGGCCGGTGTCAACGACAGCAGCGTCAAGCGCGTCGCCACCGACACGACGCTGCCCGCGAGTTCCAGCAGTGGCAGCAGTCCGCGTGATGCCGCGTGAAATCCGCGCAGCCATGATCGCGGATGTCGGCCGAGCGCCAGACGCGCCCGCGCACGGGTGGAGAAACCCGTCGCCACCCGCGCTCGCGCTCGCCGCCCCGTGGCCGGACGAAGCAGGGCGGCGTCGTCGCGACGATCGAGGTCTTGTCAGGCATCGATCGCATCCCGCTGCCGCAGGCGAACGCCGGCGGTCGCGCGTGTTCGCGACCCGGCGTCAGCGCGAGGATGACGCGGTCAGGTGCCGCGCCGCACCTCCCGTCGCCGCCCGGGCGCTGAGCGGCACGAGACAGAGCAAAGCCGCCAGCAGCCAGAACGCATCGGGCAACCCGACGCGGTCGGCCACGAAGCCGATCGCGGCCGGACCTGCCAGCACCCCGGAATAGCCGATCGTCGTGATCGCCGAGACGGCGAGGGCGGACGGCATGCTCCGCTGCGCGCCCGCCTGGCGGAACAGCACGGGCACGATGTTCGAGGCGCCGAGCCCGATCAGCAGGAACCCGCCCAAGGCCACCGGAGCGATCGGCGCCAGCAGCAACAGTGCCAAGCCGGCGATCGCGACCACCCCGCCGCTCGCGACCGTCGCGGCGTCGCCGAGCCGCGCCGTCACGCGGTCGCCCACCAGCCGGCCCGCGGTCATCGCGATCGCGAACAGGATGTAGCCGATCCCGGCCTCCCGCTTCGCGATGAGGAAGCGGCCGCCGACCAGCAGCGCGCTCCAGTCGAGCATCGCGCCCTCGACGAGAAAGGTGATCGCTGCCAGGGCCGCCAGCAGCAGCACGATGCCGCGCGGCAGCACGAAGAGCGGGCCGCGCTCGCCGGCGCGTGCCACCAGCAGGCGCGGCCAGGCCACCAGGATCGCGGCCAGCATCGGGCCGGCGCAGATCAGCGTCGCCACGGAGGCCGGCACGCCCGCCGACAGCAGCGCCGTCATGGCAGTGGCGCCCGCGAAACCGCCGATGCTGAACAGCGCATGAAAACCCGACATCATCGTCCGCCCCGAGGCGCGCTCGACCTCCACCGCGTGCACGTTCATCGCCGCATCGAGTGCGCCGAGCGATGCGCCGAACAGCAGCAGCAGCAGTGCGAGGGCCGGCGGCGTATCGGCCAGCGTGAGGGGAGGCAGCAGTGCGGCGAGGCCAAGCCCGCCGCCGCGGATCACCGGCCGGCTGCCATAGCGGGCGGTCAGCGGCCCGGTCGCCAGCATCGCCAGGACGGAGCCGATGCCCAGGCACAGCAGCAGCAGGCCGACCGCGCCGTCGCCGACGCCGAGCCGGTGCTTGGCGAGCGGCACGAGCGGCGCCCAGCAGGCGATGCCGAAGCCCGCGACCAGAAAGGCCAGGCGGGTCGCGAGCCTGGTGCCCGGCCGATCATCCGACATCGAGCGACCCCGCGCGGCGCACGTTCCGGCAGCCGCGGCGCTCGATCGCGTCAATTCGGGACTGCTCGGCCGTCTCCTCGACCACCAGCAGGTCGATCTCGGCAAACGCGGCCACCTCATGGGACATGCGCGCGTCGAACTTGTCGTCGAGTGCGAGCACGACATTGCAGCGGCTCGCGTGCACGAGCGCATACTTGAACGTCGCATCCTCGAACTGGAACGCGCCAAGCCCGCGCTCGATCGATATCGAGCAGGCGCCCACGAAGCAGCGGTCGATCCGCATCCGGCCCACCGCCTGCAGCGCGGCCCCGTCGACGCATCCGCCGACGATCGGATCGGCCACGCCGCCCACCACGATCAGCCGCACATCCTGGCGCCGCAGGATCGCGGCCGCGATGTCGACGGCGTTGGTCGCGACCGTCAGATCGCAGTCCTCGGGCAGGAACTCGGCGATCGCGAGATTGGTGCTGCCGCTGTCGATAAACACGAACTCGCCCGGCCGGATCGTGGCCGCCCCCGCGCGCGCCAGGCACCGCTTGCGGTGGCACAGCACATCCACGCGCGCGGCCATGCCCAGGGTCGCGGGCCGGACCGGCAGCGCGCCGCCATAGACCCGCCTGCAGCGGCCGGTCGCCGCGAGCGCGCGGAGGTCGCGGCGGATGGCATCTTCCGACACGCCGAACTCGGCTGCGAGTGCGCCTGCGGCGACCGGCTGCCCCGCATCGAGGCGGGCGGCGATGACGTCGCGGCGAGCGAGGGGGAGGTCCGAGCTCATGCCGGCGAGTCAACCATGCATGAACGAGAAGGGAAACCGCAAAACGTGCACAAACGTGCAGGTTCCTATGTGGATGGCCGGAGAGTGTCGAGCTGCCGGATCAGCGTCGCCCGCCGTGCCGGTGCGGCAAGGCCGAGCAGGAGGGTGCAGGCGATCGCCTGGAAAACGGCGTCCAGAGCTCCATCCGCGATCTCGCCCGCGACCCAGAACGAGACACAGCCGCGGAAGGCGACCGCGAGCTGGTCGGCCAGGAAATGTCGGGCGAGCGCGCTGGTCTCCGGGTCGATCCCGGCGAAGTCCCCGAGTGCGAGCGACCACAGCTCGCGCGATGTCTGCCGCACCGCTCCGGGCACCGGGGTTGCTACTCCCAGTGAACCCACCAGCGCCTTGTGCATCCCGGGCTTTTCCAGCAGGTGGGCGACGCCGATCCGTCCCATCGCCAGGGCGCGGTCGATCGCGTCTCCCGCCGGCGCCTCCTGCCGGAAACGCGCGGCCATGCGGCCGATCAGCCGGGAGGACAGCGCCTGCATGATCGCGTTCTTGCTGCCGAAATGATTGAACGGCGTGGCGAAACCGACGCCGGCCTCGGCCGCCAGCGCGCGCATCGAGAACTCCGCGGTCTCGCCCCGCCCGAGCAGCCGTTCCGCCGCGTCGAGCACGGTGTCGCGGGCGAGCTGGCGGTTGCGCTCCCGCAGGCGCGGTTGGATCGCTTCTGCCACCATTCTCTCTCCTCCGCGGCGGATGCCTCTTGAACGTTATATCGCGGTATAGATATAGTGTCATGATCTAAATGGCGGGCGATGCCGCGACGGGAGCGATCATGAGCAGCAGCAAAACCTTCCTCATCACCGGCGTCAGTTCCGGCCTGGGCAAAGCCTTCGCGGCAGGCGCGCTGGAGGCGGGGCATCGGGTGATCGGCACGGTGCGACGCGCGGAGGATGCGGCGACGTTCGCGGCCTCGGCGCCTGATCGAGCGCATCCGCTGGTGCTCGACCTCACGCGCTTCGACGACATTCCCGACGCCGTCGACGGCGCGGAGCGCGCGGCAGGGCCGATCGAGGTGCTCGTCAACAATGCCGGCTACGGCCATGAGGGGATCGTGGAGGAGTCGTCGCTGGACGATCTGCGGCAGCAGTTCGACGTGAACGTGTTCGCGGCCGTGGCGATGATCAAGGCGGTGCTGCCGGGCATGCGGGCGCGGCGTTCCGGGCGCATCGTCAACGTGACGTCGATGGGTGGCTTCATCACCATGCCGGGGATTGCGTATTACTGCGGCAGCAAGTTTGCGCTCGAGGGGATCTCCGAGGCACTGGGCCGCGAGGTCAGGCCGCTCGGGATCCACGTGACCGCGCTGGCGCCCGGGCAGTTCCGCACCGACTGGGCGGGACGCTCGATGGTGCGGAGCGAGCGGCGGATCGCAGATTACGACGCGATCATGGACCCGCTGCGGGCGGCGCGGCAGAGGAAGAGCGGCCGTCAGCCTGGCGATCCGGCGAAGGCGGCCGCGGCGCTGCTGCGGCTGGTCGAGGCGGAGGATCCGCCTGCGAGACTCTATCTCGGGGCCGACGCGCTCACGCTGGTCGCCGGCAAGATCGCGGCGATGCAGAGCGAGATCGCCGCGTGGGAGCAGGTCTCGCGCTCGACCAATTTCATGGATTGAGGCCGGCATGACGCGCGGCGTCGCGACGAGATGGGCGACGGCGGAGGATCTGCCGGCGATCAGGGTGCTGATGGCGCTCGCGATCGACCGGCTGCAGGCGGAGTTTCTGACGCCCGCGCAGATCGTCGCGAGCCGTGTGATCATGGGGTTGGACACGCAGCTGGTGGCCGACGGGACGTATCTCCTGGCGGAGCGGGACGGCGCTCTCGCAGGCTGCGGCGGCTGGAGCCGTCGCCGCACGCTTTACGGCGGCGACCATAGCGCGGCTTTGCGCGATCCGGCGCTGCTCGATCCGGCCCGGGACGCGGCGAGGATCCGGGCGATGTACACCCATCCGGACTGCGCCCGGCAAGGCGTCGGCCGCCTGATCCTGAGGCGGTGCGAACAGGCGGCCGTGGCGGCCGGCTTCCGCCGGAGCGAGTTGATGGCGACGCTGAGCGGGCAGCCGCTCTACATGGCCTGTGGCTATGGAATGGTGGAGATGGTGGAGGCCGTGGCCGAGGGCGTCGCGGTTCCGCTCGCCCGCATGGAGAAGGAGCTTCGCGCCTGATCGGGTTCGCCATGCCTGCCGGATCTGGCGGGGCGCGGTTCCGAACTGTTCTGGCGTGTCGCCGCTCGATGGACCGGTTGACCGATAATTAACCGCGGCGCGCGACGCTCGACACCACGTATGCAGGCGTGCGGAGCGGCGAAGCACTCCGCTCAGGGGCCTGCCGATCTCGATTGTCCGGGTCGTGCGCGCCGTCTGGTCGGCACGCGGCGGGCGGGAGACCGTCTCCGCGGCGATCGATATGCGGCTCCGTTCGCCGGCGGGAGCGGCGTTGACCAGCCATTAACGTCGCGGAGTTAGGCTCGGAGGCTCGATCGGGGAGCGGACATGCTCGAAACTTTCATGACCAGCGGAGGAGATTCACCTTCGGTGACGGGCTTTTCCTCTTCTCTGATGATCCTGGCAGTGGCGTTCGCGGTGTTCGCGATCGGCGCAGCATTCGTGATCTACCGGTTGCGGGCCGAAGCCAAACGGTCGCTGTAGCGTCGCGACATCATGCGCGCGGGCGCGGATGTCGAGCGGGGCGTCATCGCCGAGGCCGCGCCTGAAGTTTGTCGGCGGCGTCTCGCGGGATCATGCGAACGCGTGCGCCGGCAGGGTGATCGTGCAGAGGATGCCGTCGGGCTGGAACTCGTAGCTGGTTTCGGCCTTGAGCTGATAGCGTAACGACCGCTCGATCAGCTCGCGCCCGAAGCCCATGCGCGGCGATTTGTCGAGGATCCTGATCCCCGCCTCACGCCAGGTCAGCGTCAGTCGCCCGTCATGGCCCACGTCCCAGCTGATGGTCAGCCGGCCTTCGGGCTGCGCGAACACGCCGTGCTTCATCGCGTTGGTCACCAGCTCGTGCAGCACCAGGGCCAGGGACTGCACCTTGTCGCCGGGCAGCTCGATCGGCGGTCCGGCGATCGTCGTCCGCTCCCCTTGCCGCTCGCCGACCGCCTCGAGTTCGGCGTCGATGAGGTCGGCCAGGCCGACCGACCACGCGTTCCTGCCGGACAGAAAGGCCTGCACGCGGCTGAGCGCCGTGAGCCGGCCTTCGAACGCGTCCCGTTCGGCGGAAGGGGTCAAGGTGCGCGCGGCGATGGCGCTGACCACGGTCAGCAGGTTGCGCGTCCGGTGATGCAGCTCGCCGACCAGCAGCTCCTGCTGGTGCTCGAGCTGCTTGCGCTGGGTGACGTCGCGCTGGATCGACAGCCAGCGGACCGGCGCGCCGTGGTCGTCGGTGATCGCGGTGACCAGCCACTCGATGACGTGGGGCTGGCCGTCCTTGCGGTAGTTGACGACCTCGCCGTGGAAAGGATCGCCGGCGGCAAGGCAGGCCCGCAGCCGGTCGAGTTCGGCTCGATCGGTCAGCTTCCCCTGGAACATGCGCGGAGTACGGCCGATCAGCTCTTCGGCGGCGTAACCGGTCATCCGGCAGAAGGACGGATTGACGTACTCGATCCGGGGACCGGGCAGCTCCAGATCGCCGGATGTGACGACCACGGCGTCGCCGATTGCCTCGACGGCCGCCCTGAACAGGCTGAAGCTCTGGGAGGCTATGTCATCGGCAGGATCGTGCTCCGCGCCATCCCCTTTTGGCTGCATCTCGCCCTCCACATCGGAACCGGAGGGTTAAGCTCGCGAGGGTGGCGCTGAGTTGCCCGGCCGCCCGACGAGTCGGCGTGAGCTGCTGCAAGAAAGGCCAGGGCGTCGTGCGCAGCACGCCTCCGGCGTGACGCCCTTGACCCGCCAAGGGGTGGTCACCCCTTGGATCCCCCGGACTTGATTGAATGGGATCCAAGGGGCAGGCCCCTTGGCGGGACCAGGGCAGAGCCCTGGCCTTCAACGGCGCGTGCGGCTCCGGGCTGCCGCCCTTCTCGCGAGCGTGTCAGGCGGTGCCCCGGAACAGGTCGGCGATCGCGGCGAAATGCAGGGTCGCGGCGGCCGCCACCAGGGCATGCCAGACCGGATTGTGGAAAGGCATGCGTCCGCGCGCGTGGAGCACGGCCCCGATCGTGTAGAGAACGCCTCCGCAAACCAGCAGGACAATCGCCTCCGGCACCAATGCGATGATCACCGCATGCGCGAAGGCAAGAACGATCCAGCCGAGTGCCAGATAGAGCAAGAGGCTGAGATTGTAGTGCAATCGCGACAACGGCGAGAGCTCTACAGCGACGCCGCAGCCTGCGATGCTCCAGACCAGCGCGAACAGCAGATTGCCGGTCGACGGCGGCAGCGCGTCGAGCGCAAACGGCGTGTAGGTGCCCGCGATCATCACGTAGATCATCGAGCGATCGAGAACGCGTAATCTGGCTTTGGCCGGTCCCGCCCGGGTCAGATTATAGGCGGCCGATGCAGACAGCATTCCGACCAGCCCGGCGAGGTAGATTGCGACGGAGGCGATCTGCCGTGGTGTCGCGTGCAGGCCGAGGCGACGGAGCAGGACGGGCGCGAGAACGACAGCACCGCAGAGGCCGAGCACGTGGATCACGAGGTCGGCACGGCGCTCAAGCGTCGTGTAGACGGGAAAAGCGGGCGCGGGCGGCAGCCGCGACATCAACGAGACGCGTGGGATCGGCCTGCCGGGGTGGCGCATAGCGACGAAGTTAGGCTGGCGGAGAGCGGCCAAGTCAAGCCACCCGCGTCGCGCCGGCAACATCGAAGAGAAGCCGTCGGGATCGCAGCCGCGGCGCAGGAACTCGTCGTTGCGGACTGACGCGAACCACGCGGAGAGCTCGAGGAACGCCCACAGGCCGGCGACTGCGCGCTGATCGTGCATCTACTTTCGCGCGTCCGCGTCCGGTCGACCTCATCGCGAAGTCCTGTCGTCGTGGCGAGCACCAGGCGCCCGGCGACGGGGCTTCCGTGAAACTGCAATGAACAGGGTCGCGACAAGGCGCACGATTCCGGGCCCGTGCGCCTGCATCCGGAGGTCGAGGCGGGAGTTACGTCCCTCACCACGGCGCAACGTGGAACCCGACGCCGCGGCCATGAGGACTATCTCCAGCCAGACGAGACCGGCTGAGCGCTGCCGCCCGGTTCCAGAGGACGCAGGCATGGACATTCGCTTCGTCGAGGCAAACGGACAGCGCTTCGAGGTGTACGAGGAGGGGCAGGGCGACCGGCTCGCCCTCTGCCTGCACGGATTTCCGGAACACGCGGTGTCGTGGCGGGCACAGATGCCGGTGCTGGCGGCACTCGGCTTTCGCGTCTGGGCGGTCAACCAGCGTGGCTACGGACGGAGCTCGCGACCGGGCGGGATCGCGTCCTACGCGCTGCCCTGCCTGATCGCCGACGTGGCGGCGCTGATCGCTGCGTCCGGCGCCAGCCGCGTCGTGCTGATCGGTCACGACTGGGGTGCGATGGTCGCCTGGTCGTTCGCCGCGACACGGGCGCGCCCGCTCGAGCGGCTGGTGATCATGAACGTGCCGCATCCGCTCTGCTTCCGCGCGGCGATGAAGCGGTGGCGGCAGCGACGGAAATCCTGGTACATCGCGTTCTTCCAGCTTCCTCGTCTGCCGGAGTGGATGCTGGCACGCAACGGCGGCGTGTCGGTGCGGCAGATGTTCCGGCCGCTGCGGCTGCCGCGCGAGATCCTGGCCGTCTATGCGGGCCAGCTCGCCGAGCCCGGAGCGGCCACCGCGATGCTGAACTGGTATCGCGCGATGCGCCTCGGCGGTGCCCGCCGGCTCGACCTCCGTGCGATGATAGAGGTGCCGACACTGGTGATCTGGGGCGAGGAGGATGTGGCGCTCGACCTGATCTGCCTCGACGGCACGGAGCGCTACGTGCGGGATCTGCGGATCGAGCGGCTGCCGGGCGTCTCGCACTGGGTGCAGCAACATGCGCCGGAGAAGGTGAACGCGTTGCTCGAGGAGTTCCTCTCGGACAAGGGCTGACGCCGGGCCGGACGCGAGCTGCAAGCTGCGAAGTCCGTGACGTTTGAAGTCTGCGACGTTTACGGTACCAAAATGATCTTGCCGGCGCCCCCCTTCTCCATCAGTTCGTGGGCGGAGGCTGCGTCGCTCAGCTTCATGCGTCGGCTGATCGGCAACGTGAACTTGCCGTCGCGGATGTCATCGGCGAACGCGCGCACGGTGGACGCGTCGGCGCGCGCAAGCACGCGGTTCACCTCGACCGTGGGGTTGGTCGCCGCCGCGTCGGCCGCGAAAACGGACGCGTATCCGAACCTCCCGCCGTTGCGCACCTTGCCGAAAAGCTTGGCTGCAATCTCGCCTCCGACCGTATCGGCGACACCGTCCAGGATCTCGAGCGCCGCGATGGCCGCATCGTCGTCGATGGCGATCGCCTTGAAGACATCCAAGCTCGCAGCTTCTGCCAACTGGCTGCCGCGGACACCCGCGATCACTCTTGCACCGAGTTTCTTGGCCGTGTGCACGGCGGCGCGTCCGACGCTTCCGAGCGCGCCACTGACGAGGATGGTCTGGCCCGCTGCGGCACGGGTTGAGAGCCTGACCAACTGGTCGCCCGTCAGCGACACGAGCGGGATCGCCGCGGCATCGACGGCGTCCACACCGTCGGGGAGGTGGGTCAACGTATCGGCTCGCGCCGACACGATCTGAGCGTATGTCGCCTCGGCCATTCCGATCACCCGCTCACCAGGCTTGAAGTGCCGAACATCGCTCCCGACGGCGCGGATGATACCGCTGACATCCTTGCCGGGGATCGCGGGCAGCTCCAACGGAAAGTCCTTCTGCCGGGCACCGGAGCGGATCTTCCAGTCGATCGGGTTGACACTCGTGGCGATCAGCTCGATGAGCACGGTGTCCGCACCGAGCGCAGGTTCGGGAGCATCGAGTTCATATCTTAGGACGTCCGGACCACCATAGTCGTAGAAACGAACCGCTTTCATCGTCCTGCCCTCTGCTGGCATTCCAATCTAGAAGAGCAGCATTCACGCTGAGGTCGTCAAGGGACGCGCTGCAGGCCGACGGATGTTCATCGTCGCGAGACGCGCAAGGCGCATCGCCGACGCTTTTGTCGGATCCCGGCGTTGTACGCAGGACGCCGGCTGCACTTCAGGTTGCGGAATGTCACGCAGACGGGCAAGAGCGAATGCCTCTACGCGGCCCTCCAAAAGGCGCACCACGATGTCGAGCAAATCTTCTGAGTGGGCCAGTCGCGATGGAGGCGCCCGCCAACCGCAAGAACGCTCAGGCGGTTGATATCAGCGTGCGGATCCAGCGACCACGGCACCTCGTTTGCCGGACATGAAGGTGGTCAGTCCGTCCCCACACCCCGCTCCCAGCCCTGAGACGAAGTCTCGCCAAGCGGCCGACGGACAGTCAAACTCGCCCTTGACGCTTTGCGTTCGGATCCACGGAGAAAACTCATGACGGACGAACCTTACACCCCGCCCAAGATTTGGGCCTGGAAGCAGGGGCACGGCGGGCAGTTCGCGAACATCAATCGCCCGGTGGCCGGCGCAACCCACGAGAAGGAGTTGCCGGTCGGCCGGCATCCGCTGCAGCTCTACTCGCTCGGAACGCCGAACGGCGTGAAGGTGACCATCATGCTCGAGGAGCTCCTCGCGCACGGCATCGCCGGCGCCGAGTACGATGCCTGGCTGATCCGCATCAATGAGGGCGCGCAGTTCGGCAGCGCTTCGTGGCCGTCAATCCGAACTCCAAGATTCCGGCGCTGCTCGATCGCAGCGGCCCGGCGCCGGTCCGGGTTTTCGAGTCGGGCGCAATCCTGATGTACCTCGCCGAAAACTTCGGCGCCTTTCTGCCGACGGAGCCTGCCGCACGAGCGGAATGCCTGTCATGGCTGTTCTGGCAGATGGGAAGCGCACCATTCGTGGGCGGAGGCTTCGGCCATTTCTACGCCTATGCACCGCTCAAGATCGAATACGCGATCGACCGCTATGCGATGGAGGCGAAGCGTCAGCTCGACGTGCTGGATCGACGGCTCTCAGAAACCCGCTATGTCGCGGGGGACGAGTACACGATTGCCGACATGGCGATCTGGCCCTGGTATGGCGGCCTCGCAAAGGGCTTCCTCTACGAGGCGGCCGAGTTCCTCCAGGTGTCCGAGTACAAGAGTGTGCAACGTTGGAGTGACGAGATTTTCCAGCGTCCCGCCGTGCAGCGCGGGCGGATGGTCAACCGCGTGTTCGGTGAACCTTCGTCGCAGCTCCATGAGCGGCATGACGCCGGAGATTTCGAGACGATGACACAGGACAAGGTCGCGGGCTGAAGACCGTCCCGATCCGGCAGCTTGAGGGCCGACAGCGAGATCGCCCTCGGCAATCCGATCGGCGCGTCCGGCGCCCGGGTGCTCACGACATTGCTGCATGAGATGGTTCGGCGCGGCCTCGCCACCCTGTGCATCGGCGGCGGAATGGGTGTCGTGCTCACGGTCGAACGCTGAGATCCCGGCGCGCGTGCCGCGAGCTTCGCGCACGCGCGTCTTCAGGCGGCAGCGCTGCGGCCGCCTTTGCGCGCAGAACTGCGGCCGGAGACGATGTCCCGCTCGACGGTCTCTTCCATCCGTCGCAGATCCGCGAGCGTGGTATCGAGCACTTCACGCTGATGTTCGAGCGTGTCGATGTGCTCCTTGAGCTTCGCCAGCAATGAGCGAAGCTGAATCTTGCCGGTCGGGTCGGCGTGGTAGAGGTCCAGGAACGCCTTGACCTCCTGCAGCGAAAATCCCAGGCGCTTGCTGCGAAGGATCAGCACCAGACGCGCGCGGTCCCGAATTGTGTACACCCGGTTCCCGCCGGCCCGCCCCGGCGCGAGCAGCCCCTTGCCCTCGTAGAACCGGATCGCGCGCATGGTGACGCCGAATTCCTGAGCCAGCTCGCCCAAGCTGTACAACCGATCAGGGTCGCCCGGCGTCGGGTCGATGATGCTGCGGGACAATCGTCGCTCTCCTTCGTCCGCGCATCTTACCCGATGAGGGGAGAGGATGCCCCATAAGTAAGCAGAGGAAGTCGCCCCCTTACTGGATCGAACGGGTTTTAAGGGCGACTGCCCTTGAGCTCTGTCCAGGGCCCTGTGCGCAGCACGCCTTCAGCATGACGCCCCTGGCCTTTCAAGCCTTCGCGAGTTCCGCCGCGAGTTCGGGCAGCACGTTGAACAGGTCGCCCACGAGCCCGTAATCGGCCACCTGGAAGATCGGTGCGTCGGCATCCTTGTTGATGGCGACGATGACCTTGCTGTCCTTCATGCCGGCGAGGTGCTGGATCGCGCCCGAGATCCCCACCGCGAGGTAGAGTTCGGGTGCGACGATCTTGCCCGTCTGGCCCACCTGGTAGTCGTTCGGCACGAACCCGCTATCGACCGCCGCGCGCGAGGCGCCGACTGCGGCACCCAGCCGGTCGGCGATCGGGTCGAGCAGCGAGAAGTTCTCGCCCGAGCCCATGCCGCGGCCGCCCGAGACCACCACGCGGGCGGCGGCGAGCTCGGGGCGCTCGCTACGGCTGAGTTCCGCCGAGACGAACCGCGACAGGCCCCGACCGTCAGAGTTGGGATCGGCGGCGGATGCGACCGTCTCGATCGTGGCAGATCCGCCCTCGGCCGGCGCCGGATCGAACGCGGAGGCGCGCACCGTGATCACCCGCGTCGCGTCCGACGAGCGCACGGTCGCGAGCGCGTTGCCGGCATAGATCGGGCGCACAAACGTGTCGGCGCTCTCGACCGCGGTGATGTCTGAGATCGGCTGCACGTCGAGCAGGGCCGCGACGCGCGGCAGCACGTTCTTGCCCGTGGCGGTGGCGGCGGCCAGGATGTGCGTGTGGTCGGCGGCGAGACTGACGATCAGGGCGGCGAGCGGCTCGGCGAGCGCGTGCGCGTAGAGCTCGTCCTCGGCGGTGTGCACGCGGGTGACGCCGGCGATCGACGCCGCGGCTGCTGCCGCCTGGCCGACATCCGCGCCGCCGGCCACCAGCACATGAACCTCCATGCCGAGCCTGGCTGCGGCGGCGATCGCCGAGCGCGAGGACTGCTTGATCAGGCCCGCCTCGTGGTCGAGCAGGACGAGTGCGGTCATCTCAGATCACCTTGGCTTCGTTGCGGAGTTTGTCGACCAGCTCGGGAACCGATCCGACCCTCACGCCGGCCTTGCGGGTCGCGGGCTCGGCCACTTTCAGCGTGACGAGCCGCGGCGACGCGTCCACGCCGAGATCGCCGGGAGCGATCGTCTCGATCGGCTTCTTGCGCGCCTTCATGATGTTGGGCAGCGAGGCGTAGCGCGGCTCGTTCAGGCGGAGATCGACGGTGACGACCGCCGGCAGCGTGAGTGCCAACGTCTCGAGCCCGCCATCGATCTCGCGGGTGACGGTGACGTGCCCTCCTTCGACGGGGCCGTCGACGGCGACCTTCGACGCGAACGTTCCCTGCGACCAGCCCAGCAGTGCCGCCAGCATCTGCCCCGTGGCATTCATGTCGTCGTCGATCGCCTGCTTGCCGAGGATCACCAGCGCGGGGTTTTCGCGGGCGACCAGCGCGCGCAGGATCTTGGCGACCGCGAGCGGCTCGGGAAGCTCGGCGGTCTCCACCAGGATGCCGCGATCGGCGCCCATGGCGAGCGCGGTGCGCAGCGTCTCGGAGGCCTCCTTGGGACCGATCGAGACCACGATGATCTCGGTCGCGGTTCCTTTTTCCCTGAGGCGCACGGCCTCCTCGACGGCGATCTCGTCGAACGGGTTCATCGACATTTTCACACCCGCGGTCTCGACGCCGCTGCCGTCCGCTTTGACGCGAACCTTCACGTTGTAGTCGACCACACGCTTGACCGGCACCAGCAGCTTCATGGCAAACGCTTCTCCTACATCCCGCCGACATAATTGGGACCGCCGGCGCCCTCGGGAACCTGCCAGTCGATGTTCTGCGTCGGATCCTTGACGTCGCAGGTTTTGCAATGCACGCAGTTCTGCGCGTTGATCTGCAGGCGGGGGGTGCCGCCGTCCGTCTCGACCGCCTCGTACACGCCTGCCGGGCAGTAGCGGCTCTCGGGCGAGCGGAACCGGTCCCAATTCACCGGCGTCCAGCGCGCAGGGTCGCGCAGCACGAGATGCACCGGCTGGTTCTCCTCGTGGTTGGTGTTGCTGATGAACACCGAGGAGAGCTTGTCGAAGGTCAGCCGGCCGTCGGGCCTGGGGTAGTCGATCCGCGGCGCGGCCGTGGCATTCGTGAGCGTCTCGTTGTCGGGATGCTTGTGGTGGAACGTCCAGGGGGCGCGGCCGCGCAGCGCCAGCTGGTCGATGCCGGCGTAGAGCGTGCCGCCGACCAGGCCGTATTTCGCGAAAGCCGGGCGCACGTTGCGCACGTCGCGCAATTCGGCGTGCAGCCAGCTCGCCTCGAACAATGAACTGTAGGTCGCGGGTTCGGCCGGGCGGTCGGCCGCGAGTGCGGCGTGCACGGCGTCGGCCGCCAGCATGCCGGACTTCATCGCCGCGTGCGTGCCCTTGATCTTGGGCACGTTGAGGAAGCCTGCGGTGTCGCCGATCAGCGCGCCGCCGGGGAAGGTGAGCCTGGGGATCGATTGGAGACCGCCCTCGCTGAGTGCGCGCGCGCCATAGGCGATGCGCTTGCCGCCCTCGAGATGGCGGCGCACGGCCGGGTGCAGCTTGAGGCGCTGCATCTCGTCGAACGGCGAGAGCCAGGGATTTTCGTAGTCCAGCCCGACCACGAAGCCGTACGACACCAGGTTCGAGCCGAAATGGTAGAGCCACGAGCCGCCATAGGTGCGGCGGTCGAGCGGCCAGCCGGCGGTGTGCTGGATCAGGCCGGGGCGGTGGTTCGCGCTTGGGATTTCCCAGAGTTCCTTGACCCCGAGGCCGTAGGTTTGCGGGTCGCGGCCGGTGCGGAGATCGAAACGCGCCATCGCCTGCTTGGCGAGAGAGCCGCGGCAGCCCTCGGCCAGCAGCGTGTAGGTGGCGCGGAGCTCCATGCCGGGCTGGTGGTTCGGGCCCGGCGTGCCGTCGCGGGCCACACCCATGTCGCCGGTGGCGACACCTGCCACGCGGTCGCCCTCCAACAATAGCTCGGCGGCGGCGAAACCGGGATAGATCTCGACGCCGAGCGCTTCGGCCTGCGCGCCGAGCCAGCGCACCACGTCGCCGAGCGAGACGATGTAGTTGCCGTGATTGCGCATCGCGGGGAGGAGCACGGGCGAGCGGAACGCGCGGGTGGCGGTGAGGAACAGAAAGAGGTCCTCGCCGGCCGGGGTGTGGAGCGGCGCGCCGCGCTCGCGCCAGTCGGGGAGGAGCTCTTCCAGCGCGCGGGGCTCGATCACCGCGCCCGACAGGATGTGGGCGCCGACCTCGCTGCCCTTTTCCACCACGCAGACGCCGGTCTCGGGCGAGAGCTGCTTCAGACGGATCGCCGCCGCAAGCCCGGCGGGCCCTGCACCGACGATCACGACGTCGAACTCCATGGACTCCCGAGCAGACATTATTTCACCTTCCGTGGCCGCAGGAGGAAGCACGCGCGTGGGCGTCCCGCAAGGCGAAGCCCCATGCGTTTTTGCGTGAGCTCATAAGGTCGGCGCTCTGCCCAGGGGTCTCAGCTCGGCCTCCCTGACGACAGGCAGGCCAGCGAGAGCCTTCCGTCCTGGCGAGGGTCCGGAGCATCATCCGAAGCACGCCTTGGAGGCCGTTTGAAAACTTCCGAAGAAGGCCAGGGGCTCTGCCCCTGGACCCCGTTAAGGGCGCAGCCCTTAAAACCCCCTACTGTAGGTTGGAGTACAGCGCTGGAGACGGAGTGCATGAGCCGAATTCTATAATTCCAGGCTTCGCCCGGTGTTTGAAGAGAACACCCCGAACAATCAGGGTTCCAAGGGACGACTGTCCCTTGGCGGGTCCAGGGCAGAGCCCTGGCCTTCCCCCACCGAGAGTTCTCAAACGGCCTCTTAGGGCGTGGCACCCCTCACCTCGATCTCGGTCAAGCCCGCCGCCAGCACGCAAAGCAGCGCCGGCAGTGCCAGCCCGATGCACCCCGCGGTCGGCCCATCTCCAGGCGGCGCCACGTGGAGGAAAATTGCCGAGCCTCGCCCCCGCACCACCGGCGCATCGTTCCAGCCCAGCGCCACCACCACGTCGTAGAGCCCGTCCTCGCGCCACAGCTGCTCGGCGCGGCCGCCATGCGGCAGACGGACCATGCGGTTGTAGGCGCGATCGTGGGCGTCGTCGCACCAGCCATCCTCGCGCGAGATCGGTTCGCGCGCCCGCCCCGCCCACACCGGCGGCGCCACCCGATCGGCGCGGAACAGCAGCCGGCGGAGCGGCAGCAGGCCGGACGGCGTCGCACTGTCGCCCTCGATCTTGGCCGCACTCACCCCGGCGGCACCCAGCGCGCAGGGAAAGCGCTCGGCGCCGAGCTCGAACCAGCCGAAATGCGGCGCGCCTTCGCGGCCGCGCACGACGCCAAGCATGGTCACTGCCGCTCCTCGCACATGGCCGTTTCCTGAGACATGTCGCTTTCCTGATCGCACTTGCGCAATGCCGTGAGCTCACGACATTGTAACCGCGAGCTTGTTCCGCAACCCGCGATTCGGGCGTGCCGCACGCGTTCGCGTCTTGACATGCGTAGTGAAACGCAACGGGGCGGGGCGGTCTGTCGTTCACGCCGGGTCAGAGAGTTACGGCCGGCGAACGAACCGCCGGGCTTGCGCGGGAGTAGACATGGCGGGTGAACGGCCGATCCTGATCGTCGACGACGACGAGGCGCTGCGTGCGACCCTCGTCGAACAGCTCGAGGTCGACGGGGAGTTCCAGCCGCAGCAGGCCGGCCTCATCGCCGATGCCGAGCGGCTCGTCGGCACCAACGGGGCCCGCTTCGACGGGCTGATCCTCGATGTAGGGCTGCCCGACGGCGACGGGCGCGATTTCTGCGCCAGCTTGCGCAAGCGTGGGCTCCGGATGCCGATCATCATGCTCACCGGCTCGGACGACGAGGCCGACGTGGTGCGCGGGCTCGATGCGGGTGCGAACGACTACGTCGCCAAGCCCTTCCGGATCGCGGAGCTTCTCGCGCGGTTGCGGGCGCAGATGCGCATCTTCGAGAACAGCGAGGACGCGGTCTTCACGATCGGTCCCTACACCTTCCGCCCCTCGGCCAAGCTGCTGCAGGAGGTGGCGCGCAATCGCCGCATCCGGCTGACCGAGAAGGAGGCGGCCATCCTGAAATACCTCTACCGGGCGGGAACGCGCCCGGTGGCGCGGCAGGTGCTGCTGAACGAGGTGTGGGGCTACAACGCGGCCGTCACGACGCACACGCTCGAGACGCACATCTATCGGCTGCGGCAGAAGATCGAACCGGATCCGGCGAACGCGTGCCTGCTGGTCACCGAAGGTGGGGGCTACCGGTTGGATCCGACCGGACATGGTAGGCACTCGAGCGGAGACGGGGCGGCGGCCTGAGAAGGCCAGGGGCTCTGCCCCTGGACCCCGCTAAGGGTAGTCACCCTTAGAACCCTTCACTTAAGTCATGGGATCCAAGGGTCTAGACCCTTGGCGGGTCCAGGCTCTTCTCAGTCGAACTCCACCATCACCGGCACATGGTCGGAGGTCCGTTCCCAGTCGCGGGCTTCCTTCAGGACCTCGTAGCGACGCAGCCCCGGCACCAGGTCGGGGCTCACCCACACATGGTCGAGCCGGCGCCCCCGGTCGGACGCGCGCCAGTCGCGGTTCCGATACGACCACCAGGTGAAGATTTTTTCCTCCGCCGGCACGAAGTGCCGCACCGCGTCGACGAAGCCCGCGGCCAGCCAAGCCTCCAGCCGCGTGGTCTCCGGCGGCGTGTGGCTGACGATCCCGAGCAGCTGCTTGTGGCTCCAGACATCGTTCGGCAGCGGCGCGATGTTGAGATCGCCCACCAGCACGGTGCGCCGGTTCACGCCGCTGTCGCGGAAATGCGCCGTCGCCTCGTCGACGAAGGCGAGCTTGTGCGCGAATTTCGGGTTCACCTCCGGATCGGGAACGTCGCCGCCGGCCGGCACGTAGAAATCGTGCAGCTCCACCGGGCCGCCGGGCGCGTCGACGATCGCCTTGAGGTGCCGGCAATCGCCGCGCCCGCACCAGTCGGGTGCGCCGTGATCGACCGCGAGCGGGAAGCGCGACAGGATCGCCACGCCGTTATAGCCCTTCATTCCCCGCCGGCCGACATACGGATAGCCCAGCTCCGCCGGCCCCGCCTCGGGGAAGAGCTCGTCCGGGACCTTGGTCTCCTGCAGGCAGATCACGTCGGGGTCGAGCGCCTCCCGCAGGTGTTCGAGCAGCCCGATCCGCAGCCGGAGCGAGTTGATGTTCCAGGTGGCGATGCGCATGGCCGAGCGAGGTCGCCCATTCCCCCAACCTTGGCAAGCGGGGCAGCCTTGGCAAGCGGGGCGGCTCTGGCAAGCGGCGGCACGTCCCCCCATCATCTGCGGTGACATGACCGATCTTCACAGCGAGCTGCTGACGCTCGACAGCCACATCGACATCCCCTGGCCCGACCCGCCCGACCCGAACGTCGACGGCCCCCGCCGGGTGGATCTGCCCAAGATGCAGCGCGGCGGCCTCTGGGTCGGCTGCTTCGCGGCGTTCATCCCGCAGGCGGCGCGTGACGCGGCGGCCTACGCGTCGGCCCGCGCGCGGGCCGACGCGATGCTCGACGCGATCGACGCCATGGCGGCCAACGCGCGCATCCCGGCGACGGTCGCGACCACCGCCGACGAGGTCCGCGAGGCGCGTGCGGGAGGAAAACTCGCGATCGTGCGCGCGATCGAGAACGGCCAGGCGATTGGCGAGGATCTTTCCCTTCTCGAAGGGTTCCGGGCGCGCGGGGTGCGGTATCTCACGCTCGTGCATAACGGCCACAACCAGCTCGCCGACAGTGCCAACCCGCGCGCCGATCTCGGCGACGCGGCGACGCTCCACGGCGGGCTCTCCGAGCTGGGTGGCGAGGCAGTGCGCGAGATGAACCGGCTCGGGATGCTGGTGGACGTGTCGCATCTGTCGCGCCAGGCGATGCTGCAGGCGGTGCAGACGAGCCACGCACCGGTAGTGGCGACGCATTCCTGCGTGGCCGCACTCTGTGCGCATCCGCGCAACCTCGACGATCTGCAGCTCGACGCCCTGCGCGACACCGAGGGCCTGGTGCAGATCACCGCGATGGCCTCGTTCCTGCGGCCGGGCAAGGCGGCGCATGGCGCGAACGTCGCCGATTTCGTGGACCACCTGGATTACGTCGTAAAGCGCTGCGGCGTCGCCCATGTGGGGATCAGCTCGGACTTCGACGGCGGCGGCGGGATCAAGGGGTGGCAGAACGCGGCCGACAGCCCGAACATCACCGCGGAGCTCGAGCGTCGCGGGTATGGGCATGCGGAGATTGCCGCGTTTTGGGGGGGCAACTTCCTGCGGCTGCTCGAAGAAGCAGAGGGGGCCCTGCCTCCTTAGACCCCCGCCAGGAGCTAGCCCCTGGACCCAACTCATCCCGCCTTCTTAGAGGCTCGGTTGAGGAGGAAGGCCAGGGCTCTGCCCTGGACCCGCCAAGGGACAGTCGTCCCTTGGAACCCTGATTGTTCGGGTTGTTCCCTGGCGAAGCCTGAAACTCTAGACTTCGGCTAACGCACTCCGTCTGCACCGCCTGTACTCCAACCTTGAGTAGGGGGTTTTGAGGGCTGCGCCCTTAACGGGGTCCAGGGGCAGAGCCCCTGGCCTTCTTCGCCCGATCAAAGTTTTCAAACGGACTCTCACGTCTCGTCGGCGTCCCGATCGCCTTCAACCGGAAGCTCCCCATCGATCGCGTCATCGTCCTCGAGGTCGTCCGTGCTCTCGGGCACATCGTCCTCGTCCTCGGCGGCCTCCTCGGCCTCCTCCGCCGCCTCGGGCTCGTCCTCCGCCACCGGCACCGGCTTCTTCAGGCGCTTCTCCTCGGCCAGGTTGCCGCTCGCACGCCGCAGGCGCGGCTGCTCCACCGGCTGTTCCGTGCCGCATTTGGGGCAGACGGCCGGGTTCTTCGTGAGATCGTAGAACCGCGTGCCGCAGGACACGCAGACGCGCTTCGTGCCGAGTTCCGGTTTGACCATGGGGTGGATTGCCTCGCAGCGGCTTAAACGGGGTGCCGGAGGGCGCGCCCCGGCGTGAAGCGGGCGGCCATGACATCCAAGGCGGGTCCTGTCAATTTTGCTGCCCAATTCTGGACCGGGGCGGCGTGTGCTATGCGCCCCGCTCGATGAGCACCGACAAACCCGTGATCGCGATCGACGGACCGGCCGCCTCCGGCAAGGGGACGCTCGCGAAACGGATCGCCGCGGCACTCGACCTGCCCTACCTCGACACCGGCCTGCTCTACCGGGCGACCGCGCGTCGCATGCTCGATGCTGCAAGTTCGGAGGCCGGCGGCGTCGGCGAGGACGCGGCCGCAACCGCCGCCCGGGCGGTGACCGCCGCCGACCTCGCGCGTGGCGACCTTCGCACGCCCGACGTGGACCGCGCCGCCAGCCTGGTCGCGTCCTACCAGGCGGTGCGGGCCGCCCTCCTCGACACCCAGCGCCAGGTGGCCCATGCGGCGGGCGCCGTGCTCGACGGGCGCGACATCGGCACGGTCGTGTTCCCGGAGGCCGACGCCAAGCTGTTCGTGACGGCCGCGCCCATCGAGCGCGCACGCCGGCGGCTGCTCCAGCGCGGCGAGGACGCGACACCGGCGGCGGTCGAGACCGAGCGTGCGGCGATCGACGCGCGCGACCGCGCGGATGCGGAACGCGACGCCGCACCGCTCGTCCAGGCGCCGGATGCCGTGCTGCTCGACACCACCCATCTCGACGCGGACGCCGCACTCGCGCTGGCGCTCGGGGTCATCCGGAACCTACTCCGTACTTGACTCCGCAAGCGCCCAGGGTCTCTAGGTTCCCGCCGTTGGGCGGAGCGTAGGCTCGCGCCCTGTTCGCACTCGCGGACATTCTTCCAACCCGGCCCCGTCCGCTCACAGCGCGGGGCACGTCGTGCAGGCCCCGCGCTCCAGGCATCGGGCACCGCGCGCAATCACCGAAGTGCCGCCTCTCGCGGCGCTCGAACGCCAAGGACGACATCCGACACATGGCAAGCGCCGCACTCGCCCAAGACCATTTCCGGGGCGAAGATTTCGCCTCCCTTCTCGACGAGACCCTCGGCCGCGACACCGGCTTCGACGGGTCCGTCGTCACCGGCAAGGTGATCCGCCTCACCGACGAGTTCGCGATCGTCGATGTCGGCCTGAAAAGCGAAGGCCGCGTGGCGCTGAAGGAGTTCGCGGCTCCGGGCATGCGCCCCGAAGTCGAGCCGGGCGATACCGTGGAGCTCTACGTCGAGCGCTACGAAGACCGCGACGGCATGATCGTGCTGTCCCGCGAAAAGGCACGCCGCGAGGAAGCCTGGACCAATCTGGAGCGCGCCTTCGAAGGGCAGCAGCGCGTCAACGGCACGATCTACGGGCGCGTCAAGGGCGGCTTCACGGTCGATCTCGGCGGCGCCATGGCATTCCTGCCGGGCAGCCAGGTCGATATCCGCCCCGTTCGCGACGTGGGCCCGCTGATGGGCACGCCGCAGCCGTTCCAGATCCTCAAGATGGACCGCGCCCGCGGCAACATTGTGGTCTCGCGCCGCGCCGTGCTCGAGGAGACCCGCGCCGAGCAGCGCAGCGAGCTGATCCAGGGCCTCAAGGAAGGCATGATCCTGGACGGCGTGGTCAAGAACATCACCGACTACGGCGCCTTCGTCGATCTCGGCGGCGTGGACGGGCTGCTGCACGTGACCGACATCGCGTGGCGCCGCATCAACCATCCGAACGAGGCGCTGCAGATCGGCCAGCAGGTCCGCGTGCAGGTGATCCGCTTCAACAGCGAGACGCAGCGCATCTCGCTGGGGATGAAGCAGCTCGAGGCCGATCCCTGGGACGGCGTGCAGATCAAGTATCCGCCGGGCGCCCGCTACAGTGGCCGCGTGACCAACATCACCGATTACGGCGCGTTCGTGGAACTCGAGCCGGGCGTCGAAGGCCTGGTGCACGTCTCCGAGATGAGCTGGACCAAGAAGAACGTCCATCCGGGCAAGATCGTGTCGACCTCCCAGGAGGTCGACGTGATGGTGCTCGACGTGGACAGCTCCAAGCGGCGGATTTCGCTCGGCCTCAAGCAGGTCCAGCGCAACCCGTGGGAGCAGTTCACCGAGGAGAGCAAGGTCGGCTCGACGGTCGAGGGCGAGATCCGCTCGATCACCGAGTTCGGGCTGTTCATCGGCATCTCCGCCGATCTCGACGGCATGGTCCACATGTCGGACCTGAGCTGGGACGAGCAGGGCGAGGTCGCGATCGCGAAATACGAGAAGGGCCAGGTCGTGCAGGCCAAGGTTCTCGACGTGGACATCGAGAAGGAGCGCATCTCGCTCGGCATCAAGCAACTGCACGACGACCCGGCGGCCGACAGCTTCAACCGGATCGGCAAGGGCGAGGTCGTGACCTGCGTCGTCACCGCGGTCCAGGCGAACGGCATCGAGGTGAAGGTCGACGAGGTTCTGAGCGGCTTCATCCGCCGCGCCGAGCTCTCCCGCGACAAGGCCGAGCAGCGGCCGGATCGCTTCGCAGTGGGCGAGAAGGTCGATGCCAAGGTGATCGGTGTGGATCGTGCCGCGCGGAAACTCTCGCTGACGATCAAGGGTCGCGAGGTCGAGGAGGACAAGGTGGCGATGGCCGAGTTCGGGTCGTCCGACAGCGGGGCTTCGCTGGGCGATATTCTGGGGGCGGCGATCCGCCGGCGGAACTCGACCGGCGAGGGATGAGGCTTTCCGCCTGAGACCGAGGAAAGGGGGCCGTGAGGTCCCCTTTTTTTGTGGAAGAAGGCCAGGGGCGCTGCCCCTGGACCCCGCTGGGGCCTTGGCCCCAGACCCCTTTCGTATGCAGGTCCAGGACTGCTTGTCCTGGCGGGGTTCAAGGGGCAGAGCCCTTTGCCTTCTTGCCCGCCACGGCCGGGCTGCCCGCGCTGAAGTGACGCTCACGCCGCGGCGGCGGCTTCTTCCTCTGCCGGCATCGGCAGGCCGGCCAGCCAGTGCTCGGCCTCGAGTGCGGCCATGCAGCCGGTGCCCGCCGCCGTGACGGCCTGGCGGAAGATCTTGTCCTGCACGTCGCCGGCCGCGAACACGCCCGGGATCGAGGTGCGCGTGCTGCCGGGCTCGGTGACGACGTAGCCCTCGGAGTCGAGCTCGATCTGGCCGCGGAACACCACGGTGTTGGGCGTGTGGCCGATGGCCACGAACACGCCGTCGACCGGGAGCGTGCGAGGCTGGTCGGTGGTGATGTCGCGCAGGAGCACGCCGGTGACCACAGGCGGGGTGCCGGCGCCCACGATCTCCTCGACCACCGAGTTCCACGCCATCGAGATCTTCGGATGCGCGCGCAGGCGCTCCTGCAGGATCTTCTCGGCGCGCAGGCTGTCGCGGCGGTGGATGAGCGTCACGTGGTCGGCATGGTGGGTGAGGTAGAGCGCCTCCTCGACCGCGGTGTTGCCGCCGCCGACCACGGCCACCCGCTTGCCCCGGTAGAAGAAGCCGTCGCAGGTGGCGCACGCCGACACGCCCGCACCCTGGAGCTTCTTCTCCGACGGCAGGCCGAGCCAGCGCGCCTGAGCCCCCGTGGCCACCACCACCGAGCGGGCGAGGTAGACGTCGCCGCTGTCGCCCACCAGGCGGAAGGGCGAGCCGTGGGTGAGGTCGGCTTCCGTGATCATGTCGTACAGGATCTCGGTGCCGACATGGCGCGCCTGCGCCTCCATCTGGTCCATCAGGAACGGACCCTGGATCGGGTCGGCGAAGCCCGGGTAGTTCTCGACATCGGTGGTGATGGTGAGCTGGCCGCCCGGCTGTAGGCCGGTGACCAGGAGGGGCTTGAGGCTGGCGCGCGCGGCGTAGATCGCGGCGGTGTAGCCGGCGGGGCCGGCGCCGATCACCAGGAGGTCGGTGCGATGGGTCTTGCTCATGATGGGGGAAATATCGGGGGTGGGGGCGGTGAGACAAGGCCAGGGCGTCGTGCGGAGCACGCCTCCGGCGTGACCGCCCTGGACCCGCCAAGGAGCTTACCCCTCGGATCCCATTTGTTTGAGTCGGGGGGATCCAAGGGGCGACTGCCCCTTGGCGGGTCCAGGGCGTCACGCCGGAGGCGTGCTCCGCACGACGCCCTGGCCTTCCTACTGCCAGCCCGGATCAGTGGACCGTCCAGCTCGTCCCGTTGCAGTAGACCGGGACATGGCTCGATCCGCCGCTCGCGAGCGTGCTGCCGCTCGTCGTCGAGGTCGCGTCGGTCACAGCGGCGAACGTCGCCTCGGTCGAGGACGAACACGCGGGCAGCTGCGCCGTCTTCACCGGGGTGCCGCGCGTGAAGGCCGCCATCGTCACGAGGCTCGGAACCGCAACACCCGTTGCCGTGGGAGCGCCGCCGGCGAAGGTGATGCTCGGCATGCCCATCGGGTAGTTGCCGGCCGTGTCGATCGCGGTGGCGGCGATGTAGAACACGCCGTAGCCGATCGTGGCACCCGTGCATCCGGACTGGACGATCTCGATCGGCTGCTTCGGAATGGCCGTGAACGAGCCAGTCGGATACGAATAACCCGTCACCGCGCCGCCACTTGCCGTGATCGTGGTGGAGACACCCGGGATCGCGGTGCCGCTGCCATCCGCGAGTGTCGCCGCACCGCTCGTGCAGCCGGTGCCTCCCGAGGCGGAAGGCAGACCGGCCATCAGAAGCGACGTGACATGGCCGGCCGCCGTCGTGCCGCCGCTCGATGCCGCCGAGAAGGTCAGTGTCGGCGTGTAGCCCGCGGTCGCGTTCGTGTAGTAGTTGCCGCCGCCGAGCAGTTCGACCGCGCCGACCGAGCTCGCGACCTGGATGCCGGCCGTGTTCAGGAGTGCGGACTGCATCGAAGCCGTCGACAGGTTGCCGTAATCGGTCGTGCCGACCGGCGTGGTGACGCTGCCCTGGAAGTTTCCGGCCGGGCCCGGGTTCAGGCCGAGCGCCACGCCGTTATCGACGTAGACACGACCGGTGACGAGCGACCAGGCCGCCGAGCTGTCGAACATCTTGGTGGCGCCGTAGGGGAAGTTCCGCACGTCGATGTTGGCGTTCTGCATGGACGCCGTGATGCCGGTGTCGACCTTGATCCCGGAATTCGTCGCCACGTCGAGGTGATCCATGAACTCGAAGCCTTCGAACCCGGGGCCGGCATTCGGGCCGGTGATGAAGACGGAGTCCGTGATCGGCGTGTTGCCGGATTCCACGTGAAGGTCGAGTTTCGTCTGGATGCTGGTGGCATTCGGCTCTTCGTAATCGTAGATCGCGGGGCCGCTGCCGTAATCGATGCCGTAGCTGTCGACGACCTTGAGCTTGTTCGTGTTGCCGTACCAGAATGCCACGTTTCCTTGGAAGATGCAGTTGATGAAATAGCTTTCGTTGAAGCTGTTCGGCTGGTCCGTCGCCTCGCCGTTGGTGGTGTAGACCGATTTCGCCGGGAAATGGTGATACCCGTCCATGATCGGACCGAGCTCGGTTGCGGAGTTGCCATAGGCATACATGCCCGAGAAGAGCGAGGTCTCGGATTGCTCGTCGAGGACCGGCGTCAGCACATGGAAACCGCTGATGATGAAGTCCTTGAACCGGTTGTTGTCCGAGCTGTTGGTGGAGGCGGGCCCGGTGCGGCCGAGCAGCAATCCCTCGGCCGGCTGCGCATATTGATCGCCGAGAATGCCGACACCCTCCCAACGCACGTAGGCGCTGCCGAGCATGTCCACGGTGGCCTCGCCGGCGCCGATGCCGAGGAGGTTGCCCTGCCCGAAGATTTTCAGGCCCGCATGCGGCATGCTCGTCACGTTCACGCTGGTCACCATGTAGGTGCCGTCGGGCACGTAGACGGAGCCGACGATGTAGCCCTGGATCCCGTAGCGGGCGACGGCGACCGCGATCGCGTTGTTGATCGCGGTGGTGTTGTCGGTGCCGAGCTCGGGGGCCTCGGAGACGCCGGACAGCGCCGTGGTGGCGGCCGTTGCAAGTGTCACGTGCTGGGCGTCGGTGTAGCCCGAGATCACTGAGACGAGCCCGGTGGAGGGGCCGGCGGCCGGGACGTAGATCGACTTGCCGACCATGGCCGACGTGAAGACGGCGGAGGACGCCGCGAGTGTGGTGCCCTTGGCCGCGATCGTGAACGACGAGGACAGGAAGTTGTCGCGGTCTTCCGTGACCGTTTCCGACACACCGGCCAGAGCGACATTCGCCGCCGTCGACAGCACGACATGCTGGCTGTCGGTGTAGCTCGAGATCGTGCCTGCGAGAATGCCGGGGGCGCCCGCGCCAGGCACCACGATCGTCTTGCCGACTTGGCCGGCGCCGAACACGTTCACGGTCGAGGCCAGCGTCTCGCCGCCCGTGCCACCAGCGGCGATCGTGTAGTTCGCGGTCGCCAGCGTGGTCGCGTCCGGCACGGCGCCGTAGTCGGCGATGTTGACGGTGTCGGCGGCTTCCGCGGCCAGCGAGCGGGCCGTGGTGCCGCCGGTCGCCGTCACCGTCGCGGTCGACGCGACCGTGCCGCTGCTGGTGGACGCGGACGACACGAGCTTGCCGGACGAACACGTCACGGTGCTGTTGTCGATCGGCAGCAGCGCGCAGCCGAACACGCCGCCCGAACCGAGCAGTGCCATATTGCCCGCAGCGGTGCCTTCGATGGCTGTCGTGAGCACGTTCGACGGGATCGACTGAAGGGCGGAGGCGGCGAGCGAGACCGTGTTCGCGTAGCTCGACGGCATCACGTTCGCGGATAGCGTGCCTCCCGAACCGAGCGCCGGAACATTGCCCTGTCCGGTCCCGATCAGCCCGATATTGCCCGCGGCAGTGCCGACGATGCCCTGCGCGGCGCCGACGATCCGGCTGTCATTGCCCTGCGCGATGGTGTTGGCCGTGGTGCCGTAGGTCGGCGTGATGGTTGCGCCCGAAACCGCGATGCCGTTGCTGCCCGCGTAATTGGCGCTGCTGCTGGCGGCGGCACTCACGGTGCCGCCCGAACAGGTCAGGTTGCCGCCGAGCGAAAGCTGCGCGCAAGGGATCGTGCCGCCGGTCAAGGTCGCGACGTTGAGCGAGCCCACCCAGGTTCGCACCCACGCCGAGGAAACCGCCGTCGCACTGTTGTCCGTGCCGGAAGGTGCGGCCAGGGTCAGGGGCCCGGTCATCGTGCCGCCCGATTTCGGAACCGCGGCTGCAGCTTGCGCCGCCACGGCTCCCAGCGTCATCTGCGAGCCGCCCGTGGCCGTGACGAGGGCCAATGAGTGATCGATGGAGCTGATCGACTGCGGCGCCACGATCACCGAGCCGCCACTCGTCGTCTGGGTGACAAGGGTCTGTGCGCTTGCGTTCGACGCGAAGGCGACGAGCGCGCCGATGATCGCGAGATGCCGCATCGCTGTCCCCACATCGGCAATAAGGAAGAGTTGGCCTGGAAGCGGCGGAACATCGGCGGCGAGTTCGCGACGTTGATCGCGGGCGGCTGCGTGAAACGGCCGTTGCAACCGCCCGAAGAGCCCCACCGTGAATGGGATTGCGGCTGCGGATTTCTGCGTCATCGTCATCATTCATCCAAACCGTTGAATTTGTATTGCGGCTCGCGAGTGGCATCGAACCCCGTGCCGGACGTCGACGCAGTGCAGCGTGCGCGATTAGCCGTCAGGGCGCCGTCTCAGGTCATGTTCAGCGTGCCGCCGCCACAGGCACGATGTCGGCAATTTGCAGAGACGCCGACCCGTTCTGGACGGGATCGAAAGCCGTCGCGATTGTCTTGACGCCGACGACACCGGCGCGTGTCTCCATCGACATGACCGGCCGTTGATTGACGAGGGTGTCTGGAATGAAAGCCATGACGTCGACCTGTCTTCATGAAGCCGATAGGACCGCCAGCACCAGACCCGTGTCCTTAAACACCATCAAGCAATTCCAATGATTCAAGGTCCCAGAACCGACCTTGCCGAACGCGAGGAGGACGTCACGCCGCTTCGGCAATGTGTCGCGCAAGCTGCTTGACGCCGCGCTGGCGCCGGAGCGCGCCCCGGTATGGAGAGGAGAGAACGGCGATCGGAAGCCTGAAGGTCGGGTCTGTGCGTCCGGTACGTATCCGTTACATCTGGTAAGCCCGGCACTGCTTGCGCTGGCGACGTCACGCGGCGTCAAAACGCTCGGTTGAGAAGGAAGGTCAGGGCTCTGCCCTGGACCCGCCAAGGGACAGTCGTCCCTTGGAACCCTGATTTTTTAGGTTGTTCCTTCAACACGGGCGAAGCCTGAAATCATAGATTTTGGCTAACGCACTCCGTCTGCAGCGCCTGTACTCCAACCTTAAGTAGGGGGTTTTAAGGGCTGCGCCCTTAACGGGGTCCAGGGGCAGAGCCCCTGGCCTTCTTCGCCCAGTCGAAGTTCTCAAACGGACTCTGAGGCGTGCCGCGCACGAACCTCTTGTCTTGACCCGGCTCCGATGCGACACGCCCCCATGCCCACCACCCGCGTGGCCCTCGACGCGATCGACCGCCACATCCTCCGCGAGCTCCAGGACGACGGACGGATGACCAACGTGGAGCTCGCGCGCCGCGTCGGCATCTCGCCCCCGCCCTGCCTGCGCCGCGTGCGCCGCCTCGAGGAAGCGGGCGTGATCCGCGGCTACGGGGTCCGGATCGATGCGGCGCTGACCGGCTGGCCCGTCTCGTTCTTCGCCCTGGTCGGGCTCGAGAGCCAGAAACAGGCGGTGCTCGCCGAGTTCGAGCGCATCGTCGCCACCTGGCCCGAGCTCCGCGAGTGCCACATGATCCGCGGCGGCGGCGATTTCCTGCTCCGCCTGGTGGCCGCCGACACGGCGCACGAGAACCGGCTCACCGAGGCGCTCACCGGCCTGCCCACGGTCGCCCGCGTGCAGACGCTGCAGACCATCCACACCGCCAGCGAGCTCGCAGGCCTGCCCTTCTGAGCGTCTTTTCTGGACGCTTGACGGCGGCGCCGGTGCGGCGTTCCTCCGTCCCGATGGACGAGCCTGTTCGCCCGGCAATCGATTCTCTCCACCGCCTGTCGGGCCGTGGCCCCGCGATCACGGTCGTCGTTCCCTGCCTGAACGAGCGAGACAACATCGCCCCGCTGGCGGCCAGCCTCGAGCGCGCGCTGGACGGCCTCGCGTGGGAACTGCTCGTGGTCGACGACGACAGCGCCGACGGCACGGCGGCCGAGGTGCAGCGCCTGGGAGACGCGGACCGGCGCATCCGCTGCCTCCGCCGGATCGGCAGGCGCGGGTTGTCCTCGGCCGTGATCGAGGGAGCACTGGCGGCGGCCGGCCGGGTGGTGGCCGTGATGGACGGCGACGGACAGCACGACGAGCAGATCCTGCCGGCGCTGTGCGCGCCCGTGCTGGCCGGCGAGTGCGACCTCGCGATCGGCAGCCGCCATGCGGAAGGCGGCGACGCGGCGGGGCTCGCGAGCGCCGGCCGCCGGCGGCTGTCGGAGGGGGGCACGCGGTTGGCACAGGCGCTGCTGCCGGTGGGTCTGACCGACCCGATGAGCGGCTTCTTCGCGGTCCGGCGCGACACGGTGGAGCGCCTGGCGCCCCGGCTGTCGGGCACCGGCTTCAAGATCCTGCTCGATCTCGTGCTCACCGACCGCAGCCTGCGGATCCGCGAGGTGCCCTACCGGTTCCGGCCGCGCCGTGCCGGTGCCAGCAAGCTCGACGCGCTGGTGCTGGTGCAGTTCGCCGCCGTGCTGCTCGACAAGGCGTGCCGCGGCATGTTGCCGCTGCGTTTCGTGGCCTTCGCGCTGGTGGGGCTGCTCGGCGTGGGCGTGAACCTGGCGGTGGTGGCGGCCCTTGGCGGCCAGCTCGGCGTGCCGTTCGCGGCCGCCGCCACGGTCGCGACGCTGGTGGCGACCGCGTTCAATTTCTGGCTGAACAACAGCCTTACCTACCGAAGCCACCGGCTGCGCGGCGCGGCCCTGCTGCGCGGCTTCGTGCTGTTCATGCTGGTCTGCGGCATCGGTTCGGCCGCCGATATCGGCATCGCTCACGCCCTCTACCGCGACAATTCCGGCTGGAGCGGGGCCGCGGCGGCGGGCGCCGCGGTGGCCGTGGTCTGGAATTACGCGGTGTCGGCCACCCTGGTCTGGCGCGTTCGATGAACATGACGGTCCGGCGCGTCCGTTGAGCCGCGGGGTCGCGGGGTTCCTGCTCGCGCTGACCGCGATCAGGCTCGTGGTCGCGGGCACGGTTCCGCTGTCGCCGGACGAGACCTACTACTGGGTGTGGTCGCGGGCACTCGCGCCGAGCTATCTCGACCATCCGCCGATGGTGGCGCTCGCCATCCGCGTGGGCACGGCGCTGTTCGGCGCGACCGCGATCGGCGTGCGCCTGCTGGCCCCGCTGCTGGCGCTCGGCGGATCGTTCCTCCTGGCCGCCGCCGGGCGCGACCTGCTCGGCCTCGACCGCCGCGGTGCGGACCGCGCCGTGCTGATGCTCAACGCGACGCTGATGCTGGCCGCAGGCTCCGTCACGATGACCCCCGACACGCCGCTGATCTTCTTCTGGACGGCGACGCTGGCCGCGGTCGGGCGGGCGCTGGCGGGCCGGGCGCGCGTGTTCCTGCCCGCGGCCGGCCTCTGCTGCGGCCTCGCCTTCTGCTCGAAATACACCGGCGTGCTGCTGGTGCCCGCGATCGCCGGGATGATCCTGGCGCACCGCCGGACCCGCGCCTGGATCCGCCGCCCCGAGGCCTGGCTCGGCGCCGTGCTGGCGCTGCTGGCCACCACCCCCGTGCTGCTCTGGAACGCCGCCCACGGCTTCGCGAGCTTCGCCAAGCAGGGCGGCCGGTTCGGCGATTTCCATCCCGCGCGCGCGTTGGGCTTCGAGGCCGAGCTGTTCGCGGGCCAGTTGGGCCTGCTGACGCCGCTGGTGTTCGTGCTGGCCGCCGCGGGCCTGGTGCTGTGCGCGCGACGGGCGCGGGACGGCGCGCCGGGCGCGACCCTGGTCCTGCTCGCCGCCCTGGTCCCCGCCGCCGTGTTCGTGGGGCACGCGGTGGGCGGCCGGGTGCAGGCGAACTGGCCGGCGGTGATCGCACCGGCGGCGGCACTCGCCGCCGCGCTGCCGCGGGTGCGCAGGCTTGCCGCGGGGGGCGCGGCAGGGCTCGGCTACGCGCTGGGCGCGGGTCTCTACCTGCAGGCGACCACCGGGGTTTTGAGGATCTCGCCGCATCTCGACGTGACGCTCGCGCGGCTGGGCGGGTGGTCGGCACTCGCGGCGGCGGTGGCTCGCGCCGACCGCCAGGGCCTGCCCGTCGCCGCCGACGACTACGCGCTGGCGAGCGAGCTCGCCTGGACCTGCGCCGCCCCCCACGTGCTCGGCGCCGAGCCGCGCTGGCGCTTCTTCCGCCTGCAGCGCTTCACGCCGGGCGCGGACGGGCTGCTGCTGCTCCGCCCGCGCCGACGCGCCGACGCGCCGCGCGAGGCCGACTGGCCGGGCAACCGCGAGATCGCGGTTCTTGCGCGCGCGCGGGCGGGCGTCGTCGCCGAGCGCTACGCCCTGTTCCGGACCGGGACCGCCGTTGCGCCGGGAGAACTCGCTTTGCTGCCGCGTCCCGCACGTTGCGACGGCCCGCGGTAACCCCCCTCTAACCTTTGGCCTCTAGTTTCGGCGTTCTCTGGAGCGCGACATGGCAAGCAAGGCAAAAGGCAAGGCTGCTGCGACGATCGTCATCCGCCGCGAGGAAGTGGGCGGCGGCGGTCATCATGGCGGCGCATGGAAGGTCGCCTACGCGGACTTCGTCACCGCGATGATGGCGTTCTTCCTGGTGATGTGGCTGATCAACGCCACCACCGAGAAGCAGCGCCGGGGGCTTGCGGACTATTTCAGCCCGCTGACGGAGCACACCAAGAGCACGTCGGGCTCCGGCAAGCCGTTCGGCGGCCTCACGCCCTACGAGACGGGCTCGCTCGTCTCCAACCGCGGCGCCGTCAACCTCAAGGACACGTCGGGCGCCAACGCGATCAACGGCCCGGGCTCGGCGGCCCGCGGCGGCCCCGCCACCAATGTCGGCGACAAGGCGGCCTCCCAGACCGACCCCAACGACGCGCCCGTGATGGGCAACGGCGACAAGGCGGGCACGTCGAGCAGCGAGGGCGACGACACCGGCAACGCGGCGGGCGATGGCGGGGACGACGCCGGCGCCGAGCAGGCGGGCCGCAGCATCGGCACGCCGAAGGACCAGGCGCTGAAGGAGGGGCATGTCGCGGCTGACCAGGTGTCGGCCCAGACGGCTGCCCAGACGGCCGCGCAGGCGGCAAAGGCGAAGGCGGAAGCGATCGCCGCTGCCGCCGAGCAGCAGCAGCTGGCGAGTGCGGCCGTGGTCCTGCAGGGCAAGCTCGCCGCCGATCCGGACCTGGCCGACGTGGCCAGCCAGATCAAGGTCGATCTCCAGCCGGACGGACTGCACATCCAGATCACCGACTCCGAACACCAGCCAATGTTCGCGCCGGGCTCGGCCGAGCCGAACCCCCGCGCGCGTCTTCTCTTCGCCCAGGTCGCCCCGGTGCTGGGACGGCTCGGCGAGCCGGTGTCGATCGCCGGCCACACCGACGGCGCCGCCTGCGTCGGCGCGTGCCGCTCGAACTGGGACCTGTCGGCGGCCCGCGCCGAGGCGACCCGCGTCGTGCTCGAGCACGAGGGGCTGGTTGATGCCCGCATCGCCAACGTCGCCGGCTACGCCGATCGCGACCTGCTGATGCCGGCCGATCCGCTCAACGCCGCCAACCGCCGCATCGTGCTGGTCGTGCACCGCACGCATGCGCCCCCCACTCAGGTCGCAGCGCAAGCTGCGGCCGCGCACTGAGCGCCGCCGATGCTGGTCATTGTCGGAATAGCGGTGATGATGGGCTGCGTTTTTGGCAGCTACATCATCGATGGCGGCGCGATCGGACCGGTGATCGAGGCGGCTCCCTTCGAGCTGCTCAGCATCGGCGGCGCCGCGTTGGGCGCGCTCGTGATCTCGGGCTCGATCAACGACCTCAAGCACACGTTCGGCGGCGTCCTGAAGGCGATCAAGGGATCGCGCTTCAAGAAGCAGAGCTACGTCGAGCTGCTCACGCTGATGTTCCAGCTGATGCGGCTCGCCTCCTCGAAGGGCTTGCTGGCGATCGAGTCGCATATTGAGAATCCCGAGGAGAGCGACATCTTCAAGGCGTTCCCGGCCATCCTGAAGGACCATCACGCGACCGCGATGATCTCCGACTATTTCCGGATGATCGGCATGAATGCGGACGATCCGCACCAGATCGAGGAATGCATGGCGCGCGAGCTCAAGAAGGCGCGCGCGGAGGAGATGCATCCGTCGCACGCGCTGTCGACCATGTCGGACGGGCTGCCGGCGCTCGGCATTGTCGCGGCCGTGCTCGGCGTCATCAAGACGATGGGCCATATCGACCAGAGCCCGGTGATCCTCGGCCACATGATCGGTGGCGCCATGGTAGGCACGTTTCTCGGCGTGCTGATGTCGTACGGGATGGTGGGTCCGCTGGCCACGCGCCTGGCCGGCGTGGTCGACGAGGAGTCCAAATACTACCAGATCATCCGGGCAACGATCGTTTCACATCTGCACGGGAATGCGCCGCAGGTGAGCATCGAGAGCGGGCGCAAGGAAGTGCCGACGCATCTGATGCCGAGCTTCGCGGAGCTCGAACAGGCGGTGCAGTCGGCGCCAGCTTAAGAAGGCCAGGGGCGTCATGCCGAAGGCGTGCTGCGCACGGGCCCTGGACCCCGCCAGGACAAGCAGTCCTGGACCTGCCTACGAAAGGGGTCTGGGGTTAAGACCCCAGCGGGGTCCAGGGGTGGAACCCCTGGCCTTCTATCTTGCAAGACACTCGCGCATCACCTTGCCCCGAACGGTCGCGGCCTGGCCGCTCGCCCGCGCGGGCAACGCGCTGGCCACGACCAGGTCCGTCCGGTCGATCGGTCCGGCGACCGGAACATGGACGAAGCTGCCACCGACGAGGCACAGCACCGTCGCGTGGACGGTCAGGAAGCAGCTGCCCTCCGACCGTGAGCGTCCTGGTCAGGTGCGGTCGTCATATCCGCTTGCGTGCGCCTCGCGCCACGCGACTGCGGTGCGGACCGTCTCGTCGAGCTCGACGAAGCGCGGGGACCATCCGGTCTCCCGGCGGATCGCGTCCGACGAGGCGACCAGCACGGCCGGATCGCCCGGGCGGCGCGGCCCGACCGTGTAGGGCACCGTGCGGCCGGTCACCCGCTCGACGCTGCGGATCACCTCCAGCACGGAATGGCCGGTGCCGCTGCCGAGGTTGAAGGTGACGCTGCGGCCGTCGAGGCGGTCCAGCGCCGCGAGATGGGCGCTCGCCAGGTCGGACACGTGCACGTAGTCGCGGATGCAGGTGCCGTCGGCGGTGGGGTAGTCCTCGCCGAACACGGTGAGCGGCGGGCGGCGCCCGAAGGCGGCGTCGATCACCAGCGGGATCAGATGCGTCTCGGGTTCGTGGTCCTCGCCGGCGCGGCCCTCCGGATCGGAACCGGCCGCGTTGAAGTAGCGCAGGCAGGCGCTGCGCAGGCCATGGATCTGGTCGGCCCAGAACAGGGCCTGCTCGATCATCCGCTTGCTCTCGCCGTACGGGTTGCCCGGCGCGATCCGCGTGGTCTCGGTGATCGGGATCTCGTCGGCCTGGCCGAACAGGGCAGCGGTCGACGACAGGATGAAGCGGTTCACCCCGTGGCGCACGCAGGCCTCGATCAGCGAGAAGCCGAGCGACGCGTTCTGTGCGAAGTAGAGGAACGGCAGCCGCATGCTCTCGCCCACCAGGCTGAGAGCCGCGAAGTGGAACACCGCGTCGAACTTGCCGTCCGCGAGGATGCGGTCGAGCAGCGTCGTGTCCGCCAGGTCGCCGATGACCAGCCTGGCGGCGCTCGGCACCGATCCGCGATGGCCCTGGCGGAGATTGTCGAACACCACGACCTCGTCGCCGCGATCGACCAGCGCCAGCACGGTGTGGCTGCCCACGAAACCGGCGCCGCCTGTGACAAGAACCCGCATCCTTCGTCCCCGCTTCCGGTCAGGCCGCAGATGCGACGAAGTTCTGCGCACTCGCAAGCGACTGGTTGATGACCTGGTGCATGTCCAGGTACTGGTAGGTCCCGCAGCGCCCGATGAAGGTGAGGCTGCCCTCGCCCTCGGCGAGTTCTTTGTACTGCCGGTAGATGGCGTCGTAGCGGCCGTCCGAGGTCTTCACCGGGTAGTAGCGCTCGAGATTGTTGTCGCGATAGTCGCAGGGTTCCTCGCGCGTCACCGTCTTGCGCGCGCTCTCGCGCACGCGGTGGTTGGGCAGGCGCGCCCAGTCGGTCTCGCGCGTGATCGGGCCGGTATCGGTGAAGTTGATCGTGCCGCCCGTGCCGCGCTCGTCGTCGAGCGCACGGTCGTCGTGGTGGAAGCGGATCGAACGATAGGGCAGGGGCCCGAATGCCTCGTCGAAATACTCGTCGATCGGCATCGAGTTGAAGCAATGCGCGTAGTTCGCAAGCATCGATTTGTCGAACTCGGTATTCAGCGAAACGGTGATGCAAGGGTGATCCAGGATCTGCTCGAACACGCGCGTATAACCGTCGCGCGGCATGATCTGGAACTTGTCGTTCGGGAAGTAGCGGTCCTCGTCGTCCATGCGGATCGGGATGCGCTGCACCACGGCGGCCGACATGTCCTCGAGGTCGAGATTCCACATCTTGCGGGTGTAGGGCCGGAAGAACAGGTCGGTCAGCGTGCCGCCGATCTGCGAGCGGAGATGCTCGCCGGCGTTGGCGGGCGCCTCGATCGGCTCGGCCTGCGTTTTCAGGAAGGCGGCGACCGCGTCGGCATCCGCGAGCTCCACGCCGAACACCGCCTCGATCGTGCGGCGGTTGACCGGCAGCGGCACGTAGTTGCCGCCGGTGTCCGCGGACGTGGCGCCGACCACCGCCTGCACCCTGTGCTCGTAGGGCACGAAGGTGCCGAACCGCGCGAGCCACTCGACCACGCGCTCGTTGTTCGTGTGGAACAGATGCGGCCCGTACTGGTGCACGCGCAAGCCGTTCGCGTCGACCTCGTCATAGGCGTTGCCGGCGATGTGCGGGCGCTTGTCGATCACGTGGATGTCGTAGCCGGCCTCGGCCAGCACGCGCGCGTGGACGGCGCCCGCGAAGCCGGCACCGACCACCAGGATGGGTCGCGTCATGTGGTCAGATCCCCGATCGTTCAAACTTATGTCTTGGCCGCGATCTTCGAGACGAAATCGCCCACGTTGTGGAGCTCGTCGATCTCGGTGCTCTTGAAGCGGATGCCGAAGGTCTTCTGCGTCTGCAGGATGATGTTCACCATGGCGATCGAATCCCAGCCCTCCACGTCGCGCGCGACCATCTCGGGAGTGAGCTGAAGGTCGGGCTGGTCGAGCACGTCGCGCACCACGTCCTGCACGCGCGAAAAGATCTCAGTCGTGTCACTCATCCTTGCGGATCCTCGATGGTGATGAAGTGGGGGGCGGGGGCGAAGGCGTCGAGCTCGAGGCGGTAGCGCGCGGTCCCGTCCGCCTCGGACAGCTTCGTGAAGCCGAGCTTGGTGTAGTGCTCGCGCACCATGCCGTTCTTGGCCGAGGCCACGTATTCGCCGATCAGCGCCACGGCGCCGATCTCGCGGGCGGCGCGCGCCACCACCTCGAGCGTCGCCGCTTCGACGCCGCGGCCGAGCACGCGGCAGCTCATCAGCCAGGTGTCGAGCACCGCCTCGTGCGCCTCGTTCAGCTTGCCGATGACGATCGCGATGATGCCGTTATCGCCAAAGCTGTCGAGCAGGCGGAAGGTCACGCCGAACTGGCGCGGATCGTCGGCCACCGCGGTCGCCTCGCCGCTCGTGTAGCGGCGCGTGGTGAGGTTGAACTGGTTGGTCTTGTTGATCAGCTGGACCGTGCGGTCGTGATCGAGCGGGCGGAAGAACTGCCACGGCATTCGCATGTCGAGGCCGGCGAGATAGGCCGAGATGTCGCCGCCGGTCTCCTCCTTCATGCGCGTGCGCTCGGCGTTGGCGGCGTAGAGCTCGCGGCGCTTGAGGTCGTCGGCGGTGACCGCGAGCGCCTCGAAATACCCGCCATCGGCGAGCGCGAAGGTGACCAGGCCGGGATCGTCCGACACTTCCGGCACGTTCACCATCGGCAACGCGTCGCGCACCTGGTTGCGCTCGAAGGGATTGTCGTCGAGGAACACGAGGCTGTCCAAACCGATGTTCAGCAGCTCGGCGATCGCCCGGATGTTCGCCGCCTTGTCGCTCCAGTTGGCGACGAAGGCAGAAATATCGCCGCGCTTGAGCAGCATCTCGGGATGGCTCTCGAACGGCAGCAGCGCGTTGGCCTCGTCGTTCTTCGAGCATACGGCGAGGATCACGCCGCGTCGCGACAGGTCGCGCGCGTAGCTCTGCACCGCCAGGAACGCTTCGCCGCCGGGGCTGCCCTGGCCGAGCACGATGCCCTCGAGCCCGTCATCGCCGATCACGCCGCCCCAGAGCGTGTTGTCGAGGTCGAGCACCAGGCATTTCGCCGACCGCCCCTGGGCGGCCGCCAGCACGCGGCCGACGATGTCGCCGTAGACCGGCCCCGCGGTCAGCGTGACCTCTTGCTTGGCCTTGTGCCAGAGCAGCGGGTCGTACCAGGTGGACGGATCGCGGCCGAACGACACCGCGCCCGGATCGACCAGGTCGACGCCCGCCTCGGCCGCCCGTTCGGCGAGCAGCACGTTGATCCGGTCGAGCACGGCGGCCGGCGACAGGCCGTAGCGGCCCTCGTTGCTGCCCATCAGGCGCGGCAGCACGGGGATCAGCACCTGCTGCAGCAGGGCGATCGTGGGGAAACGGTCGCGCGCGCGGTTCCAGCACATCGCCACATGGTCGACGAAGGCGCGCGCCGCCTCCTCGCCGCTGCCGGCATTGGCCGCGCGTGCGGTCGCCGAGCGCGCGTCGAAGGCGAACAGGATATGGGTGGGGCCGAAGGCGGCGAGCCCGGACTCCGGCTCCAGGATCTCCTGCAGGTACTGGCCGAACTCGGCGGCGTAGGTGTCGACCCAGAGCCCCCGCCGGAGGCCGCCCGCGATGATGCCCGGCTCGAGCTGCGACAGCGTCAACGACCCGAGGAGTGCGAGGCGCACATCCTTGGTGCCGTTGCCGGTTGGTGCGCCAGCGGCGAAGTGCTGGCGCCGCAGCTTGGCGACGCGGTCGGTGGCGATCGCGTCGAGGTCGTGGCGTGCCAGTGTCACGAGCTCCGGCCACAGGATGCCGCCCTCGCGCGCCGCCCGGGCGCGTGCGGAGAAGTCCCCGTGGGGGGGAAGCCAGTATAGGCCGCGATCAGCCATGGGGACACCTCGCTCTCAACGCTGAAGACAACATGCCGCCAACCGCGCGCGGATGCCAGCCGGGAGTTGCCACCTGGGGTTGCTCCCTCGGGACTTGCCTCCCCGGACTGGCCGCGCCATCACTCGGCCGCCCCCCGCTTTGCACCGGAGCCGCCGTGCTTTTCTCCCATGTTGCCTGCGCGGTGGAAAGCTACCGTGTCGCGTCGGATCGTCCGGGGGCCTTCGGCGACGAGATCCTCGTGGAGGGCTGGTTCCTGAGCCATCCGGAGCTTCGTTCGATGACGGTCCGCTTCGCCGACGGCACCGTCCTCGACGTCCACGACCGCAGGCGCGACAGCGACGGGCTCGTGCCGCATTACGGACACTCCTTCGGCGAGGCTGCCCGGCGGAGCCGGTTCCTCCTGGTCGAGCCGGTGGGCCTCAGGAACTGGGACTTCGCCTCCGCCGTGTTCTGCGTCGAGTATGCCGATGGCGGAAGCATCAGCTGGCCGATCGGGTCGATCTTTCAGCGGCCGCAGGCGTCCGACTTCAACGCCGACGAAGCGAGCCTCATCATGTCCTTCGAGAGCGTGGGTGACAATTGCGAGTTCGGCCTGGTGCAGCGGCTGGTGGGCCAGGAGCGGCTCAGCTTCCTGCGCTACGCCGGCGTGGGTGACATCTTCGCGCTCGCCGAGGGTATCGCCGGCGGCCTCGCATTGTTCAACGAGCCCGACTGTATCAGCATCTCGTCGCACGGCAACGAGTGGATCGCGGACGTGCCCGCGCTGCAGCTCAACTTCCACACCGGGCGCAGCGTGGCGTCGATCTCGGCCGAGCAGATCCGCCAGCAGGAAACCCGCAAGCTCGCCTTCATGGCGCAGAAATTCATCGACGATTGCGAGAGCGCGGAGAAGATCTTCGTCTATCGCGTGCATCGCGACGCGCGCGGCGGCCCGGACGGCACGCGCGGCATGGACGCGATCCACGACGCGCTGCGCCGGCACGGCCCGGCGAAGCTGCTCTGGGTGAACGAGGCGGACCTGGAGCATTCCGCCGGGACGCTCGTCGAGGTGCGGGAGGGGCTGTACCGGGGCTGGATCGACCATCTCGCGCCACATTCTAACGCGTTCGACTACCGGCCGCGCTCCTGGCTCGACCTGCTGGCGCGGGCGCGGGTGCGCATGTCGGACTGAGGCCGGCGGGAAGGCTTGTTCTTTCTTGAAAGAAAGAACCAAAGAACTTTTATCGGCTAGATACCGACACGTGCCGGCGGCAGTTTCCTTATGGATAGAAGTCTTTTTGCTTCTTTTTCTTCAGAAAAAAAAGATCTTTTCGAGCACGATCATGTCGGTGTCGTCTCGCCGGCTTCATCAGCGATATGCGTGAGCACACGCGCAGCGCCGGACTTCCAGGCGACATCCTCTGCGATGTTGGCCAGCGCCGCAACCATGTCCTCGCGCAGCTGGTCGACGCGGGCGTGGAACGTGCCGACAACCTTCGCCTCGGCTTCGGCGACGCCGGGAATGGCGCGCAGCTTTGCCAGTTCCGCTTCCAGACCAGCCAGATGCCGGTGCGCCTGCCTGTCGCGCGGGGTCTCCGCTTCGAACCAGCTCGCGACGGTGCCGAGGCGTTCGGGATCGGCCTGCAGCGATTCCTGGATGACGAAGCCGCCGCGATTGCGCGAGATCTTCCAGATGTATTCCTCGGCCGACTTGGAGAAGTAGTGATTGATCCAGGCGCCCTGATAGAGCGGTACTCCGCTCGACGGCGGAAGGTCGCGTCCGGGCCACCAGTGCCGCTCGCCGGTCGCGCCCAGATAGGTGACCTCCACGCCTGGAGTGAAAACCGGATCGTGCGGGTGGCTGGTCACCACTTCGCGTGTGATGAAGACGCTTTTGACGGCCGCGTTGTCGTGCGGCTCGCGCTGATCGAAGCGGGCGATCAGCGGGGCGGCGTCCCATCTGAGCTGACCGCCGGGCATGAACATCATCCAGCTCATCGCCACGGCGTTCGCACCCTGTGCGCGACGTTCCCGCAGGAGATCCGGAAGCGAGGAGTAGCGGTTGGTGTCGAGAACGACGAACTCGTCGAGGTCGACGATCAGCGTCCACTCGAAATCGAGACCGTCGGGGAGGAAGGACAGGTAATGGCTGTACGCCTTGACCTGGCCGTCCACGTGAGGAACGAAGACGTTGTCGATCCAGGTGATCACACCCGCATCGGCGAGCGCCGCCAACAACTCGTCGGACGAGTCATTATTGTTGTTCGAGTAGATGAAGATATGCTCGGCGCCGAGGGCGATGTAGTGGGCGATGAACTCGAGAAAATACAGGCCTTCATTGCGGGCCGTCGCAAGAACGGCGAGGCTGCGGCGCGGCTCGACATGCCGTCGGGCCTGCGTGACCAGCCGCGACCCGAGCGACGAGGTCGCCTTGTGGTTGGCGCAGACGGTCGGCAGATGATCGAGATCCCGGCCGATGGAGAGCCGTTTGGAAACCGGGCGTTGCGGGAGCCAGACTGCCAGATCGCGGAGCGCCACCGTGATCCAAGTGTCATCGGGAACGAGCGATACGAGGCGGTCAAGCAGTGCGGGAGTGTGGGCGGCCGCGATGCCGATCCGGCCGAGCATCTCCGGCGTGGCCACGCGCAGCACCGCTGCGCCCGCCCCCGCGATGATGTCGGCAGGTTCGTCACGCAGCCAGCTGACCAGTTCTTCCGCGGTTGCGTGGCCGTCGAGAGCGCGGGACATCCCCTCGACGATGCGGGAAAACTCCGGCGGCAGCTTCGCGTCGAACGGCACCAGCTCCAGCGTTTCCCATTCGGAAGCCTTCTCGCGATTGCTGCTGAGATCGACCTCGGCACCGCCGTCATCTGGCGCTGCGGCGACAAAAGCGCCATGCCCCGGATGACGAAGCGCCAGTTTCCTGATCCGTCCGAGATCAACGGCGGTGAAGGAAAGGACACGCGCACGCAGCCCGTCATGGGCGATGTCGATCGCCTTAATGACGGGGTCGATCGTCATGATGAACAGCACATCCGCAAACGTCTTGATCCGGAAGGCAACGATCCGGGCGCCATCACCGTTCCGCTCCCCGCCGCTCGTGACCAGACGTCCGGCTTCGTTCGCATAGACGGTAAAGCCGCTTGACGACAAAAGCCGGAACAACTCGAATGGTTCCGACGCCCAGGGGACGGCGAAGAGCGAGGGAGCAGGGTCTTCGTCCCGGTGCGCCGGTGCGCGCGCCGCCGACATGCGCCGGCGGCCGAGCCAATCGAGAATGAGAACCACCGACCGCCTTCCGCCTGCTCCGGGCGCAGCGTATCGCAAGGTCCGTCGCCTCGGCAACGCTGCCAGACCGCTCGGCCTGGCGTCTCTCGTGTCAGTTCGATGTCATCTGCTTGAGGTCCGCGGTGCACGAGTAGTTGCTCGTGGTGCCGCTGCCGAAGGTGACGGCGATGCCTACGGTGCTGGTCGACAAGGCCAGCGCCACGGCCGATGTTCCCGTCGCCTGACCGGACGGACCGACCGCATTCTGGGTGTCGGCGTCGCTTTCGACCAGAATGGTGAAGCCTTTGGCAGTGAGCGTCGTGCCGCTTTCGCTGTAATGCCCGAGCACCCGCCACGACATTTGCAGAGTGGCGTTTGCGCAGGTGACTTCGCCGGAGAGGGTCGCGATGCCGGAGAAAGTCGGGAAGGCGCCGTATCCGGAGGCGGGCGTCAGCGTGAGCGTGGCGCCCCCCGAGCCGCCCGAGGCGGAGAAGACGTTCTCGGTGACGCTGTGGGCTGCGGTGCCGGTCAGCGTCATGCTGCCGGCGGTGGAAAGATTGCCGGTCGCACCGTCCCAGAGGCCGAACGGCGTGATGGAGCTCCCGTTCGAATGCTCGAGGTAGAACTCGCCGTTGCTATACGCCTTGCCGACGCGGAGCGTGCCGGGAAGCCACCAGGAATTGTCGGCCTGCTGCTCGGCCGACGCGGTGCCGTTCAGCACGTTGGCGACGTAGTTGTTGTGCATGTAGCCGGACTGGTCCTCGGAGCCGTCGCTGATCGTCGTGCCACACGACGCCGTTGCATTCGACGAGACCGAGAGCGCGCTGGTGTTCTTGTCGTTGCCGAAGCAGATCCCGCTCAGGCCCCAAGCACCATTGCCCGTGACCGTGCCGGGCGTGCCCGCGTAACCCGAGCCGTCGTCGCTCACGAACACGCCGTTGGTGCCGATGGTCATCTGGTTGCCGGTGATCGCGGGCAAAGCGCCGTCACGCAGCCAGATCTGCGTTTTTGCCGTGTAGAGGAAGTTGCCGGTGACGATCTCCTCGTGGACGCTGTCGAGATAGATGTTCGCCAGCGTGTTGTTGAGGTGGCTGCCGGTGACCACGGCGAGTTCGGCATCGCCCGCATGATCGGGATCGCCCCAGCGCACGCCGTAGAGCCCATAGGCGATCACGGAGTTGACGACGTAGACGCCCTGGACTTCCTCGCCGACATCGACGCCGCTGATACCGCCCGTGGTGGTCACGTTGACCAGGTGGACGTCGGCGACGTAGGCACCCGCCGAGGCGGAGCCCTCGATGCAGAAGCCGCACTGCACGCCCCAGCCGGCGTCGCTCGGCATCGCCACGGGTGCGGCCTTCGGCGACGCGATCGTGGCAGTCTGGGAGATGTCGGGGAAGACGTCTGCCGACGCATAGATGGCTGGGCCCATGAAGGACTGCACGTCGACGATGTCGGCATGCGCGAACGGACCGATGTTGAAGCCCCGGTTCCAGCTATCGGCCGACTGGCGCTCGACCGGCGGTTGCGCCACCAGGTTGAACAGGACGAGCTGCCCTGCGTCGGTGAAGTTCGGTGTCGTGACGGTCAGCGCCGTGCCGACATGCACCGTCGATCCCCCGTTCGCACCGCTGATTTTCGTCAATTGCAGGTCGGCGACCGTCAAGCCCGGCGCGCCGGTCGAGCTGCTGCCGCCGTTGACGGTCACGACGAGGCCGTTGCTCGCACCGGTCCACACCAGCTGCGTCGATTGCACGCCGCGCCCCGTGATCTTCAGGCCGTAAGCATCGGTCACGTCGAGCTCGGCCGACAGCATGCAGCGACCGGATGGCAGGTCGACCTCGGCGCCGGTGGTGCGCCCGGCCGCGATCCTCAACGTGAATGCGAGCGCCTGGGTATCGTCGGTAGCACCGTCGCATTTCATGCCGAAATCGGCAGCGTTCACCGTGTCGGCGAAATGCGCGGCCAGCGTGCGCTGCACGGTGGCGTTCGTGGCTTCGGCGAGGTTGGTCGACAGCGACGAGTTGGCGTCGAGTGCCGCCGGCCCGTTTGCCGTGCCGAGCGAGGCGGCGGAGAGCGACGACCCCGACGAAGATGCCGCCGGCAACAGGGATGTCGGGATGAGGCCGTTGCTGTCGAGCTCTACCCAGCCGCCCGGCGTGTTGGCGAGCGAGGCGGGCAGGCCGCTCGCCGCGAGTGCGGCGATGCTGCCCAGCAGGTGCTGCTGGCCGGCGATGGTGATGAGGGAATTCGTGAGATCGACGCCCGATAATTTTCCGCCGAGCGCGGTGATCCGGCGGAAGCTCGCATCCCCGCCTGGCGTCGAATACGAGGCGGCTTGCGCGCCGAAGATCGGGGCGGCGGCGATGGACGCGATCACCGACAGCAGCGACAATATGGACTTCGTCTTCATCGCCACCCCGACCAGCGTGCGTCAGCGGTGATTATGGTTGTCTTCGGGGCGGGTCAAAGTGAAGAAGGCCAGGGGCTCCGCCCCTGGACCCCGCTAAGGGTAGTCACCCTTAGAACCGATTCCTTAAGTCCGGGGGATCCAAGGGGCGACTGCCCCTTGGCGGGTCCAGGGCAGCGCCCTGGCCTTCTTCTACCTTCCGATCCCCAGATAGGTCATCCCCGCCTCGCGCATCGCGACCGGGTCGAACACGTTGCGCAGATCCACCACCACGCGCCCGGCCATCAGCTCGAGCAGCCGGCGCGGCGACAGCGCGCGGAACTCGTTCCATTCGGTGATCAGCACGAGCACGTCCGCACCGCGCAGCGCGTCGTCGGCGTCGCGGCAATACTGGACGCCGTCCGGCAGATGCGGCCGCGCCTGCACCATGCCCTCGGGATCGAAGGCGCGGATGGCGGCACCCTGCTCGGCCAGGCGGTTGACCAGCGGGATCGACGGCGCGTCGCGCATGTCGTCGGTCTCGGGCTTGAAGGTCAGCCCGAGCACGGCGACGGTCTTGCCGCGCACGCTGCCGCCGCAGGCGTGGATCACGCGCGCCGCCATGTTGGCCTTGCGCGCGTCGTTCACCATCACGGTCGCTTCCACCAGGCGCGAGGGCGCACCGGCATCCTGCGCGATGCGCATCAGGGCCACGGTGTCCTTGGGGAAGCACGAACCGCCGAAGCCCGGGCCGGGATGGAGGAACTTGCGGCCGATGCGCCCGTCGAGGCCGATGCCGCGGGCGATGTCGTGCACGTCGGCGCCGACGCGCTCGCACAGATCGGCGATCTCGTTGATGAACGTCACCTTCATCGCGAGGAACGAGTTGGCCGCGTATTTGGTGAGCTCGGCGGTCTCGAGCGAGGTGAACAGGATCGGCGCCTCGATCAGGTAGAGCGGGCGATACAGGCGCCTGAGCACCTCCTGCGCGCGCTCGCTCTCGGTGCCGATCACCACGCGGTCGGGCCGCATGAAATCGCCGATCGCCGATCCCTCGCGGAGGAACTCGGGGTTGCTGGCGACGTCGAACTCGGCGTCGGGCCGGGCGTCGCGCACGATCTCGAGCAGGGCCCGCCCGGTGCCCACCGGCACGGTGCTCTTGGTGACGATGACGGCGTAGTCGGTGAGCGCGCGGGCCACCTGGGCGGCGGCCGCGTTGACGTAGCTGACATCCGCGTGCCCGTCGCCGCGCCGGGTGGGGGTGCCGACCGCGATGAACACGCATTCGACACCCTGCACGGCGGCGGCCAGGTCCTCGGTGAAGGAGAGCCGGCCGGCGGCCACGTTGTCGGCCACCAGCCTGTCGAGCCCCGGCTCGTAGATCGGCATCTTCCCCGCGCGCAGCGATCCCAGCCGCGTCTCGTCGCGCTCCACCACGACCACGGAGGTGCCGAACTCGGCGAAGCAGGCGGCGGAGACGAGGCCGACATAGCCTCCCCCGATCACGGCGATGCGCATGGGCGACGGCCTCCACCAACCATTGCGGGCCTGGGGGCGCCTGCCCCCCTGACCCCGGGGCCACCCTATGCCGCCGGCGCCCCGGGGGACAACCGCCGGCCGCTTGTCTCAAAACGGTGTCCCAGTCGCTCTTCCGCTAAACGCGTCGCTCTTCCGCTAAACGCGTCGCTCTTCGGCTAAACCTGCCGCTCTTCCGCCGGGGCGGGTTCCCGCGTATGCCCACCCGCGAGGAGAGGGACCCCATGACCATCCGGCCCGGTATCGCCATCACCACGTTCAACCGCCGCGACCTGTTGCTGCACCAGATCGACCTGATCCAGCATCTCTCGGTCCGCGAGGTGGACCTGGTGGTCTGCGACGACGGGTCCACCGACGGCACTGTCGAGGCGGTCGAGGAGCTCGGGATCCCGTTAGTCCGCGGCCGCAACAAGGGGGTCGCCTGGAACAAGAACCGCGGCATCTTCTGGCTGACCCACCACAGCACCGCCGACGCCTTCATCCTGATGGATGACGACGTGCTGCCGACCATGTTCGGCTGGGAGACCGAGTGGGCGGAGGCCGCCGCCAGCCTCGGCCACGTGAACTACACGCATCCCGATTTCCGGCCGCACATCCTCTCGGGCAGTGCCAATGCGAGCGATCCCGGCGTCTCGACCCTGGTGGGCGGCATGTGCATGGCGGTCAGCCGCGAGGCGGTGGGCTCGGTCGGCTACATGGATGTCCGCTTCGGCCGCTACGGCCACGAGCACACCGACTACTCCAACCGCTACGTGCGCGCGGGCTATGGCGGCTTCATCCGCGAGCGGGGGGGCGAGCGGCGCACGCTGTTCTACGTGATCGACAGCGGCGTCCGGCTCGAGCCCACCAAGTCGACCGGCTCGCCCGACGAGGCGAACCGCAACCTCGAGCTGCTGCACCAGCTGGAAGGGGAGCCGATCTACCGCGCGCCCTGGCGCACCGACGCGCAGCGGCTCGATTTTGTCGGTGAGTTCCGCGCGGCCGTGGGTGGCGGCCCGATCGGGGTGGCCGACAAGCTGGCGGGCTTCGACGAGGACCTCTATCTGCGCGCCAACCCCGATCTCGACCGCGCCGGCGTCGACCCGCTCGGGCACTGGCTCGCCTTTGGGCATGGCGAGCGGCGCCGCATCAGGCCGTAGCCGCCTCCAGCCCCGCGACCGGCTCGACCTCGCCGGCGGTGAACCGGGTGGGGGCCTCGTCGCGTCGATCAGGGCGGTGGCCGTCTCCAGCAGTGCGAGCCAGCCCTCGGTGTCGGTCGCGGTGGCGTCGTGATGCGGGGCGGCGGGAAACAGCGGCGAGACGTATGGCAGGAACGGGCGGGCGAAAACAACCCGGCGGCCGAACAGGTCAGAACTCCAGCAGCGTCTCGCGCAGCGTGCCCCGCGTGTAGGCGGTGCGCGCCAGGCCGCGGCGCTGCAGCGCGGGCACGAGGCCCTCGGTGATGCTCGTGACGTAGTGGCGCGTGAGGCCGCCGAACGGGTGGGTGAGGAGGAAGCCGTCGCCGCCCACCGCCTCCATCGCCTCGCCCATCAGGTCGGCCACATGGTCCGGCGTGCCCACGAGCTCGAGCGAGCTCGACGTGCCGCTCTCGCGCACGAGCTGGCGCAAGGTCTTGGCGTGGGGCGGCTGGCCGAGCCCGGTCTGGGTAAACTTGTCGAGCGCGCCCTGCTCGCCGTTGGTGGTGAGCGGAGGCAGGGGTTCGTCGAGGTCGTACGGGGAGAAGTCGATGTCCACGAACGAGCCGAACGCGGCCAGCGTGCGCTCGACGAAGTCCGGGGTCGCGATCAGGCGGTCGTATTGGGACCGCGCCTCCTCCATGGTGTTGGCGACGTAGGGTGCGACCAGGAACAGCACCTTGATGGCGTCCGGGTCGCGGCCCGCGCGGGCGGCGTGCGCGCGCACGTCATCGCGATAGGCGCGCATGCCGGCGTGGCCGTTGGTGGTGGCGATGATGCTGTCGGCGTGGCGGCCGGCGAAGGCGCGGCCGCGCGGCGAGCCGCCGGCCTGGATGAAGGCGGGCCGGCCCTGCGGGCAGCGGACCGTGTTGAGCGGCCCCTCCGAGCGGTAGAATTTTCCTTCGAAGTGGACCGGATGGACTTTCGACGCATCGACATACGTGCCGCGCGCGTGATCGCGCACCACCGCGTCCGGCTCCCAGGATTCGAAGAGCTTGTTGACGAGATCGACATATTCGTCGGCCATGTCGTAGCGGAGTGCGCGCGGCGGCATCTCGCTCATGCCGAAGTTGCGCGCCGCCGCATCCTCGGTGCTGGTGACGATGTTCCAGCCGAACCGGCCGCCGGTCAGGTGGTCGAGCGTCGTGGCCAGGCGCGCCAGCATGAAGGGCGGGTAGAACGCGGTCGACAGCGTCACCGCGATCCCGAGATGGCGCGTGGCATGGCCCAGGATCGCGGCAAGCGGCGCCGGATCGTGCTTGGGCGCCATGATGCCGTGCTTGAGGTAGGCGGCGCTGCTCGCGCCGTAGGCGGTGGGGATGCTGAGCGTGTCCTCGATCAGCATGTAGTCGAAGAAGGCGCGCTCCATGGCGCGCGCGAGGTCGAGATGGAGGTTGCCGTCCCAGGGCTCGGGGGCGGCGCCGAGCGGGTCGTTCCAGGATTGCGCGCCGAAATGCACGAACCAGCCGAGGTGGAAACGCCGGTCGGTCATGGGGCCTCCTGTGTCACGGCGGGGTTAGTGCAATTTGCTTGCCGCGGGAGGTTCTTGGGCGTGAAGAATTGTTCTTTCTTGAAAGAAAGAACCAAAGAACTTCTATTCATTGGGTTCCGAGGCGAGTGGTCGTCCGAGTCCTAACGAACAAAAGTCTTTTTGCTTCTTTTTCTTCAGAAAAAGAAGAGTTCTGCTTCATTCGACTGGCGCACCCGGAAAGACTCGAACTTCCAACCCCCAGATTCGTAGTCTGGTGCTCTATCCAATTGAGCTACGGGTGCCCGCCGGGCGCCGCATGTAGCTGAACGAGCCCGGGCTCGCAACCCCCGGGCCCGGCAGCATCAATCCCCCAGCAGCCGCTGCACCGCCGTGTGGGTCGGCCGGTGCATGGTGATCGTGGCGCGGCAACTCGGCGTCCCGAACGTGCCCGTGACCGCGCCATCCGCGAAGGTGCCGTCGAACACCAGCGGCAGCAGCTTGTGGTTCATGTCGCGCCCGAGGAACTGGGCGTGCAGCACGTCGGCATGCGCCGGGTCGCGCGCGCCCGCGAGCGAGATCACCCCGTCGCCCGGCACGAAGGTCACGTGGCTGTCCGAGACCACGAGATCGGAGGCGCCCGTGTCGGGGCAGCGGCCCGCCGCGGTCTGCAGCTGCCCCACCCAGGTGCCGTCGGGGTCGGTCCGCTCGCCGCCCCCGGCGCAGCCGGCCAGGGTGACGGCAAGGAGCGTGACGGCGAGGAGCAGGGCGGCGAGCGGTTGGGGGGCGGGGGCGTGCATCGGCGGATGGGAGAACATGCGTGCGCGGCGCGCAAGGCTGGACTATCCCTCCATCCATGTCAGACGCCGCCCCCACCCCCGATCTCCACCTGCATGACGAGCGTATCCTGGTGCTCGATTTCGGCAGCCAGGTCACCCAGCTGATCGCCCGCCGCGTCCGCGAGTCGGGCGTCTACTGCGAGATCTGGCCGGGCGCGGCCGACGCCGAGCGCATCCGCGCCTTCCAGCCGCGCGCGGTGATCCTGTCGGGCGGTCCGGCCTCGGTCTGCGACGAGGGCTCGCCGCGCGCGGCCGACGCGGTGTTCGGGCTCGGCGTGCCGGTGCTCGGCATCTGCTACGGCCAGCAGGTGATGTGCGCGCAGCTCGGCGGCGAGGTGGCCCCGGGCGACACCCGCGAGTTCGGCCGCGCCCATGTCGACATCGTCGAGGATTGCGCGCTGTTCCGCGGCGCCTGGGCGCGCGGTGCCCGCGAGCAGGTCTGGATGTCGCACGGCGACCGCGTGGTGCGCCTGCCGCCCGGCTTCCATGCGGTGGCGACCTCGGAGGGCGCCCCCTTCGCGGTGATCGCCGATGAGGGGCGGCGGCTCTACGGCACGATGTTCCACCCCGAGGTGGTGCACACGCCGCACGGGGCCGCCCTGCTGCGCAATTTTACTCACCACGTGGCCGGCTGCGCCGGTACCTGGACGATGGCCGGCTTCCGCGAGGAGGCACTGGCAAAAATCCGCGCGCAGGTGGGACGGGGGCGGGTGATCTGCGGGCTGTCGGGGGGTGTCGACAGCTCGGTGGCGGCCGTGCTGATCCATGAGGCGATCGGCGACCAGCTCACCTGCATCTTCGTCGATCACGGCCTGCTGCGCGCGGGCGAGGCCGAGGAGGTGGTCCGCACGTTCAGGGACCGGTTCAACATCCACCTGGTGCATCGCGATGCGGCGGCATTGTTCCTGGGCGAGCTCGCCGGCGTCACCGACCCTGAGGAGAAGCGCCGCACCATCGGCCGCCTGTTCATCGACGTGTTCGACGAGGAATCCGCGCGCTTGGGCGGCGCCGATTTTCTGGCGCAAGGCACGCTCTACCCGGACGTGATCGAGAGCGTGTCGGGCGTGGGCGGCCCGAGTGTGACGATCAAGTCGCACCACAACGTGGGCGGCCTGCCGGCGCATATGCGCATGCAGCTGGTCGAGCCGCTGCGCGAGCTGTTCAAGGACGAGGTGCGCGTGCTCGGCCGCGAGCTCGACATCCCCGAGGTGATCGTCGGCCGCCATCCGTTCCCGGGACCGGGGCTGGCGATCCGCATCCCCGGCGAGGTCACGCGCGAGCGGATCGAGATTCTACAGAAGGCGGACCGGATCTTTCTGGAGGAGATCCGCGCGAGCGGGCTCTACGACGCGATCTGGCAGGCCTTTGCCGTGCTGCTGCCGGTGCGCACGGTGGGCGTGATGGGCGACGGACGCACCTACGATTTCGCGTGCGCGCTACGCGCGGTGACGAGCACGGACGGCATGACGGCGGACGTGTATCCGTTCGACATCGGATTTCTCTCGCGTGTGGCAGGCAGGATCGTGAACGAGGTGCGCGGCATCAACCGCGTGACGTACGACATCACCAGCAAGCCGCCTGGGACGATCGAGTGGGAGTGAGCGCGCGAGACAGACCGGCCTCCGTCTCAATCCGCGCGCTTGCACTGGCACTCGCGGCCTGTGCGACGGATCAGGCCCTGGCACAGGAATGCCCGCGATCGGACGCGAACGGAGTTCCGGTCGCCTCGCCTTCCCGAACTCTGACAGGGCGGCTCGTCTTCCACGATAGTCTGCGACAATGGTTCGAGCTCAGACTGGATCGGCCGCAATGCGGGCAGCCCGGTATCGAAATGATCCCGACGAACGGGAGGTTCGGGATGTTGCAGGTTCTCCGGGGTTGCCACATCAGGTCGAGCGGCGAGATCGAGCGCGCGACGACAGGCTACGATCCTGTCGACTTCCTTCAGGATGCGAAGAATATCCAACAGGATGGAGTGTGCCGGCAAAAGCCTCCGTTTCGCGACTATTCAGGGATGAGCCCCGACGATCGGATCCGCGCTTATCGGGTAAGCTTCGATGTCAACCTTCGCGCAGGCGACCATCCGGTCCGGTTCCATGTGCGGAGCATGGGTCGAGTGCTGCAGCCGTCGCAGGTCTATGCGAGCTATCTGCTGACCAGCCTCTCCATCCTCTATGGAGGTTGTGGCAAAGGCTTTGCCGTCGCCAGGGTATTTGGCACAACAGAGGCCGAGCCCGGACACTTCGACGATCCAGGCGCATCCGACGACATGGCGGAGTTCGTGCCTTTGAACGCCAAGCGAGCCGGAAAACTGGATCTGCATCTCGGCTACACCTGCATCCGCTCGTCGATGTCGAACCATCGTCATCCTTGAGCCCGTTGCAGCCGCGCGGGATGCTGATCCGAAGCTGATATGGTTGATCGAGAAAACCGACTCAGGTTCTCTGCATGAGCAATTACATCGATCGATCGCTCGCCTGGACGCGCGGCGTCATCGCTTCGTCGGAAAGCGCCGCCACGATCAGCGACGTGTCCAGATAGAGCATCAGTAGCGATCGCCATCCCGCATCGACCGCACAAGGCCGGCGGCACTCTCGGCCTGCAGCGGCATGGTCTCCGTCGGCGACCGGAGCAGGTCGGCGTCGATCCGTTTGCGTGGCGCTGCGACCGAAGTGAGCCGCGCCACCGGCTTCCCGCGCCGAGTGATGTCGATCGGATGTACTGTTTCGACCCGATCGATCAGCTCGCTTAGATGGGCTTTGGCGTCCGCCAGGCTGACCGCGTTCATGCCATCCTCCTGACCATGTAGATGGTCATATCATGCATTTCGATCAAACATCTCCAATGTCATGAGCTGTCTATCGCCGGTTCACCCAGGACAGCGTCCGACCGATCCGACGACAATCCTCGATCCCTTCGGTCCCACTCGAATGGGGGTAAAAGCACGTCCATCCGATCGACAAGTCCGATAAGAACATTCTGATCAATCGATTGATGCTGTACGTCGTGATCGAAGATGTCGATTGCGCCTTGACCCCTTCGCACTTCGCTCGCAACATCGCGTCAGAGGCGCATCGCGGAAGTTCGTTGTCGTGACGCGCCCCGGCTGACGACGAGACCATGTGCCGGCCGCGGCCGATCCGGTCCCTGGCACAGAACTCGGCGTTGCGCGGTGCAAGCGCACCGTCGTCATTTGCAGGTCGACGAACCGAGCCCACAGGAGTGGAGACGAACATGGACGGATTGACCGAAGGCACGAGCGCCGGGAAATGCCCCGTGGTGCATGGGGGCGGCGCGCAGCGCTCGCCGGTGGGCAAGTCCCGCAGCGAGTGGTGGCCCAACCATCTGAGCCTGAAAATCCTCAACCAGCATTCGCCGCGCTCGAACCCGCTCGGCGAGACCTTCGACTACGCGGCCGCCTTCAAGACGCTCGACCTCGACGCCGTGACCGCCGACCTGCACGCGCTGATGACCGACAGCCAGGAGTGGTGGCCCGCCGATTTCGGCCATTACGGCGGCCTGTTCATTCGCATGGCGTGGCACAGCGCCGGCACCTACCGCATCACCGACGGCCGCGGCGGCGCGGGCGGCGGGCAGCAGCGTTTCGCGCCGCTGAACTCCTGGCCCGACAATGCCAGCCTCGACAAGGCGCGCCGCCTGCTCTGGCCGATCAAGCAGAAATACGGCCAGGCGCTGTCCTGGGCCGATCTCTACATCCTGACCGGCAACGTCGCCCTCGAATCGATGGGCTTCAAGACGTTCGGCTTCGCCGGCGGCCGCCCCGACACCTGGGAGCCCGAGGAGCTCTACTGGGGTCCCGAGGGCACCTGGCTCGGCGACGAGCGCTACAGCGGCGAGCGCGAGCTCGCGGAGCCGCTCGGCGCCGTGCAGATGGGCCTGATCTACGTCAACCCCGAAGGCCCGAACAGCAATCCCGACCCGGCGGGCTCCGCGCGCGACATCCGTGCCACGTTCGGCCGCATGGCGATGAACGACGAGGAGACGGTGGCGCTGGTCGCCGGCGGCCACACCTTCGGCAAGACCCACGGCATGGGCGACCCGTCGCTGATGGGCGCCGAGCCGGAGGGCGGCTCGATCGAGGAGCAGGGTCTCGGCTGGCGCAGCAGCAAGGGCACCGGCCTCGGTCCCGACGCCATGACCAGCGGCCTCGAGGTGATCTGGAGCCAGACGCCCACGCAGTGGAGCAACGCCTATTTCGACAATCTCTACGGCTTCGAGTGGGAGCTGACCAAGAGCCCCGCCGGCGCCCACCAATGGGTGGCGAAGGACGCACCGGACAACATCCCCGACCCGTTCGACGGACCGATGCGCAAGCCCACCATGCTCACCAGCGACATCGCGCTGCGCGCCGACCCGGCCTACGACGAGATTTCCCGTCGTTTCCACAAGAACCCCGACCAGTTCGCCGACGCCTTCGCGCGGGCCTGGTTCAAGCTCACCCATCGCGATATGGGACCGCGCCCGCGCTACCTCGGCAAGCTCGTGCCCGGCGAGGTGCTGATCTGGCAGGACCCGGTCCCCGAGCTCGACCACCCGGTGGTCGACGAGGCCGACATCACGTCGCTGAAGGAAAAGATCCTGGCGACCGGCCTGTCGGTGCCGCAACTCGTCACCACCGCGTGGTCCTCGGCCTCGACCTTCCGCGGCTCCGACAAGCGCGGCGGTGCCAACGGGGCGCGCATTCGGCTCGCACCCCAGAAGGACTGGGAGGTCAACGATCCGGCCGACACCGCCCAGGTGCTGACGGCACTGGAAAAGATCCAGTCCGAGTTCAACGCCCAGGCCGCCGGCGGCAAGAAGGTCTCGATCGCCGACCTGATCGTGCTGGGCGGTGCGGCGGCGGTGGAAAAGGCCGCGGCGGCAGCGGGCACCCCGGTCACGGTGCCGTTCACCCCGGGCCGGACCGATGCGACCCAGGAGCAGACGGATATCGAGTCCTTCGACGCGCTGCGTCCGCGCGCCGACGGCTTCCGCAACTACTACAACGGCCACCATCTGATGGCGCCCGAGGAGGCGCTGGTCGATCGCGCGCAGCTGCTCACGCTGAGCGTGCCCGAGATGACGGTGCTGGTCGGCGGATTGCGGGTGCTGGGTGCAAACTGCGAGGGCAGCCCGCACGGGGTGTTCACCCACCGGCCAGGCCAGCTGACGAACGACTTCTTCGTCAACCTGCTCAGCATGAAGACCGAGTGGCATCCGGGCTCGACCGATAACGAGTATGTCGGCCGCGACCGGACCACGAAGGAGCAGCTCTGGACCGCGACCCGCGTCGACCTGATTTTTGGGTCGCATTCGGAACTGCGCGCGCAGGCGGAAGTGTATGCGCAGGCGGATAGCGGCGAGAAGTTCGTCCGCGACTTCGTGAACGCCTGGCACAAGATCATGGACGCCGATCGCTACGACGTCCGGATGAAGCAGGCAGCGTAAGAAGGCCAGGGGTTACGCCCCTGGACCCCGCTGGGGTCTTGACCCCAGACCCCTTCAATTGATGGGGGTCCAGGGTGCACAGCATCCTGGCGGGGTTCAAGGGGCAGAGACCCTTACTTCAATGCAACGTGCATCGGTGGCCAACACGCTCGCCGGTGATGCACGCCTGCTGCTGGAGGCCGGGCGGCTAAGAGGTGCCGCCATTCTCCATGCCGAAGCCTGCGCGTGTCTCCTCGGCGCACTGCTGACGCAATCCGATGGCGACGCGGCGGCAGGCCCGGCCGCACTGAGCCGGAGCGACGCGCTGGCACCGCGCTTCCGCGCCGTCTGGCTCGAGCGGCCGGCGGCGCTCGCACCCGTGCCGAACGAGGCCGATCTCCGCGCGATGGCGGACGGATTGCGGGCGCTCGTGCCCGCGGTTCTCGCGCGCATCGCACCGACCCCAGCGCCCGCGCCCCCGGAGCGCGCGCCGGACACTGGGCGCAAGGTGGCCGTCCGGCACGACACGCCGGCCGTCGTCACTCGCAAACCCGTCTCCGTGCCGCCGTGCAAGGAAGCGCCCGCCCGGACACGCGCCAGTGCGCCATCTCCCGGACGCGAGCGCACGGTCCCGCCACCGCGCCCATCCCCGCCACCACTGCCCCGCCCCGCAGCGCCGCCCGCGCCCCACCGTCCCGTCTCGTCCGCCGCGTTCTGGTCGCTGATCGATCGCTGGGGTGTCGACGACCGCGACGCGCTGGCGATGCTCGGCCACGCCGGCGGGCTCACGCGCCGCGGCACACGGCCGCGCTTCCGCCTGGTGGACGCCGAGATCGACCGCTTCCACCTGATGCAGACGCTGGACGACGCGCTCGCCGCGCTGGGCACGGAACCGCGCACCTGGTTGCGCACGCAGCTCGACGGTTCCGCCCCGCTCGCGGCCATCCTGCACGACGGCGAGGCCGCGCTGCGTCGCCTCACCCGCGAGGTCATGGGCGAGGGTCTGCGCCGCTCGCTCGGCTGAGAGCTCCGCACCGCCGCACGAGGTCGTGCAGGCCGCAATCCTGTGCCATGCTCCGCGCATGAACCGGAACGGACATCCCCACGTGGCGCTCGAGGGCGGTTGCCAATGCGGCCGAATACGATACCGGGCGAACGGCTCGCCGATCCGGACGAGCATCTGCCACTGTCGGATGTGCCAGCTTGCGTCGGGCGGCCCGTTCATGGTGTTCGTGCGGTTCCTGAACGCGGACCTCGCCTGGTCGACGCCGCCCGAGATTTTCGCGAGTTCCAACCTCGTGGAACGCGGCTTCTGCCGGCGGTGCGGCACCCCGCTCAGCTATCGCGAGATCGAGGGCGCGAACATCAGCGTGACACTCGGCAGCCTCGACGACCCGGACGCGGTGTCGCCGCCAGAGGTGAGCTTTTCCACAGCGCGCCGGGCCGGATGGCTCGACCGCCTCGCCACACTTCCGACGCAGGAGGCCGACCTGACGACCGATTCCGCCTTCGTCAGTCACCAAGGCGGGAGTGATTGAAGCGATCTTCTTTTTCTGAAGAAAAAGAAGCAAAAAGACTTTATCCGTTTAGAACCTTTCGGCGGATTACGCGGATGCCAGTAGGATAGAAGTTCTTTGGTTCTTTCTTTCAAGAAAGAACAAGTCTTCACGCCGGAGGGAGCCACTGCATGGTACGCGACGCCTGCAGCTCGATTCTGTCCGCTCACGTGAACTCCCGCGCAGGGATCCCGCTCAGGCCGCCGCTTGGCCGCGGAGCTCGCCCGGCGCGAACAGCCGGATCGTGCCGTACACCCCGTCATAGCCGGCCTCCCGCCGCACGGCGCCCGCCCGCAGCCGCCGCACGGCCTCGGCGAGCGTCGCGTCATGGCGGGCGATCGCGTCGAGCGGCAGCGCCGTCAGGATCGCGAACTCGGATCCGAGCGCTGCCAGCGCCGCCGCGCGCGCGGCCCGCACGCCGACCGTCGCCTCGCCCCGGCCGAGGATCTCCGCCAGCACGGTGCCGAGCGGCACCAGGCTCGCGAACGCGCCCGCGGTTGCCGGCGGGACGGGTGCGGCGCGCGAGGCCAGCGCCTCGACCCGGTGCGCCACGCCCACCGTGATCCTGCCCCCGCACACCGGGCATCGCCCGCCGGCCGCCCGCGTCTCGGCGGGTGTCAGCCGCACGCCGCACGCGCGATGGCCGTCGGCATGGTATTTCCCCTCCTCGGGGAAGAACTCCACCGTCCCCTCGTAGCAGCGCCCGGTCTCGAGCGCGTCGCGGATCGCGCCGAACCCCGGCTCGCCCGAGAAGCGCGTCGCCTCCCGCCCGAGCTTGCCCGGGGAATGCGCGTCGGAGTTCGACACCAGCCGGAAGCGGTCCAGCGCGCCCACACGCCAGTTCATCGGCGGGTCCGACGAGAGCCCGGTCTCCAGCGCGAAAATATGCGGCGCGAGGTCGCGGTAGCACGCGTCCACGCTGTCGAACCCGCCGAATGCGCCCAGCACCGAGAACCACGGCGTCCAGATATGCGCGGGCACCAGGGTGCCGCCCACCTCCAGCGTGATCTCGAGCAGCGAGCGGCTGTCGAGCCCGAGGATCGGCCGCCCGTCCGACGCGATGTTGCCGATCGCCGCAAGCCGCGCCGCGAGCCGGTCGCGCGCGGAAAAATCCGGCAGGTAGATCAGGTGGTGGATCTTTCGCACGCGCCCGGCGGCCTTGTAGATCGTCGAGATCTCCACGCTCAGCATGAACCGCGGCGCCACGCGCAGCGCCGGCGGTAGCGCCGCCACCGCCGCGCGTTCCAGCGCCGGCGCGAGCCGGAACAGCCCGTCGCCCGCGGGTTTTAGCTTCTGGTACAGCTCGGCCGCCCATCCCGGGTGCACGCAATCGCCGGTGCCCACCACCGCCAGCCCCTTGCACGCCGCCGCCGCCGCCATGTGTTCCAGATCGAGGTCGCGGCTGGTGGCTCGCGCGTGGCGGGAATGGACGTGGAGATCGGCGAGGTAGGTCATCTCGATTCGGTTGCCTGAGCGGGTGGACGCACGATGTGGTGAGCGCCCGTGCAGCGCCTAGGCCGGGCCGCGCAGGGTGCCTGATTAGGCCGTGATTTTGTTCGATGTTCACGCTAGGTTCCAGGTGGTGCAGCGGTGCCGATGCAGCGCCGAAAACGAGGTCTGGTGGCGGTTTCGGTTCGCCACCCTCCACATGTTGTGTAACCTCCGCAGCCGATCATCCGGGCTTCGGCCTGGGGTTGAAGGCGACGCAAAAGGAACGCGGATGACACTGGACGACCAAGCCGCCTCCGTGATGGCCGGCGCGGAAGCGCCTCTTTACGATGCGAACGCGGAAGCGCCGCTCTTCGATGCGAGCGCGGACGCGCCTCTCTTCGACACGCGCGCACAAGCGCCGCTCTTCGGCGCGGACGCGCCGCTCTTCGACGTCCCCCTCTTTGAGGAGGAGGTGCAGATGCCGGGCCGCGGCCAGGTGCGCGTCGACCGCTCGCGCGACGCCCTGCTCACCGATTTCGGCCGCGCGACGCTCGACGACCGCTACCTGCTGCCGGGCGAATCCTACCAGGACCTGTTCGCCCGGGTTGCCTCGCATTACGGCGACGATGCCGCCCACGCCCAGCGCGTCTACGACTACATGAGCCAGCACTGGTTCATGCCGGCGACCCCGGTGCTGTCGAACGGCGGCACCAATCGCGGCCTGCCGATCTCGTGCTTCCTCAACGAGGCCTCCGACAGTCTCGAAGGCATCGTCGGGTTGTGGAACGAGAACGTGTGGCTCGCGTCGAAGGGCGGCGGCATCGGTTCCTATTGGGGCAACCTCCGCTCGATCGGCGAGCGCGTCGGCCAGAACGGCAAGACTTCGGGCGTGATCCCGTTCATCCGCGTGATGGACAGCCTCACGCTCGCGATCAGCCAGGGCTCGCTGCGTCGCGGCTCGGCCGCGGTCTATCTGCCGATCTGGCATCCCGAGGTCGAGGAATTCATCGAGATGCGCCGCCCCACCGGCGGCGATCCCAACCGCAAGGCGCTCAACCTCCATCACGGCATCCTGATCACCGACGCGTTCATGCGCGCGGTGGAAGCCGACGAGCCCTGGGCGCTGCTCTCGCCCAAGGACGGCAGCCACATTCGGGCGGTGTCCGCCCGTGCGCTCTGGATCCGCATCCTCACCGCGCGCATGGAGCAGGGCGAGCCCTACATCGTGTTCTCCGACCAGGTGAACAATGCCCGCCCCGAGCACCACAAGCTCGCCGGCCTCGAGGTGAAGACGTCCAACCTCTGCAGCGAGATCACGCTGCCCACCGGAATCGACCAGCACGGCCGCCAGCGCACCGCGGTCTGCTGCCTCTCCAGCGTGAACCTCGAGACCTGGAACGCGTGGCGCGACAATCCGCGTTTCATCGAGGACGTCATGCGCTTCCTCGACAACGTGCTCACCGACTTCATCGAGCGCGCCCCGTCCGACATGGAGCGCGCGACCTACGCCGCCTCGCGCGAGCGATCGGTGGGTCTCGGCGTGATGGGCTTCCATTCGTTCCTGCAGGACAACCTGATCCCGTTCGAATCCGTGATGGCGAAGGTGTGGAACAAGCGCATGTTCGCCCATCTGCGGGCTGGCGCCGACGCCGCCTCACGCACGCTCGCCGCCGAGCGCGGCGCCTGCCCGGACGCGGCCGAATACGGGATCGAGGAGCGCTTCTCCAACAAGATGGCGATCGCGCCCACCGCCTCGATCTCGATCATCACCGGCAGCACCAGCCCCGGCATCGAGCCGATCGCGGCCAACGTGTTCCTGCAGAAAACCCTGTCGGGCTCCTACACCGTGCGCAACCGCGCGCTTCAGAAGCTGCTGGCGGCGAAAGGCCGCGACACCGACGAGGTCTGGTCGTCGATCACCCTGAGCAAAGGCTCGGTGCAGCATCTCGCCTTTCTGTCGCCGGACGAGCGCGACGTCTTCAAGACCGCCCACGAGCTCGATCAGCGCTGGATCGTCGAGCACGCGGCCGACCGCACGCCCTTCATCTGCCAGAGCCAGTCGGTGAACCTGTTTCTCCGCGCCGACATCCACAAGCGCGACCTGCACGGCATCCACATGATGGCCTGGAAGCGCGGCCTGAAATCGCTCTATTACTGCCGCTCGCTGTCGATCCAGCGCGCCGACACCGTCAGCGACATGCTGCAGGGTCCGAACGCCATGATGGCGGCGCACGCGCCCGCACCGGCCGCGTTGGCACCCCCCGCCACCAGCACCACCGACTATGAGGAATGCCTCGCCTGCCAGTGACACCTGGCACCAGCATCATTCCGACACGATACGAGGACCGATCATGAACATCGTCAACCCGGCCGCGACCCAGCAGCTCACTTTGCTGACGGAAAACCCCGTCTACAAGCCGTTCCGCTACCCCTGGGCCTACGAAGCCTGGCTGGTGCAGCAGCGCGTCCACTGGCTGCCCGAGGAAGTGCCGCTCGCCGACGACGTCAAGGACTGGCACAAGAATCTTTCCGAATCGGAGCGCCACCTCGTCACGCAGATCTTCCGCTTCTTCACGCAGTCCGACGTGGAAGTGAACAACTGCTACATGAAGCATTACAGCCAGGTCTTCAAACCGACCGAAGTGCTGATGATGCTGTCGGCGTTCTCGAACATCGAGACGATCCACATCGCCGCCTACTCGCATCTTCTCGACACGATCGGCATGCCCGAGACGGAATACTCGGCCTTCCTCGGCTACAAGGAGATGAAGGACAAATACGACTACATGCAGGGCTTCACGGTCTCGAACAAACACGAGATCGCGAAAACCCTCGCCGCTTTCGGCGCCTTTACCGAGGGCCTGCAGCTGTTCGCCTCGTTCGCGATCCTGCTGAATTTTCCGCGCTTCAACAAGCTCAAGGGCATGGGCCAGATCGTCACCTGGTCGGTGCGCGACGAAACCCTGCACTGCCTGTCGATCATCCGCCTGTTCCACACCTTCATCTCGGAAAACCCCGAGATCTGGAACGACCAGCTCCGAAGCGAGATCACGGAAGTCTGCTCCACCATCGTCCACCACGAGGACGCCTTCATCGACCTCGCCTTCGAGCTCGGCCCGGTCGAAGGCCTCGATGCGGCGACCGTCAAAACCTACATCCGCTTCATCGCCGATCGCCGCCTGCAGCAGCTCGGCCTCCCGCCGCTCTACAACGTCGAGCGCAATCCGCTGCCCTGGCTCGACGACATGCTCAACGCCATTGAACACACCAACTTTTTCGAGAACCGGGCGACGGAATACAGCAGGGCTTCTACCTCCGGGACTTGGGAGGAGGCGTTCGAGGGCAGCGTGTTCGCGGCGGCGAGCTGACGAGAAGACCCCAGAGCGTCGTGCGACGCACGCCTCGGCGTGACGCCCTGGACCCGCAAAGGGCCTTGGCCCTTTGATCCCGCTACTTTAGATCAGTCCTGGCATGGAAGATCACCATCCCATTCCCGGGTTGATCGCAGACGACCTCACGCCGGGCACGATCCATAACTACGCCCGGCGCGTGGGCCTCCCGTTCGACCAGGCGGAACGCCACCTCCGCGCCGAATTCGAGCAGCGGGAGGCGGACGCCGCATCCTCCCGCGCCACGGCGGCGCAACTGGCGCTTCTCCGCCGCAACCCGAACGATCGTCCGCTGGCGCATTGGTCTCTGGTCGATGTCCAGAACAGCCGCCATTGCTGGCGCCACGAAACCGAAGGCCGCATCGAGACCGTGTGCGGCGGCAGCAGCTCCGGCTGGCTGATCGAAGTCCGCCTCGCCGACGGGCGTTGCATGACGACCGGCCCGATTGCGGGCGGCGTTGCAACCGCCATGCGCGCCGCGGCAGACGCGCGCGCCGCCTGACCGGGCGAGGAGGAAGGCCAGGGCCCGTGCGCAGCACGCCTTCGGCATGACGCCCTGGACCCGCCAAGGGACAGTCGTCCCTTGGAACCCTGATTGTTTTGGGTTGTTCCCTGGCGAAGCCTGAAATTATAGACTTCGGCTACCGTATTCCGTCTCCAGCGCCTGTACTCCAACCTAAGTACGGGGTTTTAAGGGCTGCGCCCTTAACGGGGTCCAGGGGCAGAGCCCCTGGCCTTCTTCGCCCGATCGAAGTTCTCAAATGGACTCTCAGACGGTGGCGCCAATCGACGTTCTGGGCGGCGACGGCGGTGCGTGGCTCGCATCGAAAGCGGCGATCCAGCCCTTGAGGTCGGCCGCCGCGCAGGGACGGCCGATCCGGTAACCCTGCAGCTCGAAGGCGCCGGCCGCCCGCAGCAGCGCGATCTGCTCGTCGGTCTCCACACCCTCCGCCGTCACCGACGCGCCCAGGTTGCGCGACATCTCGACGATCGCGCGCACGATCACCGAGGCCTCGGGCTTGATGTCGAGATCCTGCACGAACGACCGGTCGATCTTGACCCGATCGAACGGCAGCGTCCGCAGGAAGCTCAGCGACGAATAACCTGTGCCGAAATCGTCGAGCGCGATCTTGATCCCGCGCGCCCGCAGCGCCTCGAGCGTGGCACGCGCGGCGGCCGCGTCCTCGATCATCGCGGTCTCGGTGATCTCGAGCTCGAGCCGGGCCGCCGGCAGCCCCGTCTCGGCGAGCGCCGCATCCACCCGCGCCAGCAGGTCCGGCAGGCGCAGCTGCTCGGGCGAGAGATTGACCGAGACCACCAGCCGCTCCGGCCAGGTCGCGGCCTCCCGGCAGGCGGCCCGCAGGATCCAGTCGCCCATTGCCGGCATCAGCCCGATCTGCTCGGCGAACGGGATGAACTCGACGGGCGGCACGCGACCGCGTGTCGGCGAATGCCAGCGGATCAGCGCCTCGCACGACGTCACCTCGTCATGCGCGATGTCGACCACGGGCTGGTAATGCAGCGTGAACTGGTTCTCGCGCATCGCGGTCTCGAGATCGTCGCGGAGCGCCACCTCGGCAGGATCGAGCAGGCCGTCGAAACCCTCGGCGCGCGAGGAGACGCGGGCCGCCTTGCCGATATGCGCCGCGGCACCGGCGCGTTCCCGCTCGATCCGGTTGCGGCCGCGCTCCTTGGCGTCGTACAGCGCGGCGTCGGCCCGCCCCAGCATCGACAGTGCGGTGTCGCCCGGCCGGAAGAATGCGAGGCCGCCGCTCGACGTGACATGCCCCTCGATCTCGCCGGCGAGCCGGTAGGGCAAGCCGGCGATCGCGGTGCGGATGTCCTCGATGCGCGCCTCGACGAAGTCGCGCGCGCCGTGCAGCACGACGCAGAACTCCTCGCCGCCATAGCGTCCCGCCGCTTCGGGTGGGACCAGCGCATCGCGCAGCCGCGCGCCGAACGCCGCCAGCACCCCGTCGCCCGCGAGATGGCCGAACCCGTCATTGATCCGCTTGAAGTGATCGATGTCGCAGAGAAGGATCGCGAGCGGCGTGTCGTCCGCCCCCACCCGCGCGACGGCCTGTTCGAGGACACCCATGATCGCGCGCCGGTTCGGCAGGCCGGTCAGCCCATCGCAGAGGGTGAGGCGATGGAGCTCCTCGCGCGCCTGCTCGATCTCGGCGGTGCGCGCCACCACCATCCCCTCGAGGCGCTGCTGGTGACGCAGCAGCAGGCGGACGCGCAGCTGCCAGGCCAGGAAGAGTGCTGCCGTCGCACTGACCGACACCGCGGCATAGAACCACCAGTGGCGCCACCAGGGCGCATGGATGTCGACGTCGAAGAAGATCGGCGCCGACTGTGCCGCGTGCGACAGGTCGACCGCGATCATCTCGAAACGGAACAGTCCGGGCGGCAGTCCAGCATAGCGGATTTCGTGGCCGGTCGTCTCGTTCCATCCGGTATCGAGGCCGCGCATCCGGTAGCGGAACACCACCGGCCGCGTGACCGCGTAGTCGAGATCGGCGAAGCGGATGGTGAGCGGTGCCGCGTTCGATTTGGATTCGATCCGGCCGGGCTCGTTGCCGAACTGGCGTTTTCCCAGCGACACTCCGGTCAGATGCGGGTGGAGCGGCAGCATCGGGCGCGCATGGTCGGGGTTGAGCAGGTGGCTCAGGCCGTGGCTCGTGCCGAACCACATCGAGCCGTCCCGGTCCTCGAACACCGCACCCTGATCGAGATCGTTGCTGGCCAGGCCGTCGGCCGCCCCGAAATGGCGCCAGCGCCCGGCCGCGAAGAGGTCGACGCCGCCATCGGTGCCGACCCACATGCGCGCGTGGCCGTCGCGATGGATGAAGGCGATGTAGCGCGAGGCGAGGAGCGGTGCGCCCGGAGGGGGCGCGAGCTTCTCGGCGTGTCCGCCCGCCACCCGGTAGCGGAGAACGCCGCCGCCGCCGATCCCGAGCCAGATCTCGCCGTTCGAGGCGAACTCGATCGCGGTCACGCCGGCGGCGTTCGCGGAGGGGATCACCCGGGTGAAACGGCCGTCGGCCCCCTCGCGGTACACCCCGTCATCGGCGACCGCCCAGACCACGCCGGCGCCGTCGGTGACGACCGCCGTGGTCGGCCGGGCGAGTGCGGTCGCCAGCCGCAGCGTGGCGGCCGGCGCGTCCGCATCGGGCGCGATCATCAGCCCGTCCCCGGCGCACACCAGCAGGCGGTTGCGGCCATCCACCACCATCGAGGACACGCGTCGCAGGGTGGCGAAGGTTTCGATACGGCCGGCCGTATCGAGGCGGGCGAGCGGCGCCTCGAGCGGGCTGAACCAGAGCCGGCCGTCCCGGGTCGCGGCCACGTTCTCGCTGCCTCCCGGGACGGGCGCGGAACTGCGGTCGAGCGGGACGGCGTCGCCGTAGGTTGCGACCCAGAGCCGGCCGTCGCCGCGGCGGGCGATCGCCCAGACCAGGTCGCTCGAAAGCCCGTCATCGGCGGTGTAGTTCTGCCAGTCACCGAGGCCGATGCTGCGAAACGCGCCGTGACCGAGCGTGCCGACCCAGAGCTGATCCTCGCGATCGAGCATGAGCGCCTGAACGGGTGCTGCGGCGAGGCCGCCGGCGTGATGCGAGATCGTGGTCCAGGCGGCGCCGTCCCAGCGGAGCAGGCCGTCATCGCCCTGCGTGACGATGCCGCCGCGATCGTCGGAGACGAGCTCCAGCCGGTCGGGCTCGAGCGTGAAGAAGCGCTGGTTGCGGCTCGGGATGGCGACCGTGGTGAAACCGGCGTCGCCGGGACGGCGCCAGGCGAGACGCCCGAGGCTGCGTGCCCATAGCGCGCCATCCGGCGTGCGGATCGCGAGGTCCCAGTGGTCGGCGGGCAGGCCTTGCGCCACGCCGTCGCGTTCCAGCCGGCCCTGCCGGTCGAGACGGCAGATTCCGGTCCCGCACCCGAGGAGGAAGCCGCCGTCGCCGGCGGCCGTGATGAAGTGCCCGTCAACGATCGGCGGCGCGCGAGCGGAGCCCGTCCGTCCCGGGCCGGACGAGGCGGGCAGCGGGGTGAGCGCCTCCAGCCGGTCGTCGTGCAGGCGGGCCCGCATCGGCGTGCCGTCGCGGATCACCACGACTCCGTCGCCATCGAACGCGACGCGGCGTTCAGCGCCGGGGGTAGCGCCGCCGAGCTCGAGGCGCCGGAATGCGGCGCCCGACCGGAGATAGAGTCCGTCATCCGCGATGACCCAGACATGCCCGCTGGCATCCGCCGCGATCCGGTGGATCCAGCTCCCCGAAGGGATGCCGTCATCGGCCGGCGTGACCGCCGCACCATCGTAGCGGAACAGTCCCGCTTCCGTGCCGATCAGGATGAAGCCGTCCCGGTCCTGTGCCAAGGCCGTCACGGTCATGTTGCCGAGACCCTGCTCGTCGGTCAGGTTCTCGAAGCGGGTGAACTGCGCATGTGCGGCGCCTGCGGCCAGGATCAGCCAGAACGCGGCCAGCAGCGCTGGAAGCACCGCCCGCGTTCTGCGTCCGTGCCGGGGGTGAAGCATCTCTCGCCTTTGCGCCAAACGACGCACGCGCCCGAGGGGGGGAGGGCGTGCGCGGCAAGCATCTCGCGTCTGCGTTAACAAGGCGTTGAATTCCGGCTCTTTTGGCCGGAACCGCCCTCGTCGTTACGGGTTCGTCGCGGTGCCCGGCGCGCCCGCCAGGGCGACGGTCGAGAGCCCCAGCAGCGCGGCCACGTTCGGCGTGCCGTTGCCGGTCGTGAAGTTGTAGGTGCCGCTATTGGCGAGCACGCCGTCATCGCCGGCGACCGTCTGGTGGAAATACGCGGCGCCACCGCCAGCCTGCCGCTGGGCCTGGCTGTAGAGATACGGGTTGAGATTGCCCTGCCGCCCGTAGGTCTGCACCATCAGCGCCGCGGCGCTCGCCATCTCCGGTGCGGCGGCACTCGTGCCGATCACGCTGTCCGGCGCGCCTTGGAACACCACCACGACGCTGGAGCGCTCGCCCGTGTCGCCCGCGAGCTGGCCCACGGTGTCGCAGGCGCCCGCGCCGAGATCGGGGCAGCCGCCCACTTCCATGCCGATATCGGGCAGGGTGCGGAAGCTGTTCGATCCGGTCGCGACCAGGTTCTGGTAGTTCGGTTTCGCAAACAGGGTCGACACCCCGCCGCCCGCACCGAACACGCCGCCGGAGACCGCCACACCCGTGCCGTACGGGTCGAGCGCCGGCTCGAGATCGGCATAGGCGTTCTCGCGCAGGTAGCTGCTGTCAGCACCCCCCTGCGAGGCCGCGGTGACCAGGTTGGTGCCGCCCACCGCGGTGACGCTCGGATCGGCCGCCGGCACCGAGACGCCGGCCACGAACGCGGCCTGGCCCTGGCCCGTGAAGGTGCCGGGGCTCATGCAGCCGAGGCCGCCGCCGTCGCCCGCCGCGCCGATGAAGGTGATGCCCTGCGCGTTGCCCTGCTTGTAGAGCTCCGAGTAGAGCCGCAGCATCGCGGTCCCGTCGACGCCGTTGTTGTAGGCGGCGGTGTAGTAGAGCTCGCACTGGCCGTAGGACATTGAGACCAGGTCGGCGGTGTTGTCGTTGTCCACGGCGACCAGGGCCGAGACCAGCGACTGGTCGCTCAGATCGGGCGTGTCGTACAGGATGACATGCGCGCCGGGCGCGCCGCCGAGCACCTGCTCCACGTCGAGCGTCGCCTCTTCCGCCGACGTCGCGTCAGTTGTGGCGACCGGGCCGCCATCGACCGGACGCCGGGCGAAGATCGCCGGATCGGCGGCGGCGGCGGAGTTCGCGGTGTAGTTGTCGCCGTCGAACAGCGCCTTGACGTCGCTGTCGGCCACGTCGCTCGACATGATCACCGCGACCGTGGCGCCCGCACCGTTCGCCGCCTGGGCGGACGGGTAGGCGTAGGCCTGCTTCAGATCGTTGAACATGTAGGTGGTGCTGCCGCCCTGCGCGCCGTAGCCGCCGGTGCTGCGGCGCACGTAGCCGCCGGCGGAACGGCGGACCAGCGGGTTCGCGTCGCTCAGGCCGGGATGGAAGGCGGGAACGACGATGCCGCTCGCGGCCAGGCCGCCCGGCAGCGTAAGCGCGCCCGGCGCCACGAGGCGGGTGCGCCCGAGCGCGTCGGCGGCCAGCTGCAGCGACACGCGGAGCGCGGCGTTGACCTGCGCCGTGGTGCCGCGCACGTGCAGCGAGCGGGTCTGCGACGTCACGGTGAGGCCGTAGAGGCGCAGCTGCAGGGCCACCTGGGTCGCGAGCGGCGCCGCGGGCCCGAACCGCTGCGCGAAGGCGGCGGGCGTCAGCCATTTGTGATACTGCGCCGAGGCGGGATCGTTCAGCTGCGTCAGAAGCGTGTCGAGCGCCGCGCTGTTGCTCAGCGGCAGCACCACGTCGAACTCGACCGGCTGCGACGCGGGTGCGGTGCCGAGCAGCTGGAGCGGCACGGGCGCGGGGAAGGCGAAGCCGAGCGTCGGCGCGGCGGCGTTCGCGTGGTGGCCGGCCAGGGTCGCGAACGTCGCGGCCGCGAGCAGCGCGGATCTGAAAGTCGCCAAGGGGCACGTCCTAGAGTTTGAGGATCGGTCTCACGATTGAGATCGGCCGATGCACTCCCTCTAGTGCCCCATTCGTAAACAGGCGGTTTACGTGTGTCTCACCGCCATCGAAAACCGCCACGCCGCCCGATTTTATGGACGGAATCCTGGCCGCTCACGGCTCCGGCCGCACCATCTCGTCCGCCCGCGCGGGCACCGGGCACGCTCGCCGGGATCATGCCGTGTTCGGTGCCGCAGGGCGCGGGATAGGGCGGGGCCACGCGCATCGGGCTGGGCGCGACTGCCGGCGAGACGCCGCCGTCGGGGCGCAGCCTGATCCGCCCGCCCGCCCGTCCCGGGCGGCCGCGATCGTCACCGAGGCCAGCCGATGGCCGCAGCTCCGATGCCGCGGTGAACGTCGCCGCGACCTATGCCGCCCTCCGCGACCGCAGCAACGGCGGCGCGGCCGCGGGCGTCGCCGGCTTCGCGCACGCGGCGAAGCTCACCTCGGTGGCCGGCCTCGTGGGTTTCCCGGGCTCGGGCTACGACGCGGCGTCGAAGCACGCGGTCGAAGGCTGGTCGGACGCGCTGCGCACCGAGGTCGAGCCGCTCGGCATCGGCGTCACCTGCGTGGAGCCGGGCCCGTTCCGCACCCGACGGGGCCGGCCGCTCGCTGCGGCAGACCGACAGCCGGATCGCCGACTATGCCGAGACGGCGGACAAGCGCCTCGCCGCCATGCGCGACGGAAGCGGCAGCCAGAAGGGCGATCCCGCAAGGGCCGCCCACGCGATGATCGCGATCACCCGTCAGGCGTCGCCGCCGCGCCACCTGGTGCTCGGCGCCTGGGGCTACGATGCGGTGCTCGAGCGGCTCGAGGCGCGCGTGCAGGAGATCCGCTCGCTGCACGAGATCAGCCTGGCGGCCGATGTCCCGGCCGCATAGGCGGCGGCGGCGCGAACCCTACGTGGTACCCAGCGGCGCCGCCTGCCCCTCGTGACGCGCGGTCGCACCGCGCGCGGGCGCCCCCGCCGGCGACGAAGCTCGCGTTCCCGCACGCGCCAGAAGCCAGCCGAAGATGCGTGCCAGCAGGCCGCGCTCGGGCCACGGGGTGCGCAGAAGTTCGGCGAGCAGCGCGGGATCGGCGTGGGGGATGTCGCCGTCGCAGGCCTCGAGCCGCTCGTCGGACGGGTCGACGCGCCACGCCGCGGGAAAATAGGCGACGAGGTCGCGGGGCATCTCGGCCGCCGTCTCCGTGCGCGGTGCTGCCCCTAGTGCGCGCGCGGCGGACGCGGCCGGACTGCACGCACCCCGTGCGGCGCCCGCGAGCGGCGTCGCGCGCGGGTTGATCTCGATCACCACCGGCTCGCCCGTCGCGTCCTCGATGATGATGTCGATGCCGATGAAGCCGGTCAGGCCGAGTGAAGCCGCCAGCCGCCGCGCCCCGTCCACCAGCGCGGGATGGTCCACCAGGCGCAGCATCGTCGACGGCCCGTGCAGGCGACCGCACTGCTCCTGCCGCCCGATGGCGACCCCGAGCAGCTCGCCCCGGTAGCAGAACGCCGCGAGATCGCCCGCGCGCCCGGCCACGTGGCGCTGCGCCACCAGTGCGGGCTCGCGCCGGCGCAGGCGGTCGGCCAGTACGAAGCGGTCCCGATTGACCAGCCAGCGCTTGAGCAGGATGGCCACGCCCGGGCCGCGCCGGAGTGCTCGGAGTGCCGCATCGACAGCATCCGGCGCGTGGCAGACGCGCACGCCTTCGCCGCCCCAGCTGCCATCGGATTTCAGCACGATAGGGCCGGGTGCCGCGTCCTTCCACCGGCGCAGCGACGCGCGATCCGTCACGGCGATCGTGTCGGCGACCCGCATCCCCGCTTGCCGCGCATCCTCCATCGTCCCGAGGCGCGAGGTGAGGCGGGCGAAATTCCCAGGCGCGCCGAGCGAGTTTTCGATCAGCGCCCGCGTGGCGGCGTTCCCGCTCGCATGCAGCTCATGCATGTCGCGCAGTGCCCGCTCGTCGGTCGGCACGACGAGGTCGGGACAGGATGCGCGGATCGCCCGCAGCAGCGCGCGGCGGCGCCCGAAGGCGCGCAGGCGATGGATCGCCTCGATGCCGAGCGCCTCGGCCGGGTGGCCGCCCGGGCACAGCAGGCTCACCGCGCATCCGGCATCCCGCAACGAAGCGGCCAGCCGCGCATCGGACGGCCACCACGTGGTCGACACGAGCAGGAGGCGCGGCGGTGCCTGGGACGGGCCAATCGGTCGGGTCATCGCGCACTGATCATCTGTTTGCGCCGAGGCTACAGCGATCTCGAAAACGAATTGTAAACGTCTCAGGCCTAGAGACGAGGAGGCAGTGACGCGCTCGGCGCAAGAGATCAGGCGCTCGGCGCGCGCCTGGGGGAGATGACCGTTGGGAATGATCGAAGGCGTCCTCGGCAAGGATCAGCGAGCGGCCGCTCGGCCCCAGCCCGCGGAGGCGGCCCCGCTGGACGTCGCCATCATCGGCGCCGGCCCCTACGGCCTGTCGCTCGCGGCCCATCTCCGCGCGGCCGGCGTGCGCTTCCGCATCTTCGGCCGCCCGATGGGCGTGTGGCGCGACAACATGCCGAAGGGCATGTCGCTGAAGTCGGAACCGTTCGCGACCAACCTCTACGATCCGCAGAGCGCCTTCACGCTCGAGCGCTTCTGCGACGCGCGGGGGCTGCCCTATTCGCCCGTGGGCGAGCCCGTCCCGCTCGCCGTGTTCTGCGACTACGGCCTGCATTTCCAGGCGCGCTGCGTGCCCGATCTCGACGAGCGCCTGGTGGCACATGTGAAGCGCGCTGGCGCCGGCTTCGCGGTCACGCTGGAGGACGGCACCACCGAACAATTCCACCGCGTCGTGTTCGCGGTCGGCATCACCCATTTCCGCCATGTGCCGGACGAACTGTCCGCCCTGTTCGGCGACCGCCTCGCGCATTCGTCCGCGGTGGGCGACCTCGAGCGCTTCCGCGGCGGCCGCGTGCTGATCATCGGCGGCGGCGCCTCGGCGGTGGATGCCGCCGTGTCGCTCACGCGCGCCGGCAGCGAAGTGCATGTCGTGACGCGACGCCCGAAGCTCGCCTTCCACGCGCCGCCCGGCCGGCGGCGCTGGCTCGACCGGATCCGCGCGCCGATGTCGCCGGTCGGACCCTCGTGGAAGGGCATGCTCTGCACCCGCCTCCCCAACGTCTTCCACCGCATGCCGGAACGGTTCCGCATCGACGTGACGCGCCGCTTCCTCGGCCCCGCACCCTGCTGGTTCACGCGCGAGGCGTTCGAACGGACGGTGGTCCTGCACGGAAGCTCGACCGTTCGCACCGCAGCCGAGGCAGATGGCGGCATGGACGTCCTGATCGACACGCCGGACGGCGCCCGCACGCTCACGGTCGACCACGTCATCGCGGCCACCGGCTACCGCACCGATCTTCGCAAGCTCCCGTTCCTGGACGCCGGCATCCTGGCCGCCATCGACCAGGTGCAGCACACGCCGATCCTGTCGAGCCGGTTCGAGAGCTCGGTGCCCGGTCTCTATTTCACGGGCGTGGCGGCCGCCAACAGCTTCGGCCCGACGCTGCGCTTCGCCTGCGGGGCGCAGTTCACGGCGCGGCGCCTTGCGCGGGCGCTTCGTCGCGCGGCGAAGAAGGCCAGGGCTCTGCCCTGGACCCGCCAAGGGGCTTGCCCCTTGGATCCCATAACTTAAACAAATCGGTTCTAAGGGCGACTGCCCTTAGCGGGGTTCAGGGGCAGAGCCCCTGGCCTTCTTGCTCGCGGCGCCTCAGTCCTCCGCCCACTCCGCTTCCGGCATCCGGCGATAGCGGCCGCTCTCGCGACTCATCATCCGATAACCAACCAGCTCGCGACGCAGCGTGGCGCAATCCTCGTGATGGCGCTTGAGGATGCGATTGACCTCGGCTTCCGAGTAGGTGCGGCCGGGCTCGAACTGCCCGGCCAGCCACACGAGAACCGCCCGACGCTTCTTCCGGCCGGCCGGGATCTGCGTCAGCGTGCCGTCTTCCGTCACGAAGTTCCGCAGCTTCGCGGGCACCGCCCGATCCGGCGACGGTGCCCAGTGCTGCACCTGTTCGCGGCTGAGCACGGAGCGGGACAGCGCCACCAGGGCGTCCGGCTCGAGCGCGTACCAGTGCGTGGTCCCGTCGACGCGCCGCTTAAGGATGCCGAGCCGCTTCAGCACGGCGAGGTGATGCGAGGTCGTGGGCTCGGTCAGCTTCAACTCGTTGGCCAGTTCATGGACGTTGAGCTCGCTCCTGGCCAGCAGGCCGAGCAGGCGCAGGCGGCTTTCGTTCGCCAGGGCCTTGAAGAACTCGAGGACCACCGGAAACTCGGGCTGGGTCTGCATGTCGACATCGATCGCTGTCTCGTTAGGCGCTTATCTAATTAGACAGCGATCGACAAGCAACAGGCCATCCCCGCCGGCGCAGCCCCGCTCTCGTGATTGGCCGCGTGCGGCTGGTCCCCTATATCCGACCGATGTCGTCACCCAGAAACCGCCTGTCGCCCGACGAGATGGCGTCCATCATGCGCGCGCTCGCCGATCCGCGCCGCTACAACATCATGACGACGCTGGCGGCCGCCGACGCGCCGGTCGCCTGCGCCGCCCTCCCCGAGACCCGCCGCGTCAGCGCCTCGACCATGTCGCATCACCTGCAGCAGCTCGAGCAGGCCGGCCTGGTCGAGGTCTCCCGCGACGGTCGCTTCGCGATCCTCAGCTTCATGCGCGACCGCTACGATCTCTACCTGCGCCAGCTCGCCGAGGACGCCGCACCCCGACCAACGGGCGCCTGACCGGCCGGACTTGAAAGCCGGTAACGCCGCCAACAATTCGATGATCGTCGAAACGTAGACAGGAGAAGTGACATGGCACGACTGGCAGGCAAGGTCGCACTGGTGACCGGTGCGTCGAAGGGCATCGGTGCCGCGATCGCCGAGGCGCTGGCCGAAGCGGGTGCGTCGGTAGCGGTGAACTACGCCACCAGCCGCGATGGCGCGGATGCGGTGGTCGGGCGCATCAGAGACCATGGCGGCCAGGCCGTTGCGGTGCAGGGCAGCGTCGCCAAACTCGAGGACGTCAAGCGCATCTTCGCGGAGACGACCGAGGCGTTGGGCCGCGTCGACATCCTGGTCAACAACGCCGGCGTCTACCAGATGGCCGCGCTCGCCGAGGTCACCGAGGCCGAGTTCCACCGCCAGTTCGGCACCAACGTGTTCGGCCTGCTCGCCGCCAGCCAGGCGGCCGCCGCGCAGTTCGGTACCGAGGGCGGTAGCATCATCAACATCAGCTCGATCGTGGCGCGCATCACCCCGCCGGGCTCGGCGATCTACACCGGCACCAAGGGCGCGGTCGACGCGATCACCGGCGTGCTCGCCAAGGAGCTCGGTCCGCAGAAGGTGCGCGTGAACTCGCTGAGCCCCGGCCTCGTGGAAACCGAAGGCACGCATACGGCCGGCATCATGGGCAGCGATTTCGAGAAGGGCGCCGCGGCCGTAACCCCGCTCGGCCGCATCGGTCAGCCGGCCGACATCGCGACGGTGGCGGTGTTCCTCGCGTCGGACGATGCCAGATGGGTCACCGGGCAGACCCTCAGCGCCTCGGGCGGCGCCTGACGTCGGCGGGGCGTCACGCCGAGGGAATGCTCAAGGCATCCGGGCCTGACGCCCCGCATCTCTCCCGTCCGACCATCTTCGCAATCCGCAGCACCCAAACCCGCCACATTCCGGGTGCTCGCTGCGTCGTCCTCTTCGACGGGGATCTCGTGTCGGGAAGGAGATCGTCCACGCATGACAACGACCAGGATTCTCGCGGTCTCGGCTGCCCTGCTGGCGCTCGCCGGCGCCGCAATTCCCGCCGCCGCGCAACCCTATCCCCCGCCCGGCTACGGGCCGCCGCCGCCGCCGCCGGGGTTTTACGAAGTCCAGCCGCCGCGTCCGGCATTTCCGGCCGAGTGGGTGCCCGCCCATTACCGCTGGACGCCGGGCGGCTACCGCTGGGAGCCCGGCCACTGGATCTCCGGCCGCCGTGGCCACTTCGTGCCGGGCCACTGGTCGCCGCGCGGATGGATCCCGGAGCATTGGGTGCCCTAAAAGGCCAGGGCTCTGCCCTGGACCCGCCAAGGGGCAGTCGCCCCTTGGATCCCCTTTACTTAAGGAATGGGTTCTAAGGGCGACTGCCCTTGAGCTCGGTCCAGGGGCAGCGCCCCTGGCCTTAAATCTCCAACCCGGCGCCATCACGCAGCACAGCCTCCGCCTTCGCCGCATAACCCCCCTCGGCCACATGCAACACCAGCCCCGGTGCGATCCGCCCCGCCGCCCGGCTCCCCTTCGCCCCGCGCAGGATCGCGATCTTCGCCTCCCGCCCGGCGCGCGGCCAGAGCGGATACAGCACGATCCCGCCGCAGCCAGCCGCCGCCAGCGCCGCCGCCGCCTCCGTGTGCGCACGCGCCGGCACGACGAACGTCAGCGTGCCGTGGCGGCGGAGCGTGCGCGCGAGCGCCGCCGCCCAGCCGTGCAGCACGCCCGTCTCGCCCTGCCGCCGCGCGAGCGCCCGGCGCGCATCGGGCGAGGGGGTGTCGGCGTTCGCGAACCAGGGCGGGTTGGCGAACGCATGGTCCAGCGCGGGCAGGGGCTCGGCCAGGTCGGGCAGCCGGTCGTGCCGCACGGCCACTGCCACCTCGTTCGCCGCCAGGTTGGCACGCGCGAGCGCCGCCAGTGCCGCATCCGCTTCCACGCCCACGCCGCGTATCCCGGGGACGCGCGCGGCGAGGCACAGCAGCCCCGCACCCGCACCCGTTCCCCCTTCCGCCACCACGTCGCCGGGCCGCGCGGGCACGCACGCCGCCAGCAGCACCGGCTCGATCCCGGTGCGGTGTCCGGAGCACAGCTGGCGGTAGCGGACGCGTCCGCCGAGCAGCGTGCCGGCGGTCGTCTCGGTGGTCACGCCGTCGCCTTGACCGGGGTGGCCCGTACGCCGATACCCTGCGGCTCCCGGGCCTGCCAGTGGTCGCCGCACCGCGCTGCCCGGCCTCGCTTGGGAGCAACCACGTGGCCGCAGATGTGACCGATCGTCCCGCGCATGAGGCCGCGGCCGCGACCCGGCGCGCGGCCAACGACGCGCTGAACACGCTGACCGAGCTGCTGCGCCCCGACCTCAATGCCACCAACCGCACGATCGTCGCCCGGATGGCGAGCCCGGTGGCGCTGATCCCGCAGCTCGCGGCCCATATCGTGGCGGCCGGCGGCAAGCGGCTGCGGCCGATGCTCACGCTCGCCTCCGCGCGGCTGTGCGGCTATCCGAGCACCGCCGAGGGCGGCACCCGCCATGTCGAGCTCGCCGCCTGCGTCGAGTTCATCCACACCGCGACGCTGCTGCACGACGACGTGGTCGACGAGAGCGAGCTCCGCCGGGGTCTCGCCAGCGCCAACGCGGTGTTCGGCAACAAGGCGTCGGTGCTGGTGGGCGATTTTCTGTTCTCTCGCGCCTTCCAGCTGATGACGGCCGACGGTTCGTTGCGCGTGCTGGAGATCCTGTCGGCGGCGTCCGCCACGATCGCCGAGGGCGAGGTGCTGCAGATGGTCACCCAGAACGACCTCTCGACCTCGTTGGAGCGCTATCTCGAGGTGATCCACGGCAAGACCGCGGCCCTGTTCGAGGCCGCCTGCCGCATCGGCGCCGTGCTGGCCTCCCGCCCGTCTGCCGAGGAGGAGGCGCTGAGCGCGTTCGGCACCAATCTCGGCATCGCCTTCCAGCTCGCCGACGACGCGCTCGACTACGCCGCCTCCGAGGTCGAGCTCGGCAAGACGATCGGCGACGATTTCCGCGAGGGCAAGATCACCCTGCCGGTGCTCGCCGCCTACGGCGCGGCCGACGACAAGTCGCGCGAGTTCTGGCGCCGCACGATCGAGCGGAGCGAACAGCGCGACGGCGATCTCGACCATGCCCTCGCGCTGATCCGTGAGACCGGTGCGATCGAGGCCACGCTCTCGCGCGCCGCAAGCTTCGCCGATCGCGCGAAAGCCTCGCTCGCGCCGTTCCCGCCGTCGACGCTCCGCGACCTCCTCGCCGCGGTGGCGGATTACGCGGTCACACGCCTGCATTGAGCAGGTCGGCCTCAAAAATCCCGAGCCCGTCGAACCCGTAGGCCCCGAGCGCCGCGGCGAAGCGCGCCTGACCCGCGACGGGGGCGGTGACGAACGCCCGGTCGGCCGGTTCTCGCGCAGGGGAGGCGGCGTGCAGCGCGCCCAGCAGCTCGGCCGCGCGTCGCGCCACCGGCCCCGCCGGGTCGAGCCAGGCGATGTTTTCGGGAGCGGCGCGCCGAAGTGCGGGCAGCAGCAGCCCGAAATGGGTGCAGCCGAGACAGATCGCGTCGATCGCGTCGCCGCCTTCGCCGTCCAGCAGCGGAGCGAGCTCGGCCGCGACATCGGCGTCGGCCACGTCCTCGCCCACGAAATTGCGCTCGGCGAGCTCCACCAGCCCGGGTGCGGCGCGCGCCACCAGCCGGCAATCCGGGGCGAAGCGCTGCTGCAGGTCGGCCACGTATGCGCGTCCCACGGTCGCCTCGGTCGCGAGCAGACCGATCGTGCGGGTCCGGCTGAGCGACGCCGCCCATTTCACCGGCGGCACCGTGCCCACGAACGGCAGCCTGATCGCGCCCCGGAGTTTTTCCAATGCGATCGTGCTCGCCGTGTTGCAGGCGATCACCACGAGTTCGGGCGCGAGTGCCCGAACGAGCCCGCCCACCAGGCTCACGAGCCGCTCGGTCAGCACGTCGTCCGGCTTGTCGCCATACGGGCGGAACGCGTTGTCGGCGAGATAGGTGATCGCGACCCCGGGGATCGCATCGCGGAGGGCGCGCACGATGCCGAGGCCGCCGACCCCGGAATCGAGCGCCAGGACGTGGCGTCTCACCCGGCGTTCAGGGCGGCCTTGCGAGCGGCCGCCTCCTCCGCACTCGCGACGCCGCCGTGGCGGCCGGACCACCCGATCGGGTCCTCCAGGAAGCGCCGCACCTCGGATGCCGCGTCGTCCGCGAAATACGGCCGCTCGTTGCAGGCCTCCAGCACATCCCACCAGGTGCAGAGCGAATGCAGCTCGACATCCATCTCCGAGAGCTGCGCCAGGCCGCCCGGGAACACGCCATAGAAGAAGATGACGAAGGCGTGGTGGCAGACGGCACCCGCGTCGCGGAGTGCGCGCGCGAACTGCACCTTGGACCCGCCATCGGTGGTCAGATCCTCCACCAGCAGCGTGTTCATGCCTTCCGGCACCGCGCCCTCGATCAAGGCGTTGCGACCGAACCCCTTCGGCTTCTTGCGGACATAGGCCATCGGGACCAGCATCCGGTCGGCCATCCAGGCGGCGAACGGGATGCCGGCGGTCTCGCCGCCCGCCACCGCCTCGATGGTCTCGTAGCCGACATGGCGGCCGATCTTCTCGACCCCGAGTTCCATGATCTTGGAGCGCGCGCGCGGGAAGAAGATGATGCGCCGGCAGTCGATATACACGGGCGACTTCCAGCCCGAGGTGAGCGTGTAGGGGTCCTCGGGGCGGAAATTGACGGCTTTGATCTCGAGCAGCAGACGCGCCGTGGTGATCGCGGCATCGCGGTCCCAGTCGGTCGGCCGGGTGGATTTCCGCCGGTCGGACGGGGGCACCTGGGCGATCGACATGGGAGGCTCCCGGGCTCGACGTTGGGGGAGTGCCGAACATCCCCGCACCGCGAGGCGAACGCAACAGGGGGCGCGCGCCTGGTCATGATGACGCGCCACGACGCGCCGGCCGCCCCGATCTGGGTGCTCGACGAGGGCGCTGGGCCCGCGTCCGGCCAGGCGCTGGCGATCGCCGGGCGGCTCGACCTGCCCTATCTCCGCGTCCCGCTGGCGCGGCGCGGTCGACCGGGCCAGCTGGCGCTCGCGGCGGCACTCGAGACCGCCCTGGCCGGGCGCCCGGATGCGCGTCCCGCGCTCGTGATCTCCGCGGGCTGGCGCGCCGGCGCGGTTGCGCTGGCGCTGCGTGCGCGCATCGGCGCACGGATCCTCCATTGCTCGCGCCATGCCCACGCCCTGCTGCCGTTCGACCTGATGGTGCGGCCCTCGGCGCGGCCGCTCGCGGCACTCCCCCGGATCATTCCGGCGCTCGGCCCGCTCGGCGTGGTCTCGCCCGTACTTCTCGCTCGTGCCCGCGAGCTCTGGCGCGAGCGCCTGGACCACCTGCCGCATCCGCGCCTGGCCCTGGTCGTGCGCAGCGGCCACGGGCGCCGGCTCGACGCCGACGCGGTGCGCCGCCTCGGCGCGCGGCTCGCGGCACTGGCGACCGCACGGGGCGGCGCGGTGATCGCGAGCGTCGACGCGGCGATCGGGCCCGAGGCGATCGCCGCGCTGGCGGCCGCACTCCGGCCCGCGACCCATCTCCTCTACCGCAGCGACGAGCCCGGCGACGACCCGACGCTCGGCTTCCTCGCGGTCGCCGACGCCGTGGTGGTGGGCGGCGCCTCGGCCCACGCGCTGAGCGAGGCGGCCGCGACCGCGGTCCCGGTGTTCGCCGATCCGCTGGACGACCGCTCCTCGGAGGGACGCCTGCTGCTCCGGAGCCTCGAGGCGCAGGGCGACGTGCGCGCCTTCGCCGGCGGCCTGTCCGCATGGCGCCGGCGCCCGCTCGACGAGGCCGGGCGCGTCGCCGCGGTGCTGCGCGACATGCTGATGGCCTGATCCGTCCGGACGCGTTTGTGCAGCGCATGATTGCGGCTGACGACCCCGAGGTTTACTGTCCGAACCGTGTCACAGGGGGACCATGGTGGTCAGGGAATCGAGCGTCATAGCGAGGCGGTGCGAGCGGGCGGTGGTCACTGCCTACAGCGAGCTGCGCGGGCTCGGCACCGAGGACGTGCAGGCGTTCCATGCCTGCACCACCCTCTATCGGATCCATCATCCCGAGGCGTCGCTCAGCGAGGCGCGCCTGCTGGTGTCCGAGTGGATCGACCACCATGTGGTGCGCCGGGCTGACGGGCCGACTGCCGGCTGTGAGTGTCCGGACGAGTAAGAAGGCCAGGGGCTCTGCCCCTGGACCCCGCTAAGGGCTGGCCCTTAGAACCGATTCTTTAAGTCATGGGATCCAAGGGGCAAGCCCCTTGGCGGGTCCAGGGCAGAGCCCTGGTCTTCTACAACTCGCCCGCAAACGTCGCGGCGGCCCGCGTTCGATGACGCTCCCGATGCCACAACATCCCGAACGATCGCGACGGCAGCTCCAGCGCGGCCGCGACCAGTCGCCCCGAGTCCCGCGAGCCGCGCGCGACGTGCTCCGAGAGCCCGGCCGCGCCGGCGCCGCTCTCCACCGCGTGCAGAACCGCCTCGTTCGTCGGCAGCGTCATCGTGACCGGCAACGTGGCGACGTCGCAGCCCAGCGCCGCCAGTGCCTGCTCCAGGCTCGAGCGCGTGCCCGAGCCCTGCTCGCGCATCACCCATGACGCGCGCTGCAGGTCCTCGCAGCGCAGCGCCGTTGCCCCCGCCCAGGGATGCGCCCACGGCACCAGCACCACCAGCCGGTCCTGCCCCACGTCGCGCCCGTCGAGCAGCGGATGGTCGGTCCCGCCCTCCACGAAGCCGAGCTCGGCCACACCATCCAGCACGGCCTGGGCCACCTCGCGCGTGTTGCCCACCTGCACGTCGAGTTCCACCGCCGGGTGGCGGGCGTGGAACCCGACCAGGCGCTCGGGCAGCCAGTAGCCGGCGATGGTCTGGCTCGCGAACACGGCCAGCCGGCCGCGGCGAAGCCCGCTCAGATCGGCGAGCATCGCGTCGGCGAGGCCGGCGCGAGCCAGCACGGCGCGCGCCTCGCCGAGGAACTGCCGCCCGTTTTCGTTCAGCACGATGCCGCGCCCGACCCGGTCGAACAGGCGCACCGCGTGCCGCTCCTCGAGCGCCGCCACGGCGTTGCTGACCGCGGACTGGGTCAGGTGCAGGTCGCGGGCCGCTGCGGTCACGTGCTCCCGCTCGGCCACCGCGACGAAGACTTTCAACTGCTCCAGCGTCACCAATCGATCTCCCGAGCGGATCAATTCAACCAGAATAATCCGCTGGAAGCGTCTCGTGCACCTGTCATGTTCGCGTCATGACCATGAATATTTCCACACGCCTCGCACCCGGCCTGCTGCTGTGCCTCGCCGTCACGGGCGCGGCGGTGGCACTCCAGTCGCTGGAGCAGCGCGTGTTCGGCGCCACCCCGTTCGAGAGCCTGGTTCTCGCGATCGTCGTGGGCGCCGTGGTGCGCACCAGCTGGACGCCGGGCGGCGCGTGGCGTCCCGGCATCGACTTCTCCGCCAAGACGCTGCTCGAGACGGCCGTGGTGCTGCTCGGCGCCTCGATCAGCGCCCGCGTGGTGGTCGCGGCCGGTGCGTCGCTGCTCGCCGCGATCGCCGGCGTGGTGATCGTCTCGATCGTCTGCTGCTACGCGATCGGGCGGCTGTTCGGCCTCACGCATCGGATGGCGACGCTGGTCGCCTGCGGCAATTCGATCTGCGGCAACTCGGCGATCGTGGCGATCGCCCCGGTGATCGGCGCGTGCGGCGCGGACGTGTCGGCGGCGATCGCGTTCACCGCACTCTGCGGGGTGGGGCTGGTGCTGGCGCTGCCGGCCGCGGCCGCACTCCTGCATCTCGGCACGCTGCAATACGGCGCGTTCGCGGGGCTGACCGTCTACGCGGTGCCGCAGGTGCTGGCGGCGGCCGCACCGGCAGGAGCGGCCGCGGTGCAGATCGGCACGGTGGTGAAGCTCGCGCGCGTGCTGATGCTGGGTCCGGTGGTGGTGGCGCTGTCGATGCTGACCGCGGCGGGCGAGCGGCCGAAGCTGCACCGTCTGGTGCCGGGGTTCATCCTGGGCTTTCTCGGGCTGGCGGCACTTCGCTCGCTCGGCGCGCTGCCCGCGGTCGTGCTGCAGCCGGTGGGCCATGTGGCGACCGTGCTGACCGTGATCTCGATGGCGGCGCTCGGGTTGAGCACGGATCTGGGCGTCGCGGTGCGGGCGGGGGGGAGGGTGACGGTGGTGGTGCTGTTGTCGCTGGCGACGTTGGGTGGGCTCAGCCTGGCCTGCGTGCGTCTGTTGGCATTCTAAGGGGGCTCTGCCCCCTTAACCCCCGCCAGGACCGAGCCGGTCCTGGACCTGGCTAACGAAAGGGGTCTGGGGCCAAGGCCCCAGCCGGGGTCCAGGGGTGGAACCCCTGGCCTTCTTCTTACGCGATGTCCCGCCGCGCCGGCCCTGTGTAAACCTGCCGCGGCCGCCCAATGCGCAGCAGCGGATCCCGGCTCATCTCCAGCCACTGGCTCGCCCACCCCGCCGTCCGCGCCACCGCGAACAGCGGCGTGAACATCGCCGTCGGGATGCCGATCGCCTTGAGGATGATGCCCGAATAGAAATCCACGTTCGGATACAGCTTGCGATCCCGGAAATACGGATCCTCCAGCGCGATCCGCTCGAGCTCGATCGCGATGTCCAGGAGCGGGTCGTCGGTGATGCCGAGCTCGCCCAGCACCTCGTGGCAGGTCGCCTGCATGATCTTGGCGCGCGGATCGAAGTTCTTGTAGACGCGATGGCCGAACCCCATCAGGCGCGCGCCCGAGCTCTTGTCCTTCACCTTGGCGATGAACTCGGGAACGTTGGCGGTCGTGCCGATCTCGCCCAGCATCTTGAGCACCGCCTCGTTGGCACCGCCATGTGCGGGCCCCCAGAGGGCGGCGATGCCGGCCGCGATCGACGCGTAGGGGTCGGCCCCCGTCGAGCCCACCATGCGCACCGTGCTGGTGGACGCGTTCTGCTCGTGGTCGGCGTGCAGGATCAGGATCCGGTCCATCGCCTGGCTCAGCACGGGGCTGACCTTGTAGGGCTCGCTCGGGACCGCGAACATCATGTGCAGAAGATTCTCGGCGAAAGTGAGGTCCGAACGCGGATACACCGCCGGCTCCCCCACGATGTGCTTGTAGGCCCAGGCGGCGATGGTCGCCATCTTGGCGATCAACCGAACGGCTGCCAGCTTGCACTGCGCATCGTCGTTGAGATCGAGATCGGCATGGTAGAATCCCGCCAGCGCCGCCGCACCCGCACACATCATCGCCATCGGGTGCGCGTCCGAGCGGAACCCGTCGAAGATATGGCGCAGTTCCTCGGGCACCATCGCGTTGGCGCGGAGCTGGGCCAGGAACGCGGCGCAGGCGGCTTCGTCCGGCAGCTCGCCGTTCAGCAGCAGGTAGGCGGTCTCGGGAAAGGTCGACTTCTCGGCGAGCTGGTCGATCGGGTAGCCGGCATGCAGCAGGATGCCGGCATCGCCGTCGATATAGGTGATGCCGCTCTCGGTCGCCGCCGTGGCGCCGTAGCCGGGATCGAAGGTGAACAGGCCCAGCTCGGCGTAGAGCTGGCGGATGTCGATCACGTCCGGCCCGATCGCGCCGCCGCGCACCGGCAGCGTCACGGTCTTCCCGGTGTCGCCGGCGGTCAGCGTCACATGTCCTCGTTCCGAACTGCTCATGCCTGTCTCGCTCCAGCCGACACACCGATGGCTCGATAGATAAGCGCCACGTTTCCGGCCGGCAATGTCATACCGCCGGAGCTCAGGCCCGCCAGAACCTTTCCGTGTGCCGGACGGCGCGCCAGGTCTCGCCGAGCGCCGCCTCGGAGGCGGCGGCGCGCGCCGCGAGCCAGCCCGCGACGGCGCCCGATGCGAACTCGTGCCGCCGCTTCGGGTGCCGTTCCTTGGGGTCAAGGTCCCGGCCCGGCGCGATCCGGCCCATCAGCGCCACACCCACCGAGATGTCGTTGAGCGCGCCGAGCTGGTCCTGCAGGGTCGACAGCCGGCGGAGCAGCTTCCGCGTCTCGCCGCGCGGCAGCACGGGTGCGAGGAATTCCAGCGCGTAGCGGAGCTTCTTGGCGGTCTTGCGGGTGCCGTGCAGGGCCGCGTGATCGAGCCCGTCGAGGTGCTTGCCGACGCGCACCAGCTTGCGGAAGCGGCGCTCGACCAGATCGGGGGCGAGGTTGCGCACCGGCTGGGCGAGCGGGTCGGCCATCTCGACGGCGGGCGCGTCCGGGTCGGCGACGGTGGTGTCGGCCGCCACCTCGCGCCACGGGCGGAGCGAGGCGAGCAGCGAGAGATGCAGCATCAGCCGCCGCGTCGCCGGACGGGCGAGTGCGCGTCGCAGCTCCGCATGCGCCGATTGCCGGGCCGCCTCCGCGTCCGCGAGAAGAGCAACGATCCGCCGGTCGTGGTCGAGCGCTGCCGCGATCGGCGCGCCGGTCTCGAGCAGGAACACGTCCCAGTCGCGCGCCTGGCCGAGGCTTGCCGCGAGCGTCCGGAGCGGCTCGGCGAACGCCGCGAGGCTGCCGCCGAGCGGGCCCGCAAACACCAGCAGGGCCGAGCGCAGCCGGCGCGTCGCCACCCGGGCCTGGTGCACCGCGTGCGCCGTGATCGCGGTCTCGGTGCCGGGTGCCGCGAACGCGCCGAGCCGCGTCAGCCAGAGCAGGAGGGCGGCCGACAGCGCGCCGAACAGCGCGGCCAGGGCCGCGTCGACGTCGCCGGCCGCATCCACCGCCGGCGTCGGCGGCTCGCCCGCGTCGTCCTGCCCCAGCGTGCAGGCGAGCTCGGCCAGCGACAGGCGCGCCGGCACCAGCGGCAGCGTCTCGCCCAGGGCCAGTGCCAGCCGGGCCGCCTCGCGCGGCGCGCCCTCGACGCGGACGCGGCAGCAGCTGAACTCGTCGGTGACGTTGCGGAGCGTGCCTTCCAGCAGGCTGAGTGCGAGCGGCGGTGCGTCCTCGCCGGCCGCGGCGGCGAGTGCCACCCGCCGCGCCTGCCCCTGCCATGCCGCGACAGGCCGGGGCGGGGCGTCGCCCGCTTCGTGGAGTGCCAACGAGGCGAGCGTCTCGGTGCCGGCGGGCCAGCCCCAGCATCGGACCGTACGCTGGACCTCCCACGCCCCGCCGCTCAGCGCGAGCAGCGCGCCGTCGTCGCCGGAGAAATCGGCCGGTGCGTCGTGCCAGGTGATGGCACTTCCGGCATTCTGGGTGCGGCCGCGGCGCTGGGTGGAGACCGCCTTGTGGCGGAACACGCGCCCCGCCTGCCCGGGCGGCAGGTCGAGCTCGATGGCGAATGACGGGGGAGGCGGGGAGGCGGACATGGCGGAGGCAGGCGTGCGATCAGGCGTCGTCGCTCGCATGTCCGGCGCCCTCGAAATCCTCGGGCCGCTGGAACCGCACCAGGCGCCCGCGCCCCGGGCCGAGCTCGGCCCACGGCACCGAGATCGAGAACTCGGCGAGCGAGGCGGTGGGATAGCCGTCCAGCAGGCGCATCACCGGCGGCTCGGGGCGCGTCGCGGGATCGTTGCCGACGAGATCGATCGCCGTGTCGTAAAGGCCGGGGTTATGGCCCACCACCAGCACCGAGCGGGTGCCCTCGGGCACCAGGCGGAGACGCTCCAGGATGCTCTCCTGATCCGCGAGGTAGAGCGCGTCGGTGATGTCGGTCTCGATCGCGTCGCGGTTGAGGCGGAGCGCCTCGAAGGTCTGCTGGGTCCGGCGCGATGACGAGATCAGCGCCAGGTCGGGTGCCAGATGCAGCGTCGCGAACGCGTTCGCCATCGCGCGCGCCGCCCGCTCGCCGCGCGCGTTCAGCGGCCGCTGGTGGTCGGCGATCGACGGGTCGTCCCAGGAGGACTTGGCGTGACGGAGGAGCAGCAGCTGGGCCATGCACGCATCTTTGCACGCGGCGCTCGGGGGCAGAAGAGGTCAGCCGTCCGGCTTTTCCGACGGAGCGCCCTTATCGAGGCGGGGAACGGCCTCGTGATGGCGGATCACTTCGCGGATCACGAAACCGAGAAACTTCTCCGCGAAATCGGGGTCGAGCTCGGCGGCTTCCGCCAGGCGCCGCAGCCGGGCGATCTGCTCGGTCTCGCGTGCTGGGTCGGCCGGCGGCATCCCGTGCCGCGCCTTGAGCTCGCCCACCGCCTTGGTGCAGCGGAAGCGCTCGGCCAGCATGTGGATGACGGCGGCGTCGATGTTGTCGATGCTCCGCCGCATCACCTTGAGCTGAAGGTCGGGGAGGGCGGCGGCGGGGTCCTCGGGGGCGGCATGGCTCATGAGGTTCCGGATAGACCAGCCTCACCCTCGGTTGGAAGATCGGCGGGGGGAAGATCGGCGGGGGGAAGATCGATCCAGGACAGGTGGCCGCCTTTGCCGGCGCCGGTGTCGACGAACACCGCCGTGCCGCCGCGCCGCCCCTGCACCACCATCGGGCGGCCGTCCTGGCTGCGGCGGTCATGGCCGCAATAGACCGTCATGCCGGCGGGGATGCGGTCGACCCACGAGATCAGCCGCACCGGGTAGCCGTCCGGCTGCATGTCGCCGGTGACTTCGCCGAACAGCGCGCGCGACAGGATGTGGTCGACGCGCTCGAGGCCGGCGGGCGGGCGGCGGCCCAGCATCGCCGGGTGGAAGCCGCCATGGACGAAGAACATCCGCCCCCGCCGGGCCCAGGCCGGGGCGCGGGCGACTTCGACGAGCACGCGGTCGCGCAAGGCCGGGTCGTCGAGCTGCGCCAGCGTCGCCTCGAGCGCCGGGTCAGGGCGCATCTTCCGACCGAGCAGCGCGCGGCCGAGCTTGCGGTCGTGATTGCCGAGCAGGAACAGGCCGCGGCGCTCGTCGAGCAGCCGCAGGGCCAGGCGGAGTGCCCCCACGCTGTCAGGGCCGTGGTCGGTGAGATCGCCGAGCTGGATCACGAACCGGTCGGTCTCGACGGCGTGGGCGAAGGCGCGGACGTCGCCGTGAACGTCGCCCACGACGCGCAGCGGCGCGTTGGAGGGAACGGCCGGGGGTTGATCGACGGAGGCGGACATGGGTGACGGGACAACGCGGGGAGGGCGGTGAAGATGCGGGAAGAAGGCCAGGGGCTCTGCCCCTGGACCCCGTTAAGGGCGAGCCCTTAAAACCCCTGCTAAAGGTTTCAGGCTTCGCCAGGGAACAACCCAAACAATCAGGGTTCCAAGGGACGACTGTCCCTTGGCGGGTCCAGGGCAGAGCCCTGGCCTTCTTCTTAGGCGCAACTCGCGATATCGAAGCTGAACAACCGCTCACCACCCGCCAGGAACAGGCGTGCGCCCCGCGGAAACAACCCCCGGATCGCCGGATCGCGCACGTCAAGCCCGCCCGTAAAGGCACCGAACGCCGGCAGCATCAGTCGGCGCCCCGCGCTGCAGGCCACGAAACACGGCCGCACCACCGGCCCCGCCCGTGTCGGCACCCGCGCCCGCGGATGGTGGTGGCCGCACACTTCGAGCGCGCCCGCCTCCGCCACGCCCCGCGCCTCGTGCCGGAACCGGACCGGGCCTAGCACGAGCTCGTCGGCAGCCTCGCCGCCCATGCCGGCCTGCCAGGCCGGGTCGTGATTGCCCGCGACCCAGACCATGCGCCGCCCGTCGGCCAGCCGCGCCAGCCGGTCGCGGTCGCCGGCGGCCATGCGCGCGATCCCGGTCCGGTCGTGCACGCTGTCGCCCACCGCCACCACGATCTCCGGCCGGTAGCGGCCCACGGCGCGGGCGAGGTTCTCCAGCGTGATCCGGCTATCCCACGGCGGCAGCAGCGCGCCTCGCCGCGCCGCCGCACTCGCCTTTTCGAGATGGAGGTCGGCGACCGCCAGCAACCTCATGCGCGGCCACACCAGCAGCCCCGCCGGGTCCAGCAGGAACATTTCGCCCGCGAGATGCAGAGGGGCGGCGGTCATGCGCGGCGCCGCCCGGCGCTCGGCGGGCGGCCAGGCGGGCGGAACGTGGCCGGCAGGCCCCGCTTGCCGCTGGCGCGGCCTCCCGCCGGGCGGCTGAGGCGGCGCAGATCCTGCGCATGGCCGGGCGCGAGCACGAGCTCCTCGGTGCTGGGTGCCGCGCCGCGCAGCGCCTCGTCGAGCAGCGTCTCGGTCTCGGCCAGCATCGCGTCCTCGTCCTCGCGGGAGCGGACATGCTCGCGCCCGAGATCGAGCATCACGGGGACCGCCAGCGGCGACACGCGGGCGAGGCGAAGCGTGCGGATTTTTCCCTGCACCCGCGCCAGCATGGCGGCCAGCCGGCCCACATCGGTGAGCCCCGCCGCTGCTTCGCGTCGGGTCGCGCGGAGCAGCACGTGGTCCGGCTGGTGGCGCCGCAGCACGTCGTAGACCAGGTCGGTGTTCACCGTGACCTGCCGCCGGTTCTTCTCCGCGCCCGGATGGTGGCGCTCGATCAACCCCGCGATCACCGCAATATTTCGAAAAGTGCGGCGCAGCATCGAGCTCTCGGCCATCCAGTCCTCGAGGTCGTCGCCGAGCATGTCGGGGGAGAGCAGCGCGTCCACGTCGCCGGGTGGGTTGGCACACCAGGCGGCGAGCACGTAGTCGGTGGCGACGAAGCCGAGCGGGGCGGCACCCGCGCGTGCCAGCCTGCGGGTCAGCAGCATGCCGAGCGTCTGATGCGCGTTGCGGCCCTCGAAGGCGTAGAGCACCAGGAAATGGATGCCGTGGCGGGGGAAGATTTCCACCAGCAGCCCTTCCGGCTCGGGCAGCAGCGAGTGCTCGCGCTGCAGCTCCAGCCACTCGCGCACCGGCTCGGGATAGGCGGCCCAGCTCGCGGGGTCGTGCAGCATGCGGCGGACACGGGCCGCGAGCGACGTGGTGAGCGGCAGTCGCGAGCCCGCATAGGTCGGCACCACCGGCTCGCCCGACCCGCCTTCCGCCGCGATCACCGAGTTCTCGTGCAGGCCCACGAACCGCAGCCGGCGCCCCGCGAACAGGAAATTGTCGCCGGCGCGCAGCATGTTGGCGAACCCCTCCTCGACCTCGCCCAGCGCCATCCCGCGCGCGCTGCCCAGCCGCACCAGCAGCACCGGCGCCTCCACGATCGTGCCGGCGTTCATGCGCGCCAGTGCGGCCAGCCGCGCCGAGCGGATCTCTACTCGTTCCTCGGCGTCGCGAAACAGCTTCTGGTAACGGGGGTAGGCGGCGAGCGCGTAGCCGCCGGTGGCCACGAAATCGAGCACGTCGTCGAAGTCGCTTCGGGTGAGTTCGGCATAAGGCTGGGCCGCGCGCACCTCCGCGAACATCGCGTCGGGGTGATACGGCGCGGCGCACGCCATCAGCAGCAGGTGCTGCGCCAGCACGTCGAGCCCCCCCGGCCCTGGCGGATCGCCGTCGAGCTCGTGCTCGCGCACGCCGGCGATCGCCGCCTCGCATTCCAGCACCTCGAAGCGGTTGGCGGGCACCAGGATCGCGCGGCTGGCCTCGTCCATCCGGTGATTGGCCCGCCCCACCCGCTGCAGCAGGCGCGAGACGCCCTTCGGCGCCCCCACCTGGATCACCTGGTCGACCTCGCCCCAGTCGATGCCGAGATCGAGCGAGGAGGTGGCGATCACGGCGCGCAACCCGCCATCGTCCACCGGCCGCGACATCGCCGCCTCCACGCGCCGGCGCTGCGCGATGTCGAGGCTGCCATGGTGCAGGCCGATCGCGAGGTTCTCGTCGTTCAGCCGCCAGAGCTCGTTGAACAGCAGTTCTCCTTGTGCACGCGTGTTGACGAACACGATGGTGCGCCCGGCGCCCCGGATGCGCGCGAGCACCACCGAGGCGGCGGTGAGACCCATCCGGCCGCCCCAGGGAATATGCGTCTCGGAGACCATCACCGAGAGCTCGGGCGGCGCACCGGGCGGCGCTTCCACGAGCCGGCAGGGGCCACCCATCGCCACGTAGTCGCGGAGCGGCACGCGGTGGGCGACCGTGGCCGACAGCCCGACCCGGATCGCCCCGGGGGCGAGTGCGGTCAGCCGCGACAGGCCGAGTGCGAGCTGGTCGCCGCGCTTGGTGCCGGCGAGCGCATGGATCTCGTCGATCACGATGTGGCGCAGGCCCGCGAACATGGCCGGCGCGCCCTCGGTGCTGAGCAGGAGTGCCAGGCTTTCCGGCGTGGTGAGCAGGATGTCGGGCGGCGTCTCCCTCTGCCGGCGGCGGCGGTTGGCGGGCGTGTCGCCCGATCGCGTCTCGATCGCGATGCCGAGCCGCATCTCGCTCGCGGGTGCCGTGAGGTTGCGGGCGATGTCGGTGGCGAGCGCTTTCAGCGGGCTGACATAGAGCGTGTGCAGGCCGGTGCGGCTGCCGCGGCGGTGGAGGTCGAGGAGGGCGGGCAGGAAGCCGGCGAGTGTCTTGCCGCCGCCGGTGGGCGCCAGCAGGAGGACGTGCTCGCCGGAGGACGCGGCATCGAGCACGTCGAGCTGGTGGTCGCGCGGAATCCAGCCCCGCTGCGCGAACCAGGACGCGAAGGGTTCTGGCAATGTTCTCGTCACGCCCGTGGACGTATCGCAGCGGAGGATAAGGTCAAGGCCCGAGGGCGTCATGCCGAAGTCGTGGTGCGCACGGGCCCTGCTTCTTAAGTATGCAGGTCCAGGACTGCTTGTCCTGGCGGGGTCAAGGGGCAGAGCCCCTTGCTCTTCTTGACCCAGAATGCCCACTATCGCCCATGAGCGACGCGCCCCAGTTCTCCCGCGAACAGCTCGAGACGCTGTTCTTCGAGGCGGCACGCACCGGCCGCGCGGACGTCGTCGAAGGCCTGCTCGACGCCGGCCTCCCGCCCGACCTGGTCGACGACCGCGGTTACCCGGTTCTCGTGGTCGCCACCTATAACGGCCACGCCGACATTGCGCGCCTGCTGCTCGCGCGCGGCGCGCCGGCCGACGGGCGCGACGTCAGGGGCAGCAGCGCCCTGATGGGCGTCGCCTTCAAGGGCGAACGCGCGATCGGCCGCCTTCTGCTCGACGCGGGCGCCGACCCGAATGCCGCGAATGGCGCCGGCCAGACCGCGCTGATGATGGCGGCGATGTTCGGTCGGACGGAAATGGTCGACCTCCTGCTCGATGCGGGCGCGGACCAGTCGCGGCGCGACATGACGGGGGCGAGTGCCCGCGACCTCGTGTTGACGCAGGGGAACGCGGCGATGCTCGCGCGCCTCGATGCGGCCCCGGCGGGAGCGGAGGCCGGCGTTTGAGCGAGGTCGTCAGTCTCCGCGGGGTTCGCGACGACCCGCGCCGCTTGGCTCACGACGATTCCCTTTGGGCGGTGGTGGCCTCGATCGGCAAGAACGAACGGGTGGCGGAGATCTACCCCAACCGCCACGCGGCCCTGGCCGACCGGAACTGGCGCGAGCAGCAGGTGCGGGCCTATGCGAGCCTGTTCCGCTCGTCGACGGAGCCGGCCCCGCGCTACAGCGTGGCGCCGATCCGCCGCCAGGACCTGCCGCGTGCCTGGACGCCGCTGCCCGCACTCGGCTTCCTGCGCGGGCGCTTCGTCTGACCCCATCCATGAAATTGCGCCATCCCGATCGTGTGGGCCTGCACATCCGCGTGGTGCTCGACGGCGGCCGCGTGATGGGGCCGGGGCGGGCGGACCTGCTCGAGGCGATCCGCGACGGCGGCTCGATCTCGGCCGCGTGCCGCCGGATGCGGATCAGCTCCAAGCGCGCCTGGGAGCTGCTGCGGGAGATGAACGGGATGTTCCGCGCCCCGGTGCTCGACGCACTGGCGGGGGGCTCGGGCGGCGGCGGCGCGCGGCTGACGCCCACGGGCGAGGCGGTGCTCGGCGCCTATCGCCGGCTGGAGAACATGGCGCGCGAGGGAGCGGCGGCGGCGATCGCGGAGATCGAGGCCGAGCTCGCACCCGTGCGGGACGATGTCCGCACGCCTGGCGGCGAGCTTCCGCGGGATGGCGGGGGAACAGGACCGCGAGTCCGCCCCTAGGCCGGCGCACGGGCGCCGTGCGGTCAGGTCAGGTCAGGTCGCGTCGCTGGAGCGTGCTCGCTCCGACAGCCCGTCCTGATCGTTCGACCCGGTGGAGCCCGCGAGTCCCGCGATCTTGTCACGGCCCGTGCGCTTGGCGTGATAGAGGGCGCGATCGGCGCGGCCGATCAGCGTCTCCCAGTTGTCGCCGCCGAACACCGCCGCCATGCCGATCGAGCAGGTGGCGTTCAGGATGCCCGGCGTGCCGGCCTTGCTGAAACAGTGCGTCCGCACGCCCTGGTGGAATTCGGCCAGGCGGGAGACCGCGCGGCCGTCGCCGTTGCGCAGCACCACCAGGATCTCCTCGCCGCCGTAGCGGCCGGCGAACTCCTCGGCACGCAGCATGCCGGCGGCCAGCGCGCCCATCTCGCGCAGCACGCTGTCGCCGGTGAGATGGCCCCAGCTATCGTTGATCGCCTTGAAGTGATCGACGTCGACCAGGCCGATGACGATCCCCGGGCCCACGGGTCCCGTCTCGTGGAGGAGACCGGCCAGCCGGCTTTCCACCGCCGAGCGGTTCAGCAGGCCGGTCAGCTGGTCGTGCGTCGCCTGGTAGGCGAGTGCGGCCTGCGCCTGACGGATCTCGGCCGTCACCTCCTCGACGCGGCGCTCGAGCTCGGCCTGGCGGGCCCGCTCGACGCGCACGCGCAGCCGGAATCCGCCGTAGAGGATGCCGGCCACCCCCAACGTCCACAGCGTCTCGGCCCACCATTGGCGCCACCACGGATAGGCGATGTCGATCGTCAGCGTCTGCGGCGTGGAGATGCGGTGCTTGAGGCGGTCATAGGCCAGCACCATGAACTGGTGACGCCCCGGCGGCACGAACGGGTAGGTGATCCGGCTGTTGCCCGACTCGATCCAGTCTTCGTCAACGCCGGCCATCCGGTAGCGGAACACGACGGATTGCTGGGCGGGATAGCTCGGCGTGCCGACATCGATGGTGAGCGGCTTGCGGCTGAAGGGCAGGCTCGCATCACGGAGCGGATGGTCGTCGAACAACACCTGGCTGATCACCACGTCGAGATTGTGCGTGGCGAAGACCTGGTCGGGCTTGAGCAGGTGCGAGAGGCCGGCCGAGGACGTGATCCAGATCGTGCCGTCCGGATCCTCGCGCAGGCCGCGCTGGTCGAGGTCGTCGGACAGGAGCCCGGCTTCGGTGTCGAGCGAGACCCAGCGGCTGCCGTCGAACACCGAGAGGCCGGCATCCGTGCCGATCCACAGCCATCCGCGCCGGCTGGCCAGCAGGGCGACCACGGTGCCGCCCAAGTAACGTCCCGGCGGGACCACCTCGATCTGCGGCGCGGCCGACCCGTGCAGGGCCACCCGGAACAGGCCGCCATCGCCGCCCACCCAGAGGCTCGATCCCGCGCGGGCCAGGGTGAAGGGATTGAAGTTCGCGAGCGGCCAGTGATCGACGAGCAGCGTGTCGTCGCCCGCGGCGGACAGGTGGTTCAGGGTCGTGTTGGTGGCAAAGAACACGCCGCCGGCGCCGTCCCCGGCGAGGTCCCTGATATGGCTGCCGGCGACCCGCAGGCAGGCGATGTCGGACAGGTCGCGGGCGGTGCAGCGGAACAGCCCGTCGATCGTGCCGATCCACGTCGTGCCGGCCTCGCCCGCGGTGATGGCCACCGGGTTCGGCAGCGGCAGGATGCGCGTGGCGCCGGTCGCCGGATCGATGACCCGCAGGCCGCCGCCCTCGCCGTTCGCGCTCCAGAGCAGGCCCGTGCCCTGGCTGAGCGAATAGGACGCGCCCGGCAACCGGCGCTTGACGGAGAGGTGGCCGTCATCCTCGACGATCTGGTCGATGCCGGTGTCGGTCGCGAGCCAGACCGAGCCGTCATCCGTGCGGGCGGTTTCCCACGGCACGCCGTCCGACAGGCCGTCGGCATGGGTCAGCGTCTGCCACGCACCGAAGCCGACCCAGCGCGCGACACCCTGCCCGAGGATCTGCAGCCAGAGGCTGCCGCTGCGGTCCAGCGTGGAGGCGCTGATGAGGCCCGTGAACGCGCCGTTGTCGGCGCCCACGAAGTGCCAGCGCCCGTCGTGCAGGACGTCGATGCCGTGATCGGCCTGCGTGGCGATCCCGCCGTGAGGGGTGCGGAAGAAGTCGAGGAACTCGAGGTAGTTGCCGTAGGCGTCGCCCTGGGCCGGCAGGCGGGTGATCTCCCAGGCCGCCCGGCCGGGTGCGAGGCTCGCGACCTCCGTGGGCGACCGGAGCAGGATGGTGCCGTCCGGCCCCTGGGCGGCGGTGAGCCAGAGTTCCGATGGCAGCCCCTCGTGCGGCCCGAAGCAGCGCGGCGACCTGCTCCAGACGCAGACTTCGCCGTCCGACCGCAGGACCCAGAGTTCGGCCCCGAGGTCGAAGACGCCGCGAAATTCGACCCCGGGCGGCGAGCGCAGGGTCTCGGGGAGGGACAGAGCCTGGATCGAGGCCGGCCCGGTGCGCGGCACGGAGATCATGCGGACCATGTTGCCGTCGGCGATCACCAGGCCGCCGGGCCAGCGAGCCATGTTGTGGAACCAGCGGGGCGTGGCATTCGGCAGCGGCACGGGGCGGAAGTGCAGCGCCGCGGGGGGGCGGCCCGCGCTGGTGGGTTCGTCGGCGATCCAGACGCCGTCGCGGTAGCGCACCGCCATGCGGCCCACTTCCGTGAGTGCCAGCTCCCGGACCTCGTTGCCCGCCGGCAGGCCCTGGTCGGGACCGAGGCCGGTAAAGCGCCTCCCGTCGAACGAGAACAGGCCTTCCTCGGTGCAGGCGAAGAGGAAGCCGGTCTCGTCCGAGAGCATGCACGCGCCGCCGGAATGCAGCAGGCCCGAGGCGGCGCCATACATGTGGAACGAGGGGTGTTCCGCCCGCGCCACGCCGCCGGGCAAGGCCCCCAGCAGGAGTGCTGCCGCAAGGGCGAGGAGGCAACGGGCTGCTCGCATGATCGGGGGGCGACGACACTCCACGGTTCGTTGCGGGCCTCCGGGCTGATGTCGCGCAAAGCAGCTTTGCGATCGTAACGCGTGCGCGGGTTTGAAAAAGGGGACGCGCAGCATCCCCTTTCTCATTCTACCAGATGGGGTTGAAGATGTCTCCGCGTCTCAGCCGCTGCAGAACGTGCGGCACTGCATGCCGTGCAGCGAGGCGAGCTTGGCGGCGGCGGCGGCGTGCGCGGCCTTCGTGGGGCCGTCATGGGTGACGGAGGCGAGCGTGAGAACGAGGGCGGCGGCGCCGACGGAGGCAGCGATCGCACGGAAAGAGATGGAGGACAGGATGCGCATGTTACTTTTCTCCAACGATATCGGGCCGTGTGATGACCCTGGGGAACACGTGACGCCACGACGATGTTCGATCGTTCCGCGTGTCGGCGAAACGTTAGTTTCGAGGCGCAACCTAACTCGGCGTCACAACGCAAGGACACTAACACAAACTTCCGGCTCTAACACTGGACATCGAACCGGCGTTGACGCCGCCTTCTCAGGCTCAGTGCGTGGTCTCATCCTGTGCGAAACCGGTAAAGAACCTGTTAAATCAATCGGATTTTGTTTGTGACGGAACGGCGCCGGCGGCTCCCGCCCCGCCGCAAGCACAGGACGCTCACGCGATCGTCATAACTCAACCCGATGTCAGAACCCCGCCAGCACCTCGCGAACGCCGGCCGACAGCCGTCGGATCGCCGCCGAATCGATCGTGAAAGCGGGTGTCAGGTAAACGATGTTGCGGAAGGGCCGCACGAACAATCCGCGCGCGACGAAGGCCGCCTTCAGCGCGTCGAGCGCCGGCATCGGTGACAGTTCGACGACGCCGATCGCGCCCATGACACGCACGTCCCGTACAGTGCCCAGCGCGCGGCACGGCTCGAGACCCTGTGCCAGCTGTTCGGCGATCACGGCCACCTCGGCCAGCCGGTCATGGCGCTCGAACAGGTCGAGCGACGCGTTGGCGGCCGCGCATGCCAGCGGGTTCGCCATGAAGGTGGGCCCGTGCATCAGCGCGGCCTCTGGGGCGTCCGACAGGAACGCCTCGAACACGTGGTGGGCTGCCACGGTGGCGGCCAGGCCCATCGTGCCGCCGGTGAGCGCCTTCGACAGGCAGATCACGTCGGGCACGATGCCCGCCTGCTCGCATGCGAACATCGTGCCCGTGCGGCCGAAGCCCGTGAACACCTCGTCGGCGATCAGCAGCAGGCCGTGCCGGTCGCAGGCGGCGCGGATCCGCGCGAGCGTCGCCGCATCGTGCATCCGCATGCCGCCGGCACCCTGCACCAGCGGCTCGACCAGCACGGCGGCGAGCGTGTCGGCGTGACGCGCCAGCAGCGCCTCGAACGAAGCGGTGCTCGCCTCGTCGGTGGGGAGCGGCGCGATCACCTGTTCCGGCAGCACGCCGCGGAACAGCGCGTGCATGCCTTCCTCGGGGTCGCACACCGACGCGGTCAGGAACGTGTCGCCATGGTAGCCGCCGGTAAACGCCAGCAGGCGGGTGCGGCCGGCGACCCCGCGGTTGATCCAGTACTGGATCGCCATCTTGATCGCGACTTCCACCGAAACGGAACCGCTATCGGAGAAGAACACGTGGTTGAGATCGCCCGGCAGCAGACGCGCCAGCCGAGCCGCCAGACGCCGCGCGGGTGCGTGCACGATGCCGCCGAACATCACATGCGGCATCCGCGCGAGCTGGTCCTCCACGGCGGCACGGATGTGCGGGTGGTTGTAGCCGTGGCAGGCGGTCCACCAGGAGGCAATACCGTCGATCAGCACGCGCCCGGAGGCCAGCGTGATGGTGCTGCCGGCGGTCCGCACCGCTTCGAGCGGTGCGGGCGCCCCCTTCATCTGGCGGTAGGGCAGCCAGAGATGCCCTACCTCGCCATACGGGTCTTCAAACGGCGGCATGCATCCCGAGCGAGGCGAGCAGGGCGGTGTCGCGATCCACGCCGGGGTTTGGCGTGGTGAGCAGCCGGGCCCCGCGAAAAATCGAGTTGGCACCGGCCAGGAAGCACAGCGCCTGGGTTTCGTCGCTCATCCCCTCGCGGCCGGCAGCCAGGCGCACGCGGGAGTGCGGCATGGCGATGCGGGCGGCCGCGATCACGCGCACGAAGTCGAGCGGGGCGACGCAAGCGGCATCCGCGAGCGGCGTGCCCGCGACCCGCACCAGCATGTTGATCGGCACGCTCTCGGGATGGCGCGGCAGGTTGGCGAGCTGGGCGAGCAGACCCGCCTGGTCGGAGAGCGTCTCGCCCATGCCGATGATGCCGCCGCAGCACACATGGATGCCGGCGTCGCGCACATGCGCCAGCGTCTCCAGCCTGTCGGCATAGGTGCGGGTGGTGATGATGTCGCCGTAATACTCGGGCGAGGTGTCGAGGTTGTGGTTGTAGTAGTCGAGCCCGACGCCGGCGAGGCGCTCGGCCTGGGCGGCGTTCAGCATCCCGAGCGTGACGCAGGTCTCGAGTCCCAGCGCGCGCACGCCCTCGACCATGGCGCAGACGGCGTCGAGGTCGCGATCCTTCGGGTTGCGCCAGGCGGCCCCCATGCAGAACCTTGCCGCCCCCGCGTCGCGTGCGGCGCGCGCTTCCGCCAGCACCGCGTCCACCGCCATCAGCTTGGCTGCCGGCAGCGCCGTCTCGTGGTGCACGCTCTGCGGGCAGTAGGCGCAATCCTCGGGGCAGCCGCCGGTCTTGATCGAGAGCAGCGTGGAGAGCTGCATCTCCGCCGGGTCGAACCGCGCGCGATGCACGGTCTGCGCGCGAAAGATCAGCTCGGGGAACGGCAGCGCCATCAGTGCCGCGATCTCGGCCGCCGTCCAATCGTGCCGGAGCGTGGTGTCGACCTGCATGTCCATGCCTATGCCTCGCTTCCCTGGCGGCGAACGGGCCTTGTCTTGCACCGCTGGCGGGCGGAAACAACGTGCGCGATGGATCTGGACCTTTCCGCGAGCGTCCCGCTCGACCCTCCCGCGAGCGCGACGCTCGACCAGTTCGCCACCGCCAAGCTCGAGGCGCTCGACGCCGAGCAGCTGCGCCGGCGCCTGCGCGTGGTCTCGCGCGACGCGGTGCCCTCCGTGGACGTGGGTGGCCGGCGCCTCGTCTCGCTCTCGTGCAACGACGTGCTCGGCCTGTCGCGCCATCCGCGCGTGGTCGAGGCCGCGATCGCGGCCACGCGTCGCTGGGGCACGGGGAGCGGCGCCTCGCGGCTGGTGACCGGCAACACGCCGCCGGTGGCAGCGCTCGAGGAGGCACTCGCCGCCTTCAAGGGCACCGAGGCCGCCTGCGTGTTCGGCTCCGGCTACCTCGCCAATCTCGGCGTGATCCCGGCGCTGGCGGGGCGCGGCGACCTGATCGTCCTCGACGCGCTGGCCCATGCCTGCCTGCATGCCGGCGCGCGGCTGTCGGGTGCCGCCGTGCGCCTCTTTCCGCACAACGACGTGGCGGCGCTGGGCGCGCTGCTGGCGGCCGAGCGTCCGGGCACCCGGCACTGCCTGGTGGTCACCGAGACGGTGTTCTCCATGGACGGCGATCGCGCGCCGCTGGCGAGCCTCGCCGATGTCGCCGAGCGCCACGATTGCTGGCTCGCGGCCGACGACGCCCACGGCCTCGGCGTGTTGGGCGAGGGGCGCGGCGGCGCGCACGAGGCGGGGGTTGGCGCCCGGATCCCGCTCCAGCTCGGCACATTGTCAAAAGCGCTCGGCGGCTATGGCGGATATCTGTGCGCCTCGCGCGCGGTGGTCGAGCTGATGCACTCGCGCGCGCGCCCGTTCATCTATTCGACGGGACTGCCGCCGGCCCAGGCCGCGGCGGCGCACGCCGCCCTCGACGTGCTGGCGGCCGACCCTGCGCTCGCCGCCCGTCCGCTCGCACTCGCACGCCGCTTCACCGCGAGCGCGGGGTTGCCCCTCGCCGCGAGCCACATCGTGCCGGTGATCATGGGCGACGCCGCGCGCGCGCTGGCCGCAGGGGCCGCCCTCGAGGCGGAGGGTTTTCTCGCGGTCGCCATCCGGCCGCCCACCGTGCCGGCCGGCACCGCGCGGCTGCGCCTGTCCTTTCCGGCGGCACTGGGCGAGGACGAGGTCGACCGCCTGGCCGCGCTGGTGGCGAGGCTCGCCGCGCCGCCAGGCCTGCTTGCGCCCGCGTGACCACCGCGTTCTTCGTCACGGGCGCCGGCACGGAACTGGGCAAGACCTTCGTGGCGGCCGGCCTCGTCCGCGCGTGGCGCGCGCAGGGCCGCGCGGTCGCGGTCGCCAAGCCGGTGATGAGCGGCTTCGATCCCGCCGACCTCGCCGCGTCCGATGCCGGGAGGCTGCTCGCGGCGGCCGGGATCGCGCCCAACCTGGAAGAAATCGATCGCATCGCGCCATGGCGGTTCGCCGCTCCGCTGTCGCCCGACATGGCGGCCGCGCGCGAACGGAGAGAAATCGATTTTACCGAATTGTTGCAGTTCTGCCGCCGCGCCGTCGCCCGCGCGCCCGACCTGCTCCTGATCGAGGGCGCGGGCGGCGCCATGGCACCGGTAGGCGCGGCGCATACCGGCCGCGACCTGATGCAAGCGCTTGGAATCCCTGCGATCCTGGTGTCCGGCACCTATCTCGGCGCGATCAGCCACGCGCTCACCGCGCATGTGGCGCTCCATGCCGCCGGCATCGCGATCGCGGCGATCGTGCTGTCCGAGAGCGAGGCCAGCCCCGTGCCTCCGGCTGAAATAGCGGCTACGTTGAGGCGTCATGTCTCCGGAACCCCGGTCGCCCTCGTGCGTCGCGGGGCGATGGCCGCGGAGGATCTCACGCATCTCGCCGCCGCCGTCATGGAGCGCGACGCGGAGGCGGGATAGGCACGATGGCGAAGCACTGGCGGATCGACGACCTGGACTGGGCACGGTTCGATGCGACGAAGGTCGATCCCGAGCTCATCCCGCTGGTGCGCGCCGCCGCCGTGGTCGAGCGCAACGGCACCGATTACGCGCGCTACCTTTCGAACGTCTTCCACGACGACCCCGATTTCAGCCAGGCCGCCGGCAACTGGGCGGTGGAGGAGTGCCAGCACGGCGACGCGCTCGGCCGCTGGGCCATGCTGGCCGATCCGAGCTGGGACTACATGGGGGCGTTCGAGCGCTATCGCGGGGCGTATTCCATCCCGATCGAGGTGGACCGCTCGGTGCGCGGCTCGCGCACCGGCGAGCTGATCGCGCGCTGCATGGTCGAGGTGGGCACGTCGTCGTTCTACACCGCGATGGCGGACCAGACCGCCGAGCCCGTGCTGCGCGCGGTGTGCAAGCAGATCGCCGCCGACGAGTACCGGCACTTCAAGCTGTTCTACGACCACATGCACCGCTATCTCGGCCGCGAGCGGATCGGCGTGTGGCGGCGCACCCGCATCGCACTTGGCCGGGTGACCGAGACCGAGGATGACGAACTCGCCCTCGCCTACCACGTGACCAACGAGCCGGCGGACATGCCCTACAGCCACGAGCGCTGCATCGCCGCCTACATGTCGCGCGCGATGGGCTGCTACCGGCGCCCGCACATGGCGCGCTCGATGGGCATGATCTTCAAGACGATCGGTTTCACCCCGCACACGCGGCTCGCCTCGGCAGCGACCAGCCTCGCCTGGTTCGCGATGCAGCGGCGGCAGCGGAAGTTTGCAGCGACCGGGCCTGCGCCGCAGCACCGGCGCGCCCAGCCGATGTCGCTGGTGCAGGCCGCGGAGTAGCCCATGGCGGACGATCCCTACGAGATCCTCGGCGTCGCCCGCGACGCCGACCAGGCGGCGATCCGCACCGCCTATCGCAAGCTCGCCAAGAAGAACCACCCCGACCTCAACCCGGGCGATGCCGCCGCCGAGGAGCGCTTCAAGCGGATCTCCACCGCCAACGCGCTGCTGTCCGATGAGGAGCAGCGCGCGCGCTACGACCGCGGCGAGTTCGACGGCGCCGGCGACCCGCGCGCGCCGGAGCACCCGCGCTACCGCGATTTCGCCGAGGGCGGGGCTGCGACCGGCGGCGGCGAGTGGCAGACGTCGGGGCAGCGCGCCGGCGGCTGGACCCCGGACGAGTGGGGCGACATTCTCGGCGGGATGTTCCGCGAGCGTGGCGCGGGCGCTCCCGGCGGCGGCGGCGCCCGGCGCGGGCACGACGAGCGCTACACGCTCGCGGTCTCGTTCCTCGACACCGTCGGCGGTGCCACCACGCGCCTCACGCTACCGGACGGCCGCACGCTCGACGTCCGCGTGCCGCCCGGCATCGATGAGGGTCATACGCTGCGGCTGCGCGGGCAGGGGGGTGCGGGCTGGAACAATGGGCCCGCCGGCGACGCGCTGATCACGGTGCACGTCACGCCGCACCCGTTCTTCCGGCGCGAGGGGCGGGACGTCCATCTCGACCTGCCGATCACCTTGCGCGAGGCGGTGCTCGGCGCGAAGATTCCGGTCCCGACACCGGCAGGGACCGTCAACATGACCATGCCCCCGAACACCGAGAGCGGCCGGCAGCTCCGGCTGCGCGGCCGGGGCGTGGCGGCCAACGGGGGGGCCGAGGCGGGCGACCTCTACGTGACGCTGCGGATCGCGGCGACCGAGGCGGACCCCGCCCTCGCCGAGTTCCTGCGCGGCTGGACGCCGGCGAGCCCCGTCGATCCCCGTCACGATCTCGGTCGTGGCCTTGAGGGGGGCGGAGCATGATCACGATCGAGACGGTGTGCGTGCGCATCTCGGGACTCGACCGCGCCGAGCTCGAGCGCTGGATCTCCGAGGCCTGGGTGCGGCCCGAGGGTGCGGAGGGTGCGTGGCGATTCCGCGAGATCGACGTCGCCCGGGTGCGGCTGATCCGCGAGTTGCGGGAGGACCTCCAGCTGCACGAGGAGGCGCTGCCGATCGTGCTCTCGCTGATGGACCAGCTCTACGCCGAGCGCCGCCGCCTGCGCCGCCTGCGTGACGTGCTCGAGCGCGAGACCCCCGCCGACCGCCGCGCGTCGCTGCTCACCGCCCTGATCCGCGACCCCGACTAGGCGCCGGCCGTGAACAGCGCCGCCGACGCGGACCTGGCGCGCCATCGCGCCGCGTTCGCGCCCGTCACCGACTGCCCGCTCCGCGACGACGGACAGATCGAGGTGCTGGCCGGCGGCATGACGGCGCTGCGGGCGATGTGGGCCGCGATGGAGGCGGCAGAGCGCGAGATCGTGCTCGAATTCTACACCTTCGAGGACATCGCGGTGGACGGGGTGGCGCTCTCGGCGCTGCTCGCCCGCAAGCTCGCCGCCGGCGTGCGGGTGGTGGCGATCTATGACGGGGTGGGCTCGGACGGCACGCCGGACCGGTTCTTCGACGGGCTCCGGCGCGCGGGTGCCGCGGTGATGGAGTTCCGCTCGCTGAACCCGTTTCGGCGCTTCTTCTCGCTACGGTTCAACGACCGCGACCATCGCAAGATCCTGGTGGTGGACGGGCATACGGCCTTCCTCGGCGGGGTCAATCTCGACGCGCAGTATCTGAACCCGCGCTCGGCCGGCATCCCGCCCGACCGGAACACGAAGCATGCGTTCTGGGAGGACGCGGCGGCGCGTTTCCTGGGCCACGCGGCCGCGGATGCCCGCCGCCTGTTCTTCCACACCTGGCAACGCTACGGCGGCGACCGGTTGGCGATCCCCGACCTCGCGGTGCGGCGTGGCGGGGGCGTCGAGCAGGTCTGCGTGGAGGGGAGTGCGCCGCGCGAGGGCGAGCCGCTGCATCTCCGCGCGCTGGCGGCGGCGCTGGAGGCGGCGCGTACGCGGGTGTGGCTCGCGAGCGGCTATTTCGTGCCGATGCCGGGCGAGCTCCGGGCGCTGTGCGACGCCGCCCGGCGCGGCGTGGATGTCAGGCTGGTGGTGCCGGGAGTGAGCGACGTGATGGGTGCTGTGCATGCGGCGCGCGCGACCTATGGGAAACTGATCCGCGCGGGCGTGCGGGTCCACGAGCTTCGCCACGCGGTGCTGCACGCGAAGGTCTCGACGGTGGACGGGGTGTGGACCTCGATCGGGTCGTCGAACCTCGACCGTCGGAGTGCCGTGCTGAACAACGAGGTCGATGCGGTGGTGCTCGGCCGCGAGACGGCGGCGGCGACCGAGGCGATGATGCGGGCCTGGTTCGAGGCGGGCACGGAGATCACGCTTGCGGAGTGGCGCGGGCGATCGCTGCATGAGCGGGTGGGGGAGCTGACGGCGTTGGGGTGGAAGCGGTTCATGTGAAGAAGGTTGGGGCTCTGCCCCAAACCCCGCCAGGGAACTGGTCCCCTGGACCCCTTAACGTTTGGAGGTCCAGGATCGACACGATCCTGGTGGGGTCTGGGGCAAAGCCCCAGCCTTACTTTTTTCTTCCGAACGGCGTCAGCACGAACACCAGCAGCCCTGCGGCCGCCGGCAGCAACGGATGCGCGAGCCCCTTCGTGAAGAACGCCGTCGCCGCACCACCCGCCACGTAGAACACCCACACGACAGGAATGACACGCGCCTTGGTCCGGTCCTTTTTGGGGCCGAACCACGCGGCGGCAAGGCTCTGCAGGTCGCCGGTCAGGAACCCGATATTGACGCTCGTGGTCCCAAAATTCCGGTAGGCGAAGTTCGCCGCCGCGAGCGCCGCCGCGAGCAGCACGATGTCGTCGGGCGTGTGCCCCATGAACGCGGCGAGCAGGGCCAGCGCCGACGCGAGCAGGCCTGTCGCCCGGAGCCTCCCCGGCGTGTTCTGCCGCAGCATCGCGGCGGCGATGGAAAACCCCGCGAACGCGCCCGCGATGGTCACCGCCCGGATGGCGGCGCGGCGAAAATCGCCCTGCGCGAGCGAGACCCCGAGCAGCACGGTGTTGCCGGTCATGTGCGCGGTGAAGATCCCGCTCAGCACCCAGCCGGCCGCATCCGCGCTGCCCGCGATCAGGGCGAGCCAGGCGCCGCGAAGCATCAGCATGTTCAGGCGCGCAGCCGGGCGGCGTGGCGGTTGTGCGCGGCGATCACGGGGGCGATGTCGAGCGTCGCGATGCGCCCGTCAACCACGACCTGGCGGCCGTGGATCACGGTGTGGCGCGCGGGCTGCGGCGCGCAAAAGAGCGCGGCCGCGACCGGATCGGCGAGCGCGCCAGCAAACGCCACCGCGCCGAGGTCAACGGTAAAAAGATCGGCGCAGCGGCCGACCGCGAGCGCGCCGATGTCGCGGCGGCCGAGCACCTCGGCGCCGCCGCGGGTGGCGATCCGCAGCGCCTCGCGCGCGCCCATCCACGGGCCATCCTGGCGCAGGCCGCGATCAAGTCGCGCGAGCAGCATGGCCTGCCGCGCCTCGCCGAGCAGGTGGTTGCCGTCATTGCTCGCCGAACCGTCGACGCCGAGCGCCACCGGCACGCCGGCCGCGAGGTAGCGCATCACCGGCGCGATCCCGGAGGCCAACCGCATGTTCGAGCTCGGACAGTGGCACATGCCGCAGCGGCAGGCGGCCATGCGCCCGATCTCGTCCGCATTCACGTGCACCGCATGGGCGAACCAGACGTCGGAGGCGAGCCAGCCGAGCCGCTCCACGTAGTCGATCGGGCGCACGCCATGGGTCTCCCGCGTGAACCGCTCCTCGTCGAGCGTCTCGCAGAGATGCGTGTGCAGGCGCACGCCGTGGCGGCGGGCGAGTGCCGCGCTCTCGCGCATCAGGCCCTCGGTCACCGAGAAGGGCGAGCAGGGAGCGAGCACGATCTGCTGCATGGCCCCCGGTGCGGGGTCGTGGAAGGCGGCGATCACGCGCTCGCTATCCGCCAGGATTTTCTCTTCGTCCTCCACGCAATCATCGGGCGGCAGGCCGCCTTTGCTCTGCCCCAGAGACATGCTCCCGCGCGAGGCCACGAACCGCATGCCGAGCGCGCGGGCGGCGTCGACCTGGTCGTCGACGCGGCAGCCGTTCGCGAAAAGATAGGCGTGGTCGAACACCGTGGTGCAGCCGGACAGTGCCAGCTCCGCCATGCCGACCAGGCTCGCGGTGCGGAACGCATCCGGGTCCCGCCTGCGCCAGATCGGGTAGTGCACGCGCAGCCAGCCGAACAGGTCGGCGTCCTGGGCGGCGGGCAGCGCGCGGGTCAGCGTCTGGTCGAGATGGTGGTGGGCGTTCACCAGGCCCGGCAGCACGAGCTGGCCGGTGGCGTCGATCACGGTGTCGGCGACGGCGGGCAGGGTCGCGGTCGGGCCCACCGCCTCGATGAAGCCGTCCCGCGCGAACAGGCCGCCATCTGGGATCTCGCGTGCGTCGTCGTCCATCGTGACCAGCACGGTGGCGTTCCTGACCAGCAGCGACCCCATCCGCGCGTCCCCCGACAATCGCGTGGCCGAGGGTGGACTTCGCGCCGGCGCGCCACAAGACTTGCGACACCCGGCAAGGACCCGATCATGCTCGAGCGCCTCTCCTCCAGCGCCTGCTTCGACGGACGGATGGAGCGCTGGCGGCACGCGTCGGACGCCACCGGCACGGCGATGCAGTTCGGCCTGTTCGTGCCGCCGGCCGCCGCCGCCGGGCCGGTGCCGGCGCTCTACTGCCTGGCCGGGCTCACCTCCACGGACGAGAACTTCCCGCAGAAGGCCGGCGCGGGGCGCCTGGCGGCGTCGCTCGGCCTGGCGCTGGTCTTTCCGGACACCTCGCCGCGCGGCGCCGGCGTGCCCGACGATCCCGCGATCGATATCGGCCTCGGCGCGGGCTTCTACGTGACCGCGACGGAGGCGCCCTGGGCCGCGCATTACGACATGGCGCGCTACGTCACGCGCGAGCTCCCCGCGCTGGTCGAACGAGAATTCCCGATCCGCGACGATCGCCGCGGCATCACCGGCTTCTCGATGGGCGGCCACGGCGCGCTGGTCTCGGCCCTTCGCGAGCCCGCACGCTACGCCTCTGTCTCGGCGATGGCGCCGATCGCCAACCCCACCGCGAGCGACTGGGGTCGGCGCGCCTACGCCGCCTATCTCGGCGCGGACGAGACGCGGTGGGCGGAATGGGATGCGACGTTGCTGCTCGCACGCGGGCGCCATCCCGGGCCGATCCTGATCGACCAGGGCGAGGCCGATCCCTATCTCGATAAGCTCCGCCCCGAGGCGTTGCGCGCGGCGGCCGCGGCGTCCGGACAGGAGATCGTGTTCCGCATGCATGCCGGCTACGATCACAGCTTCTGGTTCGTGCAGACGGTGATCGGCGACCATCTCGCGCACCATGCTAAAGTTCTGCTCGGCTGATCAGGAACAAATCCGGAACCGTGTTAACTTCGTTTCAAGTTCTTTGGCGCAGTCTTCGATCCGAACAGGCATCGAATTGGAGCTGTCATGGACCAGGTCGTCATTGAACGTTTCCGCGTCGAGCCGCTGGAGCCGCAGCGCGTGCAGTCGATCCGCCGCTCGGTTGCGCGTTCGACGGTCGCGTTCCAGCGCCGGTTCGGCATTCCTGCGTCCACGATCACCAACTGGGAGCAGGGCCGTCGCAAGCCGGACCCGGCGGCGAGCCTGCTGCTTCGCCTGATCGAGGCGGATGCGACGCTGGTCGAGCGCGTGGCGCACGGGGATTGAAGAAGAAGGCCAGGGGCTCTGCCCCTGGACCCCGCTGGGGTCTTAACCCCAGACCCCCTTTGCTTACTTCGTTCGACGACGACGTTTGTGCCTATCGGCAGATTTTGCCGAGCTAACAGGGGCACATTTTACCGGGTCGCGAGCGGAACAAAATGGCATGCGCATTGCTCTGCTCTCGGCAGTGCATCTGAACAAACCAGGACGAGGGAAAAAACAATGTCGGTGGGCGCGATCACCAACACTCTCTTCTCGACTGCGAGTGCCACGGCGTCCGCGGCCGGCGGTGGCAATTTCGCAGCCGCCATGAGTGCCGCAACGGGTGCCTCGAGCCCGGCTACGACATCCACGGTCTCCAATCCGTTCAGTCAGATGGGCACGGACCTGCAGTCGCTGCTGGTCCAGCTCGGCGGCAGCAGCGAAGCGAAGGACATCAGCGCCACCACGGCGAGTGCCAACAGCACGGCAGCGCTCCACGGCAGCCACGCTCACGGGCACCATCACGGGGCGAACGCGAAGGACGGTTCCGGCGACCTGGCCACCGACTTCGCCAACAACACGATCAATTAGAGGATTTCAAAGGCCAGCCTTTGATGGGGTCCAAGGGGCTAGCCCCTTGATCTTTTACGTAGCCCCGAGCCGCGAATGGCGCCGCCCATAGAGCGCATAGACCGCGAGCCCGACCAGCAGCCAGACGACGAACCGGATGTCGGTCGCCAGCGGCAGCCCCGCGATCAGCAGGGCCGACCCGCCCGCACCGATGAACGACACCACCGGCAGCGCGGGCACCCGGAACCCGGTGCCCCCCGGCAGGCGGCGTCGCAGCATCGGGACTGCGAGCGAGATCACGAAGAACGCCGACAGGCAGCCGATATTCACGAGTTCCGCGATCGAGCGGATGGGGAACAACCCGGCCGCGATCGCGGTCACGATGCCGATCAGCAGCGTCGGCCGGTGCGGCGTGCCGAAGCGCCGGTGGGTGACGGCGAGCGAGCCCGGCAGCAGCCCGTCGCGCGACATCGCGAACGCGATCCGGCTCGAGGCCAGCATGCAGGAGAACAGCACCGAGGTGATCCCGGCCACCGCCCCCAACGAGACCAGCACGGTCGCCCCGCGCAGCCCGAGCTCGCTGAAGGCGTGCGCCACGGGCGCGGTGTCGTCGAGATGCGTGTAAGGAACGATCCCGGTCAGCACCAGGCACATCGCGATGTAGAGCACCATCGCGATGCCGAGCGACAGGAGCACCGCGCGCGGCACGTCGCGCGTGGGGTTGCGCGCCTCCTCGGCCGCCGTGGTGAGCGCGTCGTAGCCGAACACCGCGAAGAACACGACGCTCGCCCCCGACAGCACGCCTGCGAACCCGAAGGGCAGGAACGGGTGCCAGTTGCGGGGATCGACATGCGGCGCCCCGATCGCGATCACCAGCAGCACCACCGCGATCTTGACGGCCACGATCGCCGCGTTCACGCGCGCGCCGAACTCGATCCGCAGCGTCAGCAGCACGGCGACGCCCACCGCCACGAGCGCTGCGATCACGTCGACGCTCTCGCCCACATGCCCCGGCCGCACGGCGCCGAGCCAGGCGGGCAGCACCACGCCCGCCTGCGCCAGCAGCGCCCGCACGTAGCCCGACCAGCCGATCGCCACGACCGAGACGATCAGCGCGTATTCCAGCACCATGTCCCAGCCGATCAGGAAGCCCACGAGCTCGCCGAACGTCGCGTAGGCGTAGGTGTAGATCGAGCCCGCGCGGGGAATGGCGCCCGCGAACTCGGCGTAGCAGAGCGCCGCCGCCCCGCTCGCTGTGCCGGCCAGCAGGAACGAGAGCACCACCGCCGGTCCCGCCGTGGTCGCCGCGATCACGCCCGTCAGCACGAAGATGCCGACGCCCACGATCGCTCCCAGCCCCACTGCGGTGAGCTGCCAGAGCCCCAGCACGCGGCGAAGATCGTGCGGCGCCGGGGCGTCGTCCCCCACCGGCAGCCGCCGGAGTGCCGCCGCCCGCCAGGTCGCGTCCGTGCGAGACGTGCTCAGGCGGTGCCGCCGACGGTCAGCCCGGTCATCTTCAGCGTCGGCTGGCCGACACCCACCGGCACACCCTGGCCCTGCTTGCCGCAGGTGCCGATCCCCGGATCGAGCGCGAAATCGTTGCCGATCATGGCGATCTTGGTCAGCGCGTCGGCCCCGTTGCCGATCAGCGTCGCTCCCTTCACCGGCGCGGTGACGCGGCCATCCTCGATCAGGTAGGCCTCGCTCGCCGCGAACACGAACTTTCCGGACGTGATGTCGACCTGGCCGCCGCCGAAATTGACCGCATAGAGCCCGCGCTTGACCGAGCGGATCATCTCGTCCGCGGTCGACGATCCCTCCAGCATCACCGTGTTGGTCATGCGCGGCATCGGCGCGTGGGCGTAGCTCTCGCGCCTACCGTTGCCGGTGGCGCGCTCCCCCATCAGCCGCGCGTTCAGCCGGTCCTGCATGAACCCCACCAGGATCCCGTCCTCGATCAGCGTGGTGCGCGAGGTGGGCGTGCCCTCGTCGTCGACCGTGAGCGAGCCGCGTCGGTCGGGGATGGTGCCGTCATCGACCACGGTCACGCCGGGCGAGGCGATCCGCTGCCCGCGCAGCCCGGCAAAGGCCGACGTCCCCTTGCGGTTGAAATCCCCCTCGAGCCCGTGGCCGATCGCCTCATGCAGAAGAATACCGGGCCAGCCATTGCCGAGCACGACCTCCATCTCGCCCGGCGGGCACGCCACGGCCTCGAGCTTCACCAACGCCTGCCGCAACGCTTCATCCACGGCATGCTGCCACGTGTCCTCGGTGAGCAGCTGGTCGTACGAAATCCGGCCGCCGAGCCCGTGGCTGCCGCTCTCGCGCTTGCCGTCCTGCTCGACCACCACCGACACGCCGAGCCGCACCAGCGGGCGGAGATCGGCGACCCGCGTGCCGTCCGCGCGCATGATCTGCACCGCCTGCCACTCCGCCGAGAGCGAGGCCGAGACCTGCACCACGCGGGGGTCGCGGCCGCGGGCATAGAGGTCGAGGCGGCCCAGCAGGTCGGCGCGGGCCGCGAAATCACCCTCGGCCACCGGGTTGGTGTCGGCGTAGAGCCGGCGGTTGGTGGCGACCGGCGGCTCGGCGGAGGTGCCGGACCGGCCCCCGCGCACCGCGCCCACCGCGTCCGCCGCGCGCTTCAGCGCGCTTTCAGAAATCTCGCCGGCATGGGCGTAGCCCTGCTCCTCGCCGATCACGGCGCGAAGCCCGAAGCCGGAGCTCGTGTCGAAGCTCGCACTCCGGATCACGCTCTCGTCGAGCGCGATCGTCTCGCTCTCGCGGTATTCCAGGAACAGCTCGCCGTCATCGGCGCCGTTCAGTGCGCCGGCCAGGATGCGTTCGGCATCCTCGCGGGCGAGCATCGATCCTGCGCGCTCGAAGAACAGGCGGTCCGTCTCGGCCAGCGGCGAGATCGCGTTCATGTGTTGCCTCTTTCCAAGGTCCGCGGGGTCCCGACGTCCGGGCGCGTCCAGCCCGGACATATCGAGTGGCGCGAGAGTGCGGGCAAGGAACCGGGCTGGCAAGAAACAGGTGCCCGGCACGACCGCGGATCACGAAGGGTGACGCCGCCGGCCCTCGCTTCCGCGTGCGGGGGCGAGGTGCTAGCCCTCGTGATGATGACACAATTCTCGTGTTTCTGTGCCGTCTGTCCGCGGAGCTCATCCCCGTGGGACCAGCCCGGAGGGGGCGCATGAGCCCGGCCGCACGTTCCATTCTGCGCCTCTTCGTGCTCGCCTGCGGCCTGACGGTGGCCGAGCTGACTTTTCGCGTGCTCGCTCCCGATTTGCTCGATGGCGGCCTGGCGCGTCTGTTCTCCACCCGCACGCCGGCCGGCGTTGCCGGGTTTGCGCTGGTGGCGACGCTCGCCTGCGCCGTCGGCATGCCGCGGCAGGCGGTCTGCTTCGCCGCCGGCCTGGCCTTCGGGGCCACGGGCGGCACCGCGGTCGCCGAGACGGCGACGATCGCCGCCTGCCTGATCGATTTCGGCTGGGCGCGGCTGGTGGCGCGCGAGTGGGCGCGACGGCGCCTCCTGGGCCGTGTCCGCCGGCTGGCCGAGCTCGACGCGCTGCTGGCGGCGATGCCGTTCACGGCGGTGCTCACGCTCCGGCTGCTGCCGGTGGGCAACTCGCTGATGCTGAGCATGGTGGCCGGGCTGAGCCAGGCCGCGGTGGTGCCGTTCACGCTGGCGACCGCGCTCGGCGCGCTGCCGCAAACGGTGGTGTTCGCGCTGCTGGGCAGCGGCATCGCGGTAGGGCACGAGGCCCGGATCGTGGTGGCCGCGTTCCTGTTTGCGCTTTCGGCTGTGCTCGGGATCATGCTGATGCGCCGGCGTGGGGCGCGGCTTGTGCCGATGACTTAAGGCCGTGCGCAGCACGCCAAAGGCGTTCTGCCCAAGTGATCCTGAACCCCGTTAAGAGGCTGCTTGAAAACTCTCGGTTCAGGAGGAAGGCCAGGGCTCTGCCCTGGACCCGCCAAGGGACAGTCGTCCCTTGGAACCCTGATTGTTGGGTTGTTCCCTGGCGAAGCCTGAAATGATGGACTTCGGCTAACAAATTCCGTCTCCAGCGCCTGTAACTCGGTCTTCTTCGTCCGGTCGAAGTTTTCAACGGACTCTCGGGCAGTCGCCCTGAGAACCCACTTGTTCAAGTCACGGGATCCAAGGGGCGACTGCCCCTTGGCGGGTCCAGGGCAGAGCCCTGGCCTTCCTTTCACCGTGGCAATTCCGCCGCGCCAAGAGCACCCTTTGCGGGAACCACCAGCCGCCCTGCAACCCAAGATCTGCCCGACCGTTTCGCCAGCATCAGCAACAACAAGGGATTCGGGGCATGACATCCCGTCTCGTGACCATCCGTCTTCGCCGCGCCACTGCCTTGGCCGCGGTTCTCGCCACGCTCGGCCTCGCGGCCTGCAACACCGTCGCCGGCGCCGGCTCGGATGTGAGCGCGATCGGCCATGGCGTCAGCAACGGCGCCACTTCGGTCGCCAACCACATGTAACCAGGCGCAACGCGGTATTACAAAGACGACGGGCGGGACGACAAATACGTCAATCGGTTCCGCCCGGGCGTTTCAAATCCACAAGCCGCGTCAATCTCAAGGAAGCCATGCGCGCCACACTGATCGCCAGTCTCGGACTCCTTGCGCTCGCGGGATGCGTCGAGACACCTCCCTATGTCGCCTCATCCGCACCGCTCCCGCCCACCGGCCCCACTGCCGGCGGAGGCACCGGCGGCCCGGCGATGCCGTCACCGCCGCTCGCCTCGCAGTTGAAGGACGTGAGTGCCAGCCACGTCACGCAGGTGCCGGGCCATGCCGACTGCTCCGACTACAGCGTGACCGGCACGCTGAACGGTCGCGCGGAGACGGTCACCGGTCGCTCCTGCCGCCTCCCGAATGGTGGCCTGCAGGTCACCGAGCGCGATCCCGCCACAGGCCAGGTCAGCAACACCACCTATCCGGCGCCGCCCGCTCAGGGATCGGCAGGTGGCCCGACCGGCGGCGGCTCCTACGCCGCCACGCCCTACGGCTATGGGGTCCCCTACGGCTATGGCTACCCCTATTATTACGGCTACCCTTACGCCTTCGGCGATCCCTTCTTCTTCGGCTATCCGTTCTTCGGGTTCGGCTTCGGTTATGGCTTCGGATACGGCTACGGCTTCCATGGCGGCTACGGCTTCCGCGGCGGATACGGCGGCGGGTTCCATGGCGGCGGCGGCGGATTTCACGGCGGTGGGCGCCGCTGACTTCACCCGGATGAACCGGTTCGCACTTGCACCGTTGGCGTTCCCGTCAACCAGGGAGGCTTCCATGCGGAGCTCAATGAACATTCGTCGGATCGGCACGGCCGCTTTGCTCGTCACCGCGATCGCGGTCTCCGCCTCGCTCACCGCCTGCAACACCGTCGCCGGTGCCGGCCAGGATGTGAGCAACGCAGGCCACGCGGTGACCAGCGGCGCCACGGCTACCAAGAACGGGTCCTAACGACGGGGAGGGGCGGCTTTCACGGCCGCTCCCTCTTCTCTATAGCGGCCATGCGCTGAGCGAGTGAAAGCTGGCATGGACCTCAAAGACCACATCCGGTCCGTTCCGGATTTCCCCAGGCCCGGGATCCTTTTCTACGATATCTCGACCCTGCTGCGGCACGCGGAGGCCTGGCAGATCGCTGTCTCGCGCCTGACCGCGATCACGCGCGCCTGGCAGCCCGACCTGATAGCCGGCGTGGAAAGCCGAGGCTTCCTGCTGGCAGCGCCGCTGGCGGTCAATCTTGCGTGCGGCTTCACGATGATCCGCAAGCCCGGGAAACTGCCGGGAGCGACGATCGGACTCGACTACGCGCTCGAATACGGGACCGACCGTGTCGAGATCCAGGCCGATGCGGTGCTGCCGGGGCAGCGGGTGGTGGTGGTGGATGATCTGTTGGCCACTGGTGGGACCTTGGTGGCGGGAGTGGAGTTGCTGCGTCGTGCCGGGGCGAACGTGGTGGGCGCTGCGGTCATTGCGGAGCTGACGTTCCTGGGCGCGCGTGCGCGCATCGACGTGCCGGTGAAGTCGCTGGTCGCTTACGACGAGTAAGCAAAGGGGCTCTGCCCCTTAAACCCCGCCAGGACAAGCAGTCCTGGACCTGCCTACAAAGGGGGTCTGGGGTTAAGACCCCAGCGGGGTCCAGGGGCAGAGCCCCTGGCCTTCTTCCTAATCCACCAGCTTCCGCGTCAGATAAACGTAAAACCGCGCCCACCGCGTCGCCAGGATCGCCGGATCCGCATCGTCGGAATGCCCGCCCGCATTCCCCTCATCATACAGCACCGGATCGCCAAAGCTCTCCAGTAGGGCTGCGAATTTCCGCGCATGTGCCGGATCGACGCGGTCGTCCGCGGTGTCGCTGGTGATGTAGGGTTCGGGGTAGTGCACGCCCGGCTTCGCGTTCTGATACGCCGAGTATTTCGCGATGAACGCCCGGTCGGCGGGCACGTCCGGGTCGCCGTATTCGGACACCCAGAGCGAGCCCGGCGGCAAATGCGTGTAGCGCAGCATGTCGATCAGCGGGTTGCCGATCACGACGGCGGAGAACAGCTCCGGGTGCTGCACCATCGACACGCTCATCAGAATGCCGCCATTGGAGCGCCCGTAGATGCCGAGATGGCGCGGCGAGGTGACGCCGGTCGCCACCAGGTCGCGGGCGACCGCGGCAAAATCGTCGAACGCCCGCTGGCGGTGCTCGCGGAGTGCCGCCTCGTGCCAGGCGGGTCCGTATTCGCCGCCGCCGCGAATGTTGGCGATCACGTAGGCACGGCCGGGCTCGAGCCAGAACTTGCCGACCTCCGGCGCGTAGGCGGGCACGTACGGGATCTGGAAACCGCCATAGCCCACCATCAGGGTCGGCGTGGCCCCGTCCCGCTTCATGTCGCGGCGGTGCACGACGAAATACGGGATCATCGTGCCGTCCGCGGAGCGCGCGTGGCGCTGCTCGACCGTGTCGCGGGTGGCGTCGAACCGGTCCGGCAGCGTCATCACCTTGGTGGTCTCGGCGGTGGCGGTGTCGGCGAGCCAGAGCGAGGTGGGATCGAGGAAGCCCTGGGCCGTCAGCAGGGCCTGGTCGCTGGTCGCGTCCGCCGAGGTGATCTTCAGCGTCTCGCCGGCGGGCAGGCGGAGATGCGTGCCCGTCCAATGGCCGTGGCCGAACGCGTAGCTCACGGCGACGCCCTCGACATCGGCGAGCTCGCTCACCAGCACGCGGTGCGCGGTGATCATGACGCCGCCATCCTGCGGGTCGGCGATCGCCTCGCGCGGGCCGGGCGCGTAGACGAGTGCCGGTGTCGCATCCCCGGTCTGTTCCAGCGCGTCCAGCGGCAGCGAGACGATGGCGCCCGCCTTGAAGCCGCGCCAGTCCTCGCCGATCGAGACGATCACCTGGCCATCGACCAGGCCCTGCAGGTTGGATTTCCGCGGCAGTGCCAGGCGGAGCGGCGCCTGTCCCTGGCGGATGAGGCTGTATTCGGCGTCGAGATAGGTGATCTCGCGCACCGCCACGATCGCGCGCAGGTGCCCCATCGCGTCGCGCAGCAGGGCGGCATCTAACTCGGCGTCGTTGCGGTCGCCGCGAAACAGCACGGGGGCGCGGGCCGGATCGCCACCGCGCTTGAGTGCCCGGAGCTCGATCGGCATCCCGGAGCGCGCGATGTCGGCGCCGTTGCCGGACCAGTCGCGGGCGGCGATCAGCGTGTCGGCGTCGATCCAGTCCGCGACCTGCTTCTCGGACCGCAGGTCGAACCCGCCCGCCACGAACTGTCCCGATGCGGTGTCGAACTCGCGGATCGAGACCGCGTCGCCGCCGCCGTTCGAGAGCGAGAGGAGGCAGCGCGTTCCGGCCGGCGGCAGGCAGTCCGCACCCTTGGAGAAATAGTTGGCGTGCTCGGCCCCCGAGAGCGCGTCGAGGTCGAGCAGGGTGTGCCAGCCGGGCTTGCCGGTGCGGAACGCGGCCAGGCGCGCGGTGCGCCACAGCCCGTGCGGGTGGGCCGCGTCCTGCCAGACATCGTCGATCGTGTCGGGGTTGCGGAACATCGCTTTCGGCAGCCGGTCCTGCGCCTCGAACAGCGTCAGGGCGTTCTGGTGGAAGCGGGCGTAGCGCGGGTCGCCTTCGAGCACTGCCTTCGTGTGCGCGTCCTGCGTCGCCACCCAGGCCAGCGCGCGCGGGCTGTGCACCTGTTCCAGCCAGCGGAACGGATCGGCGCCGTCGGCGCGTGCGAACCCCACCGCTGCCACGCAGAGCGCGGCTGCGGCGGTCCCGAGGAGGAGGCGGTTCAACCTACTTCGCGCGCTCGATCGAGGCGACGATCACGGCCTCGGCCGCCTCGCGGCCCGCCCAGCCGGTGACCTTCACCCATTTGTTGGGCTCGAGGTCCTTGTAGCGCGTGAAAAAATGCTCGATCGAGTGGCGCAGGATGTCGGGCAGGTCCTCGACGCGCTCGACGTCCTTGTAGGACGGGTGGATCTTCTCGTGCGGCACGCAGATGATCTTCTCGTCCTGGCCGCTCTCGTCCTCCATCTGCAACATGCCGATCGGGCGGCAGCGCACCACGGCGCCCGGCACCACGGCCGACGGGCAGAGCACCATCGCGTCGGCCGGGTCGCCGTCGTCGGCGAGCGTGCCGGGGATGAAGCCGTAGGCGGCCGGATACGCCATCGAGGTGAACAGGAAGCGGTCGACCACGATCGCGCCGCTGTCCTTGTCGATCTCGTATTTCACCGAGGACCCCTGCGGGATCTCGATCACCACGTTGATGTCGGAAGGGGGCGCCTTGCCGATCGAGATCTTTGTCACGTCCATGGGGTGCGCTCCGCTCCGGGCTTGTGGCCGCGAAACTAGCTCGCCCAATTCCCTGCGCAAGCCCGGGCCTTGCAACCCCCACCCTTGCAAGCGCCAATCCCTTGCGCCATCACACCGGGGCCCCGAATGCGCCTGTAGCTCAATGGTTAGAGCGGGCCGCTCATAACGGCTTGGTTGCGGGTTCGAGTCCTGCCGGGCGCAGGCGGGGCGGCACCATCCATCACTCCCGGAGGGCCCCATGGCCGCCTACCAGTATGTCTACGTGATGAAGGACCTCACGAAGGCCTATCCGGGCGGGCGCGAGGTGTTCAAGGGCATCACGCTTTCCTTCCTGCCTGGCGTGAAGATCGGCGTGCTCGGCGTCAACGGCGCGGGCAAGTCGACCCTGCTGAAAATCATGGCCGGCATCGAGACCGAATATGGCGGCGAGGCCTGGGCGGCCGAGGGCGCGCGCGTGGGCTACCTGGCGCAGGAGCCCAAGCTCGATGCCGGCGACACCGTGGGCGAGAACGTCATGGCCGCGTTCGGCCCGCTGAAGCTCGCGATCGACCGGTTCAACGCGATCTCGAACGAGTTCATGGAACCCATGGACGACGAGAAGATGAACGCGCTGCTCGCCGAGCAGGCCGACCTGCAGGAGAAGATCGACGCCGAGGACGGCTGGGAGATCGACCGCAAGATCGACATCGCGCTCGACGCGCTCCGCTGCCCGCCGAGCGAGGCCAACGTGAACATGCTCTCGGGCGGCGAGCGCCGGCGCGTGGCGCTGTGCCGGCTGCTGCTGGAAAAGCCCGACGTCCTGCTGCTCGACGAGCCCACCAACCATCTCGACGCGGAATCGGTGGCCTGGCTCGAGAAGACCCTCAAGGACTACCAGGGCACCGTCATGGTAATCACCCATGACCGCTACTTCCTCGACAAGGTCACCAACTGGATCCTCGAGATCGAGCGCGGCCGCGGCTACCCGTTCGAGGGGAATTATTCCTCGTGGCTCGCCCAGAAGCGCAAGCGCCTGCAGCAGGAGGAGAAGGAGGAGAGTGCGCGCCAGCGTGCGCTCGCCGCCGAGGAGGAGTGGATCGGCTCGAGCCCGCGCGCCCGGCAGGCCAAGAGCCAGGCCCGCATCAAGCGCTACGAGGAGATGCTGGCCGAGGGCGCCGAGCGCGCCGGCGGCGTGGCCGACATCGTCATCCCGCCCGGGCCGCGGCTCGGCGGCACGGTCATCGAGGCCGACAAGCTGCGCAAGGGTTTCGGCAACCGTCTGCTGATCGACGACCTGTCGTTCAAGCTTCCCCCCGGCGGCATCGTCGGCGTGATCGGCCCGAACGGTGCGGGCAAGTCCACCCTGTTCAAGATGATCATCGGCAACGACAACCCTGACGCGGGCTCGCTCCGCGTGGGCGAGACGGTGGAGCTCGGCTACGTCGACCAGTCGCGCGACGCGCTCGACGACGACAAGTCGGTGTGGGAGGAGATCTCGGGCGGCACCGACGTGATCCACATGGGCAAGCGCACCGTCCCCAGCCGCGCCTACGTGGGCGCCTTCAACTTCAAGGGCGCCGACCAGCAGAAGAAAGTCGGAATCCTCTCGGGCGGCGAGCGCAACCGCGTGCATCTCGCGAAAATGCTCAAGGCCGAGCACAACGTGATCCTGCTCGACGAGCCCACCAACGATCTCGACGTCGACACGCTGCGCGCCCTGGAAGACGCGCTCAGCCAGTTTGCTGGCTGCGCGGTCATCATCAGCCACGACCGCTGGTTCCTCGACCGGCTCGCCACCCACATCCTGAGCTTCGAGGGCGACAGCCACGTCGAGTGGTTCGAGGGCAATTTCGAGGCCTACGAGGCCGACAAGCGTCGACGCCTGGGCGATGCCGCCGTCGAGCCGCACCGCATCAAATACCGGCCGCTCGCGCGCTGAGGCGCGCGCGCCGCGGCGAGCGATGGCGGCGCGCCCCCTCCGCACCGGCCGGCTGCTGCTGGCGCCGGTCAACTGGGCCGACCTCGCCGACGTCACCCGGCTGAAGCGCGATCCGCAGGCCTTCGCGATGATGCTGGGCGGCGTGCGCACGCCCGGCCAGGCGATGGACGAAATGGCCGCCGACATCGCCTACTGGGGCGAGCGGGGCATCGGCATCTTCACCATGCGCGAGCAGGGCGTCTTCCGCGGCATCACCGGCTTCCACGACCGTCCCGACGGGCGCGGCGTGGCGCTCCGCTTCGCGCTCGAACCCAGCGCGCGGGGCCGGGGCCTGGCGCGCGAGGGCGCGGGTGCGGCACTCCGTTTCGGCCACGACCAGGGCGTCGAGCGGATCATCGCGGTGGCGCGCGAGGAGAACCGCACCTCGCGCCTGGTGCTGGGCGGGATCGGCATGAGCGTGCGCGACCGTTTCGAGCGCGACGGGCACGAGATGCTGGTCTACGAGAGCGTGCGCCGCCCCGAGGAATGAACCTTCCGGCGCTTCCTGCGTCGAGGCTGGGCGGGGCTTTGCATCCCGTCCGATCGCGGGAGACACCGCCTTGCCGAACCGAACCTCCGGCCGTCGCCGTCACGTGGCGGCGGTCTGCCTGTCAGCGGCCACGGCGCTCGCCGCCGTGCCGCTCGCCGCGCGCGCCGATACGTCTGGCTTTCCGCCGCTGCTGGAGCAGCCGGGCACGAACCACATCCCTGGAAAGTTCGTCTTTTCCGAGCTCGTGACGCCCGACCTCGCCGGCGCCGAGCGCTTCTACGGCGGGCTGTTCGGCTGGACGTTTCGCGACATCCCCGTCCAGCGCCTGCACTACGCCGAGGCGCTGGCGGACGGGCATAACGTCGCAGGCCTGATCGAGCGGCCGCTGCCGCCGGACAGCCCCCACAAGCCGGACTGGCTGCCGTTCATCTCCGCTCCCGCCACCGACGCGGCGGTCGCGGCCGCGACCGCCAATGGCGGCCACGTGCTGTTTCCCGCCCGCGACATCCCCGGGTTCGGCCGCGAGGCGGTGCTGGCGGATCCGCAGGGTGGCGTGTTCGCGGTGCTGCAATCGGTGAGCGGCGACCCCGCCGACGTGGAGACTCCCAACGCGGGCTTCATCTGGAGCGCGCTGCTGACCCCCGACCCGCAGGGTGCCGCGTCGTTCTACGGCAAGCTGTTCGGCTACACGCCCTTTCCGGCGCCCGACGCGAACAGCGACCGGCGCCTGATCGTGGCCGACGGCACGTATTCGCGGGCCAGCATCAACCCGCTGCCGCCCGGCCTGCCCGCGACCGCGCGGGCGCGTTGGCTCCGCTTCGTCCGGGTGGACGATGCGGCCGCCACCGCCGCGAAGGCCACGGCGCTCGGCGGCCACGTGCTGGTGCAGCCGCATCTCGATCGCGAAGGTGCCACCGTCGCCGTGCTGGCCGACCCGACGGGCGCCGTGTTCGGGGTGCTCGAATGGCCGGGCGACGCGCCGGCGGAGACCGCGAAATGAGTATCCGAGCAACGACGGGGCGAGCATCGATCAGGCGCGCGGTTCTTGCCGGCGCGACACTTCTGCTGGCCGGCTGCATCGGCGGCTATGGCGGTCCCGGCTACGACGATTACGGCGCCGGCTACTACGGCGGCGGCTACGGCTATGAGGGGTTCGGCGGCGGCTGGGGCGGCGGCTACGGCGTCGGTCCGTATCACGGCGGCGGCTTTCGCGGCGGCGGGCATGGCGGCCCACCCGGCATTCCGGGCGGCGGGTTCCATGGCGGCGGCGGCGGCTTTCACGGCGGTGGAGGCGGCGGTGGCTTCCATGGCGGGGGCGGCATGGGTGGCGGCCATGGCGGTGGCGGCGGGGGTGGTCACGGGGTAAGGTAATCGCGACCTCGCCGGGCTCTCGGCCCGGTTCTCTCCTCCAGCCCCCGCGATCCAACGAGGCACCGCCCATGCAAGTCGATCGCCGCACCTTCCTGATGACCACGCTGATGACGGGTTTCACGACCGCAGTCGCACGCGCCGAGACCGTCCCCATCCATACCGACGCGACAGGCCTGATCGCCGGCGAGGTGCAGGTCCCGGTGGCAGACGGACACCTTCCCGCCTACGCCGCGCGTCCCGCGGGCGCCGGCCCGTTCCCCACGATCCTGGTGATCGAGGAGATCTTCGGCGTCCACGAATACATCCAGGATATCTGCCGCCGCTTCGCAAAGCTCGGCTATCTCGCGGTCGCCCCCGAACTCTATGCCAGGCTCGGCGACTTCTCGCGGATGACCGACCCGAAGCAGATCATCAGCGACGTCATCAACCGCGCTCCCGACGCGACCATCCTCTCCGACCTCGACAGCACCGCCACGTGGGCGTTTTCGCACGGTGGCGATCCGGGCCGGCTCGGGGTGAACGGCTTCTGCCGCGGCGGCCGCGACACGTGGCTCTATGCCGAGCACAGCAAGGTGCTGAAGGCGGCCGTCGCCTGGTATGGTCCGGTGCGCGGCCCGTCCACGCCGATCCAGCCGCGCCAGCCGATCGATCTCGCGGGCTCGCTCCGCTGCCCGCTGCTCGGGCTCTACGGCGGGAAAGACCCGAGCATCGACCAGACGGATGTCCAGCATGCGGCCGCGATCGCGCGTGCGGCGGGAGAGCCAGTGACGATCAAGGTCTTTCCGGAGGCAGGGCACGGGTTCCATGCGGATTACCGTGTGAGCTACGACCCGGCCGCCGCGAAGGAGGGGTGGGCGGAGGCGCTCGCGTTCTTCCGGGCGCACGGCGTCGGGTGAAGCAAAGGGGCGCCCCTCAAACCCAAAAGTCCCGGACCCGCTGAACGAATGGGGTCTGGGGTCAAGACCCCAGCGGGGTCCAGGGCGTCATGCCGAAGGCGTGCTGCGCACGGGCCCCTGGCCTTCACCCAAACAGCGCATCCACCGCAGCCTGATCGATATCCGCCCCCACCGACCGCACCGTCGGCGCCCGCACCTCGTGCACCTCATGCGCGACCCCGGCCGGCAGCATCATCCCGGTCAGCGCGCTCTCCACATGCTGCAGGTGGTCGATCGCGCGGCGGACGCGCTGTCCCGTGATGTCCTGGAACGCGCAGGCCTCGAAGATCGCGTCGATCCGCCGCCCGATCTCCGCCGACGCCTCGCCTTCGGGGAACGCCGTGCGCATCGTCTCGGCGATGCCTTCGGCCGCTTCCATGATCTGGTTGGCGGCCGCCTCCGTGGTCTGCACCACGGCTTCGAGCTCCATCCCGCTGGTCGGCCTCTCGGCGTCGGGGGGAGCGACCATGCTCTCGACCTGCGCGTGGAGCTGGCGGAGCTGGCCGGTGATGTTGTCCTCGGAGCACTCGGCGAGCTGGGTCGCGGAGTAGATCTCCGCACTGAGCTCGGACAGCCGACGGTCGACGAACCGCTCGAGCTGCCCGATCAGCGGGGCGAGTTCGGCGCGGACGATGCTCGCGAGGGTGTCGGGATCGATCGGGTACGTCATGGGCGCCATTCTAGACGCCATCGGTTAGCGGATGCTGAAGCTCAGCCCGCGTTCTTGGTGACCTGGCGCTGCAGGGCCGCGATCAGCGTGGCCACGTCGCCGCCGTGGCGCGCGAGATAGCTGGTGTAGTCCGCGCGCTGCGTGCTGCGCAGGCTGGCGCCTTCGCCCACCACGTCGATCACCTTGTTGTCGGCGACCACCCATTGAACGGCGGCAGGCGACTCGCCGGGCCGGTTGATCACGGTATCGACCAGCGTGCCGTCGGCGGCCGGGCTGGCGCCGCCCATGGCGAAGCTGACGCCGCGATAGGAGCCGAGATGGCTGGTGATGCTGTTCAGCAGCACCGAGTGGAACAGCTGCAGATACTGCGCCTGCTGCGCGGGCGTGGCCTGCGCCCAGTAATGGCCCAGGCAGAACCGGGCGATCTGGTCGACCGCGATGCTGCCGTCGATGATCGGCTGGAGCTGGGCGGTCTTGCTCGCCGCCGACCCCGGCTCGTTGACGATCTGGACCAGCTGGGCGCCGAGCTGGCGCACCAGGGCGGCAGGTCCCGCCTGCGCGTGGCTCACCGACGGGGCGCCCAGGAGGCCGGCGGCGGCGCTCCAGACGACCATGGCGGCGGCGGCAACGAAGGAGAGGAAGCGTCGACGGGCTCGGATCATGCGACGGGATTATCCTGTTCGACCCGCCGCATCAACGCCCCCCTCAACGGGAGTACCAATCCGGCGTGGTGAACCTCTGCTCGGCGCGCAGCCTGGCGAGGCGCGACTGCTGGGCCTGCTGGTAGGCGCTGCGGATGGTGGCGTAGGGGTCGAGCGCCGTCTTGTTCAGCTCGTCGAGGTCGTGCAGCACGGCGGCCCGCGCATCGATCGCGGTGACGCCGTACATCGCGTCGTCGAGCGTCAGCAGCCCGTAGCCGCGCGGCACGTAGGTGAAGGGGTTCAGCCCCTGGTCGAGCCCGTAACCCACCGCGGTGGTCAGGGTGCGCGGGCCGATCACCGGCAAAAAGAGATAGGGACCGGGCGCCAGGCCCCAGGATTCGAGCGTCAGGCCGCCATCGTCGTCGACCTCCTTGTAGCCGAGCTGCCTGGCCACGTCGAAGAGGCCGCCGACACCCGCCGTCGTGTTGATCACGTAGCGCATCAGCGTGGTGCCGGCGCCGCGGGGTCTGGCTTCCAGCACGGCGTCGACGAACGTCACCGGCTCGCCGAAATTGGTCACGAGGTTGTGGATGCCGCGCCGTGCCGGCGCCGGCACGACAGAGACGTAGGCCTGCGCCACCGGCTTCAGCGTGTAGCGGTCGAGCGTGGTGTTGACGCGGTAGAAGAAGCGGTTGGTCCCCTCGTAGGGATCGTTGGCGGCTTTCGCGGCCTCGACCGCGTCGGGGTCGGTGGCGGACGGCGAACTGGCGCATCCGGTCAGCGACAGTGCCAGGAGGAGGGCGCTCGCACCGACCCGAACGGCGGCGCGCGGAAGGGTCAAGCGAGCGGCTTGCATACGTTGTTCCGATAAGAGTGGGCCGACCCTGGCAGGCGCCACGGTACAGCAGCATCTTGAATATCACGGCGCGGCAGTGGCGCAATCGCCACGGAGGCGATGCTGGCGGCCGCGTGTCGCGCCTGTTACACCCCGGCGCCTGCCTGGCATCGAAGGGAACCCGGAATTGGGCCACGCCACCCCACGAACCCTGGAGCGCTGGCGGGCGGGACCGCACGTGGCGGGACTGCCGGCGCCGGCCTCGATGCCCGTGCCCACCCTCTCGTTCGAGTTCTTCCCGCCCAAGACCGCGGCGCTGGAAACGGCGCTGTGGGAGGCGATCCGCAAGCTCGAGCGGCTGCGGCCGAGCTTCGTCTCGGTCACCTACGGCGCGGGCGGCTCCACCCAGGCGCGCACGCATGCGACGGTCGCGCGCATCACCCGCGAGACGACGCTGCGGGCGGCGGCCCACCTGACCTGCGTGGGTGCGAGCCGCGGCGAGGTCGACGAGGTGGCAGCGCAGTACTGGGCGGCGGGGGTCCGCCACATCGTGGCCCTGCGCGGCGATGCGCCGGGGGCGGAGCCCGGATGCTTCGTCCCGCATGCCCACGGCTACCGCAACGCGGTCGAGCTGGTGGCCGGCCTCAGGCGCGTCGCCGATTTCGAGATCTCGGTCTCGGCCTATCCCGAGGTCCACCCGGACGCGGCGAGCCCCGACGCCGACCTCGACAATCTCAAGCGCAAGCTCGACGCGGGCGCCACGCGCGCGATCACCCAACTGTTCTTCGACAACGACCTCTATCTCCGCTTCCTCGACCGGTGCCTGGCGGCCGGCATCACCGCACCCATCGTGCCGGGCATCCTGCCGCTGGCCAATCTCGCCCGGTCGCGCCCCTTCATCGAGAAGAACGGCACCACCATCCCGGACTGGCTGACCGCGACGCTGGGCGGTCTCGGCGAGGACGACGACATGCGCCGTCTGGTGGGCGCCGTGGTGGCGGCCGAGCAGGTGCGGATGCTGCAGGCCAACGGGGTCGACGAGTTCCACTTCTACACGATGAACCGGCCCGACCTGACCTACGCGGTGGCCCATATCCTGGGCGCACGCCCGGTCTAGCGCGGCGTCAACCAAGTATTAGGCCTGTGGCGGCATGGTGGGATCCATGGCCGCCACGAGCACCGACATGGTTCCCGATCGTCCTGCCGCCGTCGCGCAGAAGGTCTCGACCGGCCGGCTCGGCGTCCTGCTGGTCCTGCTGGCCGCCTGCTTCTGCGTGCTCACCGGGTCGATGACCCTGATCATGCACCAGCAGCTCTACGCGAACGCGACCCGAAGCTCGCAGAACCTCCTGCAGGCCGAGATCGCCGGGATCGACCGGATCCTGACCATCTACGACGCCTCGCTCCGTTCGGCCTCGGCGACGTTCCGCAACCCCATCCTGCGCGACGCCTCGCCCGAGCTGCGGCGGCTCGCGATCTTCGACGGCGTCCAGGACACCCCCGAGCTCGGTCCGGTGCGCCTCCTCGCGGCCGACGGCACCATGCTCTACGACAGTGGCACCGCGACACCCGCGGCCGCGACCCCGGCGGAGCTCGCGGCGGTCGAACGCCACCGGTCGGCTGCGGGCAGCGACGCCAGGATCAGCCACCCGTTCCCGATCGGCGGCGGATCCTTCGGCATCACCCTGTCCCACCGCGTGTCGACGGCGGATGGCAGCTTCGGCGGCATTGTGATCGGCACGATCGATCTCGACCTGTTCCAGCAGCAGTTCGCGCGGCTCGACGTCGGCGCCCACGACGCCGTCAGCCTCTTCTCCGATGACGGCGTGATGCTCGCGCACATCCCGGGCAAACCGCTCGTCGGCCGGTCGATCGCCGGCTCCGACCTGCTGAGGCAGTTCCGCAGCTTCAATGCCGGCATGGTCGTGGCACCGGCGGCCATCGACGGCGTCCGGCGCGTGTTCAGCTTCAGGCACATCGCCCCCTGGCCGCTGTTCCTCGATGTCGGCGTCTCGACCCAGGACCTCTACCGTCCCTGGTTCTTCCGCACGGTGATCACCGTCTGCCTCATGGTGGCGCTGATCATCTTGACGGTGCTGCTGCTGCGCCTGCTGAAGCGCGACGTCGAGGCGCGCCACCAGGCGGAGGAGAACCTGCTCGCCTGCGAGCGGCGCTACCGGATGCTGGCGGAGAGTGCGGCCGACGTCATCGTGCGCGTCGACCGCCAGACCATCCGCACCTACGTGTCGCCCTCGGTTACGCAGTACGGCTACGAGCCGGAGGACCTGATCGGCCTGACCTCGGGCAGCTGGGTTCACGAGGACGACCTGATAGCGACACGCGAGACCTTCTTCCGGACGATCGACGAACAGGTCGACGCCGTCGTCGAGTATCGGCTGCGGACCAAGTCCGGCGCCTACACGCGGGTCGAAGCCCATCTGAGCCCGATCCGGCAGGGCGGCTACCTGGCGGTGCTCCGCAACATCGAGAATCGGACGCCGGAGGAGCGGGATCGCGCCGCGGCGACGGCCGCCTCGGACCACGTTCCGGCGGTCGACGATCTGACGAAGCTCGCGACCCGGCACGCCTTCGACGAAGCGCTGCCGATGGCCTGGCGCGAGGCCGTCGAGGGGGAGCAGCCGTTGTCGCTGGTGCTGATCGATGTCGATCACTTCCGGTCCTATCTCGAGCGCTACGGCGACCGGTCGGGCGATGACGTGCTCGTCGATGTGGCCCAGCTCTGCGATGTGGGCGCCAGGAAGGCGGGCGGGGTGGCCAGCCGCTACGGCGACGACGCGTTCGCGGTGATCCTGCCGCAGGCGGATCTCGGGGCTGCGATCGCGATGGCGCAGGGGGTCCGGGCCGCCGTCTGGGACGAGGGGCTGGACCATGCGGGAAGTGCGGCGGGCCGGCTGACGATCAGCGTGGGTGCGGCGACCGTAATGCCCGGGGTAGCGGCGGGCTCGCCCGAGGCGCTGGTGCGCGCGGCCGAAGATGCGTTGGCGCTGGCTTGAAGAAGGCCAGGAGCGTCATGCCGAAGGCGTGCTGCGCACCGGCCCCCAGACCCCGCCAAGACAAGCAGTCCTGAACCTGCCCGCTTAAGTCATGGAGGTCCAGGATCGACACGATCCTGGTGGGGTTTGGGGCAAAGCCCCAACCTTCCTAGATCCGGATCAGCGTCCCGGGCCCCGCCTCGGTGAACAGCTCCAACAGGCACGCATGCGGCACCCGGCCATCAAGGATCACCGCCGCGTTCGCCCCAGCCTCCAACGCATCGAGGCAGGTCTCGACCTTCGGGATCATGCCGCCCGAGATCATTCCGCTCGCGATTCCCGCCCGCGCCTCCTCGGCCGAGAGCTCCTGGATCAGCTGCTTGTTCTCGTCGAGCACGCCCGCGACATCGGTCAGCATCAGCAGCCGGGTCGCCCCCAGCGCCCCTGCGATCGCACCCGCCACCGTGTCGGCGTTGATGTTGTAGGTGTAGCCGTCTGCCCCGTAGCCGATCGGCGCGATCACCGGGATCAGCCCCGACCCCGTGAGCGCGTGCAGCACGCGGGCGTCGATCCGCTCGGGCTCGCCCACGAAGCCGAGATCGAGCACGCGCTCGATCCGGCTGTCGCTCGTCTGCGTCGTCCGCCGCAGTTTTCGCGCCCGAATGAGCCCGCCATCCTTGCCCGACAGGCCCACCGCCATGGCGCCCGCGCGATTGATCAGGCTGGCCACCTGTTTGTTCACCGAGCCCGCGAGCACCATCTCGACGACCTCGACCATCGCCTCGTCGGTCACGCGCAGCCCGTCGATGAACGAGCTCTTGATCGACAGCCGCTTGAGCATCTCGTCGATCTGCGGTCCGCCGCCATGCACCACCACCGGGTTCACGCCGACCTGCTTGAGCAGCGCGATGTCATGGCCGAACGCCTCCGACAGCGCGCCGACGCCCATCGCATGGCCGCCGTATTTCACCACGATCGTGTCGCCGGCGTAGCGCTGCAGGTAGGGGAGAGCGCGAGCCAGGATCTCCGCTTGTTGGCGGGCGACCGCGAGGTCGTCTTCGCTCAGGCTCATCGCACGTTCCCTTCATGCTCGGCCGCGAGCTTCGCCAGCGAGGCGCGCAACGCCGGGATGCCCGCACCCGTCTCGCTGCTGGTCGCGACGATGTCCGGATAGGCGGCGGCATGTGCGCGGGCAAGGCCCTGCACCTCGGCGAGCTTGGCCTCGAGCTTCGCCGGCTTCACGTCGTCGGTCTTGGTCAGCACGATCTGGAACGTGACGGCGGCGTGGTCGAGCAGGTCCATCACGGTCGTATCGCTCTCCTTGACCTCGACCCGCGCGTCGAGCAGCAGGATCACGCGGGCAAGCGACGGCCGGCCGCGCAGATAGTCGAGCATCAGCCCCTGCCAGTCGCGCTTGATCGCGTGGCCGGCTTGCGCATAGCCGTAGCCCGGCATGTCGACGATCGCGAGCCGCTCGCCGAGCGCGAAGAAGTTGAGCTGGCGCGTCCGCCCCGGCGTGTTCGAGGCGCGCGCCAGAGCCTTCCGGCCGGTGAGCGCGTTGATCAGCGACGATTTGCCCACGTTTGAGCGTCCGGCGAACGCGATCTCCGGCAGGTGCTCGGGCGGCAGCTGGTCGAGGCGCTGGCTCGCGTGGAAGAACTCGCACGGCCGCGCGAACAGGAGCCGTCCCGCTTCCTCGTCGGCCGCCGCCTGTTCCGCGGCGTTCAGGTGCTCGCGACCTTGGCGACACGCCCCTTCGAGAGGCTGGTATGGCGCATGATGTACCATTGCTGGATGAAGGTGAGCGTGTTGTTCCAGCAGTAGTAGATCACCAGCCCCGCCGGGAACCGCGCCATCATCACGCCGAACACCAGCGGCATCATCTGGAAGATCCGCTGCTGCGCCGGGTCCGGCGGCGGCGGGTTGAGGCGCTGCTGCAGGAACATCGTGCCCATCAGCACCAGCGGCCACACGCCGAGCTCGAGATACGGGCTCAGATGGCCGGGGTTGAAGGGCAGCAGGCCGAACCCGTTGAAGATCGTGGTCGGGTCGGGCTCCGAGAGGTCGCGGATCCAGCCGAAGAACGGCGCGTGCCGCATCTCGATCGTCACGTAGAGCACCTTGTACAGGCAGAAGAACACCGGGATCTGGATCAGCATCGGCAGGCAGCCGCTGGCCGGGTTCACGCCCTCGGTCCGGTAGAGCAGCATCGTCTCGCGCTGCATCGCCGCCGCGTCGCCCTTGTGGCGTTCGCGGAGTTCGGCCATGCGCGGGGCGAGCAGCTTCATCTTGCTCATCGACCGGTAGGATTTGGTGGCGAGCGGGAAGAACAGCGCCTTGACGAACAGGGTGAACACCAGGATCGCCAGTCCGAAATTGCCGAGCTGGGTGTTCAGCCAGTCGAGCATGAAGAAGATCGGCTTGGTCAGAAAGTAGAACCAGCCGAAATCCACCGCCTTGTCGAACGCCATCAGATGCAGATCGCGCATGTAGGCGTCGAGCAGGTGCACTTCCTTGGCACCCGCGAACACGTGGCTGGTGACGTGGCCGTCGGTCCCCGCGGCGATGACCACCGGCTGGCGCGCGACCGTGTCGACCTGGTAGCGGCCGGCGGCGTCGTCGCCCTCGCCGGGTACGTAGCGATAGGACGCGGTGATCGCCTGGTCCTGCGGCGGGATGACGGCCGAGAGCCAGTATTTGTCGGTGATCCCTGCCCAGCCGCCGGTCGACGGGCCGGTGAAGGCCAGGCCGTCATGCTTGCCGCCGTCGTCGCGGGTCGCCTTGTAGCCGATCTGCTGCAGGCGGCCGTCGAGCACGCCGATCGGGCCCTCGTGGATCAGGTACGAGCCGGCGGTCACGGGGGTGTAGTCGCGGGCCACCCGCGCCCAGGGGTAGAGCGAGACGGCGGTTCCCGTCGCGTTGTGGACGCTCTGGGTGACGGTGAACATGTAGTTGGCGTCGATCGCGAGCGTGATGCGGAAGGTCAGCCCGGCGCCGTTGTCCCAGGAGAGTGTCGCGGGCTGGCCAGGCGTGAGCGTGCGGGCGTCGGTGGTCCAGAGCGTCGCGCCGTCGGGCACGCGCGTGCTGCCGGCGGGCGCCCAGCCGAGTTGCACCGTGGTGGGTTGTGCCGCGCGCGCGGGCTCGAGGATGCGCACCAGCGGGGAGTGCCGCGAGGCGGTCTCGCGGTAGTCGCGCAGCACCACGTCGTCGAGCACGGCGCCTCGCAGCAGAACGCTGCCCTGGATGCGCGGGGCGGCGATCGCCAGACGCGGGGCGTTGGCCAGGACCGCGGTGTGCGCCGGCTCGGTGCCCGGAGACGTCACGTCGCCGGTGGAGCGCGGCACGGCGCCGGGCGGGGTCGCGCGCGTCGACTGCGTCGCAGTCGCGGATTGCGTCGCACTGGCCGCCTGCAGATGCCGCTTGGGGGCGGGCACCAGGATCTGGAAGACGATGAGGATCGCGACCGAGATCGCGACCGCCAGCATGAGGCGTTTCTGTTCCATGGGCTCCCGGGCGGAGTTTTCTATCCCTGGCACACGAGCGGCACGGGATCGTGCCCGCCCGCGCACCAGGGATTGCAACGGAGGATGCGGCGCCCCGCCAGCGCCGCGCCGCGCGCCGCGCCATGGGTACGCAGCGCCTCGAGCGCGTAGTCGCTGCAGGACGGCTCGAAGCGGCAGTTCGGCCCGAGCAGCGGGCGGAGGCACCACTGGTAGGCGCGGATCGGCACCGACAGCAGGCTGGTGGCCGCGGTCATGCGCCGCGCGCTCCGGTCCGGCGCAGCGCGCGCTCGACATCGTCGAGCAGGTGGGTGAACTTGCGGGTCAGCGTTCCCGCGCGGCCGATCAGCACGATGTCGTGGCCCTCGAGCGGGGTGGCGGCGAGCACGATCCGGGCCGCCTCGCGCAGGCGGCGGCGGGCGCGGTTGCGAACCACGCTGTTGCCCACGCGCTTGGTGACGGTGAAGCCGCAGCGGGCAGGTTCACCGGCCGCTGCACCGTCGCGCGGCAATGCCTGCAGAACGAGGCCGGGGAACGCCGCCTTCCGCCCTGACGAGGCCGCGCGCAGGAACTCGGCGCGCCGCTTCAGTCGCTCGGGGTGTGGAGCTTTCGCCGCATACGGCGATAGTGCCGCCGTCACGGCGCGTCTCGCCTCAGGCGGAGAGGCGCTTGCGGCCCTTGGCGCGGCGGTTTGCCAGCACCTTGCGGCCGCCCGGCGTCTGCATGCGCGCGCGGAACCCGTGGCGCCGCTTGCGGACCAGCTTCGACGGTTGATAGGTGCGCTTCACGGGGGCGCTCTCCTGGTAAGATCGTTTGAATGAAAGGCGGGCGAGGGAAAGCTGTCCGCACGCGGACATGCTGCCCCGGCGAGGGCGGCGCTCAGGGCGCGGCTTATAGGGTTGCGGACGATCGGGGTCAACCGCGACCACCTCCCCCCGTTGCGGTTCCGATGCAGACGGAGGACGATCCGACCATGCCGCTTGTCCACACCCCTCGTGCCCGCATCCGCGTGGGAGCCGCCGCAGCGGCAGGGGTGATCGCCGCCGGGATCGTGGGGCAGGTGACGGGGCTGGCACCTTGGGGAGTGACGGTCCTGGCGATCGTGCTGGCGGCGGCGGCGGCGTTCGCGGCGCTGCCGCAAGCGGCCCCCGTGATCGCGCCGCCGCCGGCACCGGACGTGTCCGACGAGGACGCGCGCTGGCGGTCGCTGCGCCACGATCTGCGGGGGATCCTGTCGCCGGCGCTGCTGATGTCGGACCGGTTGCTGATGTCGACGCAGGACCCGCTCGCCAAGCGGACCGCGGACACGATGATCGAGGCGATCGAGCGGGCGGAGAAGCGGCTGTCGCGGGATCCGGAGGTGGGGCACTGAGAGTCCGTTTGGAGACTTCGATCGGGCGAAGAAGGCCAGGGGCTCTGCCCCTGGACCCCGTTAAGGGCGCAGCCCTTAAAACCCCATACTTAAGGTTGGAGTACAGGCGCTGGAGCCGGATTGCGTTAGCCAAAGTCGCGCAATGTCCGCTCGAGCTTGGACTCCTGCCTCGAGTAAAGGGTTTTAAGGGCTCCGCCCTTAACGGGGTCCAGGGGCAGCGCCCCTGGCCTTCCTCTAGCTCACTCCAGCAGCAACAGCCGCGCCGGTCGCCCCCGCCGCACCACCACCAGCGCATTCTGCCGAAACCGCCGTCCGAGCACGGCCGCGCGTGCGAGGGGCGCCTCGATCAGGAACCCCTCCTCGCGCCAGTCGCCGAGCCGTCCCTCGGCCGGCACCGGCAGCAGGCGCCTCGCGGTCTCGGCCAGCGCCCGGTTCATGCGGGCGTTCCAGCCGTCGGGCATCCGGCGGCTTCGCGGATTGGCGGCGGTCAGCAGCGCGCCCTCGCGGACCAGGAAGGTGCGGCGGCCGATGCGGATTGGCGGTCCGATCCCCACCACGTAGTCGGTCCGGCGGTAGAGCCGGCGCAGGTGAGGCGACATCAGTCCTCGGAGCGTCGTCTGGGGCCGAACTCCACGTCGCGGTGCACGTGCGCGGACATCAGCAGCCCGAAGCCGAACATCACGGTGAGCAGCGCCGAGCCGCCGTAGGAGACCAGCGGCAGCGGCACGCCGCCCACCGGGATCGCACCCATCACCATCGACAGGTTCACGAAGCAGTAGAGGGAAAAATTGACCGAGATGCCGAGTGCCAGCAGCCGGCCGAACTGGTGGCGGCAGCGGAGCGCCATCAGCATGCCGCCCAGGATCAGGAGGAGCAGGAGGCCCATCACGCAGAGGCCGCCGACGAGACCCCACTCCTCGGCCAGGGTCGTGAAGATGAAGTCGGTCTGCTTCTCGGGCAGGAAGTCGAGCTGGCCCTGGGTGCCATGGAGAAAACCCTGGCCCCACATGCCGCCCGAGCCGAGCGCGATTTTGCTCTGGATAATGTTGTAGCCGGCGCCGAGCGGGTCGCTTTCCGGGTGCAGGAAGGTGGTGATGCGGGCGCGCTGGTAGTCGTGCAGGTGGCGGTAGGCGAAGTCGGCGGCGAAGGGCACGGGGATGACGGCGAGTGCGACCTGCCAGAGCCGGACGCCGGCGGCGAGCATCACCGAGGCGCCCACCAGGCCGATGATCGTGGCGGTGCCGAGGTTGGGCTCTTTCAGCACCAGCGCCACCGGTATTGCGATCAGGATCGCGGGCGGAATGAGGAAGAGCGGGTTGCCCATCCGCTTGGTGCTGGCGTTCCTGAAATAGGCGGCGAGCACGAGGACGAGCGCGATCTTGGCGAGCTCGGAGGGCTGCATCTGGATGCCGGCGAGGTCGATCCAGCGTTCGGCGCCCTTGCCGACATGGCCGATCCTGAGCACGAGCACGAGCAACCCGATCGAGACGGCGTAGAGCGGCCAGGCCAGCAGGGCGAGGACGCGGATGTCGGTGAGCGCCAGGGCCAGCATCATCAGCAGGCCCACGGCGAAGCGGGCCGTCTGCGGGGCGGCGTAGGGGCGGGGGGCGCCGCCGGCGGCGGAGTAGAGGGCCGCGTAGCCGACGCCGGCCAGTGCCGCGATCAGCAGGACGTAGAGCCAGCTCACGCGCCAGAGTTTGCTGAGGAGGCCGAAGGAGGGCTCGGGGCGGAGGAGGCGTTTGTCGGTCAGCATCAAAGAAGGTTGGGGCTCTGCCCCAAACCCCGCCAGGATGCTGTGCACCCTGGACCCCCATAAATTATTGCAGGTCCAGGATCGGCTCGATCCTGGCGGGGTTTGGGGCAGAGCCCCAACCTTCTTCTCAAGGCACCACCACAGGCGACGCCGTCGCGGGGCTCACCTCGGCCACCGTCTGCCCGGGCGGCTCGCTCTGCCGCTCGCTCGGATCGCGGCCGAGCGTGTCGGCCATGATGTCGCGCGCGAGCGGGGCCGCGACATCGGCGCCGGCGTTGCCGTGCTCGATCACCAGGGCCACCGCGTAGCGCGGCGCGTCGTAGGGCGCGAAGCAGATGAACAGCGCGTGCGGCCGGAATTCCCAGGCGAGCTTGGCAGAGTTGAAGTGCCCGAACTCGCGGGCCCAGCGGGAGACGCGGCGCACCTGGGCAGATCCCGTTTTGCCGGCGAGCTGCACGCCGGGAATGCCGAGCTGCGCTTTGGGTGCCGTGCCGCCCGGTTCGTTTACCACCGCCCACATGCCGTTGCGGATCGCGTGCAGCGTGTCCTCGGGCAGGCCCATGCTCGGCCAGTCGCCGGCGTTCGCACCCTGCTGCAGCTGGCCCGCGATCGTGCGGGTGAGATGCGGCTGGATCGCGCGCCCGGTGGCGATGCGCGAGCAGTAGGTGGCCAACGCCAGCGGCGTGACTTGAACGAAGCCCTGGCCGATGCCGGCGTTGATGGTGTCGCCGCCGTTCCAGTGATGCCCGTGGCTGCGGCGCCATTCGGGGGTGGGGATCACGCCCGCCTTGACGTGCGGCAGCTCGATCGGCAGGGGCACGCCCAGGCCCAGCGTGTGGCCGTAGAAGGCCACCTGCTCCATGCCGGTGCGGCGGGCGGCCTCGAAGAAATAGACGTCGCAGGAGTATTTGATGCCGAGATGGAGGTCGACCGGACCGTGGCCGCCCTTCTTCCAGCAGTGGAACCGCACCCCGCCGACATCGATGTAGCCGGGGCAGTTGATGCGGTCGGTGGGGGAGAGAGCGCCCGACTGCAGCGCGGCGATCGCGACCGCGGGCTTGAAGGTGGAGCCGGGCGGGTAGAGGCCGGCCACGGCCTTGTTGATCAGCGGGCGCTTGGCCTGGTTGTCGGGCGAGTTCCAGATGGCCCACTGGGCGGCCGAGACGCCGCTGTCGAACAGGCTCGGGTCGAAGCTCGGGTTGCTCACCATGGCGAGCACCTCGCCGGTGCGGCAGTCCATCACCACGGCCGAGGCGCTCTGGTCGGCCAGGCGGTCGATCACGGCGCGCTGCAGGCCGGCATCGATGGTGAGCCCGATCTCGTCGCCGGTGGTGCCGTCGGAGCGGTCGAGCTCGCGGATCAGGCGGCCGGCGGCGTTGACCTCCATCTGCACCGTGCCCGGGTCGCCGCGCAGGACTTCTTCTCGTGTGCGCTCGATGCCGGCGCGGCCGACGCGCATGCCGGGCAAAGCGAGGAGGGGGACGCCCTTTTCATCGAGCTCGTTCGGGGGCGCGACGTAGCCCACCACGTGGGCAAGTTTCTCGGCCTGCGGGTAGACCCGGGTGGTGCCGGCGTCGATCACCACGCCGGCGAGGTCGGGGGCAGCGACCTCGAGCCGCGCCATGTCGTTCCACGTCAGGAAATCGTGTAGCAGCACGGGGATGAAGCGGCGGCGATGGGCCACCTCGCGCAGGATGCGGCCGCGCTCGCGGTCGTCGAGCGGGATGATCTGCTCGAAGCGGGCGAGCGTCCCGTGGATGTCGGTGGTTTCCTCGGCGAGCAGGAGTGCGCGCCAGGAGAGCTTGTTGCCGGCCAGCACCTCGCCGAACCGGTCGGTGACGCGGCCGCGCGGCGGGCTCAGCAGGCGGGTGCTGATGCGGTTCTGGTCGGCCAGCAGCCGGTATTTGCCGCCGTCGAGCACCTGGAGCCGGTAGAGGCGCTCGCCGAGCGTGCCGAGGATGCCGGCCTGGGCGGCCATGATCAGCAGCGCGCGGCGCGTGAAGATCGCGCGCCTCGGATCGAGGGCGTCGACCTGCGGTTTCCGGCGCCGGCGGCGTTTGTTGGGGGGCAGCGTCACGCGTCGGTTACGCCTGCTCGGGCGCCGCGACGCTGTGATGCGCTTCGGCCAGCAGCACGGACAGGAACGGGTAGAGCCCGATCGCAAGCGTCGCAGTCAGCAAGGCGGGGGAGAGCGGCAGCAGGCGAAGGTCGAGGGCGGCGGTGAGCGCCCATTGCACGACGCTGGCGACGAGTGCCATCGCGGCGAAGGAGAGCCACACGGCGAGGAAGCCGCGGCGGATCAGCGCGACGCGGTGGCGCATCGCGGTGCCGTGGACCGCGAGCAGCACGACCGCAGTGAGCCCCGGCGGCTCGGGCCCGAGCAGGTCGGCGAGCAGGCCGAGCCCGAAGCACACCGAGGGCGGCATCGAGCGGGGGCGGTAGACGGTCCAGAAGAACACCGCCGCCAGCACCCAGCCCTGGCGGAGCTCGGCGGCGGCCGGCAGGTTGAGCGGACATGCGAGCACGAGCAGCAGCAGGGCCGCCGTCACCGCCGGAAACGCGCGGCGCGACGCGGCGTCGAGCGCGCGTCCGAGCGTGGCCACGGGACGGATCCCGGGCAGGCGCTCGAGCCGGCGCTCGCCGGCGACGTTGGGGGCGTTCATGCGTGCCCCTTCATGAATGCGGCGTGCCCGGGACCGTGGCGGCGGCGGCGATCGGCGGGCGGCCCGGCGCCGGCGGCGGTGCGAGTGCCTCGAGCCGGTAGTCGAACACGCGCAGCATCGCGAGGTCGTCCAGCGAGGCGGCGGGCACCACCTCGGCATCGCCGTCGGGCAGGATGCGGATCTGGCCCACCGGGAGGCCCGCGGGGAAGGCGTTGGCGTCGGCCGCGGTGACCACGCGCTCGCCGGCGACAGGGTGCGCACCGTCTTGGAGGTAGATCAGCCGCGGCAGGCCGTTGGTCTCGCCCGTCATGATGGCTTCCGCGTGGATGTCGGGCAGCAGCACGGGGATGCGGCTGTTCGGGTCGGTGATCAGCAGCACGCGCGCGGTCCGGCGGCCGACCTCGGTCACGCGGCCGGCGAGCCCCTCGGCGTCGAGCGCGATCTGGCCGCGGCGGACGGCGGCGTTGGGGCCGAGATAGACCAGCACCGCGCGCGCATACACGCCGCCGCCATCGGCCACGACGCGGCCGGTCACGTAGGACGGCGTCGGGTCGGGCATCCAGTGGAGGTTGTCCTTGAGCGTGGCGTTCTCGGCCTCGAGCGCCATCGCCACCGTGTACCAGCGGCTGAGCTGGGCGTTCTCGGCGCGGAGTTTCCGGTTCTCGGCGGCCAGGTCGACCACGCCGAGCAGGTCGGCCCCCATGCGGCGGAGACGGGCGGCGGGCTCGGCGATCGTGGCGTAAATGGGCGCGATGCCGTCGGCCACCCACATGCGGGCGGCGGTGGCGAGCTTGCCGTCGACGCGTCCCACGAGCACCGCGGCGATCGCGGTCGTGAACAGCAGCGGCAGGCTGAGCTTCGCCAGGAGCTGGCGTGCCTGGATCGACAGCCGGAGCAAGTGCGGACGACGCCCCCTTCGGTTTTACCGCCAAGCCCAGGGGCCGCGATCAGTGCCGCGATCGATGTCCGCGATGTGCCCGGTCCCGAACGGGCACGCCATCAGATCATCGCGCGGACACGGTGTAGCGCCGAACGGCGGTGGTTTGCGAGCGTTGCCGCGAGAGTCGTGTGTTGAAAAGAAGAAGGCCAGGGCTCTGCCCTGGACCCGCCAAGGGACAGTCGTCCCTTGGAACCCTGAACGCATTCCGTCTCCGGCGCGTGTAATCCAACCTTAAGTAGGGGGTTCTAAGGGCGACTGCCCTTAGCGGGGTCCAGGGGCAGAGCCCCTGGCCTTCTTAGTACATCGTGGTCAACACGTTCCGCAGCCGCTTCATCTCCTCGAGCGCACGCCCGGTCCCCAACGCCACGCAGCTCAGCGCGTCCTCGGCGACCACCACGGGGAGGCCGGTATGGTCGCGCAGCACGTCGGCGATGCGGAACAGCAGCGCGCCGCCGCCGGTGAGCACGATGCCCTTGTCGACGATGTCGGCGGAGAGTTCGGGGGGCGTGTTCTCGAGTGCGACGGTGACCGCCTCGACGATCTGGAACACCGGCTCGGCCAGGCTCTCGGCAATCTGGCGCTGGGTGACGATCACCTCGCGCGGCACGCCGTTCATCAGGTCGCGGCCGCGCACCTCGCGGGTCGGGCCGTCGCCCTCCCACACCTCGGGCGGACGGGCGGCGCCGATCTCGAGCTTGATCTTCTCGGCCGAGCTCTCGCCGATCAGCAGGTTATGGTTGCGGCGGATGTAGGAGATGATCGCCTCGTCCATCTTGTCGCCGCCGACGCGCACGGACCGCGCATAGACGATGCCGCCGAGCGAAATCACGGCGACTTCGGTGGTGCCGCCGCCGATGTCGACGATCATCGAGCCGGAGGGTTCGGTCACGGGCAGCCCGGCGCCGATCGCGGCCGCCATGGGCTCCTCGATGAGCAGCACGCGTCTCGCGCCGGCAGCCTCCGCACTCTCCTGGATGGCGCGGCGCTCGACCGCGGTGGAGCCGGAGGGGACGCAGATAATGATCAGCGGGCTCGCGAAGCCGCGGCGGTTATGCACCTTGCGGATGAAGTGCTTGATCATCTCCTCGGCGACCTCGAAGTCGGCGATCACGCCGTCGCGCATGGGGCGGATCGCGGTGATGTTGCCGGGCGTGCGGCCGAGCATGTGCTTTGCCTCTTCGCCGACCGCGAGCACCTGCTTGCGGCCGCGCACGTCCGCGATCGCCACCACGCTCGGCTCGTCGAGCACGATGCCGCGCCCCTTGACATAGACGAGCGTGTTCGCGGTTCCGAGGTCGATCGCCATGTCGGCGGACATGACCCCGAGGAGGCGGGAGAATATCAAGACGGGCTCCGGCGCGGCATGAGGGACGGGAAGCGGGGTGGTCCGGGAGGGTGCCGCGGATGCGGGAGGGGCTTAGCCGCCGGGGCAGGCGCGTTCAACCCCGCGGGCCACAGCCTACTCCATTTGTTCACAGGCGCGTGAAACACCGTTTCGACACAACCATGGCCCTTAACGGCCGCACTCATTGCGCGTTCTACGTGCGTCGGATGCGGTGATGGGCTATGATACCCGCGTCGGTTGTATTCGGAATGGCGCCTGCGCGACCAGTGTCGCGCGGGTGAAGGAACAAGGAACAGGAACGATGTCACAGAACACAAACGCCAGTCGTGCAGGCCGGGCAGCCCTCGTGGCGGCCGCGGTCGGGATCACGCTCGGGCTCGCGGGATGCGATCCGTACAACCCCGGCGATCGTGCCGTCGGCGGCGGGTTGATCGGTGCGGGCGCCGGTGCGGCGATCGGCGGGATCGCGGGCGGCGGCAGGGGGGCCGGGATCGGTGCGCTCGCAGGCGCCGGCGTCGGCGCCGTGGGCGGGGCTGCCACCACGCCGTCGCGCGGCTACTGAGGATGCGCGCGCGGGCAGGGGCGCGGGCCGGGGGCGTCGCGGTGCTCCTGCTCACGGGCACGGCGATCGCGGGCTGCACCGATCCCTACGATCCGGGGCAGCGTGCCGTGGGCGGTGGGCTGATCGGGGCGGGCGCGGGCGCGGCACTCGGAGCGGCTGCCGGGGGTGGCCCGGGGGCCGCGATCGGCGCGCTGGCGGGCGGCGCCGTGGGCGCGGTCACGGGCGCCGCGACCACGCCGCCGCCGCCCGGCTACGGACCGCCGCCTTACGCGTATGGCCCGCCGCCAGTCGCCTATGGGCCGCCGGTCTATGCGGCACCGCCGCCGGCTTACGGGTACAGCGCTCCGGTGGCCTACGCGGCGCCAGGCTACCCGCAGCCGGCTTACGGGCCGCCGGGCTACGCGCCGCAGCCCTACGCCTACTAGCTCAGTCGAGCCGGATGCCGGGTTTGACGGCGCGATCGAGCGCGTCAGCGCCCCAGGCGGCGGCACCGCGGGCGAGCCCGAACAGCTTCACCTGGTGCTGGCGGTAGAGCAGGTCGTGCGCGAGGCGCGCCGACAGGCCGCGCAGCGGGCCGCCGCCGAAGGTCACGTATTTCCCGAGCGTGCCCCAGCCGTTGTAGTCGCCGAGCGAGACGATCGCGCCGCGGTCGCGATACCGGAACGGGGTCGCCGGACCACCGTCGAGCACGCGGGGGAGCTCGTGGACGAGATGGGAGGCCTGCTGGGTCGCGGCCTGGGCGGTGGCCGGCACCGGGCTTGCCTCGACGCGGCAGCAGTCGCCGATCGCCCAGATGCGGTCGTCCTCGGTGCTCTGCAGCGTCGGGTGCACCAGGAGCTGGCCGGTTTTCGAGCGTGCCAGGTCGCCGAACATTTCGGCGCCGGCCGAGGCCTTCACGCCCGCGACCCAGACGCGGATCGGCGCCTCGATGCGGCCGATGCCCTCGACCGTGAAGCCGTGCGCGTCGGCACCCACCACTTTCGCGCCGGTGCGGACGTCGATCCCGAGCGCGCGGAGCTGGGCTTCGGCGTCGCGCGACACGGAGTTCGGAAACGCGGGCAGCAGGCGGGGGCCGGCTTCGAGCAGGGTGACGGCGAGGGTCATCCGGCTGGTCTGGTCCTCGAGGCCGAGCGCAATGTCGCGGGCGCGGTGCAGTTCGGCCGCGAGCTCCACCCCCGTGGCACCGCCGCCGACGATGGCGATCGCGAGCGTGCCGCCGGCGGCGATCGCGCGCAGCGTCGCCTCGCGGAAGCGGGCGTTGAAGCGGTCCGCCTCGTCGAGCGTGTCGAGGAACAGGCAGTGCTCGGCGACCCCCGGCGTGCCGAAATCGTTGGCGCGGCTGCCCAGCGCCACCACCAGCGCATCGTACGGCAGGCGGCGCGCGGGCAGCAGCTCGGCGCCGTCCGGCCCTGCCACTGCCTCGATGCCGAGCACGCGGCTTGCGCGGTCGACATGGGCCACCGCACCGGGGGCGAAGCGGAAGCCGCGGCGCGCACCCTGCGCCACGAAGCTCACCCGGTCGCGGTCGCTGCGCGCGGTGCCGGCGGCGAAGCCGTGCAGCATCGGCTTCCAGACATGCGACCAGGACCGATCGACCAGCGTCACGTCCGCGCGCCCGGTGCGGCCCAGCACCGTGCCGAGCCCGGAGGCGACCTCGATCCCGGCGACGCCGCCGCCCACCACCACAACTCTTTTTTTGTCCGGCATCGGGGCCCTCCGCCGGGGTAGCGAGATGGAACCGCCCGCGGTTGCAGCCCGTGGCAGTGCCAACCACTTCTTTGTTGCTGCCGTGCCCACCACTTCTTTGTTGCTGCCATGAATGAAAAGGTGCCGCCGCCGATGGCCTTTGCCTGGCCGTTCCGACGCTCTTCCCGGATGGTTCTCGCCGAGCCGCCGCTGTCCGCGCAGTCGGCGGCGAGCCTGGCGTTCCGGGCGATCCTGCGCGAGCCGCGCCTGCTGCACCGGCTGCCGCGGCCGCAGGCGCGACGGCTCGCCGAGCAGGCGGACGCGTTCGCGGCCTCCCTGATGCGCTCGGACCCGACGGTCGCCGAATGGGCCATGCTCCGCGAACGCGCCCAGCACGTGACGCGGGCGGCGCGGCGCTGGCTGACACTGGAAGAAATCCGCGGCGAGAGCCCCGAGGCGATGCTGGTCTCGGCCCGCGTGGGCGAGGGCGGATTCGGCCAGTGCCTGTTCGCCCTCGCCCGCGACGCGCCGGAGGTGAACGACAGCGTCGGCGCGCTGGCGCTGGCCGCCGTGCTCGAGCTCGCACCCGCGCGGCTGCCGTCGCTGGCACCGGCGCAGCGTTCGGTGCTGATGCTGGCGGCCAGCCGACAGGCGGCGGGCTTCCTGCGCGGCGAGCGCGGCATGCCGCATGCGCGGCCCGGCGGCGAGGCCGAGGCGGTGGGCGAGGCGCTGCAGGTGGTGGATGTCATGCATGCCGAGCAGCGCACGCTGCCGTTCGACGCACCACTCGCGCGCTCGGCGCCGATCCGCGCCGAGCAGGCGGTGTCGCTGTGGCGCGATGCGGCGACCTGCGCCGAACGCTTCGCCCCCACCGACAGCGCGCGGCGCTGGAACAACGGTCGCGACGTCCACGCTTTCGCGGCGATCCTGGCGCGGCCAGGGGTGCTGGGCTCGCTGGTGCCCGACGAGTGCCACCGGATGACCGCCGACGCGGCGCGGGTGGCGATGCGGCTGCTGGAATTGGAACCGCGCGATGCGGTGGACCCGCGGCCGGCGGCGGAAGCGGTGCTCGCGGTGACCGGAACGTGATGGGCGCGCCGGTGTGATCCCGGGCCCGCCGCAGCGTTCTGCCGTTGGCAGCGTTCGTGGGGGCCGATGATGGGCGACAGGACATTCGAGCTGGAGGTCACGCGCCGGCAGGTTCTCGAGACGGGGGCTGTCGCCGGCGTGCTGCTCGGAACCGGGCAGGCGTCGGCCGCGACGGCGCCGGCCGACGAGATGCCGGTGCCGGTTGAGCTGACCGTGAACGGGGTGGTGCATCACCTGACGCTCGACCCGCGCACCACGCTGCTCGACACGCTGCGCGAGCATCTTGCGCTGACGGGCACGAAGAAAGGCTGCGATCACGGGCAGTGCGGCGCCTGCACCGTGCTGCTGGACGGGCGCCGGATCAATTCGTGCCTGACGCTGGCGGTGATGCATGATGGGGACCACCTGGTCACGATCGAGGGTCTGGCCTCGGGCGAGGCGCTGCATCCGATGCAGGCGGCGTTCCTGGAGCATGACGGTTTCCAGTGCGGCTATTGCACGCCGGGGCAGATCTGCTCGGCGGTGGGCATGCTGGCGGAGGTCCGCGCCGGGATGCCGAGCCATGTCACCGCCGATCTTGCGGCCGCGACCGACGCGCTCGACGGCGCCGAGATCCGCGAGCGCATGAGCGGCAATATCTGTCGCTGCGGGGCCTATCCGAACATCGTCGCCGCCATCCAGGAAGCGGCAGGGAAGCGCGCATGAAGAGTTTTTCGTATGTGCGCGCAGGGACGGTTGCCGATGCCGCGCGTGCGGGTGCCGCACCCGACGCGGCCGTGATTGCCGGCGGCACAAACCTGCTCGATCTGATGAAGCTCGAGCTCATGACGCCGCGCACGCTGGTGGACATCAACCGGCTCGATCTCGCCCGGATCAGCGATCTTCCCGATGGAGGCGTGCGGATCGGGGCCACCGTGCGCAACAGCGATCTCGCGGCCGATCGCCGCATCCGCACGCGCTATCCGGTGCTGAGCCGTGCGTTGCTCGCGGGGGCCAGCGCGCAGCTTCGCAACAAGGCGACCACCGGCGGCAATCTGCTGCAGCGGACTCGGTGCTACTACTTCTATGATGCCGCGTATCCCTGCAACAAACGCGTGCCGGGCAGCGGCTGTTCGGCGATCGGCGGCTTCAACCGGATCCACGCGATCGTGGGGGCGAGTGCGAGCTGCATCGCGGTCCATCCGTCCGACATGGCGGTGGCGATGCGGGCGCTCGATGCGGTGGTGGAGACGACCGATGCGTCTGGCAAGGCACGTGCGATCCCGATTGCGGAGTTCCATCGCCTCCCGGGCAGCACACCGGAGATCGAGACGGTGCTGCGGCCCGGCGAGGTGATCACCGCCGTGCGATTGCCGCCGCCGCCGGCCGGTCGGCACGCCTATCGCAAGGTGCGTGATCGCGCGTCGTATGCGTTCGCGCTGGTCTCGGTCGCGGCCGTGCTCGACGTGGCGGACGGACGCATCCGCTCGGCGCGCATCGCCTGCGGCGGTCTCGCGCACAAGCCGTGGCGCGTGGAGGCCGCCGAACAGGTCATGATCGGCCAGTCGCCTGGCAAGCCCGCGTATGACGCCGCCGCCGACCAGCTGCTCCGCGGTGCGCGCGGCTATGGCGAGAACGATTTCAAGATCGCGCTCACCCGACGCACCCTCCACGCAACGCTCGCCAGCCTGAGTGCCGCCTGATGAAGATGGACAATCCCGTGGGTGCCACGCCGCTCGACAAAGGCGGTGTGTTGGGCTCGCCGATGGTTCGCGTCGATGGCCGGCTCAAGGTCACGGGGGCCGCGAAATACGCCTACGAATTCAAGCAGGCGCCCGAGGTGGCGGTGGGCTTCGTGGTGCAGTCGACGATCGGGCGCGGGCGCATCCGCTCGATCGACACGCGCGCGGCGATGGCGATGCCGGGAGTGTTGCTGATCCTGAGCCACGAGAACGCGCCGGCGCAGGGAACGGGCGCGCACACGGAAGCGCATCCCGTGCTCAACAGCGACCGTGTCGAGTACTGGGGCCAGCCCGTGGCGCTGGTGGTGGCAGGGAGCTTCGAGGTTGCGCGCGCGGCGGCCTACGCCGTGGTCGTCGCCTATGACGAGGAGCACGGGCACTACGCGATCGGCGACGGGACCGCGCATGCGACCAAGCCGCCCGCGCGCAACGGCGAGCCGCCCGACAGTGCGGTCGGCGATTTCGCGAGCGCCTTTGCCGCCGCACCGGTCCGGATCGACGTGACCTACACGACGCCGCCGGAAAGCCACGCGATGATGGAGCCGCACGCGACCATCGCCTGGTGGGACGGCGACAAGCTCACGCTGCAGACCGCGAACCAGATGCTCAACCGCGGCCAGACGATTGTGGGCAAGACACTGAACATGCCTCCGAGCGACGTGCGCATCCTCAGTCCCTATATCGGCGGCGGTTTCGGCGCGAAACTCTGGGCCAACGCCGATGCGATCCTCGCGGCGATCGCGGCAAGGCAGCTGGAGCGGCCAGTAAAGGTCGGTTTGACGCGCCAGCAGGTGTTCCACGTGACGACGCACCGCTCGGACACGGTGCAGCGCCTGCGCTTGGGCGCGCATACCGATGGCCGCATCGTCGCGATCGGCCATGACGTGTTCTCGGGGAACACACAAACGGAGACTGGGTTCGAGGCGGCGGCCTCGCAGACGCGGACGCTGTATGCGGGGCCGAACCGGTTGACGCGCCACCGTCTGGTGGCGCTCGACATCCCGATTGCGTCCGCGATGCGGGCACCAGGCGAGGCGCCCGGCCTGCTGGCGCTCGAATGCGCGATGGACGAGCTGGCCGAGCGGTTGTCGATGGATCCGATCGAGCTGCGCCGGCGCAACGAGCCGGCGGAGGATCCGGAGAAGCACATTCCCTATTCCTCGCGCCATCTGATCGACTGTCTCGACGAGGGTGCGCGCCGGTTCAGCTGGAACGCGCGCGATCCGCAGCCTGGCCGCAGGCGCGACGGGCAGTGGCTCGTGGGGATCGGTGTCGCGAGTGCGACGCGCGGCAATCCGTTGCAGGCCTCCGATGCGCGCGTGCGGATCGGTCGCGACGGAATGGTCGATGTGCGCATGGCGATGACCGATATCGGCACCGGCACCTACACGATCCTGACGCAGATCGGCGCGGAGATGATGGGTGTTCCGCCCGCGCATGTCAGAGTCGTTATGGGCGACACCGACTTTCCGATGGCGTCGGGTTCGGGCGGCTCGTTCGGTGCGGCGAGTTCGGGCTCGGCGCTCTACGTGGCGTGCGAGACACTCCGAGCGCAGCTCGCGAAAAAGGCGGGCGTCGATCCGGAGGCTGCTGTCTTTGCCGACGGCCGGATCACGTCGGGTGGCGTGTCGTACTCGATCGCGGAACTTGCCGGGCCCGACGGGATGGAAGCGGATGGCGGGATCCAGCCGGGCTCCACGCTGAAGGAATACTCGCAGCAATCCTACGGTGCGCAGTTCGCCGAGGTGGGCGTCGATGTCGACACGGGCGAGGTCCGGCTACGTCGTATGCTCGGCGTGTTCACCGCCGGGCGCATCCTGAACGCGCAGACCGCGCGGTCGCAGGCGATCGGCGGGATGATCTTCGGTGTGAGCGGCGCACTCGAGGAAATGTTGATGATGGATCCGCGCTTCGGCAGCTACGTCAATCACGATCTCGCCGAGTATCATGTGGCAGTGCACGCGGACATTCCGGAAATCGACGCCGTGTTCCTGCCAGAGCTCGACACGAAGTCGAATCCGCTGAAGAGCAAGGGCATCGGTGAACTCGGGATCTGCGGCGCGGGTGCTGCGGTTGCCAACGCGATCTACAATGCGTGCGGGGTGCGGGTGCGGGATTATCCGATCACGCTCGATAAGGTGCTGCGGAATCTGCCGGCGCAGCAAGTGTAAGAAGCCCAGGGGCGTCGTGCGGAGCACGCCTCCGGCGTGACGCCCCTGGACCCCGCTAAGGGCAGTCGCCCTTAGAACCCATTCGTTAGGGGATCCAAGGGGTGACGACCCCTTGGCGGGTCCAGGGCAGAGCCCTGGCCTTCTTACGCCGACAGCGCCTCCGGCTCCCGCCGCTCACGCTTCACCAGCAGCTTGTTCAGCGCATGCACGTAGGCGCGCGCCGCCGAAACGATCGTGTCGGTGTCTGCGCCTTGGCCGTCCACCGTACGCCCGTTCTCCTCGAGACGCACCGTGGTGCGCGCCTGCGCGTCGGTGCCTTCGGTGACGGCGCCGATCGAGAACAGCACCAGCCGTGCCTCGTGCGGGAACACCGTGCGGATGGCGTTGAAGGTTGCGTCCACCGGACCATCGCCTGTAGCGAAGGCCGTGTGTGCCTCGCCATCGACCGTGATCTCAAGATCGGCTTCGGCCTTTCGGCGCGATCCGGCGCGCAGATCGAGTGCCACGAAGCGCACGCGCGAGTGGTCGCGGAACTCCTCGTCGATCAGGGCGGCGACATCCTCGTCGTAGACGCTCTTCTTGGCGTCGGCGAGGATCTTGAAGCGGGCGAACGCGTCGTTCAGCGCGTTGTCACCGATTTCGCCATATCCCAGCGTGCGCAGCTTGTCGCGGAAGGCGGCCCGTCCCGAATGCTTGCCGAGGACGAGCGTGGATTTGCTCCAGCCGACGCTCTCGGGCGTCATGATCTCGTAGGTGGCCGCGTTCTTCAGCATGCCGTCCTGGTGGATGCCGCTCTCGTGCGCGAAGGCGTTGCGGCCGACGATCGCCTTGTTGGGCTGCACGTCGAAACCCGTGATGGCAGCGAGCAGCTTCGAGGTCCGCAGCAGGCGCGTGGTCTCGACGTGGTGCGCGGCCGCGATCGCGTCGGGGCGGGTGCGCAGCGCCATCACGATCTCCTCGAGCGCCGCGTTGCCGGCGCGCTCGCCGATGCCGTTGATCGTGCACTCGACCTGGCGCGCGCCGCCGCGGATCGAGGCGATCGTGTTGGCCACCGCAAGGCCGAGATCGTTGTGGTTGTGGGCCGAGAAGATCACCTCGTCCGCACCGGGCACGCGCTCGCGCAGCATCCGGAAGATGCGTTCCATGTCCTCGGGAAGTGCGTAACCGACCGTGTCGGGGATGTTGATCGTGGTCGCACCGCCGCGGATCGCAACCTCCACGCAGCGGCAGAGGAAATCGGGATCGGTGCGGCTGCCGTCCTCGGCGGACCACTCGATGTCGGGGGCGAGATTACGCGCGACAGCGCTGCCGTGGCGGATCGCTTCGAGCACTGTCTCAGGCTCCATCCGCAGCTTGTATTTCATGTGCAGCGGCGAGGTGCTGATGAAGTGGTGGATGCGCGGGCGCTCGGCGCCGCGGACCGCTTCGCCCGCGCGCTGGATGTCGTCGCGGCCGCCGGTGCGCGCCAGGCCCGCGATCACGGGACCGCTGATCTCGCGGGCGATGCGGTCGACGCTCTCGAAATCGCCAGGCGAGGCCACGGGGAACCCGGCCTCGATGACGTCGACGCCGAGCTCGGCCAGAGCGTGCGCCATGCGTAGCTTCTCCTCGATGTTCATCGAGAAGCCGGGGCTCTGTTCGCCGTCGCGCAGCGTGGTGTCGAAGATGATGACGCGGTCGGCGGCGATCGCGCCGAAACTGGGATGTTCGATGGTCATGGCAGGGATCCCTCGCAGGGGTGGGCGTGCGTTCAGTCGTGCTTAAACCCCTGAGACGCGGGCGAGAACCCGAGGCTCAGGGGCGGATAAGTCGAAGAAGCAGGCCGAGGCCGGCCGGGCGCGCGCTTGCGGCGGCGAAACCGCGCAGCATGCAGAGCCCGGAGGGCGCGCGAGAGATCATCCGGCGTCCCTACACCTGGGACGCCGGCCGTGCAAACGAAACGTTCGTGTCGCGGTCAGCCCTTGAACTCGAAGGCGCCGCTCAGCGTGAGGGACACCGCGTCGCCGACCAGGGGCACGTATTTGGCGACACCGAACTGGCTGCGCATGAACGTGCCGGTGGCCGAGAAGCCGACAGTGTAGGCGTGGTCGAGCGGGTTCACGCCGGCGCCCATGAAGTGGGCATGCAGGGTGAGTGGTTTGGTCACGCCGTGCAGGCTGAAATCGCCGGTGATGTCGGCGGTCGTGGCACCCGTGCGCACCACCTTCGTGGAGGTGAAGCTTGCCTGCGGATATTTCGTGGCGTCGAGCCACTCCGCGCCGGCCAGCTCGCCCACGAGCTTGTCGCTGGTGGTCTTGACGCTGCCGGTGGGAACGGTGATCGCGAGCTGGTCGGCGCCCGCCTTGGCCGCGAGGTCGAGCGTGCCCGAGGCGCCGGAGAACCAGCCGTAATAGGTGGTGAAGCCCATGTGGTTCACGCCGAACAGGATCTGCGTGTGGCTCGGCTCGACGACGTAGTGGCCGAAGCGCGGTGCTTCGGCGGCGTGGGCGGCGGTCGCGGCGAGGAGGGCGGGGAGGGCGAGGTGGGACGGTCGCTGCACGGAACGTTCCTTTGAAGGGATGAGCGACATGTAGTCGCACCGCGCGTGCGATGACAGCACAGCCGGCGGAACGCTGCGTTTCCAGGGATGATGGCCAGGGGCTCTCCCCTGGCCCCGCCGAGGGGCTCAGTTCTTCGTCTTATCCACCAGCGCGCTCTTGCCGATCCAGGGCATCATCTCACGCAGCTTGGCACCCACCTGCTCGATCGGATGCTCGGCCACGCGACGACGTGTTGCCTTGAAGCTCGTCTGGTTCACCTTGTTCTCGAGCATCCAGTTGCGCGTGAAGATGCCGCTCTGGATGTCCTCGAGCACGCGCTTCATCTCGGCCTTGGTCTCGGCCGTGATGATGCGCGGGCCCGTGACATACTCGCCGTATTCTGCGGTGTTGCTGATCGAGTAGTTCATGTTGGCGATGCCGCCCTCGTAGATGAGATCGACGATCAGCTTCACCTCGTGCAGGCACTCGAAATACGCCATCTCGGGCGCGTAGCCGGCCTCGACCAGCGTCTCGAAGCCGGCTTTGATGAGCTCGACCAGACCGCCGCAGAGAACCGCCTGCTCGCCGAACAGGTCGGTCTCGCATTCCTCCTTGAACGTCGTCTCGATGATGCCGGCGCGGCCGCCGCCGACCGCCGACGCGTACGACAGCGCCAGGTCATGCGCGTTGCCCGACGCGTCCTGCGCGATCGCGATCAGGCAGGGCACGCCGCCGCCGCGCTGGTACTCGGAACGGACCGTGTGGCCGGGGCCTTTCGGCGCGATCATGAACACGTCGATGTCCGAGCGCGGCTCGATCAGGTTGAAATGGATGTTCAGCCCGTGCGCGAAGGCCAGCGCCGCACCCGGCTTCATGTTCGGACCGAGATGGTCGCGGTAGAGATCGCCCTGGCCTTCGTCGGGGGTGAGCACCATCACGAGATCGGCCCAGCTGGCGGCGTCCATGGGGGAGAGCACCGTGAAGCCGGCCGCTTCCGCTTTCGCCGCACCCTGGCTGCCGGGACGCAAGGCCACCGCGACCTCGGCGACACCGCTATCCTTGAGGTTCAGCGCATGCGCGTGGCCCTGGCTGCCATAGCCGATGATCGCGACCTTGCGGCCCTTGACCAGGCTGACATCGGCGTCGCGGTCGTAATACACACGCATGGGAAAAGCCTTTCTTGGTATGGAAACTTGCTCAGAGCGTCCGCGTGCCGCGGGCGATCGCGGCCACACCAGAGCGTGAGACTTCGGCCAGGCCCAGCGGTCGCAGCAGGTCGATGAAGGCGTCGAGCTTGTCGGTGGCACCGGTAATCTCGAACACGAAGTTTTCGCGCGAGGTGTCGACGGGACGGGCGCGAAACGCCTCGGCGATGCGCAACGCTTCCGACCGCATCTCGCCGGTTCCGATCACCTTGACCAGGGCCATCTCGCGCGCGACATGCGGGCCTTCCTCGGTGAGGTGGGCCACGCGATGCACGGGCACCAGGCGCTCGAGCTGCGCGTGGATCTGCGCGATCACCATCTCGGTGCCCGACGTCACGATGTTGATGCGCGAGCGCGAGCGATCCTCGTCGACGGGGGCCACGGTGAGGCTGTCGATGTTGTAGCCGCGGCCGGAGAACAATCCGATCACGCGCGCGAGCACGCCGGTCTCGTTCTCGACCAGCACCGAGAACGTGGCGGAGCGGAGGCTTTCGGCGGCCTGCGGGCTCATCAGCGGATCGTCATGGTGTCGGCGATCGGGGATGCGACCGCGGCCGCGAGGATGTTGCCGGCGAGCACGTCGTAGAGGCCGGGATGCTCGGAAGCGCGGGCGCGCAGATCGTCGCCGTCGAGCGTGTCGACGGCCTGGAACACGCTGCCGTCGCCGGGTGCGGCGGTCGCACGCCGCCAGTTGTGCCGGGACGAGACCAGTGCGCGTGCCGGTGCCGTCGTGCAGGGCGCGTCCGCGGTCAGCGACACCGCGGCGTCGAGCACCAGTGCGCCCTGGCCGGTGGCACGCGCCGGCGGGTAGTTCGGATCGAGCCGCGCCTGGCGCAGATCGCTCCCCACCTGTCCCGATGGGGCCTGGCCCCAGGCCGCGAAAACGAGACCGGCGGGCAGGTCGAGACGCGGCGTGTCGTCGAAATTGGTGAGGTCGCTCGCGCAGATGCGCAGGGTTCCCTCTGCCAAGGCGGGCGCTGCCGCCGTCAGCAGCCCGACGGAGAGAAGAATCGCGCGCATGTCAGACCAGCATCAGCCCCTCGTCGGTGATGCCGCGCGCGCGATCCTCGCCTTCGGGACCCAGAATCATCTCGTTATGCGCGGCACCCGACGGGATCATCGGGAAGCAGTTCTCGTGCTCGTCGACCACCACCTCGCAGACCACCGGGCCGGGATGGCGGATCATCTCGCGGATGCCCTCGTCGAGCTCGCCGAAATTCGAGATGCGCATCCCGCGTGCGTGGAAACTTTCCGCCAGCTTCACGAAGTCCGGCAGCGCCTCGCTGTAGCTTTCGGAATAGCGCGATCCGTGCAGCAGCTCCTGCCACTGCCGCACCATGCCCATGTATCGGTTGTTCAGGATGAACACTTTCACCGGCAGGCGATACTGCGCGATCGTGCCGAGCTCCTGGATGTTCATCAGCACGCTGGCCTCGCCCGAGATGTCGACCACCAGCGCGTCGGGATGCGCGATCTGCACGCCCACCGCCGCCGGCAACCCGTAGCCCATCGTGCCGAGGCCGCCCGAAGTCATCCAGCGGTTCGGCTCCTCGAACGCGAAATGCTGGGCCGCCCACATCTGGTGCTGGCCCACCTCGGTGGTGACGTAGGTCTCGCGTCCGGACTCCCGGCACAGCGCATCGAGGCGCGCGATCGCGTGCTGCGGCTTGATCACCGCGCCGGCCGCGTCGTCCTGTGCGTAGGCGAGGCATTTGCGGGCGCGCCAGGCGTCGATCTGGCGCCACCAGTCGGTCAGCGCCGCGCGATCGGTGGGCTCGGGCGAGACGTTCCAGCCGGCGAGCATCTGCTCGAGTGCGGCACCCGCGTCGCCGATCACCGGCAGGTCCGCGCGCACGTTCTTGTTGATCGAAGAAGGATCGATGTCGATATGGATCTTCTGCGATCCCGGCGAGAACGCGTCGATCCGCCCGGTCACGCGATCGTCGAAGCGGGCGCCGACGCAGATCATCACGTCGCATCCGTGCATCGCGAGGTTCGCCTCGACCGTGCCGTGCATGCCGAGCATGCCGAGGAACGACGGATGGCTCGCCGGCAGCGCGCCCAGACCCATCAGCGTGCTGGTGCACGGAAACCCGGTCGCATCCACCAGCCGGCGCAGCGCCTCGGAGGCCGCCGGTCCCGAATTGATCACGCCGCCGCCGGTGTAGAAGACCGGCCGCTTGGCACCCCGCAGCAGCGTCACCGCGGCGGCAATCGCATCCGCGTCCGGCGCGCCGGCCGGCCGGTAGGAGCGGTGCGGCGCGGTCGAGGCCGGATGATACGGCGCCTCGGCGATCATGACGTCCTTCGGCAGGTCAACCACCACCGGTCCCGGCCGCCCGGAGCCCGCGATCGCGAACGCCTCGTGCAGCACGCGTGCGAGGTCCTCGCCGCGGCGCACCAGGTGGTTGTGCTTGGTCACCGGCCGGGTGATCCCGGTGGTGTCGGCCTCCTGGAACGCGTCGTTGCCGATCAGATGGGTCGGCACCTGGCCGGTCAGGCACACCAGCGGGATGCTGTCCATCAGCGCGTCGAGCAGGCCGGTGACCGCGTTGGTCGCACCGGGGCCGGAGGTCACCAGCACGACGCCGGTCTTGCCCGTGGAGCGCGCATAACCCTCGGCCGCGTGCACCGCGCCCTGCTCGTGGCGGACCAGCACGTGGCGGATCGCGTTCTGCTTGAAAAGCGCGTCGTAGATCGGCAGCACGGCACCGCCCGGATAGCCGAACACGACCTCGACATCGTGGTCGCGCAGCACGCGCAGCAGAACCTCGGCGCCCGACATGCGGTCGGGCGGCGTTGCGTCGTTCTCACGTGTCGCGTGTGGTGCGAGCACAGTGTCCATGCGTCGACCCTCCTTCGGGTGGCGGGAAGTAGGAGCGTCGGCGGCCCCGCGTCAACCCATGTTTTTCAGAAAAATGTCGTGAACCCGGGTCTGGATTTGCATTTGTTGCGCCAGAAGGTCGTCCGCTGTCTCGATCGCAATGGTGCGCGTCTCGGCGACGAGCGGCCGATGGCGCAGCCAGGTCTCCTGACGGCGCGTGTAGCGGACGGTCGCGGTCGCGGCCTGCGCACACGCCTCCGTCAGCGTGAGGGCCCCCGCCAGGTGGCGGGTGAATTCCGGGACGCCGTGCGCGCGCATGGCCGGCAGCGCCGGATCCAGGCCGAGCGCCAGCAGGGCGCGCATCTCGTCGAGCACGCCGCCGAGCATCGCGGCGAGGCGTCGCTCGATGCGGGCGCGCAGCCAGGCCCGCTCCGGGCGCAGCACGATCGCGGCGAAGTGGCAGGGCGCGGGCGGCAGGCCGGGACGCGCCTGCCAGGCCGCCAGCCCCGCGCCCGTGCCGCGCCACACCTCCCAGGCGCGGGCGAGGCGTTGGCCGTCGCTCGGCCGCAGCGTCGCCGCCGTCGCGGGATCGGCGGCGGCAAGCCTCGCGTGCAGCGCCGCCGGCCCCGCATCCGCCAGCAGCGCGCGCGCCTCCGCGCGGGCCCAGCCGGGCGGCTCGGGGATGTCGGCCAGCCCCTGCGTGAGGGCCGTCATGTAGAGAAAAGTGCCGCCGCAGAGGATCGGCAGCCGCCCGTCGGCGTGCGCCGCCGCGATCGCCGCCAGCGCTTCCGCGCGCCAGGACGCGGCGGTGCCGGGGCTCGCCGCCGCCCGCGTGCCGTAGAGGCGGTGCGGCACGCGGGCCTCGTCCGCCGGGGTGGGGCGGGCGGTCAGCAGGCGGAGCTCGCGGTAGCACTGCATCGCGTCCGCGTTGATCACGGTGCCGCCCATCGCCTCGGCCAGCGCCAGGGCGAGCGCCGACTTCCCCGAGGCGGTGGGCCCCGCGACGATCAGGCAGCGCGGGGCGTCGTCGAACACGAGCGATCCCCGGACGTTGGGTTCGCATGACGATCGCGCTCGTGACCCATCCCGCCTGCCTCGACCACGACCAGGGCCCTGGCCATCCGGAGCAGCCCGCGCGGCTGCGCGTGGTGCTCGAGGGGTTGGCGACCCCCGAGTTCGCGGCGCTGGTCCGGCACGAGGCGCCCGAAGCCAGCCGCGAGGTGCTCGAGCGCGCGCATCCGGCGGCCTATGTCGACCGCATCCTCGCGATCAGGCCCGCGGACGGCGAGCGCGTCTCGCTCGAACCCGACACGGCGATGAGTGGGGGAAGTGCCGAGGCGGCGCTGCGGGCCGCGGGCGGCGCCTGCCGCGGCGTCGACCTGGTCATGGGAGGGGCGGCGAACGCGGCGTTCGTCGCCGTGCGCCCGCCCGGCCACCATGCCGAGCCCGAGCAGGCCATGGGGTTCTGCCTGTTCGGCAACGCCGCGATCGCCGCCCTGCATGCCCGCGCGCGCTGGGGCCTGCAGCGCGTGGCAGTGGTGGATTTCGACGTCCATCACGGCAACGGCACGCAGGCCATGGCGTGGAACGACCCCGACTTCTTTTTCGCGAGCAGCCATCAATCCCCCTGCTACCCGGGAACGGGGGCGGAGGGCGAGACGGGCGCGGCGGGCAACGTCGTCAACGTGGCGCTCCCGCCCGGCAGCGGATCGGCGGCGTTCGGGCGTGCCTGGCGCGATCGCATCCTGCCGGCGCTGGTGCGGTTCGCGCCTGAGATCGTCATCGTCTCCGCCGGTTTCGACGCGCATTGCGCCGATCCGCTCGCACAGCTGGAGCTCGCCCACGACGATTTCGCCGCCGTCACGACGGCGATCATCGAGGCGGCCGCAGGCCTCCCCGTCGTGTCGGTGCTCGAGGGCGGCTATGACCTGGCAGCCCTGCGTGCCTCGACCATCGCCCATGTGCGGGCGCTCGGCCTTGCACGCCGGGCGGTCTGACGGCATGAGCCGCTTATGCCGCCCTCCACCCACGTCCTGACGCTCGTCGCCGGCGAGGTGGGCGCGTTGTCGCCGCGTCTGGTGGCGCGGATGCGCGAGGCGGCCGGCGGCGGCGAGCCCGACCTGCTGGCGCCCGGCCTCGCCGTCGACATCCCGCTTGTGGCGGCGCCGGACCTCGCGCGCCTCCGCCCCGTGCTCGTGGGCGAGCCGATCGACCTGCTGACGACCGCGGCGGCAGGGCGGCGCCGCAAGCTGCTCGTGGCCGACATGGACAGCACGATCGTCACCGGCGAGACGCTGGACGAGCTCGCCATGCTGGCCGGAACCGGCGATCTCGTGGCCGCCATCACGCGGCGGAGCATGAACGGCGAGCTCGACTTCGCGGACGCCTTGCGCGCCCGCGTCGCGACGTTGGCCGGCGCGAGCGTGGCGCTTCTCGAGGAGGCCTGGCGCGGTGTCCGGCTGCAGCCCGGCGCGCGCGCGCTGGTCGCGACCATGCGACGTCACGGCGCCCGCTGCGCGCTGGTCTCGGGCGGCTTCACCTACTTCACCGATCGGGTGGCGCGGCTCTGCGGCTTCGATGCGGCCTTCGCCAACGTGCTGGCGGTGGAGGGCGCGGTGCTGACGGGCACGGTCGCCGAGCCGGTGCTCGATCGCGGCGCCAAGCTCGCGATCCTGCGCCGGCTCGCGGCCGGGCTCGCGCCGCACGAGACGCTCGCGGTGGGGGATGGGGCCAACGATCTCGACATGCTGCTTGGGGCGGGGCTGGGCATTGCGTTCCGACCCAAGCCGGTGCTGGCGGCGGCGGTGGCGAACCGAGTGGAGCATGCGGATCTGCGAGCGTTGTTGTTTGCGCAGGGGTTTCGCGCGCGGGAGATCGAAGAAGAAGGCCAGGGGCTCTGCCCCTGGACCCCGCTGGGGTCTTAACCCCAGACCCCCTTCGTAGGCAGGTCCAGGACTGCTTGTCCTGGCGGGGTCTAAGGGGTCACGCCTTAGGCGTGCTTCGCACGACGCCCCTTTGCTTCTTCCGCACCCGCTCATGCCACGCCGCGATCGACTCCGTTGGGTATTCTTCGAACTCCTTGTCCTTCGGCCCGATCTCCGGTTCCACCCAGTGCGCCTTACAGCCGAGCATCAGATGCGTGTGCTCCGGCGGCACCGGCAGCGCGGTATCGATCGCCGAGGCGAACGGGTGCAGCAGCTCCGGCCAGCGCTCGTCGTAGAGCCACAGCGCGCTGCCGCAATGGGTGCAGAACACGCGCTCGGCCTCGCTGATCACGGGATCCTCGTCACGGCCCTCGTCCATCCGCGCGTGATACGCGCGGGTGAAGTGCTTGCCCGTGACCGCGAGCGTGCGCGCGTCGGCCGCGATATTGACCGTCCATCCGCCGCCGCCCTGGGTCTTGCGACAGATGGTGCAATAACAACGCTGGTAGGGGATCTCGTTGTCGCTCTCGACGGTGAATCGGACGCGGCGACAGTGGCAGGATCCTTCGAGCTTCATGTCCAGACCTTCTTCGGCTTCCGGTTCATGGGAACCGGAGTGAATCTCTGTTCCGTGCCTCGTTACGAAGACAAGACGGCGACGCGGTTCATCTCGTAAGCGGGAGGCGTTCTTAGGGCGGGAGCTCAGCCAGGTGAAAATCGCTTTGGTCGGTGAAAATCCCGGTGCCTTGCTGTCGATGGCGCGTGCGACCTTCACGGTCGACCACGCCGCCGACGGCGAGGAGCTGGCGGATCTGCTTGCAACCTTCACGTACGACGCGGTCGTGCTGGATCGGGTTCCGCGAAGTGAGATCCTTTCTCAGATTTTCTACGTGCGGTCGGTCGGCAAACGCGTGCCGATCCTCGCGGTGGGCGTCGACGAGACGGCCACGCGGATCACGTGCCTGCGCGAAGGCGCTGACGACGTGGTCGCGCGCCAGGTGGCACCCGAGGAGGTGCTGGCCCGCGTGACCGCGCTGATCCGCCGCTCGACGGGGCATGACCGCGCCTCGTTGACGATGGAGAACCTCGTGGTCGACCTCGCCGCCCAGTCCGCCAGCGCCGACGGGCAGCTGCTCGACCTCACGGGCAAGGAGTTCAAGCTGCTGCGCTTCCTGATGCTGCGCGCGGGCTCGGTGCTCGACAAGCAGCAGGTGCTGAACGCGCTCTACACCAGCGAGGACGAGCCGGACGACCGCATCGTGGGCGTCTATCTCTGCACACTGCGCCGCAAGCTGCGCGACGCCGGCGCGCGCATCACCATCAGCACGATGCGGGGGCTGGGCTACATCCTGCGGCCGGGCAGCGACGCCGACATCGCCGTGCCGTTCCCCATCCGGGTGCCGGTGGCGGCCAGGCTCGGGTCGAGGGCGCGCATGACGCACGAGCACGCGGCCCTGGCCTGAATTCTTGCATCCGGCGCGCGTCGGGCACTTCATGGGGCCTCAGGTGTGACTTGAGGTCCGATGATGCCGACGCTCGACGCGTTCCCGATCACCCGGCGCTGGCCGCCGGCGCATCCCGATCGGCTGCAGCTCTACTCGTTTCCGACCCCCAACGGGGTAAAGGTCTCGATCATGCTCGAGGAGATCGGGCTGCCCTACGAGCCGCACGCGATCGCGATCGGGCAGAACGAGACGTGGACGCCGGAATTCCTGTCGCTCAATCCGAACGGCAAGATCCCGGCGATCATCGATCCGGACGGGCCCGGCGGACGGCCCTTCGCGTTGTTCGAGTCGGGCGCGATCCTGCTCTATCTCGCGGAGAAGACGGGCCGGCTCCTGCCGCAGGACCCCGAGGCGCGGCTGGAGACGATCCAGTGGGTGTTCTTCCAGATGGCGGCGGTGGGCCCGATGTTCGGGCAGCTGGGCTTCTTCCACAAGTTCGCCGGCCGCGAGTTCGAGGACAAGCGGCCGCTCGAGCGCTACCGGGCCGAGGTGGCGCGCCTGCTGCGCGTGCTGGAGACCTGGCTCGACGGGCGGGAGTGGATGGTGGGGGACGCCTACACGATCGCCGACATCGCGCTGATCGGCTGGGTGCGGGCGATCAACACCGGCTACCAGGCGGGCGAGCTCGTGGGATGGAGCGAGCTGCCGCGCGTGCAGGCCTGGCTGGAGCGCGTGCTGGCGCGGCCGGCGGTCGAGCGCGGACTCGCGATCCCCGCACGTCCGGGCTGAAGCGCACGGGGCGTACTCGACCGTGTCGACGTCTTCGGGCAAAGCGTGCGTTGATCCCTCGACCGGGGCCAGCATGACGAGAACGGGATCTCGTCACCCGCGTCGCTCCGAGTTCCACCTTGAGCTCACGAACGTGGCTTTACTGAACAAGAACGACCGAGTTCGGTTGGGTCACATCGCCGGATGGTTGACACGAGACGGTGTAAACCGCGTCGTCGTGGTCATAGTCGTCCACACCGCCTCCCATATCGCCCCATGAGAACGCGGCAGGATTCTGCTGGAGCTGAAGACAGGTCAGACTTGCGGTCGCCTGTGTCGAGCACGAGCCATTGATCAAGAGGTTGTTCTGCAGAACGGTCTTGCCGACCGTGGCGGTGCAAGGATGTGAGCCACAGGTCCAGATCGGATACCCCTTTGAAGTGTCGGCGCCCGCATCCGAGTTCTCCAGGGCCGAGGTATTGGTGGACGTGATGGCGGTCTCATACTTGCACCCGGGCTCGTTTCCGACGCCATAGCCATAGTAGGTGCCGCAATAGCGAAAGCCGCAGTTCCCACTCGTTCCCTGCCCGGTATAATACGCCGGTTGACTCGAATAGGCGTTCTGGGATGGGACAGGAAGCGTCGAGTAGAACATCTGGATCGAGCCTTGTCCCGCCCCGTAGGCGTTCGGGTGGTAGGAAGTCTTTCCGCCCGTTTTGTTGACAAGAGAGAAGCCGACCACATCGTTCGCGCCGATGCTGATCGTCTTCGCGTTGTTGTTGTCTTGCGCCCAATTCGGGTCGACATTCGGATCGTTGGTGAAGAGCAGCGTCATCGAGCTGACCGAACTGGGTATCGTTCCGCTGCTGGCATTGTAGAAGTAGATACTGTCACCGTCCCACGCTTCCGACTTGAAGCCGCCCGTCTGGGTCACCTGGAGCTGGTAGGCAGGACCTTCGGCCGACGAGGTCACGTTGACGGCCTCGTTGATGCCGACATGGCTGAACAACGTGCTGAGCGCACCCATGATCGGGTTGCTCAGGGTAGCGCTCGCGGTCACCGTCACTTTGATCGTGCTGACAGGGCTGGCGCTCTGAAGCGACACTTGCGCGTATCTCTGAATAGGAACCGCCTCCTTGTTGAAATAGGCTGTCGCAGCGGTCGTGGCATCCTGCTGGCCGTTCGAGAGGCAGAGCGCACCCGCTCCCGCCAGGGCTGCACCATCGGCTACCGACTGCAACGCCGTTTTCATCATGCCGATGCGCGAGAAATCGACGGCCGCTCCCGTGGCCAGGAGCATCGGCGGCAGCATGAGCGCGAACAGCGCAGCAGCGACGCCGCGTCGATCGGTCAACAATGTCCAGAGCTGGCTCATGGTGCCCTCAACAATTTCCCGTCGGCCCGTCAGAGCTGTTGTCGTCGGTCACCACCGCCGGATTGCTGCGTGGACGACCGTACGCCGTCTGGGTTAGCGTGAAACTCTTACCAAAAAGGTAAGAAACGATCGGAATATAAGTATACGTGACCTGCGTGATGATCACGCTGTCGTTGTTGAGACTCAGCCCCGCAGCAACCGCGCAGGCCGAGGCGACCGTCATCCCGGAGGAGGTGTTTTCCAACTTCTGCCAGCTCACCGCCGAGGCGTTGCCGTTGGCATCGAACGTCACGCTCGCGATCGCCGCGGACAGCGTGGTCGTCGTCGTGAACGGGAACATGACGATCTGAGCGCCTGTGAAAGCGTTGGCGAGATTGGTGTTCGACGTCGTGGAAGGTCCGCCAGCGACGATGTCCTGGATGGTCTGCGCGGAGTGGGCGAGTTTCGCCTCGACACGAACGAGCTGCGTCACCTCGATCGTGCCGAGGAACATCAGGATGAGCAACGGCGACAGCAGCGCCACCTCGACGGCCGCTGTGCCGCGACGATCGCGCCGGAAGCGTCGCGTCACATCCCGGATGCTGCTTGTCGCCATGGTCACGACTAAAAGGGCTCGTTCTGAAAAGCGGATGTCGACAGCAGGGTCCAGCTGTTCCCGAGCGTGATCAGCCAGGGCGAGACATAGGAGCGGTTGTAGGCGACCTCCGCGACGACGAAGCTCCTGCCGCTCCCGGGCACGAAGACCGGCGCGAGGAAAGTCCCGTTGCTGGCGGGAACGGCCACCTGCGGGAAGACGAGCGGCAAACTCGCGACGTAGAATTGGAGGTTTGCACAATTGAAGAGGGTCGACGTGTAGGAGCAGACCGCGGTCCGAAAGGCGCTCGCGGTCGTGATATTGCCGATCTGGATCTGGCGCGCAGCCTGCACGGTCGCGTTGTCGAGGACGGATTGCGCGAACAGCATCACGCCGTTCTCGATCACCATCAGGATGATCAGGAGAAAGAACGGGCTGACGAGCGCGAGCTCGACGGCCGTGGCCGCGCGCCTGGCGCGGACCAGCTCCCTCATCATTCGACAGATACGGAGGACACCCAACACGTCAGTTGCTACCTTCGGGCGCGCCGGCGGGAGCGGCCTGGGCGTTGCCGGTGGCCAGGGCCGTGTAGCCGGCCATGGCGCGACGGGCCTCGTCCGGGCTCATCTGGTCGATCAGCACATGGGCGGCCTCGCTCCCCTGCCCGTCGAGGGTGAGCGCCATCGCGAAATCCTGCCGGACGCGCGGGCTTGCGTCCGGAGAGGCGGCGATCGGCTGGAGGATGCGAACGGCTTCGCCCGGCTGCCCGCTGATCGCCAGCGACACGGCATAATCGACCTGCGCCGTTGCAAGCCGCGCGCTGTCCTCGTCGGTCAGGCCGGTGCGGGCGATGGCGATGGCGCGTCGGTAGTCGGCCTGCGCTTCCGTGTGCAGGCCGGACAGGTCGGCGGCGATCCCGCGATCCGTGAGCGCCACGTCGTTGCCGGGCTGAAGCGCGATCACTTCGCTGAAGCGGGCACTGGCCTCGGCGGGCTCGGAGACGAGTGCCACCCGGCCGAGCCCGATCAAGGCACCGACGTCGCGTGGTGACAGCGTGAGCGCCTGGCGGTAGCTGGCCGACGCACGCGCATCGTCGCCGAGCTGATGATAGGCGTCGCCCTGGTGCACCATGGCCGACACGTTCCCGGGATCGCGCGCGAGCACCGCGCGCGACACGCCGAGTGCCAGCTTCGGCGCACCGCCGGCCAGTGCGCTGTCGGCCAGCCCGAGGCCCAGTCGCGCCTGCGGCGGCGGTCCCGAATTGCCGGTGCACGCCGCCAGCGCGAGGACGCCGAGGAGAGGAAGCATGTCGAGGGCGAAGCGGCGCATTTTGCGTCGGAGCATGAATATCACCATCAGTGGTGCATCGCCTTCATGACCTGGACGGCGATAGGGCCGGCCACGACCAGAAAGACGCAGGGAAGGATGAACAGGATCATCGGGATCGTGAGCAGCACGGGCAGTCGCGCCGCGCGCTCCTCGAAGCGGGTCAGGGTTTCCTGACGGAGCTCGGTCGCGAGCATGCGCAGGGCCGCGCTCAGCGGCGTTCCATACTGGACGGACTGGATCAGTGTCGCGCCGAGGCGCGAGAGGTTCACGAGGCCGGTGCGCTTGCCCATGTTGACGAGCGCCGAGCGGACGTCAGAGGCGACCGCAAGTTCGCGGCTGGTGACGGTGAGCTCCTTGGCCAGCTTGGGATGGGCGTGGACGATCTCCACGCTCACGCGCTGCAGCGTCGCTTCGAGTGCCAGCCCCGCCTCGGCGCAGATGACCATCATGTCGAGGCCGTCAGCCAGGCCGGCATCGATCGCGTGCAGATAGGATTTCCGGCGCTGTCCGATGATCATGTTGGGAAGCATGAGGCCGCCGACGGCCGCCACCGCCAACGCCACGAGGAACATCATCGGCCTCATCGAGTGGTGAAGCAGCATGAAGGCGCAGCCGGGCAGCCCGGCCGTGAGGACGATCTTCGAGCCGAGAAAAATCTCGAGGCTGTGAGAGCTTGAGAGACCGCCCGCACGCAGCGTCTGCTCGAGCTCGGTTCGCGTCTTCGCCGAGAGGATGCCGCTCGACATGATCGCACTTCCGAGCGCTCCCACCGCGTTGGTCACACGGAAACTGGTTCGGGCACCGGAGATCTCTTCGATTTCCAGTCCAAGCGCGCGACGCCGTGCCTCGTCGAGCCGCGCGTCCCGCCGTCGGTCGTCGCGCAGGCGCTGCAGCAGCATCGATCCCCCGATGAACAGGGGCGCGCCCGCGAGTGCGATCAGCAGCGTGGACAAAACAGCACTCATGGCCAGCCGATCATGACAGACTCTTGCGGATCAGCATGCGCATGGTCATGACACCGAGAGACAGCATGAAGATCGCACTTCCCAGAACGAGCCTTCCCGAATGGTCCGTGACTAGCGTCTCGACATATGAAGGATTCATGAACCACAAAGCGCCAAAAAGAAGTATCGGCAGCACGGTGAGAACATTCGCACTTGTCCGCGCCTCGGCGGCGAGCGCGAAGCCGCGCGCGCGCGCCGCCACGCGCTTGCGGATCGTGTCGGCAAGTCCCTCGAGAGTCTCGCTGAGATTGCCGCCGGTCTGGCCCTGAAGAGCGAGCGCGGTGGCGAAGAACCGGTATTCGGGCAGGTTGTTGCGCTCTGCCATCGCACGCAGCGCCTCTTCGAGCGGGACGCCGATCGCAAGCTGCTCGCCCACGCGCGCAAATTCTCCCGCGGTGGGAACAGGGCCTTCGCCCGACACGATGCCAACCGCTTCGGAGACCGGGATGCCAACGCGAACGCCGCGCACCACCATCGCGAGCGCATCCGGAAACTGCTTGAACAGCGTGAACAGGCGCTTGTTCTGCCAGCGTGAGAACTGCGTTCGTGTGAGGATCGGCCAGAGTGCCACGCTGACCAGGAGCGCCGCCTTGCCCAGGATGGAGGCTGCGATGCAGGCGATGATGATCGCTACCGGAAGTGCGATGACGATCACGAAAGTCGGGTTCATCGGATAGAGGTCGAAACGGCGGACGTCGTAGCCGAAGATCCGGCTCGCGAGGGGCGGCGTTTCCTGGGTCAGCGGCTTGGAGACGACGTCCCCTCCATCCAGCAGGTCGACGAACGTCATCCGCTCGTGGCGGTCGAGTGCGGCTCGGACACGGCTTTCGCGGCGTCGCGCGCGCGCGAGTGCCTCGCTGGCGAAGTGCCAGCAAGCGGTCGTGGCGAGCAGAAGGAGGAAGGCGCCTGGCGCGGCGTACAGGGATGGGTTCACCGAGACGCCTCGTCGAGGGCGACCATCCAGGCCTTGTCGAGACCGAAATAGGAGAGGCGTTCCTGACATTTCGGCCGGGCGCGACTGGTCTTGTAGCGGCCGACGAGCCGCCCGTTGGCGTCCTCGCCGACGATCTCCAGCTTGAAGACGTCATTGAGAATGAAGACGTCGCCTTCCATGCCCATGACCTCGGTGACCTGCGTGACACGGCGGCCGCCATCGCGCTGGCGCTCGATCTGAATGACGAGATCGACCGCGCCGGCGATCTGCTGGCGGATCGCCCGCGAGGGCAGGCCGCTATTCCCCATCTGCACCATGTTCTCGATGCGGGTCATGGCGTCCCGCGTGGTGTTGGAGTGGATGGTCGACATCGAGCCGTCATGGCCGGTGTTCATGGCCTGGAGCATGTCGAAGGCTTCGGGGCCACGAACCTCGCCGATGATCACGCGATCGGGGCGCATACGGAGTGCGTTGCGGACGAGATCCCGCTGCGTCACCTCGCCTTTGCCTTCGAGGCTCGCAGGGCGCGTCTCGAGCCGTACGACGTGCGGCTGCTGCAGCTGCAGCTCGGCGGCATCCTCGATGGTGACGATGCGCTCGCCATGATCGATCATGCGCGAGATCGCATTCATCATCGTGGTCTTGCCGGAGCCCGTGCCGCCCGAGATGACGATGTTCAGCCGCGCCCGTCCGGCGATCTCGAGCACCCGGGCGACAGGCGGGGTCAGCGCGCCGTAGCCGATCAGTCGGGCAAAATCGATCGGTTTGCTGCCAAACTTGCGGATGGAGATGGAGGGGCCGTCGAGCGCCAGCGGCGGCAGCACGATATTGACGCGCGAGCCGTCCTTCAGACGCGCATCGACCATCGGGCTGGACTCGTCAACGCGCCGGCCGACACCACCGGCGATCCGCTGGCAGATGCCGGTCAGATGCATCGAGTCGCGGAACCGTACGTCGGTCTTGACGACCTTGCCGTTCCGCTCGACGAAGACGCAATTGGGACCGTTCACCATGATATCGGCGATGGTCTCATCGTCGAGCAGCGGCTGCAGAGGGCCGAGCCCCAGCATGTCGTCGACGAGCTCTTCGGCGAGCTTGCGCTGTTCGCGCCCGTTGAGCTGGAAACGGTTCGACGTCGCGATCTCGGAGATGAGACGCTCGAGATCGAGCCGCAGGCGATCGGCCGCCATGTTGGCGACCGCCGACGGTTCGATCCGGGTCAGACACAGCCGGCGCACTTCCCGCAATGCCTCGTCGGGCGACGGTGCCGACGCACGTGGTGGCGTCGGTTGAACGGGAGGATGGAGCACGCGCGTCACCGGCGGCGGCTCGGCCGGCGCTTTCATGCCTTCCGCAGCCGGAGGTGTTCCCTCCCGCTGAACGAGGACGGGCGTGTCGACCGTGTCGTTGGCAGGTGAACGTCGGCCGAAAGTTGGTGAGGCGCTCATGATTTCCGTCCGAACCGTATGATCTTGCTGCGGGCTTTCGCCTTCTCACCCTGGTTCTGCGGGGCCTGTCCGGCCTGTTCGCTCTGCCGGCTCGCGTCGCTCTGCCGCCGGCGCCAGATGCCGCCCTTGAGCAATGTCGGGCTGTCCAGCAGCCGCTCGAAGGCCGCGTAGCCGGCGAGTTCGAGGATCGCGTCGCGGAAGCGACCCCGCATCGCGGTCAGCGGCAGTCCTAGAGTCGCGGCAGTGCCAAGCTGCTTGGAGACATCCGGGATCACCACGTCGGGAATGACGCCAAGCCCGTCGGCGACCTGCTTGCGCGTGAGCCCGCCAGGCTGGTCGGCCTTGTTCAAGACGATGATCGGCCGCTGCGTCGGCGTCGACGTGGTCGGCATCGCGAGGAGGCGAAGCGTGTCGCGCATCGACACGATGGTGGGTTCCATGACGAGGATGCGCCGTTGCGCCAGGCCCATGAAATCCGCCACGTGCGGCGCCTGCCACAGCGGCACATCTCCCACGATCACAGCGTATCGACGCTGCATCATCCGCATCAGGCGAGCGGCAGCTCCCGGCTCGTAGAACAGCGGTTCGGAAAGCCGTTCCTCGCTGGCCAGCACCGAAAGCCGATCTGCGGCGGGGTTGTTGTCGAGGATCTGCGCCGTGCGTTCGATGAAGAGTTCGTCGACGCGCTCCGGGGTTTCCAAAGCCGTTCGCAGGCCGCCGGTGATCCGGACGCCGAGCAGCATCGCCGTGTTGCCACGGTGCAGATCGACATCCAGCAATGCGGTGTGCTGGCGGCGGTCGACGGCGAAGTGCCAGGCGAGATACGAGGCGATGGTGGTGGCACCTGAACCTCCCCGCGTGCCGGTCACGGCCAGGAAGTGGCCGCCGCGCGTCGCCCCTGATTCGGCAGCCCGGCCCGAGACGAGTGGCGCGAAGTGGCGGAGCACCATTTCGCGCGTCAGCGGCTTTGCCAGGTAGTCGGCGCAACCTACGCCACGGGTGATCTGACGGTAGAAATCGAGATCGCTGCGGTCGCCGATCGCCAGAACCTGCACGTCCGGTTCCAGCACGTCCGCCAATCCGGACAGCGCGGTCAGCGGCTGCGCCTCGCCGCCAATGTCGATGATCAGGGTGCGCGGGGTGGGTGTTTTCCGCATCGCGGCGACGGCGCCGCGAATGCCTCCGCGCCGGATGTCGATCGAAGCTCCCGTGTCCTCCGACAATCCTTCGCGAAGTGCCGCCTCCGTTTCGGCGTCGCAGGCATAGGCCACGAGGCTCGGCCGGTCGTGACGTGCAGGTTTGGTGACGCCATCCGCGTTCGCCTTCTCGGCCGCCGCGGCTGCTTGTTCGGAGGTTGCGACATCTCCGCTCATTGACCGACGCCCGACGTCGTCGACTCGTTCCTCAAAGGCTTCGTCTTGTCCTCGTACAGACGATTGACGGCGGCCGCATCGAGCACGGCATCGGAGCCCGGCTGGCCGTGACCCGCGACCGTGTCGGCCTTATCGACGATCTGAGCGTCGAGATCGGCCTGACTGACGCCTGTGGCGTGCCACGTGCCGGGATGGGTGAACGGTTCGCTGCAACCACCGAGCAGCGACGGGAGCAGCAGCCAGAAGAAGTGGCGCGGGTTCATTGTACGATGAATCCGGCGTCGCCGGGTATCACGGGCGCCGGAGCGTTGCCGTGCTGGCGCAGAAGAAGGACGCGCTGGAGGTCGTTCGGAGGCGTGTAGCCTGCATCCGCGTCGCGAACCGCATTCGGATCGCCCGCAGATCCCACGATATAGGGTGTCACGATGATCACCAGCTCCGTCTGATCGTGTTCGTAGCTGTCCGAGCGGAAGAGCGAGCCGAGGATGGGCACATCCCCGAGGCCAGGCGTGAAGTTGTTGGCCTGTGTTGTGTTGTCCTGCAGCAGTCCCGCGATCGCAAAGGTCTGACCCGAGCCGAGCTCGAGCGTGGTTTCGGCACGACGCACTGTCAGTGCTGGGATTTGGAGGCTGCCGTTGCCCTCCGAGAGCGTGATGGCGCCCGAGGATGCCGAGGTCGCCAGCTGACTGACCTCCGGCCGCACATGCAGGCTGATCCGCCCTGAGCTGAGCACGGTCGGTACAAACGAGAGGGACACACCGTATTGTTTGTAGTCCACGGTGATGACTGTCCCTGATCCGGTATTCGCTTGTTGAGCGATCGGGATCGGATATTCGCCGCCGACAAGAAAGCTGGCGCTCTCGCCGCTCCGGGCCGTCAATGTCGGTTCCGCAAGCACGCGGACCAGATTATCGGTCGCAAGCGCCTCGATCACCGTGTCGACGGTCAAGCCGTGACCATGGTACATGCTGGAGAGGGTGGTGCTGACACCGTTGGTCGTCGCGAAGCCGAGAGCATAACGACCGATCGTGCCCATGGCGTTCCAGTCGACGCCGAGATCGCGGGTCACCGTGCGTGTCATCTCGGTGATGCGCACCTTGAGGCCGACAGTGGCGGAGCTGGTCACCGTCATCGCGTTGGCCACGTGCTGGTCGCTCGGCACGTTGAGCTGCGCCGAACCCAGCGCGGCTGCGGCATGTGCAGGATCGGGCACAGCGCCGCCGAGAGTGACGCCTCCGGCCTCCGGTCCGACGGAGATCGCAGATTGCGGCCCCGGCAGGAAGCTCGAACGATCGGCTGCCGAGTGCGCGACAAGCGCGGCCGTGCTGCTGTCAGGTGCCACGGTCACATCGTAGACCGCGACGGTCTCGCCGGATGCGTCGATGGCCGCCACCGTTGTGCGGCCCGGTTTGAGACCGAACGCGAACAGTGAGCGTGTCGAGGCAGGTCTTACCTCGAGCACTTTGGGATCGGCGACAAAGATGTTGGCCGCTGCTCGCGTCAGCTCCATCACGCGTCCGCTCCCGGCTTCGATCGTGAGGCCCCGATGCAGAGATCGTGCGGGTTGCGCGCGCGCACCGGCTGCGCTCGCAAGAAGCGGCAGAATTGCCGCGGCAAAAAGAGCGACGGCGAGTGCTGCCGATCGGATCAAAACTTGTACTCCTTGTCACCAGCACCGTCGAACACGTGGATGGAGGCCGCTGGTGGCGGCGACGGAACCTGGTCGAGGGAGTGCATCACGCCGTCGGCCCATGTGGCGCCGGCTCCATGTGCGACTGACGTGTCGGCTGCCAGCTTCTCCGTAACACCCGACGCGGAGGCGGAACGGACCGCGAAGGCGACCTTGCCGAGCCTGATCGCGACCGCGAGTTTCTCGGCATCTTCGGAGGAGACCTCGACCGTCACGGTGTCCGAGTTGCTGTCGGCCCGCATTGTCTCCTTGTCGTCGGTGGGCGGCGGTTGGACCAGTTTGCGATCGACTGCGAGGATGCGCAGGTTGGTCAACACGGTCTCCGCCGAAATCTGATGCCCCAGCGGAGTGCTTGGGGGCATCTGCTGGGTCAGAATGAGATCGATCCGGTCGCCCGGCCAGATGAGTTCCGAGCCCGAAATGATCTGATCGTGAGTGATCGTGAAGCCGCGCATCCCGGGCGTCAGAAGTGCCGCAAGGAAGCCGTGCTCTCCCGCCAGCAGGAGCGCGGCGGGATCGAGCATGGCGTTGTGCGGGATGGCCCGGCGAACGAGCGCGCCCACCAGCGAGGCTCGCGTTGCGGCCGTATCCCGCCATGCTGTGGGCGACGCCATAACCGCGGCGATGGACATCGACGACATGTCGCCGGGCCGCAGGAATGCACCCGGCGGAATGTCGTGCTCGGCGACGAGGAGGTTCACCATCGGCACCTGGCGAACCACCGGCGCCGCCGCGACCTGGGGCGGTGGCGGAGGTGGCGCGGACGAAGACAATGCACGCCAGCCGGTGATGGCAAGCCCGGTGATGGCCACGCCTGCGACGGCGATGATGAGCGTACGCGCCATCAGGAGGTCATTCCACGGCCGAGCGTGAACAGCGTGCCGCCCGAGATGGCGACCGCGTAGGGAAGGGAGAAGCCGCGCCGGATGCGGTATCGCTCAACACGCAGGATGCGGCTCAGCGTTTGTCTCCGCACCGGCAGGTTGGAGGGCGCCATCAGGCGCGTCAGTGTCCAGTACATCAGAGCCAGCACACCCCCGACGAGCGCAATCGTCAGCACCAGCGACGGAACGACAGGGGCGGGAACCAGCAGGGACACGGCTGCCAGCAATTTCGCGTCCCCGCCGCCCATGAAGCCGTGCCGCCAGAAAACGATGGCCGGCACGAAGACGCAGAGCATCGCGAGCAATGACGTCGAGAGATCATGTGCGAAACCGCCGATCATCGCGCCGTCGAGGGCCACGGCCGCACAAACGAAGTTCGACACCATGCGGACGGAAATATCGGTCGCCGCGGCCACGAGAAGGAATGGAACTGCCGTTGCGACGAGAAGATGGGCAATCATGCGAGTCTCGAATGCTCACGGACGGGGAAGAACGTTGTCGATCCAGGACAGGCAGCCGGGCTCCGGCTGCCTGTCCGGGCGATCATGCGGCGCTGACGTCGGTGGAGATCTTGTTGAAGACGGCGCTGATGCTGGTGCCAAGGCTGGTCACCGCACCGATGATGACGACTGCGACGAGGCCGGCGATCAGCGCATACTCGAGCGCGGTCACGGCACGCTTGTCGTGCTTCAAAGAGAGATATGTCTTCAGGTATTCGATCATGGCTCACAGCTCTGCTTTTGTGGTTTGGGGAGAGGGAAACGGACCTGCCAATTTTGGCCGATTGGGGCATCAATCATATTGCGACTTCGTGGACTATACGGGCCACGAGGTTAATCGGGCATTAATGCAGGTCGTTCAAAAACCTGGCGAAAAGCGATCCGATTGAGCCTTTCGTGCGGTCGAGGCTGCAGTCTCATAAGCGACTGCATCTTATCATCACTTAGTATTAGCAAATCCTGACTAAGCTCATCGCTTGAACAACACCTTGTCTCGGAGTCACTTGGATGAGCGTGTCCTCGAGCGCGTCACGTCTCCCCGAAGTCTCGGCGTCGAGCGGATCTGCCGGCGCAGGCTGGCACCCGGCGGGTTTCCCCGTCCGCGTCCTCTACGTGAGCCTGGCCGTCGTCTTCGCAGCAATGATGGCGGCGGGCCTGGCCGGTTACTGGATGCAGCCCCAGCACTTCAACGATTTCTTCGCCTTCGACTCGTTCTCCCGCTTCGTCCGTCATTACAAGCCATCCTCGATCTACGATCAGGGCCTGCTTCGCGGCTTCCAGCATATGCCCAAGCAGAACATGTTCGCCTTCATGTATCCCCCGACCATGCTGCTTCTTGTCTGGCCGCTCGCGCTCTTCCCCTATGCGCTCGGCTACGTCCTGTGGATCGGTGCCGGCTTGGCCGCCTGCGCCGCGACCCTCGGTGTCAGACGCGGTGCGTGGCCGCTGCCGCTTCTGCTGGCGGTCGCCCCCTCGACGCTCTGGACCGCGATGTGCGGGCAGAGCACCCTCCTGCTCGCAGCCTTCGTCGTGAGTGGCATGCTCCTGTCGACGCGCCGCCCGATCGTGGCGGGCATTCTGATCGGTCTTGCGACCTATAAGCCGCAGCTCGGGATCCTGGTGCCGGTCGCACTGGCGGCGGCCGGGCAGTGGCGCACGATCGCGGCGGCGGCGGCCACGTTCCTGACCATCGTGGTGCTGACGACGGCGGCGTTCGGCACCGATATCTGGCTCGCCTGGGCATCGCATATCGGATCGATCGTTGGCGTTCGAACCAACCACACCTCGGAGTGGGCCCCCGTACTCGTCACCATCAGTGCCGACCTGGCGACGCTGGGCTTCGGCCGGCAGATCGCGGATCTCGCCCAGGCAGGCGCCCTGGTCGCGGGCGCGGTCTGCATCTGGCGCTGCTTCCGCAGGCGCGAACCTCGCCGATCCGCGGCGGTTCATCAGCTCCGGGTGGCGGCGTTGGCAACCGCAACCTTCCTCGCGACGCCCTTCGCCTTCATCTACGATCTGCCGCTGTTCACCATGGCTTTGCTGCTGTTCGTCGATGAGCGGCGCCGCGCCGGCGAGCCGTTCCACTCGGCCGAGATCATGGCGATCGTGCTGGGCCTGCTGGCACCTTGCGTCTTCCTGATCGACGAATTGCACAGCTGCGGCAGCGTGGTGATAATGCTGGTTCTGGTGACGATCCTGCGACGTCTCCGGGTGCTGTCGCAGGCGGCCGGAAGCAGCGCCGAACCATCTCCGTCTATGGCGTGATGATCCTCGGCAACCCACCGTCCCGACGCCGGCGCAGGTTGCCGCCGCTCAGGATTGTCGTGGGTCCCCAGACCGCAACCGGAATGAAGACGGGTTGGAGCTCGATCTCGCGGATGCTGGTGTCCGCGACCGTGGGCGGCAGGGGCGAGCTCCCGCTCCAGGCAGTCATGACGGCCTGAAGATACGACTGTCCCCGCTGCGGGTCGGCAGAGTGGTAGAGCGCCACGGCGCGGGGCCAGTCACCGGTCTGAGCGTGCAGCCGGTTCAGGATGCCGGCCGCGGCATCGGCGTTGGCGTCCCCGTCGAACGCGTCCTGCCAGCGTTGGAATGCGTCCGGGTGGTAGCGCAGATCGACCTGAAAACAGCCGAGATCGATCGTCCGCAGGCCGGCGCCGAGGAGGTCTTCGGTGTAGCGCATGGCATCGTCCGCGGTCGCGAACCGACGTCCGGACATGCCGTCATTGCCGTTCACGCTCCAGCCCCAGCCGCCGCTTTCGATGGTCCCGATGGCTGCGAGCAGCCCCGGCGGCAGGTCGCGCCGTTGCTCGGCCGATCGAGCCGCCTCGGCGCAGGTGGCGGCGCGCGCCAGTGGGGCCTCCGCGACGGCCTCGAAGGCCATCAGCAACAGCGCCGAGACGAGCGTCAGCTTGCGAAACGGCATGTTCCTCCAACGATCATTGGCGACCCGGGCGGCCGCGGACGGGCGGCATGATAGCGGTCCTACGTGAAACGACGTCTTAACGTCGTCCTCTCCGTGCCTTTACCCGCCGGCAATGGTCGAGGCGCAGAATGAGCGCGTCTCAATCGGGCAAGGACCATGCGGTACCAATCAAATATGGCGGTGCGCCTGCGTGCGAACAGCGAGCTGCTCCTGATCGACTCCGTCGACGAGGAAGCAGCGATCGCGTTCTGCCGTCGGATCGGCAGCGCCGGTCCGGAAGGCACGACGACGGCTTATCCCCTGGACAGCCTGCGGGAGAATGTCGTGCGAGCTTCTCGCACGCCGGAAGCGCAGCACGAGCCTGCGGTGATCCGCAAGCTGGCCTGTCTGCTCAGGGTGCATACCTGGAGGCCCGCAAGCTTCGGCACGCGCCCGCCGCTCGGAAGCATCGAAGGCGAGACCTGCATTCATTGCGGTGAGATCCGCTTATTGCGGGAAGGACACGCGCGCTCACGTCGGCCGAGCTGAAGGAGCCGTCCGGCTGCGTTGCCCGCGATCCTTCTTGCCCTGATTGCGCGCGGCTTCGCGGCTCTCTCTCGCATGAGATGCCTTCTGCCCGCGGAGATCGACCGCAGCGAGTGTTGACGTGGCCTGCGTCGCTCACGGAGATCGGCGCCTCCGTCGGCGACGACGGCGCGGAACAAGCATTGTCAGGACGCAATCATGCTGACGATGCGTCTCCGCCATGTGGCTCTGCAGCTTCTTGCCGGCGCCGCATTGCGATCACGGCCATCTGATAGCGGAAGGCCGCTTCTGCCGCTGGCACCCGTCGTAGATCGGAGATGTCCGGGCGCCGATCAACGCCTCCCAAGCGTCAGCCGGCAGCGCTGGAGCGTGCGGTAACCTTTTTCCGCGGCGCGCCCTGCCTGTGGCTTGCGGATACCTTTCGCCATGCCTCCGCGCCGGACGAACGTCGTTCTCCGATGCCGGCGCTGTCCAGGACCAGCTCGCGCTCGGTTGGATGCGCCGGCAGCGTATCGACGATCCCGCCGATGTTCGTCGTCTGCTGGCGTGCAGATCGGCGCTCCCGACGGCCTCTCTACACCCGAGCACTTGCCAGCGCGGTTCTCACCATCGTTGACGACCGGCTTGAGAACAGAAACGCGCCGATGTTCCGGGGCGGGCTGTTCTCCATCCACGCTCCGCGCGGGGCCGAGGCCGAGACGTCCGCGTCCGCATGCTGAGACGGATGGCGAGCGCGAGCACCATGCGGGATGGCCTTACGGGCGCTGAGCACCAGGAGAGCGGCCGCATCCTCCAGCCGCGTAACCGCCGAAATCTTCCTCCGACGATCATGTACGTCCGGCACGAGGCGCGTATCCGTGGCGGAAACCAGTCTCCGCTGCCGGCACTCTCCGACCGGATCGCGGCAGGAGGTGTGCAACATGCGTCTCGCGCACGGGCTACAATTGCGGTTCGGCGAACTCGTCGGCGTATCCAAGGTGACAGGACGCCCTTCCGTCAGACCGGTTTTCGTCCTCCTTGGCATGGAAGGCGCGCACCCAGTCGCGCAAAGCCTCAGGCGGGCACGGACGGCTGAACAGGTAGCCTTGCAGTTCCGAACACCCGGCCGCCATCAGCATCTCGACCTGGAGGTCCGTCTCGACGCCTTCGGCCGTGATCTTCGCCCCGAGCCCGCGGCAGAGCGACGCGAGCGCGCGTACGATCGCGAGGGAGCGCGACGAGGCTCCGAGATCCATCACGAACGACTTGTCGATCTTGATGCGATCGAACGGGAGCGTCTGCAGGAAGCTCAGTGACGAGAAACCGGTTCCGAAATCGTCCAGCGCCACCGACAATCCAAGTGCTCGAAGTTCGTCAAGGATACGACGTGCTGCCTGGATATCGCCGATCATCGCGCTCTCGGTCACCTCGAGCGTCAGGCGATGGGCGGCCAGGCCCGTGTCGGACATGGCGCGCGCGACCTGCTCGACGAGCGTCGTGTCGGCCAGCTGGCACGGTGACAGATTGACGGAGACGCCGATCCTGCTCGACCACGTGGCCGCTTCGCTGCAGGCGCGCCGGAGCACCCAGGCCCCGAGCTGCGGCATGATCCCGATTTCCTCGGCGACGGGGATGAAGACGTTCGGGGGCACGGGGCCGCCGGTCGGCGAGGTCCAGCGCAGAAGCGCTTCGCACGACGTCACGACCTGCTTGCGGACATCGACGATCGGCTGGAAGACGACCGTGAACGCGTTCGCCGCGAGCGCTTCCCGCAGCTGTGTTGCGAGATCGGCGGTCGGCGTCTTGTGCGCGGCATCGCGGCCGGTCGGCGTCGAGGACGGGAAATCGCAGGCGAGCTCGATGCGCGCCCGCCCGCGCTCCTTGGCCATGTAGAGTGCCGCGTCCGCCCGCCCGATCAGCGACACGTCCGGCTCGTCCGGCCGGAGGATCGCCAGACCCGCGCTCGCCGTCACGAGCCTCTGCTGGGCTGCGAAGGAATATGTCCGTGCCGACACCGCGTCCCAGATCGCCGTCGCGCGGCAAACGAGCTGCTCCCCGGGCCCGCGGAGAATGATGAGGAATTCCTCGCCACCATACCGCCCCGCCATCTCGTCGGGCTGCACCGCGGCCGCGAGCCTCGCGCCGTAGGCGGCGAGCACCTCGTCGCCGGCGAGATGACCGTAGCGATCGTTCACCTGCTTGAAGTGGTCGACGTCCAGGAGGAGGGCGGCGATGCCCTGGCCGTCCGCGCGAGGCGTCGAGAGCCACGCCGCCAGCTCGGAGAGCACGGCGCGACGGTTCGGCAGTCCCGTCAGCGCGTCGGAGAGCGCCAGGCGCTGGAGCTCCTGCCGCGCCATCTCGATCTCTGTGGTCCGTGCCTGCACCATCTCCTCGAGACGGCGCTGTTCGAGCGCCGACTGGCGCGCGAGGCGGTCGTTGGCGGCTTCGATCTCGGCGGTCCGGCAGCGCACCAGCTCCTCGAGCTGCGCACGCTGGCGGACGAGATAGCCGATCCGCACCCACCACGCCGCAGCCAGCACGGCGGCACCCGCGAGCCACATCGCGACGTAGAACCACCACTGGCGCCACCAGGGCGGGTGGATCCTGATCGTCACGAGCACCCGCTTGGAGACCAGGCCGTGCGCCGCATCAACGGCGTACATCTCGAACATCAACCGTCCCGGAGGCGCGTTCGCGTAGCGGATCTCGCGCGCGCCCGTCTCGGACCAGTGATTGTCGACGCCCTGCAGCTTGTAGCGGAAGGTGAGCGGCCCGGTCGCGAAGTCGAAATCATCGACGCGGATCAGCAGCGGCGACGACGTCCAGGACGTCTCGAGCGCGCGGCCGAGTGTCGCCGCATGTTCGCCGTAGGTGATCGACGTCACCCGCGGATGCAGCTCCTTGCGCGCGGCGAGCCGGGCGGGGTCGAGCAGGTGGGACAGTCCGCTGCTCGTCCCGAACCACATCGATCCGTCATGGTCTTCAAGGACGCTCTCCTGATCGAGATCGTTGGTCAGCATGCCGTCGCTGCTGTCGAAGCGCCTCGCGTGATCGCCGGCGAGAAGATCAATCCCGTGATCGCTGCCGACCCATGTCCATCCGCGGCTGTCGGAGCGGACGAACAGGATGTTGTTCGATGCGATCTGTGGCGCCAGCAGCCGCGGCAGCGCCACCAGCGCATCTCCGTCGACGCGGAAATGAGCGACGCCGCCCGTTTCGGTGCCGATCCACAATGTCCCGTCACGGCCGAAAGCGAGATCCGTGGGACGATCGGTCCAGGCGCCGGGGATCGCCACGGGTGCCAGCCAATCCCCGTTCTCCTGGCGGAACAGCTGAGCCTGGTCGATCGCCCACACGGTGCCGGACGGGTCGACCGCCACCATGAACTGGCCGCCGGAGTGCACGACGTGCGACGTCACCGCGGCGCGCGGCGCGTCGGCGTCGTCGACGACGGCCACCCCGCTTCTGGTCGCGAACCAGACGCGGTCGTCGCGGTCGACCACCGCGTTGAGGGCGTCGGCGGACAGGGGCTGGAAGGTTTCGGGGCTGGCACCCTCATCGTCGATACGCTCGAGCGGCTGGCCGATCGGCGCCAGCCACAGACGCCCGCCTCGGCTCACGGCGAGAGCGTAATTGCTGCCGGCGAGTCGCCTGTGGCGGCGATTGAGCTCGACCGTTCCGTGATCCGTCGCGACCCAGGTCTCACCGTTCGGGGTTTGCGCCATCGACCAGGTCGTGTTGTCGGGCAGCCCGTCATCGGCCGTCCAGTGTTCCCATCGGCCGAGCCCCAGGCTGCGCGAGACCCCGCCTCCTTCGCTGCCCACCCAGAGCGAGCCTTCGCGGTCGAAGAACAGAGAGTGGATGATGTTCGGAGGCAGGCCGCTGGCATGGTGCGGCGAGATCCGCCAGGCATGGCCGTTCCACCCGAGCAGCCCGTCATCGGATTCCGTGAAAATCCCGCCCTGACCGTCGGCGACCAGATCGATATCGCCGCGGTGGCCCGCGAAGAAGGACTGCGCCTCGCCGGGAACGTCGACGACGGAAAAGGACCTGGCGCCGGGCGCGCGCCAGGCGAGGTGCTGCAGGCTGCGTGCCCAGATGGTCCCGTCGGGTGCGCGCAGCGCGGTCAGCCATTGCTCCCGGGGGAGGCCCTCGGCCGCGCCGAGAACGGAGATGCCGGCGGTCGAGCTGCGGCAGATCTCCTGGCCGCAGCCGATCAGCAGGCCGTCGGCCCCGTCGGAGGCCACGAAGACGGCCGCCCCGAGTGCCGGGTTGCGGGCGACGGTTGCCGCGTCGAATAGCGGCCGCGGTGCTGCAAGCGGCTCGAGACCGATCGGAACCGCCTCGACGGTCCCGTCGACCTCGAACACCATCGACCCCTCGTCCTCGGCGAGCGAGCTCGCACTGATCTGGTCGTCGGGAGCGTGGACGGACGCGATCTTGACCAGCGCGCCATGGTTGCGGACGAAGATGCCGTCGCCGGTGGAGAGCCAGAGCCGCCCCGCCCGGTCGAGATGGATCTGGTGGACCCACACCGTCGGCGCCAGCACCGGATCCGAATAGGGCTGGAACGATGCGCCGTCAAAACGATAGAGGCCGCCTTCCGTGCCGACGAGCATCGCACCGTCGGTGTCCTGGCCGATCGCCTCCACGGCGAGATTGCCGAGGCCCTGCTCGGTGCCGGACCGCTGGAAGCGGGTGAACTGGGCGTGCGCGGCCTGGGTGTGGAGGAGAGCGGCGACCGCCAGGAGGGCGAGCCACGCGCGGAGCGACCAGGCAAAGGCGCTTGATGGTGATCTCACGCCATGGATCCTCGTCGCCCGCAACAGACGGCTCCCACGCCCGGTTTGCGGGTGGACTATGACGGCGAGAGATTAAGGAAAATCATACGGAAGCCGCCCGGCGCAGCGGGCCGCTCCCACTTGGGCTCCCTCCGACTTGGCGTTAGGATGGCGCGCCCGAGCACGAGCGTGCCCGCTTCCCAGCCCCCGGAGAGATGCCCATGGCCGACGCGAAGATGATTGCACAGCTAACGGACGGCCCGGGGTTCATCGCCGCGCTCGACCAGAGCGGCGGCTCCACCCCCGGCGCGCTCAAGCTCTACGGCATCGCCGAGGATGCCTATCACGGCGAGGACGAGATGTTCCGCCTGATGCACGCGATGCGTGTCCGCGTGATCACCTCGCCGGCCTTCACCGGGCAGCAGGTCGTGGCCGCCATCCTGTTCGAACAGACCATGGACGGCGAGGCCGACGGCCGTCCCGTCCCCGCCTACCTCTGGCAGGAGCGCGGCGTCGTCCCCCTCGTCAAGGTCGACCGCGGGATGCAGGCCGAGGCCGACGGCGTCACCCTGATGAAGCCGATGCCCGAGCTCGACGCCCTGCTCGAGCGGGCAGCGAAGCTCGGCGTCGCCGGCACCAAGATGCGGTCCGCGATCCGCCTCCCCGACGAGACGGGTATCGCCGCGATCGCCGCCCAGCAGTTCGAGGTCGGCGCGCAGATCGCCCGGCACGGCCTGATGCCGATCCTCGAGCCGGAGGTTCTGCTCAAGAGCCCCGATCGCCAGGCCGCGGAGGAGATCCTGAAGCGCGAGCTCAAGCGCGGCCTCGACGCGCTTCCGTCCGACCGCCAGGTGATGCTCAAGCTCACCATCCCCGTCGTGCCCGACCTCTATCGCGAGTTGATCGAGCACCCGCGCTGCGCCCGCGTCGTGGCGCTGTCGGGCGGCTACGACCGGCACCAGGCGTGTGTGGAACTCGCCAAGAATCGCGGGCTGATCGGCAGTTTTTCACGCGCGCTGCTCGAGGGGCTCACCGCGCAGATGTCGGACGAACAGTTCGACAGCGCGCTTCGTGCGGCGATCGACGAGATCTACGCGGCGTCGAACGCGCCGTAAGGCAAGCGAAGGGGGCGTGGGGCAGAGCCCCACATTCCTGGCTCACCGGTATCGCCGCCCCGGCTAGAGGGTTCGCAAGGCAAAAGATTGTTCTTTCTTGAAAGAAAGAACCAAAGAACTTCTATTCGTTTGGCATACGACACGAGCCGTCGGCAGCGTCCAAATCATAAAAGTCTTTTTGCTTCTTTTTCTTCAGAAAAAGAAGATTCTTAGCTCGGTATGCATGACGCCCCTAGCCGCGTTCCCGATATTCCTTCACCGCGTCCAACGCCTTCCGGATATGCCCGTCCGGGTCGCGATCGGTGTAGCTCAGCAGGATCCTGCCATTCGGCGCGATGACGAACGACGTCCGGTTCGACAGCGTGCGGCCCGGAACATCCATCAGCGTCTCGTAACGGGCGGCGATCTTCGCACCCGGATCAGCCGCCACCGCGAACCTGTCGCGGCACTCGACCTTCGAGAACTCCGCGACCCGCTCGACATTTCCGGCGGTGACACCGATCACCGTCGCACCCAGCTTGTTGAACGCGTCGGTCGCGTCCGCGAAATCATGTGCCTCGATCGTGCAGCCTGCGGTGAAAGCGGCCGGAAAGAAGTAGAGCACCACGGGCCCGCGATGCAGCGCCTGCTGCAACGAGAACGCCATCGTCCTGCCGCCGAGTGCCGCCTGGAGCTCGAAGTCGGGCGCGATCGCACCGACCGGCAGCGCGGCCGACGCACTCCGCGACATCCCGCCCACCGCGAGCAGCGCTGCCGCAAGAAGCATGAAAGGTGAGATCCCGCGCGTCACATCCGCCTCCGTCCGATCGTCCCCGGCGCCGCTCTTGTCTCTCTTCGGCGTTATCCTGTCACCCGGATTCTGCGGACGGCGGCACCCTTGAGCGACGTTGCCCTGCCCCCGGAACCAGCCGCGGCCGCGCCCACCAGCGCCGCGTGCAGGCCTCCACGATCACGCGACGACACTGCCGACGGTTCGGCGATCCTGCCCCGCAACGCGGCGGCCGGTTCGCACGGCCATGCCAGCCTCACGGATGGTTGTTTGCCGCCCCCGTCCCGCCGTGAGAAAGTCGACGGAGGCACCTCTGCGGAACAAGGAGGATCTGATGACCGTCCAACGGATTTTGGCACGAAAAGAGAAGCGGCTGATCAGCGTCTCTCCCGAGACGCCGATCTCGGAAGTAGTCGGGATCCTGCACGAGAACGGCATCGGCGCCGTGCTCGTGATGGAAGGCGATCAGCTGCTCGGCGTCCTGTCGGATCGCGGCATCGTTCGCGCGCTTGCCCTCAACGCGGACGGGGTTCGCGCACTGCCGGCCAGGGCCGCCATGCGCGCCTGGGAATGCGACATCTCGCCGTCCGCCTCGGTCGAGGAGGCCATGTCGATGATGACCGAACGTCGCATGCGTTACCTGCCGGTCGTGGACGACGGGCGCGTCATCGGGGTGCTGAGCATCGGCGACGTCGTCAAGGACCAACTGGTCGAACGCGCGCTCGAGGTGGAGACGCTGACGAGCTACATCGCCGGCACCTGACCGGCCGGCCGCGACGGCGCGGGCTCAATGGAACCGAACGACACCGAGCCCGCTTCACGCGGCGCAGCAACGCCTGAGATGGATTTCGCCCGCTTCCGCCGATCGCTAGCGGCGCCCGCGCCACTACCGGCGCTCGGCCTCGCACTGCGCGTGCTCCGGCTCGACGCACGCGGCGTTTGGGCGGCCGCACATGAAGCGGCCCAGGCCGACGACCGCGGCCCAAGTGACCGGGTGCACGCTATCTCCACCGCAAGGAAGGTGACGCCGGCAACGCCGCCACCTGGTACCGCCGGGCCTGCAAACCTGCGTGCCGCGCGTCGCTCAAGGAGGAGTGGTCGGAGATCGCCGCGTCATTGCTTGCCGCCGCCAAGTAAAGCGCCTGGCGGAGAGTGTGGGATTCGAACCCACGGTACGCTTTCACGCACACACGCTTTCCAAGCGTGCGCCTTAAACCGCTCGGCCAACTCTCCGCAGCACCAGTCGCTGGCGCCATTCGTCCAACGACGGGGGGTCATAGCAAACCGACCCTCAGGCGTCCATCTTCAGGGCGGCGAGAAACGCGCTCTGCGGAATCTCGACCTTCCCGAACTGCCGCATCCGCTTCTTGCCCTCTTTCTGCTTGTCCAGCAGCTTCCGCTTGCGGCTGATATCGCCGCCATAACACTTGGCGGTGACATCCTTGCTCAGCGCGCCGATCGTCTCGCGCGCGATCACCCGGCTGCCGATCGCCGCCTGGATCGCGATCTTGAACAGCTGGCGGGGAATGAGCTCCTTCAGCCGCGCGCAGATCGCGCGGCCCCGGCTCTCGGCCGCCGCCCGATGCGCGATGAACGACAGCGCATCGACAGGGTCGTTGTTCACCAGGATGGAAATCCGCACGAGGTCGCTCTCCTCGTAGCTGTCCATCGCGTAGTCGAACGACGCATAGCCGCGGCTGACCGATTTCAGCCGGTCGTAGAAGTCGAACACCACCTCGTTCAGCGGCAGCCGGTACACCGCCATTGCCCGGTTCCCAACATAGGTCAGGTCCTCCTGGCGTCCGCGCCGGTCGTTGCAGAGCGTCAGCACCGGTCCGAGATAATCGTCCGGCACCATGATCGTCGCCCGGATCCACGGCTCGTCGATGCGTGCGATGAAGCCCGTCTCCGGCATGTCGGCCGGGTTGTGCAGCTCTTCCGACTGCCCGTTGGTCCGTGTGAGGCGATAGACCACCGACGGTGCCGTCGCGATCAGGTTGAGGTCGAACTCGCGCGACAGCCGCTCCTGGATGATCTCCAGGTGCAGCAGTCCCAGAAACCCGCAGCGGTATCCGAACCCCAGCGCCGCGGACGTTTCCGCCTCATAATGGAACGACGCGTCGTTCAACCGAAGCTTGCCCAGGCTTTCCCGCAGCTTCTCGAAATCGTCGGCGTCCACGGGATAGAGACCGCACCACACCACCGGCACCGACGGCTTGAACCCCGGCAGCGCCTCGGCCGCCGGCCGCCGATCCTCGGTGAGCGTATCGCCCACGTTGCAGTCGGCCACCGTCTTGATGCTCGCCGTGATGTAGCCCATCTCGCCCGGTCCGAGCTCGTCGACCGGCAGCATGTGCGGCGTGAACACGCCCACGCTGTCGACCGTGTGCGTGATTCCCGTCGACATCATCCGCAGCTTGGCGTGCGCGCGCAGCCGCCCGTTCTTGATCCGCACCAGGATCACCACGCCGAGATACTGGTCATACCAGCTATCCACCAGCAGCGCGGTCAGCGGCGCCTCCGCATCGCCCACCGGCGGCGGCAGCCGCGTCACCAGCGCCTCGAGCACGCCCTCGATGTTCACCCCCGTCTTGGCCGAGATCTCGACCGCGTCATCGGCCGGAATGCCGATCACGTCCTCGATCTGTGCCCGCACCTTCGCGGCATCGGCCGCCGGCAGATCGATCTTGTTCAGCACCGGCACGATCTCGTGGTGCGCGTCGATCGCCTGGTAGACGTTGGCGAGCGTCTGCGCCTCGACCCCCTGGCTCGCATCCACCACCAGCAGCGACCCCTCGCAGGCCGCGAGCGACCGGCTCACCTCGTAGGCGAAGTCCACGTGCCCGGGCGTGTCCATCAGGTTGAGCTGATAGGTCTCGCCATTCTTGGCCGTGTAGGCCAGGCGCACGGTCTGCGCCTTGATGGTGATGCCGCGCTCTTTCTCGAGCTCCATGTTGTCGAGGACCTGCTCGGTCATCTCGCGCGCGGTCAGTCCGCCGCAAGCCTGGATCAGGCGGTCGGCGAGCGTGGATTTCCCATGGTCGATATGGGCGATGATCGAGAAGTTGCGGATGTGCGAGAGCGGGGTGGCCATGAAGGGAGTTTAGCAGAAGAATGGGGCTCTGCCCCATACCCCGCCAAAGGGCAGTCGCCCTTTGGAAACCCCGGGGTCAAGGGGATGACCATCCCCTTGCGGGTCCAGGGCGTCACGCCGGAGGCGTGCTCCAAACGACGCCCTGGCCTTATTCCCTTAGAGAGGCTCCAGTCGCCTTCGCGACCGCGGCAGTAATGCGGAGGGCTACCGCCTCGATCTCCGCATCGGTCAGCGTCTTCTCCCGCGGCTGGAGGGTCACCTCGATGCCTATGGATTTCTTGCCCTCGGCGATTTTCTCGCCCTCGTAGACGTCGAACAGAGCGACGCCCGCGACGAGGTTCCGCTCCGCCCCACGCGCCGCCCGCAGCACGGCCTCCGCCGGCGTATCGCGATCCACCAGGAACGCGAAATCGCGGCTCACCGCCTGCAGCGCCGGCAAATCGGGCGGTCCGCGGCGCCGCTTCTTGGGCGACGGGATCGCGTCCAGCAGGATCTCGAACCCCACCGCCGACCCCTCGAACCCCGCCGCGCGCAACAGCGCCGGATGCAGCGCCCCGAACCGCGCGAGCACCGTCTTCGGCCCCTGCTTCACCACGCCGGCCCGTCCCGGATGCCACGCCGCTTCCGTCGCCCGCTCGGTGCTCAGAGCCTCGACCGGCACACCGAGTGCGGCCAGCACCGCCAGCGCATCAGCCCGCGCCTCCGCCCACCCGACGGCCACCGCCGCCCGGCCAGGTGCCCGCGGCGCCTCGCCGGTGCGCAGACCCGCCGCGATCGTCGCCGGACCGTCCGCCCCGAACCCCGCGCCGATCTCGAACAGCCCGCACGACGCTTCCCCACGCGCCGCATTGCGCTTCGCCGCCACCAACAGACTCGCCAGTGGCGTCGGCCGCAGCCGGTCGAGATCCGACGCGATCGGGTTCAGCAGCGTGAGCGGCCCCGCATCCACATCCGGCGCGAACAGCGCACCCGTAGCCCCGTCCAGGAACGAGAACGACACCGCCTCCGCCAGCCCCCGGCTCGCCAGCAACCGCCGCGCCAGCGCCGTCCGCCCCTGCGCCTCGGTCAGCACCGGCCCCGGCACGGGCGCCATCACCGGCAGCGACACCGGCGAGATCGCATCAAGCCCGCCCAGCCGAAGCACCTCCTCGAGCAGGTCGCATTCCGCCTCGATCCCCGCCGCCGCGGCCGCGAGCTCGAGCGCGCGCCCCGTCTCCATCATCGGGTCTGGCTCGAGCGGCGTCGCCCCCGCCACGTCGTTCCGCCAGGGCGGCACCGCGACCGTTATTTTATCCGTGTCCGCGCTCACCGTCGCGAACCCCAGCGCCGCCAACCGCGCCTCGGCGGTCTCGCGCGCCAGGTCCAGCCCGCCAAGCCCGGCGATCCGCTCGAACCGCAGCGTCGCCTCGCGCTGCCAAGCCGGCTCACCCCCCGCCGCCACCACCTCGGACGCCTCGCCCCCGCACAGCTCCAGAATCATCCGCGTCGCCGCCTCGAGTGCCGCCGGCAGCAGCGCCTGGTCGACCCCCCGCTCGAACCGCTGCCGCGCATCGCTCGCGAGCCCGAGCCTGCGCCCGGTGCGCGCGATCCGGATCGGATCGAACAGCGCGCACTCCACGAACACGTTGGTCGTCGCCTCTTCCGCGCCCGTATCCCGTCCCCCCATGATCCCGGCAATCGAGCGGATCCCGCCCGCATCCGAGATCACGCAATCCGCCGCCTCGACCGCGATCTCGTCCCCGTTCAGCGCCAGCATCGTGCCGGTCCGCCCGGACCCGATCACGGCAACCCCGCCCACGATCCGGTCCGCATCGAACACGTGCAGCGGTCGCCCGAGATCGATCGTGAAGAAGTTCGTGACATCCACCAGCCGGCTGATCGGCCGCAGCCCGATCGATCGCAGCCGAAGCTGCAGCCATTCCGGGCTCGGCCCATTCGCCACCCCGCGTATCGTCCGCCCCAGCACCCAGGGACACGCCTCGCGATCGCTGATCGCCCAAGCAACAGGGGAGGGGAACCGCCCCTCGACCACCGCCGGCGCCCAAGCACGCAACGTCCCCAGCCCCGCCGCCGCCAGATCCCGCGCCACGCCCCGCACGCTCAGCGCATCGCCGCGGTTCGGCGTGACCGCAATCTCGATCACCGGATCGTCCATTCCGGCCCAAGCCGCATAGGACTGCCCCGGCGCGACATCGGCCGCGAGCTCCGCGATCCCGTCATGCTCCTCGCCAAGCCCGAGTTCGCGCAGTGAGCACAGCATCCCTCGGCTCTCGACATCCCGGATCTTGCCCACCTTCAGCGCCGCTCCGGTCGCCGGGATCACCGTCCCAGGCGGCGCGAAGATCGTGGCCAGCCCGGCGCGCGCATTCGGCGCCCCGCACACCACCTGCACCGGAGCCGCGTCGCCGACATCCACCATGCAGACAAGCAGCCGGTCCGCGTTCGGATGCGGCTCCGCCGACACGATCCGCGCGGTTCGGAATGCGGCAAGCGCCGCCCCCGCATTCTCCACGCCCTCGACCTCGAGCCCGATCGCCGACAGCGTCTCGACGATCCGCTCCACCGAGGCGTCGGTCTCCAGATGCGTCCGCAGCCAGGACCACGAGAATTTCATCGCTCAGACACCCTCATGCAGCGACACCGGCTTCAGCGGGCTCGTCCCGTAATGCCGCAACCACCGCAGGTCGCTCTCGAACATCGGCCGCAGATCGGCGATCCCGTTCTTCAGCATCGCCATCCGGTCGATGCCCATCCCGAACGCGAACCCCTGCCACTCCCTGGGGTCGAGCCCGCAATTGGCCAGCACCTTCGGGTTCACCATCCCCGACCCCAGGATCTCCAGCCAGTCCGACCCCGCGCCGAGCGCGCCCGTGCGCCGGTCCCACCCGATATCGACCTCCATCGACGGCTCGGTGAACGGAAAGTAGCTCGCCCGGAACCGCACCGGCAGCGCCGGTTGCGCAAAGAACGCGCGGAGAAAATCGATCAGGCACCCCTTCAGATGCCCCAGCGTGATCCCCCGATCGATCACCAGCCCCTCGCACTGGTGGAACATCGGCGCGTGCGTCGCATCATGGTCGGCGCGATACACCCGGCCCGGGCATATCACCCGGATCGGCGGCGGCCTCTCCAGCATCGTCCGCACCTGCACAGGAGAGGTGTGCGTCCGCAGCACAAGCGGCGCCTCGTTGTGGCTGGAAGCCGGGAGATAAAACGTGTCGTGATCCGCCCGCGCCGGGTGATGGCCCGGGATGTTGAGCGCCCCGAAATTATGCCAGTCGCTCTCGATGTCCGGCCCTTCGGCGACGGAAAACCCCATCGCCCCGAAGATCGCCACGATCTCCTCGGTCGTCCGGCTCACCGGATGAATGTACCCCACCAACCCGGCCGGCGGCGGCAACGTCACATCCTCGCGCTCGGCCGCCAGCCGTGCTGCGAGCTCTTCGCCCTCCAGCACCGCCCGCCGCGCCTCGATCGCCGCCCCCAGCCGATCACGCAGCTCGTTGAGCGCCGCCCCCCGCGCGCGCCGCTCGTCCGGCGCCAGCTTCCCGAGCTCCTTGAGCAGTCCGGTGAGCGCCCCCGATTTCCCCAGCACCCCCACCCGCACGGCGTCGAGCGTGCGGAGGTCACCCGCCGACGCAATCGCGTCGCGGGTCTGGGCGGACAGGTTGGCGACTGGATCACTCATGCGCTGGGCTCACACGAAAAAGGCCAGGGGCGCTGCCCCTGGACCCCGCTAAGGGCAGTCGCCCTTAGAACCGATTCTTCAAGTCAAGGGATCCAAGGGGCAAGCCCCTTGGCGGGTCCAGGCCCTGTGCGGAGCACGCCTTCGGCGTAACGCCCTGGCCTTCTTCTCAGCCCAGAGCGGCTTTCGCCTTCTCCACGATCACCGCAAAACTAGCCGCGTCATCAAACGCGATCGCCGCCAGCACCTTCCGGTCGATCTCGATCCCCGCCAGGTTCAACCCCGCAATGAACTTGCTATAGGTCAACCCGTGCTCACGCGTCGCCGCGTTGATGCGCTGGATCCACAGCGCCCGGAAATCGCGCTTCTTGTTGCGCCGATCCCGATACGCGTACTGGAGCGACTTCTCGAGCCGCTCGAGCGCGATCCGGTAGTTCGTGGACGACCGCCCGACGAACCCCTTCGACTGCGCCAGAACCTTCTTGTGACGGGCGTGCGTCGTGACGCCCCGTTTCACGCGTGCCATCTATGCGCTCCTCTCAACCGATACCGTAGGGCGCCCACTGCTTCACAGTGCGTGCGTCCATGTCGGTCATCGTCTGCGGTCCGCGGTTGGAACGCTTCATCTTCTGCGGGCGATTGATCAGGCCGTGGCGCTTCATGCCGGGTCCCGCCATCACCTTGCCGGTCGCGGTGATCTTGAACCGCTTCTTGACCGACGACTTGGTCTTGAGCTTGGGCATTTCGGTCTCCTTCGGTGAGACGTCCCACAGCGCCGAACGGGGCGCGGGCACGCTTGGATCTCGCGCGCGCAGTGGCGCACGAGTAGCTCTCGCGCGCGCAGTGGCGCACGAATAACTCTCGCGCGCGCAGTGGCGCACGACGTCGCGGCCGGGCATGCCCATCCAGGCCCGGGCGCGCGAACAAGCCGCGCTCTATAGACGCCCCCCTCTTGCCGTTCAAGCGCGCTCATGGCCTCTGCACCCGCCATGAACCGCACCCTGCTCGCCGCCGCTCTTCTTTTCGCTCCAGCAGCCGCCCACGCCCGCCCGCTCACCCTGTTCAAATCGGTCGCCATCTCGCCCGACGGCGCCCTCGTCGCCTCGATCGAGACCAACGACGTGCCGGTCGACGGCCAGCCGCCCGCCCGCCTGGTGATCCGCGACCGCGCCGGCCACGCAACCCCGGTCGCGCCGGCCTGCGCAGACATGACCGAGTGCCAGCCCTCGTCTCCCGTGTGGACCCACGATGGCACCACGCTCGCCTTCCTCGTCGCCCAAGGCGACGCCTCCGCCATCGAGACCGTCCCCCGCACCGGCGGCCAGGCTCGCACGCTGCTCCGCTTCGCAGGCCCCCTCGACACGCTGCGCCGCGGCCCGAATGACCGCCTCGCCGTGCTCGCCACCGCCGACGCCAGCAAGAAGGTCGGCCGCGCCGAGGCCGCAGCCCCGATCGAAGGCGAGGTCGCGACCCGCGTCGACGAGCAGCGCATCGCGGCCGTCGACGGCACCACCCTCCGCTTTGTCTCGCCCCCGGACCTCTACGTCTACGAATACGACTGGCGCCCGGACGGCGGCTTCGTCGGCACCGCCGCCCACGGCGACGGCGACAGCAACTGGTGGGTCGCCGGCCTCTACGCCTTCGCAGCGGACCGGCCGGCCCGCTCCCTGTTCCAGCCCGGCCCGCGTGAGCAGCTGGCCGACCCCGTGGTCTCGCCCGACGGCAGGCAGGTCGCCTTCGTGGGCGGCTGGATGAGCGATTTCGGCTCCACCGGCGGCGATGCCTACGCGCTCGACCTCCGCGCCGGCGCCACGCCGCGCGACCTCACCCCCAACCTCCCCGCCACCGTCACGTCACTCGACTGGCATTGCGGCCCCACCCTCACCGCGACCGAGCTCGCCTCCGGCGAAACCCGCATCGCCATCCCGGGCGGCTCCATCCTGCATCGTGACGCCCGCACGCTCAGCGCCGGCGGCTGGAACGCCTCGCTCTCCTGCGCCAACAACCACGCCGGCACGATCGCCGAGGATTTCTCCACCCCGCCCGAGATCCTGGCCGGCACGCCCACCGACCTCCACCCGATCACCAGCGTGAACGCGTCAGCACCGGCGGCTCCCGGCACCGCCCGCTCGCTCACCTGGACGGTCGACGGCCACGTCGTGCAGGGCTGGCTCCTCCAACCCCCCAACGCCGGCACGGGAAAGCGCCCCCTGGTCGTCGACGTCCATGGCGGCCCCGAAGCCACCTCAGAACCCGAATTCCCCGCCGCCGCCTCCGACCTCCGCGCCTTCCTCGCCCGCGGCTGGGACGTGCTCGAGCCGAACTATCGCGGCAGCTACGGCGCCGGCGAGGCCTTCGCGTCGGCCAGCATCGGCGATCTCGGCGGCGGCGACTGGCGCGACGTCCTCGCCGGCGTCGACGCCGCCGAGCACGCCGCCCCGATCGCAGAGGGCCGCCTCGCCATCGAGGGCGCCTCCTATGGCGGCTACATGGCCATGTGGGCGGTGTCCCAAACCCACCGCTTCCGCGCCGCCATGGCGGATGCCGGCGTGTCGGACTGGCTCTCGATCGAGGGCGAGGCGCCGCAGGCCGGCTCCGACCAGGTGAATTTCGGCGGCTCCGTCTACGACAACCCGGCCCCCTACCTGCGCGCCTCGCCGATCACCCACATGCGGGGTGCCACCACCCCCACCCTGATCACGGTGGGCGACCGCGACCTCGAATGCCCGCTGCCGCAGAGCCAGGAATTCCACACCGCCCTGCTCGCCCGCGACGTGCCAGCGAGCTTCGTGGTCTACCGCGACGAGGGCCACGGTTTTACCCGTGAGGCCGACCGCCGCGACCGTCAGGCCCGCATGATCGCCTGGTTCGCACGCTGGTTCGCCGCACCTTCGGGTGTGACCCCGCGCGGATAACCCATATAAGCCCCCCATGCGGGCCGACTTCCTCAAGATGCACGGAGCGGGAAACGACTTCGTCGTGTTCGACGAGCGCGCGTCCGCGCTCGCCCTCACGCCGACGCGCGTCGCAGCACTCGCCGACCGCCATCGCGGCATCGGCTGCGACCAGCTGATCCGCCTCCTGCCGCCGACCGACGAAGCTGCCACCGTGCGCATGGTCATCCACAATCCCGACGGCAGCTCCTCTGCCGCGTGCGGCAACGGCACGCGCTGCGTGGCCACCCTGCTGGAGCCGGGTGCCGTGATCGAGACGCTGGGCGGCCTGCTGCCGACGCGGCGGCTCGCGGGCGGCCGGATCGAGGTCGACATGGGCGCCCCCGGGCTGGCGGCGTCCGACATCCCGCTCGCGGGCGAGGCCGACACGCTGCATCTCCCGATCGCCGGCGCAGATGCCGCCGCCTGCTCGATGGGCAACCCGCACGCGACCTTCTTCGTCCCCGACGTCGAGACGGTCGACGTCGCGGCACGGGGTCTCGCCATCGGCCGCGACCCGCTGTTCCCGCAAGGCGCCAATGTCGGCTTCGCGACTATCCTCGACCGCGACACCATCCGTCTCCGCGTGTTCGAACGCGGCGCCGGCCTCACGCTCGCCTGCGGCTCCGGCGCCTGCGCCACCCTGGTCAACGCCCACCGCCGCGGCCTCACGGGCCGCACCGCCCGCCTCGTGCTCGACGGCGGCACCCTCGACATCCACTGGCGCGAGACCGATGGCCACGTGCTGATGACCGGCCCCACGGCCACCAGTTTCCGCGGCACCGTCGAGCTCGAGGACTTTTCTCCATGACCGGCCCCGAGATCCTGACCTTCGGGTGTCGCCTCAACGCGTTCGAGAGCGAGGTCATCCGCGGCCACGCGGCGGGCACCATCGACGACCTCGTCGTGGTCAACACCTGCGCCGTCACCGCGGAAGCCGAACGCCAGGCCCGCAGCGCCATCCGCCGCGTGCTCCGAGAACGCCCCGGCGCCCGCGTCGTGGTCACCGGCTGCGCCGCCCAGATCGATCCCGCCACCTGGCTGGCAATCCCCGGCGTCGCCCGCGTGCTCGGCAACGGCGAAAAGCTCCGCGCCGAAAGCTGGGCCCCAGGTGCCGGCAGCGCGGTCGGCCCGATCATGGAATCGCCTCCCGAAGCCCCCCCGCTGGTCACCGAGTGGAACGGCCGCGCCCGCGCCTACGTCCAGGTCCAGGGCGGCTGCGACCATCGCTGCACCTTCTGCATCATCCCCTACGGCCGCGGCCCCAGCCGCTCGGTGCCGGCCGGCGCCGTGGTCGACCAGGTCCGCGCCCTGGTGGAGCGCGGCTGCCGCGAGATCGTGCTCACCGGCGTCGACCTCACGAGCTACGGCCCCGACCTCCCCGGCCGCCCGACGCTGGGCGCACTCGCCCGCCGCGTCCTCCGCCTGGTCCCCGAGCTCCCCCGCCTGCGCATCTCGTCGCTCGACCCGAGCGAGATCGACGACGATCTCTGGGCGTTGCTGGCCAGCGAGGAGCGCCTGATGCCGCACCTCCACGTCTCGCTACAGGCCGCCTCCGACCTCGTGCTCAAGCGCATGAAGCGCCGCCATTCCCGCGCCGATGCCGCCGCCACCATCGCCCGCGCCCGCGCACTCCGCCCGGGCATCGCGATCGGCGCCGACGTGATCGCCGGCTTCCCCACCGAGACCGACGCGCTGTTCGCCGAGACACGCGACTTCGTGGAAGAGCAGGCGATCCCCTACCTGCACGTCTTCCCCTACAGCGAGCGCCCCGGCACCCCCGCCGCTCGCATGCCCGCCGTCGCCGTGCCCGTGCGTCGCGAGCGGGCCGCGCAGCTGCGTGCGCTGGCGAACGCCAACGCCCAGTGCTTCCACGCCGGCTTCGTGGGCCAGGAGCTCGACGTGCTGGTGGAAAAACCCGGCCTCGGCCGCTCGCCGCATTACGCCCCGGTGCGCCTCGGCGAACATCATCTGCCCGGCACCGTCGCCACGTTCTCCATCCGGAGCGCCGACAAGACCGGCCTCGACACGCGGCACTGACCGGAGGACCACGTGGCACTCGGCTTCTTCTCCCGCCTGCGCGAAGGCCTCTCGCGCTCGACCCAGAAGCTCGGCGGCGGCATCACCTCGGTGTTCACCCGCCGCCGTCTCGACGAAGTGGCGCTGGAAGAGCTCGAAGAAGTCCTGATCGCCGCCGATCTCGGCCCGGCCGTCGCCGGCCGCGTGATCGACATTTTTCGTCGTACCCGTTTCGGCCGCGAAGTCACCGACGACGAGGTGAAGGAGGCGCTCGCCATCGAGATCAGCCGCGTGCTCGAGCCCGTCGCCATCTCCTTCGAGCCCGATCCCGCCCGCCGCCCCCACGTCGTGCTGGTGGTCGGCGTCAATGGCACCGGCAAGACCACCACCATCGGCAAGCTCGCCCTGCAGCAGCGTGAGCGCGGCCGCAGCTCGGTGCTCGCCGCCTGCGACACGTTCCGCGCCGCCGCGGTGGAACAGCTGCAGATCTGGGGCGAGCGCGTGGGCAGCCCGGTGATCTCCGGCCCCGCCAACACCGATCCCGCCGGCCTCGCCTTCGACGCCATGGCCCGCGCCACCGAGGCGCAGGCCGACCTCCTCCTGATCGACACCGCCGGCCGCCTGCACAACCGCACCGCGCTGATGGAGGAGCTGAAGAAGATCATCCGCGTCATCCGCAAGCGCGACGAGACCGCCCCCCATTCCGTGCTGCTGGTGCTCGACGCGACGACCGGCCAGAACGCGATCGAGCAGGTGCGCGTGTTCCGCGAGATGGTCGATGTGACGGGCCTGATCGTCACCAAGCTCGACGGCTCGGCCCGCGGCGGCATCGTGGTGGCGCTGGCCGAGACCTACGGCCTGCCGGTGCACCTGGTGGGCGTCGGCGAGCGGGCCGCCGACCTGCGCGACTTCTCGGCGTCGGAGTTCGCCCGCGGCCTGGTGGGCGACGTGCGCGGTTTCGGCGGCGAGGTGCAGGTCGAGGCCACCTGAAACTTCGCCGAAGGAAAAGAAGTCACGGGGCTCCGCCCCAAACCCCGCTGGGGTCTTGACCCCAGACCCCACTTGTTAGTCAGCAGGTCCAGGACTGCTTGTCCTGGCGGGGTTTGGGGCAGAGCCCCATACCTTCTTCTTCGCCCGCGGCGCCCAGGCCCAGACGAGTGAGCGCTACTGCATCGGGATGTTGAGGCTCATCCCGCCCGCAGGCTTCATCCGCTCATTGCGGTTATAGGCGAGGTCGGTATCGCCGAGCACGCCGTCGGATTTCTCGTGAACGCTCAGCACGTCGGGATGCAGGTTGGGACCCGCTTCCGCCACCTGGCGGGTGGGGCCGCGATCGTCCTCGCCGGGCAGCGGGGCCGGGCGGAACACCTCCGCCATGGCGGGATGCACGGCGGAGACGCTGGGTATCGCCGTCGAGATCGCGGGGACCGTGCCGCCGGAGGTCGCGTCCGCGGTCGTATCGAGATGTCCGACGCTGTCGGGGTCCGCCGCGCGGGCGAGAGTGGCGCTGCCGAGAAACGCGGCGGCCGCCATAAGGCACAGGGAGGTGCGCGTCTTCATCTGGGCCCCCTTCGTGAACGCCCTGGGCCTGGACGTCCTGGGCCTAGATGCCTGCATCGCAGTCAGGGCTACAACCGGAAAAGTGCCCTTATGTCCCGCTGTAACATGAGTTGATCACGGCTCCGTCATTGGAACCGGATCTTCAGCGCGGAACCGGCCCGCTCACGCACTGATCTCGCTCACGCACTGATGTCGAGCATCGACCCGCGCGGGCTGCTCGACGAGGGCGTTCCGCTGATCCCGCCCGGCGAGGCGCTGATCGACGGCGAGGCGCCGACATTCGTGGGGGCGGCTCGAGGAACGACCCCGCTCACGCCGCGGAGCGTGCCGATCGCACTCGAGAACGAAGCAAGCGAGGTGTTCGTGATCATGGAAGCGAGATTGTCCCCCGCCTCCTTTCCGGACCGTTAACGGCGCGCATCAAAAGAGCCGCGGCGCGGGCGATTCAGCTCGGCAGCACCACGCCGTCGAGCGCGGTCAGCGCCAGAATGCCGGGCAGCAGTTTTCCTTCGAGCCACTCCAGAAACGCGCCCCCCGCGCTGGACACGTAGGAGAACCGGTCCAACACGCCCGCATGACGCAGCGCCGAAACCGTGTCGCCGCCGCCGGCAACCGACCGCAGCGTACCCGCCTCGGTCGCCTTCGCCACGGCCTGGGCGAGGGCGACGGTCGCCGCATCGAATGGAGCAATCTCGAAGGCGCCGAGCGGCCCGTTCCAGACCACCGTGCGGATCGCCGGCAGACGCGCGATCAGCGCGCGCACGGTCTCGGGCCCCGCGTCCAGGATCATGCTGTCGGCCGGGACCTCGCCCACCGGCACCACGCGCGAGGCGGCGCCCGCGCGGAATTCGGTCGCCACCACCGCATCCACCGGCAGCACGATCTCGCATCCAGACGCCTGCGCGCGCGCCATGATGTCGCGCGCCGTCGCGTGCATGTCGGGCTCCTGCAGCGACTTGCCGACGGCCACGCCCTGCGCCGCCAGGAAGGTATTGGCCATCGCCCCCCCCACCACCAGCAGCTGCACGCGGCCGATCATGTTGCCGAGCAGGTCGAGCTTGGTGGAGATCTTGGCGCCCCCCACGATGGCCGCCACCGGCCGCTCCGGGCTCTCGAGCGCCAGCGACAGCGCCTCGAGCTCGCGCTGCATCAGCCGCCCGGCATAGGAGGGCAGGTGGCGCGCCACGCCCTCGGTGCTGGCATGCGCGCGATGCGCCGCCGAGAACGCGTCGTTGACGTAGATGTCGGCCAGCGCCGCGAGCTCGCGGGCCAGATCCGGATCGTTCGCTTCCTCGCCCGGGTGAAAGCGGGTGTTTTCCAGCACCAGCACGTCCCCCGGCTCCAGCACCGCGACGGCGGCCGCGGCCACCGGCCCGAGGCAGTCATCGGCGAAGGACACCGGCCGGCCGAGCACCTCTTCCAGCGCCGCGGCCACCGGCCGCAGCGACATGGTGGGCACGCGCACGCCCTTCGGACGGTCGAAATGGCTCGCGACGATCACCTTCGCCCCGTTCTCCGCGAGTTCGCGGATGGTGGGCGACAGCCGCTCGATCCGGGTAAGGTCGGTGATCCGCCCTTCGCGCACCGGCACGTTGAGGTCGGCGCGCAGCAGCACGCGCTTGCCTTTTACGTCGAGCGCGTCGAGCGTCCGGAAACTTGCCTGCGTGGCCATGTTGGGTCCCTTTGTGAAGAAGAAGGCCAGGGCTCTGCCCTGGACCCGCCAAGGGGCAGTCGCCCCTTGGATCCCATGACTTAAGTAACGGGTTCTAAGGGCGACTGCCCTTAGCGGGGTCCAGGGGCAGAGCCCCTGGCCTTCTCACATCGCCCCGAACACCGCCGCCGTATCCGACATGCGATTCGAGAACCCCCACTCGTTGTCGTACCACCCGCAGATTCGGATCAGATGCCCATCATCGATCGACGCCGTCTGCGACGCATCGAACGAGCACGACGCCGCCACATGGTTGAAGTCCGAGCTCACCAGCGGATCCGTCGAGTACGCCAGGATCGGCTTCAACGCCCCGTCCGCCGCCGCCTTGAACGCCGCGTTCACCTCACCCACCGTCCCCGCCCGCTTGACCACCACATCGAGCGACACGAGCGACACATTCGGCGTCGGCACCCGGATCGCCGTCCCGTCCAGCTTCCCCTTCAGCTCCGGCAGCACCAGCCCGATCGCCTTGGCCGCCCCCGTGCTCGTGGGAATCATCGACAGCCCCGCCGCCCGCGCCCGGTGCAGGTCCTTGTGCAGCGTGTCGACCGTCTTCTGGTCGCCGGTGTAGGAGTGGATCGTCACCATGTAGCCGCGCTCGATCCCAAAAGTCTCGTGCAGCACCTTGGCCATCGGCGCCAGGCAGTTCGTCGTGCACGACCCGTTCGAGATCACCGTCATCTCCGGCGTGATCACGCCGGTGTTCACGCCGAACACCACGGTCGCGTCCACCCCGTCCGCCGGCGCCGAGATCAGCACTTTTCGCGCACCCGCGGTAATGAGTGCGGCGGCCGCCTCCTTCTTGGTGAAGAGCCCCGTGCACTCCATCGCCACATCAACGCCCTGATACGGCACCTTCGACGGATCGCGCTCGGCCGACACCTTGATCGGCCCGTACGTCTTCCCGGCATGAGTGCGGATCGTGATGCTGTCGCCCTCGACGATCACCTCGCCCGGAAACCGCCCATGCACGCTGTCGTAGCGGAACATGTGCGCGTTCGCCTCGACCGAGCCGAGATCGTTGATCGCCACCGGCACCACGTCGTCGCGCCCGCTCTCGCAGATCGCGCGCAGAACCAGGCGGCCGATGCGGCCGAATCCGTTGATCGCAACCTTGACCGCCATGTGGTGGAACTCCCTCTTCCGATCTGACCCGAAAGCGTTCTATCCGAACGCTCCGGCTTTCTACCATCCGCCGCGCTTACAGCACGAAACGGCTCCCGATCAAACAGCGGCCGCGATCATCCTGGCCACCGCCGGCGGGTCCAGCCCGGCCGAGAGCCGCCGCTCCGCGCCGGCCGCACCCCCGCGCACGCTCGCACCCCCCAGGCCCACGAAGCGGCCGCTCTCGCCGAGCCAGCGTTCCCAGCCGAACCCGCACGCGGCCTCGATCCCGAAGCGCGGCGCCGACCCCAGCACGCCCGAGCGGTAATCCAGGCTCTGGCGGGCGAACAATTCCCAGCACGGCAGCGACACCACGGCGGCATCGATCCCGCGCCCGGCCAGCAGCGTGCGCGCCGCGAGCGCCGTGCCGAGCTCCGGCCCACTCGCGATCAGCGTGGCCGCGCGCCTGCCCGACACCGCGTCGGCCACCAGGTAGCCGCCGGCCGCCGCCGCGTTCCGGCCCGCATCCATGCGCACCGCCGCCTGCGCGTCGGCCGACAGCAGGATCACGCTCGGACCTTCCGCATGGCGGAGCGCCAGCTCCAGACACTCGGCCGCCTCCACCGCGCAGCCCGGCCGGAACACCAGCAGCCCCGGGATCGCGCGCAGGCTCGCCAGCTGCTCGAGCGGCTGCAGCATCGGGCTGCCGGCCCGCGCCGACAGCCCATCCTCGGTCAGCAGCTGCACGATGTGGCAGCCGGTCAGCGCCGCCAGCCGCAGCGCCGGGCGGATCCGGTCGGCCGCCACCGTGGGGCAGGCGGCGACCGGCATCGCGCCGCCATGCAGCGCCAGCCCGATCGCCAGCATGGTCATGGCGTGCTCGCGGCCGTCGCAGTCGAGATGCCGCCCGTCATAGGCGCCGCGGATCACCGGCGGCAGATGCGCGAAGGCGGCGCTCGCGCGCGTCGACGACAGGTGCAGCAGGCGACGCCCGCCGGCGGGATCGAGCGTCGCCACCGCCGCCAGCACGGCGACCGTGGTGTCGAGCGTCGCCGCATCGGTGCCGGCACTCCGGTGGCGGTGCTCGCCCAGCAGCCGCATCCAGGTGCTGCCGACCTGCGCCTCGTGCGCCTGCTCGAACTCCGCGCGCCGGCCGTGCCGCGCCAGGCGCTTGAGCCAGGCGCGGCGCCGCGGCGCGCCGGCCTCGCCGTGGGCGCGCCAGAGCCGGCGCCCCTCGGCCTCGTCGTGGGGCCGCGCGACCGCGTGCGACGAATGGCAGGCGATCAGGGTGGGCTTGCGCGCGCGCTCCACCGCGGCGAGGCAGGTCGCGACCGCGGCGGCATCCTCGCCGTCGACCCGCCGCACCGTCCAGCCGCAGGCGGCGAAGCGGCGCAGCAGCTCGGTGTCCTCGCGATCGCCGTTCTGCGCGGCCGGGGCCGGCGGTTCGGCGAAGATCACCGTCAGGCGGTCGAGCCCGAGCTCGCCGGCGAGCGAGGCCGCCTCCTGCCCCACGCCCGCGGCGAGCTCGCGCGCCGAGGCCAGCACCCACGTGCGGTGGTCGACCAGCGAGCGGCCGAAGCGCGCGGCCATCACGCGTTCGGCGAGAGCGAGGCCGGTCGCCGCCGCCAGCCCCTGGCCGGGCAGTCCGGACGCCGCCTCCACCTCCTGGTGCAGGGCGGGCGCGGGCGCGCCGGCCTCGCCCACGCCGCAGAGCTCCAGTAGCGCGTGATGCAGCGGGGCGAGCTCGCCGTCCGACACCACGAACCGGTCGCGATCGGGCCAGCGCGGATCGGCGGCATCGAAGCGGAGCGTGCCGCTCCACAGCCCCGCGAGCAGGCCGACCAGGCCGGGCGCGCGCGTCGCCGTGTGGGCCGCCAGCGTGGTGGCGATCAGGCGCTGGCACTCGTGGGACCCCGTGCGTCCGCGGGTCGCGGCCGCGCCGCGCCTGCCGTCGGGCGCTTCCCGGCACGTCACGTTGCGAAAATGACCCGCGGCGCAGTCGAACATACCCGTTCGTTGTGACCGACCGCGCGCGCCGTCGCAACCCCGTGCGCCTCGAGCGCGTCGCACCCTCGGTGCGCCTCGAGCCCGTCGCACCCTCGGTGCGCTTCAAGCGCGTCGCACCTCGTGCGCCCTGAGCGCCTCACCGCCCGCGCGCGCCGAGCGCCATGCACCGCGTCCGCTCTCTTGCGTCACGAGGTGCGGCCTGCGACACCCCGGCCCATGCGCCACGCGCCGATCCTCGTTCTCGCAACCCTGTCGCTCGCGGCCCTGCCCGTCGCGGGGTGCAAGCTCGTCGACCAGCGGACCTTCGATCGCACCGCCGACAAGCCGCCCGTGATCCACACCCCCCGCGCAGTGCACGTCGCCGCCACCGGCCCGAACGCGCTGGTGACGTTCCCGGCCGCTTCCCCGGTGTCCGACTGGGCAGACGTGCTCCACACCGCGGCCGACCTCGCCCGCACCCGCAAGCCCAACGTGCTGTTCCGCGTCGAGACCGTGGTGCCCGCGCGCGGCGATCCGCAGACGCAGGCCGATGCCCTCGGCCAGGCCCTGGGCGCGGCCCGCGCAGCCGCCGACATCATCGTCGGCGACGGGGTGGACCGCAGCCAGGTCGAGCTCGCCGCCGTGACCGATCCGGGTGTGGAACGATCGGAGATTCGCATCTTCGTCCGATAGTGACATATGAGTGGCGCCGTCGGTTGCGCGGCCGGGCGCCCGGGATGGATGTTGTGAGCGGAATGCACCCCTTTCTCGATCATTGCCGGACGGCGCTGGCGTCGATCCGCGCCCAGGGCCGCTACCGCCAGTTCACGCCGCTCGCGCGCGTGGCCGCGGGCTTCCCCGTCTACCGCCTCGGCGCCACCGACCGCCCGATCACCGTGTGGTCCACCAACGACTATCTCGGCATGGGCGTCGACCCGGACGTGATCGAGGCCGGCCGCGCCGCACTGCTGCATTACGGCGCCGGCGCCGGCGGCACCCGCAACATCGCCGGCACCACCCCGCTCCACGCCGAGCTCGAGCGCGAGCTCGCCAACCTGCACGGCAAGGAAGCCGGCCTCCTCTTCGTCTCCGGCTACGTCTCGAACCAGGCGGCGCTCGGCACCATGCTCGCCAGCCTGCCCGGCTGGCACGTGTTCTCCGACGAACGCAACCACGCCTCGATGATCGCCGGCATCAAGGCCGCCCGCGGCGCCACCTGCCACATCTTCCGCCACAACGACCTCGCCGACCTCGAGCGCCGGCTCGCCTCCGCACCCGCCGACGCCCCCAAGCTGGTCGCCTTCGAGAGCGTCTACTCCATGGACGGCGACATCGCCGACATCGCCGCCACCTGCGCGCTGGCGCAGCATTTCGGCGCGATGACCTACCTGGACGAGGTCCACGCCGTCGGCCTCTACGGCCCGCAGGGCGGCGGCGTCGCCGAGCGCGACGGCTGCGCCCACGCGGTCGACATCATCGAGGGCACGCTCGCCAAGGGGTTCGGCTGCCATGGCGGCTACGTCACGGGACGTGCCGAGGTCATCGACTTCCTGCGCTCCACCGCCTCGGGCTTCATCTTCACCACCTCGCCGCCGCCGGCGACGGTCGCCTCCGCACTCGCCAGCGTACGGATCGTGCGCGCGCAGCCGGAGCGCCGCCGCGTGTTCTTCGAGCGGGTGGGCGCGCTCAAGATGCGCCTGCGCGACGCCGGCCTGCCGGTGATCCCGACCCCGAGCCACATCGTGCCGATCGCGATCGGCGACGCGGCCGCCGCCACCGCCATCAGCCGCCGCCTGCTCGACGAGTTCGCGATCTATGCCACGCCGATCAACTACCCGACCGTCCCGCGCGGCACCGAGCGGCTGCGGCTGACGCCGGGGCCGTTTCATACCGACGCGATGATGGGGGAGCTGGTGGCGGCACTGCACCGCGTGCTGCCGGCGCAGGCTCGGGCGGCTTAGGTAAGAAGGCCAGGGGCGCTGCCCCTGGACCCCGCTGGGGCCTTGGCCCCAGACCCCACTTTGTTGCGTCTGAACTCGATCAGGTCCGCAGTCGGCTCTATCGCGTATTGAGGTCTCGGACGGCGCAATTCCGAATGTGGAACCGTATGATCTGTATGCGGACCTGCCAGGGCCCGCTAAATGGCCGCTCCACCCTGGCTGAGTAGGAGGCCTTCATGGCAAAGACACCTGGTCCGCCCAAGGCGAAGACGGGCGCCCCGGCGCAGTTCGACATGAACAGCCGGGAACGGAAAGGCAGCGGGAAGGGGGGCCGCGCCGGTCCAGGCCGCGGCCGTGACGAGAAGCAAGCGCCCCGCCACATTATCACCCTGCCACCCGCCTCCGTCGATCGCGGCGAAGGCTGGGTCATCCAGAAGCTCGGCAAGGTTGACCAGGCGTCTCACGCCGCCATGGGCGCGGAATACCACCTGATTTTCGAAGGCCATGATCCGCTGGTGTTCGGCTATCTGAGCGCCGCCCGGGACCGCGCCAAGGAGCCCCCACCGGAGACCGCAAAGATCTCAGAGGTCGCGACCGACCTCATCGAGGAACCGACCGAACCGGAAGCGCCAGCTGGGGAGGCGTAGTTAGGCGTCGCCCAGCTTAGCGATTTCGTCGCCGAGAGGAGATTTGTGATTCTGGAACAGGCTGGGCGACAAGCCGCCGCTTGGGCGAGCTTAGCCTGTGACCACTTCCGACGAACCTCGTCATTCGCGCCTTCGTCCGGCGGTCCAGGAGCGGACGTTTGCACATGCACGCAGCCAACAGCCTCGTGCTGCTCCCCTTGGTTCGGCGGTCTGACGGCGGCTCCAAAAGGCGGTCGTTCGTCGGTATGCATATGAAGCGAGACCCACGACGGCGATCCGGTCGGCCCGGGGCGACGCAGCTAGCTACCAGTGGGTGTTTGCCAACACGTGCCAAAAAGATTTGCCAGGTTGTTCGACCGAGGCGTCACTTCGCTGAAGTCATTGCTCCAGTAGGAACTCTGACGTTGAGCGATCGGCCAGAGCGCTAGGCTGGCCCGGAGGAGACTCGCGGGCGAGATAATAGGCCGCGCCGACTATGACGATCGCCGCGTGCGAGCCTCGGTGCGATAGATGCGATGCTCGATCGTGGCCGGGAGCGGTCGGTCGGCTTTCGGGCGATGAACCCGAGAAAGTGGACGCTCAAGCCAATCCGCAAAGATGACAGATCGGGGATAGTGCATGGGATCCTAAGCCCTTCCCGGAGTCATCGGCGTTCGCTTGAAGCTTTAATCCAGCTGATCGACGGAGTGAAAGTCTACATGGCGTGAGAAGTGGACAGCATCAATTTGACCGTTCCCGTGATGTGGCCTTGAAAGGACTTTTGATCCGACGTTTCACACCCGTGACGGGCAATTTGCGCGGATCCATGAGGCCGAGTTCCACCTTGTTGTTCTCGAAATTTTCGAGCAGCTCCGGCGTCCACTCGGGGGAGTCTATTGCGAGGAGGTCCTCGGACCGCGTACGGATCTCACCATCCCTCCGGAAGACGTCGAGTGCTAGGCCGACGACAGTATGGAGCTTTGGCTGCTCGCGATGAACCGAAAGGCAGTAGGTAAGTAGCATCATGGCACGATGCGCTCGATATTCCTCATCTGTGCCTGCAAGTGGGTCCTGCGGGAGGATAAGGAAGACATACCCAATCTTTCTGCTGGGCACTCTGCGCGAGACGTAAGCGCGTCGCGCGAAACGCGCCATCTTGTTGTCAACGCAAAGCTCCATCGCCGCCCAGAGCGACTGCGCGAGCGAGACGCGATCAATCCTTCGTTCGGATGCCATCACCTTCAGGGCCTGCTCTGACAGCTGAATGGATGGTTGCTGATCGAGGATGGCGACCGACGTTCCCTTGAGCACGTCTTCCGTCAACATCTCAATGACTTCGTCCCAAAGCATAGACTGCTTTTTGAGCGCTCTGATGTCGGCGTAGAGACTGGACGAGGTGTAAGTTTCGTATTCGCCCTCTGGAATTGCGACCAAGCGTCGCAAAGCCTTTCTGCGCATCCGTCTGGGTATGAACGCGGGACGTCCGTCCGTAAAGCCGTTCATCATATAGGCTGCAAGCAGATGTTCCTCGCCCATGACAATCATAACGCCGCCCGAGCGAAGGAACTTACATCGTGCGACCAGATATTCCGCAAAGTCTGCTACCGTGTCTAGCTCTTCCATAACGAGCTCTAGCCCAACCCGGTCGAATACATGTATGAAGTTGCCGGCCGGGTTAACGTCGCCGACAACGAATGGGCGGAAGCCGGACCGCGCAGTGTTCACATGTGCGGGTCCTTCTAGTGAAGGCTCAATCATGAATGTTCCACGTGGATCGTCGAATACTTGCGGCTCGCCACCTGGGCGCCCCCAGCTACGGCCACAAGGTGAAAGACACGATCGCCGCTGGGAGGAAGCGGAACTGGAAGTCTTTGAGTGCAATGCTTGTCGACGAAGACTCTGTCCGGATACCGATCAATCCATCGTTCAGCGCCCGTTAACTGGTCGACGCTGTCTTGGACTGCACGTCGAAACCATCGCGCCCAAGATAAGCCAAGAGGCTTATCGTTCTGCCAACCGATCTCCTTGTCGCTGAACAGTATGACATTCTTTTCGAAGACGGCGAGGAGGTCAGCAATTTCTTGTCCTCCGCCATCGGTCGACTTCGGGCGGTCGTTGAACGTATTCGGGTATGACCACAGGCGAAGAAAGGTGCGATCGGCTAGGGCAGCTAACCGACGCTCAGACTCCGTTAGGCCCGCACTCTTGTTGATGGTTTCTTTCAATCGTTTACTCCAGACGACGAAGCTTGAACCATCCTAGCGTTGCTGCGGCGAAATTGGGACTACAGCAGACAGGTAGACCGATCTTCAGCCCGACAAAGCTAGAGAAAGTGCCGGCTGACAACCACTCGCGGCTACCCGGACAAGGGCCGCATTCCGCCACTTTCAAGGTGCGCCGCTTCGGCTTCCACGTCCGCTATCGGGAGACTGGACAGAGCATCCGAATGTCCGCTTCGAGCGCAAAGCAGCCGTTTAACAGTCCCCGCACCGACCCCGGCTCACTCCCATCGCCACGTCAAGCCCGCAGCCGATGAGGACACCGCTATCCTCGACGCTCCCGCCCGGAAGCGCCCGCATGTCCTCAGACCCCCCGAGCCCCCCAACCGACCGCCCTCGCAACTGGGGCGGCCGACGCGCCGGCGCCGGCGCGCCACGCGGCCCCCGCCGCGCCACCGTCGAGCGCCAGACCGCCATCGACGCCCTGTTCGACGACCCCCACGAGCGCGCGCTCCTCGCCCGCCTCGCCCCGCTCGACATCATCGAGGTCGCCGCCCGCCGCCTCCTCGCAGACGGCAACTTCTATGCCGCCGCCCACCTCGCCACGCTGGCCGCGCCCTATCGCCACACCCGCAAGCGCACGATCGTCACCGACGCCGCCGGCCGCCCGCTCTCCCCGCCACCCGTCCGGCCCGCTGGCGTCGAGCCCGAGCTGCTCCGCAAGCTCGATCTCACCCCCGCGCCGGCGGTCGACGTGCGTCCCCAAAGGTCCGCTTTCCGGGCGCAGCCCCGGTTTGAATCATCCAACGATTTTCAAGTTCGAGCCGTCCCTGCACCAGGGGCTCTGCCCCTGGACCCCGTTAAGGGCAGTCGCCCTTAAAACCCATTTGTTTAAGTAGAGGGGATCCAAGGGGCGACTGCCCTTTGGCGGGTCCAGGGCAGAGCCCTGGCCTTCTTCCACAGCCGCACACGCCCCCAATCTGGCGCTCTCCCCCGCCAGGAGGTATGGAATCAGCACAGCCGGGCGCAGACCCGGCCCTGTCAAGGAAACGTCCATGTCCGACCGCGATCTCGACCGCCGCCGCGTCCTCAAAGGCGCCGCCCTAGGCTCCGCCCTCGCAACGATCGGCGGCATCGTGCCCGCCCGCGCCGCCGGCCTGTCGCATCCGGGCTGGCGGATCGTGTTCGTCAACCACGTCACCACCAACCCGTTCTTCACCGCCACCCAGTACGGCATGCGCGACGCGGCAGCGCTCACCGGCTGCACCACGCAGTGGACCGGCTCGGCCAACTCGATCGCCGCCGAGATGGTCAGCGCGATCAACTCCGCCATCGCCGCCAAGGCCGACGCGATCGCCGTCTCCCTGGTCGACCAGCACGCCTTCAACGACCCCGTGCAGCGCGCACTCGAAGCCGGCATCCCGGTGTTTTCCTACAACGCCGACGTCACCCCCGCGCAGGGCTGCCCGCGCCTCGCCTATATCGGCCAGGACCTGTTCAAGGCCGGCCAGCTGATGGGCCAGAAGATCGCGAGCCTGGTCGACGGCGGCCGCGTCGGCCTGCTGATCGCGACCCCGGGCCAGCTCAACATCCAGCCCCGCCTCGACGGCGCCATGGACGTGCTGAAAAAGAGCGGCAAGACCTACACGATCGACGTCATCGCCTCGGGCGCCGCGGTCAACAACGAGATCTCGAGCGTCAAGTCGTACTATCTCGGCCACCAGGACGTGCGCGGCATGTTCGCGGTGGATGGCGGCACCACCGAGGGCGTCGCCGAATGCATGGCGCAGTACGGCCTCGCGGCGAAGGGCGTCCACGGCGGCGGCTTCGATCTTCTCCCCCGCACATTGCAGCTCATCCAGCAGGGCGCGATGGACTTCACCATCGACCAGCAGCCCTACCTGCAGGGCTACTACACGGTGATGCAGGCCTACATGTACCTCCTGTCCGGCGGCTTGTCGGGACCGGCCGACACCAACACCGGCCTGAAATTCGTCACCAAGGACAATGTCGGTCCCTATCTCGCGACCCAGACCCGCTACGAGGGATCGTCGTCCACCGCCCAAATCGTGAAACGCTCCGGCGCGATCACGGGCTGACGCCGCCATGCGCGGGTTTCTCGATCTGTTCCGCCGCAAGCGCGAGGCAAGCATCCTGCTCGTGGCGGTGATCCTGGCCATCTACTTCGAGGCCATGAACGCCAACTTCCTGCTCACCGGCGCCTCGCTCGAGAACCTGTCGCAGTTCATCGCCCCCGTCGCCATCATCGCCTGCGGCGAGGTCATGCTGATGATCGGCGGAGAGATCGATCTCTCCGCCGGCATGGTCTACGCCTTCGCGCCGTTCGTGATGTATTTCGCGAACCAGGCCGGCATCCCGCTGCTGTTCGCGATCGCGCTCGGCCTGCTCGCGAGCGCGCTGGTCGGCCTGGTCAACGGCTTCATCACCATCATGCTCAGCGTGCCGTCTTTCGTGACCACGCTCGGCACGCTGTTCCTGCTGAACGGCCTGACGCTCACCATCGCCGGCGGCACGCCGGTCAACGTCGCGGTCGCGCCATGGGCCGCCGCCATCCTCGGCCATGGCGGCTACGCGGAGTTCATCTGGGCGGTGGCGGTCGTCGTCGTCATGCACGTCATCCTGCGCAACACGCGCTGGGGCCTGCACACGATCGCGTCCGGCGCCAACCCGATCGGCGCCAGCGAAACCGGCATCCGCGTGCGCCGCATCAAGACCGGCAATTTCGTCGTGACCGCGTTTCTCGCAGGCCTCACCGGCATCCTCGAGAGCTTCCGCATCACCTCGATCGATCCGACCGCCGGCGGCACCAACATCATGTTCCTCGCGGTCGCCGCCGGCGTGATCGGCGGCACGCCGCTCGCGGGCGGCTCCGGCACCGTGATCGGCGCGCTGATCGGCGCCACCGTGCTCGGCCTGCTGAGCGACGGTTTCACCCTCATCGGCGTCAACGCCTTCACCTTCAACCTGATCCTGGGTGCCGCGATCCTGCTCGCCATGCTCTTCAACATCCATGTCGGCCGTCTGCGCATCGGCAGCGCGAAGGGGAAAGTGCGATGAGCGACGCCACGCCGGACATCCTGCGCGCCGAGGAGATCACCAAGAACTTCGGCCCCGTGACGGCACTCGCCGGCATCTCGCTGCATCTGAAACGTGGAGAAATCCTCGGCATCCTCGGCGATAACGGCGCCGGCAAGTCGACACTCATGAAAATCCTGACCGGCTACCAGCCCCAGACCACCGGCCGGCTCGTCATCCACGGGCAGGAGACGGCGCTGCGCTCGGTCGACCACGCGCGCTCGCTCGGCATCGAGTGCGTCTACCAGGATCTCGCACTCGCGAACTCGCTGACGATCTACCACAACATGTTCCTGAACCGGGAGATCACCTATCGCGGACCGATCCGGCTCCTGAACAACCGCGCGATGCGCCGTCGCGCGGCCGAATGTCTCGAGGAGATCGGCGTGCACGTGCCCTCGGTCGATCTCGAGGTGGGCGCGCTCTCGGGCGGCCAGCGCCAGGCGATCGCGATCGCGCGCGCGGTGAACTCGGATGCGAAGATCCTGCTGCTCGACGAGCCGCTCGCCGCGATGGGTGCCCGCGAGGGCGCGCTGATCATCGATCTCATCAATCGCCTGAAGAACGAAGGCGGCATGTCGATCGTCATGATCATGCACAACTACGCCCAGACGCTCGACATCGCCGATCGCATCATGCTCATGCAGCGCGGGCGCGTGACCTACGAGAACGATGCGAAGTCGACGTCGGTGCCGGAACTGATGGAGATCGTGCGTCGCGAGTATCAGGCGATGCGGGCCGCTTGAGAAGGCCAGGGTGGGCGAAGCGTCCGTGGTGACGCCGATCCTGATGATGGCGACGAACAGCGTGGTGCCGCAGGAAGGGCCGTTCGCCGCCCGTCGCCCGCATCCGCCCACAAGGTTCAGGCCGTCCACCTCGTCACCGCGCCGGGATAGCGCGGCGTTCCGCCCGTGTCTCATCCGGTTCCAATATGAAGCTGCCATGCACGGCGAGATCGTCCGCCCCGATCACGGTCACCATGGCCACGCCGGGACCATCGGGTGCCCACTGCAACTCGGAACCACCGCCCGCCATCGGCTTCCCGTCGACGATCCAGCGGAACGGCGCGTGGCCGCCGCGGACGCGCAGCGTGACCGGCAGATAGTCAAGCGATCCCGGCACCGGCGCCAGGTCGATCGTCGAGCCCGCGGGCGGGAAGTCCAGCACGGGCCGGTCCGGCAACGCGTCCTCCGGCAACGCGTCCTCCGTCGCCCCCAGCCGGCGCAGCGCCGTCGGCAACTCCCCGTTGCCCTCCGCCACGATCGCGCCCGCCGGCGGGGGCGATGCGGCGTCGTCCTCGGGCGGCAGCAACCCGAACGCCTGCAGCATCAGCGGGGCCGCCGTCGCGCGGCCGAAGCTGCCGGGGCGCGGCGTGCCGTCCACCCGCCCGGTCCAGATCCCGACCGTCGTCGCCCGCGAGTAGCCCACCGCCCACGCATCGCGAAAACCGTAGGACGTGCCGGTCTTGAACGCGATCGCCCGCCCACCGGTCAGCGTCGCATACGCCATGCCGGGCGGCGGCGGCGATCCTTCCAGCACCTGCCGCAGATAGTACACCGCGAGCGCCCCCATGAACGCCACGCGCCGCGGCGCCGCACCCGGCACCCGCACCAGCGGCGCCGCGCGCCCGTCATCGCCCAGCGCCGCGTAGAGCATCACCATGTCCGACAGGCTGATCCCCAATCCCCCCAGCGCCACCGCCAGGCTCGCCTGCCGCCCCGGCATCGCGATCGTGGCCCCCGCCTGGCGCAACCCGGCCACGAACCGGTCGGCCCCCACCGCCTCGAGCACCTCCACCGCCGGCACGTTGTACGACTGCCGCAACGCCGTCTGCGCGGTGATCGCCCCGTGATACAGGCTGTCGAAATTATGCGGCGCATATCCCGCGATCAGCCCCGGCGCATCCGCGATCAGCGTCAGCGGGTGCAGGATCCCCGCATCGAACGCCATCCCGTAGATGAACGGCTTCAACGCCGATCCAGGCGAGCGCCGCGCCGCCGCCAGATCCAGGTCGGCCCCCGCCATTCCGGGCCCGCGCCCGCCCACACTCGCCAGCACCCGGCGCGTCGCATTGTCCACCACCTCCGCCGCCACCCCCACCGAAGGCGGTTCGCTCGCCATCTCGCGGTCCAGCAGCGCCTCCAGCCGACGTTGCAGATCGAAATCGATCGTGCTGCGAACCCTGGCCCCCGCCGGTGCGGCACGCGCCAGGCCCGCGCAGAACAACGGAGCCAACCGCGGCAACCCATGGCGCACCGCCGCCGCCGCCCCACCATCGGACCAGGACGCTGGCAGCTCACCCGCCGCACGCAGCCTCGCCACCAGCCGGTCCGCCGCCCGCACCGCCGCCGCAAACCCGCGATCCGGCCGCCGCCGCGCCGGCGATTGCGGGATCGCCACCAGCAACGCCGCCTCCGCCTCCGACAGCTGCGCCGCATCATGCCCGAACCAGATCAGGCTCGCCGCCCGCACGCCCTCCACATTCCCGCCGAACGGCGCCAGCGTCAGATACATCGAAAGAATGGCATCCTTGCCGTAGCGCTCCTCCAGCTGCCACGCCCGCAACATGTCGTGCAGCTTGCCGATCACGCTGCGCCGGTGCGGCTCCAGCAGCCTCGCCGTCTGCATGCTGAGCGTCGAACCCCCCGACACGATCCGGCCGGCCCGCACATACTGCCAGGCCGCCCGCAGCAGCGCCCCGGCGTCCACGCCGCCATGGGTTCGGAACCGCTTGTCCTCGGCGGCCAGCAGCAGACTTAGATAACGCGGATCCACGTCTCCCACGCCGGTTCGCAGACGCCACATCCCGCCGCTCGCGGGGAACGCCCGCAGCAGTTCACCGTCGGCCGCCAGCACCTCCTTCGACGCGACCAGGCGGTCGAGGCGGGGAGGGAAGAGGCGGTCGACACCCCATGCGGCGCACAAACAAACAAGCAAGAAGCAAGAAGTCCTTTTTTGAAAAAAAGGACCAAAAAACTTCTGCATTATGGGGTTCCGATCACGACCGTTCCCACCGCCGTGCGTGCCTGAACGTCCGGCCTGTACATGTCGCGGATGCTGGCTGCCGGCAGCACGAAACTTCCGGGCGACACCACGCGCACGACATACGCCAGATTGAAGTGCCTCGAATCCGCCGGCTTCTTCTTGACCTCGCCGTCACCATCATCCTCAACCACACGCCCGAAATCCACCGCCGCCATGAACCGGTCGTCCCGCTTCTCGGCGACGCGCGTCCCCGTAATCGCCCCAAGCCACGGAAGCCCGTTCCCCTCCGTTTCCCGCGACACCGGCACCACACGCTCGATCTCGAACCCGGCCGGCAACGGATCGACCACCATCGCCTGGTGATACGCACCGTCATCCACCTCGCCCGCCAGATGCACCACCAGCCGCTCGTTCTGCACCAGCCGGCCGAGATCCACCGCACTCCCATCCGCCGCAGTCACCGTCTTCACAATCGTCACATGGCTCGCCTCGGCCGCCGGCGCGTGCGCGGGCAACCCGCGCACACTCACCACCCGCGTCAGCGCCTGCGTTCCCATATTCCGCACCGCCACACCCCGCAGCCCCGCCACCTCCCGGCTCACGCTCACCGCCGCCGCCGGGGGCAGCGCCGCACCATCCACCGACACGCTGGCCGGACCCGCACCCTCCAGCAGCACGCCGGCCGCGATCACCAGCCAGCCCTGCTCCTGCGTGGTCAGTTGCTCCGTCCGCGTATCCAGCCGGTCCAGCGCCGCAAGCAGCCGCCCCACAAGCGGTCGATCCCCGATCTCGGCCGCCAGCGACACCATCGCCGCGGTATCGCGCACCCGCGTTCGATAGAAGTCGCCGGTGCGCCAAGCGAGACCGTCGCGCTCCTGCGCCAGCCCCGCCTCCGCCACGTCGAACGCGTGCACCGCCCGCGCCCGGTCGCCCAGCATCGCCAACCCCGCCGCGAGCTGCGCCTGCCCGAGCGGTTCCATCTTCCCGAGATCGTTGTCGTGCATGTAGCGCAGGTCGGCGGCGTCCGCGTGCCCGATGCGCGCGGCGATCAGCAGCGCATAGGCCCGCCCCGCGCGCCGCACCGCATCGTCAAACTCGTAGGACTTGTCGCGATGGAACCAGAAGCGCCGAAGCTGATAGCCCTCGGGGTAGGGCTTGCTCAGTGCGCGCATCGCACTCGCCAGCGCATGCGTCGGGACCGCATAGCCATGCGCCTGCGCGCGGGTGAGGAAATCCGCGATCATCGCGCCGAGAAACGGCTCGGCCTCACCGTCGCCCGCGCGCCACAACCCGAACGCCCCGTTGTCGTCCTGCCGCTCCAGCAGCCTGTCCACCGCGTCCTGCACGCGGAACCGCAGGTCCGGCGGCACCCCGCTCCCCACCAGCCTGGCCTCCTGCTCCACGTAGATCAGCGGCATCGCCCGGCTGACCAGCTGCTCCGAGCAGCCGAACGGATACTCGTCGAGCGCCGCGAGCAGGCCGGGCAGGTCGATACTGCCGATGCGCGAGAAGCTGGCCCGCAGCGTCGCCCCCTGCGGCACCAGTCCCGCCGCCAGCGCCGGCACGAGCTCGAACGTCGCACCCGCCGCCTGGTCCGCCGTCGTCACGGTCGTGACCGACTGGAACGGCGTGCGCACCTCCATCTCCCAGTCATGCGTGACGCTCATCCCGCCCGGCCCGGTCAGGGTGAGCACCACCCGCCCCGTGCCCACAGCACCGCCCGACAGCGGATACGTGCGCACCACCGCCTGCCTGGCCGCGAGCGCGATGTCCTCGTCGACCGGCGGCATGCCCAGCGCGCCCTCGGCCCGCAGATGCACGTGGAACGTCCCGGCCGGCGCCTCCACGTCATGCGCGAGCAGCGTCAGCCTCGCCTGATCGCCCGGGGCCAGAAACCGCGGCAGGCTGACCTGCGCCACCACCGGGTCGCGCACCGGCACCTGCCGTTCCGCGTGCCCGAACCCCGCCGCACTCACCGCGGTCGCCATCAGCCGCAGCCCGCCCGTGAAATCCGGCAGGTCCAGCCCCACGACCGCGTGGCCGCCGGCGTCGACCTGCACCAGGCCGGAGAACAGCGCGGTGGTGCGCGTCGGCACCACGGTCAGCCCCACCCCGTCGAGGTCCCCGCCCGCGCGGATCTCGCCTGCCGCCGCCCCATCGCCGTCGATCAGGTGCGCGTAGTCGTCCCGCACGTCCACCGCCAGGCGCCGCTTGCCGAAGAAATGCTCCTCCGGGTCGGGGCTCGCGAACCGGGTGAGGTCCAGGATCCCCTCATCGACCGCCGCCACCGTCAGCCAGACCGGACCGTGCGCCGCCCCGCCCGAGACGGTCACCGGCAGGTCCAGATGCGTGCGCGGCCGCAGCACGGCGGGCACCCCCAGCGCCACGCCGATCGTGCGCGCCGAGGCGTCGAGCTTCACGTAGGCCAGCCCCACTGCCCGCACCGGCGCATGGCCCGCAGCCGCGGCCGCCGGCCGATACACGCTGGCCATCACGTAGGCGCCAACGCCCCAGCCGGCATCCGTGTGCACCGTCACGTCGGCCCCCTCGGCCGGGATCGCGGCGGTCTGCACCGCCAGCACGCGGCTGTTCTCCACCGTGATCAGCATCTCGCCCGCGAACGGCGGCTTGATGTGCAGCACCGCGTCCCCCCCGGGCGCCGGCGCCGGCCCGCGCAGGCTCACCGCCACCTTCTCCGGGCTCGCCTCCGACCCCGCACCCGCCGCCGAGCCGACATGCAGGATCAGCGAGGTGAGAGCCCCGTCCGGCGTCGAGACCTCCAGCCGGTAGGTGCCCCATGACAGCGCCGGCAGTCCGATCGCGGCACCCCCAACGGCCGCCGGCACGTCCACGTTGCCGAACGTCACCGGCCGGTCATGGGTGTTGCTCTTCCACTGCCACTGCCCCTCCTCCTCGAAGTAGTCGTAGTCGGTCACCTGCTCGATGAGCCGGAACGCCAGCGTCCGCGCCAGCCGCGTGCCGTCGGGCGCGAAGGCGCCGGCCGCGATCGTGGCCGCGCGGTCCGGGGCCAGCAGCGCCTCCTCATCGGGCGGGCGCAGGCCGAGCAGCACGTCGTGCGTCGCGACCTTCAGCACCGTGCGGCTTTCGGTGGCACGCCCCCCCGGCTCGGCCACCGCCACGGCGACCTCCGCCCGGAGCGGCACGCTGGTCTTCGGTATGTCGAGCACGGCCGCCGCGATGGAGAAGCCCAGCCGGCCCTGCGCATCCGTCGTCCCGCCATCGAGGTCCTGCCCGTCGATGTTCAGGGTCTCGTCGGCGCGGCCGAACACCCAGCCGGGCTCGGCGATTGGCTGGGTGTCGCGCTGCAGCTGCACATGCGCGGACACCAAGAGGTTGGCGGCCGGCGCGCCGTAGAGATACCGGCTCGTCCCGTCGATCACGGCCGGCGTGCTCGGCGTGATGAGCGTGCGGCGCGGCATGAGCTCGACCGCCAGGCGGTTCGGCACGAAATCCTGCACCTGGAGTTCCAGCGTGCCGATCACCGTCTTGGTCCCGGCCAGCGTCTCGTCCAGCCGCCAGGTGCCGCGCGGCGCCGTGGCGTTCAGCTTGATCGGCTGCACCGCCGCACCCACCGCGTTCAGCGCCAGCCGCACGCGCGCCGCCTCCACGCCGTCCGGCCGGTGCAGCACCACCGCCACCGCCTGCCCGTCCGGCAACGGCGACGCCCGCCCGTCGCGCACGATCGTGCCGAGCTCGATCACCTCGCCGGGCCGGTAGATGCCGCGATCGGTGTACAGAAACCCGTCCACCGGCCCCGGATCGGCCCGCCCCTCCACCCCACGGTCGGAGAAGTCGAAGCCTGGCTTGTCCAGCTGCAGCGCCGTGAAATCCTGGCCCGCGTAGGCCATCACCATGCGCGGCACGAGACCCTGCGTCCCGCGCAGCAGGCCGGCGGCGAACACCGCCTCGCCGTTCGCGTCGGTCACGATCCGGCCGAGCTCGTCGTTGTTGGCAGCCAGCAGCGAGACCCCAGCCCCTGCCACCGGTCGGGCGGTGGCGAGCGAGCGGACGAACACGTGCAGCCCGTCCGCCCCCCGATGCGTGGTGAGCATGAGGTCGGTGTCGAACACCCAGCGCGTGCCGCTGACGTCCCAATCCTGGCCGCTCGTGCTGTCCGTGCTCCGCGTCAGCAGGCTGATCCGGTAGGCGCCGGGCAGGCGATGCGCCGGCAGCACGCGCGCCAGCGGAAAGGCGGTGGTCACCCGCTCGTTGCGCGCGCCCTTCACGTCGAGATCGCCCTCCCACACCGGCGCCCCAAGCGTGTCGACCGTCCGCCCGAGCGCCTCATCCCACTCCCCGTTATTGTCGCTGTAATCCGCCCCCAGATGCGTGCGCACCAGCACCCGGTCGGTGATCCGCTCCACCCGCAGATGCACGCGCGCGAGGTTCACCGTCGCGATCGGCAGCCCGCGCGCGGCGTCACGCGGCAGGATGAACCCGTCATCGGCGAAATCCATCGACGCCGGCACGTCGCCCAGCGACAGCGGCAGAGTCTCGTTCGCAAGATGCCGCGACCCGTCCGCCCCCGGCAGCCCGGCCAGCACGGTGAGCTGATACGTCACGCCGAACGCCAGCCCGCCGATGCACAGCCGGTCGCCGTTCACCTGCAGCGCCGGCCGGATCGCCGGCGTGATCTGCAGATAATCCGCCGGATGGAAGTCGGCCGCGGTCGAGACCGCGCCGCTGAACACCAGGCAGGCCTGCGCCCTGTTGCCCGCAGCATCGAGCGCCACCCGCCTGACGTCGAGCGCACGCACGCCGCTCGCAGCTGGTGCCCGCACCTCCGCAACCTCGCGACCTGGTACCGCCGGCTTCACGGCAATGCCGCTCGGCGGCGGCGGCGTGGTTTCCGTCTTCGCCTCGACCTGGGGTTGGGGAGGGGCCGCAGGCTGCACCGCGCGACCGGCGAGGAAGCCCGCGCCAGCCGAAACCAGGCTGGTCGCCAGCACGAGTGGAATGACGCGCATGCCGAACCCCGAGATGAGCCGGGAAACTAGCCCGGCAGGCCCGGTCGTTACGGGTCCATTTTTAGATACGGCCGGGGTCGTGCGGCGCAGGAAGGCCAGGGCTCCGCCCTGGACCCGCCAAGGGGCAGTCGCCCCTTGGATCCCCTATACGCCTGCCGGCCGCGTGCTCCGAAGCGGCCAAGAACCGCCGCCAAAAGCCCGCTGCGACAGCGCTCGGTGAGGAGGAAATGCAATTTGAAGGCTGGCACAGACAGTCTGGTATGACCGCTCGCGGCAATAACAGTGTGTTCCACCCAGTCGCGTTGATGATGACCGGTCCCGGCTCGAGATAGGTGGTCCAGTCATTGGAGGTCATCATGCAAGACGTCGACGACAAGGTCCGGTATCTTCTGGATCGCCTCGAAATACAGGACAAGGTCGCGCTCTACGGGCTGGGCCAGGATCTGCATCAGCCGGACGCCGCCAACAAGAACATACTCGAGCAATGGGACGACCTGTTCACGCCCGACGCGACGATCGACGTGACGAGCCTGGGACTGAAGGTCTTCACCCTTCATGAATACGCCGAGCTGATGCGGGGCAAGGACCTGAAGGGCGGTGGCCTCGAGACACCGTTCAAGGCGTGGCAGCATCTGGAAGGTCACGCGACGGTCAGGATCGATGGCGACACCGCAACGTCGCTGGCACTCCACGTCCATACGCATGAAACCCGCGACGGCACCGGCAACCTGCTCGATGCAGGATATTGGCACGATGACTGGGTGAGGACGTCCGAGGGTTGGCGGATCAAATTCCGCCGACACCAGTCGCTCTACACCAACACCTTCCCGGTGATCGCCGGTCCGGCCTTCCTGGAGAGCTGACGGCTTCGCTGCCGAGCGGACGCCAGCGTTCTATTATCATAGCCGAGGAAACAAACCGTGGACCTCCAACTCAAGGGCAAGACGGCCATTGTGACCGGCGCCAGCATGGGCCTGGGTCGTGCGACCGCCAGGGCGCTCGCCGCCGAGGGTGTCAAAGTGTTCGCGGTGTCGCGGACGCGGGCGTTGCTGGATAGTCTCGCCCACGAGATCCGGGCGGCGGGCGGACCCGAGCCCGTCTCGCTCGCCTGTGACTTCGTGGCGACCGACGGGCCGGAACGGATCATGTCCGAGGCGGTCCGGGCATTGGGTGCGATCGACATCCTGGTCAACAACGCGGGCGGCAGTCGGCCGACGGCGTGGAATGCGACCGACGAGGACTGGGACGAGGGCCACACGCTGAACTTCACGCGCCATCGACAGCTCACCCAGTTGGTGTTGCCGCAAATGATGGAGCGTCGATCCGGCCGGGTCATCAGCGTGAGCGGCTCGCTCGAACTCAAGCAGGTCAACACGGCCGCGGCGGCGAAGGCGGCGCTGGTCGTGTGGTCGAAGGGGCTCTCGCACGAGCTGGGTCGCTACGGGATCACCGTGAACTGCATCGAGCCGGGCCTGATCGACACCCAGCAGATCCGGCAGCTGTTCCCGGGCGAGACGCGTCGGACCTATGCCGACCAGCATATCGCGCTGGGTGATTTCGGGGAGCCGGAGGACGTCGCGGCGGCGGTGGCCTTCCTCGCGTCCGGCCCCGCGCGCTACATCACCGGCATCACCCTTGGCGTCGATGGGGGCATGCGCTACCGCTCCTTCTGATCCCGCAGACGGGGACAGGCGGTCGCGGAGGCGTTCTGGACCTTTTGCACGCGATGCGGGTGTTCGTCACGGTTCTGGACACCGGAGGGTTTGCCTCGGCGGCCTCGGCCCTCGGGCTGACGCGCCCCCACGTGACGCTGGCGATCAAGGGCCTGGAAGAAACAGTCGGCGCGCGCCTGCTTCATCGCACCACCCGCAGCATGAGCCTGACCGCGGAGGGCGAACTCTTCCTCGACCGGTCGCGGCGACTTCTGGCCGATGCGGACGATGCTCGCTCCCTCTTCGGAGGAGGTGCTGCGCGAGGAGGGCTGCGGGTCGATCTCCCGGTCGCACTCGCCAAGGCGCTCGTGGCGCCCCGGCTGGGTGAGTTCCTCCGCCGCTATCCCGAGATACGGCTGAGCCTCGGCGTGAGCGACGCGACCGTCGATCTCGTCGCCGCCGGCGTGGACTGCGCCGTTCGACTGGGCGACCTGGCTGATTCCAGCCTGGTCGGCCAGCGGATCGCGTCCCTCGCGATGGTCACGTGCGCGGCCCCGGCCTACCTCGAAGAGCACGGGACGCCGACGACGGTGAAGGATCTGCAGGCCCACCGTGCCGTGAGCTATTGTCACGGGCCCGATCGCCGCGTCATGGAATGGCGTGTCAGGTGCGGCGGGGAGGAGCGCCCGCTCCGGATGCGCGATGCGGTCCTGGTGAACGACACGGACGCGTTTCTCGCGTGCGGACTGGCAGGCTTGGGGTTGATGCAGGCGCTCGGCATCACCGTGGCGCCTCACCTCGAAACCGGCGCCCTGTTGGAGATCTTGAACAGCTACCGGCCGTCGGCACGATCGGTCTGGGTCCTCCGTCCCAACCGACGGCTCCCATCGCCGCAGCTGCAGGCATTCGTCGACTGGCTGACGGAGGTCATGTCGGACGCTTCCACGTCTTGGGTCAGCCACGATTGAGGTGTGAAATGCCGGTGGCCCCCTGACTAGGTTCTCCTGCACTTTGCAGGCGCGCCGATTGCAGAGGCTGCGCAATCGGCAACGGTGACGAACCGAATTTTCCCAGTATAGGCCATCGACACCGGCGCATAAGATGTCACGCTTCAACACCGAAGCGGCCTCTTTGTGTATCTCCGATGTCGTCCTTTATGGGTTGCCTCATGGCGCTGAGAAGTCGGCCAGACCGGCAGAAATCCAAACGGTCGTAGAACGTTTCGCGGCCCGTCTCGACGTGCTTGCCTATGACAGTGAAGCTGCCGCTCACTCGGCGGAGATCCGTGCGGCTTTGGAGCGCATGTGATCGTCGCCTATGATCTGATGATTGCAGGTCATGCCCGAAGTCGCGGCCTCGTCATCGTGACGAACAACATGCGAGAGTTCGAACGCGTGGAAGGCCTGCGCTGCGGAGACTGGCTTGTTCAAGGGCAAGCCGGTCGCACCAATTCCTAAAGTACAGGGGATCCAAGGGGCGACTGCCCCTTGGCGGGTCCAGGGCAGCGCCCTGGCCTTCTTCGATCTCCGGACCCGCCAAGGACACCGCTAAGCTGGCGCATGACATGCGACATTTCCGCGCCGTCACCCTCGCCCCGCTTCAACTGCCCTGCGCACCGCTGACCTTGAATCGTCTTACGAATTTCAAGTTGGCGTAAAAACCGCAACCTGGAGAAGCCCCACGACACCGAACACAACCCAGGCACGATCACCCCCGCGCGGGCACAAACCTTGCTCATCCCGGCGTGACACCGAGCGAGCGCCCCATGTCCGCTTCCGTCCCGAACGCCGATCCGCGCCTGTTCAACCCCGACCTCGCCCCCATCCCGCGCGCGCAGCGCGACTGGAGCTGGTTGAACATGGCGACCGTCTGGATGGGCATGGTCCACAACGTCGTCGCCTACGAGGCCGCCGGCGGCCTCATGGAGCTCGGCTTCTCCGCTTGGCAGGCCCTGCTCGCGACCGCCATCGCCGACGCCGTCCTGTTCGTCGCCATGACGCTCGGCGCCCGTCCCGGCGTCGAGCACGGCCTGCCGTTCTGCGTCCTCATCCGCGCCGCCTTCGGCCCGCGCGGCGCGCAGATCCCGGTCGTGCTGCGCGGCTTCGTCGCCATGTTCTGGTATTCGGTGCAGATCTACGCAGGCGCGGATGCGATCGACGCCGTCCTCTCCGGCCTCGTCCCCGGCTGGGCCACCCCCGGCTCGATGATGTCGGCCAACGTTGCCGGCCTCTCGCTCCACCTGGCCATCGCACTCGCGATCTTCTTCGCCATCCACGCCGTCGTGGTGAGCCACGGCGTTCACCGCATCCGCAATTTCGAGCTCGTGGCCGGCCCCCTGGTGATCGTCATCGGCGCGATCGCCACCGTCTGGGGCCTGCGCGTGCTGCACGGGCTCGGCCCGCTGTTCCGCATGCCGTCCCATCTCTCCGGTCCGCATCCGTGGCTGACCTTCGCCGTCGGCGTCACCGGCATGATCGGCGTCTGGTCGAGCTTCGCCGTCAACATCCCCGACCTCGCCCGCTTCTGCCGCTCAGAGCGCGACCAGTTCATCGGCCAGCTGGTGGGCCTCCCCGTGACCCAGCTCGTGTTCATGATGATGAGCGTGATCACCACCTCCGCCTCGGTCGCGATCTTCGGCCATCCCATCTGGGATCCGATGCAGCTGCTGCTCGCACTCCACCAGCGCGTGCTGCTCGTGTTCGGCGGCGCCACCGTCGTGCTCGCGACCCTGTCGGTGAACGTCGCCGCCAACATCATGCCCGCCGCCTACGACTTCCTGAACATCGCTCCCCGCCTGCTCCGTTTCCCGACGGCTGCCATGACGGTGATGATCGGCGGCCTCCTTCTCATGCCCTGGCTCTGGTTCCGCGATGCCGCCAGCATCTTCCGCATCCTGGGCGGCCTCGCAGCCCTGCTCGGCCCGGTCACCGGCATCCTGCTCGCCGACCACTACCTGGTCCGCCGCGGCACGCTCGACACCGCCGCCCTCTACCGCTTCGACGGGATCTATGCGGGCCATGGCGGCTGGAACCCCGCCGGGCTCGGCGCCTTTGCGGCCGGGTCGGTCGCCGCACTGGTGGGCCTGGTGGTGCCGGCGCTCGCGGTGCTCTACGACTTCTCCTGGTTCATCGGCATCGCGGTCGCGGGCAGCGCCTACGTGCTTTTGGCGCCCTCAAGAAGGCCAGGGGCTCTGCCCCTGGACCCCGCCAGGACAAGCAGTCCTGGACCTGCCTAATGAAGTGGGGTCTGGGGTTAAGACCCCAGCGGGTCCAGGGCAGAGCCCTGGCCTTCTTCAGCTTCCCTTGCGAGTACAAACCGAGCCTTGGCCCTCCGGATGGCAGACCAGCGGATCGAACGTGTTCGTATCCCCCGGCGGGAACGAGCTCCGGATCCCCGGCGGCCCGTCATACGGCCGCCCCGAAGGGTTGAGATTGGTCGCATTCCGCTGCTCCGCCGACGGCGGCGCCCCTGAGCATCCGGCCAGCAGCAGGGCCGCGAACATGATCGCGCGCATCACGCATCTTCCCGTTTGGCGCGCGTCCGGCGAAACGCGTCGAGCGCACGGTCGCGTCCTTCCGCCAGGTCGACCACCGGACGCGGATAGTCGATGTCACCCACGATGGCGGGGGGCGCCTCGTGCGGCGCGTGGATGTGCCGGTTGGGCAGGCTCGCCAACTCGGGCACCCAGGCGCGGATATAGCCGCCGCCCGGATCGAACTTCCGGCTCTGCGACACCGGGTTGAAGATCCGGAAGAACGGCGCGCTGTCGGTGCCCGATCCCGCTACCCACTGCCAGCTCATCGCGTTGGTCGCGAGATCGGCATCCACCAGCGTGTCCCAGAACCATTTTTCCCCGTCGGTCCAATTCACCAGCGCGTGCTTGATGATGAACGAGGCGGTGATCATGCGCACCCGGTTGTGCATCCAGCCGATGTGCCAGAGTTGGCGCATCCCTGCGTCCACGATCGGGATGCCGGTGCGGCCCTGCTGCCACGCTTGAAGGGTGCGATCGTCGCGGCGCCAAGGTATCGTTCCCATGGATGGGCGCTGCGGCCGGTCGGGCAGCGCGGGATCGTTCCACAGCGCCTGCGCCGCGAAATCGTGCCAGAGCACTTCGTTCTCGAACTTCTCCCGACCAGGCCTCGAACCTCCCGCGGCCGCGTGCCACACCTGGTTCGGCGACAGCTCGCCCCAGTGCAGATGCGGCGACAGCATCGAGGTCCCGTCCGGATTGCCAGGATTGTCGCGCTCGGCCGCGTAGTCGGCGAGATGGTCGTGCACGAAGCGGGTCAGCCGCGCATGCCCGCCCGCCTCGCCCGGCGTCCAGGTGTCGCGCATGCCGCCCGCCCAGTCCGGGCGCGTGGGCAGGAGCTGCCAGTCGGCGAGCCGGTCGCCGGCGACGCCCGTCACGCCCTCGATCCGCTTGGGCGCCGGATGCGGCGGTTCGGGCGGACCGAGCGCGCGGACCGCCTTGGCGAACGGCGAGTAGATCCCGTAGGCACCGCCCGTCTTGGTGCGCACGGCGGCGATGTCGTGCAGCGTCGCCGTGCGGTGATGCACGAGCCGGCGTCCGCTCTCTTCGAGCGTCCGCGCGACACGCTCATCGAGTGCCCGCACCGCCGGCTCATGCGCGCGTCCGCAATGCACCTCCGCGGCGCCGACGGATGCCGCGAGCTCGGGGATGATCGTGGCCGCATCGCCTCGGCGGATCACCAGCGTGGCGCCGCGTTTTTCCAGATCGGCGGCGAGTGCGGCGAGGCTCCCGTGCAGCCACCACCGCGACGCGCCGCCCGGCGCCCACGCGCCGCTCCGGTCGAGCACGAACACCGTTAGCACCCGGCCACCCTCGATCGCCGCCCGAAGCGCCGCGTTATCCGCGAGCCGGAGGTCGTTGCGAAACCAATGGACAGAAACCCGTTCGTTCCTGCTGGCAGCCCGCGCCATGTCCGCTCCCGTCTCGTCCGTCATCTGCCGGCCGCGAGCGCCGGGTAGAACCGTCGTGCCACCCGCTCCATCGTCAGGCCCTGCACCACGATCGTGAACACCACGACCACGTAGCAGACGGTCAGCAGCTCGGCCCGTGCCGGTGCCGCCGCCGGCAATGCCAGCGCAAGTGACACCGAAATGCCGCCGCGCAACCCGCCCCAGGTCAGCAACACCAGCGCGCTGAGCCGGTCCGGCTGGCGCAGGTGCATCGGCAGCGCCGGCAGGAACACGCTCAGCGCCCGCACCAGGAGGGCCACCGGGATGGCCAGCGCCGCCGCCGCGAACGAGGCCGGGTGGATCGGCAGGGCCAGCACCTCGAAGCCGATCAGCAGGAACAGCAGCGAGTTCAGCACCTCGTCGATCAGCGACCAGAAGCTGTGCAGCATGTCCTCGGTCCCGTCGCTCATCGCGCGCCGGGCCCGCTCGGTGCCGAGCGAGAGGCCGGCGGCCACCACCGCGATCGGGCCGGACATGCCCACCGCATTGGCGAGCGCGAAGGTGCCGGTGGCGAGTGCGACCGAGATCATCACCTCGAGATTGCGCTGGTCGGTGGCGGCCGCGAGCCACGTGGCGATCCGGCCCGTCACCAGCCCGACGGCGAGCCCGCCCACCGCCTCGAACAGGAACCTGCCCGAGATCGCCAGTCCGCCCATGCCGTGTCCGCCGGTGTCGTGTCCGCCGGTGCCGTGATCACCGGTGCCGGTCGCATAGCCCAGCGCCGCGCCGAACAGCACCACGCCCACGCCATCGTTGAACAGCGACTCGCCCGCGAACACCGCCTGCAGCCCGGGCGGCAGGCCGATCCGGCGCAACATGCCGACCACGGCTACCGGGTCGGTGGGGGCCAGGATCGCGCCCAGCACCACGCACCAGGGCAGTGACACGTGGAGCCCGAGCAGCGCGAACACCTCCCACATCGTGACTGCCAGCAGGGTCACCGCCAGCACGGTGCCCAGCAATGCCAGCGCAAGAACGCTGGCGCGCCGGCGCCAGAGCTCGCCGAGGTCGACGTCGAGCGCGCCCGAGAACAGCAGGAATGACAGGGAAAAGTTCAGCAGCGTGGCCGGCAGGTTGATCGTGCCGAGCTCGTGCATCGCGAGGCCGCGCAGCGAGATGCCCGGGATGAACGGATCGGCGACCAGCAGCGCCAGCGAGACGCCGAGCGCGCCCACCAGCACGGCGATCGTGTTCGGGAGTTTCAGCGTCAGGCCGTTCAGCACGCCGAATAGCGAGGCCAGGGTGACGAGGGTCGCGAAGAGGCCTAGCGCGCTCATGGAAGGCCAGGGGCTCTGCCCCTGGACCCCGCTAAGGGCTCGCCCTTAGAACCGATTTGTTTAAGTAGAGGGGATCCAAGGGGCGACTGCCCCTTGGCGGGTCCAGGGCAGAGCCCTGGCCTTACCTGATACTGCAAGGCCGCTTGCCGTGCGCGCGATGCAGCTGCACCGTCATCAGCACCGCAGGCTGGTCGCCCACCGTGCCCGACCGATGCCCCTTCCTGCCGTCCCGCTCAACGCAGCCCTGGTCCTCGCCGAACGAGAACTCGCCCGCACCCTGTTCGACCCGCGTCCCGTCCATGCTCTCGATGAACCAGCTTCCCGACAGCACCGCAATCCATTGCGGCGCCGGGTTCTCGTGCCAGTCGCCGACCCAACCCACCGGCTGCGTGGTGAACACCACGGTGGACGAGACCGTCTCGCCCTTGTGGTTCCATTGCGGGTCGGCGTCGCCGACACCTTTCAGCTCCCACTCGGTGAGTTCGCAGTCGGCCTGGTGGCTGATGCCGTCCTCATCGACCCAGAGATGCGCGTAGGGCACGCGCGGGCGCAAGCCCGATTTGTCGTTCGGCGTGGTGCCGCTCTCGGGCGCGCGAAGGGGGAAGGGGAGCTGCATGTCCGGACCTCGTCGCTGGGCAGGAGGGAGAAAGCGCGGAAAGCGGCTCGGGTTCGCCCAACCGGAACCATCGGCGAAGCCGGATTGTTGATGCTGCCGAACGCGGCGAGGTGAGCGGTAAGCGTTTCCGACGACGCACTGATCGGCGACGGGCAGACCTGCGCGCTCGTCTCGCGCACGGGCTCGGTCGATTTCCTGCTGGCCGCGCTTCGACAGCCAGGCCTGCTTCGCGGCGCTGCTGGGGGACGAGGGCCACGGGCGCTGGCAGCTCTCGCCCGCGGGCTTCATCACCGCGTCGCGCCGGCAATACCGCGGCGACATAAGGTGCTCAGACGGAGTTGACCACCCGACCGGCATGGTGCGCGTGGCCGACTTCAGGCCGACGGACGAGACGATCAGCGCCGTGATCCGCGTCGTCGAAGCTGCGGACGGCCATGTTCCGATGCGTCTGCGGTTTCGCCTGCGCTTCGATGACGGCATCAAGCAGCCGTGGTCGCGTGCGCATGGCAACGGCCTCTGGTGCGAGAGCGGGCCGCACCAGGTGGTGCTGCATAGCCCTGTCGACTTCGCCCGGCACGAAGCGTGCGGCACCGCGGAATGGGGTGGGCCGCTCCGGCGAGCCAACGATGTCAGGCTGCTGGCGGAGGAGTTCCACGCGCCGACGCAGCGGATGATCGAGATAGGCGCTCACGCATCTTGGCGTGGTGAACACCGCATTTTCTCTGTCGGGACGCGTCCCGCAGAGATAAGGCACTTCAGAGACGAGGACCGGGCGTGACTTCCCGGGCCCGGCTCAGGCCGGCGACAGGCGATACTTCCCTGTCAGGCCAGGACTTTCACCTTCTTCTCGACCGGTGCTGCATACGTCTCGACCGAACTCGCATTCAGCCGACTGGCTTCGGCCATTGCCGCCGGATAGGAGTGGAAATCGACGATGGTGACGGGAAGACCGTTGACGTCGTGGATCACGGACCATTTTGTCATCCCCTGGCGGGGAATGGCCCGGTAGCCGCGTGTTTTGGGCATTAAGTCGGCCATGTGGACCTCCGATGCCCGGACAATCCGGGCCTAGATACCAAGCGATCCGGCAGCCAAACGTTGCAGAACTCGTTTTCAACAGGCGTGCCGGAGGTCCCGGATCGCGAACCCTAGTTCGCGGGGATGATCTCGGCTTCGTCGAAGGCGCGCTCGTGGGAGTCACGCTCGTTCTTGGCGCGATACTGGTAGCCGTAGGCACGCTCGAGCGGCAGGACGCGCGTGATCACGTAGTGACCGGGGCTGCGTGTACGTTCCTGACCGCGAACATTCAATGCGACAACGTCGCCGACCACGAACTTGGGTGTCGTCACTCATTCCTCCGTCGACGGGGAATGGCGGGGTGCTGTCGCACCCCGCCGCTCAATCACTCGGCCTTGAGATTGACAGCCGAGGTACGCCCCTGCTGCCCGTTCTCGAGATCGAACGAGAGTGCCTGGCCGTCACGCAGGGTCGCGAGACCCGCACGCTCGACGGCCGAGATGTGCACGAACACGTCCTTGGAACCGTCGCTCGGCTGAATGAAGCCGAAGCCCTTTGTTGAATTGAACCACTTCACAGTGCCAGAAGGCATCGTATCTCTCCGCAGCTTAGGCCCGCACGTTTGCGGGTTTTCGTACTTTTTGAGGGAGTATCCGATGCCGTGCGATGCGCGACAGAGACGAGATCTGCCTCAGCAAAAAGCCCAGCCATGCGAGACTATGGGTCTTCGGCAGGGCAGATGCCAGAGATTAAATGGCGCTTGACCCGAATATTCGCGCCGGACGACGAAAATTGCGATCAATCAAGCGTCCCGTCAGGCGGCCGAGACCGGCACGCGGTGCCACGCGGCGCTGAGATAGCCTTTGAAATTCCACACATCCTCGGGCCGGGACGGCTGCGTCTGCCCGGCGCTGTCCCAGGCGCGCACCACCAGCTCGTGCGGGCCGGCCGCGAGTGCCAGCGCCGTCTCCCAGAACACCCAGCTCCAGGGTGCGGCGTCGTCGTGGCGCAGCGAGGCCTGGTGCCAGCTCCGGCCGCCATCGGGCGACACGTCGACGCGCGTGACGCGGCGGGCGCTCGCGATCGCGTAGCCGCGCACGCGGACCGGCCCCGCCGCGAGCGCTGCACCCGCCGCCGGCTCGCAGATCGCCGCCGTGAGCGGCATGTCGTCGATCACCACGCCCTCGTCCCAGCGCACGGTCTCGGCGGTGACGTGGGCGGGCAGCAGCCGGTAGTCGCGCTGCTGCATGTGGTTCGCCGATTGCGCCGCCTGCACGGTGATTGCGGTCAGCCATTTCGCCGAGCGAACGCCGGCGAAACCCGGCACCACGGCCCGCAGCGGCGCGCCGTGCGCGGGTGCCAGCTCGGCGCCGTTCATCGCCCAGGCGACCAGCGTCTCGGACGCGCGCGCCTTGGCGATCGGGATCGACACGCCGTAGCGGAAGCGGCCTTCGCCCGGCAGCTCGAACGTGTCGGCGGCCGCGAATGCCACGTGCAGCCCGAGGTCGTCGGCGGCCTCTGCAGCGTCGAGCAGGTCGGCCAGGCGCACCCCCGTCCATCGGGCGTTGCCGATGGCGCCGGCCGCCCACGGGTCGCCGGTGGTGGGCCGCACGCCCTGCAGGTCGGCGCGGCGGTTGCCGGCGCATTGCAGGACCGCGTTGACCGTGTTTTCCGGAAAACGCGCGCGCAGTTCCGCTAGGCCGAGCGCGAGCGGCTGCTCCACGAGCCCGTCGATCCGCAGGGTGTGGCGGTCGGCGTCGAGTGCCGGCGTGTCGCCATGGCTGCGGACGTAGAAATCGCGTGCGTCGGTGATGAAGGAGGCGCGGAGGCGGTCGAGCGGCGGCTCGGCGTTGTAGGGCGCGCTTGAGTGCACGATCATGCCGGCGGCCCTCCGATCAGACCAGGGCTCTGCCCTAGAACCGCCAAGAGGTGGTCGGCCCTTGGACCCCCTCTACTTTGACGAATAGGCTCAGAGTCCGTCTGAAAACTTCGACTGAGCAAAGAAGGCCAGGGGCTCTGCCCCTGGACCCCGTTAAGGGCGCAGCCCTTAAAACCCCCGACTTAAGGTTGGAGTCCAGGCGCTGGAGACGGGATTCGATAGCCGAAGTCTATGATGTTCAGGCTTGCCAGGGAACAATCCAAACAATTAGGGATCCAAGGGACGACTGTCCCTTGGCGGGTCCAGGGCGTCACGCCGGAGGCGTGCTCCGCACGACGCCCTGGCCTTCCTCCTCGACCGAGGGTTCTCAAACAGCCTCTCAGAACCGCACCGCGGCCGCGAGCGACCCGAACTGGTGCAACCCGCCCCGCTGCCCCACGAACTCGTGCGTCTGGAATACCTGCGTGTAGCTCACCCGCACGCCGTAGAGCAGCACGGCCGCCCCGCCCTCGAACTCGCCCACGTCGTGGATCATGGCGACCTGCGTGTAATACGGCGCGTCCTCGCGGTCGTAGGTGGAGTCCACCGCCACCGCCTGGCCGTCGCCGCCCGCGAACAGGTACCAGGCAATATGGCGCGTGGGAGTGTAGGCGTCCGAACCCGACACGCCGGGCTGCTGGCGCGACACGCCGAAATCCGAGCCGAGCCCCTGGCCCACGCGGAAGATCGCCGCACCCTCGGCATAGGTGCGCCAGTTGCCAGCCGCCGCCGTGACGGCGGGGAGCGCATCGAACTCGATGCCGCCGAGATGGCCCAGGCTGAACCGCCAGGTGCGGCCGACCAGCACCTGCCCGAGCGGCTCGTTGCGGAGCTGGTCGTGCCAACCGCTATCGGTGCCCTGGCCGATCGCGCCGTGGAACCCGTTCTGCAGCTCGCGGGCGCCCGAGGCGGGGCCTTGCCAGCCGAGCGTGAGATTGATCAGGCTGCGGGTGTCGAGCGTGTCGTGGATCAGCGAGCCGGTGATGGTGAGCGTGCCGGCATAGGGGCGGTCGTTCGGCGCGGGCGTGGAGAGGTTGGTGAAGTCGGGGGTGAACATTCCCTGCTCGACGTCGATCGAGAAGCGCTGGCGACCGGCACCCCAGAGCGCGTCGCCGAAATTTTGCAGCCAGGCGCCGGTCATGTCGGTGGGCGAGGTGTAGGAGGCGCGCAAGCCGTTGACGTAGTAGCGGTCGGTGAGCTTGTTCGTGCTGATCGAGGCGTTCTCGTCCTGCACCGTGACGATGCTGGCGTGGTCGGCGGCGGGGATTTCTTGGGCATGCGCCTGGCCCGCGGCCAGGGCCCACGCGGTTCCGAACAGCGCACCTGCCAGGAGCGGGCCTGCGCGCGTCCCGGCGCGTCTGTTCTGCGGCTCCGAGCTGTTCATCACCGGTGTCATCGTCGTCTTCTGGCCTTTTCGCCCGCGATCGCTTCTTGTCTCCCCGCGTTCGCCGCATGGCAAGCGGGCGCGGCCGGACCGGTGCGCGCAAGCCACGGTCGATCCTATCCCGTATTGCAATCAGTCCACCGGAGCGGAGCAGGACCGGGTCGAGTGCCACGTCCGGCGCGTGGTCAGCTCGCCACGCCCTCGACGAACCAGGACATCCGCAGCAGGTCGGCGTCGGGCGGGGTCTGGCCCGCTGCGATCCGCACGGTGCCGGCCTGGTCGCGGACGGGCCCCGCGAACGGATGCTGCGCCCCCGCCACGATGCCGGCGCGCACGGCGTCGGCGGCGGCGCGGACGGGCGGCGTGACGGCGGGTCCGTAGGGGGCGAGCACGAGCAGGCCGTCCTTGAACCCGCCCCAGACGCTGCCGGTGGTCCAGCTGCCGTCGAGCACGGCCGTCGTGCGCGCGATCACGTAGGGACCCCAATGGTCGACGATCGCGGTGAGCTGGGCGGTGGGGCCGAACCGCGCCTGGTCGGAGCTCTCGCCGAAGGCGTGCACGCCGCGCGCCTGCGCGGTCTGCATCACGGCGGGGCTGTCGGTGTGGGTGGCGAGGATGTCGGCGCCCTGGTCGATCAGGGATTTCGCCGCGTCGGCTTCGCGGCCCGGGTCGAACCAGGTGTTCACCCAGATCAGCCGCACCTTGAACGCGGGGTTCACGCGCCGGGCGGCGATCGTGAAGGCGTTCACGCCCATGATCACCTCGGGGATCGGGTAGGGGGCGACGTAGCCGCAGATCCCGCTCTTCGAGGTCATCGCCGCGATCGTGCCGCAGACCGCGCGCGCCTCGTACCAGCGGATGTTCACCTCCGCCACGTTCGGCACGGTCCGGTAGCCGGTGCCCTGCTCGAACTTCACCGCCGGGAACTGGTGCGCGGCCTTCAGCGCCGAGTTCATGAAGCCGAACGACGTCGAAAAGATCAGCCCGGCGCCGGCGCCGGCGAGGTCGCGCAGCACGCGCTCGCAATCCGGCCCCTCGGGCACGTTCTCGACGTAGCGCGTGGCGATGCGCGGGCCGAGCGCGCCCTCCAGCGCGAGCCGCGCCTGGTCCCACTGGTAGGAATAGCCGAGATCGCCGATCGGACCGGTATAGACGAAGGCCACGCGGAGTGGCGCGGCCGCGCGTGCGGGCGCGGCGGCGAGCGAGGCGGCGGTGGCGATCAGCGTGCGGCGCCCGAGACGGCTTTGCATGGAAGTTCTTCTCCTCATCCGAGCGCGCGGAACGGTTTTCCCAGTGACGCCGGGGCCGCGAGACGCCGCGCCGCGCCGCCCGACGAGACCCAGGCCAGCACCACGATCGTGGCCAGATACGGTATCGCGGCGAGCAGCTGCGGCGGCACATGCAGCGCCCCGCTGCCCTGCAGGTAAAGCCCGCCCACCTCGATGCCGCCGAACAGGTAGGCGCCGCCCAGCACCCGCCACGGCCGCCAGGCGCCGAACACGGTGAGTGCGAGCGCGATCCAGCCGCGGCCGGCGGTCATGCCCTCGGCCCAGAGCGGCGTGTACGCGAGCGACAGATAGGCGCCGCCGAGACCCGACATGGCGCCGCCGAACAGCACCGCGGCCGCGCGCAGGCGGAGCACGCCGGTGCCGAGCTGGTGGGCGGCCTCCGCGTTCTCGCCCACCGCGCGCAGAACGAGGCCCGCGCGCGTCCGGTGCAGGAAGGCCGCGAGCAGGGGGACGGCTGCGAGGCTGGCATAGACCAGCACGTCCTGGTGGAAGAGCAGCGGGCCGATCACGGGGAGCGTCGAGACGAACGGAATGTCGAGCCGCGGCAAAGGCGGCACCGTGCGGCCGGTGAAATGCTGGCCGAGCAGCGCCGAGAGCCCGGTGCCGAACACGGTAAGCGCCAGCCCGGTCGCCACCTGGTTGGTGGCGAGCGGCAGGGTCAGCGCCGCGAACAGCGCCGACATCGCGACACCGGCGGCGCAGCCCGCCAGCACACCCAGCGTGTGGCTGCCGGTGGTCGCCATCACGGCAAAACCCACCACCGCGCCCACCAGCATGGTGCCCTCGACGCCGAGATTGAGCACGCCGGCGCGCTCGGTGACGAGTTCTCCCAGCGAGGCCAGCGCCAGCGGGGTGGCCGCCGTCATGATGGTCGCGAGCAGGGCGACGAGCATCATGCTGTTGCGACCCGCGAGATCGAGACGCGGCGGAGGCGGTAGCGCACGAAGAACTCCGAGGCGAGCGGGAAGAGGAGCAGCATGCCCTGCACGATCCCGGTGGCGGCCTTGGGGAGGCCCACGCCCACCTGGGCCAGGTCGCCGCCCACGTAGGAGAGCGCGATCAGCAGTCCGGCCGGGATGATGCCGATCGGGTCGAGCCGGCCCAGGAACGCCACGATGATCGCGGTGAAGCCGTAGCCGGGCGAGACCTGCGGGATCAGCTGGCCGATCGGACCCGCCACCTCGAAGCAGCCGGCGAGGCCTGCGAGCGCGCCGCTCAGCAGCAGCACGAGCCAGACGGTGCGCGGCTCGGAGAAGCCCGCAAAGCGTGCGGCCGCGGGCGAGGCGCCGAAGACGCGGATCGCGAAGCCTGCGACCGAGCGCCGCAGCCAGACCGCGCCGGCGAGCGGGAAAGCGAGGCCCACCGCCGTGCCGAGCGTGATCCGCGTGCCGCCGAACAGCACGGGGAGCGCCTCGTCATCGGCGAACAGGCGCGATTGCGGGATGCCGTAGCCCTGGGGGTCCTTGAGCGGGCCGAACACCATCGCCGTCATCAGCAGTCCCGCGACATAGGTCAGCATCAGGCTCACCAGGATCTCGCTCGCGTTGAACCGCGTGCGCAGCAGCGCCGGAATCGCGGCCCAGGCCGCCCCGCCCGCGATGCCGCCGAGCGCCATCAGCGGTAGGGCGATCGTGCTGGCGGCATCGCCGAACGCTAATCCGATCGCGCCGGCGCACAGCGCGCCCACCGTGAATTGCCCGTCGGCGCCGATGTTCCAGACATTGGCGCGGAAGCACGCCACCAGGCCGAGTGCGATCAGGATCAGCGGCGACGCCTTCAGCGCCAGCTCCGAGATCCCGTTCAGCGTCTCGAACGGCTCGATGAAGAAAGCGTGCAGGGTGGCCGCCGCCGGGTAGCCGAGCGCCACGAACAGCACGGATGCCGCCGCGATCGCGACGAGCGCCGAGGCGGGGGCCGCGACCGCGGTCGCCCAGGCCGGCGGCTCGGCGCGCCGCTCGAGCCGGAACCGGTGCTCAGGCATGCGCAAGCTCTTGCCCGGCCCCGCGCTCTTGCGAACCGTGCACGCCGCCCATCAGCAGGCCGAGCGTGGCCACGCTCGCGTCCCGCGTCGGGATCGCCGGGCTGAGGCGGCCGGCGTTGATCACCGCGATCCGGTCGGTGACGGCGAGCAGCTCGTCGAGGTCCTGGCTGATCACCAGCACCGCCGCGCCCGCCGCCGCCCGCTCGAACAGGGCGTTGTGGATGGCGGCGGCCGCTCCGGCATCGACGCCCCAGGTCGGTTGCGCCGCCACCAGCACCGCCGGCGCCTGCAGGATCTCGCGGCCCATGATGAATTTCTGCAGGTTGCCGCCCGAGAGGCTGCCGGCCGGCACCCCGGCCGCACCGCCGCGCACGTCGAACGCGGCCACGATCCGGCGCGCGAAGTCGCGGGCCGCACCCGCCCGCACCATGCCCCCGCGCGCCAGGCCGGCGCGCTCGCGGCCGGTGAGCAGCGTGTTCTCGGCCAGCGTGAAGCCGGGCAGGGCGGCGTGGCCGCGGCGGTCCTCGGGCACGGTCGCCAGGCCCAGGCGGCGCCGGGCGGCAGCGCCCAGCCGTCCGCACACCGTCGTGCCGAGGCGGATGTCGCCCGCGTTGGTGGCCAGGCGCTCGCCGGTGATCGCCGCCATGAGCTCGCCCTGGCCGTTGCCGGCCACGCCGGCGATGCCCACGATCTCGCCCGCCCGCACCTCCAGGCTGACGCCGCGGAGCGGGATATCGTGCGGGGCGGCGGCCGGCAGGTCGAGCGCGTAGAGCACGAGGAGCGGCGCGCCGGGCGGGGGGGCGGCGTCGCGGCGGGCGTCGGTGACGGCGCTCCCCACCATCAGGCTCGCGAGCGAGGCCGCGGTCTCGTGTCGGGGATCGCAGCTCCCCACCACCCGCCCGCGGCGGAGCACGGTCGCGGCATCGCAGAGTGCGCGGATCTCTTCCAGCTTGTGCGAGATGTAGAGGACCGAGACGCCGTTTGCCGCCAGCCGGCGCAGCGTCGCGAACAGGAGCTCGACCTCCTGCGGCGTCAGCACCGAGGTCGGCTCGTCCATCACCAGCAGGCGCGGCGAGCCCAGCAGGCAGCGCACGATCTCGACGCGCTGGCGCTCGCCCACGGATAGCGAGCCCACCGTGCGCTCGGGGTCGATCGGCAGCCCGTATTCGCGGCTGACCGCGCGGATGCGGGTGGCGAGTGCGGGCAGGGGCTCCGGTGCGTCGAGGCCGAGGGCCACGTTCTCGGCCACCGTCATCGCCTCGAACAGCGAGAAATGCTGGAACACCATGCCGATGCCCAAGGCGCGGGCTGCGCGCGGGTCGGCGATGGTCACGTGCGCGCCATGCCAGCGGATCGTGCCCTCGTCGGCCTGCAGCACGCCGTAGATGATCTTCGTGAGGGTGGACTTGCCGGCGCCGTTCTCGCCGAGCAACGCGTGGATCTCGCCCTGGCCGATCGAAAGGTCGACATGGTCGTTCGCGGTCAGCGTGCCGAAGCGGCGCGTGATGCCCGTGAGCTCGAGGCAGTGTGTCACCAGGCGTTTGCCTCGTTCCGTCAACGTGTTGGAACATGCAAACCTTGCGCCGTGAAGGCCAGGGCTCTGCCCTGGACCCGCCAAGGGACAGTCGTCCCTTGGATCCCTGATTGTTGGGGTGTTCCCTGGCGAAGCCCTGAAATCAAAGATTTTGGCTAACGCACTCCGTCCCCAGCGCCTGTAATCCAACCTTCAGTAAGGGGTTTTAAGGGCTCCGCCCTTAACGGGGTCCAGGGGCAGAGCCCCTGGCCTTCTTCGCCCGATCGAAGCGGCACATGAACCATGACCGCCGCCACTTACCGCCGCGGCCAGCTCCGGGGCATGACCATCGCGTGAGACGTCACCCGCGGCGGGTCGCCTCGAACACCGTCAGCGACGCGCCCGCCTCCGCGCTCGCCGTGACGCTGAAGCCGCGCGCGCGAAGCTGGTCGGGCAGCGGATCGGACGCGGTCGGTGTCGCAAAGATGTAGCGTCCGCCGGGCCGCAGCACACGATGCGCTGCCGCGGCATCGACGGGCGCAGCCAGGCCGATCAGAAGATCGACGGTGACGTCGGCGATGTCCGGCGCATCGGCGCAGGTGAAGCCCGGCAGCGCTGCCAGCTCGCGCGCCACGGCGTCTGCAGAGCCGACCGCGTGGATGCGCAGATCCGCGAGGCGCGGCCGTGCCTCGCGAAGGCTGGAGACGCCGTAGCGATGGAACGGCGTCAGCATCGCGCGCGCGATTTCGGCGCCGCGGTTGCGCGCCAGGCAGGTCATGCAGGCGATCGCCTCGCCCCATTCCGCAGCCGTTGCCGGCTGCGGATGGCGCGGGCGCGTGCCGCAGACCGGGCAGAGATCGTCGCCGAGCAGGCCGCGCAGAACGTGGCGCGCGCGGGTGGCGGAGAAACGCTCGCGCACCACGGCCGCACCCGCCTGCGACATGGCGCTGCACAGGGCGGCATCGTCGAGCAGGCGCAGGATGGCGGTTGCGATCTCCTGTTCGTTTTCGCCGATCAGCGCTTCGGCACCGTGCCGCAGCTGGATCCCCTCGTTGCCGCAGCCGGTGGTGACCACGGGCACGCCCGCCTGCAGGGCCGAGACGATCTTGCCTTTGACGCCGGCGCCGTAGCGCAAGGGGCTGACGGAGGCGCGCGCGCGGGCGAAATAGGGATCGATGCTGGGCACGAAACCCGTGACCTCGACGCGATCACCGGCGAGTGCGCGCACCTCGGCGGGCGGCGCGTGGCCCACGATCATCGCGCGCGTGTCCGGAGCGCGCGCCCACACCAGCGGCATGATGTCGCGCACGAGCCAGAGGGCAGCGTCGACGTTCGGCGTGTGGTCGAAGCCGCCCACGAACAGCACGTCGCGCCGGGCAGTGAAATCGAGCGTCGCGGGATCGGTGGCGGCGGCGTCGGCGAACAGGTAGGGCGGCACCACGGCGACGCGCGCGTCGGGCACCTCGGCGGCGATGATGCGCGCCTCCTCGGTGCTCGGCGTCATCACGATGTCCACGGCGGCGAAGATGCCGAGCTCCATCGGCTTGAGGCGCTCGGACTCCTCGCGCGCCCAGGCGTTGCCGTCGAGCTCGTAGCGCCGCATCTCGCGCAGATAATGCAGGTCGTGCGTGTAGTAGAGGATCGGCGCGCCGGTGCTGCGCTTGATGAGATCGAGGATCGGAACCGTCACGTAGGGGCGCGCGGTCCAGACGAAATCGACGTGGCGGCCATTCTCGGCCAGCCACTCGGCGAGTGTGTCCGGCGCATGCACGACCTCGATGCCGCGCTGCTGCAGCACGTCGGTGTAGGGCTGCAGAGGCTGGCCGTCCTGCGGGTGAAAGATCACCTTCAATCCGAGCTCGACGCACAGGCACAGATACTGGAACAGCGTGACCGCGCCGGCATGCTTGTCGTATTCCGGCACCTTGTCGTCGATCACCAGGATCACGCCGCGCGGCGACGGCCGTCCGCGCACGAGGAACAGCGGATCGCCCTCGACGGGCTGGCGCGCGAGCAGCGTGCGCCACTTCGCGCAGAACTTCGCATGGTTGCGCTTGGACTGGCGGTCGCGAACCTCGCGTCCGTAGGATGCGCTGCCGTGATGCACGACCACGCTCGCCGGCTGGTAGACCACGCGGTAGCCGGCCTCGCGAAGCGTGGTCGCGAGATCGAATTCCTCGTAGAAGGCCGGCGCGTAACGATCGTCGAAGCCGCCGAACCGCTCGAACAGATCGCGCCGCACGACGAAGCAGGCGCCGGTCACGACGTCGACGTCGCGCACGGCGTTATAGGCGCCGCGGCCGGGATCGTCGCCGCTGCCGTATGGGAATCCCCACCCATTGCTGTGGATGATCCCGCCTGCCTCCTGGATCGTGCCGTCCGGATTGAGGAGCTTGCAGCCGACCATGCCGACGCGATCGTCGGCCGCGATCGCGGCGATCATCGGCCGCAGCCAGTCGGGCCCCACGATCGTGTCGTTGTTGAGGAATACGAGCAGCCGTCCGCGCGCGCGCTTGGCTGCCGCGTTGCAGCTGCGGAGGAAGCCGAGATTGCGGTCGTTCACGTGCACGGCGAGACCGCCGCCGCTCGGCAGCGCCGAGGCGATCGGTGCGTGCGGGCGGTCGTCGGCCACGATCACCTCGGTGGCCAGCGGTCCCGTGCGGGCCTGCACCGCGGCCAGACAGCGGATGGTTTCGAACAGGTGGCCGTAGGTCGGGATGATGACCGAGATGTCGGGCTGGTCCGCGGGCGCGAAGGCGGTGTCGTGCGGCAGGGCAGGGACGCCGAGCTCCGCCATGGTGGCCGAGCCCGCATGACCTGCCGCACGGCCGACCCTGAGATAGTGACCGAACGGTCCGAGCGCCGCCGCCTCCGGATGCGCGGCCAGGTAGTAAGCGGGGTCGAACAGCGGATGCGGCGGGAGCGCGCGCGCCTCGCCCAATTCCACATAGTGCAGCAGCGGGCCGCCGGGATGGGAGGCGGCATCCGGATATTCGACGAGGTAGGCGTGCGGATCGAACACCGCGTTCGGCGCGATGGTGTTCGCATCGGCCGAGGCGAGATAGTGCTCGAGCGCGGTCTCGCCGGGCTGGAGTGCGGCGCCGGCCTGGGCCAGGTAATGCGCCTGGTCGAACAGGGGATGGGGATCGATCGTCCCCGTTCTCGCGAGGTAGTGCACGAGCGGGTTGACCGGGCTTCCGGCCGGCATCTGCGACGCATACCAGGACGTGTCGAACAGCGGGTGCGGATCGAGGCCGGAAGCAGCCCCCACCCAGAGATAGTGCATCAGCGCATCGGTGCCCGGCGGCACCACGCCGGCATGGCGCGCCGTGTAGTAGGCGGCATCGAACAGGCGGCTGGCGCCGAGCACGGCGATCGCGTGGCGCATCCGCTGGCGTGCGCGCAGGCGGGCGCCGATCCGGCCCGAGGCGACCCACCAGCCGAACTTGGCCGTGCGGCGCAGGCGGCGTGCCAACGCGGGATGGCGCGATGCGACCGCGCCGAGGCGGCGGCCGACGCGCCAGGTGGTCGAGCGCAGGACCAGCTCGTGTTCGGCGCGCAGTGCTGCGAGGTTCTGCGCGAGCGCGCCGCCGGCTTCAAGCGTGTGCGCCGCGTCCGCGGCCTCGAGTGCCAGCGTCATCGCGCGGATGCGCAGTGCCAGGCGCCCGTTCTCGTCCTCGATCTTCCTGGCGAAATCCGCAAACTTCTGGAACTCGTAGGGCGTGAGCGGCGGCAGCACCGGCTTGCGAGCTGCGTCGGCGGCCGCGCGCGCCGCCTCGCGAGCCGCCGCGCGTGCGGCGGCCTCGCGTGCGGCCATCGCCTCGGCTTCGGCAGCTTCCAGGCGTCGCCGGAGGTTCTCGACCGCCCGGCCGGGATCCCCCGCTCCGGGCAGGTTCAGGTCGTCCAAACTTCGGCGCCTTTCTGCGTGAGATCGACGCCGCCCGCGTCGCCGCCCGCCTCCTTGAGGCCGCGGATCACGTCGACGCGGCGCGCGGGCGGCACGATGAACATCATGAACCCGCCGCCGCCCGCACCCGACACTTTTCCGCCGAGCGCGCCGCGCGCGCGGCTGACCGCGTAGAGCCGGTCGATGCCCTCGGTCGAGATCCCGGCGGCCGTGCGCTTCTTGGCGATCCAGGACCGGTTCAGCACGGTCGCCATGCGGCCGATATCGGCGCGTAGCAGCGCGTCCTTCATCGCCAGCGCGTCTTCCTTGAGCTGGTGCATGCTGTCGATCGCTTCCGGCGAGAGCTCGACGAGATGCCGCTGCTGCTCGGCGATGATGGTCTCCGAGCGGCGCGAGACACCGGTGAAGCAGATCACCAGCGAGGTCTGCAGCTCGTTGAGTGTGGCGATCGGGATACGCAGCGGGTTGACGATCACGCGGTCGCCGCCGAGGAACTCGATGAAGTTGATGCCGCCGAACGTCGCCGCGTACTGGTCCTGCTTGCCCCCGGCGAGACCGAGATCGATCCGCTCGATCTCGTAGGCCAGATGCGCCACGTCGTAGGGGCCGAGCGGCAGCGACATTGCCGCGGCACAGGCTTCGACGAGTGCGACCACCAGCGCCGAGCTCGAGCCCAGTCCCGAACCGGGCGGCGCATCCACGAACGAGGTCACGCGCCATGGCTGCACCGCCCGGCCGTAGCGGCGCAGGAGTCCCCGCACCACGCCGGCATGCAGCGCGAGCCTGGCACCCGCGAACAGGTCGTCCGGCCTGGCGCCGGGCGGTATGGCAAAACTCTCGGCGAGCTCGACATCGGGCGCCACGAAATGCACGCACCCGTCATCGGATCTCTCGATGAACGCGTAGGCGTAGCGGTCGATCGTGGTGTTCAGAACCGCGCCGCCATGGATGTCGCAATAAGGGCTGAGATCGGTACCGCCGCCCGCCAGGCCCAGCCGCAGCGGCACGCGCGCCCGGATCGTGTTCCACCCGCTCATGCGGCCCCCGTCTGTGCAAAGACGCCTTCCGTGGCAAGGATCTCGAGCAAATCGCCGCCTTTGGTGAGATGACCGGTGATGCCGGCGGCGCGCGCGGCCGCGACATCGTGCGCCTGGTCGCCGATCATCGTGCATCGCGCGGGGTCGAGCTCCCATGCGCGCATGAGGTCGAGGATCATCCCCGGCGCCGGCTTGCGCCAGTCGCTCTCCTGGCGATAGCGCGCGACCGCGGCGTCGGCGTGATACGGACAGAAGCGCAAATCGTCGATCGTGCCGCCCGACAGCTGGATCTCGTCGAGGATCCAGCGGTGCAGCTCGGAAAAATCCGCCTCCGTGTAGAGCCCGCGCGCGATGCCCGACTGGTTCGTCACCACGAAGACATGCCGCCCCGCATCGCAGGCCGCGCGCACCGCGTGGCGCCCGTCCGGCGTCCATTCGAAGCGCTCGCGCGTGCCGACCCAGCCATGGTCGTGGTTGAGCACGCCGTCGCGGTCGAGGAACAGCGCGCCGCGCCGCAGCTGCGCGGGCAACTCGTGCTGCGCGCGCGAGAGATCGTGGGCGACGCCGATGTCGAGGAACCAGCCCGATCCCGTGACAGCACGCAGCATCCCGGTCGCTGCAAGCCGCGGCAGGATGTCCGCTTCGAGCGAGCATTCGTCGGGCAGGTCGCCCACGAGATCGCGCTCGAGCAGGTAAATTCCGGCATTGATCAGACCTGGGCCGCCGGCCTCGTCCGACGGCGCGAAACGCTGCACCGTCTCGTCGTCGGTTCCGAGCGTCACGACGCCGTAGCGGCCGGTCTCCGTCATGCGGCGCAGCATCATCCAATGCCCACGCGTACTCGCCGCGCGTGCGAGGAGCGGCCCCAGCGGTGCCGCAAACACAGAGTCGCCGTTGCACAGGAGGAAGCGATCCTGCAGCAGGTGTCGCGCGTGATGCAGCGCGCCGCCCGTGCCGGCGCGCCGCGGCTCGACCGAGATCGCGATGCGTGCCGGACGCGGCAGGAACGCGCGCAGACCATCGACGGCGCGCTCGATCTCTTCCGACAAATGGCCGGCAAGAAGAAGAAACTCCTCGACGCCGTAGCGCTGCATCTCGCGCATCAGCCAGGCGAGGAACGGCCGGTCGCCGCATTGCATCAGCGGCTTGGGCAGATGCTGCGTGCGCGCGCCGAGCCGCGTGCCGAGCCCGCCCACGAGGATCGCGCATTGTGTCACGGTGGCGACTGGTGTGAAGGCGGACATCGATGCGCCGTCAGCCGAACCCGGACGCGCAGATCGCCGCCGTCACGTCTTCACCTCGGGTGCGCGGCGCCTGATCCGGGCCTCCTCCACCACGATCTCGCGCAGATCCGCCCAGGGCAGTTTCCGGCGGGGCGCCGGCGCCAGCACCAGGTTGTGGTCGGTGGCCACGAGGTTGGCGTTGAGGAACGGATCGAGATCCATGGCAATGCCCCATCTCTCGTGCAGCCGGCCGAGGTCGTGCCAGAAGCGCGTCAGCTGCGCCAGGGTCCGGTCGTGGCCGCGCGTGGCACCGTCGACATGGGTGAGCACCGCGTGCGGCGTCCACACCACCCGCCAACCGGCCGCGCGCGCGCGGAGGCACAGATCGACATCGTTGCAGGTGTGATCGAAGCTTTCGTCGGCACCGCCGAGTGCCGCGAACACCGGGCGGCGGATCGCCAGGCAGGCGCCGGTGACGGCGGAGAGATCCCGCGTCAGTGCCAGCTGCCCCATATAGCCGGGCTCCTCCTCGCGCGCCGAGCGCAGCACGTGCGTCGCCGCCATCTCGCTCAGCACCATGCCGCCATGCTGCAGCGTGCCGTCGGGATACAGCAGCCGCGCGCCCACGATGCCGACGCCGTCGCGGGTGATCTGGCGCACGATCTCGTCGAGCCAGTCGGGCCCGATCACGGCCACGTCGTCGTTCATCAGCACCAGCACGTCGCCGGTGGCCAGCGCCGCAAGCCGGTTGTTCAGCGCGGACCAGTTGAACGCCGTGTCGATCGTCTCGACGCGCACGCGGCTGTCGCGTCGCAGCCTGCGGAACAATTCCAGTGCCGCTGCACTCTCGCTGCGGTTATCGCCGATCAGGATCTCGATGTCGGGATAGTTGGTCCGCTCCAGCAGGCCCGAGACGCAGGTCTCCAGCAGTTCCGGCTGGTCATGGGTCGGGATCAGCACCGATACGCGCGGCGGCGTGGTCGGCGCCGGGTAGCTCACGCGCGGCCACACGTCGCCGCCGATATAGACGTCGGTCACTTCCACGGTGCTGCCGGTCTCGCGCAGGTGGCGCGCCACTGCGTGAACCACGTCCGGATGGCTGGCCGTGTTGCGGCTGTGCGGAAACGGCAGCTTGCGTCCCGGCGCGCGGCCGCGGTGGAACAGCACCACCGGCACATGCGCGATCGCGGTCGCCGGCAGATCCTGTGTGAGACGCAGCAGGAGATCGTAGCGCGCCTGCCCGGCCGCATCGGCGCGGATGCCGCCCACCGCCATCACGCGCGCGCGCCGCATGACTGCCAACTGGCCCACCACGTCGCCCGCCAGCAGCCCGTCCGGGCTCCAGCCGGGCTTGAACAGCGGCCCGAAGCGCGTGCCGTCCTCGGCGATGCCGTCCTCGTCCGAATAGAGCAGGTCGAGCGCCGGCGCGCGCTCGAGCGCCGCCGCCATCTCGTAGAGCGCGGTCTCGGCGAGGCGGTCGCCCGCGTCGAGGAACGCCACGAGGTCGCCCCGCGCCGCCTCCAGTGCCACGCGCCACAGATCGCCGATCCCGCCCCATTCGGGACCGGTCTCGACCAGTGCCACGCCGCGAAAGGTCGCGGCGATCCGCTCGATCGTCGATCGCACCATGCGCGGCAGGTTGTGCGCGCAGGCAATGCACAACTCCCAGTTTGGATAGAGCTGGGCTGCCAGCGACTGCACGGTCTCCTCCAGCAGGTCAGGGCGGGTGAAGGAGGCGATCATCAGCAGCGAGAACAGTGGCGGCGCCGCGATCGCGTCGATCTGCCGGCCGATCGCGAGACGGTCCGGCTCCTCGAGCTCGTCCTGCTGCTCGACCCAGAGCGGATAGCCGAGCGCGTCGGTGGGCGTGGCCCCGTCGGGGTAGAGTTCGCCCAGCAGCTTGATGGTATCGCGCGCCTCGTCCGATCCGGCGACGATCGCCAGCGCCTCGGCGCGCGAGCCCAAGGCGGTGATGGTGGACAGGCCCTGCAGGTCCGGGTCGCGGTCGAAGGCGTTGTGGAACAGCGTGGTTACGAACGCCACGCTGCAGACATCCTCCGGTCCGTGCACGGCGCGGAACTCGTCGGAGGAGGCGACCGCGCGTGCGACCCCCATCAGCCCCGCGCCGTCACGCAGCATCGCGGAAAAACTCTGCAGCGCGAAGCCGTCGGGCGGCCGGCCGAGGCCGGTGCGGAACACGCGGGCGATCAGGCCGGCATGGGCGGACATCTCAGGCACGTTGGCGTTCGCCTCTCCTGGACTGCCCGGGGATGGGAGTGGACGCGAGGGCGGTCATTTCGCCAAGCGGCCGGGGCCTGTCAACACGCCGGCCTCGAGCGGGGCTCCTCGACGCGGCCCGGCGAGGCGGAGTGCCGCCACCGGCAGCAGCAGCCAGGTGAACATCACCGAGGGGAGGAGATACCGCGGAATGACGTAGTTGCTGTAGAGGGGTGCTGCCAGGAATGCCACGATCACCGCGGCGGCCACGAGCGGCAAGCCGGGCGCGGTGTCGCGCACGAGCGTGATCGCCGCCGCCAGCAGCCCCAACCCCAGCAGCACGGGATAGGCGCCGACGGTCGCGTCCAGAAGGCGCGGCAGCAGCGATGTCCGGTGCGTGATGCCGGCGCCGATGGGATGGTCGAGGTGGCGGTTCAGGTCGTCCACGAACCAGGCGTCGAGCATGCGCGACAGGCCGAGCTCGCCCTCGAGGTGGCGCCGCCATTCGGCGGCCGAGAATTGCGCCAGCAGGCTGCGCGCGTAGACGCCGGCGAAGGCGAGCGGGTGGCGTTCCGCGCCCAGCACCACCATCCGGTGGGCGGCGGCGTCGACCCGGCGGTCGTATTCGCCGGTCGCGTGCAGTTTCGCCTCCACCACATGGCGGAGCCAGAAGCGCTGCCCGCCCCAGACCTGGTCGATCCTGTTGTCGTCGTCGCCGAGGCGCATGGCGGCCACCTCCGCGTCGCTCACATCCACGCCCGCGCGGCGGATATCCTCGGCGGTCAGCGCCGGGCTGAACACCCCCATCAGGAACACGCCCGACAGGCGGTTGACGAACGCACCGTCGCCAAAACGTTTCGCGTAGATGACGCCGTTCAGCTGCCCGATCGCGCCAACGCTCGCGAGCGGCACCAGGCAGGCGAGCAGCAGCGGCCGGATGGCCCGGGCGCGGGCGGACCACCCACGGCCCGCCCGCGGGATCAGCGAGGCCGAAGCTGCAAGCAGCGCGGTTCCGAGTTCGATCGGCACGTAGGCGACCCGGAACGCCACGGCACCGGCGCCGAACACCACGATGCCGAGCCATGACGCGGCGGCGGCGGCGCGGCCCGGCGCCCCCGCCAGGCGCCCCGCGAGCAGGCACACGAAACCCGCGAACAGCAAGGCGGCCGGCAGGTCCGACATGCTGAAGCGGAGATAGGTCTCGGTGAGCGGGTCGCAGGCGATCGCCACCGCGAAGGCGAGGGTTGCGGCGGCCGCACCCCGTCGCTGCGGGATCAGCCGGGCGGCCGCGAACACGAAGGCCGCGAGGGCCGCCGCGTCCAGCAGCATCTGCGCCAGGAAACCATGCGTCGCGAGCAGCAATCCGCGCGCCGCCAGGCCGTAGATCCAGGACCGGTCGGGGGGCAGGGATTCCACGCCGTTCTTCCCGGTCATCAGGTAGGCCTCGGAGTCGCCCAGCATGAACCGCGGCGTGGCGTCGAGGCCGAGCAGGGCCGCCATCACGACGCAGGCGGCGAGGGGTGCAAGGCGGAACTTGGTTTGGGAACGCACGCGCTGCGATCCTCCCGCTTGTCGCGCGGACTAAGTGTCCGTTTGGAAACACGATCGCAAGAAGAAGGCCAGGGGCTCTGCCCCTGGACCCCGTTAAGGGCGGAGCCCTTAAAACCCCCTACTGAAGGTTGGAGTACAGGCGCTGGAAACGGCGTGCGTTAGCCGAAGTGTATGATTTCAGGCTTCGCCAGGGAACAACCCAAACAATCAGGGTTCCAAGGGACGACTGTCCCTTGGCGGGTCCAGGGCAGAGCCCTGGCCTTCTCCCGCGGGCGCGCACCCCCACTCGTCCGCCCGCTGCCGGTCTGATAGCCTCCGTCCCGCATCGGGGAGCGGAGATGGTGGCGGACGAAGCGGCAGCGAATGCCACATCGATCTGGGACAAGCGCTACGAGGGCGACGAGCATGTCGGCACGCAGCGCGTGGTGGAAGGCGACCCGGTCGACTACACCCAGCACAAATTCCTCTACGAGCGCGCCGTGGCCATGCCGCAGACCGGCTCGAAGGATGGCTACAACCTCGACCGCGTCGGCCGCGAGTTCCTGACGCCGCCGCCGGCGCGCATGTTGGCGCTGGGCTCGGGCATGGCGTGGAACGAGGAGCACATCGCTCGCCACGGCTATGCCGGCCACATCGTGGCCTACGAGATGTCGCCCCAGGCCTGCGAGCGCGCCGCCGCACGCTTCGCCGAGGAGGGGCTGTCGGACCGCATCGAGATGCGCGCGGCCGACGTGCTGGCCGACAATCTTCCGGACGCCAGCTTCGACGCGGTGTTCGTCGCCGCCGCGATCCACCATTTCGACCGCATCGAGGAGATGTTCCAGCTGATGCACCGGGTGCTCAAGCCCGGCGGCCTGCTGGTGTATGACGAGTATGTCGGGCCCGACTACCACATGTACCACAAGCAGGTGATGGACATCATCGACGAGATCGATGCGTGTCTGGCGCCCGGCTACCGGCACGATCACCTGGTGGACCAGCTGCGGCACTGCGTGCCGGCGCCGTCGCTCGAATGGATGATGCAGCACGATCCGTCCGAGGGCGTGCACGCATCAAGGATCCTGCCGCTCACCTACCAGTATTTCGACGTGATCGACCGCGCCGATTACGGCGGCACGCTGGTGCGGCCGTTCTTCACCGGCATCCTGCGCAATTTCGACTGGCAGGATCCGAAGGATCAGACGGTCGCGTCGCTGATCGTGCTGATCGAGCGGCTGCTGCTGCGCCACAGCGTGGTGCCGAACTACCAGACCGCGATCGTGGGCCGCCGTCGCGACACGGTGCGTGCGCCGCTCACCGCGGCGGAGGAGCAGCGCATCGCATACGCCGACTGGTCCGGGCTCGCAGCCGCGCCGGTCGCAAGTGAGGCGCCCCCGCTTCTCGGACGGCGTGCACGTCTGCACCGTCTCGTAGGTCGTCTGTTGGGCGTGCCCGCTTAACCAATCGGTTCTAAGGGCGACTGCCCTTAGCGGGGTCCAGGGGCAGAGCCCCTGGCCTTCTTCTCCACCCGGATAGCAAACGTCCCCAGAGCTGGGCCGGCCGTTCCACCAGGTGCCAGGACAGCAGCCCCGCGCAAAGACTAAGTGCGGCACAGGTGAGAACCGGAACCGGATCGCGCGGCCAGAGCTCGAGCACGAGTTTCTGGATCGGGTAGGCGTAAAGATAGGTGCCGTAAGAAGCGTCGCCGAACCGCCCCGCGCGGCTCAGCACCGGCAGCGCCATGCGGCCGAAGCAGATCACCATGTAGGGCAGCGTCAGCCACTCGACCGGCAGGTTGCCTCGGCCGAACCAGGCGGACACGCCGTAATTCAGGATCATGAACAGCAGGCAGAGATCGGCGCGCCAGAGGGCCTCGACCCGACCGGTGCGCGCCAGGTTCAGCTCGACGAGCCGGAGCAGACCTCCCACGGCGAAGAACGGAACTTCGGCGAGCGCGTATTTGGGATCGATGTGCCAGATCAGCGGCAGCATGGGCAGGTCGCCGCTGAACACCGCGATGCTGACCGAGCCCGCGACAAAGGCGAGCACGAGCAGGCCCGCGAGCCGCCAGCGCCCGCGCAGGGCCGCCAGCGCCGGCACCGTCAGGTAGCAGCAGAACTCGGGTCCGAGGCTCCACAGCGAGCCGTTCACGGCGCTGTGCGCGAACACGCCCGGCAGGGTGAGCTGCAGCAGCAGTGCGATGTTGGTGAAATACAGCAGGCCGCCATCCGCGAAATACCGGCCGAGCGGCAGGGTCGTCGACAACACGCCGAGCACGCACACGGTCAGCGCCACGCAGGCGACGAGCCCGGGAAAGATGCGCAGCGCGCGCTTGAGCAGAAAGTCCGCGAATCCCGGCCTGCGTTCCCAGCTGCCGGTCACGAGATAGCCGCTGATCGCGAAGAAGATGTCGAGCCCGACGCGATGATACGGAAGGTTCCACAACCCGGCGGCGTGCGTGCCCGTCAGGTCCACGCCATGCCCGTGCACCACCAGCAACGCGGCCATCAGCCGCAGGGCATCGAAATTATTGTGCCGCATCGTGAGCGCCAGGTGCCAGCAGAAGGGCGGCCACGTACTGCACCGGGCGCTCAACAAGATGGTAGCACAGCAGCGATGCGATGAGCGTTGCCGCGGCACAGAGCAGGATCCCGTGGGCGAGATGTCCCGGCAGTCGCAGCACCACGAGCTGCTGGATCGGAAAGCTGAACAGCACGAGTCCCGCCGTCGGATCGCCCACGTGCCGGCGCAGCCATGCGGTGCCGGGCAGTTCCAATCGCCCGACGCAGGCGGCCATGTAGGGCAGGCTCACCCATTCGAGCACGACGTTCCACTGCACGAACCAGGACGACGCCACCCAGTTGGCGAGGAACACGAGCATCGCCAGGTCGGCGCGCCAGAGTCCCGTGTGCGCATTCCAGTGCGCGAACACCGCGCCTGCGCAGAAGAACGGGATCTCGACCGTGATCTCGCGCGCATCGACGCCCAGCAGTTGCAGCTGCATCGCCGGGTGGGAGAACAGCACGAGATAGGAAGTGGCCGCAGCCAGCCCGCAGGCCGCGACCAGCGGCGTCCGGACCGGCGCTGCCACGAGGCCGAACGCTGCCAACGCGGCCATGCACAAGGCGAGCAGCCGCGCCTGGAAGAGCACCGGGTTCACCGCACTGTTCCATTCGAGGCCGGGAAACGCGCCCGGCAGGAACATCGAAGGCTGGAACAGCAGGCCGTGCAGATAGAGCCGCGTGACCGGTGAGTGCACGTAGTCGTGCAGCCGGATCGGGGTCGCCAGCGGGCCGATCACGGCCACGGTTCCGACGATGCACGCGAGCAAGGCCGCGTAGAGGCCGGCGCCACGCGCGACCGCGCGTCGTCGCGCGGCGGCGAGGAGATCCGGCGCCGGTCCGAACCAGGCGCGCGCGAGGGCGAAGCCCGCGATCGCGTAGAGCAGGTCGAGCCCGACGCGCCAAAAGGGCGCGCCCCAGAGCCAGGGCGAGACGGCGCCGGTCAGCAGGAAGCCGAGCCCGTAGATCATCATCGCGGCTGCGAACACGGTGACGGCGGTGGTGCCGGCGGGCGGCGCCTCCGCCATGACCCGGCCGCGCGGCGGCGCTTCGGGCCGGGCGGCCTGCGCGGGCAGGAGGGAGGGCATCGGCCAGGACGTCATACGCGCACACCGTTTTTCCGGCCCTGGGCGGCTCAGCCGAACGACCTTCCGGAGCGACGGAGTTAGCACGATCGGGAGCGGCGCCGCAGCGGGTCCCTGCGGATTGTCACAGGTGTTGCCGGAAAGCAGCGGGAAGAAGGCCAGGGGCTCTGCCCCTGGACCCGTTAAGGGCAGTCGCCCTTAAAACCGCCTACTGAAGGTTGGAGTACAGACGCTGGAGACGGAATGCGTTAGCCGAGATTATCATGTCAGGCTTCGCCGGTATTTGAAGAAACAAACGATCAGGGTTCCAAGGGACGACTGTCCCTTGGCGGGTCCAGGGCAGAGCCCTGGCCTTCCTCCTCGACCGACCCACTCGTCACTCCGGCCGAGCCTCGCGCGCCGGCCTGACCCGCTCGGCGATGTAGAGCGGCCGCTGCTTGGTCTCGTTGAAGATCCGGCCGAGATACTCGCCGATCACCCCCAGCGTGATCAGCTGCACGCCGCCCAGGAACAGCACCACCGCCATCAGCGACGGGTAGCCCGGCACGGGGTTGCCGAAGAAGATCGTGCGCGCGATCAGCTGGCCGCCGAACAGCAGCGCCAGCACGGCCACGCCCAGGCCGAGATAGGTCGCGAGGCGCAACGGGACTACCGAGAACCCCGTGATCCCCTCGATCGCGAAATTCCACAGCTTCCAGTAGTTCCAGCTGCTCGAGCCCGCTGCCCGCGCAACGCGGTCGTAAGGAACCGCGCGGGTGGAAAACCCCACCCAGGCGAACAGCCCCTTCATGAAGCGGTGGTGCTCGCGCAGCGGCAGCAGGGCATCGAGCGCCCGCCGGCTGATGATCCGGAAATCGCCGCTGTCGACCGGGATCTGCACCTTGTCGGTGAGCCGCCCCATCACCCGGTAGAAGCCGGCCGCCGTCACGCGCTTGGCCCACGACTCGCCTTCGCGCACGCGGCGCAGCGCATAGGCCATGTCGATGCCATCTCGCCAGGCGGCGATCAGCTCGGGGATGAGCTCGGGCGGGTCCTGCAGGTCGGCATCGATCACGATCGCAGCACCCGAGGCGCGCGCGTGGTCGAGCCCCGCGGTCATCGCGATCTCCTTGCCGAAATTTCGGCTGAGATTGACGAATCCCACATGGCTGTCAGCCGCCGCCAGCGCCTCGATCACCGCGAGCGTGGCGTCGCGCGAGCCGTCGTTGACGTAGACGACCTCCCAGGCGAGGCCGGCGGCGTTCATCACGCGCGCCAGGCGGGCGTGGAACTCCGGAACCACCGCGGCTTCATCGTAGCACGGCACGATCACGGAGAGCTCCGGGAAGGCGGTTGGAATGCTCAAGGCGACGTGTCCGATTAAAAGCGAAGGAGGCGAGGGCGTCGTGCGTAGCACGCCTCCGGCGTGACGCCCTGGACCCGCCAAGGGGCAGTCGCCCCTTGGGTCCCCCGGACTTAAGAAATAAGGGCTCGCCCTTAGCGGGTCCAGGGCGTCACGCCGGAGGCGTGCTCCGCACGACGCCCTGGCCTTTCTTCCTTATCGCCTGTACCGCAGCCGCGTCGCAGCCACAGAGGATGTCCTCCAGGTGACCAAGACCGGCGGCGCGGCGCGCCTGGCCCCGCTGCTCGCCGCCCTCGCGACGACCTGGGCCTTCTTACGCCTGCACGCGGTGATCGCCGCCCCCGAAGCACCTCCGCTGGCCCTCCTGCGCGGACCGCCGCATCCGCTGCCGCCGCGCTATGGCTGGTGGGCGTGGGCGGATCAGGGCTGGTATGACAAGAGCGCGCTGGCCTGGGCGCACGGCATCACCGACTGGTGGATGCACTGGTATCTGCCGGGCTACCCGCTGCTGGGCGCGATCTTCGTGCGCGTCACGCCGCTCGACCCGTTCCTCATCCCCAACCTCGCCAGCATGCTGGGCACGCTCGTGCTGTTCTGTGCGCTGGCGCGCCACCTGCTCGGCCCGTCGCCGCTCGGCATCCCGCTTTGCGCCGCGATCTTTGTCGCGACCGCGGTGCTGCCCCACCAGGTCCTGACCGCCTGGGTGACGCCCTGGACCACCACGCCGGAGACGTTCTGCGTCTATGCCGCCCTGCTCGCGGGTGCGGCGATGATCGAGCGCCCGCGCCCGGGGGCGGCGTTCCTGGTCGGGCTCGCCGGCGGCGCGATCGCGGGGTTCCGGCCGGCCGACTGCGCGGTCGTGCTGCTGGTGGCCACCGCCGCCATCCTCCCACCCCTCCTGTCACGCGGGTTCGGGCGGCGGAGCCTGCTCTGGCCGATGGAAGCGGGCGTGGCGCTGCCGATGCTCGTGTTCGGCGCCGCGTATCTCGCCGTCTGGGGGCCACATGCGAGCGGCTACGTCACGACGTCGGGCCGGCTCGGCTTCGAGCCGCGGCTGCTGCTGCTGCGCTGGGTGAACCTCATGGTGGACCCGGGAGCGCTCTATCCGGAGGGGCAGGGGCTGGCCGCGGTGTTCTTCTGGATCCCGGCCGGCGTCGCGGGCATGGCGGCGACGCTCGCCCAGGGACGCGCAGGCCGCGCGCATCTGCTGGTGATCGGCGTGGTCGCCGCCGACATCGCGCTGTTCCTGATCTATCGCGACCTGCACCCGACCGGCCTGTGGCGCTTCGAGCTGTACCACTACTTCACCTGGTCGCTGCCGATCTTCGGCCTGTACGCGTGGCGCCTGGTGGCGATCGCCGTGCGACGCAGCGCCGGCCGCCCCCGCGCGCTGCTGGCGGCAGCACTCGTCACGCCGCTGCTGTTCTGGTGCCATGAGCGTCTCGTGCCGGTGGCAGCACTCGCCCCGGTGCGCGACGCCGTGCTGGCGATCCCTCACGGTCTCGCGCCGATCGACATGGCGGTGATCGTACCGGGCCATGGTCCGGGCAACGTGCCGGTGGTCGACGCTACCGCCATCACCGCCGACGGTCGCGTGTTCCACAGCGGCTTCGATTTCGTGGTCTACGAGGGCGGCGGCGAGTTGCGGATCCTGCCGCTGCGCCCGCTTCCCGCGATCGCCACGCGCATCCGCCTGAACGACGGGACGTTCGACGCGAACGGCGCCGCACCGGAGCTGACCAAGCAGCGGATCGGCTGGCGATGGGGATTTCCGCCGGCCAGGGCCCGCTCGCCGTGACGGCGATCTCGGGGGCTCGCGTCGGGCGCTGCTGATCGGCGCGCAGGCGGCGCGCCGTGGTTTTCCGGCAGCCCTGGCCGGACGCTCTCGCCGGCTGGCGTATGGCGCGTGAACGTCGCGCCCCGTGCCCGTGCGGCGCCCTGTTGTGTCAGCGTGCCGCGAACGGCTCCCTCGACGACTTGCGGCCTATTTCCGAGAAGCGGGCGCGACCAACAGCGTCGTCAGCCGACGCCCCTCGTCGAGCATCAGCGGCGGCTCGCCGGCGTCCGTCACCCGCACCGGCACGTCGATCGTCGATCGCGTCACCGCGACGCAGTCGACCCCTGGCTTGTCGATGCAGCCGACGCGCAGCCGGCTCCGGGCGCGCAGGCGGCGGACCATCGCGTTCCGCCGCGCCTCCCCGTTATAGGCGAAGCCGAACGTGTCGGCGCCCGCGCCACCCGTCCTGAACACGGCGGGCCACACGTCCCAGTAGGCGCCGGCGATTCCGTCGAGATGCCGGGTCCGGATGCTGGCCGCGACCGTAGCCGACATGCCGCGCCAGTCGGCGGCGATGATCTCGTCGTCGCCGGGCGCGCGCGGGCCGAGATGGACGACCGCGAGCGCCAGCAGGAACGCCGCCGCGGCAGCCGCACAGCATTCCTGCCCGAGGCGGCTCGCCCCGACCGTGTGGACGAGGCGCTCGAGCGCCAGGCCGCCCAGGCCGGCGGCCAGGAGATAATCCGGCACGAGGTAGCGCGGATGGGTGTTGTTCACCACGACCCAGTCGCTGAGGCCGGTCGCGACGAAGCTCACGACGATCGTGCCCACCAGCACCAGGTCGCCCGCGAGCAGCGTCCGGGCGTCCGGTGCGCGCCGTCCCAGCAGGTTGCTCGCGGCCGCGAGCGCCAGCGCGACCCAGAAGCCGCGCCCGGCGGGTCCGACCAGGTAGCCGCCGTAGATGCGCAAGCCGAGCAGCGAGTGGCCGAAGCCGCCGATCTGCGGGGCGGCCGAGGGCGCGCAGAGCTTCATCGCCGCGATCGTGGCGACCAGGGCCGCGCCGCTCGCGAGCGCCCATTCCAACGCAACGCGCGAGCGCGCCAGCACGCAAAGCCCGACGGCCAGCGGAGCCACCTCGATCAGCAGCGAGACGTTCTGCAGAAACGCCGCGATCGCCAGCGCGGTGCCGGCGATCCGCCATCGCCCGGCATGCGCGGGCGCCGCCACGGCGCCGCGGAACGCCAGCACCGCCAGTCCGGCCAGCGTGAACGAGGTCCCGAACGGGCTGGTCTGGGCCAGCGCCTCGGTGATGATCCGGGCAGGCGCCAAGGCGAGGAACAGCAGCGCCGACAGCACGGTGGCACGGGTGACGGAGAGATGGCGCGCGCGGGCACCCAGCAGCGCGCAGACCAGCAGCGGTGCGGCGAGGCCGAGCACGATGCGGGCCACGAGCTGCGCATCCGCGTTCGCCACCGGATCGCGGATCGGGGCGGCCAGCGCCGGCAGGATGTTGGCGAAGCGCGACTGGCCCCAATAGAACAGGGTCAGGCGCTGCAGCGACATCACCGTCTCGAGCAGCCCGTCGGCGTTCTGGCTGAGCGGCACGCGCAGTAGCACGAGGGCCACGGACGCGGCCGGAAAGACGAGGGTGAACAGGATCCGCATCGCCCGTGCCGGTGCCGGTGTCGGTGTGGGGAGCGTGGGCGCAGGACGCGCGCCTATGCCGGTGTCCGCCTGGGCATAAGGCATGTGCGCCAATCCATCTGTCCGAAGGTCCGCATGTCTGCCTCGCCGCGCGAGGCGCCCGGTCGTTGCAACGGGCGGCCGGAGTAAGCAGATCGACGCCGGTTTGCCAACCAAGCCGCGTCCCGGTCCGGGATGCGTCGGGCGCCGGGGCGCCTTGGCGCGGTCGCGGCCGACCGGTAGAGGAACCCGCCTGCCTCGCGCGATCTCCGGACAGAAGCCATGCCGTCACCCCGCCCCGAGCGCGCGCCTGCCAGGGTGTGGTCCGCTGCCCTGAGCTACACGCTGGCAGGCGCGATCGGGATCTGGGCGGCGCTGGCGGCCTTTCCCCGCCGCGACCTCCTCGGGCGGCTGCCGCCGGGCCTCCCCGCGGGCGCGGACGGTCTCCAGCACATCGCCGGCCAGCTGTATTTCCTCGCCGAGCCCTGGCACTGGCCGCTGCTCATGGTGCACCGGCTCGACGGGCCGCACGGCGTCAATATCGGGCTGACCGACAGCATCCCGCTGGTCGCCGTGCTGCTGAAGCTGCTGCATCCGATCCTGCCCGGCGTGCAGCAGGGGATCGGACCGTGGCTCGGTCTCGCCTGGATCCTGCAGCCGGTGGCGGCCGTGTATGCGCTGCGCGGCACCGGCGAGCGGGGGCTGGCGGCCTGCCTCGCCGCGGCGGCGATCGCGAGCGCCATGCCGAGCTTCCTCCTGCGCTTCGGTCATGAGGCGCTGGACGGGCATTTCCTCCTGCTCGTCGCACTCGGCCTCTACCTGCGTGCGACGGCGCCGGCCGCCGGGCGCGGGCCGATGGCGGGGCTGGCGCTGCTGGTGGTGCTGGCACTGTTCGTCCATCCCTACCTGATGGCGATGGTGGCAGCGGTGGCGGTCGCGGTCCCGGCGACGCTCGCCGCGCGCGCGACGATGGGGAGCGGCGGCGGCGGGCACGCCTGGCGCCGGGCCGCCCGCGCTGGGGCAGGGGTGCTGGCCGCGCTCGTGGTCACCGCCGCGCTCGCCAAGCTGTTCGGCTATCTCGGCGGCGGCGGCCTTCCGGGCGATTACGGCCGCTATGCCATGAACCTCGCAGCGCCCGTCTGGCCCGCGCTGTCACGCCTCGCGCCGCGCGCGGACATGCACGCCATCAACGCCACCGGCGGACAGTTGTTCGAAGGCTACCAGTATCTCGGCGCCGGCCTGCTCGGGCTGCTGCTCGCCGTGCTCGTGCGCCGGCGCGGGCGGGCCTGGCTCGTGGCCGGCGCCGGCCGGCATGCAGGATTGCTGCTCGCGATGGCCGCACTCACCGCCTACGCCGTGACCGGCCACGTCACCCTGATGCGCCACACCCTGCTGCACCTGCACGTGGTGCCGCCCGGCGGGGGCCTGTTCCGCGCCTCCGGCCGCCTGTTCTGGCCGGTGGCCTACGTGCTGCTGCTTGCTGGCGTCAGGGGGGTGTCGGTCGCGTGGCCACGCGCGGGATTGGTCGCGTGGCCACGCGCGGGATTGGTCGCGTGGCCACGCGCGGGCACGGTCATGTGGCCGCGTGCGGGAGACGCACTTCTCCTCGCCGCCGCGGCGCTGCAGCTGTTCGACGTCTCGACGATGCGGATGCACGTCCACGACGCCAAATTCCTCGACCAGCAGGGGCTGGATGCGTCCAGCGCGGCGCTCGACGCCGTCCTCGCGCAATCCCGCTCGGTGACGCTGCTGCCGCGGGTCGAGTGCGACGCGGCGGCGCTCGACATCGCCATGCCGGTGATCTTCCTGGCGGCCCGCCGCGACCTGCCGGTCAACACGATGTATGCGGCCCGGGTCGAGACCGCGAACCGCTGCGATCCCGCGGCCGAGGTCGGCCTGCGGCGCGCGCTGCCGCCCGGCGCGCTCGGCGTGACCTACGGTGCCACGCGCGACGTCCAGGCCGCGACTTGGCGGCGCGGCGGCATGGCCTGCGCCGGTCTCGCGGCACTCACCCTGTGCGCGGCCGGCGGTTCGGCGCTCGCAAGCCTGGCCGCAACCCCGCCACTGTCGCCGCTGCCGCCGGGCGAGACGGTCACCGCGGCGCGACGGCAGCTCTTCGCCGACGGCCTTGCCTCGGGCTGGGGCCCGGCGGAAGACTGGGGCGCCTGGGCCGTGACCCCGCATCCGCTTCTGGAACTCCATGTCAGGCCGTCGGACGCTCCGCTGCGCGTGACGCTCGGCCTGCGCGCGCCGCCCGGCATCGGCGCGCGCGAGATCGCCGTGCGGGCGGGCGGCGAGGCGGCCCGCGTGGTCGCGACCGCGACGCTCGGCCAGCGGGACAGCCTCACGGGCTTCGTGCTGGCGCCCGGCGCGGCCCGCGCGGGGTCGGGCGGGGTGATCACGCTGGAGCTCGACGCCGGACCCACCGTCACGATTCCCGACGTTCCGCGCCGCTTCGGCGTGGGACTGGTCTCGGTGGCCGTGACACCCGAGGCGGCACCTTGAGCCGCGATCCGGCGGAAACGCCTGGGGCGCAGACGGCGCGGGCGGCAAGGGGGCTCGGTTGCAGATGCATGACGCGGCTGGCAGAACGAGGCCATGTTGACGGTGAGTTCTGATCGAGCGCCTTCCCTCCATCCGGGCGAGGCGACGCCGGGGGCGGCGAGCCTCTCGTCGCGCACATCGGTGCTGATGGACCTGCGGCCCTGCTACGAGGGCTTCGCGGGCATTCCGCAGGAAATCCGCACGCTGTTCGCGATGTTCACCAATTTCGGCCTGCGCCGCTTCGGCGGCTTCGCGTCCGGCATCCACTACTCGTCGCGCCACATGAAGGCGCGCACGCCGTTCGAGCGCATCGTGGCGCAGAACCGCGCGGTGATCTCGCAGGACTCCCAGCGGCATCATCTGTCGCCGCTGTTCCGGTCGCTGCCGACGGGTCTGCGCAAGAGGCTGTTCCGCTACTACCTCTCGGCCACCGAGATCGGGCGCACCGAGAAGCTCGACCTCGATCTCGATGCCACCGTGTTCGACGACTACATCTGGATGAAGATGTTCGACCGCACGCTGGAGGCCTCCGAGCGCGACATCCTGGGCCGCGCGGAATTCATCATGGCCGAGCTCGGCCACGAATACGCCCGCTCGCTGAGCCTGCTGCCGCGCCCGTTCCAGCGCCGCATCCGCACCGAGGGCTGGGACGTGTTCTTCGCAGGCTCGGTCTCGCCCTATCGCGTGGCACCCGGCACGGCGATGATGGTGCGCTACTACGACGCGCTGCCGCTGCTGTCCCCGCACACGATCGGCGAGCCCTGGCCGCACGCGCGCAGCCATGGCCGCATGCTCGAGCGCAACATGCAGGATGGTGCCTATTTCTTCGCCGACTCCGAGCCCGTGCGCGCCGATCTGCTGCGCATGTTCCCGCACGCGGAGAAGCGCGTGCACACGATCCCCGCGGTGGTGGCATCCGGCTACGTGCCCGAAGCGTGCTCGCGCGAGCAGCTGCGCACGATCTTCCGCCGGCGCTCGGCGACCCCCATGCCGCCCGCGCCGCGCGGCGAGGGCGAGGAGATGCCGCGGTATTTCCTCGCGGTCTCCACCCTGGAGCCGCGCAAGAACTACCTGAAGCTGTTCCACGCCTTCGAGATCGCGAAACGGATCTCGCGCGAGCCGATCCAGCTGGTGGTGGTGGCGAACAAAGGCTGGCGCGCCGACGCCGAGTTCGACGAGCTCCGCGCCCTGGTGCGCGAGGGCGCCTGCCACCTGACCCGCGTGCCGCTGCTGGAAATGCGCCTGCTCTACTCGATGGCGCATTGCGTGGTCGCCCCCAGCCGGGCCGAAGGCTTCGACTACTCGGGCGCGGAAGGCATGGCGTGCGGCGCACCGGTGCTGGCCTCCGACATCCCCGTGCATCGCTGGGTGTACGGCGACGCAGCCACGTATTTCGACGCCTACGACGAGATCGCGCTGGGCCAGCAGATCGCGCGCGTGGCCGCCCTGCCGCGTGATTCCGGGCATCTCGCGGAAATGAGCGATCGCGGGCTGCGCCAGGTCCGCGCCTACCAGGCCGATACGCTGGCGCCGCGCTGGGAACAGGCGGTGCAGATGGTGGTGGCCGACGCGAAGGTTGCGGCGCGGGCTTGAGGGACGACGAAGAAGGCCAGGGCGCTGCCCTGGACCCGCCAAGGGGCTTGCCCCTTGGATCCCGGGGTTTTTGGTTGAGGCGTGTTCTTTCTTGCACCTGTAGCGCCGCTCACGAGAAATGTGGCGGTCGTCTTGTGGAGAAGCCTCGGCCGAACTGAATACGGAGGCGCCGACGACCGATCGCCTGGGATCTGATGAAGGCTGCGCGATTTTAGATCGGGCGAAGAAGGCCAAGGGCTCTGCCCCCTGGACCCCGTTAAGGGCGCAGCCCTTAAAACCCTCCACTGAAGGTTGGAGTACAGGCGCTCGAGCCGGATTGCCTTAGCCAAAGTCTATGATTCAGGCTTCGCCAAGGAATAACCCAAACGATCAGGGTTCCAAGGGACGACTGTCCCTTGGCGGGTCCAGGGCAGAGCCCTGGCCTTCTACCTATCAAGACGCCACCTCACGCGAAGCCGCGGCCGGGCTCGCCTGCGCCACATCACGCACCGCACGCCGCGGAGCGTCGCCCGCGTTGCGGAACAGCGCGTCGAGCATCCCGAACGTCCGGCGCGCGATTTGCGGCCAGGCGCGCGCCGCGACCCAGCCCGCCTGCGCCGCCATGATGCGGCCGCGGAGCGCCTCGTCGGCCAGCAGGTCGACCAGCCCGTCGCGGATCGCCGCCGCGTCCTGGCCGGCGGCCACGTGCACGGCGTCACCGGCCTCCCGGAAGATCTCGATCGGCGTCACCAGCGTGGGCCGGCCGCTCGCCAGCACCGTGCGGAGCGCGGCACTCGAGGCCTCCAGCGTGGGCTCGTAGGGCAGCGCGATCACATCGCAGCCGGCGAGCAGGCGCAGGCTGTCGCGCGGCGGGAGGAACGAGGTGTGCCAGTCGATCGCGTCGGCCACGCCTTCGGCGCGCGCGGCCGCCACCAGCGCCGCGTGCAGCTGTTCCGAGCTCTCGTCGTAAAACGCGGTCACCATCCGCAGCCTGGCCTGCGGGTGCACCGCCAGGATGAGCCGGAACGCCTCGATCAGCGTCGCGAACCCCTTTGGCGGCAGCAGGAACCCGTAGGCGCCGATCACCGGCCCCACCCCGGCATGGCGGGGGATGGCTGCCTCGCCGGCGCGGAGTGCCGGCGCGCCCTGGGGCATGAAGGTGACGTGGGTGAGGTCCTCGGCGCGGAACGCGTCGAGCTCGGCCGGCGTGTGGACGATCACGCGCGTCGCCTCCGCGAGCGCCGCGCGGACGCGCTGGCGCTGGGCGGCGTCCAGCGTCGCCAGATGGCGCGTGTTGTGCAGCGTGACCGCCACCACGCGGCCCCGCACGCGCCGGTCGCGCAGGAGGGAGGCCAGCGTCTCCCAGCGGTGCAGTCCCGGGTGGTGCTCGATCAGCAGGATGTCCGGATCGACGGCGGCGATCGCGCTCGCGATATCCTCGGCGCTGGCCGGATCGCCCGGCGTCCAGCAGGGGACCACGCCGGGTGCGGCCGCCGTGCGCCGGTCGCACAGGATGGTGGTGGTCGTGGCGGCGTCCGCCTCGCGCGCCTCCAGCAGGAAGCGGGTGTATTCGCCGACGCCGCAGCGCACGCCCCAGGAGCTCACCACGGCCACCCGGCGCGCGGGCGCGGGCGGCGGGGCCATCAGCAGGTCGGCGAGCGCGGTGCGCACGTTGGCCGCGAACCGGTTGGGTGCCAGCGCGTGGAGCACGCCCTCGCGCGCCCGCGCCGCGCGGGCGGAGGCGGCGGCGCGCTCGCGGGGCAGCGTGCGCATCGCGTGGGCCAGCGCCGCCACGTCCGGCTCGAACCACAGCGAGCCCGCTTCCGTCAGGTGCGTCGCCGCCGGCTGGTGGTGCCCCTCGACCAGCACCGCGGTGTCGGGACCCACGAAGTCGAGATGGCCGCCGGCGGCCGAGACCACGAGCGGCAGGCCCGCGGCCATCGCTTCGGCCGCCGGCACGTTGAAGCCTTCGCCGCGGGACGGCAGCACCATCGCGTCCGCACCCAGGAACAGCGTGCGAAGGTCGGCCTCGTCGAGGTCCATGTCGAGATGGACGATCGGCGCCAGTTCCGCGTCGGCGGCCCGCATGGCGTCGATCGCGGCGGCGACCGTATTGTGCGGGTTGGGGAAGGTCTTGATCACCAGCTTGACCGGATCCTCGGCGCGGAACGCCACGGCCCAGGCGGCCAGCAGCACGTCCACACCCTTGCGCGGAAACGCCGAGGAGACGTGCAGGAAGGTGAACGGCCGGGCATGCCCGCGCTCGGGCATGGCGGCGAGTGCGGCATAGGCGCCGAGCGGCGGCGCGAAGCCCACCGTGCGCACCGGCAGGCGGAGCCCCGAATCGATCAGCGCGCGCGCCACGAACCGGCTCGGCGCCAGCACCGCGTCGAACCCCGCTTCCAGGGCGGCGACGGTGTCGGCCGGCACCAGGCTCTCCTCCCAGAAGAAGAAGGCGCAGCGCAGGTCGGCCTCCTGCCCGAGCTCCGCCTCGCCCGGCACGCGGACGGGGTAGTGCTGGCTGATCACCGCGTGGGGTGCGGCGCGCACCGGCAGCCGTGTGGCGAGTGCGGCCAGCGTCGCGTACTGGTCGTCGGCGATGTCGAGCAGCGGCGCGTCGGCCACGCCGTCGATCGGCAGCAGGCTGGTGCGCCCGGGGGCGGCGGCCTCGAGGCTGAGTGCCAGCGCCCGGTTCACGCCGGCCAGGCTGTACGACCCGTTCACGTGGCCGGCGACCGTCACGTGCAGCTCGCGCTCGAGCAGCGGTGTCGCGCGCGTGTCGGCGGGCGGCAGGGCGCCGGCCAGCGCCAGGGTCTGCAGCAGGATCGGCGTCTGGCTCGCGAGTGCCAGCTCGTCGAGACGCCGGCGCCCCGCCTCAACGAGGGCCGCGCGGGCGGCCGGGTCGGCGGCGAGTGCGGCCATCGCGCGTCCCATCGCGGCCGGTCCCCCATCCACCAGCCGTCCCGCCTCGCCGAGCGTGAGGGCGACGGCGCCGGCACGGCGAGCCAGCACCGGCACGCCATGCGCCATGGCTTCCACCAGCGGCACGCCGAACCCCTCGTGCAGGCTCATCGACACGTAGAGGTCGGCCTCGGCGTAGCAGCGATCGATCGTGGCCTCGTCGACCGAGCCGGTGAGCTCGACGAACTCCGCGACGCCGAGGCATCGGGCGGCGTCCAGGATCGCCGCGCGATACGGGTCGGCCTCTCCCGCATCATGCCCCACCAGCACCAGCCGCGCCGGCCCCGACGCGGCTGCGAGAAAGGCGCCGAACGCCTCGACGAGCTCGACCTGTCCCTTGCTCGCGACCACGCGCCCCACGAACAGCACGGTGAACGGCGCGCCGGCGGCCCGGCCGACGCGTGCGGCCGCGGCACGGGCGCGCAGGCGCTCGACATCGACCAGCGTCTGGCAGACCGCGACATGCTGGCGGAAGCCGCGGCGGCGAAGCTCGATCGCGTTGACCGGGCTGTCCGCCAGCGCCGCCACCGCCCGGTCGCGCCAGAGCGCCAGCTGCTCGCGCCCGCGTCGCGCAAGGGCGGCGAGCTCGGGTCGGCCCGCCAGCAGCGGCGCCGGCGTGATGTTGTGGTAGAGCAGCACGATGGGTGCGGGCAGTGCCAGCAGCCGCTCGGTCTCGGGATCGCCGAGCGACAGGTGCACGACGAGCACCATGTCCTCGTGCCCAGGCAACTCCGCGAGCGGCCTGACCTCGGCTGCGTGCGCCGGATGGATGTGGCGCGCGAAGATCTCGCTGCGGAAACCTGCCTGCCTGAGCATGGCGCGCATCACGAACAGCGAATTGGAGACCGCGTCGCCATCGGCGGTCGCATGATGGTAGACATGAACGGTTCCAATCGGCCGGCGCGCGACGATGCGACCGGGCGCGGTCGTGCTCGCCGGCGGCGGCACGGCGGCGGGTTCGGGCGTGGGCGACGCCGGCGGTGCCGCCGCGGCGCGGACGGGTTCGGGCGGCGCGGGGGTGGCGGCCACGGGCACGATCGCGGCACCGCCGCCGCCGCGCAGGCGCCGCCCGATTGCGGCACCCTGCCACGAGAGCGTGCGGAGTGCGCGCGCCGCCGGCAGCACGGCGCGCAGCGCCAGCGGGGCGTCCGCCAGGCGGAGCTCGGCACGGAGCTGCCCCAGTGTCGCCGCTTCCGCCTCGAGCCCGGCGCGTGCCGCGCGCTCGAGCTCGAGCAGCCGCAGCAGCGCCTCGTCGAGACCCTCGCGCCTGCCTTCCACGGCGGCCGCCGCGTGCAGCCGCGCATCCGCGTCGCGGAGGCGGGCCTGCAGCCCGCGCAGATCGTGGCGCGCGCGCGCCAGCGCCGCCTCGCGCCGCTCGAACTGTGCCACGGCCTCGCGCGTCGCCTGCTCGGCGGCCTCCGCGCGCAGGCGGAGCGTTTCGTTGGCCGCCGGCATCCAGTCGTCATGCGCGTTGGGCGGACGGTCGAAGGCGTGCGCGAGGGCGTCGTGATGCTCGTTCGCGACGTAGAAGCGGTTCACGCCGTCGAACCACACGAAGCGGTAGCCGGCCTCGAGCAGCTGGCGTTCCCACGCCGCATGCGTGCGATCCTCGGCGAGCGGGCTGGTCGCTTCGGCGAGCACGATCCACGGCCGGAACCGCGCCCAGTCGCCGCCCGCGATCACCTCGGCCTCCGCACCCTCCACGTCGATCTTGAGGAAGTGGATATCGGCCGGCGCATGGCGGCGGCAGATCGCGGCCAGCGTCTCGACCTCGACCTCGATCGCCGCGGTCTCGAACCCCTGCGCGCGATGGCGCGCCGCAACATCGTCGTCGAAACACGACAATCCGGTCTCGCCGATCACGTGGAACCGGCGGCGTCCGGGGGCCGACGAGAGCGCCACGGGGAGGTTGACGTCGCCCGGCCGGCTGGCCGCGAGCTGCGCGAACAGCACCGGGTTGGGCTCGATGTTGATGCCCGCCCAGCCGCGCTCGTGGAATGCGCGCGTGACGCTGAGCGCCGTGGGCTCGGCCGCGCCCACATCGATCCAGAAGCCGCGTTCGACGTGGCGGAGTGCCCGCCACAGCATCACGTCTTCGGCGTTCTGGGCGAACGACAGGAAGCTCATCGGCAACAGGTCTCCGCGTCCACGCCGCGCTCTGCCCACGCCGACAGGGTCCGCCGGAAGTGCGTTTTTGTGCACGCCATTTGAACAATACGTAAGCACAGATCGAGTGGATGACATTTACCCGAAAAAATTTGTCGATCTGCGATCAAGTGTTGCTGTCGCATGAAAGTCGCTTCCCTCGGCGGAACTGCAGGCTTGCGAACACGCTCGCAATAGCACAGGAAGTTGATCATGCTCCGGGTGTGGACGACAGCCTAACGGGAGTTCACAACCTCGGGCTCTATCTTAATATTATCCGCGGCAAGGACCTTGCCCGGGGAGGATCGTAACAACATGGCTGTTTCCACGAGAAACGAGATCGAGGACGCGCCCTCGCGTCGCAGCATGCTCGGCATGGGGCGCATCGCCGCCGCGGCCGGCGTCTCGCTCGCCGCCGTCGCAGCATCCCGCGCGGCGGATGCCGCGGCAGGGTACACCGACGCCGACATCTTCAACTTCGCGCTGAACTTCGAATACATCGGCGCCGAGTATTACCTGCACGCCGTGCTGGGCTACGGCCTCGGCCAGTACAACGGTAGCCTGACCACCGGCTCGGTCGGAACGCAGGGCCAGGTCACCACCGGCCAGACCACGACGGTGGTTCCGTTCACCGACGAGGCGATTGCCTACTTCGCCATCCAGCTCGCCAACGACGAGCTCGCCCATGTCGAGTTCATCCGCGAGGTGCTGGGCAGCTCCGCGATCGCCGAGCCGGCGATCAACTTCGCGGCCTTCACGCCGGTCGCCCAGGCCGCCGGCCTGATCTCGGCTGGTGAGACCTTCAACCCGTTCGCCAGCGAGGTGAACTTCCTGCTCGGCGCCTACCTCCTTGAGGATACCTGCGTCACCGCACTCACCGGTGCCGCAAACCTGCTCAAGTCCGGCACCAACCTCTCCTATGCGGCCGGCCTGCTCGGCACGGAATCGCAGCAGGCGGGTGCGATCCGCGGCTTCCTGGCACAGTTCGGCCAGGATACGGCGACCAACGCGATCTCGGCGCTTCGCGCCAAGCTGTCCGGGGTCGGCGACGAAGGCACGGGCGGCGAGGGCAACCCGTTCAACATCAGCAACGGCGACGGCCAGGCGCAGGCCTATCGTCGCACGCCGGCGCAGATCCTCGCCATCGCCTATGCGGGTGCGGGCCTGTCCTCGGGCGCCTTCTTCCCGAACGGCGTGAACGCGTCGTACGCGGCGTTCGCCTCGTCCTGAAGCGCGGGCCCATCGCCAGAAAGCTGCACACGGCCTCGTGCCGAACCGAAGGTTGTTACCCATGACGACAAGAGAGAACGAGAACGGCTCGATCCTGGAGCGCCTTCGCTCCGGCGAGCTGAAACTGCCCCGCCGCAACGTGATGAAGACAGGCGCGCTCGCCGCCGCCGGCGTGTCCACCGGACTGCTGCCGGGCATGCGCAGCGCGCACGCCGCGACCTACACGATCGCCGATGCGGACGTGCTCAACTTCGCCCTCAACCTCGAATATCTCGAGGCGAACTACTATCTCTACGGCGTGACCGGCGCCGGCCTCGGCGCGTCGCTCACCGGCGGCGGCCCGACGCCGACCGCGCCTTCGACCACGGTGGTGCCGTTCCAGACGCCCCAGCTGGCCTACTACTTCCAGCGCATCGCCGCCGACGAGCAGGTCCACGTGTCGTTCCTGCGCACGGCCCTCGGCTCGGCTGCGATCGCGCAGCCGCAGATCGACTTCGTGACGTCGTTCACCACGCTCGCGACAGCGGCCGGCCTGATCAGCGCCGGTCAGACCTTCAACCCGTTCGCGAGCGAGATCGACTTCCTGATCGGCGCCTACATCTTCGAGGATGTCGGCGTCACCGCCTATGGCGGCGGTGCAGCCTATCTCCAGCTCACCGGCGCCAACATCGCCTATGCGGCCAGCGTGCTTGCGATCGAAGGCTACCATGCAGGCGCGATCCGCGGCTACCTGGCGAGCCAGGGCGGCGGTTCCGTCACGAACGCGATCTCCGGCCTGCGCGCGAAACTCTCCAACGCTGCCGACGACAACGGCACGGATCTGTCGGCCTCCGGCGGCAACCCGTTCAACATCGTCAACAACGACAGCAGCGCGCAGAGCTATCGCCGCACCTTCAACCAGGTGCTCAGCATCGTCTACGCGGGCGGCACGACGGGCGGGCTCTTCTTCCCGAACGGCACCAACGGCACCGTCAAGAGCACGGCTGACACGTTCACCAACCAGAACGGCTGACAACCGACGGCGGGAGCGGCTCCGGCCGCTCCCGTTTCTCTCAGGCGGGATCGCAGACCAGGTCGATATGGTCGATCCCGGCCGCTTCGTGCGCGCGCATCACCGTCTCCACCTCCGCGCAGTCCTGCTCGCTTCCATCGGGCGCGATCACGGCGATGCGATAGCCGAGCGACAGCACCCAGGCGAGATATTCGCGTCCGTCGACGCCGGCCACACCCGGCATCATGCCCGGTGCGAACTCACAGATCACCACCGGCCGGTCGCGGCGCAACGTCTGTTCGAGGCCGCCGAGCGCCAGGTATTCGGCACCTTCCACATCCGCCTTGACCAGGCCGATCGGGCCGCGCGCCGCGTCGACCACGTCGTCGAGCCGGATCGCAGGGACGAGATCGGCACGCAGCGGATCGACCGTGTCGAGCGGCGCCGTCGCCGCGTTCGAATAGGCCTTGTAGATCGCGACCGCACCCGATTGCCGCCCCGCCGCGACCGGCAGCAGCAGGACGTTCCCGAAACCGTTCGCACGCCGGCTCGCTTCCAACATGCTGGCGTTCCCGCGATCGGGTTCGACCGCCAGCACATGGCCGCTCGCCCCACGCGTGACGCCGCGAGCAGCGTGAACCAGCCGATATTGGCGCCGATGTCGATCACCCGCATGCCGGGCCGCAGGCGCCGCTCGAACACCGCGGTCACGTTCGGCTCGTGCAAGGCACCGCCGGCGACGGCCGCGCCCACGGAAAGGTCGGTGGGCCGGACGAAGATCGTGAACCCGGCAGGGCTTTCCACGCGAACGATGTCGCCCTCGTCGGTCGCCATCAGCCCGCGGGCCGCGAACTCCCGGCTGCCGAGATAGACGCGCGCGACGTCCGCGAGCGGTCGTCCCGCCTGTTGCATGTGCCCGGTGAGCTCTTCGGCATTCGGATGGCGCCCGAGCAGAAGCCGGAACGCATGGAAGATGTCGTCCTCGGTGGCGTGGTCAGCGAACGGCGCCGCATAGCGCGCGCGGCCCGCGTTGTGCCGCCACGGGAAAAGTCGCTTCATGCCGCGGGGAACTCCATGGAGAGATCCACTTGTGCGCGACATGCGCGTTGGTGAGCAAGAAAGGCCAGGGCTCTGCCCTGGACCCGCCAAGGGACAGTCGTCCCTTGGAACCCTGATTGTTTGGGTTGTTCCCTGGCGAAGCCTGAAATTATAGACTTCGGCTAACGCATTCGTCTCCAGCACCGGACTCTATCCATAAGTCGGGGGTTTTAAGGGCTGCGCCCTTAATAGGGTCCAGGGGCGTCACGTCGGAGGCGTGCTCCGCACGGGGCTGCTGGCCTTCTTTCAGAACCCGATCGCCATCCAGTTGAAGCCCGCCTGCTTGTCGTAGATCGCCCCCGAGCCCGTGATCTCGACGCAACTCGCCTGGAACCCGCTCGCCGAGATGTTGGCGACGCCGTAGACCGTCGGCACCGGGTTCGAGCCCCACCCGCCGACCGAGCCCTCGCAGGCGACCACCATCAGCCCGGTGTTCGGGAAGGTGAGGGGAAACGAGAAATTATCCAGATAGCCCGTGGTCATGAGGTTCGTGCCCCATTGCAGGATCACCCCGCTCGGCAGGCGCTGCCAGCCGCTGCGCGCCGCCTGCGACCGGAAATCCAGCTGCGGCAATTTCCACGGGATGTTGGCCGGCACGGCGGGCGCTGCGATGTTGCCCGAGGTGATCGTGCCCTGCCCGTAGGCGACCGTGATCACGGACACCGGCACGGCGCCGGGGCTGACGCCAGGGGTCGACTGCGTGCCGGTCGCCGCCGGCGTGCCGGTCAGCAGCGTCAGCACTGCCTTCTGCAGTCGCTGCGTGTTCTGTGCACTCCCGGAATTGTCGACGCCCGCGAAGGACTGCCCCGGGTTCGCGGCGTTGTAGTACGGCAGCACGACGGGCGTGCCGTCGATCTCGGAAAAGCTCGCCTCGATCAGGAAGTTCACCGACTGGCCCGACACGCTGGGTGCGGCCAGCGTGAAGCTGGAATAGGTCTCGATGCTGCCCATCTTGACGATCGGGTTGCTGTCATAGGCGAGCGAGCCGAACGCGGTCGTGTCGATCGTCGAGACTGTGTTGATGCTGCCGGGGCCGATCGTGATCGTCATCGATGCGGGAGCGGTCGGAACCACGGTGAAGCCGTCGATCACGGTGTTCAGGCCGATCGTGGCCTGCGCCAGGTAGCCGACCGCCTTCATGGTGGCGCGCTGGATGTTCAGCAGATCCGTGTCCAGCGGGATCGCGCCGGGATAGACGATCTGACGATCCATGTGGGTCTCACCCTCTTTGACGTGCGCCCCGTTGTTTTGAGGGTGGTTGCAGGCGCGGTCAAAGACGGAACGCGGAGAGTGCCTACGCTCTCCGCGAATCGCTGTCAGAACAGATCGCGCTGACGTCCGCCGATGCTGGCGGCCACGCACGCGATGAAGGCGCCCATCAGCATCGAGAAGAAGCTGTAGAGCGAGAAGCCCGAGGCGGCCTTGCGCGCGGCGTTCGCGGCGTCGCGGTCGGTGGCCACAACGTTGTCGACGCGCTTCGTTGCATCGTCGGCGGAGATGCCGGTGCGGGCAGCGACGAGCTGCACCAGGTAGTCGTGGTCGGCCGGCGACAGCTTCACTTCGGGACCGGCGTTCACCAGCACCGCGCTCGCTTCCTGGCGCGACAGGTACTGCAGCGCGGCCATCGGCTGGTCGGTAGGATTGGCGGGGCGGAACAGCGTTGACAGCAGGTAGTCGCTGGGTGTGGCCGTGCCGGCGCCGGTGAGTGCACGTCCGACGCCGCCGATACCCGACGCGATCACGCCCACCACCACGACGGTCGCGACCGACCAGGCGACCAGGCCGGTCGCCGTGTCGCGGAAGGTGGTCTCGTGGTCGTGCAGGCCAGACCAGCGCGGGCGCAGCCGGCCCGCCACGTAGCCGCCGAAGCCGGACGAGATCCACTGGACGACGATCAGCCAGATCGCGGCCATCACGGTGAAGGTGGTGGCCGAGGGATTGCTGCCGGGCGTTTTTGGCGAGATCGCGCCCAATCCGATGCCTGCGCCCAGCGCCAGCAGCATGACGGTGACGGCGGTCGCCACGGCCGCGCCGCCGAACGCGGCCGACCAGGACAGTCCCGATCGGGGTGCTGCGGTCTCCGCCGCCGGGTGCTCGAGTGCGATGCTCACGGCGTCAGTGCCAGAACAGGAGGAGCAGGATGATGATCGGGATGGGGATGCCCAGGAGCCAGAGCAGGATCGGCATTTGACGTCTCCGTGGTTTATGGCCGCGAAACGTCAAGGGTCGGATGAAAGTTCGATCCCAAATAAGATTGGGGCTCTGCCCCAGACCCCGCCATGATCGAGCCGATCCTGGACCTGCATGACTTAGGTATTGCGGGTCCAGGGGCGCTTGCTCCTGGCGGGGTCCAGGGGCAGAGCCCCTGGTCTTACGAAGTCGCCGCCGTCTCCGGCAAACTCGCCCGCAACCTCCGGATATGTCGCGCATCCGCATCCGTCACCCGGAAAGCAATCCCCGACGGATGCGTAATCACTTCCCCCCGGATCGGCACCCGTCCCGCAAGGTTGAAGACCAGACCACCCACCGTGTCGATCTCGGCCAACCGCTCATCGGTGCGAAGCGGGATCGACAGCGCCTCCTCGAACTCCTCGATCGGCATGCGCGCATCGACATCCACGGTGCCGTCCGCGCGCCGCGTCATGAGCTCGCCTTCGGGTTCGTCGTGCTCGTCGGCGATGTCGCCCACGATCGTCTCCACCAGGTCCTCGAACGAGACCAGCCCGTCGATGCCGCCATATTCGTCGACCACCAAGGCGAGATGATTGCGCAGGTTGCGCATCTGCAGCAGCAGGTCGAGCACCGGCACTTGCGGCGCCACCAGCAACGGCTCGCGCAGGATCTCGCGCAGCGTGAAGGCGGCGCGCCGGTCCACGAATGCGAACAGGTCCTTCACGTGGATCGTGCCCACGATGTTGTCGAGCTGGTCGTGGAACACCGGATAACGCGAATGCCCCTCGCGCTTGATCAGGTCGAGCGCCGCGTCGAGCGTCATGTCGTCCGGCATGGCGACGATGTCGGCGCGCGGCACCATCACGTCGTCCACCGTCTTGCCGCGCAGCTGCAGCACGTTCTCGATCAGCGCGCGCTCCTGGCGGTCGAGCTCCGGGAGTTCGGCGGCCCCCGGCGCCGAGGGCTCGGCACCCTCGCCGATCAGCTCCTCGATCGAGCGGCGGAGCGACCCGTCGGCCGTCCGCCTGCGGCCCAGGATGCGCGCGCCGAACCGCGTGAACAGGCTGCTGCCCCCTTTGCCCGACGCATCTTTGCCCGGCGCGTCTTTGCCCGACGCGTCGTCGCCGTTGTCGCTCATGGTCGGGACGCGGCCGGCGCGATCGCGCGGGGCTTCCACGGGTTGGGAACGCCGATGCGGGCCAGCAGACGGGCTTCCTCCTGTTCCATGCGGCGCGCCTCGCCCGCATTGTGATGGTCGTGGCCGCGCAGGTGCAGTGCGCCATGCACCACGAGATGGGCGAGATGGTGCGCGACCGTGCGGCCGCCGGCGGCCGCCTCGCGCCCGACCACGCCGAGGGCCAGCACGATCTCGCCGCTGCCTGGTCGTGTTCCGGTCTCGAAGGTGAGCACGTTGGTGGCTTTGTTCCGCCCGCGATGGCGCGCGTTCAGCAGACGCACGGTGCGGTCGTCGGCGAGCACGACGGTCTCCACGCCGCTCGCGAGCGCTGCCGCGCGCCGTACGAGGCGCTCGACATTTCCGTGCGTCGCCCGACGCCAGCGTGGCTCGGCGAGAAGTACCGCGGGGATGGCCGACGAACTACTTGGAGGTTCCATGCCGTTCCCGGCCCACGGCGTCGAGCCTTTCACGAGAGGCGTCGTCGCGTTGCTCATAGGCGCCCACGATACGCGCGACCAGCGGGTGGCGCACCACGTCGCCGCGGTCGAACCTTGCCACGCCGATCCCCTGCACCCCTTCCAGCGTGTCGATCGCCTCGGCCAGGCCCGAGCGGGCGCCGGCGGGAAGGTCGATCTGGGTGAGGTCGCCGTTGATCACCATGCGCGTCCCCTCGCCCATCCGGGTGAGAAACATCTTCATTTGTGCCGGCGTGGTGTTCTGCGCCTCGTCGAGGATGACGAAGGCGTGCGCGAGCGTGCGGCCGCGCATGAAGGCGAGCGGGGCCACCTCGATCTCGCCCGAGCCCATCCGTCGCAGCATCTGGTCGCCGGGCATCATGTCGCCCAAAGCGTCGTAGAGCGGGCGGAGATAGGGGTCGACCTTCTCCTTCATGTCGCCGGGCAGGAAGCCGAGCCGCTCGCCCGCCTCGACTGCGGGCCGCGACAGCACGATCCGCTCGACGCGCCCGGCAGTGAGCTGGGCCACGGCCTGGGCCACCGCGAGATAGGTCTTGCCCGTGCCTGCTGGCCCGAGCGCGAACACCATCTCGTGGTTGGCCAGCATCTCGATATAGGCCGCCTGGCCGGGCGAGCGCGGTCCCACCGCGCCGCGCCGCGTGCGGATCGCCGGCAGGTCCGACAGCGGCAGGCGCGGATCCTCGCCGAGACTCGCCCCGACTGAAAGACGTGGTGCCGAGAGCCGGATCATTGCCTCGACCTCGCCCATGTCGACCGCGCGGCCCGCCTGCAGCCGCTTGTAGAGCCCCAGCAGGGCCGCCTGCGCCTGCTCCACCGCCTGCCGCTCGCCGGTGACCGCGACGCGGTTGCCGCGACAGGCGAGCCTCACGCCGAACCCCTGTTCCAACCTTGCCAGGTGGCGGTCATGCTGGCCCAGCAGCAGCGACAGCAGCGTGTTGTCGTCGAACTGGAGGGTGACGGAAGCGCGCCCGTCGCCCACCTGTGCTCCGCCGGCGGCCGGATCGGACATCGCGCTACCGGGCACCGTGATGGGCGAAGGCGCCACGTGGGCGGCGCTGCACGAAGGCGCCGCGTGGGCGGCGTTTACCGAAGGCGCCGCATGTGCGGCGACGCGGGAGGGCGCGTACGATGCGCGCCGGGACGTGAGATGTGTCAAGCGCGGGCTGTCTCCATGGCATGAAGGCTGCGGACCAGATGACCTGAGATGGAATTGGTGGCGGCGTCGACGATCCGCACCGGGGCGATCGTGCCCACGAGGCTGTCCGGACCCTCCACATGCACCGCCTGCCCGTAAGGCGAGCGGCCGCCGATCTGCCCGGGATGCCGCCCGGGCCCGGTGAAGAGTATGGGCAGCGTCCGCCCGACCGTGTCGGCGTTGAAGGCGCGCTGCCCTTCGCGCAGCAGCGCCTGCAGCGCCTGGAGCCGCTCGTCCTTGATGGATTCTGGCACCTGGGCCCCCGACAGCGCCGCCGGCGTGCCGGGACGAGCCGAGTATTTGAAAGAGAAGGACTGCGCGAACCCCACCTCGCGGATGAGCGCCATCGTGGCCGCGAAATCCGCATCGGTCTCGCCGGGAAAGCCCACGATGAAATCGGTCGAGAGTGCGAGGTCCGGTCGCGCCTCCCGCAGCCGCGCCACGAGTGCGAGGTAATGCGCGCGGTCGTGGTTGCGGTTCATGGCGGCCAGGATCCGGTCCGACCCCGACTGCACGGGCAGGTGCAGGAACGGCATCAGCGCCGGGATGTCGCGATGCGCCGCGAGCAGGTCGTCCCCCATGTCGCACGGGTGCGACGTCGTGTAGCGGATCCGTGCCAGGCCCGGGATCGCGGCGAGCGCCTCGATCAGAAGTGCGAGCGAGCGGGGCCGTCCGTCCGGGCCCTCCCCGTGATAGGCGTTCACGTTCTGCCCGAGCAGCGTGATCTCGGCCGCACCGCGCGCCACCAGCAGCCGCGCCTCGGCCACCACGTCGGTGACCGAGCGGCTCATCTCCGCCCCGCGCGTGTAGGGCACCACGCAGAACGCGCAGAACTTGTCGCAGCCCTCCTGCACCGCGAGGAACGCGGTCAGGCCGCCCGTGCGCGCGCGCGCCTCGGGCAGGAAATCGAACTTGGGCTCGGCCGGAAACTCGGTGTCGATCACGGCACCTGCGGCCCGCGTGGCGCGCGCGATCATCTCCGGCAGACGATGATAGGTCTGCGGCCCGAGCACGATGTCGACATACGGCGCGCGCGCCAGGATCTGCGCGCCCTCCGCCTGCGCCACGCAGCCCGCCACCGCGATGATCGTGCGTTCGCCGCGCAGGCTGCGCTCTTCCTTGGCGAGCCTGAGCCGGCCGAGCTCCGAGAACACCTTCTCGGCGGCGCGGTCGCGGATATGGCAGGTGTTGAGGATGACCATGTCGGCCACGAGCGGATCGTCGGTCGGGCCGTAGCCGAGCGGGGCCAGGACATCCTCCATGCGGCCGCTGTCGTACACGTTCATCTGGCAACCCCAGGTGATGACGTGCAGGCGCTTGGGGGGCAGGACGGACGAACTCACAGGCGGTCTCCGGCGGGATGGCGGCGTGCCATTCCAACGGGCGCGGCGTTCGTCAAGCAGGAAATCCCGGAACACGCCGGTGGCGTGCGCCGAAGGGACCGGGAGAAGTGTCGCGCTCGCGAGGATGTCTCAAGCGGGTGGGGCTCTCCGTGCGGCGGCCTGGATCTCTCTCGACTCTCCCGCGAAGCGATCATGGCAGTGGCAGGAGCGGGCTTCAAGCACCCGCCGCGAGCTCGCTCCAAACGTCATCGATGTGACGCTGCACGTCTTCGCAGCTGCAACAAAACCCTGTTCAGGAAGCTGCAATCTTTCGCGTGCACCATCGTAACGATCCTGTCTCCCCTTCGTTAGGAACGATGCCGCTCAAGGAATCCTCCCGCTCCGTCGTCCTCGAAGCTCTGGAATGTTCGGGGACGCTGGCGGGATTGCTCGACGGCAGCGGCGCCAGCGGTCCGGGTTTCCCGATCGTCGACCTCAACGCGCCGTTCGAGCGCTTCTGCGGCGACGCGCGCGACAGCATCATCGGGCGTCCCTTCCGCCACATCGCCGCCCCAGACGCCGAGACCCTGCCCGAGATCGAGGCGGCGATGGGGCGCCTCGCCGCCTATCGCGGGTCGCTGCGCTGCCAGGATGCCGGCGGCCGCGAGCGCCGGCTCGGGCTGCACCTGATCCCCAACCAGGAGCGTCGCAGCTACGTTGTGATCGGGCGCGACATCACCGAGGAGGCACGTGCCGCCGAGGACAATCGCGCGGTGCAGCGCCTGCTGCTCCGCTCCTTCATGGTCACCGACCGTCCGCTCGCCATCCTGCTCGACGACCGCATCGTGCTCGCCAACAGCCATTTCGCAGCACTGCTCGGCCACTCGCCCGACGGGCTGACCGGGCGCCTGCTGCTCGAGTTCGTGCCGCCCCGCTACCACGCGCCCCTCGCCGTGGCGCGGGGCCGGATCGCGCTCGCGGGCGCGGTGTGCGACGTCGCCGCCGAGATCGGCCTGCCCGGCCACCTGCGCGCGTCGACCCTACACTTCATTCGCCTCGACAACGCCGACCAGTCCCGCCACTCGATCCTCACCGTGCTGCCGCCGGCGGGCCAGGCGGCCAGCTCGGAGCTCGCGCGGGCGCCCGTGGCCACGCCTGCCGCCATCGCCGCGGCCGATGGGCCGGCAGGACCGAGGAGACCTGTGCCCGGCCCGGTCTATATCGCCGGCACGATGAAGGAGGCCGGAACCTTCCTGCGGCTCACCCGCGACGCCGACGGCGATTTCGGCCTCGACCCCGAGCAGCAGGTCGAGTTCCTGCACACGACGCTGCGCCAATCCGCCCATCCCCTGGTGCTGGCCGACGTGGCCGTGCCGGCCTCGGGCACCCGCGCCTGGGCCGACACCTACCTCGAGGCGTTCATCAACCTGCCCGAGGGTCTGCGCCGGCGCCTGATCCCGATCTTCAGCATGTCGGCCTCGACGGGGCTGCCGGTCACCACCATCCAGCGCATGTCGCAATGCTGCGCCGGCCTCGGCCTGCGTGTGGGCAGCATCGGCCCGCCACCGTTCAACATGTCCGCCTGGCGCCCGGCGATCCTGGCGATCGAGGCGGAGCATTGCGATTACGGGCCGCGGTTCAACTCGTTTACCAACCTGATCCACTCTTATCGGGCGCAGTTGCTGGTGTGCGGGGTGGCGGATGCCGAGCAGGCGTCGACGCTGGGACGGCGGGGGGTGGATATCCTGACGCTCGCGTGAAGAAGGCCAGGGCTCTGCCCTGGACCCGCCAAGGGACAGTCGTCCCTTGGAACCCTAATTTTTTGGGTTCAGACACGGGCGACGCCTGGAATTCAAGACTTGGCTGACGCATTCCGTCTCCGGCGCGCCTGTGCTCCAACCTTAAGTAGGGGGTTCTAAGGGCGACTGCCCTTAGCGGGGTCCAGGGGCAGAGCCCCTGGCCTTCTTCGCCGATGGAGCAGGGCCCCTTTGCCTAAGCGTAGGCAGGCTGCCGCGGCGCCGGCACGACCGCACGCACCGGCCTTGGCACCGCCACGGGCGCCGCCGGCCGGTTCTGCCGCAGCGTCGCCGCACCCTCCGCGCACGCCACCCAGGCCGCATCCGCCAACGCCCGGCGCGACGGGAAATCCGCCGGATCGATCGGCTCGTGCAGCAGCACGGTCGCCCGCATCCCGCGGCATTGCGCGAGCCTCCACGCATGACGCGCCAGGTCCATGTCGCCGAACCAGGCGAACACCGGCCTGGCGTTGCGCCCCACCGGCATGCCGCCGAGCCGGTCATACACCACCGAGATCGGCTGGATCAGCGGCATCTGGTCGAGCGGCACCGGGGAGGCGTCCGCACGGGCGGGCGGCTTGGCCATCGCGAAGAACGTCGAGTGGAACGGCAGCACGCGCGACCCGTCCGAGCTCGTCCCCTCGGGGAACAGGATCAGGTTGTCGCCGGCGGCGAGGCGGCCTTCCATGTCGCGACCCTCGCGCACGGTCGCCGCCCGGCCGCGACTGACGAACACCGATCGTCCCAGCCGCGCGATCGTGCCCACCACCGGCCATCGCGCCACGTCGCTCTTGGACACGAAGCAGGCCTCGAGCCGGCCGCCGAGCACCAGAATGTCGGCGTAGGAGGAATGGTTCGAGACGTAGATCACCGGCCGGCGACCCGTTCGGGCCATCGTCGCGGCGCACTGGCCGAGCACCCGGACCCGCAGCCCGAGAATGCCGCACATCGTGGCCCAGTAGATCCGCGCGAACACGATCTTGCCCCGGCCGGGCAGGCGGACCATCACCGACTGGATCGCGATCGACACCAGCGACCAGACAAACAGCAGCAGGAGGCGGCCGGCAGCGCGGCTCTTGCGCATCGCCTGGCGCGGCACCGACATCGCAGCGCGCGTCAGTGCCACCGCCGGTCCGGGAATGTGGAAGATCCGCTCGCTGGGACGACGCCCCAGCCGCCGAGGTTTGGCCTGCATGGACCCTGCTCTACCTTGCCGCGCGTCCCGCCACAATCATGCCGCAATCCGGCGCCGTTCTAACCCCGCGACGAGGCGAGCGGTTCCCGGCGGACCCGCCGAGCGCGTCTTTGATGTTACAGCGCGGTTCCACAGGTGAAAAACCCGTTTGATCGCGGCCGCGGCGCAGGGCACACCCGCATCCGATGCGTTGCTGGAGATCCCTGGGCGTTGCGGCAGCACTTGCGGCAGCGCCGGCCGTTCCGGCCCACGGCGCCGATCCCCAGCCCTATACGGTCAAGCTGGCCCGCACCGGCGACGGCGCGATCGACGCCGCACTCGCCGCCAGCGCGACCCTGCTGACGCTCCGCAAATCGGCACCGGCCGGCCCGTTCGCCCTGGTGGGCCGCGCCCGCAACGACACGGCGACCCTCGAAACCGTGCTCGGCGGCTTCGGCTACTACGCGGCCACCGTGACCGTGACGATCGACGGCACGCCGATCGCCGATCCCGCGCTGCCGGACCACCTCGCCGAGCTGCCGGCGACGAGCTCCGCCGCGGTCGACATCGCGGTCGACCGCGGCCCGCTCTTCCATCTCCGCCGCGTCACGATCGAGGGCGCGCTCGACCCTGCCGCCCGCGCGGCCTTCGACCTCCACCCCGGCGATCCGGCGGTCGCCAGCCGCGTGCTCTCGGCAGGCGCCGCCATGCAGGGCGCGCTGCAGGAGAGCGGCTACGCCTTCGCGGTGGTCAACCCGCCCACCGCCTATGAGGACCCGGCGGCCCGCGTGATCGACGTCGTCTACAAGGTCGCCGAGGGCCCGCGCGTCGATCTCGGCCCGATCACCCTGGCGGGCCTCCGTTCGGTGCATGCGAGCTACATCGCGCGCCGTCTCGAAGTGCATCAGGGCCAGCTCTACCAGGGCAGCAAGCTCGAGGCGGCGCGGCAGGACCTGGCGTCGACCGGCGTGTTCACCACCGTGCAGGCGACCACCGCGAAGCAGCCGAACGCCGCCGGCGAGGTCCCCGTCACCTTCACCTTCGTCGAGGCGCCCCCGCGCACGGTGGCCTTCACCGCGTCCTACTCGACCGATCTCGGCGGTGCGGCCGGCGTCACCTGGACCCACCACAATTTCTTCGGCAACGCCGAGCAGCTCGAGCTCGCCGCACTCGCCACCGGCCTCGGCGGCACCGCGACCCAGGGCCTCGGCTACGACGTCTACGCCCAACTGACGAAACCCGACCTCTGGACCCTCGGCCAGACCGGCCATATCCGCGTCGAGGCGCTGAAACAGAACCTCGACACCTACGACGAGACCGCCGAGCTGGTGGATGCGGGCCTCAGCCGCAAGCTCGGCCGCCGCTGGACCGTCAGCGGCGACATCCGTGGCGAGGAGGAGCAGGTGCTGCAGGAGGGCGTCACCCGCGACTACACGCTGCTGCAGCTGCCGCTCAACGCGAACTTCGACAGCACCGGCCTCGCCAATCCGCTCGACGACCCGACCCATGGCGTGCGGGTGGGCCTCGGCGTCACCCCGTCGGAAAGCCTCGGCAGCGGCGGCGACATCGCGCCCGACGGAACGCGCGCCGGCGACAGCTTCTTCACGATCCTGCAGGCGAGTGCCTCGACCTATTTCGACTTCCACCATCTGGGCCTCGCCAAACCGGGAAAGTCGGTGCTCGCGGTGCGCGGCATCGTCGCCAGCGTGCAGGGCGCCTCCACCTTCGAGCTTCCCCCCGACCAGCGCCTCTACGCCGGCGGCTCGAACACCATCCGCGGCTACAAATACGAGCAGGTCGCCCCCCTGTTTCCCGACCACAACCCGATCGGCGGCACGGCGCTCGACGCGATCCAGGTCGAGTTCCGCCAGCGCATCGTCGGCAATATCGGCGCGGCCCTGTTCGCGGATGCCGGCCAGGTGGCGACCAGCAGCGCGCCGTTCCACGGGCCGCTCCGGATCGGCGTCGGCGTGGGCCTGCGCTACTACACCTCGATCGGCCCGATCCGGCTCGATGTCGGGCTGCCGGTCGACAAGATCCCCGGCGACGACAGCTTTGAATTGTATATCGGCCTCGGGGAGGCGTTCTGATGATGCGCCACGTCCTGCGCTGGATCGGCTACGTGATCGGCGGCGTGCTCGCCCTCGTGGTGGTGCTCGTGGCCGCCGTGCTGGTGCTCGCCAATATCGGCCCCGGACGCCGGCTGATCGAGACCGAGGTCGCGTTGCTGACCGGCGGCACCGTCCGGATCGCGGGCTTGGCCGGCCGCTTCCCCGACGCGCTGCGCGTGGGCGCGGTCACGGTCGCCGACACGCGCGGCGTCTGGCTCACCATCGGCGGCCTCCGCCTGCGCTGGCACCCGCTGCACCTCGCGCGTCTGGCGATCGACGTCGACGACGTGGAAGCCGCCTCGATCGTCGCCACCCGCCTGCCGGTGTCCTCGCCGCCCACGCATCCGGCGCACCCGCCGGCGAAAGGCGGCGGCCTCTCGCTGCCGTTCTCGCTGCGGATCGACCGGATCGCGCTGCCGTCGGTGGCACTGGCCGCCCCCGTCGCAGGCCGCCCGCTCGCTCTCGGCGTCGAGGGCCACGCCGCGATCGCCGACCTCCAGCCGGTCCTGCACGGGCCGAGCCTGGAGAACTTCCCCGCGACCGACCTCGCCCTCGACCTCGCCGATCTCTCCGGGCGCGGCCACTACCGGCTCGAGGGCGTGGTGGGGCAGGGCGGCATCTCGCTCCGGGTCGCCGCCCGCGAGCAGCCCGGCGGCCTGGTGGCCACCTTCGCGGGCTCCGACCAGGTCAGCCCGCTCGACCTCGAGCTCGCACTCGACGGCCCGCGCCGCGCCGAGGCGCTGCACCTGAACCTCGCGGCGGGCAAGCTGGTCGCCAGCGCCGACGGCCTGGTCGACCTCACCGGGGAGGCGGCGCAGCTCGCGGTCTCGGCGCACGCGCCGGCGATGCAGCCGGTGGCGGGCGTCAGCTGGCAGTCCGTCGCGCTGGACGCCCACCTGCACGGCCCGCTCCGCCACCCGGCCGCCGACGGGCACCTGCTCGTCACGGGGCTCGCCACCGGTGGCGCCGCGGTCGGGCGGATCGACGCCGACCTGTCGGGCAGCCCCGCCGCGGGGAACGCCAATCCTGGAAGCGGGGGCCCCGTCACCCTCCACGCCGTGCTCGCCGGCCTGCGCATCCCGGGGCCCAGGCCCGACCTGTTCGCGTCCGCCCCGGTGACGCTCGATGCGACGGCGCATCTCGACACGCCCGACCGTCCCGTCGAGCTCCATCTCGCGCATCCGCTGCTCGATCTCGCGGCCCATCTCCGCACGGCGGGCGGGGTCGCCGGCCATGTGGATCTCGGCGTGCCCGATCTCGCCCCGCTCGCCGCCGCCGGCGGCGTCGATCTCGCCGGCCACGCCACGCTCGGCGCCGATTTTTCCACCGCGGGAGCCGACCAGTCGGCCGACATCGTCGGCCGCGTCGCGCTGACGGGTGGCATGAAGCAGGCGGTGGCGCTGATCGGGCCCGACGGCACCATCACGCTCTCGGCGCAGCGGCGCGGCGCCGACATCACCCTCAGCTCGCTGGCACTCACCGGCCGCGCGGTGCAGCTTGCGGCGTCGGGCACGGACCTGTCCGGCACGCTCGACGCGAAGCTGCACCTGGTGCTGCCGTCGCTGGACGCCGTCGCGCCGAAGGTCGCGGGCCAGCTGACGATCGACGCCACGGCCACCGGCCCGACCGCCGATCTCGCCGCCACCGTCCACGCCGCGGGCGAGGTCGGCACCGGGCCGGTGCGCCCCGAGCCGCTCACGCTCGACGTCACCGCCGCGCATCTGCCGAAGGCGCCCAGCGCGCAACTGGTGCTGGCCGGGCGCTTCGACGGTGCTGTCGCCGACATCCGCGCCGCGGTCGCGCGCGATGCCGCCGGGGCGGCCACCGTCCGTCTCGACGCGTTCGACTGGAAGAGCCTGCGCGGCCGGGCCGACCTCGCACTCGCCGCGGGTGCCAAACTCCCCACTGGCACTCTCGACCTCGCGATCGGTCGCCTGGCCGATTTCTCCCGCCTCGCGGGACAGCCGCTCGCGGGCACCATCACCGCCAAGCTCGCCGAGACCGCGTCCGGCGCGCGGGTGAACGTGGCCGCCGCAGGTCTGGCCGCTGCGGGTGCGCAGGTCGGCCGCCTCACGCTCGCGGGCACGGTCGCCGACCCGACCGCCGACCCGGATCTCGACCTGCGCCTCGATGCCGCCGGCATCGCCAAAGGTGCGATCGGCGGCGACGCCCACGTGACCGCGCGCGGCAGGCTGGCCGCACTCGCCGTGACGCTCGCCGCCGGCAGCCCCAACCTCCAGGGCGCGCCCGCGACCCTCGACACCGCGACCCTGATCGACGTGCCCAGGAGCATGCTCACCCTGAGCCGCCTCATGGCCGCCTGGCACGGCGAGACGGTCCGGCTCGAAGCGCCGTCACGCATCGCCTGGGCGCCCGCCGTCACGCTCGGCAATGTCCGCCTCGCGGTGGCAGGCGGGACGGCGCCGCTCGCCACGATCACGGTGGACGGCCGCGTCTCGCCCACGCTGGCGCTCACCGCAAGCGTGCGCGACGTGACCCCGGCACTCGCCGCCCCCTTCGCGCCGACGCTCGACGCCACGGGCCGCATCGACGCCGACGCCCACCTCGGCGGCACCACGGCCGCGCCCACCGGCACCGTGCGTGTGACCGCCGCCGGCCTGCGCCTGCGCACCGGCCCGGCGGCCGCCCTGCCGGCCGCCGATCTCACCGCGATGGCGACGCTCGCCGGCAGCGCCGCCCATGTGAACGCGCATCTCGCGGCGGGAGAAAAGATCGATCTCGGCATCACCGGCATCGTCCCGATCAGGGGCGCCGGCCCGCTCGATGTCGCCGCCTCCGGCCGGCTCGACCTCGCGGTGGCCAACCCCGTGCTCGAGCAGGGCGGCCGGCATCTGAGCGGGGCGATGCGCATCGCCGCCACCGCGACCGGCACGGTCGCCCATCCCATGCTCGGCGGCAGCGTGACGCTCGCCGGCGGCGACCTGCAGGATTTCACCCAGGGCGCGCATCTGTCCGATATCGAGGCCGCCCTCACGCTGGCCGGCCAGAGCGTGCGGATCGACCGCTTCACCGCCCATGCCGGCGCCGGCACGCTGGGCGTCGCGGGGTCAGTAGGCGTGCTCGCCCCCGGCTTGCCGGTCGATCTCACGATCACCATGAACCGGGCGAGCCCGGTCGCCTCCGACCTGCTCACCGCCGTGCTCGACGCCGACGTGCACGTCGCCGGCCACGCCAGCGGGCGCCTCGCGGTGGGCGGCCGCATCTCGATCGAGCGCGCCGACATCAACATCCCGGGCGGGCTGCCGAGCTCGGTCGCGACCCTCCACGTCATCAAGCCCGGCGACAAACCCGCACCCGTCACCCATGGCGGCACCGGGCAGGTGGTGGCACTCGACCTGACGCTCGCGGCCCCGGGCGAGATCTTCGTGCGCGGCCACGGCATCGACGCGGTGCTCGGAGGCTCGCTGCACGCCGGCGGCACCACGGTGGCGCCCGACATCAGCGGCGGCTTCCAGCTCCGCCGCGGCACGCTTGCGCTGGCCGGCACCACGCTGAACTTCACCCGCGGCTCGGTGGGCTTCGACGGCACCACCAACGGCCATCTCGACCCGACGCTCGACTTCCTCGCCGAGAGCACCGTCCAGGAATACACCGCCGACCTGGCCGTCACCGGCTACGCGAGCAAGCCCAAGATCACCCTGTCGTCGACGCCCGCACTGCCGCAGGACCAGGTGCTCGGGCTGCTGCTGTTCGGCTCCACCACCGCGAGCCTGTCGCCGTTCCAGATCGCCCAGATCGCGACCGCGCTGGCCTCGCTCTCGGGCGGCGGCGGCGGCTTCGACCCGATCGGGCGCGTGCGCAGCACGCTCGGCCTCGATCGCCTGACGGTGGGGTCGGATACGAGCTCGAACTCGAGCTCGGGCGCCTCCATCGAGGGCGGCAAATACGTCACCAAGCGCGTCTATGTCGGCGCGCGGGAAAGCACCGGGGGCGGGGGAACGCAGGCGCTGGTGCAGATCGACATCACCAAGCGCCTGAAGGCGTTCACGACGGTGGGCACGGGTGGGACCGTTACCGGAGCCACGACCCCCGAGAACGACCCGGGGAGCAATGTCGGGTTGAAATACCAGTTTCGTTATTAGCATTGGGGCTTTGCCCCAAACCCCACCAGGATGCTGTGCACCCTGGACCCCCATGACTTAAGTAGGCAGGTCCAGGACTGCTTGTCCTGGCGGGGTGTGGGGCAGAGCCCCATTTCTTCCTCTGCCGCCTCCCTGCGGGATCTCCGCACGAATGCGATCGAGGCGGCCGACGGGGTGAGGGAACGAATGCGCAGGCTGACTCTCTCCGCGGTGCTGCTGGCCGCCTCGCTCTGCGGCAGCGTCGCGGCGTGCGCGCAGTCGCGCGCCAATCTCGCGGCCCTGGCGGGGCTGGCGCCGTTCGCCGCCCTGCCCGCGACGCCGGCCGGGCGCGCCGCGCTCGCCGCCAATCTGCGCGTCACTGGCGACATCCAGACCGGTGCCCGCACACCGCCGCTGCTGGTGCCCTTCGCGCAGCAGGAGGAGCAGGCGCTCCGCGACGCCTTCATCACGATCGCCGACCTGGGCGATCTCGCCGACGGGCTCGGCACCACGCTCGGGCCGGTCTGGCGCGCGCATGGCGACTACAGCGCGCCGAAAACCTACGCCACCGTCTCGCCCGAGGTGACGTCGCTGCTCGCCTACACGCTCGCGATCGTCGAGGGCGACAGCCAGGCGGCCAAGTATTTCTTCGCCAACGAGACGATCGACGGCACCACCCCGGTCTCGCCCGCGGCTGCGGCGCTGATCACGCGCGAGCACGGCACGGCTGACGTGTTCGGCCGCTCCTACGGCGTCCCGGCCGGGTCTGCGGGTGCGAATCCGTTCGGCGACAGCCGGCCGTACCAGACCGAGCACCGGGTCCGGCACGACGACGGCACCGATTATTTCCGGCAGCCGAGCAGCAACACGGCCTATCTGAGCGGCCCCACGGAGAACCTGATCCGCAGCCCGGCCTTCCCCAGCGGCCACACGGCCTACGGCGTGACGGGCGCGCTGCTGCTGGGCTTCCTGGTGCCCGACCGCTTCCCGCAGGAGATCGCGCGCGCCACGGAATACGGCCTCGACCGCGTCGTGCTCGGCGCGCATTACGCGATGGACGTGATCGGCGGACGCACGCTCGCCTATTACGACATCGCCCAGCTGCTCGCTAACGATTCCGACTATGTCGGGCAGAAAACCCGACGCGGCGGGACGGTCACGGACTATCCCGCAGCCCTGGCCGCCGCCCGGCGCACCGCGTTGCCGGTGCTGGCGCAGGGTTGCGCCACGACGCTGAGCGCGTGCGCGGCCAGCGATCGCGGCCGCTTCCACGACGGACGCGCGGACGCGACGCTGGTCACGGCGACGCTCGGCTTCGGCCTGCCGGTCGTGCACGCCGCCACCGCCGGCGGCACGGAGGATGTGGCAGCCCGCGCGCCCGAGGCGGGGCGCCTGCTGACGGCCGCCTTCCCCTGGCTCACGCTCGCGCAGGCCGACGGCATCCTGACCGCGACGGAAGGGCCAGGCGGCGGGTTCCTCGATGACGGATCGCGGTTCGGTCTCTATTCGCGGCTTGATCTGTACGCTGCGGGCGAGCGCGCGCTGGCGCTGCAATGAGAAGGCCAGGGCGTCGTGCGGAGCACGCCTCCGGCGTGACGCCCTGGACCCGCCAAGGGACGGTCGTCCCTTGGAACCCTGATCGTTGGCCTTTCTGGGCGCAGCCTGGAATCTTTGCCATCCGCTCCGTCGTCGAAGCGTGAACTCCGGTAAGGGGTTTTAAGGGCTCCGCCCTTAACGGGGTCCAGGGGCAGCGCCCCTGGCCTTCTTCGCCTTGCGCTGCGCCGCCGCCCGCCTCATCCTGGCCCGCATGGCTGGCCTGACTAGTTGAGCGACACCCGACACCTGCCACGGCCGCCCTTCGCATCCCATAAACCCGGCGATCTCGCGACCCTGATGGCGCTGCGCCGCAACCCGCTCGAGCTGTGGGGCGAGCCGGCCTACCGGGAGGGCGTGCTGGAAGGCAGCTTCCTCGGTCGGAAGCATTTCCTGGTCAGCGACCCCGACGCGATACAACGCGTGCTGGTCAGCAATGTCGTCAATTACGTGCGTGATAACGCCACTCGCCGCATCATGTACCCGGTGTTCGGCGAGGGCGTGTTCCTGGCCGAGGGCGAGAGCTGGCGACGCCAGCGCCGCATGATCGCGCCGGCCATGACGCCGCGGGCCCTTACCCTGCTCGCACGTCACGTGGCGCTCGAGGCCGAGATCACCGAGGCCGCACTCGCCGACGGTGCCGGGCGCCCGGTCGAGCTCCTGCCCGTGATGCAGGAGCTGGCACTCGGCATCGCCGGCCGCTCGATGTTCTCGCTCGAGATGGCGCAGCGCGGCGCCGAGCTCCGCCGGCTGCTGGTGCATTTCCGCGAGACCCTGTCGCAGCCCACCGCGTCCGACCTGCTGCTCCGGCCCGAGACCGAGCTGAGCCCCGCCGATCACCGCCGCGCCGCCTTCCGCGACGAATGGACCGGCTTCATCGACGCGCTGATTGCCGAGCGCGACCCGGCAGCCCGCTTGGAGGGCGCGCCGCGCGACCTGCTCGACATGCTGTCGGACGCCCGCGACGCCGAGACGGGCGAGGCGCTCGACCCCGCGACGTTGCGCGACGAGGTCGCCACCATGATCCTGGCCGGCCACGAGACCACGGCGGTGACGCTGTTCTGGTCGTGCTTCCTGTTCGCCCGCTTCCCCGAATGGCAGGAGGAGCTCGCCCGCGAGGCCGCCCCGCTCGACCTCTCGGCCGACGGCGCCGCATCAAGCATCCCCGGCCTCGCGCGGCTCCGCAGCCATGTGGACGAGACGCTCCGCCTCTACCCGCCCGCCTTCGTCATCACCCGCGAGGCGCTGGGCCCCGACGAACTCGGGGGCCAGGCCATCCCGGCCGGCTCCATGATCACGATCTCGCCCTTCGTGGTGAACCGCCACGAACAGAATTGGAACGACCCCGACGCGTTCGATCCGGGCCGGTTCGCGGCCGGGCCGCCGGCGCGCTACAGCTACCTGCCGTTCGGCGCGGGCCCGCGCGTCTGCATCGGTGCGACCTTCGCGCTGACCGAGGTGGTGGTCGCGCTGGGGCGCCTGCTCCAGCGCTTCCGCGTCGAGCTCGCCCCGGGCTACCGCGAGGTGCTGCCGCGCGGCTCCGTCACCACCCATCCCGACCGGCAGGTCATGTTCGTTCTGCATCCGAGAGCGTGACGATCGTTGACGACCGGCTTCCCGCCCCGGACACTCGCCTGTAACCTGATCGCAACTGGACGGAGACGCTCATGCCGGACGACGCCCCACAGGACGAGCTTCCGCTACACCAGGAGATCGTGGCGATCCTCGCGCGCGAGACGGCGATCGACGCCAGCAAGTTCGCCCCCGACACGAAGCTCGCCGACCTCGACATCGCCTCGATCGACCTCGTGCAGGCGATCTTCGCGATCGAGACGAAATACGACATCGAGATCCCGCCGGGCATCGAGGGCGAGGACCCGACGGTGGCGGGCCTCACCCAGCACATCGTCGACCTGGTCGAGCGACGCCGCGCGACCGCGGGAGCGACCTAGATCCCGTCTGCCGCGAGCGGGGCGGCGGACCGGCGCCGGGTCGCCGTCACCGGCATGGGCGTGGTGTGCGCCACGGCCTCCGGTGTTCCGAGCTTCACCGACGCCCTCTTCGCGGGGCGCTCCGGCATCACCCCGATCGCCGGCGAGTTCCTGCCGCGCGACCGGATGACGGTCACCACCGCGGCCCAGATCCACACTGATTTCAGCGCCCATTTCGACCGCAGGCAGCTGGTCCAGCTCGACCGCGTCTGCCAGATGGCGCTGATCGCCGGCCGCGAGGCCTGGGCGCAGGCCGATCCGCGCCCGGAGCCCGCGCGCGCCGGCGCAATCCTGGCGGCCGCAGTTGGTCTGGAAACCTTCGATGACGGGTCGCGCGCCATCTACAGCGAGAACCCCCGCCGCGTGTCGCCGCTGACCGTGCCGCGCATCATGCCCAACGCGCCCGCGAGCCAGTGCGCGATGGCGTTCGGCCTGAAGGGGCCGACCTTCAGCATCGGCTCGGCCTGCGCGTCCGCCAACCACTCGATCGGCATCGCCGCCAACATGATCCGCTCGGGCGCTGCCGACGTGATGATGACGGGCGGTGCCGATGCGTCGATCACCCTCGGCGTCCTCAAGGCCTGGGACGCGCTGCGCGTGCTCAGCCCCGATATCTGCCGCCCCTTCTCGCGCAACCGCCCCGGCCTGGTGCTGGGCGAGGGGGGTGCCATCCTGGTGCTCGAGGACTGGGACCGCGCCTGCGACCGCGGCGCCACCATCCTGGCCGAGATCCTGGGCTTCGGCATGACCGCGGATGCGGGCGATCTGCTGGCGCCCGACCGCGACGGCGCGCGCCGGTCGATGCAGGGCGCGCTCGACGACGCCGGCCTCCCCGCCGACCGCGTCGACTACGTCAACGCCCACGGCACCGGCACCAGGCTCAACGACCTCACGGAATCGGCCGCCCTCGGCGACCTGCTCGGCGCCCGGCTCGCTCGCGTGCCGGTCACGTCGACCAAGTCGATGGTCGGCCACTGCCTCAACGCGGCGGGTGCGATCGAGGCGGTCGCCACCATCATCGCGCTGCGAGCCAGCCGCATCCCGCCCACGATCGGTTTCAAGGAAGCCGATCCGGAGTGCCCGGTGGATTGCGTTCCCAACGAGGCGCGCCACATGCCGATCGAAGTGGCGTTGTCGAACTCGTTCGCGTTCGGCGGCCTGAATGCGACGCTTGCGATCGGACGTGCGTCATAACCCTCGCCCATATCAATCGCATCGGCACCGCGGTCCCGGCTCACGAGATCCACGCCTTCTTCCGCCAGTTCGCCACCAGCCTGCTCGCCGACGAGCGCACCCGCTCAACGTTCGAGCGCATGGCGGACCGCGCCGGTATCGCGCGTCGCTACTCTGTGTTCTCCGCCGGTGACCTCAGTACCGGCGAAATCGACGGGACCGGCTTCTACCGGCGGGGCGAGTTCCCGACGACGCGCGCGCGCATGTCGCAATACGAGGTGCACGCGCTGCCGCTGGCGCTCGCCGCCGTGCGCGACCTCGCCCTCGATCGGGATGAGGCGTTGCGCATCACCCATCTCGTGGTCGCCTCCTGCACCGGTTTCAGCGCCCCCGGCCTGGACCTGCAGCTGGCGGCCGCCCTCGGCCTGCGCGCCGATGTCGAGCGCACGATCGTGGGCTTCATGGGCTGCTCGGCCGCGGTCCCCGCGCTGCGCTGCGCGCGCAACGCCGTGCTGGCCGACCCCGCGTCCCGCGTGCTGGTGGTCAATCTCGAGCTCTGCACGCTGCACATGCAGGAAACCGCCGAGCTCGAGCCGGCGCTCTCGGCGCTGCTGTTCGCCGACGGGTGCAGCGCCGCCCTGGTCACCGCCGACGCCGACGGCATCGTGATCGACGACGTCCGCGCCTGCACCATCCCCGACACCGCCGACCACATCACCTGGCAGATCGGCGATGGCGGCTTCCTGATGCATCTCTCCGGCCGCGTGCCCGGCCGGATCGCGTCGGTGCTCAAGCGCGAGGCGGCGCGCGCCGACGATGGCGGCATCCTGCGCGGCGCCGGCACCCAGGCGATCCGCCACTGGGCGGTGCATGCCGGCGGCCGCTCGGTGCTGGACGCGGTCGAGCTCGGCCTGTCGCTCGGCCGCGAGGCGCTGGCCCATTCGCGCGCCGTGCTGCACGATTACGGCAACATGTCGTCGGCCACCGTGATGTTCGTGCTGCGCCGGATGCTCGACGGCGGCGGGGACGGGCCCGGGCTGGCGATGGCGTTCGGCCCCGGCATGGTGGCCGAGACGTTCCGGTTCCGGCTGCGCCCTTGATCGATCTGTCCCACCGCGCGGTGCTGGCCGAGCGGATGGACGATCCCGATCTGCCCGCCGCCGACTACGAAGCCGCACTCCGCGACCTCGAGCGCGTCAACCGCGTCACCCGCACGCATGCGCCGACGCTGGCCTGGCTCGAGCGCGCGGCGATCCGCGTGCCGCCCGCCCGCCCGGTCTCCGTGCTCGACGTCGCCTGCGGCCGCGGCGACCTGCTGCGCGCGATCGCGGCGCGGTTCGGGCACCTCGGCCGTCCGGTGCGGCTCGAAGGCATCGACCTGAACCCGCGCAGTGCGGAGCTCGCCGAGCGCCTCGGTGGCGGGATCGCCTACCGCACCGGCGACGTGTTCGCCTACCGGCCCGACCCGCGGCCCGACTTCATCGTGAGCTCGCAATTCACCCACCACCTCACCGACGACGAGGTCGTGCGTTTCCTCGCATGGTCCGAGGCGAACTGTGTCCAAGGCTGGTTCGTCTCCGACCTGCATCGCCGGCGCTTCGCCTATCTGGGGTTTCGCGTGCTGTGCCGGGCCGCGTTCTGGCACCCGATCGTGCGGACCGACGGCACCGCCTCGATCGCCCGCTCGTTCCGCCCCGACGAGTGGCGGGCGCTGCTGCGGCGCGCGCGGATCCGCGGCGCCGAGATCACCACGCACATGCCCTCGCGGCTCTGCGTCGAGCGGCTGAAATGAGCGACATCGCAATCGCCGGCGGCGGCCTCGCCGGGGCCGCCGCCGCCTGCCACCTGGCGCGCGCGGGCCGGCGCGTCACACTGTTCGAGCGCACGGCCGAGCCCGCCCACAAGATCTGCGGCGAGTGCCTCGGTCCCGGCGCGCAGCGCGAGCTGGCATCGCTCGGCATCGACATCGCAGGCCTCGGCGCCCACCGGATCGACCGGCTGCGCCTCGTCCGCGGCGGACGAAGTGCCGATGTCCGCCTGCCCTTCGTGGCCGCCGGCCTCACCCGCAAGCGTCTCGACGAGGCGCTGCTGGAGCGGGCCGCGGCATCCGGTGCGGCAATCCATCGCGGGGTGGCCTTCGAGGCGCCGCGCGCCGGCCCGGTCCTGCTGGCCACCGGCAAGCACGAGCTCCGCGCCCATAAGCGGGAGGCGGCCGCGTCCGACCTGGTCGGCTTCAAGTCCTATTTCCGCGTCAGGCCGGACCAGCACGCGGCGCTCCGGCACATGATCGAGCTCCATCTGTTCGCGGACGGCTATGCCGGGCTGCAACTGGTCGAGCACGCCGCCAACCTCTGCCTTCTCGTCACGCGCGACGCGCTGCACCGCGCCGGTGGCGACTGGCCGCATCTGCTCGCGGACCTGGTGGGCCGGAACCCGATCCTGGCCGCCCGGCTGGACGGCGCCGAGGAGCTGCTCGACCGGCCGCTCGCGATCGCCCGTGTGCCGTTCGGCTTCGTCCATCCCGCGCCGGCGGACGACGCGTCCGAGCTCTACAGGCTGGGCGACCAGGCCGGCGTGATCCACGCCTTCACCGGCGACGGCATGTCGCTGGCGCTGGGAAGTGCCAGCCTCGCCGCGCGCGTGCTCCTCGACGGCGGCAGCGCCGATCGTTACGCGCGCGAGCTCCGGGCGCGCATCCGGCCCCCGATCCGGCGTTCGCAGGTGCTCTACGAGCTCGGATTGCGACGCGCCGGCCAGGTCGGCCTGATGGCGCTCGCCACCGTGATGCCGCGCGCGATCGGACACGCGGCCAGGCTCACGCGGATCTAGCCGCCGATCTCCACCGCGTAGTCCCCGAGCTTCTGCGGCGTGGCCACGAGTTTCTGCGCGACACAAAACGAAGCGAACCGCTCGTAGCGCGCCGCATCCAGCCGGCCCGGATCGCGCTCGAGCAGCGGCACCGTCGCGGTCCAGCTCGCCCGGTTGAACGCGCTGTCGAGCTCGGGATGGGCGGCCACGAACAGCCGCCACATCCCGTCCGGATCGTGCTGCACGGCAGCGACCCCCTCGGCCAGCGCGCGGATGAACGCCGCGATCGCCGGGTCGCCCACCCGGTCGCGCCGCGCCAGCAGGATGAGCTCGTCGGTCGACGGCACGCCGTGGTCCTCGGGGGCGAACAGCACCGGCGCGGCCCCCATCTCGCGCACCTGCAGCACCTCGGCGTTGCGATACACGCCCACCACCGCGTCGACGCGGCGCGTCAGCAGCGACGTCACCAGGGCGTAGTTCACGTCCACCATGTGCACGTCGGAGGCTGTGAGCCCCACGGAGCCCAGCATCGCGCCGAGGATCGCCTGGTCGAGGCCGGGCACGGAGTAGCCGATGGTCCGACCGCGGAGGTCGGCCAGCGTGCGGATGCCGGAGCTCTCGAGCGCCATCATCACGTCGAGCGGCGTCGCGATCACGGTGGCGACCCGCACGACAGGCAGGCCGGCCGCGGTGATGATGTTGATCTGCTTGCCGTAGCCGATTGCGAGATCCGCCTGGCCGGCGGCCAGCAGACGCGGCGGCGAGCTCGGGTCGGACGGCGCGATCATCCGCACCGCGAGGCCCGCGCGCGCGAAGGCGCCGCACGCCTGCGCGCCGAACAGGCCGGCATGGTCGGCGTTCAGCAGCCAGTCGAGGATCACGGTGAAGGGGGTTGCCGCTTCTGCGCGCGTCGCCCAAAGGGCGGCAGCACCTGCGATCAACGGTCGGCGTCGAATCATGGGGTTTCCTCAAGCAAAGGGGCTCTGCCCCTTAAACCCCGCCAGGACCGAGCCGGTCCTGGACCTGGCTATTGAAAGGGGTCTGGGGCCAAGGCCCCAGCGGGGTCCAGGGGCAGAGCCCCTGACCTTCTTCAACCGCGATCAGCCGCGCTGCGGCGCGAGGCGCTTGGACATCGACTGGTGCGGGATCGTCACCTCCTCGAACACCGCGCCCTCGGCGGCATAGCCGAGGCGGAGATAGAACGGGACCGCGTCCGCGCGTGCGTGCAGCACGACGCGTTCGCCGCCGCGGGCGCGCACCGTCTCCTCGGCGGCGGTGACGAGGGCGGTGCCGAGGCCCCGGCCGCGGAACGCGGGGGCGATCGCCATCTGCCGCAGCTTCCATGTCCGCGCGCCGGCCTCGGGGGGCACGAGCACCACCACGCCGGCGAGGCCGCCTTCCGCGTGCAGCGCCAGGTGAAGCTGCGAGGCTTCGCGCGCCAGCTCGTCGGCCGAGAAGGCGAGCCCCAGCGGGGCGCGCAGCACGGCATGGCGCAGCCGGACCGTCTCGCGCCACGCGGCGCTGTCATGGGCGGCCTGCAGGACCTCGATCGTCACGCGAGGAGGGCAGCACCTGGCCGCCGGCTTCGCAAGTCCGGCGCGACGAGGAACCGCGACCGCGCTCCGCTGTTTTGCGGCGGTCTCCGGGAGCGTCCCCCATGCTGAAATCCTACGGCTATGCCGCGAACCACTCGTTCAGCCGCCTGAAGCTGACCGAGATCGAGCGCGAGGAGGCCGGGCCGCTGGACGTCGAGATCGAGGTGCTGTTCTGCGGCATCTGCCACTCCGACATCCACCAGGCCGAGAACGACTGGGGCAACACCGTCTATCCCTGCATGCCCGGCCACGAGGTGGTGGGACGCGTGGTGCGCGCCGGCGCCGAGGTCTCGCGCCACCGCCTCGGCGACCTGGTGGGCGTCGGCTGCATGATCGACAGCTGTCGCCAGTGCGCGTCCTGCCGCGAGGGGGTCGAGCAGTACTGCGAGGGGCCGAACTCCTGGCTCGCGACCTATAACGGTCCGATGAAGCCCAAGCTGATGGCCGATGACGGCACCAACCATTACGGCCGCGACAACACGTTCGGCGGCTACTCCGACCGTATCGTGGTGCGCGAGGATTTCGTGCTCGGCATTCCCGCGGCGCTGGATCCGGCCGCGGCCGCGCCGATCCTTTGCGCGGGCGTCACCACCTACTCGCCGCTCAAGCGCTGGGGTGCGGGCCCCGGCAAACAGGTCGGCATCGTGGGCTTCGGCGGCCTCGGCGACATGGCGGTCAAGATCGCCCGCGCGATGGGCGCCGCCGTCACGGTGTTCACCACCAGCGAGGCCAAGCGCGCCGACGCGGAAAAGCTCGGTGCCGCCTGCGTCGTTTCCACCGACAAGGCGGCGATGGCCAAGCTGGAGCGCGGCTTCGACCTCGTGCTCTCGACGATCCCGGAGAAGCACAAGGTCGACCTCTACATCCCGCTGCTCAAGCGCGACGGATCCTACGTCGCGGTCGGCGCGATCGGCGGGCTCCCCGGCTACAACAACCAGGAACTGATTTTTGGCCGGCGTTCGCTGGCGGGCTCGCTGATCGGCAGCATTGCCGAGACGCAGGAGGTGCTGGACTTCTGCGCCGAGCACCGGATCGCGCCCGACATCCAGGTGATCCCGATCGGCGAGGTGAACGCGGCCTACAAGCGCGTCAAGGGCGGCGAGGTGCGGTTTCGCTACGTGATCGACATGGCGAGCCTGCAGGCGGAGATCGCGGCGGCATGAGCACCGCCGCCGGTCTGCCCCGCGTGCGCGCGGCTGAGGCAAGCAGGCCAGGGCTCTGCCCTGGACCCGCCAAGGGGCAGTCGCCCCTTGGATCCCATGACTTGAACTAGTCGGTTCTAAGGGCTCGCCCTTCACACTGGAGGCGTGCTGCGCACGACGCCCGCGTCGATCACCGTCGTCGTGGTGATCGCACCAAGCGCCGCGCCCAACGCGAAATGAATGAACAGCATCGCCTGGCGAAACGCCGACTCCCCCAACCCGACATGCACCGCGTGCCGATCCGCCCCTGCGAGTTTGAGGCCGGTGTCGAGCACCAGGTTCAGCAGCACGACGGGCAGCATCGCGATCACGAAGGCCGCCACGTAGCGCAGAACCGTTCCGCGCATCGCACGCACGCAGTCGCGCCAGCCGGGGATGGGCCGGTCGAACGTCAGCGCCGTGAAGAACGGCACCTGCCGCACCACGCCCCAGATCGCGAACACCACGGCCGCGAGCATCGCGAGCAAGGCTGCCAGCTCCCCGATCGGCGACGCATGATGCATCGCCAGCACCCCGCCTAGCACCAGCGACAGCAGCAGAAGCGGCACGATCCAGGCATAGGTGAGCAGCAGAAAACCGAGATAACGCCAGAATGGCGCACGGAAGAAAAACGGATCGAACCGCTCGCCCAGCAGCAGATGCCGCCGCCAGGAGATGCTGAACGACAGCAGGAACTTCAGCCCCGCGAGCCACGCCACCACGGCCGCGAGCGGCATGTACCAGGGTGCGGCCAGAACCGCATGGAACCGGTCTGCGGCGCCCGCGGCGTTGCCCATGATCCGGTGGTACAGGAACTCGGCGGCGACCAGGAACACCACCGGCGGCCAGATCGCCTTCAGGTGCAGACGACGATGCTCCCATAACAAACTATAGGCGCGGCCGACGGTGCGGAAGACGGGGAGGGGGCGGCGAAATTGCAGCATCGACCCGGAAGTCCAACGACAACGGAAAGTTTTGCAGGGCTCTGCCCTGCACCTCGCCAAGGGGACTTGTCCCCTTGACCCCGTTACTCGCCTAGGAGGTGCAGCACGAGATGCCGCCGGTGCGGGCTGGCACGGTGCTCGAACAGGAACAGGCCCTGCCATGTTCCTAGAACCGGCTCGCCACCAGCCACCGGGATCGTCAGCTGCACGTTCGTCAGCGCCGTCCGCAGATGCGCCGGCATGTCGTCGGGCCCCTCCAGCGCATGCCGGTAGCGCCTTGTCTCGGGGGCGAGATCCTCGAAATAGTCGACGATGTCGGCCAGCACCTCGGGGCTCGCATTCTCCATCACCAGCAGCGAGGCCGACGTATGGCGGCACCACACGGTGAGCAGCCCCGTCTCGATCCCGGTGTCACGAACGAACCGCAGGATCGGACGCGTCACCTCGATCAGGCCGCGGCCGGGCGTCTCGACCGCGATCTCGTGCAGCGCCTGGCGCAAGCCTCCCTCCGTCCTACTCGTCGCCGGGCACGATCCCCGGGAGCTCGGAGTCGAGCGGCGTCCGCTTGATCCGGATCCACTCGAACACCGCCACCGCCGCGCCGATCGCCGCCGGCACCAGCGCCCAGAGGCCGTTGCGTATGCCGAGCCCCGCTGCCAGCACGGCGATCACCACCGACCCGAAGGCGACGCCCGCGCCCACCGCCAGCAGAATGGAACGTCCGATCATCGCAGCAACCCTACCAGCCGTTCCGCCTCGTCCACGATCGGCTCGGCGATCGCCGACGCACGCGCGGCCCCCGCCCGCAGCACGGCGTCGAGATGGTCCGGCGCCTCGAGCAGCCGCGCCGCCTCGGCGCGGATCGGCGCCAGGTGCGCGATCAGCGCGTCGGCCAGCGCGTCCTTGAACGTGCCGAAGCCCTGGCCGCCATGCGCCGCGAGCACGATTGCCACCGACCGGTCCGTGACGGTCGCCATGATCTCGGCGAGGTTGCGCGCCTCGGGGCGTCCCTCGAACCCCGCCGCCTCCGACGGGAGCGGCTCGGGGTCGGTCTTGGCGCGCCGGATCTTCTGGCGGATCGTGTCGTCGTCGTCGGTGAGGTTGATCCGGCTCTGATCCGACGCGTCCGATTTCGACATCTTCTTCGTGCCGTCGCGCAGGCTCATCACGCGAGCGGCCTGCTCGGCCACCAGCGGCTGGATCACGGGAAAGAACTCGCGCCCATAATCGTGGTTGAATTTCTGCGCGATGTCGTTGGCGAGCTCGAGATGCTGGCGCTGGTCGTCGCCCACCGGCACCGCGTCTGCGTGATAGGCGAGGATGTCGGCCGCCATCAGGTTTGGATAGACGTAGAGCCCGACCGACGCGGCCTCGCGGTCGCGCCCCACCTTGTCCTTGAACTGCGTCATCCGGTTCAGCCAGCCGAGCCGGGCGACACAGTTGAATACCCAGGCGAGCCGTGCGTGCGCCGGCACGCCGGACTGGTGGAACAGGATCGCGCGGGCCGGATCGAGCCCGCAGGCGAGCAGGCTGGCCGCCATCTCGCGCGTGTTCCGCCGCAGGGTGTCCGGCTCCTGCCAAACGGTGATCGCATGCAGGTCGACGATGCAGTACAGGCACTCCGCCTGGTCCTGCAGTGCCACCCACCGGCGCAGCGCACCCAGATAGTTCCCGATATGCGGGATGCCCGTGGGCTGGATCCCGGAGACGATACGACGCATGACGCCTTTAGACGTGCCGGCCAAAGCCGGGTCAAGCGAGCGCGCCAGGCGCACGCCCGACAAACGGCTCACCCCCGACGAGCGCCTCGCCCGCCTGCGCGAGGCGCCGGTGCCGCTCACCCTGGCCGTCGTGCTCGGCATCCTCACCGCCGCGGGCCCGATCTCCACCGACGCCTACCTGCCGGCATTCCCCACCATGGAGCACGCGCTGCACGCGCCCGCGGGCGCGGCCCAGCTGACGCTCGCCGCCTGGTTCGCGGGCCTGGCCTGCGGCCAGATCGTCCAAGGCCCCTGGAGCGACCGGCACGGGCGGCGCCTGCCCCTGATCGCGGGCGCGATCCTGTTCACGGTCGCCTCGGCCGGCTGCGCGCTGGCACCCTCGATCCCGGTGATGTGCGTGTTCCGCTTCCTGGCCGCCTTCGGGGCATCGGCCTCGGCCGTGGTGCCGCGCGCCGTGGTGCGCGACCTGCGCGACGGCCACGAGGCGCGCCGCCTGATGGCGCAGCTGATGCTGGTGATGGGCGTGGTGCCGATCCTGGCGCCGTCGATCGGCGGGCTGATGCTGACGGTCGCCAACTGGAGGTTCATCTTCTGGATGACGGTGGGGTTCGGCCTGGTCTCGGTCGGGCTCGCCTGGCGCGTGCTGCCCGAGACCCTGCCGCCCAGCCGCCGCATCCGCGTGCGCCTGGTCGACCAGATCACCCGCTACATCCAGATCGCCATCGACCGCGCCTTCATCACCAACGCGCTGGTCGGCTGCATGGCGATGTTCGCGCTGTTCGCCTATCTCGGCGGGTCGCCCGCGGCCTACGTGCAGGAATACCGGCTCACCCCCGCCGAATACGCGCTCGCCTTCAGCGTCAACGCCGCGGTGTTCATCGGCAGCGCCCAGGTCGCGGTGCCGCTGACGCAGCGCTTCGGCGTGGCGTTCGTGGTCCGCCACGGCACCACCTACCTGATCGGTGCCACCCTGTTCCTGCTCCTGGTGGCGTGCACGGGGATCGGCCACCTGCCGCTGCTGATGGTGGCGATCGGCCTGTGCCTGGCCGGCATCGGCGCCATCGCGCCGGTCGCACCCGTGGCGGCGCTCTCGCGTCACGCGGCCCATGCGGGGAGTGCGTCGGCCCTGCTCGGCACGCTGCAATACGCGCTCGGCGCGTCCGCGGCCTTCGCGGTGGGCGCGCTGGACGACGGCACCGCCCGGCCGCTCGCCGGCATGATGGTGGTGGGCGCGCTCGGCGCGAAACTGGCGTTCACCCTCCGTCCGACCGAAGGCAAGCAGGAATGACCCGGGAAGCCGCACTCCTCGACCGGGCACTCGCCGGCCTGGCCGCCGCTTCCGCCGACCGCCACTCGCCCTGGCGATGGCTCCAGCTCGCGACCGCGGCACCCGACGGAACCCCGGCGCTCAGGACGCTCGTGCTGCGCCGCTTCGACCGCTTGCCGCCGGCGGCGACGTTCCACGCCGACCGGCGCTCGCCCAAGATCGGCGCGATCGCCGCCCGGCCGGGCGTGGAGCTGCTGGCCTGGGCGCCGGCCGAGCAGCTGCAGATCCGCATGCGCGGCGCCGCCCGCATCCATGCCGGCGACGACGTGGCCCGCGCCGCGTGGGACGCGCTGTCGCCGGGCGCGCGTGCGACCTACGCGCTCGCGGCGGTGCCCGGCATGGAGGTGACCGATGCCGCGGCCGACGCGCGCATCGGCGACGCGGACGCGTTCGGCCAGTACGCGGTGATCCGCGTGGCGATCGCGGCGTTCGACATCCTCGAGCTCGGCCCGTCGGGCGCGCAGTTCCGCATCCGCGCCGACGGCGCCGGTGCCGCGCGGCGCATCGGTGCGTGAAAAATCACCCGGCGTTTACCGTCCGGTCATCCATTGGCGCCCATCATCGCGCATGACACACGCCGCCTACGACCCTCGCCAGGCCCGCCAGACGCTCGAAGCGATGCTTCCGGCCGCCGGCCCCGCGCCGAACCCCGAGATCCACTACCTCCTGTGGGAGGCCTGCATCGCCGACGGCGATCGCGTGGCCGGGCTCGCCCATCTCGCCTGCGCGATCGCGCTTGACCCGCTCCGCTCGCGCCCGGTCGCCGCCAACGAGGTGGTGCGCCGCACCGTGCTGGCGCTCGCCGTGCCGGGCGACTTCCAGGCCAACCTGCCGCTCAACATGCTGTTCGACGCCGCGACCGCGCTGCACACGCTGCATCTTGCCGATCCGGCCGCGATCCTCGCCGATCCCGCCGCCTTCATTCCGGCGCGCCTGCCGCACATCGACGCCGTGTTCATCGCCATCGCCGAGGACGAGCCGCACCGCGAGGCGCTCGCGGCGGCCGACGCGCTGGCGGCCGCCATCGGCGCGCCCGTGATCAATCACGGGGCGACGATCGCCTCGCTCTGCCGCGAAGGTGTCGCGCGCCAGCTCGTGCGCATCCCGGGAGCCGTCGTGCCCGCGCAGCGCCATCGCAGCCGCGTCGAGCTGCTCGCCGCCGCGCCGCACTTCCCCACGATCCTGCGCCCGCTGGGCTCGCATGCCGGCCGCAACCTGGCCCGCATCGCCTCCGCTCCCGAGCTCGCCCGCTACCTCGCCAGCACGCATGGCGACCGCTTCAACGTCGCACCCTTCGTCGACAGCCGCTGGCCCGACGGGCTCTACCGCAAGATCCGCGTGATCTTCGTGGCCGGCCGGCCGTATCCGCTGCACCTGGCCATCCATGACGACTGGGCGGTCTGGTACTACAACGCCCAGATGGGCCGGCATCCGGCCCGGCGGGCCGAGGAGGACCGCTTCCTCGCCGACATGGAGGCGGTGATCGGCATCACCGCGACGCGCGCCCTCTACGCGATCGCGCGCGAGATCGGTCTCGACTATGTGGGCCTCGACGCCGGCCTCATGCCCGACGGGCGCCTGGTCGTGTTCGAGGTCGAGACGGGCATGCTGGTGCATGATCCGGGGTCGGCCCCCGAACTCGCCGACCGGCGTCTGGCCTATGCGCGGATCCGCGCCGCCGTCGAGCGGATGATCGACGACCGCACCGCAAGGCAGACATCCGCGGCGTGAGGCGGCCGCGCCGCGTCGGAGCGCCGTCGCCGCACCGCCAATCCGGCCGCGGCCGCTTCAACCCGGCAGGACGCCCTCGGCGCGGGCGAGCTCGCGATAGCGGCCCAGGATGCGCTCATGCTCGAAGTCCGGGTCCTGCGGGAAGAAGGTCAGGTGGCCGACCAGCATGCCGGGATAGATGCAGTTGGGCCGGCCGAGATATTGCGGGATCTCGACCGACGTCGCGTGCTCGTCATCCCCCATATAGGCGGCCATGTAGACCGCGTCGCGGCCGATCCACGCGACGAAATTGATGCTCAGCCGCTGGCGCCACTCGATCACGTCGCGCGGAAGCTTCCTGAACGCGTCGGGATCGTCCAGGAAATGGTCGTGCAGGCGGGTGGCCAGATCGCGGCTGCTCCACAGCGTTCCCTTGAAGCCGCCTTCCGGCAGCTCGAGCTCCATGAGTGCCTGCGGAATGGCCCCGTTCTGCTGCTGGTAATAGGCGCAGACATTGTTGTTCACGACGTTGGCGCTGACCAGGAAGTAGTGCGGTTGCGCGGCCCGGAAGTCGATGAAGTCCTGCAGTTCGGAGAGCTGGAGATAGACGACGTCGTCATCGGACTTCAGGAAGATCGTGTCGGGATCGCTCTGCGACAGTTGCGCGTAGTAGCGGTAGAAGTCGCTCCACACCGGATGGTCCTGGCGCGTGCTCAGATACAGGAACTCGCGCGCGCCCGCATGTTCGGGGAACAGCCACTCCGCGTCGGCCCCGTAGGCGGTCATGACGTGCACGTCGTACGCCCCGCGCAACGCGGCCGGCGCGTGCGACAGGATCGGCTGCCCGTCGACCGACACCGTCAGGCCGTCCGCCGTCTGGCCGTAAGCAGTCTGGCCGTCCGCAGTCTGGCCGTCCGCAGTCTGGCCGATCGCCAGCTCGCGGAATTGCAGCTTCGACAGCAGGCCCGTGGTCGGCCGTTCGGCCAGCTCGACGATCGACTGCCGCGCGCTGAGGTCGGGGTTGATCAGGTCGGCCGCATCGAAGCTGCGAAGTGCGACCTTGGTGTTGCCCCAGCCGCCCACGACGAACTCGTAGGCCGGCTGCGAGCGGTCGACCGGCAGCAGCCCGATATGGAGGTCGTGATCGGCGCGGACCGCGCAGCGCCACGGCGTGCCCGCTTCATCGATCCGCCCGACATGGTAGTATTCGTTGTTGCTCGGCGTCCGCCGGATGATCGGGAACTGCTCCCGCAGCCAGGCATCGTCGGATTCCTTGCGCGCGAAGTTCCAGACATGCCACTCGTCGATCAGGTTGCGTTTGATTGCTTCCCTGACGTAATAAGTCAGCAACTCCATGCGGTCGCGCCGTCCGGCAAACGTGACGAGAACGACTTTGCGACCATCTCTCGAAGGCATGGAACCTCGCATGACAAACACGCGGCGTCGGCCGCGCTACGATCGACGAACACAGAAGCCGGGCACCTATAGCGACAGGGCCGCGGGTTGTCGACGCTGGCGCGCCACTCCCGCGTCGGTCGGCGCGTGTTCTGCGTGGCGCAAGGTCGCGACGCGCGACGTTGCTGAAGCGACGCGAACCGGATCAATCCCCGGCCTTCGGCACGGCAGTGCCAGACATGTCATGTCGCGGACGGCCTCGCGTTCGCTCCAGCCGATCCGGGACCATCGCACCGCAGGGTGCGAGCCGAGCTCCTGCCGAGCCGCGCGCCCTATGTCCGCGCGCCCTATGTCCGCGCGCCCTATGTCCGCGCGCCCTAGGTCCGCGCGCCCTCGGGCCGCGCGGGCCCGCACGATCGGCCGCCGCATCGTGGGAGCGCCCGCAAGCGTCAGCCCGCCGGCGGACGGGCGGGCTCCTGGACGGTGCTGATGGCGTGGTCGTTGGCGGTGAGCACGAGCGGCGGAAAGGCCACGAACGCCGCCAGCCGCTCGTAAGTGCCGCTCATCACGTAGTCGATGCTGACATTCCCCCGCGCGCCCAGCATGGGAAACCAGATCTCCATCGGCCGCAGCGGCCGCGACACCGAGAGCAGCTTGGCCGCCCCCGCGGGTGAGATCGTGTAGGCGGGAATGCCCAACGAGCGGGTGAGCCGGAAGGGCCGCGTCTCGATCGCGAGCTGGTGGAAGCCGGGCAGTGCGGGCCGCATCCGCTCCTGCTCGCACAGCGCCAGCGACCGCGAGATGCCGGGCATGAGCTCGAAGAACATGATCGTGTCGAAATTCCACCCCCACTGGATGTAGTCCCAGTCCGGCTGCAGGCCGGCGATCACGCGGGCGGATTCGGCGGCGAAGTTGGCGCAGAGTGTCGCGTCGTCCTCGAGCACGGTCACCGGTGCGCCCGCCGCCACCGCCTGCTCCCAGAGCGCCTGGTGCGAGAACGCGTTGCCGATCGCGCCGCGCGTGTAGGCGAGGTCGGCGGTGATCCGGCCCGCCGCCACCAGGCGGCCGAGGTCGAGTGCCGCTCCGTCCACGCCCGCGAAGCGCTCCACCGCGACATGGGGGTTGACCCGCTGGAAATCGGCCAGCCGCGCGGTGCTGCGGTCGAGGTTGATCAGCACGGTGCGGATCGGTGCGGTCATGGATGGCGCTGCTCGCTCTCGATGCGCGCGTCCCGCGCGATCATGTCGGGGGAGGTGGTCGCGAGCGCGTCCAGGAAACGCACCGCGAAGCTGCCGGGGCCGTGGGCCTCCGACGCGGCGCGCGCGCCTGCCACCGCGAACAGCGCGTGGGCGGCGGCCAGGCCCGCCAGCGCCTCGCCCGCGACCGCGATCGCGGCGGCCGAGACGGCGCCCAGCGCGCAGCCCATCGCCGTGACGCGCGTCTGCATCGGGTCGCCGCCGGCGATGCGCAGCACGCGGCCGGCCGCGAACAGGTGGTCCGTGGCACCCGAGGCGGCGACCGCATCGGCGTGGGCGAGCAGGGCGGTGGCGGCGCCGGCCACGAGCTCCGGCGTGCTGGTGGTGTCGACGCCGCGGCCGCCGGCGGCGCTGGCGTGGAGGCCGGCGGCGGCGGCGAGGCCGGCGATCTCGGACGCGTTGCCGCGCACCGCAGCGGGGTGGTGGCGGGTGAGCAGCAGGGCCGCCACCCTGCTGCGCCAGGGTAGGGCGCCCACCCCCACGGGGTCGAGCACCCAGGGGCGGCCATGCGCGCGGGCAGCGGCGGCGGCGGCGTGCATCGCCTCGACCTGGGCCCCGGTCGGCGTGCCGAGATTGACGAGCACGGCGTCGGCCACCGCGGCGAAGCCGGCCGCCTCCTCGGGATTGTCGACCATGGCGGGCGAGGCGCCGCAGGCGAGCAGGACGTTGGCCACGAAATTGGCCGACACGGTATTGGTGAGGCACTGCACGAGGGGTTTTCTCTCGCGCAGCCCCGCCACGATCTCGGCGGCATCGGTGCCGTTCATGCTTGACCTCCCGGCGACCCCGCTACACTTCTCGGAGGCCACTCTGGCTCGGATGCGCGACGTTCCATGTCAACACGGGTGCTGATCGATCATCGCGCTTCGGGCGCGTCAAGCGCCCCCCGCGCCGAAGGCGCGTTGCACGACGTCACGGCCGGAGGCGCGTTGCACGACGTCGCGGCCGAAGGCGGGCCGGGCGCACTCGATGGCGCGCGTCCCGTGCTGCGCCATCCCGAAAAGGCGAGACGCCCCGACAATCCGCCGCTGCCCAAGCCGGCTTGGCTGCGCGTCCGCGCCCCCGGCCATCCGATCTACAACGAGACGCGCGCGATCATGCGCGAGAACAAGCTCGTGACCGTGTGCGAGGAGGCTGCCTGCCCGAACATCGGCGAGTGCTGGTCGCAGCGCCACGCCACCATGATGATCATGGGCGGGACCTGCACGCGCGCCTGCGCCTTCTGCAACGTGGCGACCGGCATGCCCGACGCGCTCGACGCGCTCGAACCCGCGCGTGTCGGCGATGCAGTGAGAAAACTCGGGCTGCGCCACGTGGTGATCACCTCGGTCGACCGCGACGACCTCGCCGACGGCGGCGCCGCGCATTTCGTGGCGGTGATCCGCGCCATCCGGGAGGCCTCGCCCGACACCACGATCGAGATCCTGACGCCGGATTTCCTGCGCAAGCCCGGTGCCCTCGAGCGGCTGGCGGCGGCACCCCCCGACGTGTTCAACCACAACCTCGAGACCGTGCCGCGCCTCTACCCCACGATCCGGCCGGGGGCGCGCTACTACCAGTCGCTCCGCCTGCTCGACTTGGCCAAGCGCGCGATGCCGGGCGTGTTCACCAAATCCGGCCTGATGGTGGGGCTCGGCGAGGAGCGCCCCGAGATCGGCCAGGTGATGGACGACCTGCGCATCGCCGAGGTCGATTTTCTGACGCTCGGCCAGTATCTCGCACCCACGCCCAAGCACGCGCCGGTCGCGCGCTTCGTGCCGCCCGACGAGTTCGCCGACTACGCCACCACCGCGCGGGTGAAGGGTTTTCTCCTCGTCAGCGCCACCCCGCTGACCCGCTCGTCGTACCACGCGGACGCCGATTTCGCCGCACTCCAGGCCGCCCGCCGCACCCAGATGGCGGTCTGATCGGTGCCGACCCATGCCGAGCACCAGATCGTCGCCTTCCAGCCCGAGCAGCTGTTCGACCTGGTCGCCGATGTCGGCCGCTATCCCGAGTTCCTGCCCTGGTGCACCGGCGCGCGCGTCCGTTCGCGCACCGACACCGAGGTGGTGGCCGACCTCACGATCGGGTTCGGCCCGTTTCGCGAGAGCTTCACCAGCCGGGTCGCACTCGACCGACCGCGCGCCGTTTCGGTCCGCTACGAGCGCGGCCCGTTCCGCTACCTGAACAACAACTGGCGCTTCCTGCCCGACCCACGCGGCACACGCGTCGAGTTCTTCGTCGATTTCGAGTTCCGCTCGCGGCTGCTGCAATCGGCGATCGGCGTGGTGTTCAACGAGGCGGTGCGTCGCATGGTCAACGCGTTCCTCAAGCGGGCGCGCGACATCTACGGCGTGCCGGGAACGGCCCGCGCCACCCCTCCGGTGGCCCCGGCGAGCCGCAACCCTGTGGCCTGATTGCCGCAACCGGCGACCAAACATGTGTGACGCGCGCAACGATCGGCGCCGCACCCCTGGCGGCTGCAACCCCGTCGAAGCATAGGACGTTCTGCAGGCGATGCGGAACGTGTTGTCACGGTGCCGCCCGGGCGTGTGGTCGCAGGATCGCACGGCCGCGACAGAGGTTCGAGAGGGAGAGTAGAACGATGACTTCGATGTTGAGGATTGGTGCGTGTACGGTCGCTCTCGCTTTCGCGGCGGCCATGCCGGCGCTGGCGCAGGACGACACCATGAAGAAGCCCGTGCACCACATGCATCACGGCATGATGCACAAGGGCCACATGGGCAAGATGTCCAAGATGGGCAGCAAGTCCGAGGGCGACGCGGCGGTCGCGAAGCTGAACGAGCAGAGCCTGCAGCAGGCCAAAGAGGGCGCGGCGCCGGCTGGCGCGATGCCGGCCTCCGGCGCCTCGATGTCGGGCGGCTCGATGTCGGGCGGCTCGGTGCCGTCAGCGTCCACCGGCGCGATGCCGTCGACGTCCAGCGGCGCGATGGCGCCTCCTGCCGCGCCGAAGTAAGACGCCGCATCCGGCGTTCCTGCGCAAAGGCGGCCTCCGGGCCGCCTTTGTCGTTTCTGCCCCGGCCGGTCAGGCGAGCATGCGCAGCCCCACCACGGCCAGCACCGCGGCCAGGATCGGGCGCAGCACCGTCTCGGCGACCGAGCGGGTGAGCAGGCTGCCCGCGATGATCCCGGGAATCGAGCCGATCAGCAGGGAGGCCAGCAGCGGGAACGAGACATGGCCCAGATACCAGTGGCCCATCCCCGCCACGAGCGTCAGCGGCACGGCATGCGCGATGTCGCTCGCCACCACGTTCTGCAGCTTCATGTCGCGGTAGAGCAGGATCAGCGCGGTGACGCCGATCGCCCCCGCCCCCACCGACGAGATCGACACCAGCACGCCGAGCACCGCGCCCATCACCACCGTGAGCCGCGCCGCCAGGACCGGTCCGGGGCTGCCGATACGGGCGGCGGAGAAACGCTGGATCTGCGGGCGGAACAGCACCGCGAGCGAGGTCAGCACCAGGGCGGCGCCGAGCACGGTCGAGATCATCACCGCCTGGGCGTGTCCGCTCGGACCGTAATGACCAAGTGCCACCAGCGTGAGTGCCGTGGCGGGCACGCTGCCCAGTGCCAGCAATCCCACCACCCGCCACTCGATCGCGCCGGCGGCACCGTGCACCACACTGCCCACGGTCTTGGTGGCGGCGGCGAACAGCAGGTCGGTGCCGACCGCGGTGGACGGGTGGATGCCGAACAGGAGCACCAGCAGCGGGGTCATCAGCGAGCCGCCGCCGACCCCGGTCAGGCCGACCAGCACGCCTACGAGAAGGCCGGCGAAGACGTAGGCGGGCGAGATGGCGTGCACGTGGACTCCCGTCAGGATGGGTCGGCCGAAATTATACGACGGTCCTGAGGAGTTTGGCTATTCCCTCATTGCAAGTTGGAGTGCGTGCAGCACGGTGTGGCGGCGAACCTCGCCGCGATCGCCCCCGAACAGCACGGTCTCCGTGTGCGTGCCGGCCGCCCTTGCCACGCCGAACCAGACGGTGCCGACCGGCTTGCCCGGCGTGGCACCGCCCGGCCCGGCGATGCCGGTCACCGCGATCGCCACACCGGCGCCGGTCCTGGCGCGGGCACCCTCCGCCATCGCAGCCGCAACCGCGGCGCTCACCGCGCCCTCGCGCGCGATCAGCGCGGGTTCCACGCCGAGCATCCCGTTCTTGGCCGCGTTCGCGTAGGTCACGAAGCCGCCATGCACCACGTCGGACGCGCCGGCGATCGCGGTCAGGCTGGCCGCGATCAGGCCGCCGGTGCAGCTCTCCGCGGTGACCACGGTCAGGCCGCGCGCGCGCAGCGCGGCCAGGCAGGCGGTGGCGGCCGCCTCGAGTGCCGCGTCGCTCACAGCCACCGCCGCACGAGGCGGAGCAGCCACGGCCGCGATCGCGCCGGCGATGATGTCGTCGCCCATCACGCCGAGCGGCCCGCGCTGGCGGTCGGCCCAGCCCACCGGCCCGGGCTTGGCGATGTCGAGCAGGCGGAACAGGGCGAAGGCGGCGAGCAGCCCGCGCGCCTGCGGCCGGCGTCCGAGGCCCAGCATGGCGATCCACTGGCCGGCGATCTCGTCGACCACCACCCAGCCCGGGTCGGACGCGGCCTCGGGGAGCCGCCGCAGGGCGAGCGTGCCCGCGATGGAGGCCGCGATCGCCGCGACCGGCAGTGCAAAACCGAGCCTGCCGCCCACCAGGAGGGCGGCGAGCGAGGCGGCCGTGCCCGGCGCCACCGGCGCGTAGCCGATGCCGTATCCCGAGGCGATGTCGCGCGGTGCGAGCCGGCCCATCAGTTGAGCGGGGGCGAGGCCAGCATCGCCTCGGCGGCGCTGGGCGCGGGCGGGGCGGAGCTCGCGTAGACGGCCTCGTTCTCGAGCACGCGCTCGACGTAGTTGCGGGTCTCGCTCACCGGGATGGCCTCGATCCAGTCGATGGTGCGGTCGTCGTCGAGCGAGGCAGCCGGTGGAGCCGGCCAGCCCGCGACGCGATGCGGACCGGCATTGTAGGCGGCGATCGCGGCGGGGGCCACGCCGCCGAAGCGGCGGAGGAGCTCGGCGAGATAGGCCGCCCCCAGCCGCATGTTCAGCGCGGGATCGGCGGTGAGCCTTGCCGCCCCCACGCGTAGCCCGTCGCTGCGGCCGAGCTCGGCGGCCGTGCCCGGCATCAGCTGGGCCAGGCCGAGCGCGCCCGAGGGGCTGACCGCCCCCGTGTCGAAGGCGCTCTCCTGGCGGATCAGGCCCAGCAGCAGGGCGGGCGGCACGATGGCGGCCAGGGTCGCGGGAAGCACCACCGGGCGCGGCCAGCCGAGGCGCGGCATGGCGATGCCCGCGCGCCCGGCGCGCCGCGCGATCGTGACGGCTTCCTCCGGCAGGCCGAGCGTCAGCGCCAGCCGGGCCGCCAGCGCGTGGCGCGCCGGGTCCGGCCTGGCGAGATCGGCCGCCTCGATGAAGGCGCGCGCCCGCTTGGGCTCGCCCCAGGCGGTGAGCAGCAGGGCCGCGCGCGGCATTTCCTCGCCGGCGAAGGCCAGAGCGGCGGCGGCGTCGGGCACCGGTTCGGCGAGGGCTGCGAGGCGGTGCTGCAGCGCGGGACCGCCCGCGAGCGACCCCCCGGCGAGCGACCCCCCTGCGAGCAACCCCCCGGCGAGCGACCCCCCTGCGAGCAACAGGGCGCGCTGGCCGTAGAAGGTGGTGGGAAAGGCCGCCGCGTCCTGCGCGTGCCGGCGCGCGCCGGCGGCGTCGCCGCGCACGGCCGCGGTGCGGGCGAGCCAGTAGGCGGCGCGCGCGCGGGTGACCAGGCTGGTGGACAGCGTGGCGAGGCGGCCGAACCGGGCGGCGGCGATGTCCGGGCGGTTCGCGTGGCGGAGTGCCACCCAGCCCGCGAGGAACAGCGCGTCCGCGCGCGCGGTCTCGGGGGCCGCACCCGCGTCGTCGGCGAGGGTGAAGGCGCGGGCGGCGTCGCCCGCGTTGAGCACGGCGCGGGCGAGCAGCTCGCGCTCCCGCCAGAACGCGGCCGAGGGGTGGGCGGCCTCGGAGGCGAAGCCGTGCGCGCGCCAAAAGGCGAATGCCGCGTCGTTGGTGCCGCCTCTGCGGAGCGCGCGGGCGACCGCGAGCACGAGAACGGGATCGTCCTGCAGCGGCGGCGGCACGGTCGCGAACACGCCGAGCGGTTCGGCGCCGCCTGCGGCGAGTGCCATGCGCGCCTCGGCGAGCGCCCGGCGCGCGGGGTCGAGACGTGCGGCCGCACGCAGGGCCGCCTCCGCCGCCTGCGGGCCCATCGCGGCGGCGAGCGTGGAGAAGCGCGCCCACTGGTCGTCCGGCGTGATCGCGCGGCCCCAGGTGGCGAGGAACGGCGTTTCCGCGGCCTCGTCGCGCGGCGCGCCGCCACGCCAGGCGGCGCGCGCGTCCGCGGCAGCGTCCGCGTTGTCCTGCTCCACGCCGGCGCAGCGGAGGAGGCCGTCGGCGGAGACCGGCTTGTCGGCGGTGCAGAGTGCCCGCACCTCGGCGTCGTCGGGGTCGGCCGCGAGTGCGGCGGCGTAGCGCGCGCGCAGCACCGTGGCGTTGGGGAATTCGGGGCTGTCGCGGAGCACCGCCTCGATGTCGCCGGGTGCCGCCCCCGGGGCGAGTGCCTGCAGGTAGGCGACCAGACGCGGCTCGAGCGGGTCGCCGCTCGCCTGCGCGGTCGCGGCGGCGGCCGGCCAGTCGTCCGCCTTGATGGGGGCTGCCGGCGCGGTCGCCGCCCGCTCGTCCGGCTTGGCGCCGACGCTGCAGGCCGCGAGGAGGAGGAACGCGGTCGCGAGCGGGAGAATCCGGGTCATCCGCGCCCGAGGATCGGGGAAGGCGCGCGGCCTGACAAGCACGACCCTTCGCGCGGGGCTTGCAGCCCCCGCTTGCGGAGGCCCCCGCTTGCGAAGGCCCCCGCTTGCGAAGGCCCCCGCTTGCGAAGGCCCCCGCTTGCGAAGGCCCCCGCTTGCGAAGGCCCCCGCTTGCGAAGGCATGACGCGAACTCTACTTCTCCGACCCATCCCTGGGGATCCACCATGTTCAAGGGCTCGATCGTCGCTCTCATCACGCCCTTCCAGGCCAACGGCGCGGTGGATGAGCGCGCGCTCGGCGAGCTCGTCTCCTGGCACGTCGCCTGCGGCACCAGCGCGATCGTGCCGGTCGGCACCACCGGCGAGAGCCCGACGCTGACGCATGACGAGCACACCCGCGTGGTCGAGGTGGTGATCGAGGCCGCTTCCGGACGCGTGCCGGTGATCGCAGGGGCGGGCTCGAACAGCACGGCGGAGGCGGTGGCGCTGGCGAAGCACGCGCGGCGTGCGGGGGCGGCGGCCTGCCTGGTGGTCACGCCCTACTACAACAAGCCCACCCAGGAGGGGCTGTTCCTGCATTTCGAGGCGGTGGCGACCGAGGGCGAGCTGCCGGTGATCATCTACAACATCCCGTCCCGCTCGGTGGTCGACATGAGTGTCGCCACGATGGCGCGGCTCGCCGCCTTTCCCAATGTCGTCGGCGTCAAGGACAGCACGCAGAACCTGCTGCGCCCGCTGCAGACCCGGCGCGCCTGTGGGGCGGATTTCGTGCAGCTCTCGGGAGAGGACGGCACCGCGCTCTCGTTCCTCGCGGCCGGCGGCGTAGGGTGCATTTCGGTCACCGCCAACGTGGCCCCGCGTCTGTGCGCGGCGATGCAGACCGCCTGGGCGGAGGGACGGGTCGCGGACGCGATGGCGATCCAGGACCGGCTGCTGCCGCTGCACGACGCGCTGTTCTGCGAGACCAACCCGGCGCCGGTGAAATACGCGGCCTCGCTGCTGGGGCGGAGTGCCGCCACGACCCGCCTGCCGATCGCACCTCTGTCGGATGCGGGGCGCGCGACGGTGGAGGCGGCATTGAACGAGGTCGGCCTCGCGCGCGCATGAGCACGACCAAGAAGACCAAAGGCGGCCTGATCAGCCACGGTATCGCCGCGCAGAACCGCAAGGCGCGCTTCAACTACACGATCAAGGAAACGGTCGAAGCCGGCATCATGCTGGTGGGTCCCGAGGTGAAGAGTCTGCGCCTGGGGCGCGCGACCCTGAGCGAGGCCTGGGCCGGCGAGCGCGACGGCGGGATCTGGCTGTTCAACTGCTACATCCCCGAATACCAGGGCGGCGTGCTGTCGCGCTTCGAGCCGCGGCAACCCCGAAAACTGCTGCTGCACCACAAGCAGATCGACCGCGCGATCGGCGCGGTGGGGCGCAACGGGCAGACGCTGGTGCCGCTCGACATCCACTTCAACGAGCGCGGCATCGCCAAGGTGACGCTCGGCTTCGCCGAGGGCCGCACCAACGTGGACAAGCGTCACGCGATCGCCGACCGCGACTGGCAGCGCGACAAGGCGCGGCTGATGCGGGCAAGAGGGTAGATTTCCGGCAGGGTTGCCGCTATATTGATGGCAGGTTGCCGCGGGAGATGGCGATGAGCGCCACGGTCGTCGAACAGGTCGGACGCAAGCTCTGGGGTGACGGGCCTGCACCGGCGTCGGATGCCGAGCTCGCGCTGACCGTGCTTCATTGCCTGCCATTGTCGGTCCTCAAGGAAGTTGCGCGCGCGGGGTTCAGCGACGGCGAGGTCGAGCGCTTCATCATCCCGCAGCGGACCCGGCGCCACCGGGCCGAGCGCGGTCAGAAACTCACGGTCGAGGAATCCGACCGCACGGTGCGGATGCTGCGCGTGCAGACCATCGCCGAGGACGTGTTCGGCGATGTGGCCAAAGCCGCCACCTGGCTGCGTCGCCCGCTGGGCGAGCTCGCCGGCGAGACCCCGCTGGTGATCGCGCAGACCGAGGCGGGTGCGCGGGTGGTGGAGCGGGTTCTGGCGCAGATCGCCTGGGGTGCTGCCGCCTAGCTCTTCCCGAGAACGGGCGCGTGCTGCTCTGGCGGTTGTCCGAGCGTCGGTGGGCCGAGCGGTTCGATGGCGGCTACGGGCTGCTGCATGACGGGCGCTGGAACACCGCCGGTCACGCGGTGACCTACGCGGCGACGTCGCCGGCGCTGTGCGTGCTGGAAAAGCTGGTGCATGTCGAGGATCCGGCGCTGCTGCCCGCACTTGCGATGGTCGTCTACGACGTGGGCGACGCGGCGGTGACGGATGTTCCCCTCGAGGCGCTGCCCCCCGAGTGGCGGCGGCGGGAGATCGAGACGCAGACGCGGGGCGACCGGTGGCACGAGGCGCGTGAGACGTGCCTGCTGCTTGTGCCGTCGGCGATCTTGCCGCTGGCGGCCTCGCCGGATGCGAATGTGCTGATCAACAACGCGCATCCCGGTGCGGGCGCGATCCGGGTTGAGCGGGTCGTGCCGTTCACGTTCGACAACCGGTTGTTCTGAAGGCTGGGGCTTTGCCCCAGACCCCACCAGGATCGTGTCGATCCTGGACCTCCAATTGTTTGGGTCCAGGGGCAGAGCCCCTGGACTTAGCTTCTTCTTCTGCGCCCCAGCGCCGTCTGCAACACCACCGCCGCGAGGAGGAAAAGCCCGCTCGCGAAATCCTGCCACGCCGCATTCAGCGTCCCGATCTGGTTGATCACGTTCTCGATCAGCCCCAGCAGCAGCACTCCCGACAGCGTGCCCAGCAGCGTCCCCACGCCGCCCGTCAGCAGCACGCCCCCGATCACGCACGCGGCGATCGACTGCAGCTCGTAGCCGGTGCCGGCGGCCGAGATCCCGCTGTCGAGATGCCCGGCGAGCAGCGCGCCCGCCAGCCCCGCGAGCGACCCGCTCAGCACGTAGGCGAGCAGCTTGGTGCGCTCGACGCGGATGCCGAGCATGCGGGCGGCCTCCTCGTTGCCGCCGATCGCGAACACCGCGATGCCGAACGAGGTCGCGTTCAGCAGCAGCCCCGCGCCCAGCGCGAGCGCGAGCACGAGCACGATCAGGTTCGGGATCCCCGCGACAGACCCGTTCGCGACCGTCGAGAACCAGCCGGGATCGGCGATCACCATGCTCTCGCCGGCGAGCAGCACCGCGCTGGCGCGCACCGCCAGCAGGGCGGCGAGCGTCACGATGAACGGCGCCATCCGCGCGCGCGCGATCAGCAGCCCGTCCACCAGGCCGATCAGCGCGCCCGCCACGATCGGCACCGCGAACGCAGCGCCGGCGCCGTACGGCATCGCGTAGGCCGTGAGCACGGTGCCCAGGCCCACGATCGAGCCCACCGCCAGGTCGAACCCGCCCATGATGATCACGAAGCACTGGCCGAGTGCCACGATACCCAGAAAACTCGAGGCCACCAGGATGTCGGCGAAGTTCGCGGCACTGCCGAAATGCGGAAACGCCACCGAGGCGGCCAGCACCGCCGCCACCAGCACGGCGGTGGCCACCCGCGACTGCACCAGCGAGATGAAGCGGTCGCGACGCTCGACGCCCGTGGTCGCCGCACTCATGCCCGGCCTCGCTGGAAGGCGAGCGCCCCGATGATGAACACCGCCTTGATGATCTCCGACCAGGTCGCATTCACGTCGTTCATGATGAAGGTCGCGTCGAGCACGCGCAGCAGCAGCACGCCGAGCACGGTGCCGACGATCGAGATCTTGCCCCCGGCCAGCGGCGTGCCGCCGATCACGGCGGCGGCGATCGTGTCGAGCTCGAAGCCCACGCCGATGTAGTTGGCATCCGCCGCGCCCAGGCGGGCGGAGGCGAACAGGCCAGCGATGCCGGCGAGCAGGCCGCTGGCGCCATAGACCGCGAACAGCGTCGCGTTCACCGGGATGCCGGCCAGCGCGGACGCGCGGCGGCTGGCGCCCACGAACAGCACGCGCCGGCCGAACGCGGTGCGCTGGACCAGTACGGCGACCAAGCCTGCCGCGACCAGCGCCAGGATGGCGACCACGGGAATGAAGGCGACGGCCCCCTGGCCGAGCGTATCGAACAGGCTGTCGTCGGGCAGGTCGACGCGCGCGCCGCCCAGCAGCGCGCGGCCGAGACCGCGGCAGGCGACGAGCAGGGCCAGGCTCGAGATCAGCGGGTCGATACCCACCACGGCCACGAGGAACCCGTTCACCAGGCCCGAGGCGAGGCCGGCGCCGATGCCGGCGAGCGCCGCCGCAACGGGCCCGAGGCCGAGCGAGATGCCGATCGCGGCGGATGCGAGCCCCATCACCGAGCCCACGGAGAGGTCGATGCCGCGCGTGCCGATCGCCAGGCTCTGGCCGAGTGCGATCAGGATCACCGGCGCCGCCTCGAACAGCAGGCTGCGCACCACGAACAGGCTGGCGAAGCCGGAGGTGGCCGCGATGTTGGCGATCACCAGCGCCGCGAAGGCGATGGTGACGCTGCCCTCGCGCAGGAAGGGCGCGGTGCGGCGGATCGTGGCGCTCACGACGCCGTCTCCGGAATGCCGCCCGAGAGCCGCGCCAGCCGGTCGAGCGCGTCGGGTGCCGCGGGATCGACCTCGCCCACCACCGCGCCCTCGCTCAGCACCACCAGCCGGTCGCAGAGCTCGATCAGCTCCTCGAGCTCGGACGAGGTCACCAGCACGCCGAGGCCCTCGTCGGCCAGGCGGCGGATCAGGCGGTGCACCTCCTCCTTGGCGCCGACATCGATGCCGCGGGTGGGGTCGTCGAGCATGATCGCGCGCGGCTCGGCGGCCAGCGTGCGCGCGATCAGCACCTTCTGCTGGTTGCCGCCCGAGAGCTGACCGATCCGCTGGCCAGGCCCGGCGGTGCGCACGCCGAGCTCGGCGATGTAGCGCTGCACGAGGGCGTCCTCGCGGGCGCGGTCGATGAAGGCCGCGCGCGACAGGCGGGGCAGGATGGCGGCGGTCATGTTCTCGCGGACGGGCAGCAGGGGAAAAATGCCCTCGGTGCGGCGGTCCTCGGACAGGAAGCCCAGGCCGGCCGCGATCGAGCGGCGCGGCGTCGCGGCCTCGAGCGGGCGCCCGTCCACCGAGACGGTGCCCGCGTCGGGGCGTTCGGCGCCGAACACCGCCTTCATGGTCTCGGTGCGGCCGGCGCCGAGCAGGCCGGCCAGGCCCACGATCTCGCCCGCGCGGATCGCGAGCGAGACGCCGCGCACGCGGGTGCGCCAGGAGAGGTCGCGCACGGCCAGCGCCTCGGTGGGAAGCTGGGCGGCGCGGGCCTCGCGCGTGGGCGTGGTGCCGCGGGCGCGCGGCTCGGCCTGGGCGCGGCCGAGCATGGCACTCACGAGCTCCTCGCGCGGCAGCTCGCCCACAGTCGCGGTGCGCACGTTCTGGCCGTCGCGTAGCACGGTCAGCCGGTCGCAGAGCGCGTAGCACTCGCTCAGTCGATGGCTGACGAACACCAGGCCGATCCCCTCGAGGCGGAGGCGGCGGACCGCGCCGAACAGGATGTCCACCTCGCCGGCGGTGAGTGCGGAGGTCGGCTCGTCGAGGATCACCACGCGGGCGCCGAGCGAGACGGTGCGCGCGATCGACACCATCTGCTGCAGGCCGAGGCCGAGGCTACCCAGCCGCGCGCGCGGGTCGATCGGCAATCCGTAGCGCTGCAGGATCGCGCCCGCGTCGCGCGCCATGCGGGCGCGGTCGATCAGGATGCCGCCGCGTTTCGGCTCGCGGCCGAGGAACATGTTCTCGGCGACCGAGCGCTCGGGGATCAGGTTGATCTCCTGATACACCGCGGCCACGCCCGCGAGCCGCGCCTCGCGGGGCGAGCCGAAGCGGGCGGGCCGGCCCGCGAGGCGGATCTCCCCCTCGTCCGGCACGTGCAGGCCGGTCAGCACCTTGATCAGCGTGGATTTCCCCGCGCCGTTCTCGCCGAGCAGGCCGTGCACCTCCCCGGCGCGCACGCTGAAAGAAACGCCCCGCAGCGCGCGCACCACCCCGAAGGTCTTGGTGATGTCGCGCGCGTCGAGAAGCGTCCCGGTCTGGTCGGGCAGCACCTCAGTAGGGCGCGCCGGACGTCACCGCGGCAGCCGAGTTCGACGTCGTGTAGAGCGCGTCCTTCATGATGATCTTCTGCGGCACGGCGCTCCCCGCGAACCAGTTCTTCAACGCGCCCAGCGCCTGCGGCCCGAAGCGCGGGTTGGTCTCGACATCGGCGTTGGCGCGACCGTCGACGATCGCCTGCACCAGCGACTTGGTGCCGTCGATCGACACGATCACCACGTTCTTGCCGGGCCGCTTGCCGCCCTGCTTGAGCGCCGTCATCGCGCCAAGCGTCATCACGTCGGCGTGGCTGTACAGCGCGGTCAGATCGTGATGGGCGAGCAGCAGCTGCTCGGTCACCCGCTGCGCATCGGTCGCCGACCAGTTGCCGGTCTGGGCCGCCACCAGCGTCAGGCCGGGATGCTTGGCGATGGACTGCGCGAAGCCGTCGGTGCGCTCGCTCTCGACCAGGTTGCCGTAGGCGCCCTGGATCTCGATGATCTTGCCGTGGCCGCCCGTGATCTGCGCCAGCACGTCGCCCGCGCGCTTGCCCTGCGCCAGGAAGTCCGAGCCCATGTTGGTGACGATCGGCGCGCAGGCGGTGCCCGCCGTCACGCGGTCGATCGTGACCACGGGGATGTGCTTGGCCGCCGCCTGCTCGAGCGCCGGCTGCAGGCCGGTGGCATTCAGCGGCGCGATCACCAGCGCCTGCGCGCCCTGCGCGATCATGCTCTCGACATCGGCCACCTGCTTGGCCTGGTTGTCGTTCGCGTTGGTGTAGAGGAGCTTGGCGCCGGCCTGCTGCGCGGCATCCCGCACCGACTGCGTTTCGGCCGCGCGGAACGGGTTCTGCTCGTTCTCGGATTGGCTGAAGCCGATCACCATGCCGGACAGTGCCGCGTGGCTTGGGCTCGGGTTGGTGCAGGTCGCGGACGAGGTCTGCTCGACTTTCTGCTCGCCGCCGGCACCCTGCGCGGAGGCGCGTTCGGCCGATATCGCGACGACGAGTGCGGCGGGGGCCACGCCCCACCAGCGGATTTTCTTCATCGTTCTCTCCCGGAGCCGTCGCTGTTGCCGCGGCGGCCTTTCTTGTTGCCGCCGAAGCCGGCGGATGGCGCAGATTAGGCAGGAGTGCCGGTGCTGGAAAGGGAGCGCTACTCGTCGGTCCCCATGACCAGGCCCTCGATGTCGTGCTTCTGGGTGATCGGCACGAGCGCGGGTGCGACCCGGCATTTCAGGTGCCGGCGGAGATCGGGTGCCAAGCGGTCGTGGAACTCCTGCGTCACCAGCATGTCGTGCAGCGCCGCGTGGCCGGCGCCGGGCGCATCGACGCCCAGCACCAGCACCGGGCGCGCGATCGGCGAGGGATGCGCCGTGCCGCGATGCATGGTGAGCGCCGAGCGGCACGAGACGTCGCCCTGGCGCGGGTATTTGCGGGTGGCGCGCGCGGCGAAGCGGTCCCATTCGGCGCGCGCGGGGAACATCTCGTGGGGCCAGCTGCGGCCGTCGTCCCATTGCGTGCCGGGAGCGACGGCGAACGGGCCCATATCCTCGGTCACGTCGACGCCGGTGATGTTGAAGGCGAGCGAGGTGATGCGGCGGTGTTCGTACGTCTCGGGCGGCGAGGGGAAGTCGCGATGCCAGGGCTGGTTGCGGGCGCCCTGGAACGGCACGTCGAAGCCGATCTCGACGATCTCGTGGTCCGGGCCGAGCACGCGCTCGCACATCGCGCGGATCCAGGGATGGCTCACGATGTCGACGAAGCCGGTGATCGCCTCCGGGTGGAGCTCGACATACCAGCGGCGCGGGCCGCGGCCGACGGCACCGCCGGGGCGCTGGATCGCTTCCCAGAACGCCGTCATCATGTCCTCGCGCAGCCGCTCGACGAAGTCGCGCGAAAAGGCGCCGGGGCGGCCGACCACGCCGTCGCGGGTGAGCGTCTCGATGTCGTGGGCGACGTCGTCGTCCGGCCGTTCGACGGCGATGTCCATCTGGCCTGTCTCCCCTGCGACTTGTTCCTGCCGGTCTTCACGCCGGGTCGGAAAAGGAGACCATCGGTGCATTTGTCAGTCAATAGAGCGTCGATCGGCCTGGTCTCGGACACGCACGGGCTGCTGCGGCCCGAGGCGCTGGCGGCGCTCGAGGGAAGCAACCTCATCCTGCATGCCGGGGATATCGGCGACCCCGGCATCATCGCGGCACTCGGCCGGATCGCGCCCGTCACCGCGATCCGCGGCAATGTCGACCGTGGTGCCTGGGCGCAGTCGTTCCCGGCGACGGAGGTGGCGAAGGTGGTGCCGGGCGTTCTCGTCTACATGCTGCACGATCTGGCGGCACTCGACCTCGATCCGGCGGCGGCCGGGTTTCAGGCGGTGATGTCCGGCCACTCGCACAAGCCTGGGTTTCGATGGAAGGACGGCGTTCTGTATGTGAATCCCGGAAGCGCCGGGCCACGACGTTTCTCGCTTCCGGTGTCCGTCGGACGGCTGCTTGTCGAGGCTGGCGCGTTGTCGATCGAGATCGTGGAGCTTGGGGTAAAGTAAGAGTTGGGGCTTTGCCCCAAACCCCACCAGGATCGTGTCGATCCTGGACCTCCAATAATTGGGGGTCCAGGGCCCCCGGGTCCTGGCGGGGTCCAGGGCCCGTGCGCAGCACGCCTTCGGCATGACGCCCCTGGTCTTACTGCGCCGTCGACTGCGTCACAGTCGTCCCACCGCGCGCCGCTGACTGCAGCACATAGGAGAACCCCCAGCTGACCGGCACGAATTGCTGCACATACTGGTTCCAATAGCTGTAGCCCATGGCGATCGAGCTCTTCGGCACCATCACCACGTCGCCCGACGCGAGCTGCACGTCGGCCATCGGGTTCGTGCCGGTGATCACATCCTTGTAGCGGGTGGCGAGAAACATCGGTTTGCCGTCGGCGCCGTGACGCAGGATGAACACGCGGTTCTCGTCGGCCGCGAGCTTCACGCCGCCGGCGCTGGCGATCGCCTGGGTGAGCGAAAGTTCGTTCTGGTCGGTCTTGATCTCGCCCGGCTGGCTGACGGCGCCCGCGACAAAGACGCGGATCGGGCTTGAGGATTTCACCACTACCGCGATCTGTGGCTCGATCAGCTGGTGCCTGTAGGCGTGGTCGAGCACGGCTTCGAGCTCGGGGACCGTGCGGCCGGCGGCGTGCTCGTCGGGGTCGAGCGTCGCCGAAATGCCGCCGTCGGGGCGCACGCTCACCTCCTCGTCGAGCTCGGGCGAAAGCGGCAGGCGGATCGACAGCGTGTCGCCGATGCGGATGCGGTACGGGGCGGCGGGCACCACGAAGGCCGCGTCGGGGACGGGCGGCGCGTACGGCATGTGGTGCGTGTTCACTGTGCCGCAGCCGGCAACGATCATGGCGGCGGCGAGTGCGAAGGGGCGGCGTGCCTCGGCGAGGGCGGCGCGCGCGAGCTGGCGGATCGTGCGTTTGGCCTGCGCGCGAAACACAAGCGGGGCGAAGCGGGCGAGCGCCGGGCCGTGCTGCACCAGCAGGGCGGCGAGACCGCGCGCGCGGTCGGTGATGAAGGCGCGGTCGCGCAACGGATCGAGCCGGCCGAGGCGCACCACGAGCCGGTCGGGCGCGTCCTCGTGGTAGAGGCGGAGTGCGTCCTCGTGCAGTCGACTGCGGAACAGGCGCGCGAAGTCGAGGTGGAATTTGTCCTCGAGCATGCGGTTGCCGGGATAGCGGATGCGGGTGAAGGCGGAGGCGCGCACGCAGCGGATCATGTCGCGCGAGACGCCGTGCGTGGCCTCGAGGAAACGCAGATAGCCGCGGTAGTCGAGGTCGCGTTCGGCGGGCAGAGCGGGGGGCGAGAGCGTGCCGTCGTCGTGGATGCAGCGGAACCAGAGTGCGGCGATGCCGGCCGGGGCGCTGCGGGCGAGCTCGGCCATGCGGGCGAGGCTGTCGGGACCTGCGAACTCGTCGTCGCTGTCGAGGAACACCAGCCATTCGCCGCGCGCCGCGTCGATGCCGGTGTTGCGCGCCGGACAGACGCCGCGGTTTTCCGCGTGCGCGAGCACGCGGATGTTCGAACAGGCAAAGCTGTCGAGGAGTGGGCGAGAACCGTCGATCGAGCCGTCATCGACCGCGACGATTTCCCAGTCGGTGAAGCGCTGGTCGGTAACACTCGCGAGGCAGCGGCGAAGGGTGGTGGCGCGGTTATAGACCGGAATGATGATGGAAAAGTACGGTGCGTTTTCGCTCATGCAGGCTGTTCTTTCGCCAACGACAGAGATGTTCCATCTCTGCCGAGGCGACGTAGCACGAAGCCACTGACGGCAAGGCTCCCAAGAAATGAGAGGGCGGACCAGGCGGCGATCGCATCGGTCGCTGTTGCGGCCAGCAGGATTGCGGCGATCCGGAACGGCAGCAGCGCGGCCTGGAAGGCGAACAGCTCGCGCTGCCACATGCGCACCACGATCGCGGTGACGGCGGGGATGTTGCTGATCCCGGCCATCTCGGCCGCGAGCAGGAAGGACGCGATCACGCCGGCGTTCTCCCAGGCCGGGCCGAACACGAGTGCGAACAGGGGTTGAGAGATCATGGCGAACAGGAGGGTCGCGGCACCCAGGCCCAGCAGCAGGCTGCCCGACCAGCGGCGCGTGGTGGTCAGGAGCGCGGTCTCGTCGCCCGCCTGGCGCGCCATGGTGGACAGCAGCGTCTGGCGCAGGGCCTCGCCGATGGTGGCGGCCGGGATCTGCACCACGCGGTTGGCGAGCGCGAAGGCGCCAGCCGCGTCCGCCCCGAAGCAGCGCGCGACCAGGATCGGCACGATGGCGTTGCCGAACGCGTTGAGCAGCGTCTGCGGGGCCGACCAGCGCAGGAGTGCCTGATGACGCCAGGCGAGTTCGCGGATGTTTTCGCGCGACGGGATGCGCGGCAGGCCCGCGCGGCCGATCATCACGATGGTGGCCGCGGCTGCGAGCGCCTGGCCGATCACGGCGCCCGCGGCGAGCGACAGCGCTGTGGGGGCGGCGATCGCGAGCCCGAGCTGCACGACGCCGGCGCCGGCGCTGCGCAGGAAGCGGCCGGTGGCGACGGCCCGGTGCCTGTCGAGGGCGAGGGCCTGGTTGGCGGCGGCGCGGCCGACCCCGAGGGCGAACACCGACGGGCCGAGCAGCAGCATCAGCGAACGCGGGCAGCCGGGCAGGGGGAACGCGAGCCCGATCAGGGTGGCGGCGGTGGCCACGAACAGCGCCATCAGCACCGAGGCACCGTAGGCGTCGTTGCGTTCCTGCGCGTCGCGGCTGAGCAGGATCGCGGATTCGACGCCGAGTGACGCGATCGAAGCCGCGAGTGCGGTGGCCGCCGCGAGCACGGCGTAGAGGCCGAATGCGTGCAGGCCGTAGAGGCGGGCGAGCAGCGGTGCGGTCGCGAGTGCGGCTGCCTGGCCGCCGGCCGAGCCCGCGAGCAGCGTGCCCAGTCTGTGCGCGAGACCGCGCGCGCGCGACGGCATGCGCACGGTCGGGAGCAGTGGCGGTGCGTTCGAGCCGAGGCGACGGCGCAGCGCCAGGAACGGCTGCTCGAGCCCGAACCAGCTGGCGACCGACAGCGCCGCGGTCAGCACCGCGAAGCAGAGCACGAAGGGCCAGCCGTGGGGTGCGAAGCGGGCCGCCAGCATCAGCGCCAGCCAGTGCCAGAGATAGAGACCGTAGCTGAGGCGGCCGATCGTGCGCAGGGGCAGCGAGCCAAGGACGCGTCGCACCGGGCCTTCACCGCCATGGATCAGGGCCGGCACGAGAACGAGCAGAGAAATCCCCTGCGCCGTGCAGCGCCAGGTGTCGCGCGCGAGCGGGGAGCGGGCGGCCAGGCTCGCGGCCAGGAGGGCGATGGCGGCTGCGATCCACGGGCCGGTGAAACGCGTGCGGCCGGCCAGGGCGGCGATCGCGCCGAAGGCCAGGCTGTCGAGGCGCGTGTCGGTGGTCTTGTAGATGCGGTCGTCGGGATGGAAGCCGCACAGGCCGTGATTGGCGGCCGCGTGCAGGTCGCAGAGCGGGGCGAGATGCAGGCGCCAGGCGAGCTCGCCCGCGACCACCAGCAGGAGGGCCGCGAGCGTTGCGGCCCGTCCGCGGGCCAGTAGAAGAGCGAGCGCAGCCGGCCACACGACGTAGAAATGCTCTTCCACCGCGAGCGACCAGAGGATCGTGAACGGGTGCGGGATACCCGGCAGCGAGCTGTCGAGCGTGCGCGAGAACACCGACGCGTAGTTCGAGCCGTAGAACACCGAGGCGAGCCAGCCCGTGGCGCCGATCCGGCCGCCAAGCAGCACGAACGCGCCGCCCGCGATCGCGACGTAACCGAGCGCTGCCGGCATCAGCCGGATCGCGCGGCGGGCGTAGAAGCCGCCCCACGAGATGCGCCCGTGCTTCGCATGTTCGCGCGCGAGTTGCCCGGTGATCAGGTAGCCGCTGACGAAGAAAAAAATCGTGACGCCGAGGCCGCCCGGCACGATCCGCTCGAGCCCGCCATGGGCGAGCAGGACGAGCAGGATCGAGACGGCGCGCAGGCCGTCGAGTGCCGGCAGGTACATCAGCGGGCGGGCCGCAGGATCGGGCGGATCGGGCCGAGACGGGCGTAGGCGTCGTCGGGTGCCACCGTGCCGATCACCGGCACGCCGAGCCGCTCGATCTCGCCGGCGAGAAGCACGGTGCGGCGCGCGGCGTTCAGCACCAGGGCGGCACCGGCGGGCGCTGCGAACGCGAGCGCGAAGCCTGCCACCAGCACCAGCAGGCGGCGCGGCGAGGGATGCGTCGGCATGCTCGGCGGGGTGGCGACGCGCACCGCCGGCACCGCGCGCGCCTCGATCCCCTCGACGCTGTCCTGTGCTGCGGCGAGCCCGGCCAGGCGGCGCCAATTGTCGAAGCGCATGTCGCGGTCGGCGGTGAGGCGCTCGAGTGCCCTTGCGTCGGCGTCGAGTGCGGCCACACTCGCCTGCAGGCGGCTCACTTCCGCGGTGTCGGCCTGCAGGCGCGCGATCGCCGAGGCGAGATCGGCGCTGGCGCCTGTGAAACCCTCGACCGCGGTGTCGAAGGACGGGTTGCGCACGGTGTGCGTGGTGGGGATCACCGGGCCATGCGCCTCGGCGGAAAAATCCTGCGCGCGGGCCGCGGTTTGCGAGGCGATGGCGTGGGCGAAGGCGCTGTCGGGGCGGAACCGGCTGAGGGTTTCGAGCTCCTGGCTGCGGAGATCCTCGTTGGCCTGGCGCACCGGGCCGGTCTCGGTGTCGCGGTCGAGATCGACGCCCCCCGAGACGATCGAGGGCAGGTGCCCCATGGCACGAGCGAAAATGTCGCGCCGGGCTTGGGCAGTGGCGACCGCGCGGCGGGCGTTCGCCTGGTCGGCCGCGGCGTCGCCCTCGGCGTGCAGCGCGATGGTCATCTGGGTGGTGTAGTCGGGCAGGGTATGGCCCGCGCGGAAGCGGGCGAGGCTGGCGACCGAGGCGTCGAGGCGCGCGCGCGCGTCATCGGCCTGAAGCGTGAGCGTGCCGGTCTGGCCCGGCGCGTAGAGCGCGCGGCGGCGCTCGAGGAACAGGCGCTCGAGACAGAGCAGCGTGTCGCGGGCGATACGCGGGTCCTTGTGCGAGAAGGCGACCTCGATCACGGCCGCCTCCCTCGAGGGCCTGGTCACCAGGTGGCCGGCGAAGATCGCGCTTGCCAGGTCCATCGGGTCGGCGGCGCCGGACTTCTTGTGCACCAGGCCCAACGTGCGGCCGATCGTGGTGGGCACGCCGAGCACGGCCTGCAGCAGGCGATGCGGCGCGTCGGGCGGCAGCAGCAGGCCAGGGTAGAGGCGGTTGATGCCGATGGTACGGATCACGGCGCGGTGCAGGTCGTCGCTCTGGAGGATGGAGTCCTCGGTGCCGAGGATGCGGTCGGGGTCCATCGTGGTGTTGGCGGTGCCGGCGCCGCCGGCCGGCTCCTGCACGGCGTATTCGGGACCGAGCAGGAACAGCAGCGACGAGCGCGAGGTGAAGCGATCGGAAAGAACTGCGGCGAGCGTCACCGCGAGTGCCAGGAACGCGCCGCCGAGGAGTGCCAGGCGGCGGCGATGCGTCCAGGCGGTCTCGGCCAGCAGGCGGATCGCCAGCGCCTCGTCTTCGCGGATTCTGGCGTTCATCCGAGCGTCCTTGTGGCGACCGCGCCCGGCGCCATGCAGGCGACGAGCACGAACAGGATGTTGCACTTGCGCCCCAGCGAGTTGCTGGTGGACGCGGCGAGCAGCAGCGCGATCGTGGCCATCCGGCCGCTTGTGGAGCCGTTCCGCCAGAGATGGCGGAGGAAGGCGAACAGCGCCGTCCCCCAGATCGCGAACCCGATCAGACCGAGATCGAGAAGGGCGAATAACCAGAAGCTCTCGATCCCGGTCAAAGGATATGTCAGTCCAATCTTGTAGATGAGCGCTGGAAAATCAGCGATCGGCGTGCCGAACATCCACGCGTGCAAATCGAGTAACCCGAGGATGCGCCACTCGTCGATGCGGGCCGACGCACTGCCGTCCACGCCGGCATGGGCGCCGAGGCGTTCGCCGATCGAGGTGGCGGTGACGATGATCGCGAGTGCCATCGGCACGGCGGCGATGCCGGCCGCGACCCGCAGGAGATGCAGCACGCCGACGCGGCGATGCAGCAGAGCGTGGAACTCGGTGACGCCGAGGCGCACGGCGAGGAAGGCGAGGCCGATGCCCAGCGCCGTGCGCTCGCCCCACGAGACCAGGCCGAGGGCGAGCAGGCAGGTGAGTGCCGCCATCTTCCACGGCTTCAGCCGCAGGTCGGGCAGCGTGAGCAGCGCCGTCATGGTGACCGCCGAGCCGGTCAGCGGGTGGTCGTAGAGGGCGGACGGGCGGAACTCGCCGGGCGCGTCCTGCAGCGCGGTTTCCTCGAGATAGATCGGGATCAGGTGCGTGTGCGCGAAGGTCTCGCCGAGCGCGATCACGACGTTCATCGCGACGAGGCCTGCTGTGAAGCGGGCGAGCCTGAGGCGTGTGTCGGCGTCGAGCCGGTGCACCAGGATCGCGAACAGGCCGGCGACCACGTAGCTCTCGACATAGACCGCGACGCCCGAAGGCCCCACGAACACGGTCGACCAGACCATCACGCCGCACATCGCCGCCATGAACAGGCGGAGTTCTCCAGGTGCGCGGGGATTGGACCCGTGCAGCGGGCGCGCGCGCCAGGCGAGGAACAGCGCCAGCAGCATCAGGTAGGTGGCCGGATGGAATTTCCCGACCGGATTGCCGCCGGGATGGGCGTAGTCGATGCCGGCCAGGAACAGAAGGTTCGCGGAGACGGTGAGCTGGAGGCCCACCGCCGCGAACAGGAGCAGGCTTACAGAACGGGGGACGCTCACATATCCTCCGCGAGCAGCCCGTGCCCGCGATCGAGCAGATCCTCGGTGATGGCGAGCCCGAAATCGACCGCGCCGAGCGCGTAGCGGCGGGCGAGCCTGCGGGGCTCCTGGCCCACGCGCCACAGCCATTCGAGGCGCATCACGCGGGCGGCAACCGGGGCGCGACGCACCAGGCCGAGCTCCACCTTCAGCGCCTGGCCGACGCAGGCGATCCAGCAGCCGGGCAGCATGTCGCGGGCGCGATCGGCGAAGATCTCGCTCTGCGGGGCGCCCACGCACATCACCAGCAGCGTGGTGCGGTGCGCGGCGATGCGGCCCGCGAGCTCTGCGCGTTTGTCTGCGTCGGATGCGAAGCCGTGCGGCGGGATCGCGTAGGCAACGCGGTCGGTGGCGCCCCGCGACGCGGCCCATGCGGTGAGTGCGGCCGCGGTGGTCTCGTTGTCGACCGCGAAGAACAGGCGCTGCCCGGTGCAGTCGGGCGCGATCCGCATCAGGGATTTCAGCAGGTCGCAGCCGGTGACATGGCGTGCCTCGCTGGAGAACAGCCGCGCGTAGGCGTGCACCGGAAAACCGTCGCACAGGATCATGTCGGCGCGGCGATAGGCCTGGCGGAAGGCCGGGCTGCGGCGCAGGCGGGCCACGTGGTCGATGTTGGGCGTGACCACCAGGCGGGCGCGCGCGGTCGGGCGCAGCATGGTCTCGGTCGCGTCGGTGACGTCGCCGGCGGAGGGGCGGAAGCCGAAGACGGGGCGGGAGTCGAAGACGGGGCGGGTCATGTGGCTCATCGGTTGGCTCCCATCACGTTGAGATACGAGGCGGCGGCACGCTCGACGGAGAAATCGTCGGCGCGGCGGCGCGATTGCGCGGGCGAGAAGCGGGCGCGGAGATCGGGGTCGAGGGCGGCCGCCAGTGCGACGTGGTCGCCGGGCGGGGTGAGCACGCCCCAGGCGCCGTTCTCGAGGATTTCGGACGGGCCGTGCGGACAGTCGGTGGAGATCACCGGCGTGCCGCAGGCGAGCGCCTCGACCAGCACGTTTCCAAAACCCTCGTGCGAGCTCGAGAGCACGAAGGCCGCCGCACGACGCACGTAAGGGAGCGGGTTGGCGACGAAACCCTCGAAGCGTACGTCGGCCGCGATGCCGAGGCGCCGGGCCTCGGCCTCGAGTTCGGCCCGCAGCGGGCCTTCGCCGAGGATCATCAGCCGGCACGCACGCGTGCGGCGGTGCAGTGCGAAGGCGCGGAGCAGCGTCGCGTGGTCCTTCTGGCGCACCAGCCGCCCCGCGGTCACGTAGACCGGCGGCGCGTTCTCCGCGAACCACGGATGCTCCAGCGGGGCCGCCGCGCGGATCGCCAGCGACGGTGTGACCACCGGGTTGGGGATCACGGTGATGCGGCTGCGCGCGATGCCGGTCGTGTCCGCCATGTCGTCGGCGACACCTTCGGAGACCGCGACGATGCCGTGCGCCGCCGGTGCGAGTGCGCGCAGCAGGATTGGCAGCGCGCGATAGGAACCGCCGCTCTTCGCCTCGTGCGACAGCGCGTTGTGCTGGCACACGACCAGGCGCGTGCGTGATCCCGACAGGATCTTCGCGAGCGAGGCGACCACGTTGTTGTGGCCCATGCTCGAGAGCAGCACGTCGGGCTTGTGCCGGCGCAGCCAGGCGGCGAGCCTGGGCAGGTCGTTCGCGGTGCGGCGATGGCCGAAGCTCACGACGTTCACGCAGTCGGGCACCATGCCGTCGAGGCTGCCACCCTGGCGGGTGAGCAGCAGGGTCGCCTCGACGCCCTGCGCGCAGAGGGTTTCCAGCAGCTGCAGACGCATCCGCTCCACGCCGCCGCCGCTGAGGTCGGGCAGGTAGCAGGCCAGTCGTAACGGTCGGGGCGAGGAGCCGGGCGCGGTTTGCGCACGCAGCGCCGCGCGGATGTCGATCTTGCTCATCGTGCGTTCACCATGGGCGCAACAACCTTTTGCGAGGGGGCGGGGAGGCGGTCGGGCAGCACCCGCGCGTAGATCGCGCCGAGGCGCTCGGCGTAGGTGTCGAGGTCGAACAGCGCGCGATGGCGGAGCTGCCCCTGGCGGCCGAGCCAGGCGCGTTCCGCGGGCGAGGCGAGCAGGCGGGAGATCGCACCCGCGAGTGCCGCCGCGTCTCCCGGTGGCACCAGCAGGCCGGTGGCGCCGTCGAGCACGGTCTCGGCGATCTCGCCCACCGGGGTCGACACCACCGCCACACCGGCGGCCATCGCCTCCAGGATCACCATCGGCATCGCCTCCTGCCGCGCGGGCAGGATCAGCGCGTCGGCGCCCGCCAGCATCGCGCGCGCCTCCTCGCCGGGCAGCCAGCCGGGGATCGTGACGCGGGATGCGAGCCCCAGCGCGGCCGCCTGCGTGCGCCAGCGATCGTGGTCGCCGTTGCCCACCAGCGTCAGGCGCCAGTCGGCGCGCAGCAGGCCCGGCGAGGCGAGAGCCGCCAGCAGCGTATCGACGCCCTTGCGCTCGGTCAGCGCGCCGAGGAACACGAGATGCGGGGCGCCGGCGGCGGTGCGTCGTTGCCCGGGCGGCGCCGGCACGGCGTTCGGAAGCGTGTGGATTTTTGCGCGCGCGACACCGAGGGCAATCTCGAGATGGGCCGCCGCACGCGGCCCGAGCACCACCACGCCGCTCGCGATCCGGAACACCGCGCGGACGACGCGTTTCCCGGAAGCGCCGAGTGCGCCGTAAAACTCCTCGAAATCGGCGCCGTGCATGTGCAGGATCGCGGGCACGCCGAACGCGCGCGCGGCGAGCACGAAGCAGGCTTTCCGTGCGACCGAGCCGCGGGCCGCCACATGCACGTGCAGCAGTGCGGCCCGGCCGGTCATGCACGCGATCGTCGTGCGGGCCAGCGAAAACGCGAAATGCGCCGGCATGCGCGAGCGGCGGTCCATGCCGCCGCTGTCGACCACGCGCATCGGCGTCGCCGCGCCCTGCCGCGCGTTCCATGCCAGCGCCGCGTCGCGCACCATGCGGCAGATGCCGCCGGTGGAGCTCGTGCCGCCGGGAGAAATCACGAAGACGGTGCTCATCCTGCTTCTCCTCGGAGAGGGGCTGCTTCTCCGCGGATCGGGGCAGCTTCCAGGGCGGCGGCGATCGCGCGATACATCGGCGTGGGCCTGAGTGCGGCGTCGAAGGGCAGGCCGCGCGTCGGCAGTCCGTCGGCGCGCGCGAACTCGCGATCGGTGTTCTGGTAGGAGCGGCGGGTGGTCAGGCCCCAGCTGAGCACGGCGGTGACGGCGCGCTCGTCGAGTGCCGTTTCCAGCACGCGGCCGGCGAGCGAGGCGATGGCGGCGTCGCGCGCGGCGAGCGGGGCGGGAAGGGTGCGGTCCCGCACGTCGAACTCGGTGATGTGCAGCTCGAGCCCCATGCCGGCGAGCTCAAGGAGGAAGTTTCTGTAACCTTCCATGTCGAGCGGCAGAGTGGGGTCGAGATGGGCCTGGATGCCGAACCCGTCGATCGGGACGCCCGCGCGCTTCCAGCCCGCGAGCATGCGCAGATAGGTTGCGCGCTTCTCGTCGAAGCGGCGGCCGCGATATTCCAGCCCGTCCTCGTTGAGGAAGAGTTTTGCCTGCGGGTCGGCCGCGCGGGCGAGCGTGAACGCCAGCGGGATCAGGTCGGGGCCGAGCGCTTTCCGCCACGGTGTCAGCGTCAGCCCCTCGGGGCCGCGGTTCCAGAGCGGATCGCTGACCTCGTTGGCGACGTCCCAGGCCAGCACGCGGCCGCGGTAGCGACCCATCACGGTGCTGATGTGGCGGCCGAGGATGGCGGCCGCGCCGCTCATGTCGGTGTCGTCCAGCGCGGGGCGCAGCCAGCTTGGTTCGGCCAGGCCCCAGACGATCGTGTGCAGCCGCAGCGCGATGTGGTTCGCGGTCGCGTAGTCGACGATGCGGTCGAGGTGCACGAAATCGAACACGCCAGGCTGCGGCTCGGTCGCGTCGAATTTTGCTTCCCGGCCGGGCACCAGGACGGCGCATTCGCCGGCGAAGAAGCGGCGGTAGGCGGCGTCCTCGATCTCGACGCTCTCGAGCTCGGAGCCGAACAGCAGGCCGCGGCTGGCGGCGATGCTCTTGAGCGTGGGCGTGCTGGCAGCGGCGGCACGCGCCCCGCCCATCCACGGGAGGGAGAGTGCCGTGCCGAGGAGGGCGCGTCGTGCGATCAGCGCGCCTTCGGATCGTGCGATCAGCGCGCCTTCGGATCGTGCGATCAGCGCGCCTTCGGATCGTGCGATCAGCGCGCCTTCGGATCGTGCGATCAGCGCGCCTTCGGCACGACGCATCGAAGACGCGCCTCCGGCGCGACGCATCAGAGACGTGCCGCGAGCCAGCGCGGGAGGCGCGAGGGGCCGCCGGCATGGATCGCGCCCAGCAGGCGGCCGCCGGCGCGCTCGATCGCCGAGCGGGCCAGGCCCACTTCCGAGGCGCGGGTCTTGTCGGCTTCGGTCACCAGCACGGCGGCGTCGCACATGCGGGCCAGCGGCACCGCGCTCGATCCGCCGCGGAGCGCGCCGCAATCGATCACGCAGCAGCCGTAGTCGGTGCGGACCTGCTCCATCAGCCGGGTGGTCTCGTCGCCGGCGAGCGCCAGCAGGCGGCCGACCGCACCCCAGCTCACCAGCTTCTCGCGGGTGGGCAACGCCGCCTCGCGCGGGGTAAAACCGTCGCGGAAGGCGCGCATCATGTCGGGGCCGGCCCAGATGCCGTTGCCCGTCGCGTCGAGGTAGAGGAGTTCCGAGCGGGTCGCGACCGAGGCGGCCCGGCTGTAGGCGGCGGCGACCCCTGCCGTGTCGGTGCCGCGGCCCACGCCCACGAACTGGATCACCAGCGGGCCGCCATCCGTTCGCAGCGCCTCGGCGGCGTGAAACAGGTCGAGAAAGGCGGGCGAGATCTCGGGTTCGGCCGCGACATCGAGGCCGTAGATGGCCGAGGTGTTGGGACGCTCGAGTTCGAGTTCGCTGCCGATGAGGCTCTTGTTCATGGTCGGGCTCCGTCTCATTTTAGAGGGTGGCACCGGCTTTTTGCTGGCGGGGACCGGCGTGTTTCAAATTCGATAACGAAATGTTAACAAATCCGGGCACCCATGCGCAAGTTTTCGTGAGCGGCCTCTAGGCGGCTGTTCGGAGCTGGACGATCACCAACTTGGCTGACAGGAACTGCGCCTTCTCGTTCCTTGTGCGGCCGGTGACGCCCATCGTGAATACAATTAAGATCGAGAACAAACACGCCGATGCGTCTTTACTTGGACGTGACTCCGCCGCCCTCCCCGATTCGCGCGAGAAGCGACGAAACGGCGGCCTCGAACATCGCTTGTGTCAGTCGGCCGGTGTTCGTGTTGTAACGCGATACGTGATAGCTATCGGTGACAACGAGCCCATTCGGCAGCGTGTGGGTCGTGCCATGTACGAAACGATACTGCGCGGGCCTGGCGCCGCGCGCCCGCAGCACCGCCTCGTGCGCGATCACCCCGAGTGCCAGGATGCCGCGAAGGTCCGGCATCGCGGCGAGCTCGGCCGCGAGAAAGTTGTTGCAGGCGCGGATCTCGGCCGGCAGCGGCTTGTTCTCGGGCGGCACGCAGCGCACCGCGTTGACCACGCGGCAGCCGGTGAGCGTGAAGCCGTCATCGGGGTGCGCGTCGTAACGTCCGGTGGCGAGGCCGAATTTCGCAAGCGTCGCGTAGAGCAGCATTCCCGCATGGTCGCCGGTGAACGGGCGGCCGGTGCGGTTCGCACCCCGCAGGCCGGGGGCGAGGCCCACCACCAGTATGCGCGCCGTGCGCGGTCCCCAGCTCGGGACCGGCGCGTTGAACCAACCCGGCTCCATCGCCCGGTTGGCGGCGCGGAAGGCGGCCAGGCGCGGGCAGATCGGGCAGTCGGGCGAGGGTTCGGCGGGATCGAGGCTCATCTTGGTTGCCTCCCACGCGCGGGGCCTGCCGAAAAGAGGTAAGCTCGCCCACATGATCCTCATCGCCATCGGGACGAACCTGCCCGGGCGGTTCGCCTCGACGCTGGCGGCCGCGGAGGCCGCGGCACGCGAGGTGGAGACGCTGCCCCTCCTCGCGGGGCCGGCGCGCCTGTCGTCCTGGTATGAGACCGCGCCCGTGCCGCCGTCCGGGCAACCGGACTACATCAACGGCGTGATCGGCTTTCCCGACACGGAAAGCTCCGCCAGGCCGGACTTCCCGGCCGCCCTGCTCGCGTCGCTACAGGCGATCGAGGCGTCGTTCGGCCGGGTGCGCACGGTCGCGAACGCGGCGCGCGTGCTCGACCTCGACATCGTGGCGATCGGCGGCCTGGTGCGCGGCACCCCCGACCCGGTGCTGCCGCATCCGCGGATGCACGAGCGGCGCTTCGTGCTCGAGCCGCTGCGCGACGTGGATCCGGATTTTTGGCATCCCGTGCGCGGCCTCGCGGTTGGGGCGATGCTGGCGGCGCTTCCGCCGGGCGGCATAGGAAGCAAGGCCAGGGGCTCTGCCCCTGGACCCTGCTAAGGGCAGTCGCCCTTAGAACCCATTTGTTTAAGTCATGGGATCCAAGGGGTGACTACCCCTTGGCGGGTCCAGGGCAGAGCCCTGGCCTTCTTTAGGGTCCCGCCGACCCCGTCGCCTTGCGGCGCAGATGCGCAGTTGATATAGTTCTGGTTCCACGCACATAAGCTGCGTCGTCCCCCTATGTCCATTAGCGGAGGTTGAGCCGCATGGCGCGCGTCACCGTCGAAGATTGCGTCGAGAAAGTCCCGAACCGCTTCGAGCTCGTGCTGCTGGCCGCCCAGCGCGCGCGCAACCTGGCGCGTGGCGAGGAGCTGCATGTCGAGCGCGACAACGACAAGAACCCGGTGGTCGCACTCCGTGAGATCGCCGGCGAGCGCGTGAGCTTCGCCGCCCTCGAGCAGGACCTGATCAAGTCCCTCTCGCGCGCTCCCGAGCCCGAGCCCGCCGACGAGGAGGTGCTCGACCTCATCCCGACCGACCAGAACATCTTCGGTCTGCAGGACGTCTCGGCAGAAGAAGAGGCCGCCAACCAGCTCGCCGACATGTCGCCCGAGGATCTCGAGGCGGCGATCGAGGCCGAGCTCGGCGGCCGTCGCCGCTAGAGCACGGTTGCGAGCGCCCGGCCCGGACCCGAACGCACCTCTCCTCGCCCCTGATGGGACGGGGACGACGGGCTCCAACATCGGCGCGGGCCTGGTCGAGCTGCCGCCCTCGGGGCTGATCCGCCGCATCACCGCCTACGATCCCAAGGCCGACGTCGCCCTCATTTCGCGCGCCTACGAGCTGGCTGCGCGGGCGCACGCGACGCAGCTCCGCGACAATGGCGACCCCTACATCACGCACCCGCTGGCGGTGGCCGGCATCCTGACGGGGCTCCGGCTGGATGCGGCCAGCATCGTGACCGGCCTGCTGCACGACACGATCGAGGATACCGGCGTCACCTCGGAGGCGCTCACGGCGCAGTTCGGCGCCACGATCGCCGGCCTGGTCGATGGCGTGACGAAGCTCACCCGACTGGAGCTCCAGTCCGACCGGACCAAGCAGGCGGAAAACTTCCGCAAGCTGGTGCTGGCGATGAGCCGCGATATCCGCGTGCTGATCGTCAAGCTCGCCGATCGGCTGCACAACATGCGCACGCTGCACTACGTGCGCGAGGAGCATCGCCGCCTCCGCATCGCCCGCGAGACGATCGACATTTACGCGCCGCTCGCCGAGCGCATCGGCATGGACGCGATCAAGGGCGAGCTGCAGGACCTCTCATTCGCCGAGCTCGAGCCCGAGGCCCGCCGCACCATCCAGGCGCGGCTGAACTTTCTTCGTGGCCATGGCGCCGACCTGGTGGACGAGGTGGGTCTCGAGATCGCGCGGATCTGCGCGGAATCCGGCGTCGAGACGATCGAGGTGTCGGGGCGGGAGAAATCGCCCTTCTCGATCTGGGAGAAGATGCAGCGACGCAACGTCGCCTTCGAGCAGCTCTCCGACATCATGGCGTTCCGCGTGCTCGTGCCCAATCGCGAGGCCTGCTACCTCGCACTCGGCGCGGTGCACGCCGCCTATCCGGTGATCGCCGGGCGCTTCAAGGACTACATCTCGACGCCCAAGCCGAACGGCTACCAGAGCCTGCACACGGGCGTGACGCTGCGCCATCCGCGCAACCAGAAGATCGAGCTGCAGATCCGCACGCCAGACATGCACGACATCGCCGAAAACGGTGTGGCCTGCCACTGGCACTACAAGGAAGGCAGCCACACGCCCGAAATCCCCGATGTGGAGCTCAAGCGCTTCCGCTGGGTGCAGGACCTGCTCGAGATCCTGGAGAATTCGGAATCGGCCGGCGAGTTCCTGGAGAACACCAAGCTCGAGCTCTACCAGGACCAGGTTTTCTGCTTCACCCCGCGCGGCCAGCTGATCCAGCTTCCCCGCGGCGCCACCCCGGTCGATTTCGCCTACGCAGTGCACTCCCAGGTGGGCGATGCCTGCGTGGGTGCGAAGGTGAACGGCCGCCTGGTGCCGCTGCGCCACGAGCTCAGCAACGGCGACCAGGTCGAGATCATGACGGCGCGCGGCGGCACGCCGTCGCCGGCCTGGGAACGCTTCGTCGTCACCGGCAAGGCGCGGGCAAGGATCCGCCGGCACGTGGCCCTGCAGCAGCGGCAGAACCACATCGACGAGGGCCGCGCTGCGCTGGCGAAGGCGTTCCGCCAGGAGGGTCTCGACGGCGGCGAGCGGGTGCTCGAGGGCGTTCTCAAGGGACTGAAGATCGCCGCCATCCCCGACCTCTACGTCGCGGTGGGCAACGGCAATCTCGGGCCGCGCGACGTGGTGCACGCGGCCTATCCGGAGCTGCGCATCGCGGCTCGTGCGCCGCGCGTGCTGCCCGGCATGGCGCCGCGCCCGGCCACGCGTCCGCCGGCGGGCGAGAGCGGCGTGGCACTGCGCGGCATCATCGCCGGCATGAACGTCCATTACGCCGGGTGCTGCCGCCCGCTGCCGGGCGACCGGATCGTGGGGATCGTGTCGACCGGCAAGGGGGTGACGGTGCACACCTCGGGCTGCCAGACGCTGGAATCCTTCGCGGCCACGCCGGAGCGCTTCCTCGACATCGATTGGGATTACGACGCGCTGGGTGCGGACCGTGCCACCAGCGAGCACCATGTGGGGCGTGTGAGCGTGATTGCGGCCAACGAGCCCTCGATGCTGGCGACGCTGACCAACGCGATCAGCAAGCAGGACGGCACGGTGAACAACCTGCGCATCGTCAACCGGCAGCTGGATTTCGTCGAGGTGCTGATCGACGTCGAGGTGCGCGATATCCGGCATCTGTCGGCGGTGATGGCGGGGTTGCGGGCGGCGCAAGGCATCACGCAGGTGGAGCGGGCGCGGGCTTAAGAAGGCCGGGGGCTCTGCCCCTGGACCCCGCTGGCGCCTTGGCCCCAGACCCCTGAGATGAAATGCGCCTGACGGAACGCCGATGGCGTCGCTCAGTGACGTGAGGTCCGCCTCCGTTCCGGTGAAGACACCAGTCATCTGAGTGCTCGCCAAGGAGCACCTGATGACGGCTCGCCGGAACATCGAGACGTGCCGGCCGCCGGGTGATGCACAATGAGCGAGGACGTCCGCATCCCGTTCACCTTCGTCGTCAAGAAAGTCACTTGGCGCCCGGCCGGCGAAGCGATGCCCGAAGAGCCGCAGGACCAGGTGTTGCTCGGCCCCAACGGCCAATCCCTGCCGATCCGGACGATCCTTTACCCTGAACCGGGGGTGCTCCAGGCGCTGACCGAGCAGGGGCGTCGCGAGTACTACGAGGAGAAGGCCGCCAAAGCGAAGGAGGAACGCCGGCGAGCGCGCGAAGCGGAAGCGGCACGATGGAAACCGATGCCGATCTCGCCCGACACGCCGCCGCTGGTAGCGAACCTCTACAGGAATCTCCGACGGCTCAAGACGCCACCAGCGAACAGCGATTCCACCAACGACGTCGAGCCGACGCCGCAAACTTCACCGCCTGTCGCCAGCGATCCCAGCGACGACGAGACACAGCAGGATCAGGCGGTCTCGACCCCACACCCAATGTCGCCGTCGACCCAATCTCCGAATCCGATTATCCGGAGAACGTGGCGACTTTCTTCGTTGAAGTATGGTGGCTCCTCGGATGGCGGGACAACCTCGTCATCGCCTCAGCCATCTCAGCCGACAACCGACACTGACCTCGCAAGCCTATCGACCCGGACGCCAGAGCAGACACAAGACCGAGCCTCAAACCCGCTCGCCGCCAGCAACGGGACGAGCCTTCTCGCCGTGGCGGATACACCGCTCCCGCAAGCATTCCAACAACGATCTTCCCGAGACCGTCCGATCATACAGGTTCAGGACGACGAGGAACTTGTAGGTCCTGCGATCGCCGCCGCTCGGCAGCTTCGTAATGCATTACAAGCTGAATACGACGAGATGAACGCGATTGAGCTACCCTCCATCGCAGACAAGCTGACACAGTCGGAGAGTTCCGCAACGACATCAATCGAAACATCATCGAGAACGGCACGCAGGACAAGGATTTCACGGGCGTTGCCAGGGAAAAGGCGGGTATTGTCGTTGGGATCAGCCGTAGAACAGGAAGGGCATACAATCACATCAAGGAAATGCAAGACAATCTTAGGGGTCTTCGAAATGCAATCACAATACTCAGTAAAAGCCTCCAGAGACGAAATCTCGATCCGACGGTTCGCGATGTCTTGACGTCGGAGCTGAGGCGCGCAGGCTGTGGCTGAAGCATTTAAGAATATACTTGATGACCTTGCGCATGAATGAGACAGGTATCGATAGAAGTAAGAGTATAGAAGAACTTTCGGGCTACTACTGGTTTGCGCCTGAGTTTGAATCCAACGTGGTCCTGAAGAGCCATGCCATGCGGCGCAAGCCGCTCGCTGAGTTGACCCGCGATGACATCCGCATGGGCGTCATGCAACAGATCGGGGTGAGCTATCTCGTTCCTGTGGCGCTCGAGGTGGTTGAGAGAGACCCCTATGCTGAGAGCCAGGCCTTTCCCGCCGAAATTACGGTCGCTCTGCTGAACGTTCCAACCGAATTCTGGATCGCGCACGAGGATCTGAGAAATCGTCTGCAGCGGGTGTACGAGCGTGTGGAGGCGACGAAAGACGATCAACACGAGGCATGGATCGAGATAATACTCCCAGTTGTCAGGGAGGCCTACGCGAGGTTTCGCGGCGAGTTGCCGTCGGAAGAGTGGCTCCGCCCGCTCGAGATCGAGCGGGAACGCGAACTGTGGTCGGACACATCATGTTAGAAGTGAGTGGAGCCGAGATGAGACTCATCGGGCGTCGAGTCGTGCCGATGCAAGAAGGAGTGCACTTTCTGCGCCCTCTCTTCTTACGAGAAGTGTCCATTTGCCAGTCTAGATGAGATCATCTTGGATGCTGCTTCTAGCCACTGCCGCAATCCTGAGTTGCGCGACGCTTGCCGCGAGCCCGGCTGCCGACCTCCAGCCCGAACGATATCCGCAGCTCGAAGGAAAATCGTACGCACGAGAGAGACAATTCCCTTTTGAAGCAAGGAAACACTCCGCTCGACTTCCGGGACCGACGTCGCATCTGTGATGATGGGAATATCTGTCAATTCCAGGAATTTCCGAGTTGCGCCTCAGACATTCCAAAATGCATTTTTGTTTGGAAGGCACGAAGCGGCCGTTTCTCGAAGGTCCAGATCGGGCGTTTTGAGCAAGGCTTACCAATTGATTCACTTGGCTTGACGACGACTATTAGTAACTCACAAGAAGTAAGTCTGATAGCACGCATCACGTCTCTTGAACCAGCAAGCAGACCAGGCAGTTGCTGACGTCCTTGCACAGTGCTATTCGCGCTGAAAAGCCATTGTCTCCCTGGTGCTCACCGCCCTGGAAGTTTTTTACCTCGCGTTCGCCGCGCGACTCGCACCTGCCACAAGCGTGCTACGGATGCCGCTCCAGGCCAGCTCGGAGAACGCCCGCCTTGATCCTCGGCATCGGCTCGGACCTCATCGACATCACCCGCGTCGCCCGCGTGCTCGACCGCCACGGCGCCCGTTTCCTAGCCCGCGTGTTCACCGAGACCGAGCGCGCCCGCTCCGAGCGCCGCGCGGATGCGATCCGCGTCGCGAGCTACGCCAAGCGCTGGGCGGCGAAGGAGGCAACCGCCAAGGCGCTCGGCACCGGCTTTGCGCAGGGCGTGTTCCATTCCGACCTCGGGGTTGCGAACCTTCCGTCGGGCCAGCCCACCATGGTGCTCACCGGTGGCGCGCTGGCCAGGCTCGAGCGGATGACGCCCCCGGGCCATGTCGCGAAAATCTCGCTCACCATGACCGACGAGCCGCCCTACGGCTTCGCGGCCGTGATCATCGAGGCGTTGCCCGAGCCCTGATCAGGCCTCGACGCCGATCGCGAACGCGATCTGGCGGCGGATGGCGGCGAGCTGCGCCGGTGTGACGTGCGACGGCGTCGCCCGGAGCCGGGACTTCGACGTCGTGGCCACCAGGTGCGAGACCGCCCAGCAGGGTTTGCGGCAGCCGTTCTCGTCCGTGGGCGCGATGGCGGTCGCGAGATCCGGGATGACGAGGCTCGGATCCTCGGTCAGCGGCACCAGCAATGCGTTCGGGTAGGAGGGCGCGAACAACTCCTCATCCTCCACCACCACCGCCGGCCGAAGCTTGTTCGGTTCTTTCGGAAGGGCATCGCCGCGCCAGTCGGCCAGCACGATCTGACCGGCGCGCAGGACCAGAGGCGGACCGTCAGCCGGCATCCGCCCGCGGCGTGCCCCATTCGTCGTAGAAGGCGCAGCCCTCGCTCGATGCTGCGGCATGCGCGCCGACGGCCGCACTTGCCTCGCGGATGCGCGCGCGCCGGGCCGCGCGTGCCGCACTGGTCGCGAGGTCGCGCAGCAGGGTTGCCAGACCTATTCCTTGAACGCGAGCCTGAGCCTCGAGCTCGTCGCGTGTGTCATCGTCGAGCCGGATGGAGATCGGGACGCCCATGACACCGCCGGTGAGGTTCGTCGGACACACTGAGTGTAGTTCGTCAGGAGACTACACACAAGATATACGTCTCGGACGAAGAGTTGACACGTCTCCGCCGACCGCGGCTTTGTCCGCCGGAAGAGACATGGACCGGTTCATCGATGGCCAAGACCAGGACGGCAACCCAGAGCGACGCGCCAGGCGTCGGGCTCTGGGAGAACATCAAGACGATCGTCTACGCGCTGCTCGTGGCCGTCGTGGTGCGGACCTTCCTGTTCGAGCCGTTCAACATCCCGTCCGGCTCGATGATGCCGACGCTGCTGGTGGGCGACTACCTGTTCACCGAGAAATGGGCCTACGGCTACTCGCATTTCTCGTTCCCGTTCTCGCCCGACCTGTTCGGCGGCCGCGTGCTGTTCCGGATGCCGCACCGGGGCGACGTGGCGGTGTTCCGCGAGACCAACGACACCTCGATCGATTACATCAAGCGCATCATCGGCCTGCCCGGCGACCACATCCAGGTGCGCGGCGGCGAGCTCTACCTCAACGGGGCGAAGGTCGCGCGCGACGACGAGGGCGACTACACCGCGATCGACGAGCACGGCACCGAGACCCAGGCGCGCCGCTTCGACGAGAAGCTGCCGGCGAGCGGCGCCCCCGTTTCCGATCATGCGGGGACGGTGACGCACGCGATCCTCAAGGAAACCGACGAAGGCCCCGCCAACGACACCGACGACTATGTGGTGCCGCCGGGCGAGTTCTTCGCCATGGGCGACAACCGCGACGACAGCGCCGACAGCCGCTTCCCGCAGCCGATCGGCATCGGCTTCGTGCCGATGGAGAACCTGGTGGGCAAGGCGGTGCTGATCTTCTTCTCGGTCGACGGCCACGATCCGATCTGGGCGGTGTGGGACTGGCCGTTCGAGATCCGCTGGACCCGGCTGCTTTCGTTTGTCAGGTGAAGCGGGCCGCCTGGTGGGCGATGCGTTCGAGGCAGTGCTCGGACACGATTTCGGCGATCCGGGCCTGCTGCGCGAGGCGCTGACGCATCGCTCCAGCATCGGTTCGCCGCCGGCGGGCGGCCGCTTGCGTGCCGCTCGCCGCAGGAGCTCGAACGAGCGGCTGGAGTTCATCGGCGACCGCGTGCTCGGCCTGGTGATGGCGGAGTGGCTGCTGGAGCGCTTTCCCGCCGAGCAGGAGGGGGCACTCGGGCGCCGTCACGCGCAGCTCGTCTCGCGCGATGCACTGGCAGCGGTGGCCGAGACGATGGGGCTGACCGAGGCGCTGTCGCTCTCGCCCGACGCGCTCCGCGCCGGTGTCGGCGCAAGCGCCAACGTGGTGGCCGACGCGCTCGAGGCGGTGCTGGGTGCCGTGTATCTCGACGGCGGGCTCGAGCCGGTGCGCGCGGTGGTCCGCACCCAGTGGCAGGTGCTGCTGGATGCGCAGAGCGGGCCGCCGATCGACGCCAAGACGGCGCTGCAGGAATGGCTGCTCGCACGCGGCCGCGGCCTGCCGCATTACGAGACGGTGGCCGCCGAGGGCCCGTCGCACATGCCGCGCTTCGTGATCGAGGCGCGCGCCGTCGGTGCCGCCGGGCGTGGCGAGGCGGGCAGCAAGCGCGAGGCGGAGCGGCTGGCGGCGGCCGACCTCCTCGCTCAACTGAGAGGGGCACGGCTGCCATGACCGACACGCCAATCAAAGCGGGGCCAATCAAAGCGGGGCCGATTAAAGCGGGGCCGATCAAAGCGGGCACGCGATGCGGCTTCGCGGCCCTGGTGGGCGCGCCGAACGCCGGCAAGTCGACCCTGCTCAACCGGATGGCCGGCGCCAAGCTCTCGATCGTCAGCCCGAAGGCGCAGACCACGCGCGCGCGCGTGCTGGGCATCCTGCTGCGCGAGACCGCGGATGCGCGCTGCCAGATCGTGCTGGTCGACACGCCCGGCATCTTCGCGCCCAAGCGCCGGCTCGACCGCGCCATGGTGGCGGCCGCCTGGACCGGCGCCGAGGACGCCGACCTGGTGCTGTTCCTGGTGGACGCCAAGCGCGGGCTCACCGCCGAGGTCGAGGCCGTCGCCACGCGGCTGAAGGCCGGCGGCAGGCGCGCCTGGCTGGTGCTGAACAAGACCGATCTCGTGGTGCCGCAGCAGCTCCTGCCGCTCACCGCCGCGCTGCACCAGCTAGTGCCCTTCACCGAGACCTTCATGGTCAGCGCCCAGACCGGCGACGGCGTGAACACGCTGCTCGACGCGGTGGCAGGCGCCCTGCCGGCGGGCCCGTTCCTCTACCCCGAGGACGAGCTCACCGACCTGCCCGACCGGCTGCTCGCCGCCGAGCTCGTGCGCGAGCAGGTGTTCCTGCAGACCCACGAGGAGGTGCCCTACGGCGCCACCGTGGAGACCGAGGACTGGGCCGAGCGCCCCGACGGCTCGGTGCGGATCGACGCCACGATCTACGTGGCGAGGCCCGGCCACAAGGCGATCGTGATCGGCGATGGCGGCACGCGAATCCGCGAGATCGGCAAGCGGGCGCGGGCCGAGCTCGTGCGGCTGCTGGACCGGCCCTGCCACCTGTTCCTGAACGTGAAGGAGCGCGCCGGCTGGGACGAGGAGGGGGCACGTCTTCGCGCCATCGGACTAGAGTTGCCGAAAGAATAAGGGGTTAACGGAACCTTCCGGACCGGCATCATTCAAATGGATGATGCGCGGTGCGGTCGGCCCTTGCATCTTCCCGGCGCCCGGAAAGGGCGGCGGGAGAGGAGCGACAATGGCCGATATCGTGTGGACGGACCTGACGGGCGACGGCTCGTTCGACGATGCGGCGAACTGGCTGGGGGGCAGCGTGCCCGGCGCCGCCGACGAGGCCACCATCCTGCTCCCCGGAACCGTCACCACCGGCGGCGGCGAAACGATCGACGAGCTGACGCTCGGCCTGGGTGCCACGCTGATCGCCCGCAACTTCACGATCCTCGGCATCCCGGATGCCGACAGCGGGACGGGCACCACCACCAACGCAGGCTCGATCGTCGTCGCCGACAACTCGAACGTCTTCATCAGCGGCACGGTCGACAACACCGGCACGCTGCTCCTCGACGGCAGCTACAATGGCGACGCGCTGTATGTCGGCAACGGCACCGTCTCGACGCTGACGCTCACGGGCGGCGGCACGCTGGCGCTGACCGATTTCAGTAGCAATTTCATCGACGGCAACGTCGCCGGCGCGGTGCTCGACAACGTTAACAACACGATCGCGGGCGCGGGCTATGTCGGCGACGGCAACCTCTCGGTGGTCAACGCCGGCACGATCGCGGCGACGGGTACGGCCGCGACCCTCATCCTGCGCGGCGCCGGCGTGACCAACACGGCGCTGATCGAGGCCGCCGGGTCGGCCGGGCTCGAGATCCGCGACACCGTGCTGAACGCGGGCGGAACGATCCTGGCCGCTGGCGGCAACGTGGATGTGGAAGGCGGTGCCGACATCGTCGGCGGCACGCTGATCGGCACGAGCGGCGGTCTCGTGGTGCTGAGCGGCACGCCGCTGCTCGACGGCGCCACCAGCGGCGCGATCCTGCTTCAGGGCACGGCCGAACTCGCCGACAACAACAACGTCGTCGTCGACGGCACGCTGAACAACAAGGGCACGCTGCTGCTCGACGGCAGCTATAACGGCGATGCGCTGTATGTCGGCACCGGCACGGCCCCCACCCTGACGCTCACGGGCGGTGGCACGCTGGCGTTGACCGATTTCAGCAGCAACTTCGTCGACGGCAACGTCGCGGGCGCGGTGCTCGACAACGCCGACAACACGATCGCGGGCGCGGGCTATCTCGGCGACGGCAACCTCTCGGTGGTCAACGCCGGCACGATCGCGGCGACGGGCACGGACGCGACCCTCATCCTGCGCGGCGTCGGCGTCACCAACACGGCGCTGATCGAAGCCGCCGGCCCTGCCGGGCTCGAGATCAGGGAGACCGTGCTGAACGCGGGCGGCACGATCCTGGCCGCCGCAGGCAACGTGGATGTGGAAGGCGGTGCCGACATCGTCGGCGGCACGCTGCGCGCGAGCGGCGGTGTCGTGGTGCTGAGCGGCTCGCCGCTGCTGGACGGCGCCACCAGCGGCGCGATCCTGCTGCAGGGCACCGCCGAGCTCGCCGACAACAACAGCGTCGTCGTCGACGGTACGCTGAACAACAAGGGCACGCTGCTGCTCGATGGCACCTACAACGGCGATACGCTGTATGTCGGCTACGGCTCGGTCTCGACCCTGACGCTGACGGGCGGCGGCACGGTGGCGCTGACGGATTTCACCAGCAACTTCATCAGCGGCGGCGTTCCGGGCGCGGTGCTCGACAATGTCGACAACACGATCGCGGGCGCGGGCTATCTCGGCGACGGCAACCTCACGGTGGTCAACACCGGCACGATCGCGGCGACCGGCACGGCGGCGACCCTCATCCTGCGCGGCCCGCAACTCACCAACACCGCGCTGATCGAGGCCGCGGGGCCTGCCGGGCTCGAGATCAGGGAGACCGTGCTGAACGCGAGCGGCACGATCGCCGCCGCCGCCGGCAACGTGGATGTCGAAGGCGGCGCCGACATCGTCGGCGGCTCGCTGACCGGCACCAAGGGTGTCGTGGTGCTGAGCGGCACGCCGCTGCTCGACGGCGCCACCAGCGGCGCGATCCTGCTGCAGGGCACGGCCGAGCTCGCCGACAACAACAACGTCGTCGTCGACGGCACGCTGAACAACAAGGGCACGCTGCTGCTCGACGGCACCTATAACGGCGATGCGCTGTATGTCGGCAGCGGCACGCCGAGCCTGACGCTCACCGGCGGCGGCACGGTGGCGCTGACCGATTTCAACGGCAACTTCATCAGCGGCGGCGTCTCGGGCGCGGTGCTCGACAACGCCGACAACACGATCGCGGGGGCGGGCTATCTCGGCGACGGCAACCTCACGGTGGTCAACGCCGGCACGATCGCGGCGACCGGCACGGCGGCGACCCTCATCCTGCGCGGCGCCGGCGTCACCAACACGGCGCTGATCGAGGCCACCGGACCGGCCGGGCTCGAGATCCGCGACACCGTGCTGAATGCGGGCGGCACGATCGCGGCCGCTTCCGGCAACGTGGATGTGGAAGGCGGCGCCGACATCGTCGGCGGCACGCTGCGCTCGACCGGCGGCATCGTGGCGCTGAGCGGCACGCCGCTGCTGGACGGTGCGACCCACGGCGCGGTCCTGCTGCAGGGCACGGCCGAGCTCGCCGACAACAACGATGCTTACGCAATCGGCACGTTGACCAATGCGGGCACGCTGCTGCTCGACGGCACCTACAACGGCGATGCGCTGTATGTCGGCAACGGCAGCGGCTCGGCCTCGACCCTGACGCTCACGGGCGGCGGCACGCTGGCGATGACGGATTTCAACGGCAACTTCATCAGCGGCGGCGTCTCGGGCGCGGTGCTCGACAACGCCGACAACACGATCGAGGGCGCAGGCTACCTCGGCGACGGCAACCTGTCGGTCATCAACGCCGGCACCATCGAGGCGACCGGCACCGCGGCCTCGCTCACGCTGCGAGGTCCTGCACTGACGAATTCCGGGCTGATCGCGGCGGTCGGTCCGGCCGGCCTCGACATCCAGGACGGCACCGTCGGCAATACCGGCACGCTGCTCGCCGCCGGCACCGGCGCGCTGACCGTGGACGGGCCGATCACCGGCGCGGGCCAGCTCGAGACCGAGGCCGGGTCGACGCTGGTGCTGCTCGGCTCGGTCGCGGCCGGCCAGACGGTCGATTTCCTGGGTGCGTCCACGCTGCGCCTCGGCACGCCCACCAGCTTCGCGGGCTCGCTCGCCAGCGTGTTCGCCGGCGTCACGATCGACCTGCCGAACGACACGCTGACGAGCGTGACCCTCGCTGGGGGCGTGCTCGATCTCGTCGGCAATTTCGGCACGGCGGACTACACGGTGCTCGGCAGCACGGCGGGCGTCGGCGCCTTCTTCCAGGCCGACGGAAGCGGCGGCGACGAGGTCCTGTTCACGGGCGGCAGCCCGCCCGTGGTGTGCTTCTGCGCCGGCACGCGGATCGCCACGCCGGACGGCGAGCGCGCGGTGGAGACGCTCGCCGCCGGCGACATGGTGCTGACGGCGGAGGGCGCGGCGCGCCCGATCCGTTGGCTCGGCCGCCAGACGGTGGCGACCCGCTTTGCCGACCGGACGCGCGTCGCGCCGATCCGCATCCGCGAGGGGGCGTTCGCCGAACACCTGCCGCGGCGGGACCTGCTGGTCTCGCCCGATCACGCGCTGATGGTGCAGGGCGTGTTCGTCCAGGCGGGCGCGCTGGTGAACGGCGTGTCGATCACCCGCGAGGAGGCGGGATTGCCCGAGCGCTTCACCTATTTCCACGTCGAGCTCGCCGAACACTCGCTGATCCTGGCCGAAGGTGTCGCGGCCGAGACCTTCATCGACAATGTCGACCGGCTCGCCTTCGACAACTGGGACGAGCACGTGGCCCTCGGCGACGATGCTGCGCCGATGCGCGAAATGCCGCAGGCGCGCGCCAAGGCGCACCGCCAGGTTCCGCACGCGCTGCGTGCCGCGCTCGTGGTACGCGGCGTCGATCGCTACGGCTCCGACGTCGCCGTGGTCGCCTGACGGGTTCGAAGCGCCCGCACGCGTCACGCGGGCGCTTCAGCTTCGGGTTCCGCGACGGCGATGGACCGAACGAGACGGGCGCGACAAAATCATTATGATTTGGTAATCTTGGGTGTTATAGCAGCGGCAGAGTTGCGGAAGCACCCAAGTGGACGATGATCGGATCCAGACCGTCATCCATGCCGCCTATGAGGCGGCACTCGCGCCGGAGGGGTGGCGCGACCTGCTGCCGCGCCTGGCCGCGATGTTCGGTTGCCATTTCGCCGATCTGTTCGCGCGCCGCGAGGATTACGCGGAGTTCGGCGGCATCGCGGTCGGCATCGACACCGCCGATTACGAGGACCTGTTCCTCGGAACCTGGGTGAAGCGCAACGTGTGGGGGCAGCGGCGGCCGCCGCGGTTTTCCGGCGAGATCGTCACCACACGCGACATGGTCGACAAGTCCGATCTCGTGCGCACCGAGATGTACAACGACTACCTGGCGCCGCGCGACCTGCACGAGGGCTTGCGGCTGGCACTCAGCGTTTCCGACGGATGGGTGCAGGACATCTCGCTCCTGCGGCCCTGGTCGGCGGGTCCGTTCGAGGGGCAGGAGCTCGCGGCGGCGGCGGTCGTGCTTCCCCATCTTCAGCGCGCGGCCGCGATTGCCGAGCGCCTGCGAGAGGCGGACACGGCCACCACCGCCGGGCTCGCGGCGCTCGAAGCCGTGCGCCATGCCTGCATCGTGCTCGATGCCACGGGCAGGCCGCTGTTCATGAACGCTGCGGCCGAGACCCTGTTCGCGCAGTCGCGCGCGCTGCGGCTCGGGCCGCGCGGGATCGGCTCGCCCGACGCCGCGACCGCGCGTGCCCTGGCGCTGCTTCTCTCGCGCGCGGCCTGCGCCCAGGACCCGGTCGCGGGCCATCTCAGGATCGCGCAGGTCGATGGGCTGGCGAGCCTGCTTCTGCTCGCCATGCCGGTGGGCGGCAGGCGGGAGCCGTTCGCGCTGCGCATGTCGGCGACGATCCTGCTGATCTCGCAGGCCGGCACCGAGGCCGAGGGGATCGGACAGCAGCTCGCGACCATCTTCGGTCTTACGGGGGCCGAGGCGGCGCTCGCCGCCGACCTGCTCGCCGGACACAGCGTGGCCGAGATCGCGGAACGGAGCGACCGCAGCGTCAACACCATCCGGACGCATCTCGGACGGCTGATGTCGAAGACGGGCACGTCGCGACAGGGTGCGCTGGTGCGGGAGCTGATGGGGGCGACGCAGCTTCGGCTGGCGCCGATGCCGGCGCCGCTGGCGGAGGTGAGGCGGGTGCGGTTGTAAGGCCAGGGGCGTCATGCCGAAGGCGTGCGGCGCACGGGCCCCTGGACCCCGCCAGGACAAGCAGTCCTGGACCTGCCAACGAAGGGGGTCTGGGGCCAAGGCCCCAGCGGGGTCCAGGGGCAGAGCCCCTGGCCTTCTTCAATAGGGCGCCAACCCCCAAACCTGGCCGATCAGCTCGAACTTCCGCCGCTGCTCACCCTTCAACCGCTCCGCCCGCTCGCGATTGATCGTGAAAAACGCGTTGCAGACCACGAGATCCCCGTCGAACGCGTCGATCGGCTCGATCCGGCGCAGCACCATGCCGAACGCGCCCAGATGCTCGACCAGGCGGTGCAGCAGCTTCGTGTCGCGATAGACCGGCGTGAACCAGGCTTCGGTCTCGATGCCGAGGCAGTTTCCCAGCAGATCGCCGAAACCTTCCAGCACCTCGTATTCGTAGCCCTCGACATCGAGCTTCACCACGTCCGGCGCCGGCACCCGGCCCGCGCGATGGAGCGCGTCGTAGCGGTCGCACGTGACCGTCGCGGTGCTGACCGGATCGTAGAGGTCGGCGATCGAGTAGCCGCGCAGCACTTCCGGATCGGCGCGCAGCAGCGAGGTGCAGCCGTACCAGCGGCCGATCGTCAGGGTGTGCAGGCCGGCGCGGTAGGACAGGCCGCTCTCGATCACCAGCGATCCCGGAATGTCGCGCAGCGTCTCGCGGACCTTGGCGGCCTCGTCCGGATTGGGCTCGAACAGCACGGGAAGGATCTCGTGCGCGTGCTCGGCCCATTTCGGTTGCAGCCCTTCCGCCGCGCCGACATCCACCACGACGAGACGGCTTTGATCGACGTCCATGGTCGCCTCTCGAGCCGCTTTTTGCGGCGAGGCAGGTTTGCATGAAATAACAGAGCGAGGAAGATTTTCCTTTGCTCGCTGGCGCAATTGGACGCTGCTAGTCGTCGCGCGACGCGGGCAGGCCGGCCAGGAAGACGGCGGCGTCGCTCCGGGACGCGGCGACCTTCGCGTCCGCCATGCGGTCCAGCGTCGCCACCACGCGGGACGTGCGCGGGTTGGCGGCCAGGCGCGCGCGGTTGCGGGCGACGAAATCCCAGTAAAGGTAGTTGAACGGGCAGGCGTCCGCGCCCTGACGCTGCTTCACGTCGTAGCGGCAGTGCTGGCAATAGTCCGACATGCGGTTGATGTAGTTGCCAGACGCCGCATAGGGCTTCGACGCGAGCAGCCCGCCATCCGCATACAGGATCATGCCGACGACGTTGGGCATTTCGACCCATTCATAGGCGTCGTGGTAGACGATGAGATACCATTCCTGGACCTCCTTCGGATCGATGCCGGCGAGGAGACAGAAATTGCCGAGCACCATCAGGCGCTGAATGTGATGGGCGTAGGCGTGGTCCCGGGTTTCGGTGACCGCCTGGCGCAGGCAGTTGAGGTCGGTCTCGGCGGTCCAGAAGAAATCCGGGAGTTTGCGGCGGGCGTCGAGCATGTTGCGGTCGCCGTAACCCGGCATTTCGCGCCAGTAGATGCCGCGGATGAACTCGCGCCAGCCGATCAGCTGGCGCACGAAGCCCTCGGTGGCGGGGAGTGGGGCGTGCCCGTCGTGGAATGCGGCGATCGCCGCCTCGCAGCATTCGGCCGCCGTCAGCAGGCCGCAGTTGATCAGAGCGGACAGGTGGGAGTGGAACATCAGCGGCTCGCCCTGGCGCATGGCGTCCTGGTAGGTTCCAAATCCCGGCAGCGCCGCGCGCACGAACCAGCCGAGGTAGTGACGCGCATCCTCGCGGGTGACGGGATAGTCGAAGTTCTCGAGCCGGCCGAAATGGTTGCCGAAACGGCGTGACACGAGTGCGAGCACGTCCGCGGTGGTGTCGTCCGGCGTGTAGGACGGGCGCGCGGGCGGCGTGACGTGGCGCGGCATGGGCTCGCGGTTCTCGTGGTCGTAGTTCCAGGTGCCGCCTTCGGGTTCGCCGTTCGGGGTCATCAGGTAGCCGGTGCGACGGCGCATGCGGCGGTAGAAATTCTCCATCAGCAGGGAGCGGCCGCCGCCCGAGACGCGGTTGAACTCATAGCGTGGGCAGAGAAAGCGGTCGTCGTCGCGGATGTCGACCGGAATGCCGAGTGTCGTGGACCAGCTCTCCATCATCTCCAGGACGCGGTATTCGGCGGCTTCGGTGACGACGACGCCGGTCACGTCGTGGCGGGCGACGGCGCGTTGCAGTTCGCCGGTGAAGCTGCCGGCGTTGTCCGGGTCGTCGAGCCGGATGTAGTCGACGGCGACGCCTTCCGCGCGCATGGCCTCGGCGAAGTGGCGCATGGCGGCGAACAGGAACGCGATCTTGCGCTGGTGGTGACGGACGTAGGTGGCCTCAGCGCCGACCTCGGCCATGAGCACCACGTCGCCGGCGTCGAGGTCGCGCAGGCTGGACAGGTTGCGCGTGAGTTGGTCGCCGAGGACGAAGCGGAGGCGTGCCATCTGCGATGCTTTCGGTGGGAGCGATTCGGAGATGTGGGCTTCGGCGCGAAAGGCCAGGGCTCTGCCCTGGACCCGCCAAGGGACAGTCGTCCCTTGGAACCCTGATCGTTTGGATCGTTCCCTGGCGAAGCCTGAATCTATAGACTTTGGCTAACGCATTCCGTCTCTAGCGTCTGTACTCCACCTTCGGTAGGGGGTTTTAAGGGCTCCGCCCTTAACGGGGTCCAGGGGCAGAGCCCCTGGCCTTCTTCTCAGCCCCCGTGCAGCACCCAGTCCCCCCCGATCGCAGTCGCCATCACACCCAATTCGGGCCCGAGCAGCACGAGATCCGCCTGCGCGCCGGCGACGATCCGCCCGGCATCGTCGAGCCCGAGGAACCGCGCCGGCGTCTCGCTCGCCATCCGGAGTGCGTCTTCCAGCGACGCGCCCAGGCGTGTGCAGGCGAAGCGCACCGCCTCGATCATGGTGAGGTCGGCGCCGGCGAGCGTGCCGTCCGCGGTCTCGAGCCGGCCGCAACACCTGCGGATCCGGCGGCCCGCGAGCTCGAAGCTCTCGAGCGTCGTGCCGGCGGGCGGCATGGCGTCGGTCACCAGGAACATCCGGTCGGGGCCGAGCGCGCGGAACGCCAGGCCGAGCGACACCGCGTCGACATGGATCCCGTCGCAGATCACGCCGGCGAACAGCGTGTCGTCGCTCAGCGCGGCGCCGACCGGGCCGGGGGCCCGCGAGGCGAGCGGCGGCATCGCGTTCCACAGATGGGTGAAGCCGCGCAGGCCGGCGGCGCGGGCGGCGGCGATCGTGGCGGGGCCGGCCTCGGTGTGGCCGGCCGAGAGCACGGCGCCGGCTTCCGCGAGCGCGCGGAGCTCGTCCGGTGTCGTCTCCTCCGGGGCGAGGGTCAGCAGCGTGGTCACGCGGCGGGCGATCGCGGCGATGCCGGCCGCGTCCGCCGGGGTCATCCGGCGGATCCATTCGGGCGGGTGCACGCCCGGCCGGCGCGGGCTGATGAACGGCCCCTCAAGATGGATCCCCCGCACGCCCGGCATATCGCCCGCCGCCAGCACCGCGTGGGCGGCGCGCGCGATCAGGCCGGGGGCGTCGGTGATCAGCGTCGGCAGCAGCCCGGTGGTGCCGCCCGCCCGGTGGGCGGCGACGATGCGGGCGAGCGCGGCCGGCGTCGGGTCGTCGTTGAACAGCACGCCGCCGCCGCCATTGACCTGCACGTCGAGGAAGCCGGGGGCGAGGATGCTTCCCATCGGCAACACGCGCGCGCCCTCGACGCGTCCGCGCTCGAGGGCTGCGATCCGTCCGTCCTCGATCAGCAGGCTCGCGGGCGAAAAACTGTCGGGCAGCAGCACGCGCTCGCCGAAAAGAATCTCTTTTTTGGCCGTTTGTGTCATGCGCTCGCGCCAGCGTCGCGGCCTTGTGGCAGGGTAGGGGGGCGGTTAGAAGGCTGGGTCTTCCCCTCGAACACACGGAAATTCATGGTCCAGCCACCGGCTCCGAGGCGCGTCCTGCTGAAGGTGTCGGGCGAGGCCCTGATGGGCAAGCGCGAATACGGCCTCGACAACGAGACGGTGTCGCGGATCGCCGCCGACATCGCGTCGGTGTTCCAGATGGGCATCGAGGTCTGCCTGGTGATCGGCGGCGGCAATATTTTCCGGGGTGTGCGCGGGGCGGCCGGCGGCATGGAGCGCTCCCAGGCCGACAGCATGGGCATGCTGGCGACCGTGATGAACGCGATCGCCATGCAGAACGCGCTCGAGCGCATGGGCGTGCCGACGCGGGTGCTCTCCGCGATCCCGATCCAGAGCGTGTGCGAGCCGTTCATCCGCCGGCGTGCGGTGCGGCACATGGAGAAGGGTCGGGTGGTGATCTTCGCCGCCGGCACCGGCAACCCGTTCTTCACCACCGATACCGCGGCAGCACTTCGCGCCGCCGAGATGGGCTGCGACGAGCTGCTCAAGGGGACCCAGGTGGACGGCGTCTATTCCGCCGATCCCCGCAAGGTGCCGGACGCCGAGCGCTACGACGAGCTCACCTACCACGACGTGCTGGCTCGCGACCTGGCGGTGATGGACGCGGCCGCGATCAGCCTGGCGCGCGAGAACGGGCTGCCGATCATCGTGTTCAACATCCACGCACCGGGCGCCTTCGCCGCCGTGATGCGCGGCGAAGGGCGGTTCACGCGGATCATCGAACGCGCGTAGACAAGAGCCTTGCGAACAAGACTGCCGAGGGAGCCGCCGCCGTGCCTGCCGATCTCCAAGCCCTCAAGGACGACCTCACGCGCCGGATGGACGGTGCGCTCGAGACGCTCCGGCGCGATTTCGCGGGCCTGCGCACCGGGCGCGCCAGCCCCAGCCTGCTCGAGCCGATCAAGGTCGAGGCCTACGGCACCGAGATGCCGATCACCCAGGTGGGCACGATCGGCACCCCCGAGCCGCGCATGCTCACCGTGCAGGTGTGGGACAAGACGCATGTGAGCGCGGTCGAGCGTGCGATCCGCGATGCCGGGCTGGGGCTCAACCCGATGACCGACGGCCAGCTGGTGCGCGTGCCGATCCCGATGCTGACCGAGGAGCGACGCGTGGAGCTCGCGCGCGCCGCGGGCAAATATGCGGAGGGGGCCAAGATCGCGATCCGCGGGGTCCGGCGCGACGGCATGGACCGCATCAAGACGTTCGAGAAGAAGAGCGACATCAGCGAGGACGACAGCAAGGACTGGACCGAGGCGGTGCAGAAAATCACCGACGGCTATGTCAGGCGCATCGACGATTCCCTCGTCGAGAAGGAGCGCGAGATCAAGCAGGTCTGATCCGATGGGGAGCAGCGCCGTCGCACCGGGGATGAACGCGGCGCTCGCCGAGATGGACGCGCCCGCCCGCGATGCGTCCTGCCCGCGCCACGTCGCCATCATCATGGACGGCAACGGGCGCTGGGCCGAGCGGCGTCTGCTGCCCCGCGTCGCCGGCCACCGGGCGGGCGCCGCCGCGGTGCGCCGCTCGATCGAGGCCGCGATCGGCAGCGGCGTGTCCTGGCTCACCTTGTTCGCGTTCTCGAGCGAGAACTGGCGCCGCCCGGCCGACGAGGTGCGCGACCTCACCGCCCTGCTGCGCCATTACCTGCGCCACGAGGTGGCGGAGCTCCACCGCCAGGGCGTGCGGCTGCGGGTGATTGGCGAGCGGCAGCGCTTCGAGGGCGACATCACGGCCGAGCTCGAGCGCGCCGAGCACCTGACGGCGGCGAACACCCGGCTCAACCTCACCATCGCGCTCTCCTATGGCGGCCGTGCCGACATCGCCGAGGCCGCGCGGCGGATGGCGGCGGCGGCCCGTGCCGGCGAACTCGACCCGGCCGAGATCACCGAGGCGACGCTGGGCGGTTTCCTGAGCACCAGCGGCATCCCCGACCCCGACCTGGTGCTGCGGACCAGCGGCGAGCGGCGGCTCTCGAATTTTCTGCTCTGGCAGTCGGCCTACGCCGAGCTGGTTTTCCTCGACGTGCTCTGGCCCGATTTCGGCGAGCGCGAATTCGCCGCCGCCCTGGTAGAATACGCACGCCGCGAGCGCCGCTTCGGTGCCCGGCCTGGCTGACGGCGCCATCGATCCGGGCGCCGCGCCCCCGGGCGCTGCACCCCCGCGTTCGGACCTGGCGGTGCGCACCGCCTCGGGCGTCGTGCTGGCGCTCGCGGCGCTGGCGATGTTGTGGGCGGGCGGCGTGCTGTGGGCGCTGCTCGTGCTGGTGGGCGTGGGTGTCGCGGCCGCCGAGTGGGGCGGCATGTGGCGCTTCCCGGCCGGCGCCCGCGCTTCGCTGGTCGCAGCCTCGGTGGCCGCCGTGCTGATCGCCGCCCTGGGCCACGCGGGCCTGGCCCTCGGCGTCGCCGTGCTGCTGGCGGCGGGGGCGGCAGTGGCGCGCCAGCGGGTGCTCGCGAGCGGGCTGCTCTACGTGGTGATCCCGGGCGTGGCCCTGCTCTGGCTGCGCCACCACCATGGCGGGCTGGTGCATGTGCTGCTGGTGCTGCTGGCCACCATCGCGAGCGACACCGGCGCCTACCTCGCCGGGCGTCGCTTCGGCGGCCCGAAACTGGCGCCCTCGCTGTCGCCCAGGAAGACCTGGTCGGGCGCCGCGGGCGGTCTCGGCGCCGCGGTCGTGGTGGGCGCCGTGATCGGCCTGGTGGCACCGCACCGGCACTTTCTCGGGACGACGCTCGAAGCGGGCCTCCTCGCGATCGCCGCTCAGGCCGGCGATCTCGCCGAAAGTGCCGCCAAGCGCCGGGCGGGGTGCAAGGATTCAGGAGGGATCATCCCCGGCCATGGCGGGTTGCTCGACCGGGTCGATGGGCTGATGGCCGCGGCCCCGCTCGCGGCACTTCTGGTGCTCGGGCGCTGAAGCCGTTACGGAAAGCCGCATGAGCGAGATCAGCCTGGGCGACATCGCGGTCCCGACGAGTGCCACGTTCGGCCCCAAGAGCGTCAGCATCCTGGGGGCCACGGGCAGCATCGGCCGCAGCACCGCCGATCTCCTGCTCGCGCGGCCCGACCTCTATCGCGTCGAGGCGGTGGTCGGCGGCCGCAACGCCGCCGGCCTCGCCGAGCTCGCGCGATCCTTACGCGCCGGCATCGCCGTGCTCGCCCACGAGGCGGGCCACGCCGAGCTCGCCTCGCTGCTGGCCGGATCGGGCATCGCGGTCGCCGCAGGACGGGACGCGGTGATCGAGGCGGCCTCCCGCCCGGTCGACTGGACCATGGCGGCGATCACCGGCATCGCCGGCCTCGCACCCACGCTGGCGGCGATCGGCAACGGGGCGGCGATCGCACTCGCCAACAAGGAGGCGCTGGTCTCGGCGGGCGACGTGATGCTGCGCGCGGTGGACGATGCGGGGGCGGTGCTGCTGCCCTGCGATTCCGAGCACAACGCTATCTTCCAGTCGCTCGGCGGCGCCTTCGGCGGCCTCCACGCGGTGGAGAAGATCGTGCTGACCGCCTCGGGCGGCCCGTTCCGCCGGGCGAGTGCCGCCGAGATGGAAGCGGCCGGCCCCGAGCAGGCCCTGAAGCATCCGACCTGGTCGATGGGCGCCAAGATCACCATCGATTCCGCCACCATGTTCAACAAGGGCCTCGAGGTGATCGAGGCCGCCCGCCTGTTCGGCCTGCCGGAGGACCGGATCGAGGTGCTGGTGCACCCGCAATCGATCGTCCACGGCCTGGTGCATTTCCGCGACGGCTCGGTGGTGGCGCAGCTCGGCGCCCCCGACATGCGCATCCCGATCGCCCACTGTCTCGCCTGGCCGGAGCGGATCGCGACCGGCTCGCCCCGGCTCGATCTTGCGCGCATCGGCACGCTCGAGTTCGAGCTTCCCGACGAGGCGCGCTTTCCGGCGCTGCGGCTCGCGCGCGCGGCACTCAGGGCGGGTGGCGGCGCGCCCGCGATCCTGAATGCGGCGAACGAGGTGGCGGTGGCCGCGTTCCTGCAGCGTCGGATCGGCTTCGGCGCGATCGCGCGCCTGGTCGAGGCCGTGCTCGAGCGGCTGGGGGCACCCGCCGCCGACACCCTCTCCCTGGTCGTTGCAATCGACGCGGAAGCGCGCGCGCTCGCCGAGGACATGCTGCCATGATCGCCTTCGTCCAGTCCGTCGTCTCGTTCGCGGTGCTGATCTCGCTGCTGATCTTCGTCCACGAGCTCGGCCACTACCTCGCGGCGCGCTGGCGCGGCGTCGAGGTGCAGGTGTTCTCGATCGGCTTCGGGCGGCGGGTGTTCGGCCGGCGCGACCGCCACGGCACGATGTGGCAACTCTCGGCGATCCCGCTCGGCGGCTATGTCCGGATGCTGGGCCAGTCGGATTTCGGCGCCGACGAGACCCCGCCTTCCGCCCGCTTCGGCGCGGTGGTGCCGTCGCGGTCGTTCGCCGAGAAGAGCATTCTCTCGCGCGCGATCGTGGTGGCCGCAGGCCCCGTGTTCAACTTCGTCTTCGCGATCCTGGTGTTCGCCTTCGTCTACAGCGTGGCGGGGCGACCGACCGACCGCCCGGTGGTGGTGGGCGTGATCGCGGGCTCGGCGGCCGCCGCCGCCGGCGTGCAGCCGGGCGACGAGATCACCGCGGTGGACGGCCACCGGGCGGCCCACGTGGTCGACGTGCCCGCCCTGGTCGCCCCCCATGCGGGCGAGCCGATCGCGGTCGCGCTCAGCCGCTCGGGCCACGCGCTCACGGTCACGGTGACGCCGCGGGCGGCGGTGGTGGGGGGGCACCGCATCGGCCAGCTCGGGATCGAGATCGGCGCGGCCGTCGGTGGCGCCACGCGGCTCTCGGTGCCGGCGGCGTTCGCGCAGGGTGCCCGCGATTGCTGGGCGATCGCGGCACAGATCGTGGTGCTGCTCTGGACCATCGTCTCGGGCGGCGGCGGGGCGTCCAACCTCCATTCCGTGCTGGTGATCGCGAAAGTGTCGGGCCAGGCGGCGGCGGCCGGCTGGGTCGCGTTCGCGACGCTGGTCGCGATGCTGTCGGTCAATCTGGGCCTGGTGAACCTGCTGCCCATACCGATCCTGGATGGCGGGCACCTGATGTTCTACGCGATCGAGGCGCTGCTGCGCCGGCCGCTGTCGCGTCGCGCGCAGATGCTCGGCTTCCAGGCCGGATTCGCGCTGATCGCGATGGTGATGGTGCTGATCACGGTGAACGACCTGGCCGATCTCGGCCTGTTCCGCTGGGCGCGGGCACTCGCGGGCTGATCGATCGCGGGCCTGCGGGCGCTTGCGGACCATCCGGCATTTCGACTAACTCACGCCCGCGTGTCGTCCCTGCGTTTCGGGGTTCGGCGGCGCGGGATTGGGGGGATGGTCTCGTTGACTTCGAAGCGCGCAGCGCTGCTTGCCACTGCCGGCCTTCTCGCACTCTCCGCCGAGGCTCAAGCTGACACCGCCGCGGGGGCTGCGCGTCACCGCGCGGCGCATCATGCGGTGCCCGCGAGTGCGAACGCCGGCGGCACCATCAGCAGCATCGACGTGGTGGGCAACCAGCGCATCGAGACGGACACGATCCGCTCCTACATGCTGGTGGCGCCCGGTGAGCCCTACAACCAGGCCGATCTCGACCGCAGCCTGAAGACGCTCTACGCGACCGGGCTGTTCCGCGACGTGCGGATGTCGCGCGCGGGCGACGTGCTGATCGTGCACGTGGTCGAGAACCCGATCGTCAACCGCATCACCTTCGAGGGCAACCACGCGCTCACCGACGAGAAGCTGCACGGCGAGCTGAGCCTGCGTCCGCGCGCGGTCTACACGGCGCAGATGGCCGAGCACGATCGCGAGAAGCTGATGGAGTTCTACGCGGCGAACGGGCGCTTCGCGGCCGTCGTGACGCCGCAGATCATCCGGCTGTCGCAGAACCGCGTCGACGTGGTGTTCAACATCAACGAGGGCACGCTGACGCTGATCAGCCGGATCTCGTTCGTGGGCATCCACACCTTCACCGAGGGTCAGCTCCGCGGCGTGATCACCTCCGCCGAGACCGCCTGGTGGAAGTTCTTCTCGAACGACGACCAGTACAACCCGGAGAAGCTGAACTACGACAAGGAGCTGCTACGGCGCTTCTATCTCCGCAACGGCTATATCGACTTCAACGTGATCGACGCGACCGCCGAGCTCTCGCCGGACCGCAAGTCGTTCTTCATCACCTTCACGGTGAGCGAGGGGGCCCGCTACAAGGTCGCGTCCACGCGGATCACCTCGTCGATCCGCGGCGCCAAGCCCTCGATGGTGCAGGGCGACCTGCAGGTGAAGAAGCATCAGTGGTACGACGGCGACGCCGTGCAGCGCTCGGCCGACCTGATGCGCGACCATCTGCAGTTGCTCGGCTTCTCGTTCGCCGAGGTTAAGCCGCAGATCGGCCGCAACGAGGCCGACCACAGCGTCGACCTGGTGTTTCCGCTCGACGACGGGCCGCACGTCTATGTCGAGCGCCTCGAGATCAACGGCAACACCCGCACCGAGGATCGCGTGATCCGGCGCGAGTTCGAATACTCGTTCGCCGAGGGCGACCCGTACACCGACAGCGCGCAGAAGCGTGCCAAGCAGCTGCTCGAGGATCTGGGCTACTTCCAGACGGTCAACATCAGCTCGTCGCCCGGCTCGGCGCCCGACCGGACGATCGTCAACGTGGATCTCGCCGAGAAGGCGACCGGCGAGCTCACGCTCGGCGGCGGCTACTCGACCGATGTGGGCCCGCTCGCCAATGTCGGCCTGCGCCAGAAGAACTTCATCGGCACCGGCATCGACGCCGGAATTTCCGGCACGATCGCGGAATACGAGAACCAGGTCGACCTGTCGGTGAGCGACCCGTATTTCCTCGACCGCAACCTGGTCACCGGCATCGACATCTTCCGCTCGGCCACCAACTACTCGGCGCTGGGCTACGCCGATTATCGGGAAACGCGCGAGGGCGGCACGGTCCGTCTCGGCTACGCCTACAACAACTACATCTCGCAATCCTGGAACTACTCGCTCGTCTACCGGTCGGTGAACGAGGTCGTCGACGGCGCCAGCGTCTACGTGAACGCCGAGAACGGGTCGTCCACGCTGTCGCAGTTCGGCGAGCAGATCTCGATCGACACGCGCGACAGCCGCGTCGAGCCGCACAAGGGCTGGGTGCTGCGCCTTGCCGAGGACGTGGCGGGTGCCGGCGGCAACACCGACTACATCCGCTCCAAGGTCGATGCCGATTACTACGTCCCGCTCGACTATCTCACGGGCAATCGCCTTTGGACGGTGGTGATCAAGGGTGGCGCCGGTTACCTCACCGACTTCGGCAGCGGCAAGAAGGAGCTGATCGACAACTTCTATCTCGGCGGCGACAACCTTCGCGGCTTCCTCGACGGCGGCGTGGGTCCGCACTCGGTGCCGGTCGGAGCCCAGGCCCATAACGGCCCCATCGACTCCATCACGAACCCGGACCTGACCGGGCAAAACCTTCCCGGGCTCCACTACTACCCCAGCGCGGACAGCCTCGGCGGCCGGTTCATCTACACGGGCTCGGCCGAGATGCACTACCCGCTGCCGCTGCCGTCCGATCTCGGCGTCTCGGGCCGCGCCTTCATGGATGCCGGCGGCCTGTCGGGCGTGCGCACCAACTACGAGCGCACGAGCAATGCGCAATATCTTCAGCCGATCGTCGGCGACACGCTGACGCCACGCGTGTCCGCCGGCCTGGGTGTGTCCTGGAAGAGCCCGTTCGGATTGATCAACGTCGACCTGGCAGTGCCGCTCAAGAAGCAAACCGGAGACCAGACCCAGGTCTTCCGCTTCGGCTTCGGCACCAATTTCTGAGGTGAGCATGTTCCGTTTCAAAGGCGGCGCCGTCGCGTCGGCCGCCGCTCTCGCGATCTTCCTTCCCGCCATGGGCGCCCCGGCGCTCGCGCAGTCGTCGAACCCCGGCTGGTTCACGCCCAAGAGCGGCGACGCCGCACCGCCGCCCGCGGCGTCCCGCCACGTCCGCCATGCCGCCGCTCCGGCGCCGGCGTCGGAGCCCGAGCCCACCGCCGATCCGGGCGACGGCCAGCAGCAGGCCCAGGCTGGCGCCCCCCCGGCCCAGCCGCCGGTGCTGCCGCAGCCGCCGGTGCCCACGATCAACCCGCTGCCCAAGGGCGCGCCGCCGCCGGCCGCCGTGGTGGGCGTGATCTCGGTGCCCGACATCATGCGCCAGTCGAGTGCGGCCCAGCAGGTCCAGGGTGAGATCGTCGGCCGCCGCGACAAGCTGCGCGACGACGTCCAGCGCGAGCAGATGGTGCTGCGCGACATGCAGCAATCGCTGCAGGACGCGCATGGCCTCACCCAGGACCAGGGCCGCGCCAAGGTGCGTGCCCTGCAGGACCGCGAGAACGCCGACAAGCGCAAGTTCCAGGATCGCCAGCGCGTGATCCAGGAGGCGCTGCAGGTGGCGCTGAACCAGATCGAGCGCGAGCTCGTGCAGGTGATCCGCCAGGTGGCCGAGAGCCACGGCATGAACCTGGTGATGCACCAGGAGCAGATCGCGCTGAACGTGCAGGGTTTCGACATCACCCCGCAGGTGCTGAGCCAGCTCAACGCGGTGCTGCCCTCGGTGTTCATCCCGGCCGACGGGGTCGATCCCGAGCAGCTGGCGCGCCAGGGCACGTTCCCGACCAACGTCTCGGCCCAGCAGGCGGCCGCCGTGGCACCCGCGCCCGCCGCCGCGCCCGCCGCGCCCACGAAGGGGAAGTAGCGTGGCGGCCGGCGACCCGCGCTTCTTCGCGGTCGCCGCTCCGGTCGAGGCGGCCGCACTCGCGGCGCGGCTCGGCGCCGAGTTCCGGCCGCGGGCGGACGGAGGTGCCACCGCTCCCGTCCGCGGCGTGGCGGCGCTCGACGAGGCGACGCCGGACGAGGCGAGCTTCCTCGACAACCGCAAATACCTTTCTCTCCTGGCCGCCACGCAGGCGGCCGTTGTCGTGATCGCGCCCGCGATGGCGGACGGCCGGCCGGCCGGCGTCGCAGCCCTGGTGACCGACGAGCCATACCTCGCCTGGGCGCGTCTCGCCTCGCTGCTCTATCCCTCGCCGCCGGCGGTGGCCGGGATCCACCCCTCCGCGGTGGTCGAGGGCGAGGTCGATCCGTCGGCGGAGATCGCGGCCGCGGCCGTGATCGGGCCGCGGGCCACGATCGGTGCCGGCACGCGGATCGGCGCGGGCGCGGTGATCGGCGCCGGCGTGCAGATCGGCGTCGACTGCCGGATCGGCAGTGGCGTTTCGATCAGCCATGCGATCCTCGGCAGCCGCGTCACCGTTCATCCCGGCGCGCGGATCGGCCAGCCGGGATTCGGCTTCGCGATTGGTCCGGCAGGCTTCGTGTCAGTGCCGCAGCTCGGCCGCGTGCTGATCGGCGACGATGCCGATATCGGCGCCAACGTCACGATCGATCGCGGATCCACCGGCGATACGGTGATCGGCGCCGGCTCGCGCCTCGACAACCTGGTGCAGATCGGGCACAACGTGCGCCTTGGACGCGGCTGCGTTGTCGTCGCCCAGGCCGGTATTTCAGGTTCCACGGTGCTCGAGGATTTCGTGACGGTCGCGGCTCAGGCCGGCCTCACGGGTCACTTGCGGATCGGAGCCCGCGCCCGGGTGGGCGCGCAGGCGGGCGTGATGTCCGATGTGGAGGCGGGGTCCGACGTGGTCGGCAGCCCCGCTATGGGCGTGCGCGAGTTCTTCAGGAACGTGGCCACCTTGCGACGCCTGTCTCGACGCGGCGGCCGCAGCGAGGTTTAAGGGCGCCGGGAAGTGTGAAGACGCCCGGACCTGTCTGAACGGGTCGGGCCGGGGCGGATCGGGATCGGAATGGACGGAACGGAAGATGGACGAGGTGTCGTGACGGCGGAGATCGTGGCCAAGGCTGCGTCTGGCCGGATCGAGACGGTGGACATCTCCCGCATCATGGCCGCCATCCCGCACCGCTATCCGTTCCTGCTGATCGACCGCATGGAGCAGGTCGAGTTCAACCAGTCGGCGATCGGCGTGAAGAACGTCACGATCAACGAGCCCTTTTTCCAGGGGCATTTTCCGCAGCGTCCCGTCATGCCCGGCGTGCTGATCATCGAGGCGATGGCGCAGACCGCCGCCTGCCTGGTGGTGATCTCGCTGGGGGTGAACTTCGAGGGGCGGCTGGTCTATTTCATGTCGATCGAGAACGCGAAGTTCCGCCGCCCAGTGGGTCCGGGCGACCAGATCCGCATCCATGTGGAGAAGGAGCGGCATCGCGGGAATGTCTGGAAGTTCAGCGGTGTGGCCAAGGTCGACGGCGTGACGGTGGCCGAGGCGCGTTACTCCGCGATGATCCTCGACCCGGCCTGAGCCGGCGCTTCCGACGCTCCCCCGCTTCGGACACTCACCGAAACACGTCTTCATTTTCGCGCCCACCTCCGCCTTGGTAAGGGGTGGCGGCGTTCCGGCCGGAGGAGATTCTCGACGTGCCCATCAAGGCGGCCATGGCCGCGCCATCGACGCCTTTGGATGTGAGCATCCATCCGACCAGCCTGGTGGCGGACAGCGCCGTGCTTGGTCCCGGCGTGTCGGTGGGGCCGTTCTGCACGATCGGCCCGGACGTCACCGTGGGTGCCGGCACGGTGCTGGTCAGCCATGTCGTGCTGGACGGGCTGACCGCGATCGGCAGCGCCTGCACGATCTATCCGTTCGCGACCGTGGGGCTGGCTCCCCAGGACCTGAAATATCGCGGCGGCCCGACGCGGACGCGCGTGGGCGACCGGACCGTGATCCGCGAGCACGTCACCATCCATCGCGGCACCGAGACTGGTACGGGCCTCACCTCGGTGGGTGCCGACTGCCTGCTGATGGCGGTGGTGCACGTGGCGCATGACTGCGCCATCGCCGACAACGTGATCATCGCCAACAACGTGGTGATGGGCGGCCATGTCGAGATCGCCACGGGGGCGCGCATCATGGGCTCGGCCGCGCTGCACCAGTTCGTGCGGATCGGCACGGGGGCGGTGGTGGGCGGTGTGGCCGGCGTCGAGCGCGACGTGATCCCGTACGGCAGCGTGCTCGGCAATCGCGCCCGCCTGGTGGGGCTCAACTGGGTGGGCCTGAAGCGGAGCGGGATGTCGTCCGACGAGCTGCAGCAGCTGCGCGCCGCCTTCCGCACGCTGTTCCCGCGCGCGGGATCGAGCGAGGCGTTCGGCCTGCGGGTGGAGCGCGTGCGGGCCGGCTGGGGCCACGACCGGCGGGTCGCCACCATCCTCGAATTCATCGACCGGTGCGGCAAGCGCGGCCTGGTGCCAGCGGCGAGCCATGGCGACGAGGACGACGCTGGTCTCTGATCCCGGGCCGCTGGGCATCCTGGCCGGCGGCGGCCCGCTGCCGGCGCGCGTCGCGGAAGCCGCTTTGCGCCTCGGTCGCGGCGTGTTCATCGTGGGCTTCAGCGATTTCGCCGAGCCCGAACTGATCGCCCCGTTCCCGCATGACTGGGCGCGCCCGGCGGCCGGCGGGCGGATTCTCTCTCTCCTTCGCGCGCAGGGATGCCGGGAGCTCGTGCTGATCGGGCCCGTCAAGCGCCCCGGCCTGCGCGACCTTCGCCCCGATGCCGAGGGAGCCCGCATCCTGGCCCGCATCGGACGAGCCTTTTTCACCGGCGATGACGGGCTGCTCGCCGCCATCGTGCGCGTGTTCGGCGAGGAGGGGTTCGTCGTGCGCGGCGCCCACGAGTTCCTCGGCGACCGGCTGGGGCGGGGGGGCACGCTCGGGCGGGTCGTGCCCGACGCGCAGGCGCTCGCCGACATCCGGCGCGGGGCCGAGGTCATCGCGGCGCTCGGTGCCGCCGACGTGGGCCAGGCCTGCGTGGTGCAGCAGGGCGCCGTGCTCGCGGTCGAGGCGATCGAGGGCACCGACCGGATGCTCGCGCGCGTCGGCGCCCTGGTCCTGCCCGGCCCGGGGGGCGTGCTGGTCAAGCGGGCCAAGCCCGGCCAGGAGGTGCGCGCCGACATGCCGACGATCGGGCCTGCAACCGTGGCCGCCGCCAGCGCTTGCGGACTGCGCGGCATCGCCTTCGAGGCGGGCCGCACTCTGATCACGGATGTCGACGCGACGGTTGCCGCGGCCGACGCTGCCGGGCTGTTTCTTCACGGCATCACCCAAACGGAGGACGCAACATGAGCTCCTATCTGCACACCCCTAGTGGAACGTATCTCCACACGCCGAGTGGAACGTATCTCCACACGATGGTCCGCGTTCGCGATCTCGAGCGCAGCGTGAGCTTCTATTCGGAACTGCTCGGCATGCGCGAGTTGCGGCGCCGCGAGGTCCCCGACGGCCGCTACACGCTCGCCTTCGTGGGCTACGACGACAATGCCGGCGGCCAGGCCGAGATCGAGCTGACCCATAATTGGGACCAGGAGACCGCTTACGAGGTCGGCACCGGCTTCGGCCATTTTGCGGTGGGCGTGCCCGACGTGGCGGCCGCCTGCGAGAAGGTTCGTGCCGGCGGCGGACGCGTGACGCGGGAAGCCGGCCCGGTGAAGTTCGGAACCACCGTGATCGCCTTTGTGGAAGATCCGGACGGATACAAGATCGAGCTGATCGAGCGCCGGTAGCCTCCGCACCTTCACGTTGCAACCGGAGGTTCGCGTGTTGTAACAAAGCTGCACGGGCTCAAGCCGACGCGGAGAAAGACGTTGAGCGTCCACGGAACACAGATCGCTTTGCGGCCACGCAGCCGCGGCCGGATGGACGCGCAAATCCTCGAGCAGCTCGGCGTGAGCCAGGCGGCACCGGGAGAGCGGATGCGCCTCCTGCGGCGCGCCCGCGGCCTGACCCAGGACGAGCTCGCGCGCGCGACCGGCGTGTCGCGCAGCGCGGTGGCACAGTGGGAGACGGGGCGCGCCGGGTTCGGTAACAGGATCGTGCGCGTGGCCGACGTGCTTGGCGTCGCCGTGCGCGAGCTCAAGCTGACGGGCGCTGCAACCCAGGGCGGTGACGGTGAGGCCGGGCGGATCTCGCGCGACGAGGCGACGCTGCTCGACCATTTCCGCGAGCTCGGTTCGGCGGATCGCGCGTGCATCCTGCTGCTGGCGCGGCGGCTGGCGGCGGCCTCGGGAGCTTAGGTGGACTGAAACAGGCCAGGGGCTCTGCCCCTGGACCCCGTTAAGGGCGCAGCCCTTAAAACCCCGTACTTAAGGTTAGAGTACAGGCGGTGGAGACCGAGTGCGTCAGCCGAAGTCTGTAATTTCAGGCTTCGCCAGGGAACAACCCAACAATCAGGGTTCCAAGGGACGACTGTCCCTTGGCGGGTCCAGGGCAGAGCCCTGGCCTTACCCTCCGGCGCGCAAACCTTCGCGCGGGAACGATGCAGCCCTATCGCCTCCGCTGCGTTGCAGCAGCGCCAAGCGCGGACCACGAAAGGGAGCATCATCTTGAGCGACGGGAACGGGGCAGGGATGGCGCTCGCGCCGGTGTTGCAGCTGGAGGGTCCGGCGCAGCACGAGCTCGAAGTGGCGCTGGAGCAGCTGGAATCGGGTCGGGGCCTGATCGTGCGGCTCGCCGACCTCATGGGTGGCGCGCTCGGGCGCATGAGCCACCTGTCGGCGCGCGGGCTCGGCCTGCCGACCGCGATCCAGGGCAAGATCCGCGGCATCGCCGAGACCGCCCTCATGCGCGCCTACGACGTGGCCGTGATCGGCCTGAAGGACGGCGCGCATCGCCGGGGCGCCGATCCGATCGCCCGCCGCGCGACCCAGGCGGCGGTGGTCGCCTCGGGCGCGGTCGGGGGCATGACGGGGATCGCGGGCTTCGCGCCCGATATCGCCTTCACCACGGTCGCCATCATGCGCGAGATCGCCCGTATCGCGCGCGAGGAAGGCGAGGACCTCTCCACCCAAGCCGCCCGCCGCGCCTGCCTCGAGGTGTTCGCGCTGAAGGGGCTGGGCTCCGACCCGAGCGACAGCGGCGTCGGCTACTATTCGGCGCGCGTGGTGATGCGCGGCACGCCGATGGTGATGCTGATCTCCGAGGTGTCGTCGCGCTACGGCCTGGCGCTGAGCCAGAAATTCGCGCTGCAGATGGTGCCCGTCGCCGGCGCGCTGGCCGGGGCGTCGCTGAACGCGGCGTTCCTCGCACATTACCGCGACCTGGCGCGGGCGCATTTCACGGTGCGGCGGCTCGAGCGGCAGCATGGGGCGAAGGTGCGGGAGGTGGCGGCGTTGATCCGCGAGCGGATTGCGGCGCGCGTTCCGACGACCTGAAGAAGAAGGTTGGGGCTCTGCCCCAAACCCCGCCAGGATGCTGTGCACCCTGGACCCCCAATCATTATGCGGGTCCAGGACTGCTTGTCCTGGCGGGGTCCAGGGGCAGAGCCCCTGGTCTTATGCTGCCAGCAGCCCGACCACCGCCGCGATCAGCGCCATCCCCACGAAGGACAACCCCACATAAATCGCGATGTGGTCGATGATCCACGGATCGAACGCGCGCACCCCCATCATGAGGGCACCCCCGATCGCGAGCACGAGAATAAATTGAAGCGTTCGCAGGGGGTGGTCCTCACGTCCCGGGTTCCCCATCATCCTGCCCCATGTCGCGCCGCTCGGTCGAGATCACGCCGGAGACGATGCTGAAGGCCTACCGCCTCGGCCTCTTCCCCATGGCCGAGACGCGCACCGCCCAGCGCCTCTACTGGCTCGACCCGGAGGAGCGCGGAATCCTGCCGCTCGATGCGTTCCATGTGCCGCGCAAGCTCCGCCGCACGTTGCGTCAGGTGGGGCATGCCGGCCATTTCGACGTCACCGCCGACCGGGATTTCGCACGTGTGATCGCCGGCTGTGCGGCGGCCGACGCGGGGCGCGAGGACACCTGGATCAACCCCGATATCGAGCGCCTGTTCACCACGCTGGCCTCGCAGGGCCACGCGCACAGCGTCGAGGCCTGGGACGGCGACGCGCTGGTGGGCGGCCTCTACGGGGTCGCGATCGGGGCCGCGTTCTTCGGCGAAAGCATGTTCAGCCGGGCCGACGATGCGTCCAAGGTGGCGCTGGTGCACCTGGTGGCACGGCTCAGGCTCGGGGGGTTCCGGCTGCTCGACACGCAGTTCGTCACCTCGCATCTGGCGCGGTTCGGCGCGGTCGAGATCCCGCGCGAGCGCTACAAGGCGCTGCTCCGCGACGCGGTGGGAACGGAGGCGAAGTGGATCGCCACCCCCGATCCCGCGTTGCTGGACGCCGCCATCGCGTCGATGGATTGAGGAAGGGAGATCGGTGTTGCGTCTCGGTTGGTGTTTTGCGGCGGCCACCTGTCTCGCGTGGGAGGCGGGGGCGGCGACGGATCGCCCGCCGGCGATGCCCGCGCATGACGCGAGCGTGACCTACCGCGTGGAGCCGGCAGGCCAGCCCGCGCAGGTGGTGCATGTCGCGTTCGGCGCCAGCGGCAAGCTGTTGCGGATCGACGGGCCGAGCGGTGCGGGCGACACGATCCTCGACCGGTCGAGCGGATTGCTGACCGTCGTGATGAACGCCCAGCGCGCCTACATGGAGATCCCGTCGCGCGCGCCGGTGCACGACCCGTTCCTGCTGAGCGACGATATGACCTACACGCGCGCCGGCACCACCGAGACGATCGCGGGCGTGGGCTGCACGGACTGGCGGATGACCTCGCCCAAGGGGCCGAGCACCGCCTGCGTCACCGCCGACGGTCTGCTGCTCAGTGCCAGCGGATCGGACGGCAGCGGCGGCCAGGGGAAGATCACGGCGCTCGCAGTGACGCCGGGCGCGCTGGCGACGGGCGTGTTCACGGCCCCGCCGGGATATACGCGCATCGCACATCCGGCGGGGGCACAGCCGACCGCGCCCTGAGGTCGAGGAGGAAGGCCAGGGCTCTGCCCTGGACCCGCCAAGGGACAGTCGTCCCTTGGAACCCTGATTGTTTGGATTGTTCCCTGGCGAAGCCTGAATCATTGACTTCGGCTAACGCACTCTGTCTCCGGCGCCTGTACTCCAACCTTTAGTAGGGGGTTTTAAGGGCTCCGCCCTTAACGGGGTCCAGGGGCAGAGCCCCTGGCCTTCTTCCCTCCCACACTACCCCCTCCGGAAAACCCCGTCTTCGTCACGCGATTGCCCACAAAACGCCATGCCGGGGTCGTTCGTTAGAGATCACGTCACATGGAGGATTTCACCATGAAGAACACGGCACGCCTGCTTCTCGCGGTGCCTGCACTGGGCGCGGGCCTCGGCCTCGCTCAGCCCGCGGACGCCCAGTGGCATCACGGATACGGCCGCGGCTATGGCGGCTACCATCGCGGCTGGCACCGCGGCGGTGGTGGCGCCTTCATCGGCGGGCTGGCGGCCGGCGCGGTCGTCGGCGCGCTCGCCGGCGGGGCGCTCGCCGGCCCCCGCTATGGCTACGCGGCACCGCCGCCGGTCGTGTATGCGCCGCCGCCGCCGGTGGCCTACGCACCGCCGCCCCCGGTGGCCTACCAGCCGGGCTATTACGAGCAGTATTAGGCTTCTTCCTTCTCCGCGGCACCCGACGCGGGGAGGCTGGCCGAGAACCTGTCTCCCGTGCTGAACTCCGGCTGCACACGGGGAAGGAACTCACCATGACGGACGTCGCGATCGAGGTCGGCAGCCAGGCGCCCTCGTTCAAAATGCCGGCGAGCCGCGGCCGCGAGGTCAGCAGCGAGGCGCTGAGGGGCCATCCCTACCTGCTGTATTTCTATCCGAAGGCCGACACGCCCGGCTGCACCACGCAGGCCTGCGGCATGGAAGAGGCGTTGCCGCAGCTGAAGCATGTCGGCGTTACCGTGATCGGCGTCAGCCCCGATGCGATCCCGGCGATCGACAAGTTCGCCGACAAGTTCAACCTCACCTTCCCGCTGGCGAGCGACGCCGATCACAGCCTCGCCGACGCCTACGGATGCTGGGGCGAGAAGAAGATGTACGGAAAAACCTATCTCGGCGTGATGCGCAGTTCTTTTCTCGTGGACGCGGAGGGGATCGTTCGCGAGGTATGGCGCAACGTGAAGCCCGACGCCCATGCGGGCGACGTGAAGGCGGCGGCCGCGAAACTGGCCGCCTGACCTGTCAGGCGGTGCGATGCGGCCTGAGACGGAACGCCAGCACCAGCAGGGTGATCCCGAACAGCACCGCGTAGAAGCCGAGCCACCAGGCGAGCACCACCGCGCCGAGCAGCGGGGCCACCAGCAGCAGCGCGCCCCAGATCACCGACAACCCGCCGCCGGCCAGCAGCCACAGCCGGCCATGCGTGTGATGCAGGCGCAGGCCGCCTGCCAGCATCACGCCGCCGGTGACGATCGCCCAGGCGGCGGTGAGCAGCACCAGCGCCAGCACCGCGCCGAACGGGAAGAGGCCGACCACCAGGCCGGTCACGATGTTCAGCACGCCTTCCAGCAACAGCATCCGGAAGCGCTCGTGATGGCTGGCCGCCCGGATGCCGGCGACGATCGCGAGCACGCCGTCGAACACGAGATAGGCGGCGAACACGAAGACGAGGGTGAGCAGCACCAGCCCCGGCATGCCGAACGCCACCAGTCCGAACAGGATGGCGCCGATGCCGCGCAGTGCCATGACCCACCAGTTGCGGGCGAGTGTCGTCGAGTGGGCGTGGCTCGGCTCCCAGGGGGATCCGTGGGGGAGGAGTGAGGCGCGGGTGGGGATTTCATTCATGGGGACGAAACGTTTCGGGGGAGTGGTTTGTTGCAAAGAAGAAGGCCAGGGCGTTGTGCGGAGCACGCCTCCGGCGTGACGCCCTGGACCCGCCAAGGGGCAGTCGTCCCTTGGAACCCTGTTCGTTAGCGAGGCGAAGCCTGGAATCCTGACCTTCCACGCACTCGGTCATCGGAGCTTATACTCCGCCCAAAGTAGCGGGTTTTAAGGGCTCCGCCCTTAAGGGGGTCCAGGGGCAGCGCCCCTGGCCTTCTTCTTCGCCGCCGATCCGAGCAAACGCCCGAACGCGTCGCACACCACTCGCGCCTCCTCCTCCATCCTCCGTTCGAGCCCCTCCATCCCCATCGCCTGCTCCAGCGCCGCGACGTCCGGCGCCCGGTGACCCTCCAGCAGGCGCAGCAGCGATTGCAGGCGGCGCCAGAACCGGTCCGCCTCCGCGAGACGGCGCGCGTCGGCCACTGACAGGAGGCCCACACGGGCCAGGCGGCCGAAGCTGCGCGCGATCGAGGGCGTGCGCGCGGCGTGCGGCACGTGCGCGCCGAGCTGCAGGGCCTCGGCGATGAACTCCACCTCGATCAGGCCGCCGGGGCGCCATTTCACATCCCACGGACCGGTCGCGCGGTGTTCCTCGGCCAGGCGGTTCCGCATCGCGGTGGCGTCGACTGCCACCTCCGCTCGCGGCTTGGCGCCGTCGAGTGCGGTCTGGATGGCCGCCTCCACCGTGCGGCGCAGCGTCGCGGGGCCGGCCACGACCCGGGCGCGGGTGAGCGCCATCCGCTCCCAGGTCCAGGCACTCTCGGCCCCCGCCTTCGCTCGATGATAGGTGCAAAAGGCGGCCAGCGAGACGGCGACCGGCCCTGCGCGTCCGGAGGGGCGGAGCCGCATGTCGACGGCGTAGAGCGCGCCCTCCGCGCCGGGCGCGGTCAGGGCGGCGATCAGGCCCTGGGTCAGGCGCGCGAAATAGGTGGGCGGCGGCAGCGCGCGGGCGCCGCCGCTGCTGACGAGCGCCTCGCCGTCGTGGCCGGGGTCGTGGTCGTAGATCAGCATGAGGTCGAGGTCGGAGCCCGCGACCATCTCGCGCGAGCCGCATTTGCCCAGCGCCACGATCGCGGCACCGCCGCCGGCGATGCGCCCGAAGCGTTGTTCGTGCTCGGCGCGGACGCGGGCGAGGAGCAGCGTGATCGTGGCGTCCGCCAGGCCCGTGCGCGCCCGGCCGGCCTGGTCCACGTCGATCCGGCCCTCGAGCTCGGCCAGCGCCAGGCGGAATTCTTCCCCACGCACGAAGCGGCGCGCGGTGTCGATCGCGACCTCGATCGTCTCGGCGCCGGGGCGGCCGGCGAGCTCGCGCCGAAGCGACGCGAGCGGGCGCGGCGTCACCTCGGCTTGTGCCAGCAGACCTTCGAGTGCGGCCGGCACCGCGGCCAGGTGGTCGGCGAGCACCGGCGAGGCGCCGAGCAGCAGGGCCATCCGCTCGAGCAAGGGAGGATCGCGGGCGAGGAGAGAAAAGACCTGCACGCCGGAGGGCAGGCGCTCGAGCAGACGGTCGAAGCGGGCCAGCGCCGCGTCGGGGTCGCGCACGCGGCCGATCGCGGGCAGCAGCGTCGCCAGCAGGACCGGCAGCAGGCGCTGCGTGCGCTCGTGACGCAGCGCGCGGCCGGGCGTGGCGGTCCAGGCGGCGATCAGGCGGGATGCGTCGGCGGGGCGGCGGAAGCCGAGGGCCGCGAGGGAAGCGGCGTCGGTCGGGATCGCGGGCGCCGCCGCGAAGCCGGGGTCGCGCAGCGTGGCGTCGAACACCGCGTGGACGCGGTCGGCGGCGGCGGCCAGTGCGGCGGCCAGCGACGCCGCGTCGGCGTGCCCCATGAACTGCGCGAACCGCTCGAACCCGGCCGGGTCGGCGGGGAGGCGGTGGGTCTGGCGGTCGGCCACCATCTGCAGCCTGTGCTCGGCGGTGCGCAGCAGGCGGTAGGCAGCGGTTAGTGCCGCGGCGTCGGCGCGGTCGAGATGGCCGGCCGCGGCGAGCGCCTCGAGGGCGGCGACGGTGCCTGGCTCGCGGAGCGAGGGGTCGCGGCCACCCCAGACGAGCTGCAGCGTAACCGCGGTGAACTCGATCTCGCGGATGCCGCCGAACCCGAGCTTCAGGTCGCGGCCGAGCAGCCCGTCACCGGCCCCGCGGCTGCGGTCGATCCGCCGCTTCATGCCGCGCATGTCGGCGATCGCGGCGAAGTCGAGATGGCGGCGCCACACGAAGGGTTTGATCGCGTCGAGGAAACGCTGCCCGAGTGCCAGGTCGCCCGCGATCGGCCGTGCCTTGCTCATGGCGGCCCGCTCCCAGGTCAGCGCCGTGCGCTCGTAATAGGCGCGGGCAGCCGGGAGGCTCACCACCGCCGGCGTGGCGCCGGGATCGGGGCGGAGGCGGAGATCGACCCGGAAGACGTAGCCGTCGGCGTCGCGCGTCTCCATAACGGCGGCGAGATCGCGCGCGAAGCGCGCCAACGTGTCGGACTCCGCGTCCGGCCGGTCGTGCAGCAGGAAGAGGTCCACATCGCTCGAATAGTTGAGTTCGCCGGCGCCGAGCTTGCCCATGGCGAGCACGGCGATGCCGCCTGGAGCGCGGGCGCCGGCGAGGCCGTGCGTCCGGGCGACATGCGCGGTCGCGAGCTCCAGCGCGCGGCCGGCGAGCTCGGAGAGCGTGGCGGTCACCTGCTCGAGCGTCCAGGCGCCGCCGAGATCGCCCAACGCGGTCGCCAGCGCCACCACCCGCCTGGCGCGGCGCAGCGCCGCCATCACCGTGGCGCGGGGGCTCGCGGGCTGGGCCTCCGCCGCCAGGGCGTCGAAGGCGGCGGCCACGACCGGCGCCGGGCCGGCTTGCAGCAGCGCGAGCAGGGCGGGGAGTTCGCGGCGCGCGAGTTGGGCGAGATAGGGGCTGTGGCTGCCGATCGCGGCGATCGCGGCGCGGGCGATCGCCGTGTGCAGCGGGGTCGCGTCGAGGCCGCGCGCCGCCGCCTCCTCGTCGAGGCGCTCGGCCAGGATCAGCGTCGCGCGCGCGTCGCCGCCGCGTGGCCAGGCTTGCGGCTCCGGGTTGCGCGGCATGGGAGTGCGCGGCATGGGGGCCGTCCTACACGAGGTGTCGGGCCGGCGGCAGTCCGGCGTTCTCGATGAGGCTGCGACCCCTGGCTTTCTTCAGGGCGGGCCTGGTGTGGATCGCCTGGACCCTGCTGGTGGTCGTGGGCCTCGGCATCGCCTGCGGGCTCGGGCTGGCCTGGCGGCTGAACCAGGGGCCGCTCGACGTCACGGGCATCGTCACCCGGGTGATCGTGTCGCAGGACCTGCCGGTGGCGGTGCGGGTGCGGCAGGCGACACTCGCCTGGAACGGCGTGCGCGAGGGGTTGGCTGCTCCCATTTCGCTCACCTTCGACCGGTTCGCGGTGGTCGATGCCGGCGGGCACGTGCTCGACCATGTCGATCACGCGGCGATCGCTCTGGCACCGCGCGCGCTGATGCTGGGGCGGATCGCGCCGTTCTCGGTCGAGGCGAGCGGCGGCGCGCTCCGGTTGCGCCGTCACGCGGACGGGTTCGTGGAGCTCGCCCCCGGGCTCGGTGTCAGGACGGGCGGCACGCAGGGCAAGCCGGCCCGAGCGGGTGCGCCGTCGTTCTGGCACTGGATCCGGCTGGTGCGGCTCCATGCGGTGGATCTCACGGTGGCCGACGACGCGACGCGGTTCGACTGGGGCGTGCGCGGAGCGGAGGCCGCGATCACGCGTGCGCGCGACGGCGAGGCGCTGACGGGGCGGCTGCGGGCGACGCTGATCGTCGGGCAGGCGAGCACGGCGGTGGCAGGCGCGGTCATGCCGGCCGACGCCGCCGGCAACACCGTGGTGCAGGTGCGGTTCGGCGCGTTCGACCCGTCGAGCCTGCCGCCGATGCTGCCGGCGCTCGCGGCCATCAAGGCACAAGTGTCCGGCGCGGCGTCCTTCACGATCGGCCGGGATCTGGCACCCGGCGTGATGGCGCTGCGGCTCGCGGTGGGACGCGGCACGCTGGGCGGCATTCCCGTCCGCAACGCGGCGCTGGACCTGCTTCTCCACCCGGCGGCGGGGGCGACGCTGCGGAACCCGGGCGGGCTGATCGAGCTGCACGAGGTTTCGGCCTCGCTCGGCGGGGGCGGCAGCCTCGGCGTGTCGGGCACGCTCGAGGGGGGCAGCGCCCCGGGCGCGCCGCTCAAGGGGCGGCTGACGATCGTGGGCGACGGTGTCCCGTTCGCGGGCATCGGCGCCGAGTGGCCGGAGGGGGTCGCGCGCGGCGCCCGGCAGTGGATCACCACCAACCTCACCGCCGGCACGGTGCATGCGCTCCGCGTCGAGGCGTCGCTCGCGAGCCGCGATGGGCTCGACGGGATCGGCCTCACCGGTCTCGCGGGCGGGTTCGAGGGGGACGGGCTGGAGGCGCACTGGCTGCGGCCGGTGGCACCGATCACCGATGGGCGCGCGATTCTGCGCTTCGAGGGCACCGACGCGCTGACCATCGCGATCCCGCAGGGTCACCAGGGGCGGCTGGTGGTCGACGGGAGTGCCATGCGCATCTCGGGCCTGCTGGCACGCGACCAGATCGGCGCGATCGAGCTCCACCTGGCGGGCGATCTCGGCGAGACGCTGGCGCTGCTGGCCGCCCCCCGGCTGCAGCTCCTGTCGAAGCGCCCGCTGCCGTTCAGCAAGCCCGCCGGCACGATCACCGCCGTGGTCCACGTGACGCTGCCCCTCGACGACAGTGTGACGATGAAGCAGATCGCGATCGCCGTGCGGGCGGACCTCGCCGCCGTGCATCTGGGCGACGTGGCGCTCGGCCGGGCGCTCGACGACGGCGCGCTGCACATCGACGCCGACGGCGACGGGCTCCGCATCGCAGGCCTCGGCCGTGTCGCGGGCCTGCCGGTGACGCTGGCGGCGGGGTTCGATTTCCGCGCGGGGACGGCGTCGCAGGTGACCGAGAGTGCGGACGTCACCACCGAGGCCACGCCGGCGCAGCTTGGCCGCGCGGGCCTGCCGGTCACGGCCGCCGAGGCGGCGGGCGGGCGCGTGGGTCTGGCCGCGCACTGGCGCCAGCATCGCGACGGCACCAGCACGGTGGCGGCGGATGCCGATCTGACGGCGGCCTCGCTGGCACTGCCGGTGGGGTGGAGCAAGCGCGCAGGGCAGCCGGCCGCGATGCATGTGGCCCTCGGCCTGATCGGGGGGCGGATCGCCGCGGTCACCGCACTCGGCGCCACCGGCCCGGCACTCGACCTGGCCACGCACGGCGAGGTGGCGGCGGGCCGGATCCGGGCGATCGTGGTGGACCGGGCGCAGATCGGGCGGACGCGGCTCGCAGGAAGGATCGACCTGCCGGCGGGTCCCGGCGGGGTGTTCAGGGTGCACGCCGCGGGACCGGTGCTGGACCTGTCCTGGCGGTTCGCCGCGCCGGCGCCCGCGCCGCCGTCCACGAAGGCTGCGCCGCCGTCCACGAAGGCTGCGCCGCGGGCGATCCGTGCCGTGCGCGCGGCGCCCGGGCCGCGCTGGGAGGCGACGCTGGACGCGGGACAGGTCGACCTCGCCAACGACGCGAGCTTCCGCGACGTCCACGTGCATTTCACCGGCGCGGGCACGCGGGTGGCCCAGGGGGCGGCGCGTGCAGCGGGCGTGGGCACGCTCGATTTCGCGCTGGCACCCGCACCTGGCGGCCGCGCGCTCCAGCTCGCGGCCAACGACGCGGGACGGCTGTTCGCCGCGGTGGATCTCAGCCGACGGGTGCACGGCGGCGCGCTGGCGGTGACCGCCACCATCCCGGACGCGACAGTGACGCCGGTGTCGGGCAATGTGAGCGTCGCGGGCTTCCGCATCGACCACGTGCCGGCGGCCGCGCGCTTCCTGCGCGACCTCACCGTCTACGGCCTGGCGGATAGCGCACCCGCGCACGGCATCTCGGTGACGCGGGTCGTGCTGCCGTTCACCTACGCCGCCGACGGCACCATCACGCTGGCCGGCGCGCGCGCGTTCCAGTCGGCGATCGGGATCACCGCGAAGGGCACGATCGACACGGCCGGCGGCATGATCGCGGTGGACGGGACCATCGTACCGGCCTACGCCTTCAACGCGCTGCCGGGGCGCATCCCGGTGATCGGCAAGATCTTCAGCCCGGAGCGCGGCGGCGGCCTGTTCGCGGCCACCTACGCGGTGCGCGGCACGCTGGAGGCGCCGAAAGTGTCGGTCAACCCGCTCGCGGCCCTGGTTCCCGGCATGTTACGTGACTTGTTGAAACCGTGAGGATGCCAGGGACCTTGCCTCTAAGAAACATGGGACCCGCCCTCATCCGCGGCACACGCATCCTCGAAGGACTGCCGTATCCGCTGGGTGCCACCTGGGACGGTCTCGGGGTGAATTTCGCGCTGTTTTCCGCCAACGCCACGAAGGTCGAGCTCTGCCTGTTCGATTTCGAAGGCGGCGCGCAGATCGAGGCGATCGATCTTCCCGAATATACCGACGAAGTCTGGCACGGCTATCTTCCCGATGCGCGGCCGGGAACGGTGTACGCGTACCGGGTGCACGGGCCCTACGATCCCGCGAACGGCCATCGCTTCAATCCGCACAAGCTGCTGCTCGACCCGTATGCGAAGGCGCATGTGGGACAGCTCGCCTGGGATCCGGCGGTGTTCGGCTACACGCTCGGCGACAGGCACGTCGATCTCAGCTTCGACACGCGTGACAGCGCGCCGTTCATGCCGAAGTGCCGCGTGGTGGATCCGTCCTTCACCTGGGGGCGCGACCAGCGGCCGCGCGTGCCGTGGGAACGCACGATTTTCTATGAGTTGCACGCCAAGGGGTTTACCAAGCTGCATCCTGCCGTGCCGGAGGCGTTGCGGGGTACGTTCGGCGGCCTGGCGACCAAGGAGATCGTCGATTACATCCGCGCTCTCGGCGTCACCTCGATCGAGCTGCTGCCGGTGCAGACCTTCCTCGACGACAACCACCTGCAGGGCAAGAACCTCACCAACTACTGGGGCTACAACACGATCGGCTTCTTTGCGCCGCATCCCGCGTATTCCTCGGGCACCACGGGGGGACACTCCGAGTTCAAGGCGATGGTGGCGCATCTGCACGATGCGGGAATCGAGGTCATCCTCGACGTGGTCTACAACCACACCGCGGAGGGCAACGAGCTCGGCCCCACGCTGTCGTTCCGCGGCATCGACAACGCCAGCTATTATCGGCTGCCCGTCAACAAGCGCCACTACATCAACGACACCGGCACCGGCAACACGCTCAACCTGAGCCATCCGCGCGTGCTGCAGATGGTCACCGACAGTCTCCGCTACTGGGCGACCGAGATGCATGTCGACGGGTTCCGTTTCGATCTCGCGACGATTCTCGGGCGCGAGGCGCACGGCTTCGACGAGGGCAACGGCTTCCTCGACAGCTGCCGGCAGGACCCGATCCTGTCCGACCTCAAGCTGATCGCCGAGCCGTGGGATTGCGGGCCGGGCGGCTACCAGGTGGGCGGCTTTCCGCCCGGTTGGGCCGAGTGGAACGACCGGTTCCGCGATGTGAGCCGCGCGTTCTGGAAGGGCGAGGCCTCGGCCGCCGAGCTCTCGGGGCGGCTTGCAGGGTCGGCCGACAAGTTCAACCGGCGCGGGCGGAAACCCTGGGCGTCGGTGAACTTCGTGACCGCGCATGACGGGTTCACGCTGGCCGATCTCTGGACCTACAACGAGAAGCACAACGAGGCGAACGGCGAGAACAACCAGGACGGCCACAGCCACAACTACTCCTGGAACTGCGGCGTCGAGGGGCCGACCGACCGGCCCGAGATCGCGGGCCTCCGCCGCCGGCAGATGCGCAACGTGATGGCGACGCTGCTGCTCGCCCAGGGCACGCCGATGATGCTCGCGGGCGACGAGTTCGGCCGCACGCAGGGCGGCAACAACAACGCCTACTGCCAGGACAACGAGATCTCCTGGGTGGACTGGGAGCTCGACGCGGACGGGCGCGAGATGCTCGCCTTCACGCGCAGGCTGGTGGCGCTGCGCCGGCAGCACCCGGTGCTGGCGCGCAAGCGGTATCTGACCGGCGAATACGACGACATCGCGCGCGGCATCCGCGACGTCATGTGGGTGAACGCCGACGGACGCGAGATGCGCGCCGAGGACTGGGGCAACGGCAACATCCGCTGCTTCGGCATGCTGCTCGACGGGCGCTCGCGGCCGACCGCAGTGCCGCGGCCGGGCACCGACGCCACCCTGCTGCTGGTGTTCAACGGCCATCACGACGTGGTCGACCTCACCCTGCCGCACTGCGCCCATGGCAAGGAGTGGCACAGGCTGCTCGATACCGATGCCGCGTCGCTGGACGCCTATCCGCGCTTCGCCGCGGGGGCCACCCTCGTCATTCCCGGCCGATCGGCGCTGCTGTTCGAGCTTCACTGAGGGTGCGAGCTGGCGCAGCGCCCAGCGGTCCGGCGGAGTTCACGAATTAGTGATTGTGCTCTGCACAATGCCATTGACGGCATAGCTCGACGGCTTCGCTCGCCACCCCAGGTTGCCGCCTCACTGCGGTTCCGACCGGGCCAGCATCCAATCACGTGTAGAAGCAATGTCTTACCGAGAAAGGCGCCGAGAACTGGTCGGCACCTGGCTCGCTGCTTTCCTCGCCGGACGACCTGCCGTCACGTCGGTGGCGGCGTCTCGAATTTGAGAGAGGCGGGAAGGTTTATGTTGCGCTGCACCGTAAGAGTCCGTTAAGGATTTCGCAGCGGCTTTCGGAAGGCTCTCGCCTCTCGATCCGGACGACATCGAACGACCTTAAAGGATCGCTCCAATGCCAGTATCGAACACCGTCACAGTTACTGGGTCCACCGGGTCGTTCGACGTGCACGCGAGCGGGTCCGGCTTCGGCATCTTCAGCTCCTACAGCGCCTATGCGTCCGAGGCCGTCACCTTCAACGGCAGCACGACCGCCGGCACGGGCAGCTTCGGCCTCTCGCTCGACACCTCGTTCGGTGACCTCGTCTTCTCGGGCACCGACACGATCGGCGCCTCGACCGGTGGCTATTCCTTCACAGTGTCCGATGCGCTCTCGTTCGTGACCGGCAGCGACACGCTGACCTTCGCGACCGGCAGCATCACCGGTGGCAGCAGCCTGGCGAGCTTCTCGAGCGACCTGAACATGTTCTACAGCGCGGTCACGACGATCAACTCGTCCGTCCTGCTGTCCGACTCGGTGGCCTCGGCCGCGGCGGCCGACTTCGCCTCCGACGTCGCGATCATCGTCAGCGCGGCCACGCCGACCGTCACGGGTGGAACGAGCTCGGTCACGCAGCAGGGCGTGCAGTTCAACTTCACCAAGCTCGGCTGAACCTGATGACCAGCCCGGCTCCGGCCGGGCCTGGACCTGGAGGGCGCCTCTCGCACATGCGAGGGGCGCCCTTTTCGTTGTCGTCCCAACATAGTCGGCCAATTTACTCGCGCCCCGGTGCCGCCTCTGCGAGAAGGCGATCCATGGAGGCCCACGTCCTTCTCATCGAAGACGATCCGGACATCGCGGCCGCGGTGATCGACGAATTGCGCGCCGCCGGCCATCGCGTGGAGCATGCGGCCGACGGGCTCACCGGCGCCGACCGCGCGGCGGCCGGGCGCTTCGACCTCCTCGTCGTCGACCGGCTGCTGCCCGGGCTCGACGGGATCGAGGTGATCGGCCGGCTGCGCGCGGGCGGCGTGGCCGCGCCCGTGCTGGTGCTGAGCGCGCTCTCGGCGATCGACGACCGGGTCAGCGGGCTCAAGGCCGGCGGCGACGACTACCTCACCAAGCCCTTCGCCATGCCCGAGCTGCTGGCGCGGGTGGAAGCCCTGCTGCGCCGGCCGGCACCCTCGCGCGAGACGCTGCTGCACGCGGGGCCCCTGGTGCTCGACCTGCTGGAGCGGACCGCGCGGCGCGAGCGGCGCTTCCTCGACCTGCTGCCGCGCGAGTTCAAGCTGCTGGAATACATGGCCCGCCGCCCCGACCGCGTGCTGACCCGCGCGATGATGCTCGAGGATGTCTGGAACTACCGGTTCGTGCCGCAGACCAACCTGGTGGACGTCCATATCGGGCGGCTCCGGCGCAAGGTGGATGCGCCCGGCGAGCCGCCGCTGATCGTGAGCGTGCGCGGCGAGGGTTTTTGCCTGCGCGTCTAGGAGCGGCGGGTGCGGCCGGGGCGGTCTCGGCGTGGCGGCGGCTTGCGCGCACCGCGAGCTTCCGGATGGCGGTGGGCGCCAGCCTGCTCATGGTGGTGGCCAGCGTGCTGCAGCTGGTTCTCGTCTCGTGGCAGATCACGCGATACCAGAGCGCACGGACCAGCCGGATCCTGACCAAGGAGGCCGCCCTGATGGCGCGGGAGACACCGCTCGTGCTGCGCTCCTATGTCGAGCGGAGCTGGACGCCGGATCTCTACGTCCTCCCCGTCGCCGGCCTGTTCGGGGCGGACGGCCACCTGATCGCGGGCAATCTCGATGCCGTGCCGCGCGTCCTGCCGCCCGACGGCGCGCCGCACGTGGTGACAGGCCTGATCGGCGGCCGCCCCATCGCCGTGTGGGCGGTGGCGAGGGTGCTCCCGTCTGGCGGGCTGCTGGTGATCGGTCGCGACACGCGGGACCTGGCCGAGCTGCGGCTGATCGCGCTCCGCGCCCTGACGCTGGGATTCGCACCCGCGCTGCTGATGTCGCTCGGCGGCGGCGCGCTGCTCGGCTACCGCGCGCTGGTGCGGGTGGGCGACATGCACCGCGCGGTGGAAGGCATCATGGCGGGCGACCTCGACGGGCGGCTGCCCGAGGGCGGCACCGGCGACGATCTCGACCTGCTGGCGGGCTCGGTCAACCGGATGCTCGACCGGATCGAGCGCCTGGTCGACGAGATCCGCGGCGTGGGCGACGACATCGCGCACGACCTGCGCACCCCGCTCGCCCGCGTGCGCGCGACGCTGGACCGCGCGCGCACCCGCGCGCTGCCGCCCGACGAGCTGCGGCGCGCGATCGACCGGGCGGTGGGCGAGCTCGACCGGCTGTTCACGATGATCACGGCGCTGCTGCGGATCGCCGAGATCGAGAGCCAGCGGCGGCGGGCGGGATACGCGCGGGCCGAGCTCGCGGCGATCGCCGAGGATGCCGTCGAGCTCTACGAGCCGGTGGCGGAGGCGAAGGAGGTGGCGCTCACGCTTCATCTCGACGAGCCGGCCGCGATCGACTGCGACCGCGACCTGGTGATGGAGGCGGTGGCGAACCTGATCGACAACGCCATCAAGTTCACGCCCGACGGGGGGCATGTGCGGGTGGAGGTGGCGGGGGCGACCGTGGCGGTGGTCGATGACGGGATCGGGCTGTCGGAGGCGGAGCGGCTGCAGGCGACCAAGCGCTTCTACCGGGCGGACCGGAGCCGGCACGTGCCGGGCAGCGGGCTGGGGCTGAGCCTGGTGGCCGCGATCGTGGACCTGCATGGGGCTGTGCTGGGGGTGGAGTCGGACGGGGCGGGGAGCCGGTTTTCGGTGGTGTTCCGGGCTTAGAAGGCCAGGGGCTCTGCCCCTGGACCCCGCTGGGGCCTTGGCCCCAGACCCCCTTCGTTAGGCAGGTCCAGGATCGGCTCGACCCTGGCGGGGTTTGGGGCAGAGCCCCAATCTTGCTTTGTTGCCTGCGGCGTGCGGAACGTTATCTTGCAGGATCGACCTCCACCAAGAGAGGCGAGAACGGGAGTTCCAAAATGTCCATGACGAGATCCCTCGCCAATCCGGCGCCGCTGGGCCTGGCCGGCTTCGCGATGACCACCTGGCTTCTGAGCATGATCAACGCCGGCTGGTATCCTGCCACCGGCATGGCGGTTGTGCTGGCGATGGCCGCGGCGTTCGGCGGGGCCGCGCAGTTCGCGGCCGGGCTGTGCGAGCTGCCGCGCGGCAACACGTTCGGCTTCGTGGCCTTCTGCGGCTACGGCGCGTTCTGGTGGTCGTTCGCGCTGTTCGTGGCGGTGTTTCCGCATCCCGCGATGCCGGCCGGCATGGTCGGCTGGTATCTGGCGGTCTGGGGCGTGTTCACGCTGTTCATGTGGTTCGCGACCTTCGCGGCCAACCGCGTCGTGCAGTCGGTGTTCTGCCTGCTCTGGATCACCTTCTTCCTGCTGGCGGCCGGCGAGTGGACGGGCAGCGTCCTGCTGCATGTGGCGGGCGGCTACACGGGGCTGCTGACCGCCATGGCGGCGCTCTACCTGGCGGCGGCCGAGGTGCTGTCGGAGAGCGCGGGACAGGACGTGCTGCCGATCGGGCGCATTCCGCGTGTACCGGCGCTCCGTGTGGTCCCGGGCGTCGCCGTCAACCGCTGACGCGACGGGTCAGGTATTGTGCGGGTCGACGCTGCGAAAACCGTAGGTCTCGTAGCGCGTCCGCACCGCACCGGCCTCGACGTCAACGACAAGAAAACCTTCAGGCGTGCCGAGGCGGGTGCCTTGCCACCAGTTGCCGCTGACCGCGCCGCCGGTGATGTAGGGGACACCGTGCCAGTCGACGCGCTCGAGAATATGCGTGTGTCCCTGCAGCACGGCGAGGACGCGGACGTGGTCGAACAAAGGCAGGACGTCGTAGGCGTTGGCGACCGACACGGAATGGTGCTTGAGGTCGAGCGGCGGCGCGTACTGGTCGACCGAGGTCACCAGCGGGATGTGGGTGATGACGATCACCGGCGTGCCCGTGGGCAGGGAGGCGAGGTCGCTTGTGAGCCAGGCGAGCTGTGCCGCGTCGATGCGACCCTCGTACATGCGGTCCGCGGTGATGCCGATCGAGTCGAGCACCACGACATGCACGCCCTTGTGGTCGAACGCGTAGTAGAGCTGGCCCCAGACGTCCTCGAAATACTTCTTGCCGTACATCGGGTCGGTGGGGGCGACGCCGCTCTTGGTGTAGACGCCGAACAGATCGTGGTTGCCGATCGTGTGGTGGACCGGCAGCGCCAGGTCGTCGGCGGTGCGCCGGTAGAGATCGCGCAGCATCGTGGCGCGCGCGGCGTTGACGCCGAGCGCGTCGAACACGTGGTCGCCGCCCTGGATCGCGAAATCGGCCGGGATGGTCCGGGCATGTCGGAACGCCATGTGGCAGCCGGCATCGGCGTTGAGCTCGGGCTGCAGATGCGTGTCGGTGATGAACAGGAAGCGGAACTTCCCGTGCGCACGCAGCTTCGGCCGGTCGGGGATCGCGGCGTGCGCGAGGCCGGCCTGCAGCACGGGCAGGCCCCCGGCCAGCGACAGGAAGGCACGGCGGCGGAGCAGCGTCATGGATCATCCTGTGATGAAGACGGGCTGTCACGAAGGCCGGAGATTACGGCAGCAGCGGATCGAAGGGCACGATCGTTTTCGCGGGCGGCAGGGACGCGGTGGTCCAGCCGCCGCCCAGCGCCCGGATCAGGTCGATGCGCGCCTGCGCCGCGCGGATGTCGACGCCCACCGTGCTGACGCCGGCGTCGAGCGCCGTCACCTCGGCGACCACCACGTTGAGGTAGTTGTCGAGCCCCTGCTGGTAGAGGGTCAAGGCCAGGGTCTGGACCTTGTCGGCGGCGGCGCGGGCATCCGCCGACTGCTTCGACTCGGTCGCCAGCAGATGGGTGAGCGCGATCTCGTCCTCGGTCTGCTGCAGCGCTGCGAGCACGGTCGTGCGGTAGTTGTCGCGCGTCTGGGCGTAGGCGGATCTGGCGTAGCGCAGCTCGGCGGTGCGCAGGCCGCCCTCGAAGAGGGGCTCGGCGAGCGTGGCGCCGATCGACCACAGGGTGAGCGGCCCGCTGGCCAGCGCGAAACCGCCGGCGTCGCGGCCGATATCGCCGTTCAGCGTCAGGTCGGGGAAGAAGGCCGCGCGCGCGACGCCGATCTCGGCGTTCGCGGCGGCCATCAGGCGCTCGGCCCTCGAGACGTCCGGGCGCCGCTCGAGCAGGGTGGCCGGAATGTCGGTCGGGATCTCGGCGGCGGCGAACGCGGTCTTGTCCTGCGGCGGCAGCGTGAAGGCCGAGGCGGGCACGCCGATCAACACGGCGATCGCGTTCTCGGCGAGCACGCGCTGCGCGAGCGTGTCGGTGGCGAGCGCTTCCGCACCGCTCAGCTCGTTCTGCGCGCGCTCCACGTCGAGCAGGTTGCCGATCTTGTGCGTGAGCCGGAGCGTCGTGATGTTCACGCCGATCTGGTAGAACTGCATGGTCTGGCGATAGAGCGCCAGTTCCGCGTCGAGGCCACGCAGGGTGAGATAGTTGTCGGCGAGCTCCGCCTGCAGGCTGAGGCGCATATCGGCCTCGTCGGCGGCCGTGGCCTGGGCTTCTTGCCTGCGCGCACGGGCCATGTTGCGGATGCGGCCCCAGAGGTCGATTTCCCAGCTCGCGGTTCCGGCCAGCTCGACGTTGTTCGCCTGCAGGGGCGCGGTGCTGGTCGGCGAGCGGAACAGCGTCTTCGCGGATTCGCGATTGGCGGACGGTATGAACTCGCTGCCGATCTGCGGATAGAGACCGGATTGCGCCTCGGCCGCGAGATCGCGCGCCTGCTCGTAGCGCTCGGCGGCGGCGGCGAGATCGGGATTGTCGCTGATCCTGGGCTCGAGTTCGTCGAGCGTCGGATTGCCGAACGCGGTCCACCAGTCGCCGCGGATCGCCGCATCCGAGGGCGTCGCCACGCGCCAGATGCCCTCGCCTTTCCAGGTCGCGGGCAGCACCGTCATGGGCGCATGGTAGGTGGGGGACAGGTCGCATCCGGCGAGGATGGCGAGCGGCGGCAGCGCGAGTGCTGCCCGGAGGGCACGCTTCATTCGGTGGCGTCTTGTCCGGGCGGCCTGGCGCCTTCGGTGTCGTTGTTGGCGTTCTGCGCGGGCACGTTGACGACGTGGACCTCCTGGCCCTCGAGCAGGCCGTCGGACGGGTTGCCGATCAGGCGGTCGGCGGCCGTGAGCCCGCCGACGATCTGCACCGTGTTGCCGAGGTTCAGTCCGAGCACGACGTTTTGCAGATGCACGCGGCCGTGGCTGACGAGGGCGACCTGCAGGCCCGCGGACCGGAACAGCAGCGACTGCTCGGGGACCACGAGGATGCCGGGCCGGCTCGGCACGGCGAAATGCACCTCGGCGAATGCGCCCGGCCAGATCTTGCGGTCGGTGTTGTCGACCAGCAACTCGGTCAGCACGGTGCGGGACTGGGTGTTGAAGCTGTTCGAGGTGGTTGCGAAGTCGGCGGCGAACACCTCGTTGGCGAATTGCGGCAGCACCACCTTGGCGGTCAGCCCCGGCCGCAGCGAGCCCGAGTAATCCTGCGGCACCGACACGAAGACCCGCATCTGATGCAGGTCGGCGACCGAGAAGAGCTCGGTCGCACCGCCCTGGCCGCTCGCACTGCCGCCGGCAGCGGTGACGTAGTTGCCGACATCGGTCTGGCGCGCGGTGACGACACCGTCGAAGGGGGCCACGACGCGCTTGAAGGATTCCTGCGCCTGGAAGCGGGCGACGTTGAAGCGGGCGGCGTCCACTTCGGAGGCCGCTTCGCGCGCGTTGGCGACGTTGACGTCGACCTCCTGCTGGCTGACGGCCTGCGTGCCGGCAAGGCTCTTCCAGCGCTTGGCCGTCACCTGGGCAAGTTCGTAGCGGGATTGGGCGACTTTCAGCTGGGCCTGCGCCTGCGAGAGCTGCTGGTCGAGATCCGGCGTGTCGATCGTCGCCAGCAGGTCGCCCGTCTTCACGTGCGCGCCGTAATCCTTGTACCACATGTGAACGTAGCCGCTCACCTGCGCGAAGATCGGCGCCTGGTACCAAGCGTCGACATCGCCCGGCAGCGTCAGCGTGCGCGTCTTCGGGCCGGGCTGAGGTGCCACCAGCGTGACGTCGGGCACGGCGGCGTCGTCCGCCTCGACGGCCAGGGCCGCGACGTTGTGCTGCCGCTCGAGGATGCCGAAGGCGGCGAGCGCGATCGCGGCGGTCGCAGCACATAGCAGCAGCAGGCGCCGTCGTGTTCGCCCGGGCTTCGGGGGGACGGCCATCAATGCGCCTCCGCTTGGACGTGGCCGCGCCGGCCGAGGCGCGAATGGATGAAGGTGAAGACCGAAGGCACGAACAGCAGGGTCGAGATCGTGGCCACCAGCAGGCCACCCATCACGGCGCGGCCGAGTGGCGCGTTCTGCGTGTTGCTCATCGACATCGGCAGCATGCCGATGATCATCGCGAGCGCGGTCATCAGCACGGGACGCAGCCGCGCGTAGCCGGCTTCGATGGCGGCACGCGCGGCGTCACCGTGCGCGGCCAGGCGCTCGCGCGCGAAGGAGACGACGAGAATGGAATTCGCGGTGGCCGTCCCCATGCACATGATCGCACCCGTGAGTGCGGGCACCGACAGCGTGGTCCCGGTGATGAACAGCGCCCAGACGATGCCCGCGAGTGCGCCCGGCAACGCGGTGATGATGATGAACGGGTCGATCCAGGATTGGAAATTCACGACGATCACCAGGTAGATCAGCACCACCGAGAACAGCAGGCCGCCGAGCAGCTGGTGGTAGGAGCTCGCCATGGTGACGGCCTGCCCGCGCACCGCCACCTGGCTGCGCTTGGGGATGCCGGCCTTGTTGTCGGCGAGAACCTTGTCGATGGCGGTGCTGACGGCGCCGAGATCGCGGCCTTCGGCGCTGGCGTAGATGTTGATCGTCGGCGTGATGCTGTAATGCGAGACGATGATCGGCATGCCGCTCTGCTCGATCTTTCCCAGGCCGCCGAGCAGCTGCATCTCGCGGCCGGTCGGATCGCCGTCGCCGCTGTCGATCGGCACCGTCTCGAGATCGTTCATCGTGTCGATCTCGTTCTGCGGCGTCTCGACGTTGATCAGGTAGGACACGCCGGTCTTCGGATCGAGCCAGTAGTTGACGCCGATCTGGCTGCTGCCCGAGAGCGTGGACAGCGCGTTGTTGGCGACGTTCGCCTCCGTGAGGCTGGTGCGGGCGGCGAACGAGCGTGACACGTCGAGGTCGAGCGTCGGCTGGCTCATGGTCTCGAACACGCTCGCGTCCGCCACGCCGGGGATGCGGTTGATCTTGGCCAGCAGCGTTTTCGCGTAGTCGAAGTTCTCCTGGCTGTCGCGGCCGATCACCTGGACGTCGATCGGTGCGGGCAGTCCGAAGTTCAGGATCTTGGCGGTGATGTCGCCGGGCAGGAAGTTGAACTGCGTGCCGGGAAAATTCCGCGCGAGCGTGCGGCGCAGGATGCGGCGGTCACGCTGGACGGGGCTGTCCTCGCTGTCGAGCGTGACGGTGAGCTCGCAGTCGCTGGTGCCGATCACGCCATTCGCGCTGTAGGCCTCGTTGATGCCGCTCGACGGCAGTCCGCAATTGTTGACGATGTTGCGGACATGCGGGTGCAGGGCGCGCTGGATCTCGCCGTCGACCAGCACCGCGAGCTTGCCGGTGTCCTCGATGCGGGTGCCGATCTGGGCGCGCATGTGCAGGTCGAGATTGGCCGAGCGCACCTCGGGGAAGAAGTCGCGGCCGAGGAACGGGATCAGGCCCAGCGAGAGGAGCGTCACCGCGAGGAAGCCCAGGATGAACACGCCGCTGGATGCGGTGATCTCGCCGAGCAGGTCGCGGTAGCCGTCGCGCAGGCGGGTGAAGCGGCGCTCGAAGCCGGACTGGAAGCGTCCGGCGAGACCGCGCTTGGGCGACGACTCGCCCCCGCCATGCGCGTGGTGCACCTGGCCCGCGAGCAGCCAGGCCGCCATGGTCGGCACCAGCGTCCGCGACAGGATGAACGACGCGATCATCGCGAAGATGATCGACAACGCCAGCGGCCGGAACAGGTAGCCGCCGATGCCCGCGAGCGAGAACAGCGGCAGCCAGACGATGCAGATGCACAGCGTCGAGACGAAGGTCGGGACGACGATCTGGTTGGCGGCCTCGACGATCGCTTCTTCGAGCGCCTGACCCGTCTCCAGGTGGGCGGCGATGTTCTCGATCATCACGGTGGCGTCGTCGACCAGGATGCCGACGGCCAGCGCCAGGCCGCCCAGCGTCATGACGTTGATGGTCTGGCCGAGCCAGGAGAGCACCATGATCGAGGTGAGGATGCAGAGCGGGATCGAGGTGGCCACGATCAGCGTCGAGCGCCACGAGCCCAGGAACAGCAGCACCATCATGCCGGTGAGGCAGGCCGCGGTGACCATCTCGCGCACCACGTCGACCACGCTGTCGCGGACGAAGCTGGATTCGTCGTTGATCGGCGTGATGGTGACGCCCTTGGGCATCGTGCTCTCGATCTGCGGCAGCAGCGCCTTGATGCCGGCGGTGACCGCCAGCGTGGAGGCGTCGCCGGTCTTGAGGATCGACATCAGCACCGACTGCCTGCCGTGCACCAGCACCAGGTTCGCCTGCGGCACGCCGCCGAGATGGACGAAGGCCACGTCGCCGAGCGTCACGATGGCGTTGCCGACCTGCTTGATCGGCAGTCTGTTGAAGGTGGCGATGCTGAGCGGGGCCGCGTTGGTGCGGACCATGTAGTCGAGCTTGCCGATCTTCTGGTCGCCGGCGGGCAGCACGAGGTATTGCCGGGCGAGCGCCGCGCTCACGTCCTGCGCCGAGAGACCGTGCTCGAGCAGGCCGCGCTGGCTGAGGTCGACGGCGATCACCTGGCTGGTGCCGCCGTAAGGGGTCGGGATCGCGACGCCGGCCACCGTGATCAGCGCCGGGCGGATGAAGTTCGAGGCGAGGTTGTAGAGCTCCTGCACGGTCTGGGTGGCGCCCGAGACCTGCACATCCATCACCGGGACCGAGGAGGCGTCGTAGGCGAGGATCGAGGGGGGCGTGATGCCGGCGGGCATCTGTTTGAGCACGGTCTGGGCGGAGGCGGCGATCTGCGCCTGGGCGGCGGCGACGTTGGTGCCCGGCTGGAAGAAGATCTTCACCACCCCGCGGCCGTACAGGGCCTGGCTCTCGATATGCTCGATGTTCGACACGGTGGCCGTCATGGAGCGCTCGAAATAATAGACGACGCGGCCGGACATGTCGGCGGGCGACAGGCCGGCATAGGCCCAGATCACGGCGACCACCGGGATGCCGATGCCGGGGAAGATGTCGGTGGGGGTCCGCCACGCCGCGAGGCCGCCGAAGATCAGGATCAGGATCGCCAGCACCACGAAGGTCAGCGGGCGCTTCAGGGCGACGAGGACGATGGCGTTCAAACGGTGCTCTCCGTGTCGCCCCCCGGTCGATGGGGCGGCGCGCGGGTGTTCTCATCGCGACGCCTGGCGCTCAAGCAAATTCGTTTTTAGGTGCGGGAACCCGCGAGGCAGGCGCTTGACGGGGTGGCGCCACCGTTCTAGTCACCCGCCTTTCCGGAACGCGGGAGATGTCGCCTGTCGGCCATGGGGCTGCGCAGGGGATCGTCGCATGGACCGCGGTCCTTCGATGGGAAGGATACGCCAAATGGCGAAGAAAGTCGTCGGCTACATCAAGCTGCAGATCCCGGCCGGCAAGGCGACGCCGTCGCCGCCGGTGGGCCCGGCACTGGGTCAGCGCGGCCTGAACATCATGGCGTTCGTCAAGGAATTCAACGCGGTGACGCAGGGGATGGAGCCGGGTATGCCCGTGCCCGTGGTGATCACCGCGTTCGGCGACCGCACCTTCACCTTCGTGATGAAGACGCCGCCGAACACGTATTTCCTGATGAAGGCGGCCAAGCTGACCAAGGGCTCGCCCACCGTCGGCAAGACGGCCACGATCGGCTCGGTGACGGTGACGCAGCTGCGCGAGATCGCCGCCCAGAAGATGGTCGATATGAACGCGAACGACGTCGAAGGGGCCGTGAGCATGCTGCGGGGCTCGGCGCGCTCGATGGGCCTCGCCGTGGTGGAGGGCTGATCCGATGGCCAAGAACAAGCGCCTGAACGCCGCCGCTGCCAAGGTCGAGATCGGCAAGCTCTATGAGCTCGGCGCGGCTGTCGCCCTCGTGAAGGACAATGCGCGGGCAAAATTCGACGAGACGGTGGAAATCTCGATGGCGCTGGGAATCGACCCGCGCCATGCCGACCAGATGGTGCGGGGCTTGCTCAGCCTGCCGCGCGGCACCGGCAAGACGCTCCGCGTGGGCGTGTTCGCGCGCGGGGCGAAGGCCGAGGAGGCGCTCGCCGCCGGCGCCGACGTGGTGGGGGCCGACGACCTGGCCGAGCGGGTGCAGGCGGGCGAGATCGCCTTCGACCGCTGCATCGCGACCCCCGACATGATGGCGCTGGTCGGGCGCCTCGGAAAAATCCTCGGTCCGCGCGGCCTGATGCCGAACCCGCGGCTCGGCACGGTGACGATGGATGTGAAGGGTGCGATCACGGCGGCCAAGTCGGGCCAGGTCGAGTATCGCGCGGAAAAGGCGGGCATCGTGCATGCCGGCGTCGGCAAGGCGAGCTTCGACGAGGACGCGATCCTGGAGAATATCCGGGCCTTCGTGGACGCGATCCAGAAGGCGAAGCCGACCGGTGCCAAGGGGACCTACCTCAAGCGCATCTCGCTGAGCTCGACGATGGGTCCGGGTGTTCCGGTGGACGTCGCGACCGTCTCAGTGGCCTGACGCGGAAATTCGCCACCTTTGCGGGTGGCGCGCAGGGGCACTTTCGGGTGCCCCGACCTGTCCGAGACTGCACGCAGCGCCTGTTCTTCTGAACGGGGGCTTTAATCGGGGGCTCGCCCCCGGCGCGCGGGAGACGGGGTCGAAGCCCTGACGGGGTTTCGTCTTCCGGACAGGCGGAGCGGCGCGCACGCGCGTGCCGCTCGGGTGAACCGGCCGGGGGCGCTGTGCCTCTGGCCATATCTGGAGACGGGACATTGGACCGTACGGAGAAGCGCGAGTTCGTCTCGATGCTCGCCGCCGTCTTCGCCGAGACGTCGATGGTCGTCGTCACCCGCAATGACGGGTTGACGGTCGCCCAGGTGACGGATCTGCGACGTCGGATGCGGGCAGCCGGTGCGAACTACAAGGTCGCGAAGAACCGTCTGGCCGATCTGGCTCTGGATGGGACCCGGTTCGACGGGATCACGCCGCTGCTGAAGGGACCGACCGCGCTTGCGTGGGCGACCGACCCTGTGGCCGTGACGAAGGCCGCCGTCGATTTCGCCAAGACCAACGACAAGCTCGTCATCCTCGGCGGAGCTCTCGGCACCCAGACGCTGAATGCGGACGGGATCCGGGCACTCGCCGACTTGCCGTCGCTCGATGTGCTGCGTGCGCAGCTGCTGGGGCTCATCTCCGCCCCCGCAACGCAGATCGCCAGCATCATCAGTGCGCCGGGTGCGGGCCTGGCGCGGGTCTTCGGGGCCTATTCCAGGAAAGACGACGCCGAGGCGGAGGCCGCCTGAGGGCGGTGCGCGGTTGATTTGGGTGCGATCTTGGGGGCTGCCGCCAGCGGCGTCCTCCAAATTTTATCGCAGGAACGTGCAACCCGCTTGCAACACATGCAGCAGGGCTTAGATAGGGAAGTTCAGAATGGCTGATTTGTCGAAAATCGTCGACGAGCTGTCGACCCTCACCGTCCTCGAGGCGGCGGAGCTCACGAAGCTCCTCGAGGAGAAATGGGGCGTGTCGGCAGCCGCGCCGGCTGCTGCCGCAGCCCCTGCGGCTGCCGTGGCGGCGGCGCCGGTCGAGGAGCAGACCGAGTTCACGGTCATCCTCGCCAAGGCTGGTGACAAGAAGATCAACGTCATCAAGGAAATCCGCACGATTACGGGTCTCGGGCTGAAGGAAGCCAAGGACCTCGTCGAGGGCGCGCCGAAGACCGTCAAGGAAGGCGTGAACAAGGACGAGGCCGCGAAGCTGAAGAAGATGCTCGAGGATCAGGGCGCGGCCGTCGAGGTGAAGTGATGACGTCGGTCGCGGCCGGGTGGCAGCACCGGGCCGGGATCGGTCGAGACTAGCGGAGGGCGGGACTCGCAGGGTGCGAGCCCGCCCGTCCGCCGTTTCCGGCTTCCGCTCGCGAGCGGAGGCCTGACTGGGCTGCCAGGTTCTGGCAGCTGGATATGTGGTTCGGGGGCCAGCGATGAACGCAGTGTCGAGATCTTTCACGGGCCGCAAGCGGATCCGCAAGAGCTTCGGGCGGATCGCGGAAGTGGCGCCCATGCCGAACCTGATCGATGTGCAGCGCGCCTCCTACGAGGGGTTCCTGCAGATGCACGTGGCGCCCGACAGCCGGACCCAGACCGGGCTGCAGGAGGTTTTTCGGGGTGTGTTCCCGATCAACGATTTTGCCGGCCGTGGGCGGCTGGAGTTCGTGCATTACGAGCTCGAGGAGCCGAAATACGACGTCGAGGAATGCATCTCGCGGGGCATGACCTATGCTGCCCCGCTGAAGGTTATTCTCCGGCTCATCGTGTGGGATGTCGATGAGGACACCGGCTCTCGGTCGATCCGCGACATCAAGGAACAGCCCGTTTACATGGGCGACATGCCGCTCATGACGGATAACGGCACGTTCATCATCAACGGCACCGAGCGCGTCATCGTCAGCCAGATGCACCGTTCGCCGGGCGTGTTCTTCGACCACGACAAGGGCAAGACGCACTCGTCGGGCAAGTTCCTGTTTGCGGCCCGGGTGATCCCGTATCGCGGCTCGTGGCTCGACTTCGAGTTCGACAGCAAGGACCTCGTGTACGTCCGGATTGACCGCAAGCGGAAGCTGCCGGTCACCACGTTGCTCTACGCGCTCGAGAGCGAGCGGTCCGAGGCTGCGCGGGCGAAGAAGCTCGCCGAGGGCGGTGACGTCGATGCCGTGGATATCCGCGGCATGGACAACGAGGACATGCTCAACTTCTTCTATCGCCAGGTGATCTTCGCGCGTACGGCGAAGGGCTGGGCGCGTCCGTTCGATCCCGAGGCGTTCCGCGGCATGAAGCTGCTGGAGCCGCTGGTCGATGCCGAGAGCGGCGAGATCGTGGCGGAAGCGGATGCGAAGCTCACCGCTCGCATGACGAAGAAGATCGCCGAGAAGACGAAGGAAGTGCTCGTGGGGCGCGCCGACGTGCTCGGCCGGTTCATGGCGATCGACATCGTCAACGAGGAGACCGGCGAGATCTACGCCGAGGCCGGCGAGGAGATCACCGAGGCGCGGTTGGCCGCGCTCGAGGAGCTCGGGATCACCGCGCTGCCGACGCTTGCGGTGGACCAGCAGAACGGGCCTTGGATCCGCAACACGCTCGCAGTCGACAAGAACACGTCGCGCGACGATGCGCTGATCGACATCTACCGCGTCATGCGCCCCGGCGAGCCGCCGACGCCGGACACGGCGGAAGCGCTGTTCCGCGGGCTGTTCTTCGACGCCGATCGCTACGATCTGTCGGCCGTCGGCCGCGTGAAGATGAACATGCGTCTCGGCATGAACGCCGAGGATACCGTGCGCGTGCTCCGCAAGGAGGACATCCTGCGCACGGTGAAGACGCTGTGCGACTTGAAGGACGGCCGCGGCACGATCGACGATATCGACAATCTCGGCAACCGGCGCGTGCGCTCGGTGGGCGAGCTGATGGAGAACCAGTATCGCGTGGGGCTGCTCCGCATGGAGCGCGCCATTCGCGAGCGCATGGGCTCGGTCGATATCGACAGCGTGATGCCGCACGATTTGATCAACGCGAAGCCGGCGGCCGCCGCCGTGCGCGAGTTTTTTGGTTCGTCGCAGCTGTCGCAGTTCATGGACCAGACCAACCCGCTGTCGGAAGTGACGCACAAGCGGCGTTTGTCGGCGCTTGGCCCGGGCGGTCTGACGCGTGAGCGTGCCGGCTTCGAGGTGCGCGACGTGCACCCGACGCATTACGGCCGCATCTGCCCGATCGAGACGCCGGAAGGCCCGAATATCGGGCTGATCAACAGCCTCGCGACCTACGCCAAGGTGAACAAATACGGCTTCATCGAGACGCCCTATCGCCTGGTGCAGGATGGCGTGCTGCAGGACGGGTGGAAGTATCTGTCGGCGATGGAGGAGGAGCGGCTGGTCGTCGCTCAGGCCGACGCGCCGCATGATGAGAGCGGCCGTCTGACGGCCGATCTGGTGTCCGTGCGCCGCTCGGGCGATTTCCGCCTGGTGAAGCCGGAAGAGGTCACCGCCTGCGACGTGTCGCCGCGGCAGTTGGTGTCGGTGGCGGCAGCGTTGATCCCGTTCCTCGAGAACGACGACGCGAACCGCGCGCTGATGGGCTCGAACATGCAGCGCCAGGCGGTGCCGCTGATCAAGTCCGACGCGCCGCTGGTGGGCACGGGCATGGAGGCCGCGGTGGCACGCGATAGCGGCGCCACGATCATCGCCCGTCGTGAAGGCGTGGTCGACCAGATCGACGGTGCCCGCATCGTCGTGCGGGCCACGCATGAGGACGGCTCGACGATCGGCGTCGACATCTACCGTTTGCGAAAATACATGCGGTCCAACCAGTCGACCTGCATCAACCAGCGTCCGCTGGTGCGCGTGGGCGACCAGGTGGCGATGGGCGACATCATCGCCGACGGTCCGTCGACCGATCTCGGTGAGCTGGCGCTGGGGCGCAACGTGCTCTGCGCGTTCATGCCTTGGAACGGCTACAACTTCGAGGATTCCATCCTGATCTCGGAGCGCATCGCGCGCGACGACGTGTTCACCTCCATCCACATCGAGGAATTCGAGGTGATGGCGCGCGACACGAAGCTCGGCCAGGAGGAGATCACCCGCGACATCCCCAATGTCGGCGAGGAAGCACTGCGCAACCTCGACGAGGCGGGCATCGTGTATGTCGGCGCCGAGGTGAACCCGGGCGACATTCTCGTGGGCAAGGTGACGCCGAAGGGTGAGAGCCCGATGACGCCGGAGGAGAAGCTGCTTCGCGCGATCTTTGGCGAAAAGGCGTCGGACGTTCGCGACACGTCGCTCAAGCTGCCGCCGGGCACGACGGGCACGATCGTCGACGTGCGCGTTTTCAACCGCCGCGGCGTCGACAAGGACGAGCGCGCGATGGCGATCGAGCGTGCCGAGATCGAGCGCCTGGCGAAGGACCGCGACGACGAGCGGGCGATCCAGGAGCGGTCGTTCTACAGCCGTCTTCGCGAGAAGCTGCTCGGTGAAAAGGCGGCCGCCGGCTTCAAGGGCCTGAAGTCGGGCACCGAGATCACCGAGGAGGTGCTCGCCGAGCATCCCCGCGGGGCGTGGCGCCATATTGGCGTGTCGTCCGACCAGATTACCGCCGAAGTGGAGTCGCTGAAGCGCGAGCACGATGCCGCGGTGGCCCGCCTGCAGGAGCGTTTCGACAGCAAAGTCGAAAAACTGCAGCGCGGCGACGAGCTGCCGCCCGGCGTGATGAAGATGGTCAAGGTGTTCGTGGCGGTGAAGCGCAAGCTGCAGCCGGGCGACAAGATGGCCGGTCGTCACGGCAATAAGGGCGTGGTGTCGCGCGTCGTGCCGGTCGAGGACATGCCGTTCCTCGATGACGGCACGCCGGTCGATCTCGTGCTGAACCCGCTTGGCGTGCCGTCGCGCATGAATGTGGGGCAGATCCTCGAGACGCATCTCGGCTGGGCCTGTGCCAATATCGGGCGTCAGGTCGGCGAGCTGGTCGACGAGTATCAGCGCAGCGGGAACGCGCGGCAGGAACTGCTCGACCGCCTCAAGGAGGTTTATGGCGAGCGGGTGTTCGCCGACGACATTGCCGATCTCAACGAGGCGCAGCTGATCGAGCTGTGCAACAACCTGCGCAAGGGCATTCCGATCGCGACACCGGTGTTCGATGGCGCGTCGATCCCGGATATCGAGGAGATGCTGACGCGCGCAGGGCTCGACACGTCGGGGCAGGTCACGCTGACCGACGGGCGCAGCGGCGAGCCGTTCGAGCGGCGCGTCACGGTGGGCTACATCTACATGCTCAAGCTGCACCACCTGGTCGACGACAAGATCCACGCGCGTTCGATCGGGCCGTACTCGCTCGTCACCCAGCAGCCGCTGGGCGGCAAGGCGCAGTTCGGTGGACAGCGTTTCGGCGAGATGGAGGTGTGGGCGCTCGAAGCCTACGGCGCCGCCTACACGCTGCAGGAGATGCTCACGGTGAAGTCGGACGACGTGTCCGGCCGCACCAAGGTCTACGAGGCGATCGTGCGCGAGCAGGACGATTTCGAGGCCGGCATTCCCGAAAGCTTCAACGTGCTGGTGAAAGAACTCAAATCGCTCGGCCTGAACGTCGATCTCGAGCAGAGCGCCAACACCTGATTGACCTGAACACCGCAGCGGCCGCGCGGGGGCTTTCACGCGCCCCCGCCTGTGCCCGGAACGAGGGTGACGCATGAACGAACTGATGAAGATCCTTGGCCAGACCGGCCAGGCGCTGACCTTCGACCAGATCAAGATCCAGATGGCCTCGTCGGAGCAGATCCGCTCGTGGTCCTATGGCGAGATCAAGAAGCCGGAGACGATCAACTACCGCACGTTCAAGCCCGAGCGGGACGGGCTGTTCTGCGCGCGCATCTTCGGTCCGATCAAGGACTACGAGTGCCTGTGCGGCAAGTATAAGCGGATGAAGTTCCGCGGGATCATCTGCGAGAAATGCGGCGTCGAGGTGACACTCGCGAAAGTCCGGCGCGAGCGCATGGGCCATATCGAGCTCGCGAGCCCCGTGGCCCACATCTGGTTTCTCAAGTCCCTTCCCAGCCGGATCGGCCTCATGGTCGACCTCACGCTGAAGGAACTGGAAAAAATCCTGTATTTCGAGAGCTACGTGGTTCTTGAGCCGGGCCTGACCGATCTCAAGCGTCACTCGCTGCTCACCGAGGACCAGCTTCTCGCCAAGCAGGACGAGTTCGGCGATGACGGGTTCAAGGCCGGCATCGGCGCCGAAGCGATCAAGCAGGTTCTGCAGGAGATCGACTGCGACGCCGAGAAGGTGCAGCTGCGCGCCGACCTCAAGGACACGACGTCCGAGGCCAAGCGCAAGAAGCTGGTCAAGCGTCTCAAGCTGATCGAGGCGTTCGCCGAGAGCGGCGCCAAGCCCGAGTGGATGATCCTGGACGTGGTGCCGGTGATTCCTCCCGAGCTGCGTCCGCTGGTGCCGCTCGACGGCGGGAGGTTCGCGACATCGGATCTGAACGATCTCTATCGTCGCGTGATCAACCGCAACAACCGCCTGAAGCGGCTGATCGAGCTTCGCGCGCCCGACATCATCGTGCGCAACGAGAAGCGCATGCTACAGGAGTCGGTGGACGCCCTGTTCGACAACGGGCGTCGCGGTCGTGCCATCACGGGCGCCAACAAGCGCCCGCTGAAGTCGCTGTCCGACATGCTGAAGGGCAAGCAGGGCCGCTTCCGGCAGAACCTGCTCGGCAAGCGCGTCGACTATTCGGGTCGTTCGGTGATCGTGGTCGGTCCCGAACTCAAGCTGCACCAGTGCGGCCTGCCGAAGAAGATGGCGCTCGAGCTGTTCAAGCCGTTCATCTACTCGAAGCTCGAGAAGTATGGTCACGCCACCACCATCAAGGCCGCCAAGCGGATGGTGGAAAAGGAGCGTCCCGAAGTGTGGGACATCCTCGAAGAGGTGATCCGCGAGCATCCCGTGATGCTCAACCGTGCGCCGACCCTGCACCGCCTCGGCATCCAGGCCTTCGAGCCCGTGCTGATCGAGGGCAAGGCGATCCAGCTGCACCCGCTCGTCTGCACCGCCTTCAACGCGGATTTCGACGGCGACCAGATGGCGGTGCACGTGCCGCTCTCGCTCGAGGCGCAGCTCGAGGCGCGCGTGCTGATGATGAGCACGAACAACATCCTGAGCCCGGCGAACGGCAAGCCGATCATCGTGCCGAGCCAGGACATCGTGCTTGGGCTCTATTACCTCAGCCTCGAGACGGCCGAGTTCCGCGACACGCCGGACGAGCCGATCCGCGGCGAAGATGGTGTCGTGACCCGCAAGGGTCCGACTGCATTCTCGTCGATCGGTGAGATCGAGGCCGCACTTCATGCGGGTGTGGTGCGCCTGCACGACAAGATCCGCGGGCGCGTGCAGGTGGCCGACGAAGCGGGCGTGCTCACGATGAAGACCTTCGTGACCACACCGGGCCGCATGCTGATCGCGCAGATCCTGCCGAAGCATCATGCGGTGCCGTTCGCGCTGATCAACAAGCAGCTGACCAAGAAGAACGTCTCCGACGTCATCGATGCCGTCTACCGGCATTGCGGGCAGAAGGAGTGCGTGATCTTCGCCGATCGCCTGATGGGCCTCGGCTTCGGCCAGGCCGCGAAGGCCGGCCTGTCGTTCGGCAAGGACGACCTGATCATTCCCGACGCGAAGATCACACTGGTGGATCGCACCCAGGGCGAGGTCAAGGAGTTCGAGCAGCAGTATCAGGACGGCCTGATCACGGCCGGCGAGCGGTACAACAAGGTGGTCGACGCCTGGTCGCGCTGCACCGACGAGGTGCAGGCGGCGATGATGAAGGAGATCTCGACCCAGCAGCCCGGCAAGCCCACCAACGCCGTGTGGATGATGAGCCACTCGGGTGCGCGCGGCAGCCCGGCCCAGATGAAGCAGCTCGCCGGCATGCGCGGCCTGATGGCCAAGCCTTCGGGCGAGATCATCGAGCAGCCGATCATCGCGAACTTCAAGGAGGGGCTCTCGGTTCTCGACTACTTCACCTCCACCCATGGCGCCCGCAAGGGTCTCGCGGACACGGCGCTGAAGACCGCGAACTCGGGCTACCTCACGCGTCGTCTGGTCGACGTGGCGCAGGACTGCATCATCGTCGAGAACGATTGTGGCACCGAGCGTGGGCTGACCGTTCGCGCGGTGATGGATGGCGGCGAGGTGGTCGCCTCGCTGTCCGAGCGCACGCTCGGCCGCACGGTGGCCGCCGACGTGCTCGAGCCCGGCACCGGCAATCTGGTGCTGCCGCGCAACACGCTGATCGGCGAGGCGGAAGCCGAGCTCATCGAGAAGGCCGGCGTCGAGTTGCTGCTGATCCGTTCGGTGCTGACCTGCGACTCTCGTGTCGGCGTCTGCGGAAACTGCTACGGTCGTGATCTCGCACGCGGAACGCCGGTCAATATCGGCGAGGCGGTGGGCGTGATTGCCGCCCAGTCGATCGGCGAGCCGGGCACGCAGCTCACCATGCGCACCTTTCACATCGGCGGTGCCGCCCAGCGCGGTGCCGAGCAGTCGAGTGTGGAAGCGTCGCATGACGGCACCGTGTCGCTTCGGAACCGGACGGTCGTGTCGAACAGCATGGGCGTGCCCGTGGTGATGTCGCGCAACTGCGAGATCGTCCTGATGGACGACAAGAAGACGGAGCGTGCGCGTTTCCGCGTGCCTTACGGCGCGCGCTTGCTGACCGATGAGGGAGCGAAGGTCTCGCGCGCTCAGAAGCTGGCCGAGTGGGACCCCTACACCCTGCCGATCATCACCGAGCGCGCGGGCACCGTCGAATATCTCGATCTGATCGACAGCATCACGCTGGTGGAAAGGGTCGACGAGGTGACCGGGCTCTCGTCCAAGGTGGTCGTCGACTACAAGCAGGCGGCGAAGGGTGTGGATCTGCGTCCGCGCCTGCAGCTGAAGGATGAGAAGGGCGACGTCGTGAAGCTGCCGAACGGTGGTGACGCGCGCTACTTCCTTTCCGTCGACTCAATTCTCTCGATCGAGAACGGGGCGACCGTCCACGCCGGCGACGTGCTCGCACGTCTGCCGCGCGAGGGCAGCAAGACGCGCGACATCACCGGCGGTCTGCCGCGCGTGGCGGAGCTGTTCGAGGCGCGTCGCCCCAAGGACCACGCGATCATCGCCGAGACCGACGGGCGCGTGGAGTTTGGCAAGGACTACAAGGCGAAGCGGCGCGTCATCGTGAAGAACGACGAGACGACCGAGGAAACCGAGTACCTGGTTCCGAAGGGCAAGCACGTGTCGGTGCAGGAGGGCGATTTCGTCCGCCGCGGCGACCCGATCGTCGACGGTCCGCGCGTGCCGCACGACATCCTGAAGGTGCTGGGTGTGGAAGCGCTGTCCGACTATCTCGTGAACGAGATCCAGGACGTCTATCGACTGCAGGGCGTGAAGATCAACGACAAGCACATCGAGGTGATTGTCCGTCAGATGCTGCAGAAGGTGGAGGTGCTCGAGCCGGGCGACACGACCTATCTCGTGGGCGAGACGGTCGACCGCATCGAGTTCGAGATCGAGAACGAGAAGCGCGTCCGCGAGAACGAGCGCGCGGCCGTCGCCATGCCGGTGCTCCAGGGCATCACCAAGGCGAGCCTGCAGACGCACTCGTTCATCTCGGCCGCGTCGTTCCAGGAGACCACGCGCGTGCTCACCGAGGCGGCGACAGCCGGCAAGGTGGATACGCTCAATGGCCTCAAGGAGAACGTGATCGTGGGTCGCCTGATCCCGGCGGGCACGGGGTCCGTGATGAACCGGCTCAAGCAGGTCGCGGCGGGTCGCGACAAGCAGCGTGGGTTGCCGAGCGGGCAGCCGGCGTTGCCGTCCAAAGCCGCGGAGTAAGAAGGGAAGGGGGCTCTGCCCCCTTCACCCCCTCCAGGACAAGCAGTCCTGGACCTGCCAACTCAAGGTGGTCCAGGGGACCAGTTCCCTGGCGGGGTTTGGGGCAGAGCCCCAACTCTTACTTGAGCAGTTCGACGCCCACCTCGTCCGGGAGCGCGACCTCGGAGGCCACGTCCCGCAGCACCCGTGTTGCCGAGACGTCCCTGCCCGAGAGATCGCCGAAGCTGTGCAGCCCGAATGCGACGGGCATCACCGCTGCGCCGTCATGGTGGTGGACATCAGCCCGAGCAGCTTTAACCCCTGCTGCAGCTGGAAGTCGGTGGCAGGAAGGGTCGCGTCGAACTCCGGCCAGGTCGCGGGCGGGCGCGACGCGATGGCGCCCGCGAGTGCCCGCCAGGGCGAGACGCGCGGCACGTCGGTCGCATCCACCGGCTCGATCGCGTGCGGCAGCGTGGCCTCGGTGGAGCCCGCCGCGTTGGGCTCGTCGCGCGCTTCGTGCACGACGATGTCGGGCACGATGCCGAGGCCCTGGATCGAACGCCCGCTCGGGGTGAAGTAGAGCGCGGTGGTGAGCACCAGAGCGCCGTCACCGTCGAGCGGCAACATCTCCTGGACCGAGCCCTTGCCGAAGGAGCGGGTGCCCAGGATCGCGGCGCGGTCGTGGTCCTGCAGGGCGCCCGCGACGATCTCGCTCGCCGACGCGGTGCTCGCATCCGAGAGCACCACGATCGGCGCGCCGCTCGTGATGTCCTGGCCGTGCGCCCCGAAGCTGGCATCGTCGCCGCGATCGCGGCCGCGCATCGAGACGATCGCGCCGCGACGGATGAAAAGGCTGGCGACCGCGACTGCCTGGTCGACCTCGCCGCCCGGGTTGCCACGCAGGTCGAGCACGAGGCCCGTAGGCGGCCCGCCGGCCTGCTGCGCGAGCGCCGCCCAGGACGCGGCCACGGCAGCGCCGGCCTCGGAGTCGAAGGTCGTCAACTTGATATAGGCCCGGGTGCCGAACAGCGACGACTGGACCACCGGCATGTGGACCATCACGCGCCTCAGGCGAAGCGTGCGGACCTTGTGGGACGCCGTCTCGACGGCCAGGCGGACCGTGGTTCCGGGCTCGCCCTTGATCCGTGCCACCACGTCGTCGAGCAGGAGATTGGCGACGTCGCGCCCGTCGACGCGCAGGAGACGGTCGCCCGGTTGCAGGCCCGCGGCCGCGGCCGGGCTGCCCGCCACGGGGGCCACCACCGTCACGATGCCTTGCCGGTCCTGCAGGTCGAGGCCGATGCCGGCGAAGCGGCCGGACAGCAGCGCCTCGCGCGCCTCGTAGTCGGGTTCGGGGAGGTAGGCGCTGTGCGGGTCGAGGCTCGCGAGCATGCCGTCGATCGCGGCACGCGCCAACGCGTCCCGCGTGACGCTGTGGACGTAGTTGTCGTGGATGGTCTCGAACACGCGGCCGAACACAGCGAGGCCACGTTCCGTGTCGGCGGCCGAGTCGTTCGCCAGCGCCGGCGTGTGGAGGACGGCCGCGAAAGCCACAACGGCGACGCCGAGCCTTGATGTGCGCATGCCCTGTTCCTCATCGCCGCCAACGGGGAGAGTGTCGCGGTGGCCGGCATCCTCCAAGTAAAAGCTCGGCCGTAGCCGAGGCTTCACTTCGGCGCGGCGGGGTGAACACCGCTTGACTCGCCCAGACCGGGCTCGTAGGTATCCGCCCCTCGGCAGACCCCGCCATCGCGGTGTCCTTCCGTCATATTGAACGCATCTGCGTTGGTGGCGCCGCTTCCGGTCCCTCTTCGGACCCGAAGCTTAGGCCTTCGGCGGTGTGACACCCCGCGCGGGTGGGCCTGGGCCCACTGAACCGTGCGGTCTGTGTTCATGTGGCGATCGGATGCGCTCTGGTGGATCTGCCGTGATCGTGGACCGGGTGTGAGGGCGTAAGGGCGTATGCCGACGATCAACCAGCTGATTACGAAGGGCCGCGAGCCTGCTGCCAAGCGCAACAAGGTGCCGGCGCTGCAGGGTTGCCCGCAGAAGCGCGGCGTCTGCACGCGCGTCTATACGGTGACCCCGAAGAAGCCGAACTCGGCGCTTCGTAAGGTCGCCAAGGTGCGGCTGACCAACGGCTTCGAGGTCGTGAGCTACATCCCCGGCGAGGGGCACAACCTGCAGGAACATTCGGTCGTGCTGATCCGCGGCGGCCGCGTGAAGGATCTGCCGGGCGTGCGCTATCATATCCTCCGCGGCGTGCTCGACACCCAGGGCATCGCCAAGCGTCGCAAGCGTCGTTCGCTCTACGGCGCGAAGCGGCCGAAGTAAGAGAGAGACCAGGGATGAGCCGCCGCCACCGCGCCGTGAAGCGCGAGATCCTGCCGGACCCGAAGTTCGGCGACCAGGTCATCACGCGTTTTATGAATGCGCTGATGTATGATGGGAAGAAGTCAGCTGCCGAGGGCATCGTCTACGGTGCGCTCGACACGCTGCGTCGCCGTGGCGGTGCATCGGGCGATCCGGTGCGCATGTTCCACGAGGCGCTCGAGAATGTGAAGCCGGCTGTCGAGGTTCGCTCGCGCCGCGTCGGTGGTGCGACCTACCAGGTCCCCGTCGAGGTGCGCACCGAGCGCCGCCAGGCCCTCGCGATCCGCTGGATCATCGATGCGTCGCGCAAGCGCGGCGAGCACACGATGGAAGAGCGGCTCTCGAACGAGCTGAACGACGCGGTGAACAACCGCGGTTCGGCCGTGAAGAAGCGTGAAGACACCCACCGGATGGCCGAGGCGAACAAGGCCTTCAGCCACTACCGCTGGTAAGAGAAGAGAAGTTCAACCCGAAGCACGGTTCCGATTGAACCGGTAGCGGAGAGACGACGATGGGTAAGGCGAAATTCGAGCGGAACAAGCCGCATTGCAACATCGGCACGATCGGCCATGTCGATCATGGCAAGACGTCGCTGACGGCTGCAATCACGAAGACGCTCGCAAAGTCGGGCGGTGCCACCTTCACCGCGTATGACCAGATCGACAAGGCGCCCGAAGAGCGCGCCCGCGGCATCACGATCTCCACCGCGCATGTGGAATACGAGACCAAGGCGCGTCACTACGCGCATGTCGATTGCCCCGGCCACGCCGACTACGTGAAGAACATGATCACGGGTGCGGCGCAGATGGACGGCGCGATCCTCGTCGTGTCCGCCGCCGACGGTCCGATGCCGCAGACTCGCGAGCATATCCTGCTCGCCCGCCAGGTCGGTGTGCCGGCGCTGGTCGTGTTCCTGAACAAGGTCGACATGGTCGACGATCCCGAGCTGCTCGAGCTCGTGGAGATGGAGGTGCGCGAGCTCCTCTCGTCCTACCAGTTCCCCGGCGACGACATCCCGATCGTCAAGGGCTCGGCGCTCTGCGTGCTCGAGGATAAGAATCCCGAGCTCGGCGAGCAGGCGATCCTCGAGCTGATGAAGGCGGTGGACGACTACATCCCGCAGCCCGAGCGTCCGATCGACCGTCCGTTCCTGATGCCGATCGAGGACGTGTTCTCGATCTCCGGCCGCGGCACCGTGGTGACCGGCCGTATCGAGCGCGGCATCGTCAACGTGGGCGACGAGGTCGAGATCGTCGGCATCAAGGCGACCGTGAAGACGACCGTCACCGGCGTCGAGATGTTCCGCAAGCTGCTCGATCGCGGGGAGGCCGGCGACAACGTGGGCGCACTGCTCCGTGGCACGAAGCGCGAGGACGTCGAGCGCGGCCAGGTTCTCTCCAAGCCTGGCACGATCACGCCGCACACGAAGTTCAAGGCCGAGGCCTACATCCTCACGAAGGAGGAGGGCGGTCGCCACACGCCGTTCTTCACCAACTACCGGCCGCAGTTCTACTTCCGCACGACCGACGTGACCGGGATCGTGCATCTTCCCGAGGGCACCGAGATGGTGATGCCGGGCGACAACGTCTCGATGGATGTCGAGCTGATCGCGCCGATCGCCATGGACGAGGGCCTGCGTTTCGCAATTCGCGAGGGTGGCCGCACCGTCGGCGCCGGCGTGGTGGCGACGATTACCGCCTGATCGGTGACCCGAACCCGCGCGCGCAGCCCGAACTGGATTTTGTAAGACCATGGACAACCAGAACATCCGCATTCGCCTCAAGGCGTACGATCACCGCGTGCTGGACAACAGCACGCGGGAGATCGTGAACACGGCGAAGCGGACGGGCGCGCGGGTTCGGGGACCCATCCCCCTTCCCACGCATATCGAGCGCTTCACGGTGAACCGCTCGCCGCACGTGGACAAGAAGAGCCGTGAGCAGTTCGAGATCCGGACCCATCGCCGGCTTCTCGACATCGTCGAGCCGACCCCGCAGACCGTGGACGCGCTGATGAAGCTCGACCTGGCCTCGGGCGTCGACGTCGAAATCAAGATCTGAGTCGAGCCGAGACAATGCGTACGGGTTTGATCGCAAAGAAGCTGGGCATGACCCGGCTGTTCAAGGACGACGGCACCCACGTGCCCGTGACCGTCCTGCATCTCGACGAGGTGCAGGTCGTTGACACGCGCACGGTGGAGCGCGACGGCTACACCGCGGTGCAGCTGGGAATTGGCCGTGCGAAGGTGAAGAACGTCACCAAGCCGAACCGCGGCCATTTCGCGAAGGCCAAGGTCGAGCCGAAGATGAAGCTGGTCGAGTTCCGGACCGCGGACGATGCGGTGCTCGAGGTCGGCGCGACATTGTCGGCCTCGCACTTCGTTGTCGGCCAGAAGATCGACGTGACCGGCACGTCGAAGGGCAAGGGTTTTCAGGGCGGCATGAAACGCTGGAACTTCGCCGGTCTCGAAGCCTCGCACGGTGTGTCGATCAGCCATCGTTCGCTGGGCTCGACCGGCAACCGGCAGGATCCCGGCAAGACCTTCAAGAACAAGAAGATGGCCGGCCACATGGGCGACGAGCGCATCACCACGCTCAACCTCGAGGTCGCCGGCATCGACGTGGCGCGCAACCTGATCATGGTGCGCGGCGCCGTGCCGGGTGCCCGCCAGGGCTACGTGCTGGTGCGCGATGCGATCAAGCACGCGCGCCATGCGGATGCGCCCTATCCCGCGGGCGTCGCCGGTCATGGCGCGGGCGAGACGCCCGACGCTCCGGCGGCAGTGGGCTGAGGACCGGGATCATGGAAGTTGAGATCAAGACGTTTGAAGGTGCTGCCGCCGGCACGATCGAACTGCCGGAGGCGATCTTCGGGATCGCACCGCGGCCCGACATCATGGCGCGCGTCGTGCAGTGGCAGCTGATGAAGCGCCGTGCCGGCACGCACAAGACCAAGGGCCTGGGCGAGGTGCGCGGCACGACCAAGAAGCCGTATCGGCAGAAGGGCACGGGCAATGCGCGTCAGGGTTCGTTGCGGGCGCCGCAGTTTCGCACCGGCGGTGTCGTGCACGGCCCGGTCGTGCGTGATCACGGCTTCGATCTGCCGAAGAAGGTGCGCAGGCTTGGCCTGATCTCGGCGTTGTCGCAGAAGGCGGCCGAGGGCAAGCTGGTGGTGATCGAGACCGCCGAGAGTGGTGTCGGCAAGACCCGCGAGGTGGCTAGGCAGGTTGCCGGCCTCGGCTGGACCTCGGTTCTGATCGTCGACGGCGTGGTGAACGAGCAGTTCGGTCGCGCGGTGCGCAACCTCCATAAGATCGACGTGCTGCCGACTGTTGGCGCCAACGTCTACGACATTCTCAACCATGAGATGCTGGCGATCACCCGCGCCGGCGTCGAGGCGCTGAAGGAGCGGCTGGCATGACCAACGTTCTGGCACTCCGCGGCGCCGCGTCGCGCATGTCGCGCGAGGCGATGTTCGACACGATCCGTGCGCCGATCATCACCGAGAAGGCGACCATGCTGTCGGAGCACAACGGCATCGTCTTCAAGGTGGCGCCCGATTCCACGAAGTTCGAGATCAAGGCTGCGATCGAAGGGTTGTTCGGCGTGACGGTGACGTCCGTGAACACGCTGGTCGCGAAGGGAAAGACGAAGCGCTTCAAGGGTCGTCCGGGTCGCCGGTCCGACGTAAAGAAGGCATATGTGAAGCTCGCGCCGGGTCAGTCGATCGACCCGACGACGAAGCTCGGCTGATCCGGGACCAGGCGACATGGCACTCAAGCATTTCAACCCGGTCACGGCGAGCCTTCGCGGCACGATTCTGATCGACCGCAGCGAGCTCTGGCGCGGCAAGCCCGTCAAGCTGCTAACCGAGGGCAAGTCGCACTCGGGCGGGCGTAACAATCACGGGCGCATCACCTCGCGCTTTCGTGGCGGCGGACACAAGCAGAGCTACCGTCTGGTGGATTTTCGCCGTCGCAAGTTCGATGTGCCGGCGACTGTCGAGCGGCTCGAGTATGATCCGAACCGCACCGCGTTCATCGCGCTGATCAAGTACCAGGACGGCGAGCTGTCCTACATCCTCGCGCCGCAGCGCCTGCGCGTGGGCGATCAGGTCGTGGCCGGTGCGCGCTGCGACATCAAGCCTGGCAATGCGATGCCGCTGGCGACGATCCCGGTCGGCACGATCGTGCACAACGTGGAGTTGAAGGCAGGCGGGGGCGGCAAGATGGCCCGTGCAGCCGGCACCTACGCGCAGCTGGTCGGCAAAGATTCCGGTTACGCGCAGATCAAGCTGCAATCGGGCGAGGTTCGCCTGGTGCGCGGCGAGTGCCTGGCGACGATCGGCGCGGTGTCCAACCCCGACAACATGAACCAGCATTTCGGCAAGGCGGGCCGCTCACGCTGGATGGGGCGCAAGCCGCATCAGCGGGGTGTGGTAATGAACCCGGTCGATCACCCGCACGGTGGTGGCGAGGGTCGCACCTCGGGTGGCCGTCATCCGGTGACGCCGTGGGGCATTCCCACGAAGGGATACAAGACGCGGGTCAACAAGCGAACGGACAGCCTGATCATCCGTCGTCGCAAGACCGGCAAGTAAGCGAGGGTTCGGAGAGATGGCACGTTCCGTCTGGAAGGGCCCGTTCGTGGACGGGTACCTCCTTAAGAAATCAGAGACGTCGCGAGCGTCGGGTCGCAACGAGATCATCAAGATCTGGTCGCGCCGCTCGACGATCCTGCCGCAGTTCGTGGGGCAGACGTTCGGCGTCTATAACGGGCACAAATTCCTGCCCGTGCAGGTCAGCGAGAACATGGTCGGTCACAAGTTCGGCGAGTTCTCGCCGACGCGGACTTTTACGAGTCACTCGTCGGACAAGAAAGCGAAGCGAGGCTGAGATGAGCAAGCCGCAGTTTCCCCGCCTTCTGGCGGAAACCGAAGCTCAGGCTGTGGTGAGCAACCTGCGGGTGAGCCCGCGCAAGCTGAATCTTGTCGCGGCGACGATCCGCAACAAGCCGGCTGGCCAGGCGATCGCCAGCCTGACTTTCAACAAGCGCCGCATCGCGCAGGCGGTCCGCAAGGCCGTCGAAAGCGCGGTCGCGAACGCCGAGAACAACCATCAGCTCGATGTCGACCAGTTGGTCGTCACGCGCGCCGAGGTGGGCAAGTCGATCGTGATGCGCCGCTTCCATGCGCGCGGCCGCGGCAAGGCGGCCCGCATCGAGAAGTGGTTCAGCCACCTGAAGATCGTGGTGTCCGAGCGTACGCCGGAAGCTGCGACCGAAAACGAGAAGGCGGCCTGAGAGATGGGTCACAAGGTCAATCCGATCGGGCTTCGGCTCGGCGTCAACCGCACCTGGGACAGCCGCTGGTTTGCCGGCGACGATTACTCCCGACTGCTGCTCGACGACTACAAGCTGCGCACGCATCTGCGAAAGAAGCTCTCCGGCGCAGGCGTGTCGCGCGTGGTGATTGAGCGTCCGGCCAAGAAGCCGCGCGTGACGATCTACGCCGCGCGCCCGGGCGTGGTGATCGGCAAGAAGGGTCAGGACATCGAGGTTCTGCGCCGTGATCTCACGAAGATGGCGAAGGCCGAGGTGGCACTTAACATCGTCGAGATCCGCAAGCCGGAGATCGACGCGCAGCTGGTGGCCGAGAACATCGCCCAGCAGCTCGAGCGTCGCGTGGCGTTCCGTCGTGCGATGAAGCGTGCGGTGCAGTCGGCGATGCGTCTCGGCGCGCAGGGCATCCGGATCAATTGCGGTGGCCGTCTCGGTGGCGCGGAAATCGCGCGAACCGAGTGGTATCGCGAAGGCCGCGTGCCGCTGCATACGCTGCGTGCGGATATCGATTACGGGGTTGCGACCGCGAAGACGACCTACGGCACCTGCGGTGTGAAGGTGTGGATCTTCAAGGGCGAGATCCTGGCTCACGACCCGTCCGCACAGGATCGTCGTGCGGCCGAACAGGCGCCGCAGCGCTAAGAACCGCGGCGAAGGAACAGGACAATGCTTTCTCCGAAGCGGACCAAGTACCGCAAGGCGCACAAGGGCCGCATCCACGGCCTGGCCAAGGGCGGCACCATGCTGAACTTTGGTGAGTATGGCTTGAAGGCACTCCAGCCGGAGCGTGTCACCGCGCGCCAGATCGAGGCCTCGCGTCGTGCGATCACCCGCGCCATGAAGCGGGCGGGCCGCGTGTGGATCCGCATCTTCCCGGACGTGCCGGTGTCGACGAAGCCTGCGGAAGTCCGCATGGGTTCCGGCAAGGGCAGTCCCGAATTCTGGGTGGCGCGCGTCAAGCCGGGCCGCATCATGTTCGAGATCGACGGCGTGCCGGTCGAGGTCGCCCGCGAGGCACTGACGCTCGGCGCTGCCAAGCTGCCGATCAAGACGAAGTTCGTCACCCGCATGGGAGACGCCTGAGATGGCCGCATCCAAGAACACTGCCGCCGAGCTGCGTCACAAGACGCCGGACGAGATGTCCACGCTTCTGCTCGACCTCAAACGCGAGCAGTTCAATCTGCGCTTCCAGCGGGCGACCGGCCAGAGCGAGGGGACTGCGCGCGTGCGCCAGGTCCGTCGCGAGATCGCACGGGTGAAGACCCTGCAACACCAATCCACACCCACAGCGTCCTGAGGAGGGGTCGATGCCGAAGCGCGTCCTCACTGGGCGGATCACCAGCGACAAGATGGACAAGACCGTCACGGTCTCGGTCGAGCGTCGTATCATGCATCCGCTGTACAAGAAGTTCATCCGGCGTTCGAAGAAGTACGCGGCGCATGACGAGCAGAATACCTGCCGCGTCGGCGACACCGTGCGCATCGAGGAATGTATCCCGATCAGCAAGCGCAAGACGTGGATGGTGATCACCCGCAACGGAGAGCCGTTCACTCATGACGCGCCTGCCAATGCGGCTCCCGAGCCCGTCGGCGTGCCCATGGAAGAAGTGGGGGCTTAAATGATCCATCCCGAGACCAACCTGGACGTCGCCGATAATTCCGGTGCCCGTCGGGTGCAGTGCATCAAGGTGCTGGGCGGCTCCAAGCGGAAGTCCGCCTCGGTCGGCGATGTGATCGTCGTGTCCATCAAGGAAGCGATTCCGCGCGGCAAGGTGAAGAAGGGCGACGTGCACCAGGCGGTGATCGTCCGCACGGCCTTTCCGGTGCGTCGTCCCGACGGGAGTGCCATCCGTTTCGATCGCAACGCGGCCGTGCTGATCAACAAGCAGTCCGAGCCGATCGGCACCCGCATCTTCGGCCCGGTGGTCCGCGAACTGCGCGCGCGGAAATTCATGAAGATCATCTCGCTCGCGCCGGAGGTGCTGTAATGGCCGCGCGCATCAAGAAGGGCGACCGCGTCGTCGTGATCACCGGCGCCCAGAAGGGCGTGGAGGGCGAGGTCCTGCAGGTGTTCCCGACCGAGGAGCGGGCAATGGTGCGGGGTGTGCGTGTGGTCAAACGCCATACCAAGCCGCGCGGCATGGGCCAGCCCGGCGGGATCGTGGAGAAGGAATCTCCCATCCACCTGTCGAACCTCAAGCTCATTGACCCCAAGAGCGGCAAGCCGACCAAGGTCGGCTTCCGCGTGCTCGACAATGGCACCAAGGCGCGCGTCGCCAAGGCGACCGGCGAGCTGATCGAAGGCTGACGCAAATGTCGGACGCAACCACACCAACTCAGGGCGAGGGGCGGGTCCGTCCGCGCCTCCACCAGCGCTACGTGGACACCATCCGTCCCGCGCTGACCCAGGAGTTCGACTACAAGAACGAGATGCAGGTCCCGCGTCTCGAGAAGATCGTGATCAATATGGGCGTGGGTGAAGCCGCCGGCGACCAGAAGAAGCTCGACGCGGCCTACAACGAGATGATGCTGATCGCCGGCCAGAAGCCGGTGAAGACGGTCGCCAAGAAGGCGATCGCCGGCTTCAAGATCCGCGAAGGCCTGCCGATCGGCTGCAAGGTCACGCTGCGCTCGGCACGCATGTTCGAGTTTCTCGACCGCCTGGTGACGATCGCCATGCCGCGCGTGCGCGACTTTCGCGGCCTGCCGGCGAACAAGGGCTTCGACGGTCGCGGCAACTTCGCGATGGGTCTCAAGGAGCAGATTGTGTTCCCCGAGATCAACTACGACAAGGTCGACACGGTCCGCGGCATGGACATCATCTTCGTCACCACAGCGCGCACCGACGCCGAGGCGAAGGCGCTGCTCAAGGCGTTCGACCTGCCGTTCCAGGCGACTTGACACAGTTTTCTGTTGGAAAACCGCAGGCCATCGTGCCTGCAGGTTCCGGAGGGTAAGACAGGCATGGCCAAGACTTCCCAGATCCTGCGCAATCAGAAGCGCGAGCGAATGGCGAAGCGCGATCTGCCGAAGCGGGAGAAGCTCAAGGCGGTCGTTCGCGATCGCGAGCTTCCCGTCGAGGAGCGTTTCGAGGCGTCGATCAAGCTGGCCGAGCTGCCGCGCAATGGCAGCCGGACGCGCGTGCGTCTCCGCTGCGCGTTGACCGGCCGGTCGCGCGCGAATTATCGCAAGTTCAAGCTGTGCCGCATCGCGCTGCGTGATCTTGCGAGCTCGGGTCAGATCCCGGGCATGGTCAAGTCGAGCTGGTAAGGAGCGGGCCATGTCGATGTCCGACCCGTTGGGCGATATGCTCACACGAATTCGCAACGCGCAGCGCAGCCGTCACGCGGCCTGCGTCTCGCCCGCATCGCAGCTCCGCGCCAACGTGCTCGAGGCGTTGAAGCGCGAGGGCTACATTCGCGGCTTCAGCAGCGAGGTTCTCCGTCCGGGGATTTCGCAGCTGCGCATCGAGCTGAAATACAACGAGGGCGAGCCCGTCATCAAAGAGATCCAGAGGGTCTCCAAGCCGGGCCGCCGCGTGTATTCCAAGATCAAGGAGCTGCCACGCCACTACGCCGGTCTGGGCACGTCGATCCTGTCGACGCCGCGCGGTGTTCTCAGCGATGCGGAGGCCCGCGCTGCGAATGTCGGCGGCGAAGTCCTCTGCCGCGTGTTCTGAGGAGCGCGAAATGTCACGTGTAGGCAAGTATCCCGTCGAGATCCCCGCAGGTGTCGAAGTCGCGATTACCGAGGGCATCCTCACGGCCAAGGGCAAGCTCGGCTCGCTGTCATTTCCGCTCTCGGAGGCTGTCACGACGACGGTCGACGGCGGCAAGGTCACCGTCGTTCCCCGCAACAATTCGCGTCCGTCGCGGATGATGTGGGGCACCACGCGCGCGCTGGTCGCCAGCCTGGTGAAGGGCGTCTCGGTCGGCTATTCCAAGACGCTCGAGATTACCGGCACCGGTTATCGTGCGGCGGTCAACGGCAAGAATCTCGAGATGAACCTCGGCTTCTCGCACCCGGTCGTCTATCCGATCCCCGAGGGGATCACGATGGTTACGCCGCGTCCGACCTCGGTGACGATCTCGGGTGCTGACAAGCAGCAGGTCGGCCAGGTGGCGCTCGATATTCGTCGCTTCCGGCCGCCGGAGCCCTACAAGGGCAAGGGCGTCCGCTACGACAACGAGCAGATCCGGCGCAAGGAAGGCAAGAAGAAGTGATGGCCGTTCAGCAGGATCTTCGCGCAAGGCGGCGCATTCGTCTCCGCTTCCAGCTCCGCCGCAAGGCCGTCGGGCGTCCGCGCCTCTCGGTGTTCCGGTCGGGCAAGAACATCTACGCGCAGGTGATCGACGACGCCGAGGGACGGACGCTGGCAGCGGCCTCTTCGCTCGACGCCGACCTCAAGGCGCAGCTGCGCACCGGAGCGGACCGGGACGCGGCGACCGCGGTGGGCAAGCTCGTGGCCGAGCGCGCGAAAGCCGCCGGCGTCACGCAGGTGGTGTTCGACCGCGGTTCCTATCTGTATCACGGCCGCGTCAAGGCGCTGGCCGAAGCCGCCCGCGAGGGCGGTCTCGATTTCTGAGGACATGAACCATGGCACGTGAGTCGAGAGACGGCGGCGGCCGGCGCGATCGCGAACGGGACCGCGACGGCGACGAACTGATCGACAAGCTCGTCACGATCAACCGCGTGGCGAAGGTGGTGAAGGGCGGACGCAGGTTCGCCTTCGCGGCCCTCGTGGTGGTGGGAGATCAGAAGGGGCGTGTCGGCTACGGCGCCGGCAAGGCGCGCGAAGTCCCCGAGGCGATCCGCAAGGCGACGGACCGTGCCAAGCGCACGATGATCCGCGTGCCGATGCGCGAAGGCCGCACGCTGCACCACGACGTCTCCGGCCATTACGGCGCGGGCAAGGTCGTGCTGCGCGCCGCCGAAGCCGGCACCGGCATCATCGCCGGCGGCCCGATGCGCGCGGTGTTCGAATCACTCGGTATCGGCGACGTTGTTGCCAAGTCGCTCGGCAGTCGCAACCCGCACAACATGGTCAAGGCGACCTTCGACGCGCTCGAGCGCTGCGCCAGCCCCCGCTCGGTGGCTCAGCGTCGCGGCAAGAAGGTCTCCGACATCATCGGCAAGCGCGAGGGCACCACGCCCGCGGAGGCCACCGCCGATGTCTGAGACGACCAAGAACACCGTGAAGGTGACGCAGACAGGGTCGCCGATCGGACGCGAGCATTCGCAGCGCGAGACGCTGATCGGCCTCGGCCTCAACAAGCTGCACCGTACCCGTGAGCTCGAGGACACGCCGTCCGTGCGCGGCATGATCCGCAAGGTCGCTCACCTGGTCCGGGTGGAAGGGTGACATGAAGCTCCATGAGCTGCGCGACAATCCGGGCGCGCATCTGAAGTCCAAGCGCCTCGGGCGCGGCATCGGCTCGGGCAAGGGCAAGACGTCGGGCAAGGGCGTGAAGGGCCAGAAGGCACGTGAAGGCGTCTCGCTGAACGGGTTCGAGGGCGGTCAGCTCCCGATCTATCGGCGGATGCCGAAGCGTGGTTTCACCAACATCTTCCGCAAGGAATATGCGCCGATCAATCTCGGCACGCTCGAAAAGGCGATCGCCGACGGCAAGCTCGACGCCGCCAACCCGATCACCGAAGAAACCCTGCGTGTAGCGGGCCTGATCTCCGGCCGACGTATCGACGGCGTGCGCCTGCTGGCACGCGGCGAGATCACTCGCGCCATCCGCATCACGGTGGCCGGTGCGTCCGACACCGCGATCGAGGCGGTGCAAAAGGCCGGCGGTGAAGTGACGACGACGGTGGCCAGGAAGGCCAAGCCGGAAGCCGAGGCGACCGCCTGACATCCCGACCCCGGGACGGTAACGTCCCGGGGTTCTTCACGGAAGGATCGGGCGCATGGCCTCCGCGGCCGAGCAACTCGCAGGCAGCATCAATCTCAGCACGTTCTCCAAGGCGACCGAGCTCCGCAAGCGGATCTGGTTCACGCTGGGCGCTCTGATCGTCTATCGCATCGGCACCTACATCCCGGTGCCCGGCGTCGACGCGACCGTGATGGGCCAACTGCTCGCCCAGCACGGCAGCGGCATCCTCGGCATGTTCGATATGTTCACCGGCGGCGCGCTCGGCCGCATGACCGTGTTCGCGCTGAACATCATGCCGTACATCTCGGCGTCGATCATCGTGCAGCTGATGAGCTCGGCGATCCCCTCGCTCGAAACCCTCAAGAAGGAGGGCGAGCAGGGCCGCAAGAAGCTCAATCAGTACACGCGCTATCTCACCGTGCTGATCGCGCTTTTCCAGGCTTTTGGAATTTCCAAAGGCCTGGAGTCCATGCATGGGCCGTCGGGTCCCGCAGTGATCGATCCCGGCGCCTTCTTCGTCTTCTCCTGCGTCGTCACCCTGGTGGGCGGCACGATGTTCCTGATGTGGCTCGGCGAGCAGATCACCGCCCGCGGCGTCGGCAACGGCATCAGCCTGATCATCTTCGCGGGCATCGTGGCCAACCTGCCGCACACGGTCTCGAGCCTGCTCGAGCTCGCCTATACCGGCGGCCTGTCGGCCTTCGCGGTGATCGCGTTCTTCGTGATCGCGCTCGCCGCCATCGCCTTCATCGTGTTCATGGAGACCGCGCAGCGCCGCGTCGTGATCCAGCATCCGAAGCGCCAAGTCGGCAACCGCATGTATGGCGGCGACACCACCTACATGCCGCTCAAGGTGAACACCGCCGGCGTCATCCCGCCCATCTTCGCGAGTTCGATCCTGCTGATCCCGGCGACGCTGATCGGCTTCTCGAACCCGACCAGCGAGCCGGGTTGGCTCGCCTTCCTGGGCCAGGAGCTGGGGCAGGGCGAGCCGCTCTACCTGGCCCTTTACGCCGGCATGATCATCTTCTTTTCGTATTTCTACACCGCGATCGCCTTCAACCCGCAGGAGACGGCCGACAACCTCAAGCGCTCCGGCGGCTTCGTCCCCGGCCGGCGCCCCGGCTCGAACACCGCCGAGTTCTTCGACTACGTGCTCACCCGCCTGACCACGATCGGCGCGATCTACCTCGTGGTGATCTGCCTGCTGCCGCAGGTCCTGGTCGGCCGCTACAATCTGCCGTTTTACTTCGGCGGCCAGAGCCTGATCATCATCGTGTCCGTCACGATGGACACCGTGACCCAGATCCAGAGCCACCTGCTGGCCCATCAGTATCAGGGCCTGATCCGCAAGCAGCGCGGCCCGAAGGGGCGGCCGCGTTGAACGTCATCCTGCTCGGGCCCCCTGGTGCCGGGAAAGGGACGCAGGCCAAGCGTCTCGAGGAGACGCACGGCATCGTGCAGATTTCCACGGGTGACATGCTGCGGGCCGAGGTGAAGTCCGGCTCGCCGATCGGCCAACAGGCACGTTCGATCATGGAGGCCGGCGGCCTGGTTTCCGACGACATCATTATCCGGATGCTCGGCGCCCGCATCGCCCAGCCCGACGCCGCACGCGGCTTCATCCTCGACGGCTTCCCACGCACGGTGGCGCAGGCCGAGGCGCTGGACACACTGCTCGCAGGCGCCGGCGTCACTCTCGACGCCGTCATCGAACTCGCCGTCGACGACGCGGTCCTGGTCGATCGTATTTCCGGCCGCTTCACCTGCGCCAAGTGCGGTGCCGGCTACCATGACAGCTTCAAGCGGACGCTGGTCGCGGACACCTGCGACGTCTGCGGCGCCCACGACTTCGTCCGCCGCGCCGACGACAAGCGCGAGACCGTGGCTGCCCGCCTCGACGCCTACAACGCTCAGACCAAACCGATCCTGCCCTACTACCAGGCGCAGAACAGCCTTCGCACGGTCGACGGCATGGGCGATATCGACGCGGTCAGCGCCGCGATCGACGCCGTGCTGGCCTCTTCGTAGCTCACGGAGAGTTGACCCTCGTTCGTTGACTTGCCGCGATCTGCCTCTATAGTGCGCGCCCTTGGCAAGGGCGCTGTCTTCCAGCCGGAAGTCGCGGCCGTCCGGCCCTTTCCGGTCTGATCGGATCAATTGGCCCCGCATGGTCGAACATGCGGGTTGTGACATGGAGAAACTGGCGTGGCGCGTATTGCCGGTGTGAACATCCCGACCAACAAGCGGGTCGTGATCAGCCTCCGCTACATCTACGGGATCGGCCCCGCGAAAGCCGAGCAGATCTGCACGCAGCTCGCCATCCCGGCCGACCGCCGCGTGAACCAGCTCTCCGACGACGAGATCCTGCGCATCCGCGAGCTGATCGACCGCGACTTCCAGGTCGAGGGCGATCTTCGTCGCGAGCTCTCGATGAACATCAAGCGCCTGATGGATCTCGGATGCTACCGCGGCCTCCGTCACCGTCGTGGCCTCCCGGTCCGCGGCCAGCGCACCCACACGAATGCGCGCACGCGCAAAGGCAAGGCGGTCGCGATCGCCGGCAAGAAGAAGGTCACGCGCTGATCTCCACCCGATCAGCCTGATCTTCAGCCACAGGAAGCAAGAACATGGCGAGAGCCGCAGCAGCACCGCGTACCCGTAAGAAGGAACGCAAGAACATCATCTCCGGCGTGGCGCATGTCCTGTCCACGTTCAACAACACGATGATCACCATCTCGGACGCCCAGGGCAACGCGATCGCGTGGTCGTCGGCCGGCAGCCAGGGTTTCAAGGGCAGCCGGAAGTCGACCCCATACGCCGCCCAGGTCGCCGCCGAGGATGCCGGCAAGAAGGCCAAGGAACACGGCATGGAGACCCTCGAGATCGAGGTGTCCGGTCCCGGTTCGGGGCGCGAGAGCGCGCTCCGTGCGCTGCAGGCCGTGGGCTTCTCGATCACCGCGATCCGCGACATGACGCCGATCCCGCATAACGGGTGCCGTCCGCGCAAGCGCCGCCGCGTCTGATCCGCCGACAACGTCAAGACATTCCGGGCCGGACGCGCGAGCGTCCGGTCCTTCGCAGTTGAAGAGAAAAGGGGGTCCCGCGTGGCGCTCCAGAGAAACTGGCAAAGCCTGATCAAGCCGGAGAAGCTCGAAGTCGAGCCCGGCGCCGAGCCGTCCCGCACCGCCACGATCGTGGCCGAGCCGCTCGAGCGCGGCTTCGGCATGACGCTCGGCAACGCGATCCGTCGCATCCTGCTCTCCTCGCTGCAGGGTGCCGCCGTGATCTCGGTGCAGATCGACGGCGTGCTGCACGAGTTCAGCTCGATCCCCGGCGTCCGCGAGGACGTCACCGACATCGTGCTCAACATCAAGCAGCTCGCCCTTCGCATGCACGGCGAAGGCCCCAAGCGCATGGTGCTGCAGGCGACCGGCCCCGGCGAGGTCACCGCGCGCCAGATCCAGACCGGCCACGACATCGAGGTGATGAACCCCGATCTGGTCATCTGCACCCTCGACGAAGGCGTGAAGCTCGGCATGGAGCTCACCGCCCAGCTCGGCAAGGGTTACGTGCCCGCCGCCGCCAACCGCCCCGAGGACGCGACCATCGGCCTCATCCCGGTCGATGCGATCTACTCGCCCGTGCGCCGCGTGTCCTACAAAGTCGAGCCAACCCGCGTGGGCCAGGTTACCGACTACGACAAGCTGCTGCTCACCGTGGAGACCAATGGCGCCGTCACTCCCGAGGACGCAGTGGCGCTCGCCGCCCGCATCCTGCAGGACCAGCTCCAGCTCTTCATCAACTTCGACGAGCCGCGCCCGGTTCGCGCGGAAGAGCCGCAGGACGACCTGCCGTTCAACCGCAACCTGCTCCGCAAGGTCGACGAGCTCGAGCTCTCGGTCCGCTCTGCGAACTGCCTGAAGAACGACAACATCGTCTATATCGGCGATCTCGTTCAGAAGACCGAGCAGGAGATGCTCCGCACGCCGAATTTCGGCCGCAAGTCGCTCAACGAGATCAAGGAGGTCCTCACCTCCATGGGCCTCGGCCTCGGGATGAACGTGCCGACCTGGCCGCCCGAGAACATCGAGGAACTCGCCAAGCGTCTCGACGAGCCGTTCTGATCAGGAACCACGTATATGCGTCACGGAATTGCCGGCCGTAAGCTCGGCGTCACCTCGTCCCACCGCCTCGCCATGTTCCGCAACATGGCGGTGGCGCTGATCAAGCACGAGCAGATCACCACCACGCTGCCCAAGGCCAAGGAGCTCCGCCCGTATGCGGAGCGCCTGATCACGCTCGGCAAGCGCGGCGGTCTGCATGCACGCCGCCAGGCCTATGCGCAGCTGCGGGACGACGTGATCGTCTCCAAGCTCTTCTCGACGATCGCCGATCGCTACAAGGCACGCGCCGGCGGCTACACGCGGGTGCTGAAGGCCGGCGTGCGCTACGGCGATGCCGCCGACATGGCGGTGATCGAGCTGGTGGATCGCGATCCCTCGGCGAAGGGCCTCGACAGCGGCCCGAAGCCCGAAGCGCGCGAGGATGACGAGAGCCCGAACGACTACGATTGAGCACCTTATCTTTTGCGTGCAGCGCTGGAAGAATCCAGGGCTCTGCCCTGGACCCGCTGGGGTCTTAACCCCAGACCCCTTTCAATAGGCAGGTCCAGGAGGGCCTTCCCTCCTGGCGGGGTCCAGGGGCAGAGCCCCTGGCCTTCTTCTAGTCCGCCCCACGCGCAATCATGTGCATGAACCCCAGCTTCCGCCGCACATCGTCGCTGATCACGAACGGATAGAGATCCGACAACCCCATGCTCCGGTTCAGGCTGTTCACCGCAAACACCAGCGGCAGCCAACCGTCGAGCAGAACGCCGAAATCCGCGGTACGATAGGGATCGAGCCTCACATCGGTCGACAGGTCCCCCGCCGGCGCTGCCACCGGCCGCACCGAGATGCCGAACGCGCTACCCGTCTCCAGCGTGTCCATGATGTGCAGATAGTGCGCCCAGGTCTCGGCAAAGTCCTCCCACGGATGGGTGGTCGCGTAGGCCGAGATGTGGTGGTCGCTCCAGTTCGCCGGCGCACCTTCCGCGTAGTGCCGGTTCAGCGCCGCCTGGTAGTCGAGCGTGTCGTCACCGAACAGCGCGCGGCATTCCTCCAGATGGCCGCCGTCGCGCACCAGCCGGTCCCAGATCCAGTGCCCGACCTCGTGGCGGAAATGGCCGAGCAGCGTGCGGTAGCTCTCGTGCATCTGGTGGCGGAGCTCCTCGCGCACCCCGTCATCGGCTTCCTTGGCGGCGATGGTGATGATGCCGTTGTCGTGCCCGGTCAGCACCTTGTGACCCGGCTGCTCCTCGAGGAAGTCGAACACCAGCCCCTCGTTCGGGTCCTGGTTCCGATCGGGAAGGGGGATGCCCAACCGGATCAGCGAGTAGAACAGCCGGTGCTTGGCAAACTCCAGCTTCCGCCAGCGCTCCAGGCTCTCCGCGCCTCCGATATCCGGGATGGTGCGATTGTGGCAGCAGGCGGCGCAGTACGGGTTGGGCGCATCCGCCTCGACCAGCCAGTTGCAGACGTCATGCTCCGCGTTTGCGCAGAGCCGGTAGCGCCGCGTGGGCTCGCCAAGTGCCATGAACGCATCGCCATCCGCTTCGAGCGCCGACAGCTCGGCGAGGTCCGGCAGGTAGCCGAGCGCGTGGCCGCAGCATTCGCAGCGGCGGTTCTCGAAGAACAGCATCGACTGGCACGCCTGGCAGGTGAACAGTTTCATGGGCTCGGCGCCGTCCTCGTGCTGCAGCATAGGTTCGTTGCGTCTGACGACCGCTCCAGCGCCCTGGACACGCCGTCGTTCCCGTGCGACCCGACGCATCTTGCGCGGCGATGCTGCGTTGTTGCCGCACCACTCGGATAGATCGCTCGAAAGGAGCATTTCATGGTTGATGAGAACCGCGTCGAAGGCACGATCAAGAACGTCACGGGCAAGGTCCAGGAGACCGCCGGAAGCGTGTTCGGCGACAGCGACACCGAGGCGCGCGGCCAGGCGAACGAGTTCATCGGCGACGTCCAGTCGAGCTACGGCGAGGCATTGGACACGGTCCGCGATCTCGCAGCCGACCGTCCGATCACCACGATCGCGGCCGCGGCCGGCGTGGGCCTGCTGGTCGGGCTGCTCCTCGGCCGTCTGTGAACTGCAGGGGGGGTGCCGGCGCCGTTCGGGCGCCGGCACCCCGTCGCCCGCAACCGCATCAATCCCGTGGGCGTTGCGCCGCCATCTCGAACTCGAAAGGCGGACCGGCCATGTTGAAATGGGCGCTTATCTTCTTCATCATCTCGATCGTCGCGGCCTTGTTCGGGTTCGGCGGCATATCGGCGGCGGCGGCCGGCATCGCCAAGTTCCTGTTCGTCGTGTTCCTGATCATCTGCATCATCTTCCTCGTGCTCGGCATCACCGCGGCACGCAGGATCTGACGCAATCGGCAGCGGTCCGGGGGGTGCCTCGGATCGCTGCCCTGGTCAGTTGCGGATGAGCGTTCCGTTTTCCGCAAGCGATCAACCGATGTGTGCATCGCAAGGACAGGTCGCCCGCGTTCGTCACGTTCGTCAGATCGATGCTCGAGCCGAGCAGCTACCGCGCACGCCGCGTTCGTTATCCCGGACCCGCTTGCCATAGCGCGACCCCTATCGAGCAGACCGCTCAGCCAGGCGACGGCACGCGCGTCGGGTCGACGAACTCCGGCAGGAACGGTTCGTTCGTCTGCAGACTGTCCTTGCTCGGCATGTGTGCCGTGTCCCACCCGCCGCCCAGATCCTCGACCAGCGCCACGCTCGCGGTCAGCCGATCCTGCTGGACAGTAAGCGCGTTCTCCGCATCCGACAGGGCGCTCGTCTCGGCGGTGACCACCGTCGTGTAGGATTCAGTTCCGGCGTTATACTCGTTCAGCGCCACCGTGACGCTCTGGTTCGCCGCATCCACGGCGAGCCGCTCCGCCTCCGCCTGGTCTTTCAGGATGCGAAGCGAGGCGAGCTGGTCCTCGACGCCCTGGAACGCCGTCAGCACGGTCTCGCGATAATTGGCGACCGCCTCGTCGTACGACGCGCGCGCCGCACGCACCGCGGCCGATCGGATCCCTCCCTCGAACAGCGTCTCGGTGGCCGACGAGCCGAGCGACCAAACCGTGTTCGCCAGACTGAACAGCGTGCTGAGCTGGCTTCCCGACCAGCCACCGGAGGCGGACAACGTGACGTCCGGGTAGAAGGCCGCAATCTCGACACCGATCTGCGCATTCGCCTCCTCGACGTCGCGCTCGTATTCGGCGATGTCGGGTCGGCGCTGCAGCAGGTCGGACGGAATGCCCGGCGGCACTTCGGGCACGTAGTTCTGCAGATCGCCCATCGCGAGTGCGAGGTCGGCAGGCGCATGGCCGGTGAGCACCGCGATCGCGTGCTCGTATTCCGCGCGCGCGATTCCGACCTGCACGTCGGACGCCTGCGCCTGACGCAGCGTGGTCAGCGCCTGCAGGTAGTCGGACGGGTTGCCGGTGCCAGCCCGAACCTGATTGCGCAGAATGTCCACGTTGCGCTGGTAATCGACCACGGTGCGATCGAGCAGCTTCTTGAGGCTGTCCTGCGAGCGGAGATCGAAATAGTCGGTGGCGAGATTGGCCTCGAGCGACAGCCGCGTGTTCGCGAGCGTCGCCGCACTCGCCTGCGCGGCTGCCGCCTCGCTCTCGACCTCGCGCCGGACGCGGCCCCAGAGATCGATATCCCAGCTGACATTGCCTTGCAGCTCGAGCGTCGACGTGGCCGATCCCGAATTATAAGTCACCGTGCTGCCGGTGGCACCCGTCATGCCGCCCGTGCCCGTGCCCGTGCCCGTGGTGCCCGTTCCCGTGGTGCCCGAACTCGCAGCACTCGTGATGCCGGTCGCGGCAACGCTGCTGGTCCTGCCGCCGGTGCCCGAGCGCTGCGCTTCCGGCGTGAGCGACACGGTCGGGAACAGCGAGCCGCGCGCCTCGTCGACCAGCGCCGCCGCCTGGGCGTACGCCGCCTCCTGCGCGCGCAGCGACTGGTTCGATCGCACGACCTCGTCCTCGAGACTGTCGAGAATGGGATCGTTGTAGATCGTCCACCACGCGCCCTTCGGCATGTCCGCGTTCGCCGGTGCGCCGACCTGCCAGCCGGGCAGGGGACGCGCTTCCTTGAAGCGCGCCGGCGTCTCGACCTTGGGGCGCCGGTAATCGGGACCGACCATGCAGCCGGCGAGGAGCGTCGACGCCAGCAGCGTCGCGACGAGCGGGGACATGCGGGTTGTCATGCTTGAATGGCCGTGGCGGCTCCGGGACGGCGGTGACGCGCATTGAAGCGGTGCCGCATCCGATCGAGGGCGAGATAGACGACGGGCGTCGTGTAGAGCGTCAGCGCCTGGCTGACGATCAGTCCGCCGACGATGGAGATGCCGAGCGGCTGGCGCAGCGTCGCACCTTCGCCCGATCCGAACGCGAGCGGCAATGCGCCGAAAGCGGCCGCGAAACTCGTCATCATGATCGGCCGGAAGCGCAGCAGGCAGGCGGCGGTGATCGCATCGACCGGCGACATGCCCTGCTCGCGCTCCGCCGACAGCGCGAAGTCGACCAGCAGGATCGCGTTCTTCTTGACGATGCCGATCAGCAGGATGATGCCGATGAAGCCAATCACGTCGAGCTCGTGCCCCGTCAGCACAAGTGCCAGCAGTGCGCCCACGCCCGCGGACGGCAGCGTGGACAGGATCGTCAGCGGGTGGATGTAGCTCTCGTAGAGCACGCCGAGCGTGATGTAGATCGCGCAGAGTGCGGCGAAGATCAGCACCGGCTCGTTCGAGACCTGCTGCTGGAACTGCAGCGCGGTTCCCGCGAATGCGCCGCGGATCGAGTGCGGCATGCCGATCGCGAGCGCCTCCTCGTTGATCACCTGCGCGGCCACGCCGAGCGCCTCGCCCGTGGGCAGGTTGAACGAGACCGTGGAGGCCACGAACTCGCCCTGATGGTTCACCGTGATCGGCGTGAAGCCCGTCCTGATGGTGGTGATCGCTTTCAGCGGCACCATGGTCGAGGATGATGTCGCGACCGAGGCGGCCGCCGAGGTCGAGGCCGAGCCGCCGCTCGCGAGCGAGTTGATCGACAGTGCCGCTTCGGCTGCCGTGGCCGCGCTCGCACTCGAGGTCGCCGAGGTGGCGGTGGCGCTTCCCTCGGTCACGTTGTTCGTGGCGTTGCTGTTGGTGCCGGCACTGGTCCGCGTGCCGTTGGTGATCGTGCTGGTGCTGGCCGTCCCCGCAACCGTCACCGGCGAGGTGCTGACATAGATCTGGCTCAAACTATCCGCATCCTGCCAGTAGCGCGGGGCCACTTCGAGAACGACGTGATACTGCGCGAGCTGCGTGAAGATGGTCGACACCAGCCGCTGTCCGTAGGCGTCGTACAGCGTGTCGTCGATCGCCGCCGGCGTGACACCCAGGCGTCCGGCAGTGTTGCGGTCGATCCCGACCTCGGTTTCGAGACCGCCCTGCTGTTGATCGGAACTGACATCCGTAAGCTCGGCCCGCTTCTGCAGCGCCGCCACGAGCTTCGGCGTCCATTGGTAGAGCAGCTGCGAGTCATCGGCCTGCAGCGTGTACTGGTAGGCGGCGTTGCTTTGCCGTCCGCCCGCGCGCACGTCCTCGGCGCCGAACAGAAAGGCGCGCGCACCGACGAGATGCGAAAGCTTCGGGCGCAGTCGCGCGATCACCAGCTCCACCGCCACGCGCTGGGCGAGCGGCTTGAGCTGGACGAACATCTGCCCCTGATTGGTGCCGCGGCCGCCCGTAAAGCCGATCACGCTCTGCACCGCCGGGTCGGCCGCGATGATGCGCTGCGCCTGGCGCAACTTGCGCGACATGTTCTGGAACGAGATGCTCTGGTCGCCCTGGAGCGTGCCCATCATCAGCCCGGTATCCTGGTTCGGGAAGAACCCTTTCGGAACCTTGGTGGCGAGATAGCCGGTCCCCACCACGGCCGCGACCAGCGACAGCATCAGCAGCACGCCGTGCCGCAGCGACCAGCGCAGGCTGCGCTCGTAGCCCCGCAGCATCCAGTCGAGCACGCGCTCGGCGCCGCGCAGCACGATGTTCGGCCGATGGTCCGGATCGGCCGCATGCGGCGGCGGCTCGAGGAACAGCGAGCACATCATCGGCGTGAGCGTGAGCGCCAGCACCATCGAGATCACGATGGTGATCGAGAGCGTCACCGCGAACTCGCGGAACAGCCGTCCCACGATCCCCTGCATCAGCAGGATCGGCACGAACACCGCGATCAGCGAGACGGTGATCGACAGCACGGTGAAGCCCACCTCGCGTGCGCCGAGCAACGCTGCGTCATGGCGGCCCATCCCGTCTTCCATGTGCCGCGAGATGTTCTCCAGCACCACGATCGCATCGTCGACCACGAAGCCGGTGGCGACCGTGAGTGCCATCAGCGAGAGATTGTCGAGCGAGAAGCCGAGCAGGTACATCGGCCCGAACGTCGCGATGATCGAGGCGGGCACGACCACCGACGGGATGATCGTCGCGCGCAGGTTGCGCAGGAACAGGTAGGTGACCAGCGTCACCAGGATCACCGCGATCACCAGCGTGCGCTCGGTGTCGGCGAGCGAGGCGCGGATCGCGATCGAGCGATCGGCGGCAACCGTCAGCTTCTCGTCCGCCGGCAGCTGGAGCGTGAGCTCCGGCAGCACCGCGCGGATGCTGTCGATCGTCTTGACGATGTTCGCCCCCGGTGTCGGGAAGATGATCATCACCACCGCCTGCTCGGCGTTCAGGAAACCCGCCTCGCGCAGATCCTCGGTGCTGTCCTCGATGGTCGCGACATCGGCGAGCTTCACCGGCGACTGGTTGATCCAGCCCACGATCAGCTTGCGGTATTGAGCAGCCTTGCTCGCGATGTCGTTCGTGTAGAGCTGAAACCGTCCGCTCGGGGTGTCGATCACGCCCTTCGGCGTGTCGGCGTTGGCGGACGCGATCGCGGCGCGCAGCGTCTCGAGCCCGATCCCGAACTTGAACAGCGCCTGCGGGTTCAGCTCGACGCGCACGGCGGGCAGCGCGCTGCCGCCGATATCGGCGAAGCCCACGCCCGTCACCTGCTGCAGGCGCTGGGCGATGATGTTCTCGGCGGAGTCGTAGAGCTGTGCCGGCGTGCGCGTCTTCGATGTCAGCGCCAGCACCATCACCGGCGAGCCCGCCGGGTTGAACTTGTGATAGCTCGGGTTCGTGCGCAGCGTCGACGGCAGGTCGGCGCGCGCCGCCTGGATCGCCGCCTCGACGTCGCGCGCCGCCCCGTTGATGTCGCGCGAGAGTGCGAACTGGATGGTGATCCGGCTTTCGCCGAGCGTGTTCTGCGAGGTGATCTCGGTGACGTCGGCGATCGCCGCGAGATGGAGTTCCAAAGGCTCGGCGACCGTGCTCGCGATGATGTCGGGGCTGGCCCCCGCTTCCTGCGCCTGCACCTGGATGGTCGGGAAATCGACCGACGGGATCGGGGCCACTGGCAGCCGCACGAACGCGAACATGCCGGCGATCACCATCGCCACCGCGAGCAGCGTTGTCGCGACCGGTCGCGCGATGAACGGCGCGGAAATATTCAAGCGTGCGCCTCGCGATCGCGCGACCGTCGTCCGGCGAAGCGCCGCGCCACCCGGTCGAATGCGAGATAGATCACCGGCGTCGTAAAGATCGTCAGCACCTGGCTCACCGCGAGCCCGCCCACGATCGCGAGCCCGAGCGGCTGGCGCAGTTCCGATCCCGTGCCCTGGCCCAGCATCAGCGGCACGCCGCCGAGCATGGCGGCCAGCGTCGTCATCAGGATCGGCCGGAACCGCAGCAACGCCGCCTGCTCGATCGCCTCGCGCGGCGACTTGCCTTCGCCGCGCTCGGCCTGCAGCGCGAAGTCCACCATCATGATGGCGTTCTTCTTCACGATGCCGATCAGCAGCACGATACCGATGATGCCGATGATGTCGAGATCATGTCCCGCGATCATCAGCGTCAGCAACGCGCCCACACCCGCCGACGGCAGCGTCGACAGGATGGTGACCGGGTGAATAAAACTCTCGTAGAGCACACCGAGCACGATGTAGACGGCGGCCACCGCCGCCAGGATGAGATAGAGCTCGTTGCCGAGCGAACCTTCGAACGACGCGGCATCCCCCTCGAACGACGTCTCCGCACTTCCGGGCAGATGCAGCCCCGCGATGGTCGCGTGCACCGCATCGACCGCCGGCCCGAGCGACACGCCCGGGGCCAGGTTGAACGACATGGTGGTCGCCGGGAACTGCCCGAGATGCGTGACCAGCAGCGGCTCGGGCACGACACGCACGCTGACGATCGCCGAGAGCGGCACCTGCGTCGTCGTCGCCCCGGAGGACGATCCGCTGCTGGTCCCCGCCGTCATCCCGCTCGCCGGCAGGTAGATCTGGTTCAGCGCCGAGAGGTCGTGCGTGAGCGTCGGATCCGCCTCCTGGATGATCCGGTATTGCTGCGACTGCGTGTAGACCGTGGAGATCTGCCGCTGCCCAAACGCGTCATACAGAGCGTTATCGACGGTCGCCGGCGTGATGCCGAAGCGCGCGGCGGTCGCGCGATCGATCGTGATCATCACGCCGCGCCCGTTCTGCTGCAGGTCGTCGTTCACGTCGACCAGTTCGGGGCGTCGCTGCAGCGCGGTCAGCACCTTGGGCGCGATCTGCGCCAACTCGGCGTTCGTCGGCGACATCAGCACGAACTGGTAGCGCGCCGCACTCGTCTGCGTCGCCAGCGTCAGGTCCTGCACCGGCTGCATCGTCAGCCGGATGCCGGCGACGTTGGCAGTCTCGGCCGCCAGCCGCGCGACGATCGCGTCCGCCCCGAGCGTGCGCGTATCGCGCGTCTTGAGGCTGATCTCGAAGCGGCCCTGGTTGAGCGTCGTGTTGGTCCCGTCGATGCCGATGAACGAGGAGATGCTGACCACGTCCGGATCGGTCAGGATCGCAGCACCCAGCTTCTGCTGCAGCGTGCTCATGGTCGCGAACGACACCGTCTCGGGCGCGATCGAGATGCCCTGGATCAGGCCGGTATCCTGCGTCGGGAAGAACCCTTTCGGAATCACCACATACAGCAGCACGGTGCCCGCGAGTGTCGCCGCCGCGATCAGCAGCGTGACCTCCTGATGGTCCAGCACCACCAGCAGCGCACGATGATACCCGCCGATCAGCCCGTCGAACGCCCGCGTCATGAAGCTCCGCCGCGCGGGCGGCGCATGCTCACCGCCCGAACTCCGCAGCAGCAGCGCACACAGCATCGGCACCAGCGTGAGCGACACCACGCCCGAGATCACGATGGTCACGCCGAGCACCACCGCAAACTCATGGAACAGCCGCCCGGTCACATCGCCCATGAACAGCAGCGGGATCAGCACGGCGATCAGCGACACCGTCAGCGACACGATCGTGAAGCCGATCTGCTGCGACCCGACCAGTGCGGCCTCCCGCGGCTCCATCCCTTCCTCGAGGTAGCGGGAAATATTCTCGATCATCACGATCGCATCGTCGACCACAAAGCCCGACGCGATCGTCAGCGACATCAGCGACAGATTGTCGAGCGAGTAGCCCAGCATGTACATCACGGCCAGCGTGCCGATCAGCGACAGCGGCACCGACAGGCTCGGGATCAGCGTCGCCCGCAGCGACCGCAGGAACACAAAAATCACCGCGACCACCAGCAGCACGGCCAGCGCCAGCTCGAACTCCACATCGTTGACCGACGCCCGGATCGTCACCGTCCGGTCGGCCAGCGGCGTCACGTCGATCCCCGCCGGGAGTGCCGCCTGCAGCATCGGCAGCGCGCGCTTGATCGCATCCACCGTAGCGATCACGTTCGCCCCCGGCTGGCGCTGCACGTTCACCACCAGCGCCGGCGTCCGGTTCGCCCAGGCCGCCAGATACTTGTTCTCCGGCCCGACAACGACGCGCCCCACATCGCGGATCCGGATCGGCGCCCCGTTCAGATAGGTGATCACCTGATTGGCGAGCACCTCCGGATCGTTGATCTGGCTGTCCTCGCGGAGCGTCGTCGATTGCAGCTTCCCGTCGAACCCGCCGCTCGGCGAATTGACGTTCACGTTCGCGATCGTGGTGCGGATGTTGTCCGGCGAGATCCCGTACGCGTACAGCGCCCGCTGATTGAGCTGCACCCGCAACGCATGGACATTCCCGCCAGACACCTCGACCGCGCCGACCCCGCTGATCTCGCTGAGCTTCTGCGCCAGCCGCGTGCTGATCGCGTCCTGCACGTCGACCAGGTTCATCGTCCTGCTGGTGACACCCAGCGTGATCACCGGCGCATCCGCCGGGTTGATCTTGGAATACACCGGCGGCGCCGGCAGGTCGGTGGGCAGCAGCGAGTTCGCCTCGTTGACGGCGGCCTGCACCTCCTGCTCGTCCTCGTCGAGATCGGTATCGAGCCCGAACCGCAGCGTGATCACCGAGGCCCCGCCGGAGCTCTGCGACACCATCTGCGACAGCCCCTCCATGCTGCCGAAATCGAACTCGAGCGGCGCCGTGATCGCCGTCGTCATCACCTCCGGGCTCGCCCCCGGATAGAACGTCTTCACCTGGATCGTCGGGTAGTCGACCTGCGGCAGCGCCGAGATCGGCAGGTATTTGAACGAGATGATCCCCACCAGCAGGATCGCGATCATCAGCAGCGAGGTCGCGACCGGCCGCAGGATGAAGATGCGCGACGGGTTCATTCCTGATGGTGCCGATGCTGATGGCCATCCGGCTGCCCCTTCGCCTCCGGATGCTCGGCCGGGATCGTCACCACCGCCCCATCCTTCAGCCGGTCCGTCCCGTCGACCACCACCTGGTCGCCGTCGTTCAGCCCCGAGCTGATCACCGTCTTCTCGGCATGCGCGTAGCCGGTCTGCACGTTGCGCACCGCTACCTTCTCGACCTGCTTGCCCTTCTCCTGCGTCCGCTCGATCACGTAGAGGAACGCGCCGTTCGGCCCGTTCTGCACCGCGGGCGAGGGCACGATGATCGCGTTCCTGAGCGTGTCGAGCAGCAGATGCGCGTTGACGAACTCGTTCGGGAACAGCCGTTCGTCGGTGTTCGGGAACGTCGCGCGCAGCTTCACGGTGCCGGTGCTGGTATCGACCTGGTTGTCGATCGTCTCGACCGCGCCCGCCGCCAGGTTCGTCACATCCGCCCGGTCATAGGCATCGACCTGGAGCGGCGCTCCCCCCTGCAGCTTGGCCAGGATCGGCTGGATGTCGTCCTCCGACACCGTGAAGATCACCGAGATCGGCTTGATCTCGGTCAGCACCACCAGCCCGTTGGTCTCGGACGCCGTCACGTAGTTCCCGGCATCGATCTGCCGCAGCCCCACGCGCCCGTCGACCGGCGCCGTGATATGGCAGTACTGCAGGTTCAGCTTGGCGCTGTCGATCTGCGACTGGTCGATCCGCGTCGCCGCCTCGTCCTGCGCCACCGTGAACACCTGGTCCTCGAGCGTCTGCTTGGCGATCGAGTTCTGCCGCCCCAGCGCCTGGTAGCGCGCCAGGTCCATCTGCGCCTCGTGCAGCGCCGCCTGGTCGCGCTGGAGCGTCGCCGTGTACTGCTCGATCTCGACCTGGTAGGGGCGGGGGTCGACCAATGCCAGCAGCTGGCCCTTCCTGACCTCCTGTCCCTCCTCGAAATTCACCTGCAGCAGGTAGCCGCTCACCTGGCTCTGCACGGTCACCGTCGCCAGCGGCGTCACCGTGCCGAGCTCGGTCAGCACCACCGGCATGTCGCCGCGCGCGACCGTGCTCACCGCCACCGGCTGCGGCGGCTGCGCGGGATGCTTCGGCGCGGTCGCGACCCACGGATGCCAGAGCACCACCGCCACGATCGCGCCGATCAGGATGACCCAAAGAAGGACGCCGCCCCGGCGGCGGGTCCTGCGTCCGTCGCTCGCCACCGGCGGCGCGACCGGGCGGGGGCTGATCTGTTCGTCCATCGGTGTCCTGATCCGGCGAGCCGCCCGAGGCAGCCCTGTTCGCCACCCTTCTATCAGAAGTGCTGCGGTCGGCCAGTTATGCGGCCGTCATGTTGTCCGACGTAACGCGACGAAGCTTTGCAGATCCGTGCAGCCCGCGTCGCGAGATTGAGGCGGAACTGCGCGAATGCTACGCTGACGCCAACATAACCCCTGCCATAACACCATTCGCACCGAGGAGATCAGGGGATGTTCCGCAAGACCCTCGCCCTCGAGCGCGACGCGCTGCGGTTGACCCTCGGCGCCATCCGCACCGGCGCCGACCCGCAGGCGGCGGCGTCCCCCGGCCAACAGACGCTCCGCCGACCTCTCTGAGCCTCACCGCTTGTGTCCGCTGAGCTCGCTGCCGGCATCCGGTGCCAGCCACGACGACACCAGCGGTGCGATCAGCGCCACCGCCCCCACCACCGCGAAGGCCACCGAGAAATCCACGAGCCCGGCCCGCCCCACCCCGCGCATCGCAATCGAGACCGCCAGCACCCCGGCCGCGACGCAGATCCCCAGCGTCAGCAGCACCTGCTGCATGGTCGCATAGAAGCTGGTGGCCGCACTCATCCGCCCGGGCGGCACCTCGGCATAGGCCAGCGTGTTGTACGACGTGAACTGCAGCGACTGCGAGAAGCCGCCCGCGAACAGCACCGCGTAGATCAGCACGAGGCTGGTGTCCGGCCGGAACGTGGCGCAGGCGAACGAGAACAGCGCCGCCCCCACCCCGTTCCACATCATGATCCGCCGGTAGCCGAAGCGTCGGATCAGCCGTCGCGACAGGCTGCGCATCGCGAGCGACCCCAGCGCGGTCACGAACGTCACCATTCCCGCCCGCGCCGCCGACATCCCGATCCCCACCTGCAGCAGCAGCGGCAGCAGGAACGGTACGGCCCCCACGGCGATCCGGGTCGCGGCTCCCGCCAGCACCGACACCCGGAACGTCGGCAGCCGCATCAGCCGCAGGTCCAGGATCGGATGCCGCGTCCGCCGCGCATGCCTGACGTAGAGCGTGGTGCTCGCCACCGCGATCGCCACCAGCAGGCACACGCCCCAGGCCCGCAGCGCGCCCTGGCTCGCGAGCTCGAGCCCGAAGATCAGCGTGGTCAGCGCGATCCCCGACGTGATCATGCCGCTGATGTCGAAGCGCCGCCGCACGGTTCCCCGCAGCTGCGGGATCAGCCACAGCGTGAGCGCGAACCCGGCCACGCCCATGGGCACGTTGATGATGAAGATGAACCGCCAGTTCAGCGCGCTCACCAGGAACCCGCCCACCGGCGGTCCCATCAGCGGGCCGAGCGTCGCCGGCACCAACAGCCAGTTCATCACCGCCACCAGCTCGCTCTTGGGCGTGGTCTGCAGCAGCACCAGCCGCCCCACCGGCACCATCATCGCACCCCCAGCCCCCTGCAGCAGGCGGGCCGCCACCAGGAAGGCCAGGCTCGGGCTCGCCGCACACAGGATCGAGCCCAGCGTGAACAGCGCGATCGCCGCCGCGAACACCGTGCGGCTGCCGAGCCGGTCGGCCAGCACGCCCGAGGCCGGGATCAGCACCGCCAGGCTCACGAGGTAGGAGGTGAGTGCGACACTCATATGCAGCGGATCGACGTCGAACGTCCGCGCCATGCTCGGCAGCGCGGTCGCCAGGACCGTGCCGTCGAGCTGCTCCATGAACATGGCGCTCGCGATGATCAGCGGCACCGTGCGCGACCTGCGCGTTCGCACGCCGCCTGACGTGTCCGTCCCGCTCGACATCTGGTCTGCCATGGACCCGAGAAGCCCGATCGGCTGCCGCGTGACAAGGCCTCTGCCATGACCTCGCCCCTCATGACGCCCCTGGTCACGATCGGCTACGAGGGCCTGTCGCTCCGCGACTTCGTGGGCTTCCTCCGTGCGAGCGGCGCCACCCGCCTGCTCGACGTCCGCGCCATCCCCCAGTCGCGCAAGCCGGGCTTCTCCAAGCGGATGCTGGCCGCGAGCGTCGCCGATGTCGGGATCGCCTACACCCATCTGCGCGCGCTGGGCACGCCCAAGCCCGGCCGGATCGCGGCGCGCAACGGGGACGAAGCAGGCCTCGCCCGGATCTACGAGGCGCATCTCGCGACACCCGACGCCTGCGCCGCGCTCGCCGAGGCCGTAGCGCTGGCTGCCGCCGAGCCATGCTGCCTGCTCTGCTTCGAGGCGGATCCGGCTTTGTGCCACCGGACCATCGTGGCCGCGCGTCTGGCCGGCACCGGCACCTTCGCGGTGCGCCATCTCCGTTGCATCTGAGGGGCTGTTTGAGAACTCTCGGTCGAAGGGGAAGGCCAGGGCTCTGCCCTGGACCCGCCAAGGGACAGTCGTCCCTTGGAACCCTGATTGTTTGGGTTGTTCCCTGGCGAAGCCTGAAATTAGACTTCGGCTAACGCAATCCGGCTCCAGCGACTGTAATTCAACCTTCAGTAGGGGGTTTTAAGGGCTCCGCCCTTAACGGGGTCCAGGGGCAGAGCCCCTGGCCTTCTTCGCCCGATCGAAGTTTGCAAACCGACCCCGAGTGCGCCCGCGCCTCGCGCTTGCGTGAGCAGAGGCGAAATGCTCAGAGACTCCCATGCCGGATTTCGCCATCGAATCGCAGCATGGGGGCCGGGTGGCAGGGGTCGACGAGGTGGGCCGCGGGCCGCTCGCAGGGCCCGTCCTCGCCGCCGCCGTGGTTTTCCCCCGCGGAGTGCCAGTCGACCTCGCCCCGCTGCTCGACGACAGCAAGCGCCTCGACGCCGCCGCCCGCGATCTCGCCTATGCCGCCCTGCTCGCGTCCGGTTCGGCCGAGATCGCGCTCGGCGCCGCCTCGGTCGCCGAGATCGACCGCATCAACATCCTCTGGGCGTCGATGCTCGCCATGGCACGCGCGGTGGGCCGCCTGCCGTCGCTCCCCGACGTCGCGCTGATCGACGGCAACCGCGCGCCAACCCTCGCCTGTCCCACCAGCTGCGTGATCGGCGGCGACGCGCTGTCACTCTCGATCGCGGCGGCCTCGATCGTCGCCAAGGTCACGCGCGACCGCCTGATGCTCCGCCTCGGCCAGCGCTGCCCCGGCTACGGCTGGCACAGCAATGCCGGCTACGCCACGGGGGCGCACCGCACCGCGCTGCGCGCACTCGGCCCCACCCGGCACCATCGCGCGGCCTTCGGCACCGTCCGCCAGCTGGCCCTAGAGCTTGCAGGCTAGACCGATGCCCGCCTTCCGGCACCGATGAGGGACGAAGTGGACCGCGGATTAGTCCTGCCGCTCGACCAGGTGCTGCGGGGCGACTGCGTCCACCAGATGCGGATGCTTCCCTCCGCCTCGATCCACTGCATCTTCGCCGACCCCCCCTACAACCTCCAGCTTCGTGGCGAACTGCGTCGGCCAGACGACAGCCTGGTCGACGGCGTCGACGAGGACTGGGACCGCTTCGCCGATTTCGAGACCTACGACCGCTTCACCCGCGAATGGCTGACCGAGGCGCAGCGCCTGCTGGTCAAGGACGGCACGCTCTGGGTGATCGGCTCCTACCACAACATTTTCCGGATCGGCGCCATCCTGCAGGAGCTGGGCTTCTGGATCCTGAACGACGTCATCTGGCGCAAATCCAACCCGATGCCGAACTTCCGCGGTCGCCGCTTCACCAACGCGCACGAAACCCTGATCTGGGCCGCCCGCGGCCGCACCAGCCGATACCGCTTCAACTACCAGGCCATGAAGGCGCTCAACGACGACCTGCAGATGCGCAGCGACTGGCTCCTGCCGCTCTGCACCGGCCCCGAGCGCCTGCGCAACGAGCACGGCCTGAAACTGCACCCGACCCAAAAACCCGAATCCCTGCTGCACCGCGTGCTGCTGGCCTCGACCGACATCGACGACGTGGTGCTCGACCCGTTCCTCGGCACCGGCACCACGGCCGTCGTGGCCAAACGCCTGCACCGCCGCTTCATCGGCATCGAGCGCCACCCGGCCTATGTTGAGGCCGCACTCGCCCGCCTGCTCGCCGAGCGCCGCATCCCGCGCAGTGCTGCGGCCAGCAGCGCCACCAAGCGCGCCGCCAAGCGGATCCCGTTCGGCCGCCTCGTCGAGGAAGGCCGGATCGCCGCCGGCACGGTGCTCACCGACCGTCTGCGACGCGTCTCGGCGACCGTCGCCGCCGACGGCACGCTGGTGGCAGGGACGCTCCGCGGGTCGATCCACCAGGTCGGCGCCCAGCTGCAGAACACGCCGTCCTGCAATGGATGGACGTTCTGGCATATGGAGCGGGACGACGAGCTGATCGCGATCGACGTGCTGCGCGAGATGCTCGAGGCGGAGTAAGGCCTTCGCTCAGGCCGCCCGCAGCACGTGCAACCCGCCCGTCCGGCGCCGACTGAGCAGCACGAGCTCCTCGTCGATCACCGCATGCAGTTCGAGCAGGCCCGTCTCTTCGGACACCAGAAACGCCACCCCATCCATGTCCTCGTCGCACATGACGAGGACTGAGGCGGTGTCGGCGTCGTTAAGACTCCACCCTCGCGGCAGCGCGGCGGCGGCGGCGTTGCGGACATCGGCCAGCCGGCTCGCTGTCGCGAACGCCAACCTCAAGGTGGGAAGAACGATCTCCAGTCCTTCGCTTGCACGCATCCTGCGGCTCCTTCTCGATCATGGTCGATCACCCCAAGCTCGGCGCTAATGGTTAACGACATCTGAACGAACGGGGCGGCGGCAGGTGACACCTGCGTGAGCGGCAAGGAAGGCCAGGGCTCTGCCCTGGACCCGCCAAGGGGCTTACCCCTTGGATCCCGTGACTTAAGGAATGGGTTCTAAGGGCGACTGCCCTTGAGCTCGGTCCAGGGGCAGAGCCCCTGGCCTTCTTCTCAGCGCGTCCCAAACCCCAGAAACCCCGCGCCAGGCTGCGGCGTCCCGCCGCTCGCATGGCTCGTGCTCGCGAACTGCGCGCCGCGGGCGGCCACGGGCGTGGTCGCCGCCACCTGCGCGCTGCGCGACGGCGGCAGGTCGGCCTCCGCCGTGTCGTTGCCCGACGAATCGGCCGCCGGCGCCTGGTCGCCGTTCTGCGAGCGCATCGACAGCAGCAGGAAGGTGATGTCGTTGCGGCTCAGATCGATCGACAGGTCGATCGGCCGCTGGCCCAGAACGTTGCGCGCGTTGAGGTCGGCACCCCGGCCCAGCGCCTCGCGGGCCGAGCCGATATCGCCGCGATCGATCGCATCGAACAGGGCGGCGTTGGGGTCGAGATCGGCCGCGTTCTTCGACGCGGGCACCACCGTGCCGGCGACCGCGCCCGGGATCGCCGATGGCGGGGGCGGTGCCTTCTTCTCTTCCTCCTCCGGGGCAGCCCCGCCCCCCCCGGGACCGCCGCCGCCCCCCCCAGGACCGCCGCCGATGCCGCCACTGCCCGCGCTGAGCTGGGCGTGAGCCCGCGCGGTCATCAGGTTCAGCGCCGAGGCGGTGCAGAGGGCGAGAAGAAGGAGGCGCGTCTTGTTCATGCGCGTCGTCATAATGCAAAGACGCCGGCGGCCGCGACTAGAAAAGCGAACCGCCGCGCCCCTCGCGCCACCAGGCCAGTGCCGCCAGCAGCAGCAGAACCGGCAGTGCCGCCCCCGGCGGCACCAGCGGCCATTCGGTGACGCCGGTGACCACATGGGCGTGGTTGCGCCGGAGCCCGATCCACCCGCCCCCCGCCATCGCGTTCCCCGGATCGACCATGCGCAGCGCCGGCACGCCGCCATCGCCCAGGAAGTGCCCGCTGCCGCCGCTGGCGCGGATCACTGGGGCAAGCTTCGTGGCCGTCGCCCGCAGATCCGCCCATTCGAGCGGATCGGCGAGGGCGGCCGCCGCGAACGCCGACTTTCCGCCGGCATCGACCCGCCAGATCCCCGGCGCGGCGGCCGCGACCTGCGCCGCCTGCCGTCCCGGGCCGTCCGCCTTGAGGGCCACGCTCGTCGTGCCGCCATCCGGGGCGGTGACGCGCGCGCTCGCCGCCGCCTCGGGTGCGAGCGTGCGCCGCTCGATCTGCATCCTCCCGTCGGCGACGGTGGCCGTCAGCCGCTCCTCCTCGAGTTCCGGCTCCTTCATCAGCCAGTGCGCCACGCGGCGCAGCAGCTCCGCCTGCGGACCGCCCCCGTTCCCGTCCCTGGCATCCTCGCCCCGCGACCACAGCCAGGACTGGTCCGACATCAGCATCGCGACCCGACCGTCCTGCCGGTGGTCGAGCACCAGCAGCGGATGGCCGTCCGGCCCGTCCATCAGCACTTCGCCACTCGTGTCGTCGGGCACCAGCGCGCGATACCACCGCCCCCAGCTCGGCGCGCCCCCCGCTGCACCCGCGCCGGCGAGGTCGGCGGTCACCGGATGCGCCCGCCCGACCGCCGTCAGCGTGGGCCGGAACGCCTGCTCCTCCACGCCCCCCTCGGGCGGCACATGCGCCGGCAGGATGTCGCCGAGCGGCGTGTCCTGCAGGCTGCCGACGCCCGCGAACTCGGGCCCGGCAGTAAGCAGCAAGCCCCCGCCACGCCGCACGAAATCGGCGATGTTCTGCAGATACTGCGGCGGCAGGATCCCTCGATCCTCGAACCGGTCGAGGATGATCAGGTCGAAATCCTCGATCTTCTCCGAGAACAGCTCCCGCGTCGGGAAGGCGATCAGCGCCAGCTCGTTCAGCGGCGTCAGGTCGTCCTTGTCGGGCAGCCGCAGGATGGTGAAGTGCACCAGGTCCACCGCCGGGTCCGCTTTCAGCAGCCGCCGCCAGATCCGCTCGCTCTGGTTGGGCTCCCCCGACACCAGCAGCACGTGCAGCCGGTCGCGCACGCCGTTGATGCGCACCACCGCATGGTTGTTCACATCCGACACCTCGCCCGCGAGCGGGGCCGCCGAGATCGACAGCAGCGACGGCCCGGGGGCGGTGATCGGCACGGGAATGTCGACCCGCTCGCCCACATTCGCCTCGATCGACTGCGGCGCGGCACCGCCCGCCGCGACCTCGAGCGTCACCGGCGTCCCGCGATCGTCGGCCCCGCCATCGTTGACTACCACAACCACATGCGCCGTCTGCCCCACGATCCCGTAGGGGGGCGCCTCCACCACGCGCAGCGTCCGGTCGATCTCTTCCCCCGCCGCCGGGATCAGCACGTGCAGCGGAGCCGCCATCGCACCATCCGGCAGGTCGTGGTTCTGCCCGTCGGTAATCGCGATGATCCCGGCCAGCCGGCCGCGCGGGATGTCCGCACTCGCCTCGGTGGCCGCCGCGAACAGCCGCGTGCCGTCGCCCGGCCGGATCGTGCCCTCGCGCAGCACCAGGCCCGGCATCGCGCGCGCCTCCGCCAGGATCGCCGCCTCGGCGCGCGCCGCAATCACGCCCCGGTCGCGGATCCCCATCGACGGCGTGCGGTCCACCAGCAGGAGTGCCACGTCGGGCAGGAAGCGCCGGTCCTCGTGCTCGATCGTCGGCCCCGCGAGCACCAGGGCGGCCGCCGCGAAGAACAGCGCCCGCGCAGGCGTGCCCCGCGCCCGCCGCCAGGCCGCGATCACCAGCACCGCCACGCAGGCCACCGCGAGGGCGGCCAGCACGGGCACCGGCAGCAGCGGCGCGAACCGGATCACTTGCCCACCGCCGGCGCGTCGTTCTCGTCCCCGCCTTCGCCACGCGCATCGCTGGCGGCGTTGTCGTCATGCCCGAGCCGTTGCAGCAGGGCAGGGATGTGCACCTGGTCCGCCTTGTAGTTGCCGGTCAGCGCGTACATCACGAGGTTCACGCCGAACCGGTAGGCGATCGTGCGCTGCCCCTCGCCGCCCGGGATCACCGAGCGCGCCGGCTGTCCGTCCGGCCCGAGCGCCCAGGCCGCCGCCCAGGCGTTCGAGCCGATGATCACCGGGCTCACCCCGTCATTGCCGGGATCCGCACCCTGCTCAACCCAAACGGGCGCCCCGGCGAAGCGCCCCGGAAAATCGTGCAACAGATAAAAACTGTGCGCGAGCACGTGCTTCGTCGTCAGTCTGGTGAGCGGCGGCACGTCGAGCGATCCCGCCACCCGCCGGAGGGCCGCCGCCGACCCCGGCGCGAACCCGGCCCCCGACCCCGCGTCGGCCGCATCCGCGTCGCCGCCCTCGGTGTCGATCAGCACGATGCCGCCATTGCGCATGTAGCCATCCAGCGCCGCGGTGGTCTTCGCGTCGAGTTCCGCCCCGGGCAGGATCGGCCAGTAGATGAAGGGATAGAAGGCGAGGTCGTCCGCCCCCGGCCGCACAGCAGCCGGCTCACCGAGTGTGGCCGCCGTTCGCGCATTCACGTAGTCCGACAGCGAGGCGAGCCCCTCCTGCGAGATGCGGTCGACCTCCGCGTCGCCCGTCACCACGTAGGCGAGCTCGGTCTGCAGCGCGCCGGGCGGCACCGCCTCCGGCGATCCCGGCGGTCCCGGCGATCCCGGCGGTCCCGGCTCCACCGCCTGCGCGCGCGGTGCCGCCCCGAGCAGCGCGGCCGCGACCAAGGCCCCGAGCACGGCGGGCGCCGCGAGCAGCCCTCGCAGCATCAGCGCCACCAGCACGTCGGCGGCCAGCAGCGCCACCGCGCCCGCCACCAGCCAGGGCCCGAGCGGGATCGTCGCCGGACGGCGCGTCAGCGTCTCGATCCGTCCGACCGACCCCTCGGGGCCAAGCTTCGGCAGGGCGTCGGCGACGTTGAGCGAGCGCCGCTCGCCGCCGCGTCCGTAGATGCCGGGCGGATGGCGCGGCGAGGCGGCGACCGTGCCGAACCGGTCCGCCGCCAGGCCCAAAGCCGCCGGACCGGGTGCGGTGAGCGCGCCGTTGGTGTCGAGCGTCTCGACCGGCGCCAGCAACGTCTGGTCGCCCGGGGCCGCGATCCCGGCCGCCAGCCGCACGATCCGCTGAAGCATCTGCACGAACAGCCCCGAGAGCGGCAGGTCCGACCAGTCCGCGTTCGCGGTCACGTGGAACAGCACGATCCGACCGCCTCCCACCCGCTCGGCGGTGACCAGCGGCGTGCCGTCGGCCAGCATCACCCAGGAGCGGCGCGCGAGGTCGAGCGCCGGCCGCGCCAGCACCTGGCGCGTGACCGTGACGTCGCCCGGGACAGTGAGCCCCGCGAACGGCGAGCCGGGCGGGAAGGGCAGGAGGTGCTGCGGCCGGGTCCACGACATCGCCCCGCCGAGCGCGCGCGTGCCCGGCATCAGCTCCACCGGCAGCAGCCCGTCGTCGGCGCTTCCCGCCGCTCCCGCGAGATGGGGTCCTGCGAAGCGCACCAGCGTGCCGCCCGCCTCGACCCAGCGCCGCAGCGTGGCCGCCGTGGCGGCATCGGTGATGGTCCGGTCGGTCACCACCAGCACCGAGAGCGGGCGCGCCAGCAGTGCGGCCAGCGTGCCGTGCCGGAGCTCGGCCTCGGCGGCGAGCGCGCGCTCGATGTAGAACAGCGACCCGGTGAGCGGCGTCTCGGCTCCGGGATCGCTCGCCAGCAGCCCCACCGGCCGGCGCCGGTCGCTCTCGTCGAGCAGCCTTGTGTTGGCCGCGGTGGGCAGGCCGGAGATCGTCACTCGCGCCAGCGTATTGCGCAGCTCCAGCGGCAGCCGGACGCGCCCGCGCGCGGTGCCGTCGGCGGCAGGCTCGAGCACCACCCGCGCCAGCACGCCGCCGCGGTCGTCCAGCGCCAGCGCGGTCGCCGCATGCACGGTTCCACCCGGCTGGGCGAGGCGTATCGTCATGCCGTCCGCATCGTTGGCGGGCAGCAGCAGCAGGCGGGCAGGGATGTCGTCGCGCAGCTCGACCACCGGCCCGTGCGCCACGCGCCGGACCGCCGCGCGAAACGCGGCGTCATCGGCGGTCGCGACCCCGTCCGAGAGCAGCGTCACGTCGAAACCGTCCGCCGGCGCTCCCGCCAGCGCGCGTGCCGCGGCCGCCCGATCCACGCCCCAGGGCAGCGGCCGGAGTGCCGCCAGCCGGGCGCGGGCCAGGTCCGCGGGCTCGGCCGCCGACATCGCCGGCGCACTCCCGTCATCGGCGCGCGCGGTCGGCAGCACCACAACCTGGCGGCCGTCGCGCGCCGCATCCGCCAGGATCGCCCCCGCAATCTCCACCCGACGGTCCCAGTCGTGGGCTGCGGCCCAGCCATCGTCGACCACCAGCAGCGCCGGCTCGCCGTTCCCCCGTGCGGCGGCTCCGCTCTGGCGCCCGAGCACCGGCCCGGCCAGCCCCACGATCAGCAGGGCGGCGGCCAGCAGCCGCAGCGCCAGCACCCAGGGCGGCGTGCGGGCGGGCGTCTCCTCGGGCGCGTGGAGGTCGGCCAGCAGCCGGATCGCCGGGAAATCCTGCATCCGCGGCGGCGGCGGCGAGGCGCGCAGCAGCCACCACAGCAGCGGCAGCAGTGCGAGAAGTCCCAGCAGCGCGGGCGTGGCGAAGCTCACCGGTCAGGCCGTGATCAGCTGGTGGAGCGCCACCAGGGCGGCGCGCGGCGGCGCATCGGTCACGTGCATCAGCACGCCGGTGCCGGCCTGTGCGCACAGATGCTCGATCTCGGCGCGATGCGCCGCCAGCCGCGCCTGATACGCTCCTCGTAGTGTCTCCGCCCGCGGCGCCAGCAGCTCGTGGCCGCCCGCCGGCGCCCGGAACCGCAGCCGCCCGGTGAACGGAAAGGCGATCTCCGCCGGATCGAGCACCATCACCAGGGTGGCCGTCACCGGTCGTGCCGCGAGTGCCGCCACGATTTCCCGGATCTCGGCGACCGGCGCCAGAAAATCACCGAACAGCACGGCGCGGCCATGGGCTGGCAATGCGGCCGCCGCGAACGCCGCATCGCCCGTGCCCTCCGCCAGCCGCGCCGCCATCCGGTGCAGCGCATCGGGCCCCGAGCTTACCGGCGACAGGCCCAGAGTGCCCTCCACCAGGCGCGGCCGCTCGCCGCCCTTCAGCAGGAGTGCCGCCAGCGCCAGCATCAGCACCGTCGCCCGCTCCTCCTTGGTGGGGAGCTTCGCGGCACTCCGCCAGCGCATCCCGGCATCCGCCGCGCGCCACAGGCAGACCGTCTGCGCCGCCTCCCACTCGGTCTCGCGCACGAACGAGCGCGATCCCCGCGCCGAGCGCCGCCAGTCGATGCGGCTGGCGGCCTCGCCCTCGCGCATCGGCCGGTATTCCCAGAAGCTGTCGCCCTGGCCCGCGCGCCTGCGGCCATGCACGCCGCCGGCGACCGCGTTGGCCACCTGCTCGGCCTCGACCAGCAGGGCCGGCAGATGGGTCGCCGCCTCGGCCGCCGCGTGCGTGCGCTGCCCCCAATCGTTGCGCCGACCGCTCATCCGAGCCGGTCCACCAGCCTCCGGATGAGGTCTGCCAAGGTCACCCCTTCCGCCCGCGCCCCGAAGGTGAGCGCCATGCGGTGGCGGAGCACGGGGGCGGCGAGCGCCGCGACATCGTCGAGGCTGGGCGCCAGCCTTCCGTCGAGCAGCGCGCGCGCCCGTGTCGCCAGCATCAGCGCCTGGGCCGCGCGCGGTCCCGGACCCCAGGACAGATGGCGCGCCAGCGTCGCATCCCCCGCCGTCTCCGGCCGGGCCGAGCGCACCAGGTTCAAGATCGCGTCCACCACCGCCTCGCCCACCGGCAGCAGCCGAACCAGGGATTGCGCCGCCAGCAGCTCGCCCGCGCTCAGCACGGCTTCGGGCGGCAGACGCGGCGCCCCGGTGGTGGCGATCAGCATGGCGCGCTCGGACGCCGCCTCCGGATAGGTGAGATCGACCTGCAGCAGGAACCGGTCGAGCTGCGCCTCGGGCAGCGGATAGGTGCCCTCCTGCTCGATCGGGTTCTGCGTCGCCAGCACATGGAACGGCCGCGGCAGCGCATGGTCGTGGCCGGCCACCGCGACCCGCCCCTCCTGCATCGCCTGCAGCAGCGCCGACTGCGTGCGCGGGCTCGCCCGGTTGATCTCGTCGGCCATCAGGAACTGGGTGAAGATCGGACCCGGCACGAAGCGGAACGAACGGCGTCCCGTGCCCCCACGCTCCACCGGATCCTCGTCGAGCACCTCGGAGCCGATGATGTCGGCCGGCATCAGGTCCGGCGTGAACTGCACCCGCCTGGCCTCGAGGCCGAGAATACGCCCCAGCGTGTCCACCAGCAGCGTCTTGCCCAGGCCCGGCGCGCCAATCAGCAGCGTATGGCCGCCCGCGAGCAGCGCGGTCAGCGTCTGCTCGACCACCTCCTCCTGCCCGAAGATCACGCCGGCGATCGCGCGCCGCGCCTCCCGCAGCCTGTGCGCGACCGCGTCGGCCGAGGAAACGAGGTCGTCCTGCTGGGTATCGGCGGCGCTCATGCGGCCATGCGTGCGACGAAGCGGGGGCGCCGGTCAATCGTCCTGTCGGCCACACGCAACACGGGAGCGTGTATCCAGACCTTTCATCGCAGGAGGTGGGCACCCAACTCTCGATCAGAGGCGTGCGGCTGGGAGGCAACGTGATCGAGGGCAACCGAATGCCTGCCGGGGCGGCAAGCGGGTCCGTCGAGGCCGACGTCGCGCGGCCGTCCGCAGGAGCACGGCGCGTCGTCGAGTGCGGCGACCTGCCATTCCTTGTGCGTCGCGACGGCACCTGGCTCTACCGGGGCTCGCCGATCGGCCGCAAGGAGCTCGTCTGCCTGTTCTCGAGCGTGCTCAAGCGCGACGGGGAGGGCCAGTACTGGCTCGAGACCCCGGCCGAGCGCGGCCGCATCGCCGTCGAGGACACGCCCTGGCTCGCCGTCGAGCTCGAATGGCGCGGCTGCGGCCGCAACCAGATCCTCACCTTCCGCACCAACGTGGACCAGGTGGTCGAGGCAGGCCCGGAGCATCCGCTGCGGATCGACCAGGACCGCTCGAACTGCACGCCGATCCCCTACCTGCACATCCGCGAGGGCGCCGGCGACAAGCCGCTCGAGGCCCGCATCGCGCGCCCGGTCTACTACGAGCTGGCCGCCCTGGCCGAACCCGGAACCTGTCGCGGGCGGGAATGCTTCGGCGTCTGGAGCCACGGGCAGTTCTTCCCGGTGGGCGAGCTCGCGCCCGGTTGCCTCTGATGTGGGACCCGTCATCCCTGCCGGCGACATGTTGGACACCGGAACGCTGATCGGACCCGACTGGCTGGAAGCCCGGCTCGCGGGCATCCTCCGGTCCGACACCCGCGCCTCGCTGCTGCTCCCGTCCGCGACCGAGGCCCCGCCGCATCGCCAGGCGAGCGTGCTGGTGCCGGTGGTGTTGGGCGCCGAGCCGTTCATCCTGCTGACCAAGCGCTCGATGCGTCTGCGCCACCATCCGGGCCAGGTGAGTTTCCCCGGCGGCCGGATCGATCCCGGCGATCCCGATCCCGAGCATGCGGCACTCCGCGAGGCCGAGGAGGAGATCGCGCTGGCCCCCAGCCGCTGCCGCGTGGTGGGCCGCCTGCCGCCGCACGAGACGAGCACCGGCTTCCACGTGACGCCCGTAGTGGCGCTGGTCGACCCGCGCGCCACCTGGGCCGCGTCGCCCGCCGAGGTGGCCGAGATCCTGAGCCTGCCCGTGCGCGAGCTGTTCGATCCCACCGCCGTCGAGCGGCACGGCGCGGTGATCCGCGGCGCCTGGCACGAATACTGGGTGTGGCGCCATCCCGGCCACGCGATCTGGGGGGCCACGGCCGCGATCCTGGTGTCGCTGGCCGAGCTGCTGCGTCGCGAGGTGCCGCACTGAGGCCGGCGGAGGACGATGTTGCGCGCCTCATGCGTGATGACCTCGCGCACCTCATGCGCGAAGACGCTGGCCTGCGCCGCCTCTGGGACGCACTCCCGGCCGCGCGCCTGGTGGGAGGCGCCGTGCGCGACCTGCTCGCCTCGCGCCCACTCGCCGATCTCGACCTCGCGACCCCCGATCCGCCCGAAACCGTGCAGCGCGTGCTGGCAGCGGCCGGCATCCGCACCGTGCCCACCGGCCTCGCCCATGGCACGGTGACCGCGGTGGTGGATGGCCGCCCGTTCGAGATCACCACGCTCCGCCGCGATGTCGCGACCGACGGCCGCCACGCCGAGACCGAATGGACCGCGGACTGGCGCTGCGACGCCGCCCGCCGCGACTTCACGTTCAACGCCATGTCGCTCGACCGCGCGGGCGGCCTGCACGATTTCTTCGGCGGCGCGGCCGACCTCCGCGCCGGCCGCGTCCGCTTCGTGGGCGAGGCGGCGACCCGGATCCGCGAGGACCATCTCCGCATCCTCCGCTTCTTTCGCTTCTTCGCGCGCTACGGCCATGGCGAGCCCGACCCCGAGGCGCTGGCGGCGATCCGGGAGCACGCGCCGCTGCTCGCCCGCCTCTCGCCCGAGCGGGTGTGGAGCGAGCTCAAGCGCCTGCTCGCCTCCGAGGCTCCTGGCGCAGCCGTCGACCTCATGGCGGAGCTTGGCGTGCTCGAGGTGCTCCTGCCGGCGGACGCCGAGCCGGATCGGTTGCGCGCTATGCTCACTATGGGCGCTCCGCACGATCCTTTGCTTCGTCTTGCGGCCCTCACCTACGGGCAAGAGGCAAAGCCGCTTGTCAGCGGGTTGCGGATGTCTGGTGACGAGGCACGCCGCTTTAAGGGCTGGCTGAATCTTGCCTGCCCTCATCCGGGTGATGATGACGATGAGATACGTCGCCATCTTGCCGCAGAGCCTGCCGACATCCTTCGCGGGTGCACCTTTCTTGCCGAAGCCGAGCAAAGTCTCGCTGAAGCGCACGGGCGCGGAACGGCCGATCACGAAGGATGGGCGAGACTACGCGAAGCGCTTGCGAGGATTCCTCGCCGCGTCTTCCCGCTCGCTGGCCGCGACGTAGTGGCGGCTGGCGTTCCCCCTGGTCGTGCCGTCGGCGAAGCGCTGGAGAAGATCCGCGCCTGGTGGCTCGCCGGCGGTGCGGTCGCCTCGCGCGACGCCTGTCTCGCCCGGCTCGCCGACCCGTCGGCCTTTCCACCCACCCCGCGCGGTTGATACACACCGCCGCATGGACGCCCAGATAGACCCGGGACTGACGACGCCCCGGCGCAATCGGGCGAACCTTCGCCCCAGGCTCGCCGAGCCGCCGATCGCCGAGCCGCCGATCGCCCAGCCGCCGATCGCCCAGCCGCCGATCGCCCAGCCGCCGATCGCCGAGACGCTCGCGACCTTCGCCCCGCTCCGCCGCCTCTGGCGCGAGGAGGTGCGCCGGCATCGCGGCCGCCTCGCCGGCATCGCGGCGCTGACACTCGCCATGGCGGGACTGACCGCGCTCTACCCGGTGGTGATCAGCCACGCGCTCGACATGTTCGCCGACCACGACCCGCGCATCCTCTACCAGGTGCCCGTCATCGTGGTGCTGATCACCGCGGGCAAGGCGGCCGCGCAGTATGGCCAGACCACGTCCGTGCAGTCGCTGGTGCTGCTGGTGATCCGCGGCCTGCAGGAGCGGATGTTCGTCCATCTGGTGCACGCCGATCTCGCGCGCATCGAGCGCGAGGCCCCGGCCCAGCTCTCGGCCCGCTTCACCACCGACGCGACCGTGATCCGCGAGGCGCTGATCCGCGCCGTCAACGCGCTGCGCGACGCCGTCACGGTGATGGGCCTGGTGGCGTCGATGGTGTGGATGGACTGGGAGCTCAGCCTGATCGCGGCCTTCCTGTATCCGCTCGCCGCAGTCCCGATCCAGCGCCTCGGCCGCCGCGTCCGCCGCGCCTCGGGCGGCATGCAGGAGCGCATGGGCGAGACCGCGGCACTCCTGCACGAGAGTTTCGCCCAGGCCCGCACCGTGCGCGCCTACCGCCTCGAGGCGAGCGAGACCGGGCGGGCGCATGCCGCCTTCGAGCGCCTCACCCAGTCGCTGGTGCGCATGACCCGGGGCCGTGCCCGCGTCGAGCCCGTGCTCGAGGTGCTGGGCGGCACCGCGGTCGCCGCCGTGCTCGGTTTTGCGGGATGGCGCGCGTCCACCGGCGGCGCCACGCTCGGCAATTTTTCCGGCTTTGTCGCGGCCTTGCTGCTAGCGGCCAACCCGCTCCGCGCGCTGGGCACATTGAACGCCGCGATCCAGGAGGGCCTGGCCGGCCTCACCCGCGTGTTCGACGTGGTCGACGAGCCCTCCGGCGTCGCCGACTGCGCCGACGCCCACCCGCTTCCCGCCGGCCATGGCCATCTCCGCTTCGAGGGCGTGGGGTTCCGCTACCCGGACGGCCGCGAGGGCCTCCGCTCGCTCTCCTTCGAGGCGCTGCCGGGCCGCACCGTGGCCCTCGTCGGCCCCTCGGGTGCGGGCAAGTCGACCGCGCTGTCGCTGATCCCGCGCCTGCACGACGTGTCGGCCGGCCGCATCACGCTGGACGGTGCCGACCTCCGCCACGTGACCCTCGCCTCGCTGCGCGACGCCATCGCCTATGTCGGCCAGGAGACGATGCTGTTCGACGCCTCGGTCGCCGACAACATCCGCATGGGCCGCCCGGACGCGTCCGCCGCCGACATCACCCACGCCGCCGAGGCCGCCGCCGCCGCCGGCTTCGTGGCGAACCTGCCGCAGGGCTACGAGACCCGCGTGGGCACCGGCGGCCAGCTTCTCTCGGGCGGCCAGCGCCAGCGCATCGTGCTCGCCCGCGCACTCGCCCGCGACCCGCGCATCCTGCTGCTCGACGAAGCCACCAGCGCGCTCGACGCCGAGAACGAGGCTGCCGTGCAGGAGGCGCTCGCCCGCCTGCGGCACAACCGCACCACCATCATCGTGGCGCACCGGCTGTCCACCGTGCGCTCGGCCGACCTGGTCGTGGTGATGGCCGAAGGCTGCGCGATCGAGTGCGGCACGCATGAGGAGCTGATCGCGGCGGACGGGCTTTATGCACGGCTGGTGAGGACGCAGGCGTTGGCGGCCTAAGAAGGCGGGGGCTCCGCCCCTCGACCCCGCTCAGGGCCGTCGCCCTTAGAACCCATTCTTTAAGTCATGGGATCCAAGGGGTGACTACCCCTTGGCGGGTCCAGGGCAGAGCCCTGGCCTTCTTGCCGCGTCAGGATGATCGTGCGACAGAACTGACCGAACGGATCGGTCAGGTTGCGGGCAGTATGGCGGACAACGAGCACGCCGACGACAAAGACGACGCGCACAAGGACGACGACGTCAAGGAGGGCGGCGGCGGCGATAAGAAGTCCGACGACGACAGGAAGAAGGAGCAGGAAGAAAAGCAGCAGGAGCAGCAGCGCGCCCGCGCCCGCCCCTGGGTGCGCGCCGGCCTCGTCCTCGTCATCATCCTGCTGATCGGCGGCGGCTTCTACATGTGGTGGAGCACCCGCAACATCGAGACGACCGACGACGCCTTCACCACCGGCCGCACCGTCACGATCGCGCCGCAGGTCTCGGGCTACGTCGTCGAGCTCGACGTCAACGACAACCAGTTCGTCCACCAGGGCCAGGTCCTGATGCGGATCGATCCGCGCAACTACCAGGCGGCCGTCGACCAGGATCAGGCGCAGGTGGAGCAGGCGCAGGGCCAGCTCGAAGGTGCGAAGTTCCAGGTCGAGGTGTCGCGCAAGACCTTCCCGGCCCAGCTCGAGCAGGCGCGCGCGCAGGTCGAGCAGTCCGAAGGCCAGGAGTATCAGGCCGAGACCGAATACCGCCGCCAGCACGCCGTCGCCCGCCAGGCCACCACCCAGCAGGCGATCGACCAGGCCACCGCCCAGCTCCAGATCGCCCGCGGCCAGCTCGGCGTCGCCCAGGCGCAGGTCGAGCAGGCGACGCCGGTCGCCCCGAACATCGAGGTGCAGAAATCGCGCACCACCCAGCAGGCGGGCGGGCTCGAGATCGCCAACGCCCAGCTCAAGCAGGCCCAGCTCAACCTCGGCTGGAGCGTGATCCGCGCCCCGCATGACGGCTGGATCGCCGAGCGCAACGTCGAGCAGGGCAACTACGTCACCCCCGGCCAGCAGCTCTTCACGATCGTCGAGCCCGAGATCTGGATCACCGCGAACTTCAAGGAGACCCAGCTCAGCCGGATGAACGCGAGCCAGCTGGTGGACATCGACGTCGACGCCTACCCGCAGCTGCACCTGAGGGGCCACGTGGACAGCATCCAGCTCGGCTCCGGCCAGCAGTTCAGCGCCTTTCCGCCGGAGAACGCGACCGGCAACTTCGTCAAAATCGTCCAGCGCGTGCCGGTGAAAATCCTGATCGACGGCGGCATGAACCCGGAAGTCCCGCTGCCGATCGGCCTGTCAGTCGAGCCCACCGTGCATCTCGGCACGCAGCCGTCCACCACCGCGGCGGCGCACTGAACGCATGGCCACCGGCAGCACGCGCGACGACTGGAAGCCCAAGGCCAACCCCTGGCTGATCGCGGTGGTCGTCACCCTGGCGGCCTTCATGGAGGTGCTCGACACCACCATCGTCAACGTCTCTCTGCCCTACATCGCGGGCGACCTCGGCACCTCCTACGACGACGCGACCTGGGCGCTGACCTCGTATCTCGCGTCCAACGGCGTGGTGCTGACGATCTCGGGCTGGCTCGCGCGCGTGCTCGGCCGGAAACGCTACTTCATGATCTGCCTGTCGATGTTTACGGTGTGCTCGTTCCTGTGCGGCGTGTCGCAGAATCTCGGCGAGCTGATCGTGTTCCGGCTCGCGCAGGGCTTCTTCGGCGGCGGACTGCAGCCGAACCAGCAATCGATCATCCTCGACACCTTCCCGCCCGCCCGCCGCAGCGCCGCGTTCGGCCTGACCGCGCTCGCGACCGTGGTCGCCCCCGTGGTGGGCCCGACGCTGGGCGGCTATCTCACCTTCGACTACTCCTGGCGCTGGGTGTTCTTCATCAACGTGCCGATCGGCATCTTCACGACCTTCGCGGTGGCCTACCTGGTCGAAGACCCCCCCTGGGCCAAGAAGCAGCGCGCCGGGCTCGACTGGGTAGGGCTGTCGCTGATCACGATCGGCATCGGCTGCATGGAGGTGATGGCCGATCGCGGCGAGGACGAGGACTGGTTCGGTTCCAACTTCATCCGCGTGATGGCGTTCGGCGCGGTGCTCGGCATCCTGGGCGCGATCGGCTGGCTGCTGGTCGCGAAGAAGCCGGTGGTCAACATCCGCGTGATGATGGACCGCAACTTCGCCAACGGCTTCGTGATGATCGGCGCGCTGGGATTCGTCCTGTATTCGGCGGCCGTGGTGATCCCGCAGCTGGCCCAGCAGGTGCTGGGCTACAACGCGATCCTGGCAGGCCTGATCCTGTCGCCGGGCGCGCTCGTCATCATCGTGATGATCCCGATCGTGGGGCGGCTGATGCCCAGGGTGCAGACGCGCTACCTGATCGCCACCGGCTTCACGATCATGGGCTGCTCGCTGATCTATTCGTCCTCGCTCAACCCGCAGATCGACTTCCGCACGCTCGTCTTCATCCGCAGCGCCCAGACCGTGGGCCTCGCCTTCATGTTCGTGCCGATCAGCACGATCGCCTATTCGACCATTCCGCGAAACCTGAACGGCGACGCCTCGGCGCTGTTCACCATGTCGCGCAACGTGATCGGTGCGATCGGCATCTCGGTCGCCAACAGCCAGGTGACCGAGCGCACGCAGATCCGCGAGGCCTATCTCAGCCGATGGACCACGCCGTTCCGGCAGGGTTACAACTCGCTGATCGACCGCACCGAGGCCTCCGCGCGCGCGATGGGCGTGGCCTCGGCGAAGGTGCACGCGACCGCCGTCAACCAGGTGCACCAGCAGTTCATCGAGCAGGCGCAGGTGCTGGCCTACAACGACGTGTTCGGTATGGTGGCGGTGCTGGCGTTCCTGGTGGTGCCGTTCTGCTTCCTGATGTCCCCGAGCAAGGCCGGCGGCGGTCCGGGCGGCCACTAGCCGCGACGATCCCGCTCAACATGAGGCTTGCAAGCATGACCATACAGCTCGGACGCCTGGAACGTTGGCGAAAGCCGCGTTCCAGACGATCGAACGCGACCGCACGGCCATCGAGAGTGCTTTCGGCGGAGAGCTGGCATGGGAGCCGCTACCCGACGCGCGCGCGTCCCGGATCTGTGTCTACATAGCTTCAGCGATGGGTGCAGATCACGTGTCGCCGGCCGTCCAGTATGAGTGGTTCATCGTGACCGCACCCCGCTTCGTCGACGCATTAAGGGCGATCGTCGATCGTATGTCTGCCCGGACTTTGACTTCGGTCGAGCAAGCCACCGCCGAAGGCTGACGCCGCTGGCGGCGATTGGCGCAGGCGGTCATCAGCTTTCGGTCGTATTGAACGGCAGGCGGAGGGCACGCGCCCTACTTGACGATGCGCTCGCCGAAGAAGCGGCGTCGGTTCGGCGGCGTGATGCCGAAGCCGATCTCGAGCATCAGCCGGCGTCCCGCGCGCGCCAGCGCGCCGGCATGATAGCCGTACGGATCCTCGGCGAAGCCCGACCCGGCCGGCCCGAAGATGCGCGCGAGCCGGCCCTCCGGATAGGTCGCGACCACCTCGTCCATCGGGCGCCCGACCGTGAGCGACATCTGGTGCTTCAGCACGTGGCGCTTGTGCGAGCCGCGCAGATACAGATGCGGTCCCGACGCGTCGTCGACCGGCGTGATGTAGAAGAAGAATTTCAGCATCCGCCAGTCGTCGAGGTCGAAATGCAGCATCTCGCGCGGCTCGGGCGCGGCCTCCGTCGACGAGGCCGCCTCGGTCGGAAAGCTCCACCACAGCCGGGTGCTGATGATTTTCGCTTTCGGGCCGAGGTAATCGGCGGCCACCGCGTGCAGCAATCCGTCCTGCTGGATCCGCATCACCGCGTCGCATTGCTCGACGCGCTCGAAGTAATGGCCGCTGGTGATCGGGTTGTCGCTGCTCTGCCGGGCCGCGATCGCGTCGGGTGTCAGGTCGAGATTGCGGTCGTGATTGCCGAAACAACCGGTGGCGAGCGCGAAGTCGAGGACCTGCGCCGTCACCTCGTGAGGAAGATGCAGATCGTCGAACACGCCGTCGCTGTCGAGTGCGGACAGGACCGCGGTCGTGGGCGCATCGAACATCGACGAGAAGGATGTCTCCGGGACCGGCGCGCGCCTGCCGCCGTGCGCGTACAGGGCGCGGCCAAGCGAGGTGCGGCCCAGCACGAACATCAGCAGCCATTTCGGATCTTCCCGAAAATCGCTGACATAGGTGGGGATGCGCTCCATGACGCGGGCGAGCGTCGAACGGTCGCGGGCGATCAACTCAAGGCTTTTCGCGGCCTGCATCCGTGTCGCGCTCCTCCGGTGGGTTGACGCGTCACGACCGACGCTCCGTCCGGCGTATCATTGCGACAAAACATTAAGCCATGCTTACCGCAGACGATCTCGTCCCGGCGGGTGTCTAACGGCTGCGTTCTATCGGATCTCTGCGTGGACGCGAAGAAATCTTCTTTTTCTGAAGAAAAAGAAGCAAAAAGACTTTTATCCGTTTGGACGCAGCCGGCGCTCCCGTCGGATGCCTATCGGATAGAAGTTCTTTGGTTCTTTCTTTCAAGAAAGAACAAGTCTTCATGCCTGCGAAACCTGCATCGGCACGTCGACGAGTGCATAACACTCTCTAATCGTCGGCGCGCGACGCGAACGCCTCCTCCACCATCTGCAGAAAGGCGCGCGTCTTGGCGCCGACCAGCCGGCGCGAGCTCTGCAGCGCCCACAACTCCACCGGACCCTCGTCGAGCACGCCCCAGAGCGCCAGCCGGCCGGCGGCGACGTCGCCCGCGACCAGCAGCCGCGGCAGCATCGCCGCGCCCGCTCCGGCCAGCACCGCGTCGCGCACCATCAGCAGCGAGGAGAACCGCAGGACCGGCGCCGCGCGCAACTCGCGCACGACCCCGCCTTCCGCGAGGCGCCAGGTCGCCGCGGCCTCCGCGCGGAGGAGGGACACCGACCGCACCGGCGCTTCCTTGTCCTCCGGCCGCGGAAAATCCGGGTGCGCCACGATCAGGCGCCGGTCGCGCAGGAAGCAGCGCCCGACCAGGCGATCGTCCGGCGCCGGGTCGACGCGGATCACGAGATCGACATCATCCTCGACGGGATCGACCTTGCGGTCCTCGGCCACGAGCTCGAGCCGCACATCCGGATACCGGACCGCGTACTGCGCCGCGATGCGGCCGAGCGCCACGTGGGCGAGCACCATCGGCGCGCTCACCCGCAGGCGCCCGCGCGGCACGGCGGCCCCGTGCACCACCGCCTCGCCCGCCTCCCGGAGCTCGGCAAGTGCCGCCGCGGTGCGGTCGTGCAGCGCGTGGCCCTCCTCGGTCAGCCGCAGATGCTGCGCGCCCCGCTCGATCAGCCGCACGCCGAGGCTCTCCTCGAGCTCGGCGACCCGACGCGACAGCGTCGCCTTGGCCCGGCCCGAGGCGCGGCTCGCGCGCCCGAACCCGCCATGGGCGACCACCAGGTTGAAGTCGGTCAGGGCCTGCAGATCCATGCGCGGTGTTCCAGATACGGGACAGGGCGTCCGGATCATGGCCCCTCCCGACTGCAATATGGAACGCCCAATTCCTTCCTGTCACGGACACCAGGGTCCGCGACATCGCAAGGAGAGCATGTCCATGTCCATTCTCGTCACCGGCAGCACCGGCAATATCGGCGTCCAGGTCCTGCATTCCCTGTCCGGCCGAGGTGCCGACATCCGCGCGCTGACCCGCACGCCCGGCCACGCCCGCTTCCCCGACGGCGTGACGCCGGTCGCGGGCGATCTCGGCGACGTGGACTCGTTCCGCGCGGCGCTGGCCGGCGTCAGCACGCTGTTCCTGCTCGTCCCGAACGTTCCCGACGAGCTCACGCAGGCGATGCTCGCGCTGACCGCGGCGCGCGAAGCGGGCGTGCGCGGCATCGTCTACCTGTCGGTCTTCAAGGGCGCCGACTACGCCGACGTGCCGCACTTCGCCGGCAAGGCCACGGTCGAGCGCATGATCGAGGCGCTCGACCTGCCCGCCACGATCCTGCGGCCCGCCTACTTCATCCAGAACGATGCGCGCCTGCGCGATCCGCTCACCAAAATGGGCGTCTATTCCATGCCGATCGGCACGCGCGGCGTCTCGATGGTCGACACGCGCGACATCGGCGAGGCGGCCGCGATCGCGCTGCTCCGCCGCGAGGCGAGCGCCGTGCCGCTGCCGCGCGAGACCATCACGCTGGCCGGCCCCGACGCGCTGACCGGCCCCGCGATCGCCGCGATCTGGAGCGAGGCGCTCGGGCGTGAGATCCGGTACGGCGGGGACGATCTCGTGGCGATGGAGCAGCGGCTCAAGACGATGATCCCCGCCTGGCACGCGCTCGACCTTCGGCTGATGACGCAGCGCTACCAGACGGACGGCGCGGTCGCGACGGCGGAGGAGATCGCGCGACTGACTTCGCTGCTCGGGCATGCGCCGCGGTCGTATCGGGATTTCGCGCGGGAAACGGCGGCGCAGTGGGACGTTTAAGGCAAGGGGCTCTGCCGCCTCGATCCGCTTCGCGGCTCAAGGCCGCCAGGAGGAAAGGCCCTCCTGGACCAGCCATGACGTGGTGCGCCCGTCATCGCGCGGGAGCTGGGCTTCCTGGAATCTCTGACGCCATCAAAGACGTTTCCGGCAAACGACACGGTGCGGCCGTTGACGCTCAAACCAGCAAACTCCCCTCCCGGAGAGCATGTGAAGGCGAGGCGGCCTGCGACATTTGGAGGGTCGCAGGCCAGAGGCTGCATGGTGAAACGAAGGTCCGGGATGTCCTCGACATTCTCCACGAGCATGTCCCGGTCGCCGGACAATCCGAGCTTCCGGTCGTTATGCTCGACGCCTCGTCGACGCGTGCGGCGAGCCCGGACCGATCCTGCCGGTTCAGGCATTCGATGGAGGCGCGACAGAGATCGGGGAGAGATCCGACGGACAAGGTCTCTCGCCTCGGCTGGTCTTCCCCGGCCCTACATGATCGTGTCGATGACGCCGCCGTCGACGCGGAGTGCCGCACCCGTGGTCGCGCTGGCGAGCGGGGAGGCCACGTAGACGATCATGTTGGCGACTTCCTCGACGGTGGCCGCGCGGCGCAGGATGGAACTCAGCCGATGCGCGCGGACGAAGTCGGCGGCGAGTTCCTCCAGCGACTTGCCGGTCTTCGCCCGCTCACCTTCGAGCATGGCGGCGACACCTTCCGACAGCGTGGGGCCGGGCAGCACCGAATTGACGGTCACGCCCGTCCCCGCCATCCGCTTGGCCAGGCCGCGCGCGAGCGCCACGTCGGCGGTCTTGCTGATCCCGTAATGGATCATCTCGACCGGGATGTTGAACGCCGATTCCGAGCCGAGCGTGATGAAGCGTCCCCAGCCGCGCTCACCCATGCCCGGCAGGTAGAACCGCGCGAGGCGCACGGCGGACATCACGTTGACCTGCCAGTGCCGGTCCCAGGTCGCGTCGTCGGTGTCGAAGAAGTCGGCGGGCTCGAAGATGCCGGCGTTCGCCACGACGATGTCGACGCGCGGTTCCGCCGCGGTCAGGGCGGCGCAGCCGTCGGCGGTGCCGAGATCGGCGACCGCGCCGCGCACCTGGCCGCCGAGGCGGGCGACGGCGGCATCGACCTTGGCCTGGCCGCGTCCGTTGATCACCACGGTGGCGCCGGCTTCGGCGAGCCCCTTGGCGGCGGCGAAGCCGATGCCTTCGGTCGAGCCGGTAACAAGTGCGGTTTTACCCGAAAGGTCGATCTTCATGTCGTGCTCCTCATCCGGCCAAGAAGGCCAGGGCGTCACGCCGAAGGCGTGCTTCGCACGGGCCCTGGACCCGCCAAGGGGCAGTCGCCCCTTGGATCCCCCACACTTAAGAAATGGGTTCTAAGGGCGACTGCCCTTAGCGGGGTCCAGGGGCAGAGCCCCTGGCCTTCTGCGCGTAAACCGCAAAATCCCGAGCCAGAACCTCATAGATCGGCCTCTTAAACCCCACCGGCAACGCCGGAAGCTCCTCAAGCGCGATCCACTTCCACGCATCGAACTCGATCTCGCGATGCGCATCCAGCCGGATCGCGGAGTCCTCCACCAGCAGCCGCAGCGCGAACCAGCGCTGCCGCTGCCCGCGATACAGCCCGCGCAGCGCCCGCCCGATCAGCTCCGGCGGCAGGTCGTATTGCAGCCACTCCGGATGCTCGCCGATGATCGCGACGTCGTCCGGGCCGATGCCGATCTCCTCGCCGAGCTCGCGGATCACCGCCGCCCGCGGATCCTCGCCCTCGTCGATGCCCCCCTGGGGCAGCTGCCAGACGCCTGCATCGCCCTCGCCATGCGGCAGGTCGGCGCGGCGCGCGACCAGGATGCGGCCGTCGCGACCGAACAGGGCGGCGCCGACATTCGGGCGATAAGGAAGATCGCTGGGATTCATGCCCGCATCATAGAGCGGGTTCAGGGCGGCGTCGCGAGCCCCGCCTCGGCGGGCGGCACGACGCGGGCGAGGCTGCTCGCGGGCACCAGCACGATGCCGCTCGCGGGCAGGGTGCGCGCCCAGGCCTCCACCGACAGGAGCGTCCGGTCGGTCAGCGGGCCCACGACGCCCACCGCGTGGCCCTGGCGGATCGCGGCATCGGCGAGCGCCGCGAGATCGGTCGCCGTCGAGACCGCGTCGCGCGTGTCGATCACGATGTCGGCGACCGCGCCGTCGGTGCCGGGCGGCAGCGGGTGGCCGGGGTTCGGCTCGAGATAGAGCAGCCCGCGGGCGGTCGCCTCGGTGATGACGGTGCCGAGCACGTCGGGGGCGTTGGCCACATGGGCGCCGTTCTGCCCGGTCTCGGCCCCGGTCGCCCCCACGATGCCGGCCGCGCGCGAGAGCGCCCAGTCGAGGTTGAGCGCGTTCTCGTCGGGCGGCGCATCGGGGCGCAGCTGGCGGTCGCCCTCGTCGGTGACCGGGCTGCCCTCGGGCTCCATCGGGATCGCGACGAGGATCTCGTGGCCGGCACGCCGGGCGGCGGCCGCGATGGGGGCCAGATGCTCGCCGTAGGGCGACAGCGCCAGCGTCACGGCGGGCGGCAACTCGGCGATGGCGCGCCGGCTCTCGGCCTCGTCGAGGCCCACGCCGTCGAGCACGAGGGCCAGGCGCGACTGGCCGGCGAGCACGTGCGGCACGCGCGCGGCGTACACCGCCGACGAGCGGCGCCCGTCGGCGGCGATCGCCGGAAGCGTGCCGCCGAGCGTGTCGGGCCCAGGCTCGCTCAAGGCCTCGCTCAGGGCGTCGTCGAGCGGGGCGAGCGACAGGTCGGGCGGCGGCGGCGCGGCCGGACGCGCCGGCCTGGCCGCCAGGCGGGTCGCGGGGCCAGACTTCGGCGGTGCCGCCCCGGCGACGGGCGTTGCGGCAAGGCGGTGCTTCGGTGGCCCGAGGATCGCGAGCACGACGATCCCAGCGGCCACCAGGCCGGCTATTCCGAGCCAGGTGAAGCCGAGGAGGCGGAAGCCTCCCGCCCTGATCCCCCCAGCCCTGATCCGTCCAGCCGGGACCTTTTCAGCCATGACCCTTCAGCGCCACGCTGCCGCCGCCCGTATCGGTGGGCTGCGCGGGCGGCATGGCGACCACCACCTTCAGCGCCTGCTGGAGCTGGAAGTCGGTGGTGGGCTTGGTGAGGTCGAAGGCGGGCCAGTTCGCCGGCGGCTCCTTCGGGATGGAGCTCGCGATCGCCGGCGGCGTGATGTGCCCGCTCGGCGGCGGCGGCGGCGTGCCCCCCTGGTTCTTCAGCGCGTGGATCAGGTCGGCCTCGTGGTCGGGCAGGTTGTCGACCTCGCCGTGCTCCTCCTTGACGTCGATGTCGGGGCTGATGCCAAGGCCCTGGATCGAGCGCCCCGACGGCGTGTAGTAGCGCGCGGTGGTGAGCCTGAGCGCCCCGTCATCGTCGATCGGCATCACGGTCTGCACCGAGCCCTTGCCGAACGAGCGCGTCCCCAGGATCAGCGCGCGGTGGTGGTCCTGCAGCGCGCCCGCCACGATCTCGCTGGCTGAGGCCGAGCCGCCATTGGTCATCACCACCATCGGCAGGCCGCCGGTGATGTCGGATCCCTTGGCGTCCCAGCGCTGGCTGTCCTCGGGGTGGCGCGCGCGGGTGGACACGACCTCGCCCGAGGCGATGAAGTCGTCGCAGACGTCGATCGCCTGGTCGAGCAGTCCGCCGGGGTTGTTGCGAAGGTCGAGCACCAGCCCGTCCAGGTGTCCGCCGGACTGGGCGCGAAGCTTGTTCCAGGCCGTGTGCAGCCCCGAATCGGTGTCGTCGTTGAACTGGGCGAGCCGGATATAGGCGGTGTGGCCGTAGAGTGCCGATTTCACCACCTGGAGGTGGATGATCTCGCGGGTGAGCTTGAGGTCGAGCGGCTTGTCGACGCCCATGCGCTTGACGGTCAGCTCGATCACGCTGCCGGCGGCCCCGCGCATGCGCGCCACCGCGTCGTCGAGCGCCATGCCTTCCACGCTCTTGCCGTCGATGCCGAGGATGAAGTCGCCCGCCTTCATGCCGGCCTTGTCAGCCGGCGTGTCGTCGATCGGCGAGACCACCTTGATCACCCCGTCGCTCGACTGGACCTCCAGGCCCAGCCCGCCGAACTGCCCGTGCGTCTGCACCTGCATGTCGGCGAATTCTTTCTTGGTCATGTACGAGCTGTGCGGATCGAGCCCGCTGACCATGCCGTTCAGCGCGTTGTCGATCAGGTTCTCGTCGGTGACCGGCTGGACGTAGTCGGCGCGCACCTTCTCGAACACGATCCCGAACAGGTCGAGCAGGTGGTAGGTCTGGGCGCGCCCGCCCGCATCGGGCGAGGCTTCGGCGAAGGCCCGGGCGAACGGTTGCGGCACACCTACGCCGAACTCGCGTGCGAGGAAGGGGGCGCCGGGCCCGATCGCCAGCCCGCCTGCGAAGGCGGCGGCGCCGAGGGTCAGGCTGTTCCTGAAACTCATCGACAAGCTCTCCCGTTCGGGGCCGCTCGAAGCGGGGGCGCCCGACAACTCGAATGCCAAGGTGTAGCAGATGGGATGGGAGGCTTCATGCCCACCCCATGAAACCATGCTTAGGTTGGAGGAACGCTAAGGCCAGGGCGTCGTGCGGAGCACGCCTCCGGCATGACGCCCGGGACCCTCCAAGGGGCAGTCGCCCCTTGGATCCCCCCGACTTTAAGGAATCGGTTCTAAGGGCAAGCCCTTAGCGGGGTCCAGGGGCAGAGCCCCTTGGTCTTCTTTTCTAACGAAGGTAACGCCCCGGATCGACCGGCATGCTCCCATGGCGCAGCTGCACATACAGCGTCGGCCGCCCGTTGACGCCCGGCACGAAATCCGGCATCCGGCCGATCGGCTCGCCGGCGCGGACATGCGCGCCGGGGGCGGCGTCCACGGTCGCCAGCCCCGCCAGCACGAAGCGCCAGGACTGCCCGCAATCGACGATCGCCATCCGCCCGTAGCTCCGGAAGGGGGCCGCGAACAGCACCGTGCCGCGGCAGGGCGAGCTCACCAGCGAGGCCGGCGCCGGCGCGATCGAGACGCCGCTCGCAGGTCCCGCATCGGTGCCCGCGCCGAAACGCTGCACCACCGGGCCGGCGACGGGGAGGACCGCGCCTCCAGCCAGCCCCGGACCGCCGGCATCGGCGAGCGCGGGCTTCGATCCCGCGCGGGTCTCGCGGCGCCGTAGCACGCGCGTGTCGGCGTCCGCACGGGACTGCGCCGCGGCCAGCGCCGCGATCGCGTCGGCCAGCGAGGACGCGTGCGCCGCACTCGTGGCCGCGTCGCGCGCGGCCACTGTCCCCACAGAGGCGGCCGACCGCTCGTCCTGCCGCGCCGCCCGCACCGCGCCTTCGATGCGGTTCGCCTCGGCCACCTGGCGGTCATGCTCGCGGGCGAGGTGCTGGCGCTCGCCCGCGAGGCTGGCGGCCAGGCGGTCCGCCTCGGCGCGGCGGGCGCGCAGTTCGGCGAGCTCGCGGCCGACGGCGGCGGCGACTCCCCCCACCGCGGCCGCCCCCGCGGCGTTGGTCGCGGTCGAGCCGGGCAGGCCGAGCACGGTGCCGAGCGGGGCCGCGCGCAGCACCTCCATCGCCGGGATGGCGGCCGCCAGCGTCGCGGTGAGTGCGGCGATCCGGCGCTCGTCGGTGTCGCGTTGCGCGGCCAGCGTCTCGATGCGTCCGGCGGTCTCGCTCTCGCGCTCCTCGGCCGCGCGCAGGCGGGCCGCCTCGCGCACGCCCCGCCGCACGAGCACCGCCGCCTGCCGGTGGGCGGCTGTCTGGGCGTGCGCCGCCCCCCGCGCGCGCGCCAGCGCCGCGGCCTGATCAGCGCGGGCGCGAGCGAGGGCCGCCGCCTGTTCGGCGCGGGCACGCGCGAGCGAGGCGGGCAGGGAAGACGAGGACGGCCGCCCCGCCGCCCCCAGCAGCACGAGGGCGGCGAGCAGCACCGGGCGCGAGGCCGGAACGGTCAGACGCCGTCCCGCACGAGCAGGCTCTCGCCGGTCATCGCGGCCGGCTGCGGCAGCCCCAGCAGGGCCAGCAGCGTCGGCGCGAGGTCGGCGAGCCTGCCGTCGCGGAGTGCCGCGCCGGCAGGCAGTGCCGCCGCCGAGAGCAGCACCGGCACCAGGTTCAGCGTGTGCGCGGTGTGCGGGCCGCCGGTCTCGCCGTCGCGCATGGTCTCGCAGTTGCCGTGATCGGCGGTGACCAGCAGCGCGCCCCCGGCGGCGGCCACCGCGTCGGCGATGCGGCCGAGCCCGAGATCCACCGCCTCGACCGCGCGGACCGCCGCCTCGAGGTTCCCCGTATGGCCCACCATGTCGGGGTTGGCGAAGTTCAGCACCACCAGGTCGTAGGTGCCGCTCCCGATCGCGGCCACCGCGCGCGCCGTGAGCTCGGGCGCCGACATCTCGGGCTGGAGATCGTAGGTCGCGACGCGGGGCGACGGCACCATGATCCGGTCCTCGCCCGGCAGCTCGGCCTCGCGGCCGCCGTTCAGGAAGTAGGTGACGTGCGGGTATTTCTCGGTCTCGGCCATCCGCAGCTGGCGCAGTCCCGCCCGGCTGACGACGTCGCCGAGCAGCTCGTCCATCGGGATCGGCGCGAACAGCACGCCCAGGAACGGCGCCAGCGCGTCGCTGTAGCGCGTCATGCCGGCCGCTCCCGCGAGGCGCACCACGCGCTTGCGGTCGAACCCGTCGAAGCCCGGCTCCAGGAACGCCGCCAGGATCTCGCGCACCCGGTCGGCGCGGAAGTTGAAGCAGAGGATCGCGTCGCCGTCGCGCATGCCGGCATAGGCGCCGATCACCGACGGCTCGACGAACTCGTCGGTCTTTCCTGCGAGCGCCGCGGCATCCAGCGCCGCGGCGACGTCCGGGAAGCGGGGTGCCCCCGCGTCCACCAGCACGTCGTAGGCGCGCTCGACCCGCTCCCACCTCTTGTCCCGGTCCATCGCCCAGTAGCGCCCGCAGAGCGTGGCGATCGGCACATCGGGCGGCAGCCGAGCCGCGAGCGCTCCCATAAATCCGCGCGCGCTGTCGGGTGCGGTGTCGCGCCCGTCGGTCCAGGCATGCAGCACCACGGGCAGGCCGGCCCCGCGCAGGATGTGCGCCAGTGCCGCCGCATGGTCCTGGTGGGCGTGGACGCCACCCTCGCCGACCAGCCCCAGCAGGTGGCAGGTGCCGCCCGTGGCGCGCAGCTCGGCCACGAACTCCGCCAGCACCGGGTTGGCGGCCAGCGACCCGTCGCGCGCCGCCCGCCCGATGCGCGGAAGCTCCTGCATCACCACGCGGCCGGCGCCGATGTTGAGGTGGCCCACCTCGGAATTGCCCATCTGTCCCTCGGGCAACCCCACATCCTCGCCGCAGGTGCGCAGGAACGCGCGCGGGCCCGTCTCCCAGAGCCGATCGAAATTCGGCTTACGCGCCAGGCGCACGGCGTTGTCCGCTGCGGTCTCGCGCCAGCCGAACCCGTCCAGGATCACCAGCATGACGGGGCGGGGACGAGATGATGCGTTCATGCCGGGGGGTCTCCACGAAGAGGAAGGCCAGGGCTCTGCCCTGGACCCGCCAAGGGGCAGTCGCCCCTTGGATCCCCTATACTTAAACAAATGGGTTCTAAGGGCGACTGCCCTTGAGCTCGGTCCAGGGCCCCGTGCGCAGCACGCCTTCGGCGTGACGCCCCTGGTCTTCTTCGCTCCACCACGTTGGGAGACGCTAAATGAGCGACGCCATAACGACCAACCGCTCGGGCTACGAGCTGCTGGCCGACCCGATCCTGAACAAGGGCATGGCCTTCAGCACCGCCGAGCGCGACGCGTTCGACCTGCACGGCCTGCTGCCGCCGCACGTCGCCAGCCTCGACGACCAGGTCGGCCGCCGCCTGGCCGCCTTCCGCGCCATCCGCGATGCTCTCGGCCGCTACAGCTTCCTGCGCGACCTGCAGGACACCAACGAGACGCTGTTCTACGCGCTGCTGACCCGCAACATCGAGGAGATGCTTCCGATCGTCTACACGCCCACGGTCGGGCTCGGCTGCCAGCGCTTCTCCCAGGTCTACCGCAAGCCGCGCGGCCTGTTCCTCGGCCCGCCGCATGCCGACCGGCTCGACCGCATCCTCGCTCATCCGCGCTTCGACGACGTCGAGGTGATCGTGGTCTCCGACGGCGAGCGCATCCTCGGCCTCGGCGACCAGGGGGCCGGCGGCATGGGCATCCCGATCGGCAAGCTCTCGCTCTACACCGGCTGCGGCGGCATCCATCCCCGCCGCACCCTGCCGATCCTGCTCGACACCGGCACCGACAACGAGGACCTCTATGAGGACCCGCTCTACATCGGCTGGCGCCACGAGCGCGTCCGCGGCGCGGCGTACGACGACTTCGTTCATGCCTTCGTGGGCGCCGTGAAGCGCCGCTTCCCGCATGCGCTGCTGCAATGGGAGGACTTCGCCGGCTCCAACGCCGCTCGCCTGCTGGCCACCTATCGCGACGAGCTCTGTACCTTCAACGACGACATCCAGGGCACGGCTTCGATCGTCACCGGCACGCTGCTGGCGGCGGTCGCCGCGGCGGGGACGAAACTGGCCGACCAGCGCGTGGTGCTGGTGGGCGCGGGCTCGGCCGGGATCGGCATCTGCTCGCTGATCCGGCGGGCGCAGATCGAGGAGGGGCTGGCAGAGGACGAGGCGACCAAGCGCTTCACCCTGGTCGACCGCGACGGGCTGCTCACGCAGAACTCGTCGCACCTCACAGAGGAGCAGCGCCGCTTCGCCCGCACCGACGCGGCGTCGGCAGGCGACCTCGAAGCGGTCGTGAAACTCGCCAAACCCACCGTCCTGATCGGTGTCACCGGCCAGCCCGGCCTGTTCTCGGAGGGCGTGATCCGCGCCATGGCGGCCGGCGCCGAGCGGCCGATGATCTTCCCGCTGTCGAACCCCACCTCGCGCAGCGAGGGCAAGCCCGCCGACATCATGGCCTGGACCGAGGGCCGCGCGATCATCGGCACCGGCAGCCCGTTCGCTCCCGTGGAGCTCGACGGGAAGCGCGTCGCCATCGACCAGGTGAACAACTCCTACATCTTTCCCGGCGTGGGTCTTGGCGTCATCGCGGCGGCGGCGGCGCGCGTCACGGACACGATGTTCCTGGCCGCCTCGCGGGCACTCGCCGAGCTCTCGCCCGCGAAGAACGACCCAAGCCTGACGCTGCTACCGCCCGTCTCCGACCTCCGCCGGGTGGCACGCCACGTGGCGATCCGCGTGGTCGAGCAGGCGAGGAGCGAAGGGCTGGGACGGGTGGAAGGCGATGCGGCCGCCCTGGTGGACGCCCGCATCTGGGAGCCGATATATACGCCCTATATCCGGACGGACGCGTGATCCTCCGGCGTCTGGCCGGGTCGGGGCGGGTCGTTGGGGCCGGTGCTGCCGCCATGTGACGGCGGGTCGCTGGCGGGGAAGGTGTCTTCGAGGACGTCGTCCCGGTCCTGCTCCTCCTCGGGGTCGTTCGTGCCGCTCATCTGCGTTCTCCCTCGTGCAGTCGCCTCGATGAGCGCGAAGCGAGCGGGGGCGGTTCCCTTGTGGCGGCCGGCGCCCCACATTGACCTGTCCGATCAGGAGGATCCGATGTCAGCGACCGACCACCTCGCCCCCCAGCTCGCCCCGGGCACCATCTCGCTCACCGACGCCGAATGGCGCGAGCGGCTGAGCCAGGAGCAATACCGCGTGTTGCGCCAGCACGGCACCGAGCGCGCAGGCACGAGCCCGCTCAACCGCGAGAAGCGCGACGGCATTTTCCTCTGTGCCGGCTGCGGCAACGCTTTATTCGGCTCGGACACGAAATACGAGAGCGGCAGCGGCTGGCCGAGTTTCTATGCACCCGTCGAAGGCGCCGTCTCGACCACCGAGGATACCAGCCTCGGCATGCGCCGGGTCGAGGTGAACTGCGCCAGTTGCGGCGGCCATCTGGGCCACGTGTTCCCGGACGGCCCGCAGCCGACCGGCCAGCGCTTCTGCATGAACGGCGCGGCGCTCGACTTCAAGCCGGCCGGCGCGGTCCGGGAGGATGGGGCCTGATCGAGGCATCCGAGGATCTGCTGAGCTCCGTCGAGGCACTCCTCTCGGGCGAGCCCGACTTCATCGCCAACGCGGCGAATGTCGCCGCCGTGCTGTTCAATGGCCTTGGCCGACTGAACTGGGCGGGTTTCTACCTGATGCGCGACGGCGAACTCGTGCTCGGCCCGTTCCAGGGCAGGCCCGCCTGCGCGCGCATCCAAGTGGGCCGCGGCGTGTGCGGCACGGCGGCCGCGCGGTGCCAGACCGTGATCGTGCCGGACGTGCACGAATTCCCCGGCCACATCGCCTGCGACGCGGCCTCGCGCTCCGAGATCGTCGTGCCGCTGCTCCGCGACGGGCAGGTGGTCGGCGTGCTCGATCTCGACAGTCCCGAGCCCGACCGGTTCGGCGACGATGAGCGCGTGCTGCTGGAGCGCATCGCCACGACTCTCGTTGATGGAAGCGGAGCGTTCTTGTGAGGGAGGGCGCATGACCGGCGGTGTCGTCGTGCTCGACCATCCGCTGGTCCAGCACAAGCTCTCGCTGCTCCGCGACCGCGAGACGCCCACCGGCGCGTTCCGCCAGATCGCGCGCGAGATCAGCCTGCTGCTCGGCTACGAGGCGACGCGCGGGCTGGAGCTCGAAACCCGCGAGATCGACACGCCGCTCGAGCGCATGGCGGCGCCGTTCCTGTCGGGCAAGAAGCTCTGCTTCGTGTCGATCCTGCGCGCCGGCGACGGCATCCTTGCCGGCATGCTCGACCTGGTGCCGTCTGCCCGCGTGGGCCATGTCGGCGTGTATCGCGACCGCACCACGCTGCGACCCGTCGAATACTACCGCAAGCTGCCCGACGATCTCGCGCATCGCATCGCGATCATCGTCGACCCGATGCTGGCGACCGGGCACTCGGCGTCGGCCGCGATCGGCATTTTGCGCGACGCCGGCGCGCGCGAGATCCGGCTGGTGTGCCTGCTTGCGGCACCGGAAGGGATCGAGGTGATACGGTCGACATATGAGGACGTGACGATCTTCACGGCGGCGATCGATCGCGGGCTCGACGAGCATGGGTATATTCGTCCGGGTCTTGGCGACGCGGGGGACCGGCTGTTCGGAACGCGCTAAGCAAAGGGGCTCTGCCCCTTAAACCCCGCCAGGATCGAGCCGATCCTGGACCTGGCCTGTAAAGAGGGGTCTGGGGTTAAGACCCCAGCGGGGTCCAGGGGTGGAACCCCTGGCCTTCTTCAACTTACACAGGAGCAACCATGACCGACCACGTCTATCGCGTCATCGAAGTCGTTGGCTCGTCGCCCGACAGCATCGAGAACGCCATCAAATCCGCCGTCACCAAAGCCTCGAACACCGTGCGCCACCTGCGCTGGTTCGAGGTCGTGGAAACCCGCGGCCACATCGAGGACGGCGCCGTGCACCACTTCCAGGTCACGCTGAAGATCGGCTTCTCCCTCGAGGACGAAAACGTCAACCTCCAACCCTGAAGCCAGCGCGCTGACGCGCGGCGAGAAGGCGGGCGACGGAAGGGCAGGCGGCGAGCTCGCCTCCCTTCTCCGCCTCGCGTCTCCGATCGCCGCGGGGCAACTCGCGGCGTTCGGCGTGCCGCTCGTCGACACGATGCTCGCAGGCCATCTCGGTCCGGACACGCTCGGCGCCGCCGCGATCGGCGGCTCGTTGTACGTGCTCGCCTTCGTGGCCGTGCTCGGCATCATGATGTCGCTGCAGCCGACCATCGCGACACTCGACGGGAAGGGGAGGCGCGACCTGGTCGGTCCCTATTTCCGCCAGGCGATGCTGCTCGGGTTGTTCTGCGGCAGCATCGGCGGCGTCGCACTCTACGTGCTCGGGCCCGCAACACTCTCCATCGTGGGTGCAGCCCCAAGACTGCTGCCCGGCGCGATCTCGTTCCTTCACGCGGTGAGCTTCGCGATCCCGTCGATCGGCATCTACTGCGCCGCGCGCGGACTTTCCGAAGGTTTGTCGCGCACGGTTCCCACCATGCTGGTGCAGATCGCGGGCCTGGTCCTGCTGGCGCCGCTGGGTGCGGTCCTGATGTACGGTCTGCTCGGCATGCCCGCACTCGGCGTGCTGGGCAGCGGCATCGCGACCGCGATCATCTGGGCCGCCGAAGCCGTGTTCTACGTGGCCATTCTCCGTTTCTCGCGCGGCTACGCAGGCGTGGATTGGCGCGCCGGCACGTGGACGCCCGACTGGCGGATCCTCGCAGCACTGCTCCGCCTCGGCGTTCCGATCGCGTCATCGCTGCTGCTGGAAGTCGGCATGTTCAGCGCGGCCGGCCTGATCGTGGCGTCCCTCGGGGCCGCTGCCGCCGCCGGCAACCAGATCGCGTTCAACGTCGTGACGATCACCTTCACCGTGCCGCTGTCGATCGCCATGGCCGGCACCGTGCTCGCCGGGAATGCGGCCGGGCGTTCGGACACTGCCGCGTTGCGGCGGACCGTGTTTCTGGGTTTTGCCCTGGTGGTGGCAGCCGAGATCGTGACCGCGTCCGCACTGCTCCTGTGGCCGCGCCCGATCGCGCATCTCTACGGCCACGATGCCGGCGTCATCGCGACGGCGGCCGCGGTGCTCAAATGGGGCGCGTTCTTCCAGTTGTCCGACGGCGTGCAGAGCTTTGCGAACGGCGTGCTGCGCGGCCTGAAGGACACGCGCGTGCCGATGGTCATCGTGGGCGTGTGCTACTGGGGGGTTGCCGTGCCGCTCGGTGCGGTGCTGGCGCTGCGCGGCGGCGAGGGCGCGCAGGGTGTGTGGGTCGGGTTGCTGGTTGGGCTGACTCTCGCTGCACTCCTGCTGTCGGCGCGCTTGCGCCAGCTTCTTCAAGGGGCTCTGCCCCTTGACCCGCCAGGACAAGCAGTCCTGGACCTGCCAACTAAAGGGGTCTGGGGTTAAGACCCCAGCGGGGTCCAGGGGCAGAGCCCCTGGCCTTCTTCTTCACCCGCGCCGCACCACATAACTGCTGGACAACGACGCCGTAATCGCATCCGCATGCGCCCGATCCCGCGCCTCCACCATCACCTCGAGCTCGGCCGCCTGCACGCTGGGTGCCGCGAACAACCGCTGGTGCACGACCTCGATGATGTTCCCGCCGGTGGCCCCGATCTTCGTGGAGATATCCGCAAGAACCCCGGGCCGATCAGGGATCTCCATCAGCAGCCGCAGGATGCGCCCGTCGCGCAGGAGATTGCGCAGCAGCACGTTGGCAAGGATGCGGCTGTCGATGTTGGCGCCGCACACCGGCAGCGCCACGCGCTTGCCGCGGAACATTTCTCTATGGGCAAGCACGCCCGCCAGTGCGGCGGCGCCCGCACCTTCCGCCACCTGCTTCGCACCTTCGGCCAGCAGCGCGATCGCTTCCTCGACCACGCGTTCGGGAACACGGATCACATGGTCCACGTGGCGGCGGATCAGCTCGAGGCATTGCCGTCCCACGCTCATCACCGCGATGCCTTCGGCGATCGTCGAGCCACCTCGCGGCACGCTTTCCGCGCCCGGAAACAAGTGCAGGCTGTCATGGCTCTCGACCTGTACGCCGATGATGGTGGCGTCGGGTGCCAATTCCGCGCACACCGCGGCACAGCCGCCGATCAGGCCGCCGCCGCCGATCGGAACCACCAGCACGTCGAACAGCCCCGCATCCTCGATCAGCTCGAGCGCCAGCGTGCCCTGGCCCGCCATGATCGCAGGGTCGTCGAACGGATGGATGAAGACCCGGCCTTCGGAGTCGGACAACGCCCACGCGTGCGTCATGGCATCCGCCAGCGTCTCGCCGTGCAGCACGACCGTCGCACCCCAGGCGGCTGTGCGCGTGATCTTGGCGGCCGGCGTGGTCACCGGCATCACGATCGTGGCCGAGATGCCCAGCAGGTTCGCGTGACGTGCCACGCCCTGCGCGTGGTTGCCGGCCGACATCGCCACCACGCCGCGCACGCGCTCGGCCTCGTTCAGCAGCGCCAGGCGATTGGCCGCACCGCGCTCCTTGAACGAGCCCACGGCCTGCAGATTGTCGAGCTTGAGCAGCACGTCGCAGCCGGCGGCGGACGACACCGCCCGGCTGTCGATCGCGGGCGTGCGGAGCACGCGGCCCTCGATGCGCGCGGCGGCGTCGCGCACATCGGCAAGACCGATCATCCTACGCGTAGGAGATCGCGAGGATCTCGTAGCTCCGATCGCCGCCGGGTGCGGGCACCGAGACGGTGTCGCCGGCCTTTTTGCCGATCAGCGATTTCGCGAGCGGCGACGAGACCGAAATGCGCCCGGATTTGATGTCGGCCTCGTACGCGCCGACAATCTGGTAGGTCGCTTCCTTGTCGGTTTCCTCGTCGACCAAGCGCACCTGCGCGCCGAACTTCACCTGGTCGCCCGACAGCATCGACGGATCGATCACCTCGACCCCGGAGACGATCTCCTCGAGCTCGATGATCCGCCCCTCGACGAAGGACTGGCGCTCGCGCGCGGCATGATATTCAGCGTTCTCGGACAGGTCGCCATGGCTGCGCGCTTCCGCGATCGCGCGGATGATCGCTGGCCGCTCTTCCGATTTCAGCATGCGAAGCTCGTCCTCGAGCTTCCGCAGGCCCGGAGCGGTCATCGGAAATTTCTGCACAACCAACGGTCCTTACGCTTGAACGTGTTTGAGCGTGAGCATGGCGAGGATACGTGAACGCCCCGGCGGAACGCGGCGTCCGGCCGGATTGCCCTTAGAACGCCAGCTTGCCCCTAGAACGATCGTCTAAAGTAGGACTGCAACGGCGCAACTTCAAGCGTTCCCGCACGCATCGCGCCGATGGCTGCGGTCGCCGCCCGGGCACCAGAGATCGTCGTGTAGTGCGGCACCCCATGGGTCAGCGCGGTGCGGCGAATGGTGAAGCTGTCCGCCACCGACTGCGCGCCGGACGCGGTGTTGATCACCAGCTGGATGTCGCCCGACCGCAGCGCGTCGACGCAGTGGGGACGGCCCTCCAGAACCTTGTTGACGCTCTCGGCGGCGATGCCCGCTTCCCGCAGCATGGTGGCGGTGCCGCGCGTGGCCAGGATGCGGAACCCCATCTCGCTCAACCGGCGCGCGATCGGCAGCGACGCCGCCTTGTCGGCCGTGCGCACCGAGATGAACGCGGTGCCGTCGCGCGGCAGCCGCACGCCCGCCCCTTCCTGCGCCTTGGCGAACGCCCGCTCGAACGAGGGTGCGAGCCCCATCACCTCGCCGGTCGAGCGCATCTCGGGACCGAGGATGATGTCGACATTGGCGAAGCGATTGAACGGGAACACCGCCTCCTTGACCGCGACGTGCGGTGCGACCGCGCTCGCATCGAGCTCGAACTCGGTGAGCTTGGCGCCGGCCATGACGCGCGCGCCGATCTTGGCGACCGGCACGCCGGTGGCCTTGGCCACGAACGGCACCGTGCGCGACGCGCGCGGGTTCACCTCGAGCACGTAGGCACGATCGTCCTTGACCGCATATTGCACGTTCATCAGGCCGACGATGCCGAGTGCGAGTGCCAGCTTCTCGGTATCGGCACGCAGCTCGGCGACCGTCGCGGGCGACAGCGTGTAGGGCGGCAGCGCACAAGCGGAATCACCCGAATGCACCCCGGCCTCCTCGATATGCTCCATGACGCCCGCGACATAGACGTTCGCCCCGTCGGAGATGCAGTCCACATCGACCTCGATCGCATCGTTCAGGTAGCGATCGACCAGCACGGGGTTGGCACCCGAGACGCGCACCGCCGCCTCGCGCATGTAGCGGGCGAGCCCGCCGCGATCATGCACGATCTCCATCGCACGGCCGCCGAGCACGTAGCTCGGCCGGATCATCACCGGATAGCCGATGCGGTCGGCGATCGCCTCGGCTTCCGCCGCCGAACGCGCGGTGCCGTTATCCGGCTGGCGCAGACCAAGTTTCCGCAGCAGCACGGCAAAACGCTCGCGATCCTCGGCAAGATCGATCGCATCCGCACTCGTGCCCAGGATCGGCACGCTGGCCGCCGACAGCTTCTCGCTCAGCTTGAGCGGCGTCTGGCCGCCATACTGCACGATGCAGCCGAGCAGTTCGCCCGCCTCCTGCTCGCGCCGCACGATCGCGAGCACATCCTCCGCCGTCAGCGGCTCGAAATACAGCCGGTCGGACGTATCCCAGTCCGTGCTGACGGTTTCCGGGTTGCAGTTGACCATGATGGTCTCGAATCCCGCCTCGCGCAGCGCATACGCGGCATGGACGCAGCAATAGTCGAACTCGATGCCCTGGCCGATGCGGTTCGGCCCGCCGCCGAGAATGATGATTTTCCGACGCGTGCTCGGCTCGGCCTCGGACACCGGCGCCGCGAACCCGCCTTCGTAGGTCGAGTAGAGATACGGCGTGAGGGACGCGAACTCGGCCGCACACGTGTCGATCCGCTTGTACGCCGGCGTGACGCCCAGCCGCGCGCGCCGCGCCGCGATCTCGGTCTCGGCCACGCCCGACATCCTTGCCAGCTGCGCGTCGGAGAACCCGAGCGCCTTCAGCCCGCGCAGACCCGTCGCGTCGTTCGGCAACCCGTTCGCGGCCACGCGCCGCTCGGCCGCGACCACGCGCTCCAGCTCGCGCAGGAACCACGGATCGTACCGGCAGGCCTCATGGATGTCCTCCACCGACACCCCGTCGCGCAAAGCTTGCGCCGCCATCAGCAACCGGTCGGGCACCGGCTGCGACAGCGCCGCGCGATACGCATCCGCCGTGCCGTCGCCAGGCGGCTCCACGGGATCGAGACCGGACCAACCGGTCTCCATCGAGCGCAACCCCTTCTGCAGCGCCTCGGCGAAGGAGCGGCCGATCGCCATCGCCTCGCCCACCGACTTCATGCTGGTGGTCAGCGTCGCCGGCGTGCCCGGAAACTTCTCGAACGTGAAGCGCGGGATCTTCACCACCACGTAGTCGATCACCGGCTCGAAGCTCGCCGGCGTCGACCCGGTGATCTCGTTCGGCAGCTCGTCGAGCGTGTAGCCGACCGCGAGCTTCGCCGCGATGCGCGCGATCGGAAATCCCGTGGCCTTCGACGCGAGTGCGGACGACCGCGACACCCGCGGGTTCATCTCGATGATCGTCATGCGCCCGTCGGCCGGGTTGAGCGCGAACTGGACGTTGGATCCGCCGGTATCGACGCCGATCGCGCGCAGGCACGCGATCGAGGCGTCGCGCATGCGCTGATATTCCTTGTCGGTCAGCGTCAGCGCGGGTGCCACGGTCACGGAATCTCCCGTATGGATCCCCATCGGATCGACGTTCTCGATCGAGCACACGATGATGCAGTTGTCGGCGGCATCGCGCACGACCTCCATCTCGTATTCCTTCCAGCCGAGCACGCTCTCCTCGATCAGCACCTCGGTGGTGGGCGACGCGTCGAGCCCCGACGCCACGATCGCCTCGAACTCCTCGCGATTATAAGCGATACCGCCGCCGGTGCCGCCGAGCGTGAAGGAAGGCCGGATCACCGCCGGCAGCCCGATCTCGCCGAGCGCCACGCGCGCTTCGCCCATGCTGTGGGCGATGCGGCTGGCGGGGCTTTCGATGCCGATCGCGGTCATCGCGTCGCGGAATTTCAAACGATCCTCGGCGCGGTCGATGACGTCGGCTTTGGCACCGATCAGTTTGCAATCGTAGCGCGCGAGAATGCCCTGCTCGTGCAGCCGCATGGCGGTGTTGAGCGCGGTCTGGCCGCCCATGGTCGGCAGGATCGCGTCGGGACGCTCGCGCGCGATCACGCGCTCGACAAATTCGGGCGTGATCGGTTCGATGTAGGTGGCGTCGGCCAGACCCGGGTCGGTCATGATCGTGGCCGGGTTGGAATTGACCAGGATGACCCGGTAGCCTTCCTCACGCAGCGCCTTGCAGGCCTGAGCTCCGGAATAGTCGAATTCGCACGCCTGGCCGATCACGATCGGCCCCGCGCCAATGATCAGAATTGATTTGATATCCGTGCGTTTCGGCATGTCATCTTTCTCGCGAGGTCAAGGAGGCAAGCCTCCTTGCGGGTCCAGGGCAGAGCCCTGGCCTTACTTCGTCATCAAAGCCGCGAACCGCCGAAAGAGATGGGCCGCGTCCGAAGGCCCCGGCGCCGCCTCGGGATGGTACTGCACCGAGAAAGCGCGCCTGCTCGCGCAAGCGATCCCCTCGTTCGACCCATCGAACAGGCTCACATGCGTGATCTCGACACCGTCGGGCAGGCTCGCGTCATCCACCGCGAACCCATGGTTCTGCGACGTGATCTCGACGCGTCCGGTCGCCAGTTCCTTCACCGGCTGGTTCGCTCCGCGATGCCCCTGCCGCAGCTTGTAGGTCTTCGCCCCGAGCGCCAGCGCCAGCAGCTGATGCCCCAGGCAGATCCCGAACACCGGCACATTCGCCGCCATCACCCCCCGGATCGCCGGCACCGCGTAGTCCGCGGTCGCGGCCGGGTCGCCCGGTCCGTTCGACAGGAACAGTCCGTCCGGCTCGTGGCGCAGGATGTCGGCGGCGGTGGCGGTCGCCGGCACCACGGTCACGCGGCATCCCGACGAGACCAGCGACCGCAGGATGTTGCGCTTGGCCCCGTAATCGACGGCCACGACATGCGGACGCGCGGCGCCGTCCACCGGCTCGACCCCGCCCCAGACCGGCCGGTCCCAGCCATAGCTCTGCGTGCACGACACCTCGCGCGCCAGATCCATGCCTTCCAGCCCCGGCCAGGCGCGCGCGCGCTCGACCAGTGCCGCCACGTCGAACCGCCCATCCCGCGGATGCGCGATCACGCCCGTCACGAACCCCCCGTCGCGGATCCGGATCGTCAGCGCCCGCGTGTCGATCCCGGCAATCCCCGGGATTCCGTGCTTGGCCAGGAACGCGCCCAGCGTCTCGATCGCGCGCCAGTTCGAGGGCTCCGTCGGCATATGCCGCACGACCACGCCGCGCGCGGCGACACGTGCGGCCTCGTCGTCGTCGTGGTTGGTGCCGGCGTTGCCGATATGCGGGAATGTGAAGGTGATGATCTGCCCCGCGAAGGACGGGTCGGTGATCGTTTCCTGGTAGCCGGTCAGCCCCGTCGAGAAGCAGATTTCCCCCAGGCCCGTTTCCCCCAAGCCGGGCACATCCGCCTCGGTATGCGCGCCGAACCCCACGCCCCACAGCACGTGGCCGTCGGCGAGCACGAGGGCCGCCGTCGCACCCCAGGGCACGGCGTTGGCGGGCACGGCGTTGGCGGGCACTTCATTGGCGAGCTCGGGGGCGGCTGAAGTGGTGGCCGCAGGTTCGGGCATGGTCGTGCCTCCGAAATCATCGAGTGAAAGCCCCGTCCGCGCCGCGATCGCGGCCCAGTGCTTGGGCGGCACGATGCCGGCCCCGCGCCATTTGCGGATGGCTTCGAGCCCCACTCCGGTCAGCTGCGCCGCCGCGGCCGGACCGCCAAGACGCTGGATGATGTCGTCGACGCTCGCCATGTTGGTCGTGCTACCATAAGCCTTGCCGCCTGGGAAACTTTTTCCCACCCCTCGAGCCCCCGGAACTTCCTTCCATGAGCCCCCATCCATGAACTTGCGCGCCCATCCATGAACTTGCGCGATCGTCTCGCCGACGACCTCAAGACCGCCATGCGCGCCCACGAGGCCGCCCGCGTCTCGACCATCCGCATGATCATCGCGCGCGTGAAGGACGCCGACATCGCCGCCCGCCCGTCCGGCGTCGAAGGCCTCGCCCACGACCGGCTCGTCCCGCTGCTGCGCAACATGGTCAAGCAGCGCCGCGACGCCGCCGAGCTCTACCTCCAGGGCCTGCGCCCCGAGCTCGCGGCCAAGGAGGAGGCGGAGATCGCGGTGATCGAAACCTACATCCCCGCCGGTCTCGACGCGGCCGCACTCGACGCGGCCGTCGACGCCGCAATCGCCGAGACGGGGGCCGTCTCGCCCAAGGAGATGGGCCGCGTGATGGCCGCCCTGAAGGCCGCGCACGGCGCCGCCCTCGACATGGGAGCTGCCAACGCCGCAGTCCGGCAAAAACTCGCGGGCTGATGCTGAAGTTCTCGCCCGCCTTCCTCGACGAGATCCGCGCCCGCACGCCGATCGCGCCACTGATCGGCCGCCGTGTGAAGCTGGAGCGCGCAGGCCGGCAGTGGCGCGCCTGCTGCCCGTTCCACCAGGAAAAGACCCCCAGTTTCTACATCTACGACGACGCCTTCCACTGCTTCGGCTGCGGCGCGCATGGCGACGCGGTGAGCTTTCTGATGCAGAGCGAGGGCGCGTCCTTCCCCGAGGCGGTGGAGCGGCTCGCGGCCGAGGCGGGGCTGGAGCTGCCCCGCGAGTCCCCGAACGAGCGCGAGCAGACGAGCCGCCTCGAGCGGATCCACGCCGTGCTCGACGCGGCGGCACGGCTGTTCGCGGCCTGGCTGCGGGACGGCGCGGCGGCGTCCGCCGCCCGCGACTATCTGCGAGGTCGCGGCGTGGGCGCCGAGCCGATTGCGACGTTCGGCCTCGGCTGGTCGGGCGACGGCACCCGCCTGCGTCCGGCGCTGGCGGCGGAAGGTTTCGCGCCCGACCTCCAGCGCGAGGCGGGACTGCTGACCACCGGTGAGGACGGCTCCATACGGGGCGAGATGTTCCGCTCACGCCTGATCTTCCCGATCCACGACCGCCGCGGCCGTACGGTGGGTTTCGGCGGCCGCACCTTGGGCGACGGACAACCGAAATACCTCAACGGCCCCGAGACCCCGGTCTTCTCCAAGCGCCGCCTTCTCTACGGACAGCATCTCGCTCACAGCCGCATCCGCGAGGCCGGCCGGGATCGCAAGCCGCTCGCGATCGCGGAAGGCTACATGGACGTGATCGCCCTGGCCGAGGCCGGCATCCCGGCGGTGGCCCCGCTCGGAACGGCGCTCACCGAGGAGCAGCTCGGCCTGGCCTGGCGCCTCGATCCCGCACCCGTGCTCTGCCTCGACGGCGACACCGCCGGCAGGCGCGCAGCACTCCGCGGCGCCGAGCGCGCGCTGCCGATGCTCAACCCCGACCGCACGCTGCGCGTGGCCGAGCTCGCCCCCGGCGAAGACCCGGACAGTCTCCTCCGCCGCCACGGTGCGGACGCACTCGCCCGCGCGATCGAGAGCGCGCGCCCGCTCTCGGACGCGCTCTACGACCTGCTCGACCCGCCCGCACCCGGTGCCACGCCCGAGCAGCGCGCCGCCTTCCGCGCGCGTCTGGTGGCAGGCGCCGCCCTGATCGGCGATCGCGGCATGGCGTCGGAATATCGTCGCGCGTTGCTCGACCGTTATTTCGCCAGCACACGCCGGGCCGCTCCCGGCACCCCGCCCGCATCACGCGTCCGCCCGCTCCGCCCCACCCTCAGCGATCCCGCCGCGCGCGAGATCCAGGCCGCCCATCTCGCGGTGATCGCCGTCAACCACCCTGGCCTGCTGCACGACATCGAGGAGGCCTGGTGTCGGGTCGCACTCGACGGCTGGCTCGCCGAGCTGCGCGAGACGATGCTGCATCTCCCCCGCGCCGATGCGGCCGCCGCGCCTGACGGAGGGGGCCGGCTTGACTCGGATGGGGTGATGAACCACCTGACCGCAACCGGTCATGGTGGCCACGTCGCGCGTGCGTTCGAACTGCTGGAACAGCACGGCAAGCTTGACGCGGCCGCACGACCCGACGCGATGCCGTCAGCAGCGGAGGCCGGTTGGTGGCATTATTTCGGCATGATCCAGTTCGAGAAGCTCAACGAGGAAATCGAGCTGGCCCGGAACTTGTTAGCGAAAGACTGGTCCCCGGCGTGCGAGCGCCGCGTCCGCGCGTTGTGCGAAGCCCGGATCAAGCTCCGGGCGCTTGAGCCCGGCGAGGCCTAAGCGGAGCGTCGGGTGATGGTCGCGGAGCGTTGGGTGATGGTCGCGGAGCGTTGGGTGAGGGTCGCGGAGCGTCGGGTGATGGCGGCGGCGCGGTGAGTAGGGGTCCGGCTGCAGGGCCCGACACGGACAGAAGAACGGAGAGGGTGGGGCGCATGGCGACGAAAACGGCCGAACGACAGGAAGGTGCTGCCGGCGAGCAGGACGGCGAAGCGACCCTCCTCGACGTCACCTCCGCGGGCGTCAAGCGCCTCATCGCGAAGGGCAAGGAGCGCGGCTACATCACCTTCGACGAGCTGAACGCGGTGCTGCCCCCCGACCAGATGTCGTCCGAGCAGATCGAGGACGTCATGGCGACGTTCTCCGAGATGGGCGTCCAGGTCGTCGAGGGCGAGGAGTCCGAGGACGGCGAGGTCGCCAAGCCCGAGCGCGACGAGGAGAAGGAGACCGAGGAGGGCACCCCCGCCGGCAACGTCGACGAGGAAAGCCTCGGCCGCACCGACGACCCGGTCCGCATGTATCTGCGCGAGATGGGCTCGGTGGAGCTCCTCTCCCGCGAGGGCGAGATCGCGATCGCCAAGCGCATCGAGGCCGGCCGCGACATGATGATCGGCGGGTTGTGCGAGAGCCCGTTCACCTTCCGCGCCATCATCGGCTGGCACGAGCGGCTTAAGGCCGGCAATCTTCTCCTGCGCGACATCATCGACCTGGAAGCCACCCAGGCCGGCGGCGCCCCTTCGGGCGAGGAAGTGGGGGAGGGCGCTCCCGACGGTGCCGCCGACAATTTCGAGGCCCCCACCCGCGAGGAGATCGAGGACGCCGAGGACGCCGAAGGCGGCGGGCTCTCGCTCTCGGCGCTGGAGGAGAAGCTAAAACCAGAAATCCTCGTCCAGTTCGAGGAGATCGAGGTCCTCTACAAGAAGCTCCACAAGATCCAATCCAAGCGCCTCGAGACGCTGACCGGCGGCGAGGCGATCGCCGACAAGTCCGAGCGCTCCTACGAGAAGCTGCGCGAGGAGCTGGTCGGCAAGGTCGAGCAGGTCCGCCTGCACAACAACCGCATCGAGGAGCTGGTCCAGGCGCTGAAACACCTGAACCAGAAGCTCAACGCGCTGGAAGGCCGCCTGCTCCGCCTGGCCGAGAGCTCGAAGGTCGGCCGCGAGGATTTCATCCTCAAATACCGCGGCCACGAGCTCGACCCGAACTGGATGGCGACCGTCGCCGCCCTCCCCGGCAAGGGCTGGAAGAATTTCGTCTCAAAGCACTTCGAGGACGTGCCGCCGATCCGGGCGGAAATTGCGACGGTCGCGCAGGATGCCGGCCTGCCGATCGGCGAGTTCCGCCGCGTGTACCAGACCGTCAGCCGCGGCGAGCGCGACTCCGCGCGCGCGAAAAAGGAGATGATCGAGGCCAATCTTCGTCTCGTCATCTCGATCGCCAAGAAATACACCAATCGCGGCCTGCAGTTCCTCGACCTGATCCAGGAGGGCAATATCGGCCTGATGAAGGCCGTCGATAAGTTCGAATACCGCCGCGGCTACAAGTTCTCGACCTACGCCACCTGGTGGATCCGCCAGGCGATCACCCGCTCGATCGCCGACCAGGCCCGCACGATCCGCATTCCCGTGCACATGATCGAGACCATCAACAAGCTGGTGCGCACCAGCCGCCAGATGCTGCACGAGATCGGCCGCGAGCCCGCCCCCGAGGAGCTCGCCGAAAAACTCGGCATGCCGCTCGAGAAAGTGCGAAAAGTCCTCAAGATCGCCAAGGAACCGATCAGCCTCGAAACCCCGATCGGCGACGAGGAGGACAGCCATCTCGGCGACTTCATCGAGGACAAGGCGGCCGTCATCCCGCTCGACGCCGCGATCCAGGCCAACCTCCGCGAAGCCACCACCCGCGTGCTCTCCAGCCTCACCCCGCGCGAGGAGCGCGTCCTGCGCATGCGTTTCGGCATCGGCATGAACACCGATCACACCCTCGAAGAGGTCGGCCAGCAGTTCAACGTCACCCGCGAGCGCATCCGCCAGATTGAGGCGAAGGCACTTCGAAAACTCAAGCACCCGAGCCGCAGCCGCAAGCTCCGGTCCTTCCTCGACGATTGAGGCGGCGCCGGGAGAATTGGCCATGCTGGGTGGAATGCGGGCGTCCGCGTCGGCGGCGACACGCATCGCCGTCAACGTGACGTTCCTGCGCATGGAGGCGCGGCCCGACGCGCCTGCACCACCCCTCCCCGCCGGCACGCAAATGGCAACGCTCGGCGCCCCCACGATCGCCTTCTACCGCTACCTCTACGCGACCGTGGGCGGTCCGTATTGCTGGTGGCTGCGGCGCGTCGCCCCCGATGCCGAGATCGAAGCCCTGCTCGCATCCCCCGCAATCTCGATCCACGTGCTCTACCGCGACGGCGAGCCCGCCGGCTTCTACGAGCTCGACGCCCGCTCCGGCCACGACGTGAACATCGCCTATTTCGGCCTGATGCCGCACATGATCGGCCGCGGCGCCGGCGAGGCGTTCCTCCGCCACGCGATCGACGCGGCGTGGATGCTCGCCCCCACCCAACTGCGCGTGAACACCTGCTCCGCCGACCACCCGCGGGCGCTGCCGGCCTATCTGCGCGCGGGGTTCAAGCCACTGCGCACCGTGCGCGAGGTGTGGGACATTCCGGACGTGCTGGGGATGCCGATCCCGGCGGCGCTGCGGGTCTAGAGGCTGTCATGCAACCCGAGCCGACCGGGCTTGAAGAAATCTTCTTTTTCTGAAGAAAAAGAAGCAAAAAGACTTTTATCCGTTTGGACGCAGCCGGCGGCTCAATCGGATAGAAGTTCTTTGGTTCTTTCTTTCAAGAAAGAACAAGTCTTCGTGCCTGCAGGCCTGTATCGGCTCGTCGACAAGTGCCTAACACTCTCTAGACTGGGACACGATCCAACAGGAGCAAATGTGGCACGCGAGCGGAATGACAGCGACCTGACGCACCCGCTCGTCGCAGCGGCCGCTGGATCGCCGAAACCGATCGCCCGCCTGTCGTGAAGGTTCACCCGTGACCGAGCAGCACGAACAGCAGCGCCGTCGCGGCCGCCCCCGCCAGCACGCCCGCCAGCGTCGCCAGCAGCCGCGCCTGGCGCAGCATCATCCCGTAGCGGACACGATCCTGCCGCTGCAGATGCTCGGCATGGGCCACCTGCGATTGCAGCTCGGCGAGCTCCATCCGGGTGCGCGCCGACGAAGCCGCGGCACCGTAATGCTGCGCCGACCCCCAATCGGGCGCCCGCGGCGTCACCGATTGCAGCCGTCGCCAGGCATCCTTGAGCGCGCCCGCCGTCACGCCGCCCTCGCGCGCCCGCGACTTGATGTTCGCCAGCGCCCCCTCGGCCGCGCCTGGCTGCTCGTCCAGCGTCAGCGCCAGGATGTCGGCCAGGATCCGCATCTCGCGCGCCGCGGCCGCTTCCCCCGACATTCCCTCGCTCGTCATGTCGCTCCCGCCGCTCGGATGCCGATCTGCCAGAGGCCGGGCCGCCGGATGCCCGTCCACCGGATCGCCGTCCGGCGCATGCCCGTGGCACGCCGATGCCGATCCTGTCCAGGTGCGCGCCCGTGAGCGCCCTGCCGGACCCGCTCGCAGCGATGGCCTCCTTCCGCGCCACGGGCGAGCGGGCGGCGCGCGCGGTGGCGACCGGCCATCCCTGCGTCGTGCTGCTCGGCACGCCGGCCGAGACCGCGCCGCTGCTCGACCTCGCCACCGCGTCGCTCGCCCACGGCCACACCGTGCTGCACGCCGTGCCGGCCGAGCGCTTCTCGCCCACCGACCTCGTCCGGCCCGGCGAGGCCGGCGTTCTCGTGATCGCGGATGCCGAGCGTCTCGGCCGGGCGGCCCTGCTCGCACTCGACGCCCATCTCAAGCGCGCGCCGCGCGCCGCACCGCGCGCGCGCCTGCTGCTGGCGGCGACCTCCGGCTTACGCGAGCAGACCGCGTTTCCCGACCTCCTGACGCTGCATCGCGCCGCCCTCCTGGTCGATCCGCCGACGCTCACGGCGGCCGAGCAGGCGGCGCTGCTGACCGCGATCGCACCCGCGCTCGACGCCGGCGGCCGCGCCGCCGTCACCCGGCTTGCGGCCGGCGATCCGGCGCTCCTGCTGGCGCTGGTGCGGCGCGGCCGGCGCGCCCGTCTGGTCGCGCGCGTGGCGGCGGCCCCGCTGACCGCGCGCGCGATGGCCCATCCGCTCGGGCTGGCGCTCGCGTCCTGTCTGCTGCTGGCCGCGGCACTCACCCTCGCCGTGGAGCGCGTGCCGCCGCCGCCCGCGCCCGAGCTCGCCGCCTCGCCGCCGCCAGCACTCCCCGCGCCCCCGGCAATCCCCAATGCCGGCGCCAGCGTGGAGACCGCCGACCCCGGCGCCACCCCGCCCGACGACGGCGTGCTCGTGGATCACGAGAACCCCGAACAGGCCGCCGCCGAGGCGGCGGCCCACATGCCGCGCATGGTCACGGCGCTGCCCGGCGAGACGCTGGCGGCAATGTCCGCCCGCGTGTATCGCGGCATCACCTCGCCGCCACCACCCGCGTCGCTCGAGGCGGTCAACCCGTTCCCGCCGGTGGCGGGGGCGCGACTTGTGTTCCCCGCGCCACGCGCCGGCTGGCCTCGCTCCTGAGATTGGGCGAAGAAGAAGGCCAGGGGCTCTGCCCCTGGACCCCGTTAAGGGCGAAGCCCTTAAAACCCCCTACCGGAGTCCAGGCGCTGGAGACGGAGTGCGTTAGTCGAAGTCTGTAATTTCAGGCTTCGCAGGGGAAAACCAAACACTCAGGGTTCCAAGGGACGACCGTCCCTTGGCGGGTCCAGGGCAGAGCCCTGGCCTTCCTCCTCGACCGAGCCTCTGAGAGCGCCCGCCAGACGTTTCGCATCGCCCCCGTTTTCGCTAAGTCTCGATCTTTGCTCGGTCGGGCAACCTGCGGCGGCGGGTCGAGGCCAAGGAGGCGTCCGTGACATCCCGAACGCGTCTGGCGGCCACCAGCATCCTCGTGAGCTTGCTGGTGCTGGCGCTCAAGGCGCTGGCCTGGCGCATCACCGGTAGCGCGGCGCTGTATTCCGACGCGCTCGAGAGCGTGGTCAACGTCGCGGCCTCGGCGGTGGCGCTGGCGGCCCTGCTCTTCGCCGCGCGCCCCGCCGACGCCAATCATACCTACGGCCACGAAAAGGCCGAGTTCTTCGCCGCCGTGATCGAGGGGGCGATGATCCTGCTGGCCGCCGCCGCCATCCTGATCGAGGCGCAGGCGGCCTGGATCCACCCGCACCCGATCGAGGCGCCCTGGCGCGGCATCGCTGTGAACCTGCTGGCCGCCCTCTTCAACGGCGGCTGGGGTGCGGTGCTGCTGCGCGCCAGCCGCCGCCTGCACTCGCCGGCGCTGGCCGCCGACGGGCGCCACCTGGTGGCCGACGTCGCGACCTCGGTGGGTGTGGCCGGCGGCCTGGCGATGGCGGTGTTCGTGGATCGGCGCCTCGACGCGGTGATCGCGGTGCTGGTGGCAGCGCACGTGCTCATGCAGGGCTATCTGGTGATGCGGAGCTCGATCGGCGGCCTGATGGATGAGGCCCCGACCGACACGATCGAGCAGGTGCGGTTGCTGGTGGGCGAGAACGCCAGCGGTGCCATCGAGGCGCACGACCTGCGGGTTCGCCAGACCGGGCGGCACACGTTCCTGGAGTTCCACCTGGTGGTGCCCGGGGCGATGAGCGTCGAGGAGGCGCACGACATCTGCGACCGTGTCGAGGCCGCGTTGATGGCGGCGATGCAGGAGGTCGTGGTGACGATCCATGTGGAGCCCGAGCGCAAGGCGAAGCACTCGGGAGTGCTGGTGCTATGAAAGCAAAGGGGCGTCACGCCGAGGCGTGCGTCGCACGACGCCCCTTAAACCCCGCCAGGACCGAGCCGGTCCTGGACCTGGCCGTCATAAGTGGGGTCTGGGGACAAGTCCCCAGCGGGGTCCAGGGGCAGAGCCCCTGGCCTTCTTCCTGATGCGCCGCCCCCGCCTAGCCCTCCCTGCCTCGCGCCTCTACGAACGCCGCCGCGAAACCGGCGCCGGCCTCTTCGTGGCCCTGGCCATCGCCGCCCACCTCGCCGCAGTAGGCGCCTTCATAGCCCTCCCACGCCTGGCCGACGCCCTGAACATCGGCGGCGCCCCTCTCCGCCAGCCGCCCCCCGCCACGATCGAGATGATCCAGGAGAACACCCCCACCGTGGGCGCCTCGAAGCAGGCGAAGGCCGCAACCGCCTCGACCCCCGCGCCGGCCCGCAAGGGAGGCGCCCCCGCCCCGCTCTCCGCCGCCACGTCGACCGAGCAGGTCGCCGCCAACACCGGCACATCCGAGCAGACGGCCGGCCCCGACGCGTCCGAGCAGGCACCCCCGGACGCCGGCGAGAACGCGACGCCCGCGCCCGAGATCAATCTCGACCTCGATGACGACGACCAGCCCGGCACCGGCATCGTCGACGGCCCGAACGTGATCCCGGCCAGCCCCGACGCGAAACACCCGAACCTCCCGCCCGTCTACCCGCGCGACGCGGCGATGCACGGCGAGCAGGGCACGGTGGGCCTGATCGTCCAGATCGCCCCCGACGGCCATCCCGCCGCGATCCAGGTCGCCTCGAGCTCCGGCCACGCCGCGCTCGACGCCGCGGCGAAGCGCGCCCTGGAACGCTGGCATTTCCGCCCCGGCCAGGAGGACGGCCACGCCGTCGCCTCGGTGCTCAACCAGCAGATCATCTTCGAGCTCGGCAGCGGCCGCCGGTGATCGTGGCCGGCCAGCACACGGGGCAGGGGCGCACGGGGCAGGGGCACACGGGGCAGGGGCTCGGCGCCTCGCCCGTCCGCAACCTGGTGGGCGGCGTCCTGTTCGTGGTGATCGTGTGCGCGCTCGCCGTCGGCGCGTATTGCGGCGAAGGCTGGAGTTTCGGCGACAGCCTCTACATGTCGGTGCTCACCGTGTTCACCGTGGGCTACGGCGAGGTGCGCCCGATCAACACGCCGGCGTTGCGCGTGATCACGATGGGCCTGATCGTGTTCGGCTGCACCGGCATGATCTTCCTCACCGGCGCGCTGGTGCAGTTCATCACGGTACGTTCCTTCCAGGACGTGCTGGGAACGAGGCGGACCCGAATGGAACTGGAGAAGCTCTCCGACCACACCATCATCTGCGGCCACGGCCGCATCGGCCGCTCGCTGGTGCGCGACCTCGAAGCCGCCTCGGCCCGCTTCGTGGTGGTCGAGGCCGATCCCGCCCGCGCCGCCGAGCTCCGCGCCGGCGGCCACCTGGTGCTGGAAGCCGACGCCACCGAGGAGGAGGCGCTCGACCAGGCCGGCATCTCCCGCGCCCGCGTGCTCGCGACCGTCCTGCCGGACGACGCCGCCAACGTGTTCATCACCCTCTCGGCCCGCGCGATGAACGCCGCGCTCACCATCATCGCCCGCGGCGAGGCACCCGCCACCGAACGCAAGCTGCTGCAGGCCGGCGCCAACCACGTGGTGCTGCCCGCCCATATCGGCGCCGAGCGCATGGCCGAGCTGATCCTCTACCCGGCCACCCTCGCGCTGCGGCCGCCCGCCGCCCGTATGCGCGAGATGGAACAGGACCTGCACCGCTTCGGCCTCGAGCTGGTGACCGTGATCGTCGCCCCCGGCTCCCGCCATGACGGCCGCACCGTCGCCGAGGTGGAGCGCGCCACCGACTGCTTCGTGGTGACGGTAGAGCGGCCCGGCGCGGACGCCGCCCACCGCCCGGCGCCGGACCACGTGATGGCGGGCGGCGATGGCGTGACGCTGATGGGCCGCCTGGGCGCGGTGCCGGCCGCCGACTTTATCGGTGGCTGAGCGCGGGGGCGGCTGAGCGCGGGGGTGGCTGAGCGCGGGGGCGGGTGATGGCGGGCGCGCTCGATGCGGCAGGCTTCGTGGCGGCGAAAATCGCGGAGACGGTGCTCGCGCCCTCGATGCTGCTGCTCGCGCTCTCGGTGGTGGGCTTCCTCCTGGTCGCCTTCCGTGCCCGCCGCCCCGGCCTGCTCCTCCTCGCCGCGGCACTCGGCACGGAGTGCGCCGCCGCCGTGCTCCCCCTCGACCGCTGGACGCTCGGCCCGCTCGAGGACCGTTTTTCCGCGTGCCGCGTCCCCCCGCCCGACACCTACGGCGTGATCGTGCTGGGCGGCGCCGTCGACACCGCCGTCACCGAAGCCCGCGGCCAGCCCACCCTGAACGGGGCCGCCGGCCGCATGACCGAGCTCGTCCGCGCAGCGCGCCTCCTGCCCACGGCAACCCTCGCCTTCACCGGCGGCTCCGGCCGCATCCTGGCGGGAGGGCTTACCGAAGCCGACGTCGCCCGCATGTTCTTCGTCACCCAGGGCCTCGCCGACCGCCCCATCATCTACGAAGGAAGCAGCCGCACCACCTGGGAAAACGCCCGCAACCTCGCCGCCATCCTGCACCCCACCCGGGCGCAGACCTGGCTGCTCGACACCTCCGCCGTCCACATGCCCCGCGCGGTCGCCGCCTTCGAGGCCGCCGGCTTCGACGTGATCCCGGACCCGGTCGCCTACCAGACGGCGCCCAGCTTCGCCGCCGAGATCGAGCCGGGGTTCGCCGACCGGCTGGGGCGGCTCGACGAGGCGGCGCATGAGTGGGCGGGGCTGGTGGCTTACCGGATCCTCGAACGCACCCGGACGCTGTTGCCGAAAAGAAGGCCAGGGCTCTGCCCTGGACCCGCTGGGGCCTTGGCCCCAGACCCCATGACCAAGGCGAAGCTGCCGGATCGGACGTGACTGACGATTTCATCGAGCGCGCGGATCAATCTCGCCCGCGACCCGTCGTCAGTCAGCGACGCGACCGGCTTCCCCAACCCGTCTGCCCGCAGCGTCACATCGACCGCATCATCCGCGCCGCGAGCTCGAGCCGGAGGATCGTTCTCCAGGCGAAGACCCAACTAGCTCCCGTCAGCGATGGGCGTGGTGTGAATTGCGGCGGTTGAAGACAAGCTCATTCAGAAGGGGGGTCAGGAAGGGAGATCAGGATGAGCGGTTTCCGTGGCAAACGACACTCCAAGGCGATGCACGATCCTGCCAAGCTTCCATCGTCAGCTACAACGGCACTCCGGTCCGCCATGATATCGGAAGGAGCCTCCATGAGCGACTTCGACGATCTGGCCTGGATCATGGCGCAGGAGTCGATGGGCGTTCCAGGAATTCGGAACCTGCACAACACAGTGTCCGGCTTGTTCCAGTTGACCGCTCATAGTCGAGATACTTTCTACCCGCGCGGACAGGCTTCGGTCGGCGACGCTGCCGAAGAGGCACGCGGTGGGATACGCTACATCAAGAAGACATACGGGTCGGTGAAGGCCGCGCGACATTTCTGGGAAAAAACCATTGGTATTGAGCATTGCATCCGCGATCAGGCACACGGCAGTGTTCCTGCTGTGCGCTGGATCAGGCGTCCCACCCGCTCAGGCCGCTCCCGACCATGCCTTCGATGCCGACGGGCATCCTTACGCGCGCTACGACAGCGCGCTGGCAGAAGCAGTCGAGCTTCATGGCATCGATTTCGATCACCATTACACGCTCGCCAAGATCGGTTGTGGCGCAAGCTGTATCCTGATGGCGGCGGTCGATCACCGGAGCCGGAAAACCGTCTGGTTCCCACACGTCATCGCCAACTGGCCTCCCAGTCCGACACATGAACCCGTTTTTCACAGTGTCCACAGCAGGTTGATCACAGTGATCGGGCAACTCGACGAGCAGGGCTCGATCGGCCCGCGACGCTACACGTTCGACGGCAGACGTTTTACGCCGACGCGGTGAGACCTGGAGCCTGCCTACGGCCTAACAGCAAGCGGCGGGGCGTCTCGCTCCAAGCGCGCAAGGCGGCCGCTGAGGAGTCTTTTCATCGTCGTCCGCGGTTCCGGGCCACTTCAATCCCGCAACCCGTAAGGACATCGCTACCCTCGACGCCTCCCACCTCCAACCGCCCCCGAAACTGGGACGGCCGCCGCCCCAAGCGGCTTCCGCCCGGCCACCATCTACGCCCTCTTCAACGACCCCCACGAGCGCACCCTTCTCGGCGCCATCTCCTTCGACGCCGAATTTCAAGTTGAAGACCAGGGCTCTGCCTGGACCCGCTAAGGGCAGTCTCCCTTAGAACCCATGCATTGGGCTTCGCCCCAAGTCATGGGATCCAAGGGGCAAGCCCCTTGGCGGGTCCAGGGCAGAGCCCTGGCCTTCTTCTCCCTTGCCCCGACGCCCCCCCTGTGATCTAAGCCGCGCCTTCCCTGCCGGGACGCCCCTCACGGAGCCCCCGGCTATACCCGCGCGCCGCGCGGGTTGACGGAGCCAAAGGGACACAACATGCCGTTCTACGAAGTCGTGCTCATCGCACGCAACGACATCACGCAGCAGCAGGTCGAGACCGTCGCCGACGAGATCGCAGCCCGCCTCGAGACCGAGGGCGGCGCCGTCAAGAAGCGCGAATACTGGGGCCTCCGTTCGCTCGCCTACCGCATCAAGAAGAACCGCAAGGCGCACTACATGCTCCTCGGCCTCGATGCGCAGTCGCCGTCGATCAAGGAGATGGAGCGTCTGCTCGCGCTGGACGAGAATATCCTGCGCTTCATGACGCTGCGCGTCGAAGAGATCGAGGAGGCGCCGTCCGCTCTCCTGCTCCGCAAGTCCGACGATCGCGAGCGCAGCTTCCGCGGTCCCAAACCCGCCGGACGCTTCGATAGCGGCCGCAAGCGCGGCTACGACGACCGCGAGGAATACCGCGCCCGCCCCGAGGGCAGCGAGATGCCTCGCCACGAAACGATGGACGCGGAGTAAAGCACGATGTCCGACACCACCGACGTCAATCCCGCCGCCCGCCGCGCCGCGGTCGGCGCGCGCCGTCCCTTCTACCGCCGCCGCAAGTCATGCCCGTTCTCCGGCCCGAACGCGCCGAAGATCGACTACAAGGACGTGCGCCTGCTCTCGCGCTTCCTGAGCGAGCGCGGCAAGATCGTGCCCTCGCGCATCACGGCAGTCTCCGCCAAGAAGCAGCGGGAGCTTGCCACCGCCATCAAGCGCGCCCGCTTTCTGGCGCTGCTTCCCTACATCGTCGCGTAAGGGGGCGGGAGCATGGCCAACCAGGTTGAATTGATCCTCCTTCAGCGCGTCGAGAAACTCGGCCAGATGGGCGAGATCGTGCGCGTGCGCCCCGGCTACGCGCGCAACTTCCTCCTCCCCGGCGGCAAGGCGCTTCGTGCCAACAAGGAGAACCGCGCCCGCTTCGACGAGCAGCGCGCGCAGCTCGAGGCGACGAACATCAAGCGCCGCGAAGAGGCCGAGCGCCTCTCCGAGCGCATGAGCGGGCTCTCCGTCGTCGTGATCCGCTCAGCGGGCGACAGCGGCGCGCTCTACGGCTCGGTCTCCACACGTGACATCGCCGAAGCCGTCACCGCCGGCGGCCTGACGATCAACCGCACCCAGGTGCAGCTCGACCAGCCGATCAAGCTGCTCGGCCTGCACGAGGTGCGCGTCGAACTTCACCCCGAGGTCACCATCCCGGTCACCGTCAACGTCGCACGCTCGCCCGAAGAGGCGCAGCGCCAGGCGGCCGGCGAGCGGGTTGGAAACGCGGCAGACGACGACGAGGACGACGCCAACACCGAGAGCGTGGAGTTCGGCGCGCCGGACGACGAGGCCGCTTAAGGAGAAGGCCAGGGGCTCTGCCCCTGGACCCCGCTAAGGGCAGTCGCCCTTAGAACCCATTCGCAAGGGATCCAAGGGGCAAGCCCCTTGGCGGGTCCAGGACAGAGCCCTGGCCTTCTGTCAAGCGGACGCATTCCCCCGCTTTGACCTCACGTGAAGCCTCGTTCATCCTCCCCGCCGGCACGGCCTGCCGAAGAGGATCTCGTGCGCGTGGTAAACCTGCTCCACCCTCTACTGACCCGAACGATCCAGACCGGCCGATTGTCGGTGCGCTATCCTGACGCCCGCGTCATCACCTACGGCCCCGGCCCCGGCCCCGGCCCCGCGCCGCACGCCACGATCCGCATCGCCGACTGGAGCGCCGTGAACCGCATCGCCGTCAGCCCGTCGCTGGGCTTCGGCGAAAGCTACATGGACGATCGCCTGTCGATCGTCGAAGGCTCGCTCTTCGACCTGGTCGATGTTCTCCTCACCAACGCGCCCAATCTCGGCCTCGGCACGGTCGTGCGCATGCGCAACCGCGTCCGCCACGCGCTACGCCGTCTCGCGCAGCACAACCCGGTCGCGCGTGCGCGCCGCAACGTAGCGCACCATTACGATCTCGACGGCAGGCTCTACGCGCTCTTCCTCGACGCCGACCGGCAGTATTCCTGCGCCTATTTCCCGCGCGGCGACGAGACGCTCGAGGAGGCGCAGCTCCTCAAGAAGCGCCACATCGCGGCCAAGCTGATGCTCGACCGTCCCGGTCTCGAAGTGCTCGACATCGGCAGCGGCTGGGGCGGCATGGCGCTGACACTCGCCGCCGAATACGGCTGCCGCGTCACCGGCATCACGCTCTCGACCGAGCAGCTGCACGAGAGCCGCCGCCGCGCCGAAGAAGCCGGGCTCGCAGGCCGCGTCCGCTTCGAGCTCGCCGATTACCGCACGATCACCGGCTGCTACGACCGCGTCGTCTCGGTCGGCATGTTCGAGCATGTCGGCATCGGCCATTTCGACGAGTTCTTCCGCGTCGTGAAAAGCTGCCTCAAGCCGGACGGCGTCGCACTGGTCCACGCGATTGGCCGCGCCGCGGGTCCCGCGGTCACCAACGACTGGATCGACAAATACATCTTCCCGGGCGGCTACTCGCCCTCGCTCAGCGAAACGGTCGCGGCCGTCGAACGGCAGTTCCTCTGGATCACCGATTGCGAGATCCTGCGCCTGCACTACGCAAAAACGATCGAGCACTGGCGCGCCCGCTTCGCCGCCCGACGCGACCGCATCCGCGAACTCTACGACGAGCGGTTCTGCCGCATGTTCGAGCTCTATCTCGTGGGTTCGGAACTCGCATTCCGCAGGCAGGATCACATGAATTTCCAAATCCAGCTGAGCCCCCGCCGCGACGCGGTGCCGCTCACGCGCGACTACATGTTCGAGCGCGAGCTCGAGCCGGAACGGAGTCAGCAGGCAGCGTAGAAGAAGGCCAGGGCTCTGCCCCTGGACCCCGCTGGGGTCTTAACCCCAGACCCCTTTACAATAGCCAGGTCCAGGATCGGCTCGATCCTGGCGGGGTTTAAGGGGCGTCGTGCGAAGCACGCCTACGGCATGACGCCCCTTACTTCTATAGCCAACCGCTCGAACTCCGCGATCGTCAGCGTCTCAGCGCGTCGATCACCCGCAATCCCGGCCCGCGCAAGCAGCGCCTCCCCGCCAATCCCCTTGAGCGCACCGCGCAACATCTTGCGCCGCTGCCCGAACGCCGCCGCCGTCACCCGCTCCATCGCCGCAAACAACTCCGGCTCCGGCTGCACGTCGCGCGGCACGATCGCGACCACGGAAGACACCACCCGCGGCGGCGGAAGGAACGCGCCCGGCGGGATGTCGGTGAGGATCGCAGTCTCCGCGACCCAGTTCGCAATCACCGCGAGCCGCCCATAGGCGCTCGTGTCGGGTGCGGCCACGATGCGATCGGCGACCTCGCGCTGGAACATCAGCGTCATCCGCTCCCACGCCCCCGCCTGGCGCAGCCAGCCGATCAGCAGCGGCGTGCCGACATTGTAAGGCAGGTTCGCCACGATCTGCCGCGGTGCCGGCGCGAACATCGTCAGATCGAGCCCCAGCGCATCCGCCTCGTGCGCCACCAGCCGCGGGTCGAGCGCCTGGATCTCGGCAAGTGCTGCGAGCGCACGCGGGTCGAGCTCCACCGCATCGAGCCTCGCGAGCGGCGTCGCAAGCAGCGCGCGTGTCAGCCCACCCGGACCCGGGCCGACCTCGACCACATGCCGCCCTTCGAGTGGCCCCGCCAGCGCGGCGATGCGCCGGAGCAGGTTCGGGTCGAGCAGGAAATGCTGTCCGAGCGATTTCCGCGGCTCCAGCCCGAAGCGCGCGATGACGTCGCGCAGCGGAGGCAGAAGGTCGAGACTCCGCCCCGAACCTTGCCGGGAGACGTCGTGCGACGCACGCCTCGAAACGTCCTGCGAAGCACGCCCCGGCGTGACGGCTCCCGGACCCAAGTCAGTCATGCGGGTCCAGGTGCGCCTCGCCCCGCTTCGCGGCCCAAGCCCGGCGTCATGCCGAAGGCGTGCTGCGCACGAGCCCCACCGCTGTCCCCACTCAGCTCGACCGCATCTCGATCACCGCATGACGGTGCAGATCCCGGTTCTCCTGCCGGCTCGCGAGCTCCACGCGCTCGGCCAGCAGCTGGTCGCGGATCTGGTCCGGCGTCTGCGTGGCGATGTTCTTCTGGTCGCGCGAGCACACCCCGATCACCGCGATGCCCTCCTGACTGACCAGCGGCCGCGTCACGTCGCCCGCATTCAGATGCGCCAGGATCGCCCCCATCTGCGGGTTCAGGTCGTTCACCAGCAGCGGTCCGGGATCGGCCGGCCGCACGCTGCCGGCCGCCTTGTTGGCCGCTTCGATCGCCGCGCAATCATGCGGCCCGCCCGTCAGGGTCTTCGTGCGCGCCAGCGTCGCGATCTGGTCCGCCGTCGGATGCTGCGGGTCGAGCGCGGTCTTGAACGGGAAAAAGGCCTGGCGCACGCCGAGCACGGTCGCCATCTGCGTGCCGATCGTGCGCTTGCCGTGCACGGTCACGATGTCGTAGCCGCCCGCCACCCGGATCGGGTTGCTGATCGCGCCCGTCGGCATCTGCCGCACGATGTCGAGCACCTCCGGGTCGAGCCGGTCGGCTGTCATCCAGCCGAGATCGCCGCCTTCGAGCGCGTTCTGGTTCTGCCCGAACTGGGCGGCAACGATGCCGAACGGCGCGCCGCCCCGCAGCTGCTTGATCACCGCCTCGGCAAAGCGGTTCGCCTCGGAGGCATGCGTCGGGTCGTCGATCGGGATGAAGATCTCGGCCACATCGTATTCGGGTTGGCCGTCCTCGTGGCGGAGCGCGTCCTCTCGGGCTTTCACCTCCGTGTCGGTCACCATCGCCCGCGGCCCGAGATTCTGCCGCAGCACATGGGTCCAGCCGATCTGCACGCGGATCTGGTCGATCAGCGTGCCGAGCGAGACACCGTCGGCCTGCAGCTTGTCGCGCAGCGCGTTCTTCTGCATGCCGTTGCGCCCCTCGATCTGGGCGATCGCCGCCGAGATCTCCTCCGGCGCGATCACGATCTTGCGGCGCTCGATCTCCTGGATGCGCAGCTTCTCGTCGATCAGCTGGCGGGTGATCTGCGGCTTGAGGCGCTCGAGCAGCTGCGCGTCCACCCCCATCGCAGTCGACAGCGCGAACAGCTTGGCGCGGTCGTCGACATCCTGCGCGGTGATGGCGTCGCCGTCGACGATCGCCACGATCTTGTCGGCCGGCACGCCGTCGGGTGCGACCTTGATGGGCGGCAGCTTCTCGTTTCCGACCCCCGCATTGTCAGGCACGCTGCTGGCTTCGCCGCGATGGTGGTGGTGGTACGTGGTGACGTCCTGCGCCATCGCCTCGCTGATCTGGAAGAGCGGGGCCGCCAGGAACGATGTCGACAGGAGAGCCAAGGCCGTGCGGCGGAGATGTCTGGTCATGTGTGGCACTTTCAACCGTTGAACCCGAACGAGCCCAGGGTCTTGAAGGTGAGGGTGACGAGCACGGTCTGATCCCCGTTATCGCCGTTGATGTAGGTGTAGCGCTTGGAATAGCCGATGTTTACGCCGAAGCACTCGTTCTGCCAGAGCACGTTGCCGCCGAGTGCCACGAATTTCTGCCCCTCGGTGACGCCGGTGTAGCCGGTATATTGCTGGTTTGCGAGGTTGCGGCGGGCGAAGGCCGAGAGCGACCATTTGCCGAAGCTCGAAGCGGCGCTGAGCGTGAGCTCGTTGCGCGGGAGATAGAAGCCCGGCGAGATGCTGGCGGGCTTGGTATAGTTGAAGTCGTAATAGTAGTAAGGGTTGGTGGAGCTGTAGAGATAGCCCGCACCCACCCGGAACAGCTTCACGCCGACGGTGGCCAGCCCGTCCGCGTAGGAGATCCGCTTCCGGTCGTGATCGTAGCGGGTGCGGCCGGTGAAATCGAGCCATCTGAACGGAACGAAGCTGAGCCGGTCGATGATGTCGGAGGCGTGCCGCTCCAGCCCCTGATCCGGGATCACGCCGCGGTCGTCGACATGGGAGCGGAAACTCTCCCCCACCAGACCGTCGACATACATGCCGTTGCGGAACGTCCAGTTCCCCTTGAGGCCCACATTGGCGCGCAACCCGGAATCCTGCCGGTCGACGCCCTCGAACCGGTTCAGGCTGAACAGCGTGGTATCGGTGAACTGGTAGTCGAGGCTGTCCTCGTTGGGCAGGTTGTCGTTCTCGCTGCGCGGCGCGTTGGGGGCCGCGATCAGCTGCACGATCGGCTCGATCGTCTGCGCGCCACCCGATTTGTCGAGCCGGATCAGCGGCCATTCCACGCGCATCGCTGCGGTGGGCAGCGCCTGCGCCGTGGTGGAGTGGGTCGCCACGTAATAGTCGGGGATCAGGTTCAGCTTGTCGGCCGAATACACTTCCGATTGCAGGTTGCCCGTGAAGGTCCACATCGTGCCGAGCGGCCCGTGCACCGCGCGGTCCCAATTCACCGTCAGGTTGCCGCGCTGGTCCGACGCACCGTCGGGACGATAGATGTCGAAATCCTCGCTCGAGATCCGCAGGTGCCCGCCCAGCGCATCCTTGGGGAGAAGCAGGTCGTACGTATAGCGCGGCAGCACGAAGGGCAGGTCCGCATCGACCACCGCCTCCTGGTTGATGCCCTGGAAGGCGAGCGCGTCGAGGCGGGTGTAGCTGCCTTCGCTCGATCCCTCGATGAAGGCGGAGCTGCCCAGCACGTCGGCGCCGTAGCCGGGCACCTGGTAGTCGCGCATGTAGCGGGCACTGGTCGCGAGATTGATGTCGGCACCGTAGTGCCACTCGTCGTTCCAGGTGAAATCGCCATGCGCGAAGACGTAGCCCTCGACGCTGTCGAGCGGCTCGTTGTCGTTGGCGATGATGTCCGAGCCCTTGGTGGTGGTGCTGGTGTCGTAGGCGATCGCACCCGTGATGCGCACCTTGCCGAAGTTGAGATCGCGCCGGTATTCGGTCGTGAGCTGCGGTCCCGAGCCGGTGGCCAGCAGCGGTGTGAGTGTCGCGTCCGATGACGGCCCGATCACCCAGTAATACGGGATCCGCACGAAGGTGCCGAGATAGTCGTCGCTGGGCGCGAAGTCGGGGATCAGGAAGCCGCTCTGCCGCTTGACCGACGGGTCCGACATCGAGAAGGCCGGCATGTAGAACACCGGCAGCCCGTAGATGTCGAGATAGACGTCCTGGTAGTCGATCCGCTTGTGCTCGATGTCCTGCGTCGCGTCATAGGCGCGCAACTGCCAGAGCGGCGCCTCGTCGGGGTGCTTCGCGCAGACGTCGCACGGCGTGTACACCGCGCGGCTGAAATCGTTAACCTTGCCTTCGACGCGGCGGGCACCATTGGCCGCCATCTTGGCGTTCTCCAGCATCAGCGTGCGCATGCCCTTGAGCACGCCCGCGCGCATCCCCTCGGTGAGCTCGGCATAGTTCGAGAACAGCACCTCGCCGTCCGGCTGGACGATCGCGACATGGCCGGTGGCGGCAGCGACGTTGGTGTTGCGGTCGAACGTGACGCGGTCGGCACGCAGCACGTTGTCGTTCTGCCAGGCCACCACATGGCCGGTCGCGGTGACGATGCCGCGATCGCGATCGTAGGAGACGCTGTCGGCCTGGAAGGTCACGGGCGCGTTGCTGTCCGGCCCGGTGACGCCGTTGCCCGGCACCGCGACCTTGGCGATCGGGGCTGCCGCGAGTGCCGCCACCCCGCAGTTCAGGCAGAGCAGGGCGGCCGCTCCGACCAGGTGGCGAGCGTTCCTCAGGCGCATCTTCCTGGGGCGCATGTTCCTGGGGCGCATGTTCCTCAAGTGGCGCATCAGCCATCCTCCAGGTGAAGCAGGAGGGCGAGGGCCAGCAGCAGGCCGGCGGCGGCCGGCGCCCAGGCGGCCAGCATCGGCGGCAGCGCGCCGGACCGGCCGAATTCCTCGGCGACCTTCGAGATCGTGAACAGCGCGAACCCCGCGCCGACCCCGCTCGCGATCATCCGCGACACGCCGCCGCGGCGCGCGGGCCGCATCGAGAAGCCGGCCGCCACCAGCGCCATGGTGCCCGCGAGCAGGGGGGCGGCCAGCAGCGACTGGTAGTGCAGCCGGTGCCGGATCGCGGAGAACCCCGAATGCTGCAGCAGGGCGATGAACCCCGGCAGCGCCCAGACGCTCAGCGTGTCGGGCGAGGCGAAGCTCTCCTGCACGCGCCGCACGGTGAGGTCGGTGGGCAGCGCCAGCGCACCCACCGCGACCGGCAGGCGATCGGGCTTGAGCGTGCGCGCGTTCTCGAGCTGCCAGGCGCCGCGGGCAAGCACCGCGTCGCTCGCCTCGATGCGCGACAGCAGGTGGTCGGCGCCATCGAGCCGGAACACCGACACGCCCTGCGCCACCAGCTTGTGCCCGCGCAGCCGCACCTGGCGCGCGTGCAGGATCGCGACCCCGGACGGGATGATCCCCTCGTCGAGCTGGCGCAGCCAGAGCTCGCCGCCCGCGAGCTGCACCTGCCCCGGTGTGGAGGTGAGATATTCCTGCTCCAGCGTCTCGGCGCGCGCGAACATCATCGACGAGAGCGGGCTCACCAGCGTGGTGGCAAGCAGCCCCAGCATCAGCGCGCAAGCCAAGGGAGCCGCCAGGAACTGCCACGCCGACACGCCGGCCGCCCGCGCCACGATCAGCTCCGACGAGCGCGTCAGCCGCCAGAACGCGATGATGCCGCCGAGCAGCACGGCGAACGGCATGATCTCCATCGAGAAATACGGCAGCCGCAGGGCGGCGATCGCCACCACCAGCGAGAACGACACGTCGGGCAGGGGGGCGGCCCGCCGCAGCAGCTCGATGAAGTCGAACAGCGAGACCAGCCCCGTCAGCGCCGCCAGCATCGCCACCACGGCGGCGGTGAACTGCCGCGCCACGTAGAAGGAGAGCGTCGCCGCGACGGGCATCTCAGGCGGCCACGGGTCCGGAGCCCGACGTCGCGGCCGGCCCCGAGTTCAAGGGTATGGGCTCGCCCGCCCGCCACTCCGGCGCGTAGAGAAAGGCCAGCGCCACCAGGCCCGGCACGGTCGCGTGCAGCCAGATCAGCGGCATCAGCGCGGGGAGGCGCGCGGCCAGGTTCTGGATCACCAGCCCCGCCGCCAGCAGCCCCACGATCGCGCCGATCGCCACCACCGGGCGCACGATGTTGCCGTGCCGCGAGAAGCTCCCGTTCAGCACCGCCAGCAGCGCCACGGCGGCGAACGAGAGCGCGGTGAGCGGCGAGCTCAGCCGCCGGTTGGCCTCCACCGCGAACTTGCCGCGGTCGCGCGGCAGCGTGGTGCGCGGGTCGGGGTGGAGCAGCTCCGCGATCGTCATCTCGGCACTGTCGCGATACTGCTCGCCCGCGTTCTTGTCGGTGCTGGTGAGCGAGATCGTGTTCTGCGCGAAGGTCAGCACGTCGAGCCGTCCGGTCTGGTGGTCCACCTCCTGGCGGGAGCCGTCGAACAGCAGCACGTCGGGCGTGCCGGACGGGTCGGTGACGATGCGGCCGCGCTCGGCGAGGATGGTGGCGCGTGCATGCGGCTGCCGGTCGTCCTCCACCAGGATGCCGGCAAGCGACCCGTCGGGCGCGCGCTTGCGGACATACACCGTCATCTGGCCCGACACCTGCGTGAACACGCCGTCCTGCAGCAGGTAGGCCGCCATCCGGTTGCGGATCGCGAACTGGAAGGTGCGGAACTCGTGATACGAGGCGGGCACCACCCAGATGTCGAGCACGGTGCAGGCCAGCGCCGCGATCACCGCGCAGGCGATCGCCGGCCGCGAGAGCGCGGCCGACGAGAGGCCCGCCGCCCGCATCACGGTCAGCTCGCGGTCGTTGGCAAGGCGCCCGTAGACGAACTGCGTCACCACGAAGGTGGTGATCGGCAGGATCACCGCGATGAAGCTCGGGATCAGCAGGCCGGTGAGCTTCAGGAACGTGCCGAGCGACAGCCCGCGATCGACCACCAGCTGCACGAAATGCAGCGACTGGGTGAGCCAGATCAGGGCCGCGAGCCCGCCCGTGGTGGCCACGAGCGCTCCCAGCAGCTGGCGCAGCACGTAGCGGTCGAGCGAGGAGGCGGCGAGCTGCTGCATGGGACCCGGCACTCACCATAGGGGTCGCGGGGAAGTCAACGCGGCGGCAGCAACTTCCCGGGGTTTAACAATCCCGCAGGATCGATCGCGTCCTTGATGCGGCGCATCAGTTCCAGTTCGGCCCCGCCGCGCCACGTCGCCATGAAATCGGTCTTGATCGCGCCGACCCCGTGCTCGGCCGAGAAACTGCCGTCGAAGCGGCGCACCACGTCGGCCACCGCGTCCATGATGTGGTGCGCGCGGGCGAGAAAGGCAGCCCCGTCCGCGCCCACCGGCTGGAGGACGTTGAAGTGGATGTTCCCGTCGCCGGCATGCCCGAACGGCGCCGGCCGGCAGCCGGGGATCAGCGCCAGGCACGCCGCCGTCGCCTCCGCCAGAAAGGCCGGAAACCGGCTCACCGGCACCGAGATGTCGTTCTTGACCGACGCCCCGGCGCGCGCCTGCGCCTCGGTGTGCTCCTCGCGGAGCCGCCACAGCGCCGCCCGCTGCGACCCGGACGAGGCGAGCACGGCGTCCGTCACGCACTCCGCCTCGATCGCCGCCGCCAGCGTCTCCTCGACCGCCAACTGGGCCGCCTCGATCTCCACCAGCGCGTAGGCGGGTGCCCGTTCGGCGAGCGGCAGCGCCACGCCCTCGATCTGGTCCAGCACCAGCCCGATCCCGGCCTCCGACATGAACTCGAACGCCTCCACCGCGCCGCCATGCGCGTCGGTGATGCGTCGGAGCAGCTCCAGCACCGCGTCCGCGGACGGGCAGGCGGCGAGCAGCGTCACGCTGTCGCGCAGCGGCGGCGCCAGCTTCAGCACGGCGGCGGTGATGATCCCGAGCGTGCCCTCCGAGCCCACGAAGAGCTGGCGCAGGCAGTATCCCGTGTTGTCCTTGCGCAGCCGGCGCAGCCCCTCGAACACCGAGCCATCGGGCAGCACCACTTCGAGCCCGAGCACCAGGTCGCGCGCGTTGCCGTGGCGGATGGTGAGGTTGCCGCCCGCGTTGGTCGCGAGCACGCCGCCGATCTGCGCAGTTCCCTCCGCCGCGATCGACAGCGGCAGCCGGCGCCCCGCCTCGCGCGCCGCCTCCTGGGCGCGCGCCAGCGTGACGCCGGCCTCCACCACCATCGTCCCGTCGAGCGGATCGACGTCGCGGATCCGGTCCATGCGCGCCAGGTTGAGGATCACCGCGATCCCGTCCGGGATCACGGCCGCCCCCGCCACCAGGCTGGTGTTGCCCCCCTGCGGCACGATGGGCACGCCCGCCGCCGCGCAAATCCGTACCACCTCCACGACCTCGGCTGTCGTCCGAGGCCGCAGCACCGCCGGCGCGGTGCCCTGGAACAGGCGCCGCCAGTCGCTGGCGTAGGGCGCGGCATCGGCACCGATGAGGACTCCCGACGCGCCCAGCGCGTCGCGGAGGAGGGACTGGAAGAAAGTCACATCGACAATCCGGCGGCGTGCAGGACGAGAAGTGCGGCCAGCACGATCACGCCCCCCGCCATGCCGCCGAGCAGCGCCGCCTTGGCGCGCTGGTCGTGGCGCGAGGTTTCCATCCGGCGCAGCGAGGCCTGGGCGTGCGCGCGCGCCTGCCGGGTCGCGTCGAGCTCGGCCTCGAGCTTGGCCACCGACGCGTTCGCGGTGCGCAGCTGCAGGTCGAGGCTCCGCATGTCGGCGGCGAGCTGGGCGATGCGCACATGCGCCGCCTGCACCTCGGCCGCCGCCGAGCCCGGCTTGGCCCGCGGCGCGCGCGACGCGGCGGTGGTGGCCGCGCCATCCGATTTCCGGGTCTTCGGCGGGTCGTTGGCGATCGCCACGAACAGGTTCTTCAGCGCGCCGCCGGTAATGCCGCTGCGTTTGGCGCGCGCGCGCAGCGCATCGAGGGCCGATTGCGACTGCCCGGCCTGCTCCTCGAGCACCAGGGCGAGGATGTCCGAGAGCGTCTTCAGTTCCTTGGGGTCGATCGACGGCTGCATCTACCGGGTCTCTGACATCCCGGACCGCGGCGCTGCCGCCCGCTCGAGCCGGTCGCCGATCGCGAGCCCCAACCCCGAGGCGGGGACGGGCATCGCCGCAATCCGCACGAGTCCCAGTCTAGCACCTTCATCGTCGAGAAAGCGTAGCCCGCCGAACAGCCGGGAGGCGGCCTCGGCCAGATCGCCACGCGCGCTCAGATTCCATGTCAGTGCGGCCGCGGGCGCCTCCGGCCCGAACGCCAGCAGCGCCTCGTCGGGCGCCACCGTGATTGCCTCGAGCCGCAGCTCCAGCGTCGGCGCGTAGTGCGAATGCAGCAGCCCGGGCGAGCGCAACCCCCGCGCCCGCTCCGCCGCCCCCGGCGTGATGCCGCGCCCGACCGGTCCCACCACCGCCTCGATCCGCTCCACCTCGATCCCGCCCGGCCGGAGCAGGAACGGCGTGGTCCCGGTGGTCAGGTCGAGCACGCTGCTCTCGAGCCCGACCGGGCAGGGTCCGCTGTCGAGAATGGCGGCGATCCGCCCGTCGAGCTCGCGGGCGACATGCGCCGCCGTGGTCGGGCTTACCCGCCCCGAGCGGTTGGCGGACGGCGCCGCGACCGGCCGCCCCACCGCCTCCAGCAGCGCCCGCGCCGACGCGGTCGCCGGCACCCGCACGGCCACACTGTCGAGCCCGGCGCCCGCCAGCAGCGCCACGCGGCAGCCCGGCCGGCGCCGCAGCACCAGCGTCAGCGGCCCAGGCCAGAAGGCGCGAGCCAGCGCCTCGGCGCGCGCGTCCGCCTTGAGCTCGGCGAAGGCGTGCGCGGCATCCGGCGCATGGCAGATCAGCGGGTTGAAATGCGGCCGTCCCTTGGCCTCGAACACCGCGGCCACTGCCCGCTCGTTGGTGCCATCCGCGCCGAGCCCGTAGACCGTCTCGGTGCCGAACGCGACCAGCGCCCCCGAACGCAGCAGTGCGGCCGCGCGCGCGATCCCGGCCGCGTCGGCCGCCAGGTGCTCGGTCATGACGGGGAGGGGCACGTCCGCCCGGTCACCACGAAGCCAGGGTTTGCGAAATCCGCGCGCCCGTAGCGCAGCGCCGCGCCGTCATCGGCGCGCAGCACCTGGCCGCCCGCCGCCTCCACGATCGCCTGCGGAGCGGCGGTGTCCCATTCCATCGTGCGCCCGAAGCGCGGGTAGAGATCGGCCACCCCTTCGGCGACCCGCAGGAACTTCACCGCCGAGCCGAGATGGTTGACGGTGGCCACGTGCCGGCCGCGCAGGAACTCGGCCAGCCGCGGATCCGTCGCGTAATGCCGCGAGGCCAGCACCGCGAGCCCGCCCGCCGGCACCGCGCGCGCGGCGATGCGGCGCTCGCCCGCATGGTCGCGCTTGAAGGCGCCCACGCCGATGATGCCGCAGAACAATTCCCCGAGTGCGGGCACCGCGACCGCGCCCAGCACCGCGCGCCCGTCGCGCACCAGGCCGATATTGACGGTGAAATCGTCGGTGCCGCGGGCGAATTCGCGGGTCCCGTCGAGCGGGTCCACCAGCCAGTAGCAATCCGGCCGCGTGCCCGCTTGCACCCCCTCGGCCGCCATCTCCTCCTCGGCGAACACCGCGATCTCCGGTGTCGCACGACGCAGCCCCTCGAGGATGATCGCCTCCGCCGCGCGGTCCGCCTCGGTGACCGGCGAGCGGTCCTCCTTGGTGTCCACCACGAAGCCGCGCGCGCGCACGCTCAGGATCGCCGCACCCGCCCGCTTCGCGAGCTCCGCTGCCACCGCAAGAAGTGTGTCGTCCGTCGCCATCATCACGTTCCCCTAGCGAATGGGCGCCCCGCTTGCAAAACCCCACGACCTGGAAATCCCACGACTGGCAAAACCACCGAGTCGCGCCCACAACCGCGCCAGCCCCGCCTCCGGTGGGAAAGGAACTCTGTCTTCAAGGAGGAGCCCCATGCTCCACATCCAGTTCGGCCCCCCGAGGCTTCCCGAGACCGGTGCCCTCGTGCTCCTGGTGCCCGAGGGGGAGGAGCCGGCCGGCCTGCACGCGGCCGCCGACGAGGCGACCGGCGGCGCCGTCACCCGCGCACTCCGTGTCGCCCGCTTCACCGGCAAGCGGAACCAGACCGCGACGCTGCTCGCCCCCGGCGCCGGGCTCGACCGCGTGGTGGTCGTGGGCCTGGGCCGCCGCGACACGCTCGACGCCGCCCGCGTGGAGGCCGCCGCCGGCACCGCGATCGCCGCCTGCGCGCACGACGAGACCGTGGCGATCGCCGCCGACGCCGTGCCGGAGGCGCTCGCCGTGCACGCCGCGATCGGGGCCGCACTCCGCGCCTGGCGCTTCGACCGCTACCGCACGCGCGAAAAGGCCGAGGACAAGCCGGCACTCGAGGCCGCGACCGTGCTGCTCGCCGAACCGGGTGCTGCCACGCATGCCTGGACCCGCGAGCGCGCCGTGCTCGACGGCGTGATGCTGGCCCGCGAGCTCGCGAGCGAGCCCGCCAACATCCTGACGCCGGCGGTGTTCGCCGCGCGCTGCGAAGGTCTCACCAGCCTCGGTCTCGAGGTGGAAGTCCTCAACCGCAAGGACATGGAGAAGCTCGGCTTCGGGGCACTCCTCGGCGTGGCGATGGGCTCGGCGAACAAGCCGCGCCTGGTGGTGCTGCGATGGAACGGTGGCGGCGACGAAAAGCCGGTGGCCTTCGTGGGCAAGGGCGTGACCTTCGACTCTGGCGGCATCTCGATCAAGCCTGCCGGCGGCATGGAGGACATGAAGTGGGACATGGCCGGCGCCGGCACGGTGGCCGGCCTGATGGCCGCACTCGCCGGACGCCACGCACGCGTCAACGCCGTGGGTCTGCTCGGCCTGGTCGAGAACATGCTCGACGGCGAGGCCCAGCGCCCGGGCGACGTGGTGACCACCGCCTCGGGCCAGACCGTGGAGGTGCTCAACACCGACGCCGAAGGCCGCCTGGTCCTCGCCGACGTGCTGCACTACGCGCAGGACCGTTTTTCTCCGTGCGCCATCGTCGACCTGGCGACGCTCACGGGCGCCATCATCACGGCACTCGGCCACGAGTTCGGCGGCCTGTTCAGCAACGACGACGTCCTGGCCACCCAGCTGCTCGAGGCCGGCACCGCCACCGGCGAGCGGCTCTGGCGCATGCCGCTCGACGATCATTTCGACAAGCAGATCGCGAGCCCGATCGCCGACATGAAGAACATCGGCGGCCGGCCCGGCAGCGCCATCATCGCCGCCCATTTCCTCAAGCGCTTCATCATGAACGACACGCCCTGGGCGCATCTCGACATCGCCGGCACCGCCTGGGCCGACAAGGGCACGCCCACGATCCCGAAGGGCGCCACCGCGTTCGGCGTGCGCCTGCTCGACCGCCTGGTCTCCACCCATTACGAGCGCGCCGACTGACTTGGCTTCGGTCGGCTTCTACCACCTGACGCGCGAGACCCCGACCAGGGCGCTCGCGCGTCTGCTCGCCCGCACGCTGGCCGCTGGCCACCGGGCGCTGGTGCTGCTGCCCGACGCGGCAGCACTGCCGGCGCTCGACGACGCGCTCTGGCGCGAGGACGCGGTGGATTTCCTCCCCCACGGCATCGACCACGCCCCCCTCCAGCCCGTGCTCCTCGCCGCCGGCGCCGACGCGGTGGCCAACCCGCCGAATGGCGCCGATTTCCTGTTCCTGTTCGCCGGCAGCGCCGCCGCCGATGTCGCCCGCTACGCCCGCGTGTTCGACGTGTTCGACGGCCACGACGCGGACGCGGTCACGGCCGCGCGCACGCGCTGGCAGGCGGCACGCGCGGCTGGACACGCGCTCACCTACTGGCGCGAGGGGGCAAAGGGTTGGGAGCAGGGGCCTTGAGAAGGCCAGGGGCTCTGCCCCTGGACCCCGCTAAGGGCAGTCGCCCTTAGAACCCCCTACTGAAGGTTGGAGTACAGGCGCTGGAGACGGATGCGTTAGCCGAAGTCTATGATGTTCAGGCTTCGCCAGGGAACAACCCAAACGATCAGGGTTCCAAGGGACGACTGTCCCTTGGCGGGTCCAGGGCAGAGCCCTGGCCTTCTTACCTCACCACGGCCGCAGCGAACCATGTCCGCACTCCTCCTTCGATCGATACTCCTCCTGGCGATCGGTGCCTGGCTCGGCGCCACACGAGCCCCAGCCGCCCCTCTCACAGTCGGATGTCCCTCCGACGGTCAGTCGGGACCGCTACCGCCGCCGTCCCACCTCCCTCCGCCACCCCTCCCAGGGCGGCCCGGCGCAGAGGCGGCCTACTACGTGTCGCAAGGCTGGGCGGTGCTGGCGCCGCGCGGGTGGCACTGCTTCGACACCTACGGATCGGGCGGCGCCGACCTGCTGGTCACACCCGGCACATTCACGATGCTCACGTTGCCCGCGTTCAACCGGCTGAGCGGCCCCGCGGTCGAGCTGTCGTTCCTCAACGGCGAGAACTCCGGTCGCGCCGACGTGGCCGCGCTGCTCTCCCGCTTGTTCCCGTCCGAGCGCCGCTTCATCGCCGACGCGCAAGCGGACGGCATCCGGCCCGGCCCGCTGCCACGCGGCCCGTTTACCCGCGATAGGACGACCCGTCGCGGCCCCACGGAGGTCGACTTCACCACGCCTGCGGGCAGCAACGGGCTGGGAACGTTCGACAGCCGCCTCGACCACGGGCGCGACGCCATAGAGGGAGCGGCCATCCTGACCCACAGCAACGGCGCCGACAGCATCCTTCTCCTGCGCGTGCGGCTGCCCCACGGCAGCCGCCTACGCGCGTCCGACATCCTGCGCGCGGTGAGAGAAGCGACGGCGACCGCTCGGCCCTGAGATTCGAACACGGGTTAAGATTCCACTTCCGGTACCGCAACGACGTCGCACGACCTGCGACTCGGGTCGAACTTCACGCATCCGTGATCACGCCGCCGTGAGCTAGGTTCCGGTCGGCGGTCTGTCCGGCCGCGAATCGTTCCGCTGACATGACAAGGGTGCTGCCGCCATGGAGAACGTCGGGTTCAACGCCTTCGCTTTCGCAACCGCGACCGCCGCCCTGACCGCCGAACCCCCGCGCGAGGCGCGCGCCGCCCTGCAGGTCCTGCTCAAGGCGCTGCTCGACCGCGGCACGGCCCTGCTGCTCCTGGTCGTGCTGCTGCCGGTCCTGCTCCTGCTCGCACTCGCCGTGCGCCTCGACAGCCCCGGCCCGGTGCTGTTCCGCCAGGCGCGGGTGGGCCTGAACGACGCGGTCTTCTCGATCTGGAAGTTCCGCACGATGCACCACGCCATGACCGATGCCGAGGCACGCCGGCAGACCAGCCGCGGCGATGCGCGCGTCACCCGCATCGGCCGCCGGCTTCGACGCCTCAGCCTCGACGAGCTGCCGCAACTGATCAACGTGCTCGTGGGCCACATGTCGCTGGTGGGTCCGCGCCCGCACACGCCCACCACCGCGGTCGGCGGCCGAGCCCTCGCCGACATCGTCGGACCCTATAATTTGCGCCACCGCGTCAAGCCCGGCATCACCGGCTGGGCGCAGACCCTATAATTTGCGCCACCGCGTCAAGCCCGGCATCACCGGCTGGGCGCAGGTGAACGGCTCGCGCGGCGAGCTCCGCACCGACGAGGACGTCCGCCGCCGCGTCGCGCTCGACCTTGCCTATATCGAGAACTGGTCCGTGGGGCTCGACTTGCGGATCCTGTTCCTGACAGTCAGGCGCGAGATCCTGTCCCGCCACGCCTATTGAGAAACAGAAGGCCAGGGGTTCCACCCCTGGACCCCACTGGGGCCTTGGCCCCAGACCCCACTCCTAACCGGCCTCCGCAGCCTCCAGCGCCGACGCCGCTTCCATCCAGTCCGCCTCCGCCGCCGCCACCGCGCGCGCGACCGCAGACAGACGCGCATTCTCGCGCGCCACGTCCGCCGCCTTGCCGTTCCGATACATCTTCGGATCCGCCAGTGCCGTTTCGATCGTTTTCCGCTCCTCCGCAAGCCTTGCCAGCCGCGCTTCCGCATCGCGCGCACGCTTGCGCAACGGCTCCATCGCCGCCCGCGCCGCCGCCCGCTCGCGCCGCTCGTCGCGGCCCGCACTCGCCGGCTTTTCCGCGCGTTTCGCACCACGCGTCGAACCCGTCTCCGAAATCATCGTGCGGTAGTCGGACAGATCGCCCTCGAACGGCTTGACCGTGCCCTCGCCCACCACCAGCAGCCGGTCCGCCACCAGCTCCACCAGGTGCGGATCATGGCTGATCAGCACGACGGCGCCGCCGAAATCCGTCAGCGCCCGCACCAGCGCATCGCGCGCATCGATGTCGAGATGGTTGGTGGGCTCGTCGAGGATCAGCAGCTGCGGCGCATCGCGCGTGGCCAGCGAAAGCAGCAGCCGCGCGCGCTCGCCGCCCGACAATTCCGCGCACGGCGTGTTCGCCCGGTCCGCATCGAGCCCGAAACGCGCCAGCTGCGAACGCGCCTGCGTGACGTTCGCCTTGGGCATCGCGCGTTCCATGTGCAGCAGCGGCGTGTCGCCCCCGTCGAGCTCGTCGCTCTGGTGCTGCGCGAAATAGCCGACGCGCAAACCATTCGCGCGGAACTGCGAACCTGCGAGCGGCGACATCCGCCCCGCCATCAGTTTGGCGAGCGTCGACTTGCCGCGCCCGTTCGGGCCGAGCAGCGCCACCCGGTCGTCCTCGTCGAGCCTGAGCGACACGTGCCTCAGCACCGGCACACCGTCATACCCCACCGACGCATTCTCGAAGGTCAGCATCGGCGGCGCCAGCAGGGCAGGCGTCGGAAACTCGAACTTCGTCGCCGCCTGCTCGACCACCGCCTCGATCATCGGCATCTTCGCCAGCGCCTTCAGCCGCGCCTGCGCCTGCCGCGCCTTGCTCGCCTTCGCGCGGAACCGGTCCACGAAATCCTGCATGTGCTCGCGCCGTGCCGCAATCCGCGTCGCCTCGCGCGACTGCTGCAGCGCCTGCTCGGTGCGGATGCGCACGAATTCCGTATATCCGCCCGGCGTGATCTTGATTTTGCCACGATCGAGATGCGCGATCGCTTCCACCGCGTTATCGAGCAGGTTGCGGTCGTGGCTCACCACCAGCACCGCGCCCGGAAACCGCTGCAGATACGCCTCGAGCCAGATCGTCGCCTCGAGATCAAGATGGTTGGTCGGCTCGTCGAGCAGCAGCAGGTCCGGGTTCGCGAACAGCGCCGTCGCCAGCGCCACCCGCATCCGCCACCCGCCCGAGAACGTGCCCACCGCACGTGCCTGCGCCGCCGCATCGAAGCCGAGCCCCGCCAGGATGGCGCCGGCCCGCGCCGGCGCGCTATCCGCCCCGATCGTGCGTAGCCGCTCATGGATCTCGCCGAGATGCACCGCCTCGTCGGCCCCCGCGCGCTCCGCCGCGTCTGCTTCGGCAAGGAGAGAAATGCGCTCCTGGTCTCCCTCCAGCACGCATTCCAGCAGCGTCGCCGGCCCTTCCGGCGCCTCCTGCCGCACGGTCGCCATCCGCGCCCCGCGTGCCAACTGCACCGTGCCGCCATCGGCCTCGCGGCTCCCCGCGATCGTGCCCAGCAGCGTGGATTTCCCCGCGCCGTTCCGCCCGAGCAGCCCCACCCGCTGCCCGGCGCCGATCGCGAGGTCCGCGCCGTCGAGCAGCGTCCGCCCCGCCACCCGGATCGTCAGGTCGCGCACCACCAGCACGCTCATCGGCCCAGCCCCCTGCAGGGGACGCAAGGTTTCCCGAAGCCGGGACTTGCCCTATGTGTGCGCCGCAATCGGACCGAACGGAGCAGTGTCATGGCTGTCGAGCATACCCTTTCCATCCTCAAGCCGGACGCCACGCGCCGCAACCTGACGGGCGCGATCAACGCGAAGCTCGAGAGCGAGGGCTTCCGTATCATCGCGCAGAAGCGCCTCCAACTCACCGAGGCCCAGGCCGGCGCGTTCTACGCCGTGCACAGCGCGCGTCCCTTCTACAAGGACCTGGTCGCCTCCATGCTCTCGGCCCCGGTGGTGGTGCAGGTGCTCGAAGCCGAGGACGCGATCGCGAAGTACCGCACGGTGATGGGTGCGACCGACCCCAAGAAGGCCGATGGCGGCACGATCCGCGCGGAGTTCGCCGAGAGCATCGAGGCGAATACGGTGCATGGGTCGGACGCGCCTGCGACTGCTGCGACGGAGATCTCGTTCTTTTTCTCGGCGCTTGAGATCGCGGGCTGACGAAGAAGAAGGCCAGGGGCTCTGCCCCTGGACCCCGCTGGGGTCTTAACCCCAGACCCCCTTAATTGATGGGGGTCCAGGGTGCACAGCATCCTGGCGGGGTTTGGGGCAGAGCCCCAACCTTCTACGTGCCTGCGGCGCCCCTCAGGTTCACCAGCATGTCGCCATGCGGCGTCTCCGGCTCCACGTCGAGCCACTGCGCCACCACCGCCGGATAAAGGACATGTTCCGCCGCCAGCACCCGCGCGGCCAGCGTCTCCTCCGTATCGCTATCCAGCACCGGCACCGCCGCCTGGCCCAGGATCGGCCCCTCGTCGACGCCCTCCGTGACCAGGTGCACGCTGCATCCGTGGATCGCGACGCCTGCGGCCAGCGCCCGCCGATGCGTGTCGAGCCCCGGAAACGCCGGCAGCAGGCTCGGATGGATGTTCAGCATCCGCCCCGCCCAAGCCCCGACGAGCAACGGCGTCAGCCGCCGCATGTAGCCGGCGAGGCACACGAGCCCGATCCCGCGCGCCTCGAGCGCCGCATGGATCTCCCGCTCATGCGCCGCGCGATCGCCCCGGAAAGGCCGGTGGTCGATCGCCACCGCCTCGATCCCCGCCGCGCGCGCACGATCGAGGGCTGCAGCCCCCGGATTGTTCGCGATCACCAATCGGACGGCCCCGGGAAACCCGGCGACGAGCGCCGCAAGATTGCTCCCTCGCCCCGATGCCAGAACGGCGATCGTGGTCAAGCGAAGCGCAGGCCGCTGCCGCCCGCCTCGATCCGCCCGATCACGGGGGCGTCGAGCCCGTCCTCGGCCAGCATCGCCTGGGCGGCCGCGACATCCGCCACCAGCACCGCCATGCCGACCCCCATGTTGAACACCCGGAACATTTCTTCTCGTGCCACGCCGCCGGTGCGCGCGAGCCAGTCGAACACGGGCGGCACCGGCCACGAGCCGTCGGCGATCACCGCTTCGACCCCGGCCGGCAGCACCCGCGGCAGATTGCCCGGCAGGCCACCCCCGGTGATGTGCGCCGCACCCAGCAGCAGCCCTGCGCCGTGCAGCCGCATGAGTGCCGCGACATAGAGCCGCGTCGGCCGCAGCAGCGCCTCGGCGAGCGTCACCCCCGGCTCAAACGGCGCGGGGTCGTCCCATGTCAGCCCGCTCGCCCCGACCACCCGGCGAACGAGGGAAAATCCGTTCGAATGCACCCCCGTGCTCGGCAGCCCCAGGATCGCAGTGCCGGGCGGGATCGCGCGCGGCAGCAGCGCGTCACGCTCCGCCGCCCCCACCGCGAACCCCGCGAGATCGTAATGCCCCGCCGCATACAGCCCCGGCATTTCGGCGGTCTCGCCGCCCACCAGCGCGCAGCCCGCCTCGCGGCACCCGGCGGCGATGCCGGCCACGACCCGCGCCGCATCGTCCACCGCCAACGCCCCGGTCGCGAAATAATCGAGAAAAAACAACGGCTGCGCGCCCTGCACCACGAGGTCGTTGACGCACATCGCCACGAGGTCGATCCCCACCGTGTCGTGCCGCCCCGTCTCGATCGCCACCATCAGCTTGGTGCCGACCCCATCGGTCGACGACACCAGCACCGGATCGGTGAACCCCGCCGCCCGCAGGTCGAACAGCGCGCCGAACCCGCCGAGGCCGCCCATCACGCCCGCCCGGTCGGTGGCGCGCGCCAGCGGCTTGATCCGCTCGACGAGTGCCTCGCCCGCATCGAGGTCGACGCCGGCGTCGCGATACGTCATGTCGCCGGCGCCGCGATAGGTCAGGCCGTGATGATTGCCACCTTGGGCCAAATGAGTGATCCCGAAAACGATGGGAGGCAGTATCAAACGGGGGCCGCGCTCGCCAGTCTTGCCTGAGACGGGCTTGCCTGAGACGGGCTCGCCTGAGACCGGCATGCCCAAGACCGGGTCCGCGCGGCCCAGCGAGGATCGACGTTTGGACACCAGCTCCCCCCCACCGACCGAGTTGGCGGAACTCGAGATCGAGACCATCCGCAGCGCCACGCGCCTGCAGCGGATCGCACTCCTCGTGGGCCTGCTCGCCGCCGGCTGGGTGGCGCTGCACCTGTTCGCCTCCATCCTGCTGCCCTTCGTGGCGGCCGCCGGCATCGCCTATTTCCTCCACCCGCTCTGCACCCGCCTGGCCGGTCTCGGCATGGGGCGCGGCCTCGCAGCCCTCCTGGTGATCGCACTGCTGATCGCGGTCGCCACTCTCGGCGGCCTGCTGCTCTACCCGCTGCTGGTGGCCCAGATCGGCATTCTGGTCGCGCGCGTGCCGGCCTATGCCACCGCGCTCCGCCATCTCGGCGACCACCTGATCGCCCTCGCCGAAACCCATTTCGGGCGGGGCGACGTCGATCAGCGGCTGCGCGACCTGGTCTCCAACCAGGCCGGCACGGCCATCGCCTTCATCACCAGTGCGGCCGCCGGCCTGCTCGGCCGCGGCTTCGCGCTGTTCAACGTGGTCTCGCTGCTGCTGGTGGCGCCGGTGGTGGCGTTCTACCTCCTGCGCGACTGGCCCGCCGTGGTGGGCCGCCTCGACCTCTGGCTGCCCCGCCGCTACGCCGGCTCGCTGCGCGCGCAGTTCGCCGAGGTCGACCGCATCCTGTCCGCCTGGGTGCGCGGCCAGATTATCTGCTGCGTGCTGCTCGCCCTGTTCTACGCGGTCGGGCTCTCGCTCGCCGGCCTCGATCTCGGCCTCATCGTGGGTCTGCTGGCGGGCGTGCTCTCGTTCATCCCCTATGTCGGCACGATCACCGGTGCCGTCTCCTCGATCTCGCTGGCGATCGCGCAGTTCCCCGACTGGCGCGGCGTCGCCAGCGTGGGAGCCGTGTTCCTGCTCGGCCAGTTCCTCGAAGGCTACGTGATCTACCCGCGTTTTCTGGGTGACCGGGTCGAGCTCCACTCGGTGTGGGTCATTTTTGCTCTTCTCGCCGGCGGCGCCGCGTTCGGCTTCGTGGGCGTGATGCTGGCGGTACCCATGGCCGCGACGGTCGGCGTGCTCGCCCGCTACTGGCTCGCGCGCTATCTCCGCTCCCCGCTCTACCTCGACCCGCCCTGACCCTTTGCGCCAGCTCGCGCTCCCGTTCCTGCATCGCAGCTCGTTCGCCGCCGCCGACTTCATGCCGGCGCCGGCCAACGAGGCCGCACTCGCCTATCTCGCGTCCGACGACTGGCCGCTCGGGCGCCTGGCCCTGCACGGACCGGCGGGCACGGGAAAGACGCATCTGCTGCATCTCTGGCTCGCACGAGGGATCGCCGCCGGGCGCGACGCGGCCCTGCTCGAGGCCTCCGCCGTGCGCACGCTGCCGCCCGACGCACCGCTCCCCGCCACGGGCGCGCTCGCGGTCGACGACGCCGATACGATCGTGACGCAGGGAGGAGGGGCCGAAGAGCCGCTCCTGCACCTGCTGAACCGTGCCGCCGAGGCGCGCATCCCGCTGCTGCTCGCGTCGCGCACGGCGCCGGCACGCTGGAACGTCGCCCTCCCCGACCTCGCGAGCCGCCTGCGGGCCACGCCCGCGGTCGCGATCGGCGATCCCGACGACGCGCTGCTCGACGCGCTGTTCGGCCGCCTGCTCGCCGACCGCCAGCTCGCCGCCGGCGAAGGAGTGGCCCGCTTTCTGCGCGCCCGCCTGCCGCGCGACGCCGCCTCGCTCCGCGCGGCGGTAGCGGCGCTGGACCGCATGGCGCTCGAGCGTGGCCGCCCCGTGAGCCTGGCGATCGCCCAGGCCTTTCTCGCAGTCGAGGAAGAAGGCCAGGGCTCTGCCCTGGACCCGCCAAGGGACAGTCGTCCCTTGGATCCCTGATTGTTTGGGTTTTTCCCTGGCGAAGCCTGAAATCATAGACTTCAGCCAACACACTCCGCCTCCAGCGCCTGTTACGGCAACCCTAAGTAGGGGGTTCTAAGGGCGACTGCCCTTAGCGGGGTCCAGGGGCAGAGCCCCTGGCCTTCTTCGCAGAAGAAAACGACACCGAAGCGTCATGCTGACTTGCGTAGCGGGCGGGCGCCGGCTGTTCTAGCCTGCGCCGCATGCAGCAACGCTCCGGCTCCGTCCGCTCCCTTCGCCGCACGCAGGCCACCCGCGCCGAGGCGGCGCCGGCGCCCCACACCGACGCCGCCCGCATCGGCCAGCGCGATCCCGAACGCTTCATCAATCGCGAACTCTCCTGGCTGGACTTCAATCTTCGCGTGGTCGAGGAGGCGGAGAACGAAGCCCATCCGCTGCTCGAGCGCGTGCGCTTCCTGTCGATCTCGGCGGGCAATCTGGACGAGTTCTATTCCGTGCGCGTGGCCGGCCTGATCGGCCAGGCCCGCGAGGGCATCAAAACCGTCTCGCCCGACGGCCGCACGCCGGCGCAGCAGCTCGATGCTGTGACCCAGCGCGCCCGCGCGCTGATCGAGCGCCAGCAGGGCGACTGGCGCACGCTGCGCGCGACCTTGGCCCAGAACGGCATGTCGCTGCTCGACCCCGAGGAACTGTCGGACGTCGACCACGCCTGGGTCGAGACCTGGTTCAACGAGCGCGTGTTCCCCGTGCTCACCCCGCTCGCGATCGATCCCGCCCACCCGTTCCCGTTCATCCCGAACATGGGGCTGGCGCTCAGCTTCCATCTCGCCCGCCTCGACGACAACCAGGCGATGCGCGGCCTGATCCTGCTGCCCTCGGTGATCGCGCGCTTCATCCGCCTGCCGACCGCGGAAGGGCGCGAGCGCTTCGTGCTGCTCGAAACCCTGGTCTCGCTGTTCATCGACCGGCTGTTCCCCGGCTTCGCGATCAGGGGCAGCGGCCTGTTCCGGCTGATCCGCGACACCGATGTCGAGTTCGAGGACGAGGCGGAAGACCTCGTCCACTCCTACGAGACCGCACTCAAGCGCCGCCGACGCGGCGTGGTGATCCATCTCGCGGTCGACGCCGCGATGGAGGACGAGTTCGTGGCCTTCGTCGCCGACGAGCTCGCGGTCGAGGTGTCCGACGTGCAGCGCGTCGACGGGCTGCTCGGCCTGTCCGACATCAGCAGCCTGATCCTGTCGGACAAGTCGGAGATGCTGTTCCCGTCCTACGCGCCGCGATTTCCCGAGCGCATCCGCGATTTCGGCGGCGACTGCTTCGCCGCGATCCGCGCCAAGGACATCGTCGTCCACCACCCGTTCGAGAGTTTCGATGTCGTGGTGCAGTTCCTGCGCCAGGCGGCCCTCGATCCCGCGGTGGTGGCGATCAAGCAGACCCTCTACCGCACCAGCCGCGACAGCCCGATCGTCAAGGCGCTGATCGAGGCGGCCGAGCTCGGCAAGTCGGTCACCGCAATGGTGGAGCTGCGGGCGAGGTTCGACGAGGAAGCCAATATCCGCCTCTCGCGCGCGCTGGAAGCGGCCGGCGTGCAGGTGGTGTTCGGCTTCGCGGAACTGAAAACCCACGCCAAGATCAGCCTGGTGGTCCGTCGCGAGGGCGGAACGTTGCGCTCCTACGCGCATTTCGGCACGGGCAACTACCACCCGATCACCGCGCGCATCTACACCGATCTTTCCTTCTTCACCTCTGCGCCGGAGCTCACGCGCGATGCAGCCCGGCTGTTCAACTACATGACCGGCTATGCGCGGCCCGAGCACATGGAGGCGCTGGCCTTTTCGCCGCTGACCATCCGGCCGCGGCTGATGGCGCTGATCGAGGGCGAGATCGGGCACGCCCGCGCCGGCCGTCCCGCCACGATCTGGCTGAAGATGAACTCCCTGGTCGACGACGAGCTGATCGACAAGCTCTACGAAGCCTCCGACGCGGGCGTAAAGATCCTGGCCGTGATCCGCGGCATCTGCTGCCTGCGTCCCGGCGTGCCCGGCCTGTCCGAGAACATCCAGGTCAAGTCCATCGTCGGCCGCTTCCTCGAGCATTCCCGGATCTTCGTGTTCGGCGACGGCCACCGCCTGCCCAACCGCGACGCGCTGGTGTTCATCTCCAGCGCCGACTGGATGGCCCGCAACATGGACTGGCGCGTCGAGACCATGGTGCCGATCCGCAACCCGACCGTGCACGCGCAGGTGCTCGACCAGATCATGGCCAACAATCTCCGCGACACGGTGCAGTCCTGGCAGCTCGGCGCCAACGGCGTGTGGCGCCGCCTGCCGCCGGGCGACAAGCCGGTCTCGGCGCACAACTACTTCATGACCAACCCGTCGTTGTCGGGGCGCGGCTCGGCGCTGCACCCGCCGAGTGCCGCCCCGATCGCGCGTCCGCTGCCGCGCCGCCCCGACCGGATCCTGCAGGACTGAGGCGGCACGTGACCACGGACCGCCCCGCCGCAGTGACCCGCGGCCGCCCCTCGATCTGGACCCGTGCCCGCTCGGCGGTGGTCGATCTCGGCTCCAACTCCGTCCGCCTCGTCGTGTTCGAGCAGGCCGGCCGCACGCCCGTGGCGATCTTCAACGAAAAGGCCGTGCTGCGCCTCGGCAAAGGCCTGCAGTCCACCGGCAAGCTCAACCCCGAGGGCGTGGCAGGGGCGCTCGACGTGATGGCGCGCTACCACGCGATCGCCCATGCGATGCACGCCGACCCGTTCGAGGTGCTGGCCACCGCCGCGGTGCGCGACGCCACCAACGGCCCCGCTTTCGTGGCGGATCTCGAGCGGATCATGCCCGGCGTGCCGATCCGCATCCTCAGCGGCGGCGAGGAGGCGGGCTATTCCGCGGCCGGCGTGCTGGCCGGGCTCCCGGCCGCCAACGGCACGCTCGCCGATATCGGCGGCGGCTCGCTGGAGGTCGTGCGCCTCGACGACGGTCGCATTCTCGGCTCGTCCTCGCTCCGGCTCGGCGTGCTGCGCCTGCAGGACCGCGCCGGCGGCGACAGGGTGCGTGCCAAGGCCGTGGTGGAGGCGGACCTCGCCACCGTCCCCTGGATCGGCACCGGCGCCGGCCGCGACCTGTTCCTGGTGGGGGGCGCCTTCCGGGCGCTTGCCCGCCTGCACATGGCGCAGGCGGACTACCCGCTGCAGATCGTCCACCACTACGCTGTCGGGATCGAGGAGGCGCGCCACTTCGCGGGCCTGGTGCCCGACCTTCCCAAGCGCATGATCGAGCGCGTGCCGGGCCTCCGCCGCCGCGCCGACGACCTGCCCTTCGCAGCCGTGGTGCTGCGCCGTCTGCTGCGCGCGATCTCGCCGCACCGGGTGGTGTTCTCGGCCCAGGGCCTGCGCGAGGGCTGGTTCCTCGACCGCGTGGTGCCCGGCCTGCCGCCCACTGCCAATCCGCTGGTGGCCGAGGCCCGGGCACTCGGCCTGCTGCTGGGCCGCGACCCGGGCCTTCCCGCGGTGCTGGCCGACTGGACCGCGCCGCTGTTCACCGACGAGACCGCGCTCGAGCGGCAATGGCGCGCGGCCGCCTGCGAGCTCGCCGATACCGGCAGCCACGACCACCCGGAATACCGGGCCGAGCAGTCGTTTCTCCGTATCCTCCGCCAGCCCGGCAGCGCGCTCGACCATCCGGGCCGCGCCTTCCTGGCGACCGCGGTCGCGATCCGCTACGACGCCGAGGGTGACGAGCCCTTCATCACCGCGATCCGCCCGCTGCTCGAGGAGCGCCAGTTCCGCCGTGCCGAGCGGCTGGGCCTCGCCCTGCGCCTGGCCGCCATGCTGAGCGGCGGCCTGCCCGGCCTGCTGGTGGGCGCGACACTCGAGCCCGGCCGGCCCACGGGCAAGCTCACGCTCACCCTCGCCCGCGGCGTGGGGCTGATGGCGGGCGAGAGCGTGTGGCGCCGGCTCGAGCGGCTTTCTCTTTGTGTGAGCCTGCAGCCCAGCATGGAAGTCGCCGTCGAGTGACGCAGCTGCGCCACCTCCTCGCCACGCTCGCCCTGCTCGGCCAGGTGCTCGCAGGCGCCCTGTTGATCCCGGACGACGCGCGCGCCGCCGGCATCGCGGCGATCGACTCCGCCAGCACCCTCTGCGGCGCGCCGCCATCGCATCGCCACGACCATCTGCCGTCGCGGCCGGAGCCCGCCTGCGCGCTGAGCCAGTCGCTCACGCCACACGCGGCCCCGCTGTCCCGGCCCATGTTCGTGCCGCTGCCCGGCCACGCGGTGACCGCGACCGCGATCGTCCGCCCGCTCGCCCGCGCGCCGCCGCCGCGGCGTCTGCGGACCTTCGCCCCCACGCGAGGTCCGCCCCTCGGAGCCTGACGCCCTCGGCCACCGCGCACACGCGGTGGCTTCGTCATACTCTCCGATCAGGGACCCGACCCATGCAGAACCTTCTCAGGCGGGCGGCTTGTGCCGCCTGCAGCCTTGCCGCCGGTGCCACGCCGGCGGCCGCCCACGTCATCGCCGGCGCCCGCGTCTTCCCCGTGACGCTCACCTTCGACGACCCCGGCGTCTCCGACGAGGCGTCGTTCCCGTCCTTCAACTACATGCGCACCGGTGCCAACGGCGGCACCGGCCCCACCCACGAGGTCGATCTCGGCTTCGAATACGACAAGACCATCACCGACAACACCGCACTCATCATCAACGACGGCTACGACGTGGTGCACACCGAGAACACCGGCACCGAGAGCGGCTGGGAAAACCTGGTGATCACCGGCAAGTGGCAGGCGCTCACCAACGCCCCCCACGAGGCGGTGGTCTCGCTCGGCGTGATCCGCGAGATCGGCGGCACCGGCACGAACCACGTCAACGGCGACCGGTTCGGCTCCACCACGCCCACCGTCTACGGCGGCAAGGGGCTCGGCGACGTGCAAGTGGGCTGGATCCGGCCGTTCGCGGTGACCAGCGAGCTCGGCTACACGATCGCCGACACGAGGCTGAGGCAGACCGCGCCCGCCAACCCCGAGCAGGGCATCGCCGCCTCCTTCAACGCCGGCAACAGCAACGCCTGGTTCGGCGCGGTGTCGGTCCAGTACAGCGTCCCGTATCTGCAGTCGCAGGTGCGCAACGTCGGCCTGCGGGGGATCTTCGCCGACATGATCCCGATCGTGGAGTTCACCTGGTCCTCGCCGGCGTCCTCCCCGAGCAACGGCAGCACCGCCTGGATCGCGGCACCCGGCGTGATCTACCTCGCGCAATGGGGCGAGGTGGGCGTCGAGGCGCTGGTGCCGCTGGACCACGCCGCCGGCACCAATGTGGGCGCGGTCGGGCTGGTGCACTTCTTCTTCGACGACCTGTTCCCGCACTCGATCGGAAAGCCGATCTTCCAGTGAGGGCGCCCGCGATCGCCCTGCTGGCCCTCCTCGGCACGGCCGCCCCTGCGGCGGCGCATGCCTTCCTCGCCGACGCCACACCCGCGGTCGGCAGCACGGTGGCGGCCGCCCCCGTCGCGGTGGCGATCCACTTCACCGAGCAGATCGAACCCGCCTTCAGCACGGTGGCCGTGACCGACGCCGCCGGCCACCGGGTCGATGACGGGTCGCTGCATGTGGCCGGCGACGACGCCTCCCGCGTCACGGCGGCGCTCAAGCCGGCAGCGCCGGGCACCTACACGGTCGAGTGGCACGTGACCTCGGTCGACACCCACCGCACGGAGGGCCGCTTCACCTTCACCGTCGCCTTGCCCGCGCGGTGAGCGTCGTGCCCTGGCACGCTGGAGACGTTGTGCCCTGGCACGCTGGAGACGTCGTGCCCTGGCACGCCGGAGAAAACATGCCCTGGCACGCTGGAGACGTCGTGCTGCCGGCGGCGCACGCGGCATTCGTCGCCTGCGCGCTGCTGCTCGGCGGGACGGCGTTCTTCGGCGCCTACGTGCTGCAGCGGGCGGACGCCGCGCCCGACGAGCGCCGCCGGATCCGCTGTCTCGCCGCCTGGTCGGTCGCGGGCGCGGCGGCCTCGCTCGTCGCCTGGACGCTGGCGGAAACCGAGACGCTGGCGGGCGATCTCGGCGGGCTCGCGATCGTGCTGCGCCAGACCCTGTTCGGCCATCTCGTGCTGCTCCAGGCGGCGTTCCTGCTGCTCGCCGCCGCCGGCCTGCGCGCCGGGTTCGCACCCGCCACGTGGGCGGCCGCCCTCGTGCTGGTGGCCGAGGCCGCGCACGGCCACGGCTGGGCCATGGGCCGCGCCGGGTGGCCGCTGGTGGCCGCAGGCGTGGTGCATCTGTTCGCCGCCGCGGTCTGGGTGGGCGGCCTGCCGCCGCTGCTGCTCACGGTGCACGCGGCGCCGGTGGCATTCGCGCGCCGGGTTACGCGCTGGTTCACGCCGCCGGGCCGGCTTGCGGTGGCGGCACTCGCCGCCTCGGCCCTCGTGCAGGCCGCGATCCTGGTGGGCTCGCCCGCCGCGCTGACCGGCACCCGCTACGGCGTGCTCGTGCTGGTCAAGGCCGCGCTGTTCGCGCTCCTGCTCGGCGGCGCCTGCCTCAACCGCTATCGTTTCGCGCCCGCGCTTCCCGCGTCCCACGCACGTCGTCATCTCCTCGCAACCATTCTTTTCCAGACGGGGTGCGGCAGTGCGGCCATAGTGGCGGCGATCCTGCTCGGCGCATCGACGCCGGGCATGGACATGCAGCGGAGCTGAGGAACCGGCCCATGTTCAACGGAATCGGGCGCCATCCCATGGCGATCCTGCTCGGCGCGGGCCTGGGACTGGTGGCGCTGGCCGCCCTCCTGCTGGTCGCGATCGGCGGTCCGGTGCCCGCATCCGCCACGATCGGCGGCCACTGGTCGCTGACGCGCGACGACGGCACGCGCGTGTCCGACCGCGATTTCCGCGGCCGCTACATGCTGCTGTTCTTCGGCTACACCGCCTGCCGCGACGTCTGCCCGACCACGCTCATCGCGGTCGCCGACGCGATGCACGACCTGGGCCGCGGGGCCGCACGGATCCAGCCGGTGTTCGTCTCGGTCGACCCGCATCGCGACACGCCGGTGGTGGTGCACCGCTTCGTGCGCCAGTTCGGGCCGGGCTTCGTCGGGCTGACCGGCACCGCGTCGGAGATCTCGGTGATCGAGGGCCGCTTCAACATCCGCGCCGTCGCCGGTGACGGCGAGGCGATCGAGCATGACGCGGTGCTGCTGCTCGTGGGACCGAACGGCGTTTATCTTGGGGCGCTTCCGGTGAGCGAGAGCGGCCAGGCGATGGCGGCTCGGCTCCATGATCTCACTCGGATTTCTCCGGGCTGAGGGAAGAAGGCCAGGGGCTCTGCCCCTGGACCCCGCTAAGGGCTGGCCCTTAGAACCGATTCTTTAAGTCAAGGGGATCCAAGGGGCGACTGCCCCTTGGCGGGTCCAGGGCAGAGCCCTGGCCTTCCTTCGCCCAAGGCGCCCGCGCCAACCGCTCCACCAGGAACTCCATCGTCAGCGTCACCCGCGACGCCCGCGGGCCGCCCGGCGGCGTCACCACGTTCAGCGCCACCTCCGCCGTGCACCACTCCGTCAGGATCGACACCAGCGCGCCGCGACGCAGCGCCTCCCACACCATGAACTCGGGCAGCACCGCGAGGCCGGCCCCCGCCTCGAGCGACGGCAGCATCGCCTCCCCATTGTTGACCCGCAGCCGCCCCGTGCTCGCGACCGACACCTCCTCGGCCGTGGCGCTGTTGCGGAACACGACCCGGTTCGGCGTCGGCGAGTAGAGATAGCCGAACAGCCATTCCGGCCGCAGCTCGCTTGGGTGCGCGATCGGCCCGTGCGCGGCGATCCAGCCGGGAGAGGCAACCGCGCGCACCGGCACCGTGCAGATCCGCCGCACCCGCATCGAGTTGCTGGCCCGGGGCGAGGCCCGGATCGCGAAGTCGAAGCCGCTCGCGATCAGGTCGACCACTTCGTCGGAGAACGAGATCTCCACCACAAGCGCCGGATGGCGCGCCAGCAGCTCGGGCAGGAGTGGGGCCACGTAGTTCACCCCGAACGACATCGGGGCCGCGATCCGCACCACACCGCGCGGCTCGGACCCCTGCGCCGATGCATTGCCCTCGAGCGCCTCCGCATCCGCCAGCATGGCCGCGGCCGTGCCCGCGAGCTCGCGCCCGAGTGCGGTCAGCGCCACCCGCCGCGAGCTCCGCGTCAGCAGCGCCGCCCCCACGCGCGCCTCGAGCCGCGAGATCGCCTTCGACACGGTGGCTGTCGCAATGCCGAGCTCGGCGGCTGCCCCCGCGAAGGAGTTGGCCTCGGCCACGCGCGCGAAGATCGCCCAGGCTTCGAGATCGGGAAGGCGCATGGACGTGCCTCGAAGCATGGAAACGATGGGTTTCCATCGTTTCCATTCCTGGCCGTGCTGGCAAGTGCAATGGTCCGCCGCAGCAATTCTGGAGGTGATCCCGATGGCGAAGATCCTGGTGCTCTACTACTCGACCTACGGCCACGTGGAGACGCTGGCCTCCTCCATCGCGGCCGGCGCCCGCGAGGCCGGCGCCGAGGTCGACATCCGCCGCGTGGCCGAGCTCGTCCCCGAGGAGGTCGCCCGCTCGAGCCACTTCAAGCTCGACCAGGCCGCCCCCATCGCGACCGTCGACGAGCTGCCGAACTACGACGCGATCATCGTGGGCTCGCCCACCCGCTACGGCCGCCTGACCAGCCAGATGGCGCAGTTCTGGGACCAGACCGGCGGCCTGTGGTTCCAGGGCAAGCTCGCCGGCAAGCTGGGCGCGGCGTTCACCTCGACCGCGAGCCAGCACGGCGGCAACGAGACGACGCTGTTCAGCCTGCTGACCAACCTGATCCATCACGGGATGGTCGTCACCGGGCTGCCGTACTCGTTCCAGGGGCAGCTGACCCTCGACGAGGTGTCAGGCGGCACGCCCTACGGCGCCAGCACCATCGCGGCCGGCGACGGCTCGCGGCAGGTGAGCGCCAACGAGAAGGCCGGCGCGCACTTCCTCGGAGGCCATGTGGCGAGGCTGGCGGCGAAGCTGAGCGCCTGAAGAAGGCCAGGGGCTCTGCCCCTGGACCCCGCCAGGAGCAAGCGCCCCTGGACCCGCAATCCTAAAGTAGGCAGGTCCAGGACTGCTTGTCCTGGCGGGGTTTAAGGGGCAGAGCCCCTTTGCTTCCTGACGCGCGGCGATCACCGGCCGCGGTAGAGCTCGTTGCCGATCACGGTGGTGGCGGTCGACAGCGCGGCGGCGATCACCATCAGCGCGATCCCGTCCACGATCAGCCCGCTCGCCGTCAGCGTGTGGCCGGCGAGCACGAGCTGGCTCGGCACGTGGCTCTGCACGCCGGCGACGATGTCGCGCACCTGCCCGTCATCGGTCTGGATCAGGCCGATCACGCGCGGCAGCACGTACCAGCCGATGCCCACGATCAGCAGCAGGGGAGCGAGCAGCTCGGCCAGCTGCTGGGCCAGGCTCGCGCAGAAATGCACGATGCTCCACACCATCACCCGGACGGCGCGTCCGACGACGCCGGGGCCATGCAGCTGCGCACCGCGCATGGCGCGCTGCGTCCATGACGCAGGGGGGCGCTCCCAATCACTTTCCGCTCGTTCGACCATGCGCGATCCTACGACGGGCACCCGGATCCGCCAATCGGCCCATCCGCGGAGCGGACGTGCAATGCCCCCGCGGCGCGGACGTAATCGGCGCCGCGTGCTTTGACGCCGGACGCCTTCGGCCTACATGCACTGGGTCTGGCCGCGAGGAACTTCATGACTGTTGCCGAGGCGCTGCCGCGCTGGGACCTCTCCGATCTCTACGCGTCGATCGAGGCGCCCGAGATCGAGGCCGATCTGGCGGCGGCGACCGAGCGGGCCACCGCCTTCGAAGCGGCGCACAAGGGACGGCTGGCGGCACTCGACGCCGGCGGCCTGGCCGCCGCGATCGCCGAATACGAGCGCATCGAGGAGATCCTCGGCCGGCTCGGCTCGTTCGCGGGGCTGGTGTTCGCGGGCGACAGCACCGATTCCGTCCGCGGCCGGTTCACCCAGGGCATCAGCGAGCGCATCTCCACGGTGGGCACGCATCTGCTGTTCTTCTCGCTCGAGCTGAACGCGCTCGACGACGCGCATGTCGAGGCGTTGCTGGAGCACGATGCGCTGCGGCGCTGGCACCCGTTCCTGCGCGATCTGCGCGTGTTCCGGCCGCACCAGCTCGCCCCCGAGATCGAGCGCGTGCTGCACGAGAAGGAGGTGACGGGCCGGGCGGCCTGGAGCCGGCTGTTCGACGAGACCATCGCCGGCCTGCGCGTGCCGGTGGGCGACGAGAGGCTGACCGTCAACGCGGCGCTGGACCTGCTCTCCAACCGCGACCGCGCGAAGCGCGAGGAGGCGGCGCACGCGGTCGCCCGAACCTTCGGCGAGAACATCAAGCTGTTCTCGCTGATCACCAACACGCTTGCCAAGGACAAGTCGATCCACGACGGCTGGCGACACTATCCGCGACCGGGCAGCAGCCGCAACCGGCAGAACATGGTCGAGGACGAGGTCGTCGACGCGCTGGTGGCCGCCGTGTCGGCGAATGTCGGGCGCATCTCGCACCGCTACTACGCTCTGAAAGCGTCCTGGCTGGGACTGGAAAAGCTCCAGACCTGGGACCGCAACGCGCCGCTGCCCGAAGATCACGACCGGATGATCCCGTGGGACGATGCCAAGACGCGCGTGCTCGACGCCTATAGCGGCTTCGACCCCGAAATCGGCGCCATCGGCCAGCGCTTCTTCGACAATGCCTGGATCGACGCCGCTCCCACGCCGGGCAAGTCGGGCGGCGCCTTCGCCCATCCGACCGTGCCGTCCGCGCATCCGTATCTGCTGCTCAACTACCATGGTCGCGCACGCGACGTGATGACGCTCGCCCATGAGCTCGGCCACGGCGTGCATCAGATTCTCGCCGGTGAGCAGGGCTACCTGCAATCGTCGACGCCGCTGACGCTGGCCGAGACCGCGTCGGTGTTCGGCGAGATGCTGACCTTCCGCGCGGTGCTCGCGGCCGAGACCGATCCCGCGCGCCGCCGCATCCTGCTCGCCGGCAAGGTCGAGGATATGCTGAACACGGTGGTGCGCCAGGTCGCGTTCTACCAGTTCGAGACCAGGCTGCACGACGCGCGACGCCAGGGCGAGTTGCTGCCGGAGCAACTGGGAGAAATCTGGATGGACGTGCAGCGCACGAGCCTCGGACCCGCATTCGAGTTCACCCCCGAATATGCGGTGTTCTGGTCGTACGTGCCGCATTTCGTGCACTCGCCGTTCTACGTCTATGCCTACGCCTTTGGGGACTGCCTGGTGAATGCGCTCTACGCGACGTTCGCCGACGGGCATCCGGACTTCCAGCGGAAGTACCTCGATCTGCTGCGCGCCGGCGGCACGCGCCGGCACCGCGAGCTGCTCGCACCTTTCGGGCTCGACGCGAGCGACCCGGCGTTCTGGACGCGCGGGCTCGACGTGATCTCGGGCTTCATCGACGAGCTCGAGCACGACCGTGGCTGAGCTGCCGCCGCGGGACGCGGCCGGAAATCCTAACCGGGACGCGGCCGGAAATCCTCAGCGGGACGCGGCCGGAAATCCTCAGCGGGACGCGGCCGGAAATCCCAGGCGGGACGCGGCCAGGAGCCCCAAGCGCGACGCGGCTGGAAGCAACGTGTTCGGCGAGATCAGGCGTTTCGCGCGCACGTCCGGCGCGGTGGGCGGCATCGCCGCGCGCGTGGGAGCCGAGCGCGTGTTCGGCATCAAGACCGATCGCGCGGCCCATGCGGAGGATCTGCGGACGCTGCTCGGCGGTCTGAAGGGCCCGCTGATGAAGGTCGCCCAGTTCCTGTCCACCGTGCCCGACGCGCTGCCCGCGGAATACGCAGCCGAGCTTGCGGAATTGCAGTCGAACGCGCCGCCGATGGGCTGGAGCTTCGTGCGCCGCCGCATGGCGGCCGAGCTCGGTCCCGACTGGCGCTCTCGCTTCGCCGAGTTCGGCGAGGCGGCCGCCGCGGCCGCCAGCCTCGGCCAGGTGCACCGCGCCCGTCTGCCCGCCGATGGTATGGGAGAGGGGCGCGCGGTCGCCTGCAAACTGCAATACCCCGACATGGCGAGCACGGTGGAGGCCGATCTCCGCCAGTTGAAGGTCGCGATGTCGGTGTATCACCGCATCGACAACGCGATCCGCCAGGACGAGGTGTTCGCCGAGCTGCAGGCGCGGCTGCGCGAGGAGCTCGACTACACCCGCGAGGCCGCCCATCTGCGCCTCTACCGCCTGATGCTGGCCGGCCATGACAACATCCACGTGCCGGCACCCGTCGAGGCGCTCACGACGCGTCGCCTGCTGACGATGGACTGGCTCGACGGGCACGCCCTCGCGCCGCGCATCGCGACCATGGACCAGGAGGAGCGCAACGAGATCGCGCGCGCCCTGTTCGCCGCCTGGTACGTGCCGCTCTACCGCTACGGCGTGATCCATGGCGACCCGCATCTGGGCAACTTCCAGGTCCGCGACGCGGCACAGCCGGGCGGCGGCGGCCTCAACCTGCTGGATTTCGGCGCGATCCGGATCTTTCCGCCGCGCTTCATCCGCGGCGTGATCGACCTCTACGAGGCGGTGCGCGACGGCGACGAGGACCGGGCGCACGGGGCTTTCGAAAGCTGGGGCTTCACCGGCATCACGCGCGAACAGATGCAGGTGCTCAGCGAGTGGGCAAAATTCCTCTACGAGCCGCTGCTCGACGATCGCGTCCGCAAGATCTCCGAGGCGGATGACTGGAATTTCGGTCGCGAGACCGCCGAGCGCGTGCATGCCGGCCTCAAGCGCACCGGCGGCGTGCGGCCGCCGCGCGAGTTCGTGCTGATGGACCGTTCGGCGATCGGGCTCGGCTCTATCTTCCTGCGTCTCGGCGCCAGGCTGAACTGGTCGCGGATGTTCCTGGAGCTGATCGAGGGGTTCGACGAGCAGGAGCTGGCGCAGCGCCAGGCTGCCGCACTCGCCGAGGCGAAAGTGCCCCCGCCGGCCGGGTAGGCCCGCATCACGCCGGTGGCGGCCCGGAACCAAATCACCGCCCCCTGGGCGCATTCGCGCCATTCTCCTTGCCAGACCTCACGCTTGTGTGTCGGATCGTCGGCGCGGGTTGCGTCTAGGCTCCCGTGACGCCTGGCCTGGTCGCGCAGTATGCGGGCAGGCGGCGTCGTTCTGTATGCGGCCATCTTGTGCATGTGCCGGAAAACGCGTCGTTCGGCGTCGACCGAAATTGTGCACTGCACGGGAACGTCTGCGCAGCCGGCTGCAGCGCCGCTCGGCACGGTGCTTGCAACCTTGGCTTGGCTATTTTGAGAAGCCTCGGCCGCCCTCGCCGGTGCCGAGCCAGAACGGAGCAGGTTCTCAGGAATGGACTACGCGCAACAACGATCCGATCCGAAGCGCCACATCATCGGGCTGGCCATCGTCGTTCTGTTCCACATCCTGCTCATCTGGGCATTGATGGAGGGGCTCGGCAGCGCGGTGATCGACGTGATCCGTGCGCCGATCGCGACCAAGATCATCAAGGAGGTGCCGCCTCCGCCGCCGCCCCCGCCGCCGCCGCCGCCGCCGCAGCTGGTCTCGCCGCCGCCACCCTACATCCCGCCGCCGCTGATCCAGGTGCAGCAGCCGCCGCCGCCGCACGCGATCCAGACGGTGACGCACGCGCCGCCGCCGCCCGGGCCGCCGCAGGTCTACCGGCCGGCGCCGCCCGCACCTCCCGGTCCGCCCGACCACTCGGCCGGCGTGCGCCCGATCAACAACGCCAAGGTCGAATACCCCGAGGACATGCAGGAGGAGGGTCGCGAGGGCCGCGTCTCCGTCTCGTGCGACATCAGCGCCAGCGGCGACACCAGCAACTGCCGCATCCTGAACACGCAGGGCGGTCCGTCCTTCGCCCGTGCGGCTCTCGAGTTCGTCCGGCAGGCCCGCTATCAGCCGGCGGTGCATAACGGCGTGAGCGTGCCGCAGTCCAACCACGTGTTGAACATCACCTTCAGCCTGGGCGGCGGCGGGGACGATTGACGGGCCGGCCGGCCGGGTGGGCCACGCGCCCGGCAGGCCATCTTCCCGGCATTCCGCACGCCGCCCGCTCAGGATCATCGGCCCAAGACAATCGACCGGGGCAGCTCATCGCCCGTCTGAAAGGAACCTCGTCATGTTGAACAGTTCAGCGCTCCGCCTGGTGACGGCGTCCGCGCTCGCGCTCTCGCTGGCAGCCCCTGCCGCGTTCGCCCAGAGCGCCGGCGCCCAGAGCACGCCGCCCGCGGCCGCCAGCGCCCCACCCGCGACGCCGCCGGCACCCGATGCGGCCGCACCCGCCGCCGGTGCGCCGGCGACACCCGCGCCCGCCGCCGCGGCACCTGGCGCCGCCCCCGACGCGTCCGCGCCGCCCGCCGCCGGGGCCGCACCCGCAGGCGCGCCGGCCACGCCCGGAGCAGCGCCGGACGCCGCGGCACCCGGAACCGCACCCGCCGCCGCCGGTGTACCCCCGCCGCCGCCGCCGGCTGCGGCACCCGCAACGGAGGCGGTCGCCAACCCGTACGGCCTCAGCGCGCTGTGGCACAGCGGCGACTTCATCGCCCGCGGCGTGCTGATCATCCTGGCGATCATGTCGCTGGGCTCCTGGTACATCATGATCGTGAAGTTCTTCGAGCAGGGCCGCCTCTACGGCGCCGCCAAGTCCGCCTCGAAGGAGTTCTGGAACAAGCCGACCGTGGGCGAGGGCGCGTCCGCGCTGAAGTCCGCCTCGCCGTTCCGCTACATCGCCGATACCGGCATCTCGGCCACCGAGCACCACGAGGGCACGCTGACCGAGTCGATCGACCTGCACACCTGGGTCACGATGTCGATCCAGCGCGCGGTCGACACCATCCAGTCGCGCCTACAGGGCGGGCTCGCCTTTCTGGCGACCGTGGGCTCGACCGCACCGTTCGTGGGCCTGTTCGGCACGGTGTGGGGCATCTATCACGCGCTGACCGCGATCGGCATTGCCGGCCAGGCCTCGATCGACAAGGTCGCAGGCCCGGTGGGCGAGGCGCTGATCATGACCGCGATCGGTCTGGCCACCGCCGTTCCGGCCGTGCTCGGCTACAACTTCCTGGTTCGCCGCAACAAGATGGCGATCGAGAAGGTGCGCAACTTCTCGTCCGACCTGCACTCCGTGCTGATCGGCGGCGTTCGGGTGAGCTCGCCGTCGGTGGCCGCACCGGCGGCGCCGACCACGACCACCTCCGGCCTGACGCGGGTCGCCTGACATGTCGATGAATGTCGGCTCCGAGGGCGGCGACGAGGACGAGGTCGTCTCGACGATCAACACCACGCCGCTCGTGGACGTGATGCTGGTGCTGCTGATCATCTTCCTGATCACCATCCCGGTCGTCACGCACACGGTGAAGGTCAAGCTGCCGCTCGACTCCAACCAGCCGTCGCAGACCAAGCCGAACAACGTCACCATCGCGGTCGACAAGGCGGGGCAGATCTTCTGGGAGACCAAAGCGATCACGCCCAAGGAGCTGCTCGTGCGGCTCGAGAAGGTCGCGGTGAAGATCCCGCAGCCGCAGATCCAGATCCGCGGCGACGGCGACAGCCGCTACGAGCCGGTGGGGCGGGTGATCTTTGCCTGCCAGGAGGCGGGGATCTCGAAGGTGAACTTCATTACGGAGCCGCCGCCGCGCGGAGGCTGAATAAGGCCAGGGGCGTCACGCCGGAGGCGTGCTGCGCACGCGGCCCTGGACCCCGCTAAGGGCAGTCGCCCTTAGAACCCATTCGTTTAAGTTTGGGGGATCCAAGGGGTGACTACCCCTTGGCGGGTCCAGGGCAGAGCCCTGGCCTTCTTCCCCCACCAACACAAGGGACACGCCACCCATGGCCATGAATGTCGGGTCGAGCGGCTCGAGCGACGAACCGGAAGTCGTCGTTGACATCAACACCACCCCGCTGATCGACGTGATGCTGGTGCTGCTGATCATGCTGATCATCACGATCCCCATCCAGACGCACGCCGTCCGGCTCGACCTGCCGCAGGGCAACCCGCCGCCGCCGCCGATCCCGCCGCCGGTGGTCACGATCTCGATCGACTTCGACGGTACGATCGCCTGGAACGGCGAGACGATCCCCGACGAAGCCTCGCTCGTGTCGCACCTGGTGAACGCGGCGGCACTCCCCGAGCAGCCGGAGGTCCATGTGCAGCCGGACCGGCTCACCTCCTACAAATACGTGGCGCATGTGCTCGCCGACGCGCAGCGGCTCGGGCTGGACAAGCTCGGCATCGTCGGCAACGAGCAGTTCGTGGGACAGGACTGAGAGATGACGACCCGGCTGCTTCGCCGCATTCTTCTGTCAGCTTCGCTCCTCGGGGGCAGCGCCGCGGCCTTGCCGGCGCACGCGCAGGACGCGCTGCGCCCGGCGGTGGGCAAGCCGCTGCAGAAGGCCTCGGCCGCGCTGCGTGCACGGCGCTTCGCCGAGGCCCAGCACGACGTGGCTCAGGCCGAAGCCGTGGGCGGCCTCACGGCCGACGAGAGCTACGTGATCGCCCAGATGAAGGCGGCGATCGCGCAGAGCTCGGGCGACGTGGCCGGCGCGATTGCCGCCGATGACGGGCTAATCGCCAACCCCCGCACGCCCGCGCCCGAGAAGCTGAAGCTGCGCGAGGCCGAGATCGGCATTGCCTACAACGCGCACGACTACGCGCGTGCGACCGCCGCCCTGCAGCGCTACTTCGCCGCCGGCGGCCGCGACCCCGCGATGCAGACGCTGCTGATCCAATGCTACTACCTCCAGCGCGACTGGAAGAACGCGGCCGTGGCGCAGAGCCAGCAGGTCGCTCAGGAAGAGCGCGCGCGGCAGAAGCCCACCGAGAATCAGCTCCAGCTGCTCGCCGCCGTGCAGCAGCAGGGCGGCGACAGCGCGGGCTTCACCAACACCATGGTGAAGCTGGTGAAATACTATCCGAAGCCCGACTACTGGGCGCAGCTGGTGCACGGGCTGCTGACCGATCCGAACACGCCGGACCGGTTGAAGCTCGACATCGATCGCATCCGCCTGCAGGTGGGCCTGCTCAGCTCGACCGCCGACTACACCGAGATGGTGGAGCTTGCGGTCCAGCAGGGGCATCCGGTCGAGGCGCAGCAGATCATCGCCAAGGCCTATGCCGTGGGCGCGTTCGGGAAGGATCCGGCGGCGGCGCGCGAGGCGAAGCTCAAGGTGTTCGCCGACACCCAGGCGGCCCAGCAGAAGGCGGCCCTGCCTGCGGCCGTGACGGCTGCGCGGGCGGCGCCCAGCGGCGTTGGCCTCGTGGGAGTGGGCGAGCAATATGCCGATGCCGGCAACCCGCAGGCCGGAGTGGGCCTGGTGAAGGAAGGGCTGGCGAAGGGCGGGCTGCCTTATCCGGACGACACGGCGCTGCATTATGGGCAGGTGCTGCTGGCAGCCGGCGACAAGGCGGGGGCGATCGCGTCCTGGAAGTCGATCACGAAGCCGGGGACGGTGCAGGAGCTGGCGGAGCTCTGGGTGTTGCAGGCTGGCGGGTGAAGAAGGCCAGGGGCGTCATGCCGGAGGCGTGCTGCGCACGGCCCCTGGACCCCCAAAATTGGAGGTCCAGGATCGACACGATCCTGCTGGGGTTTGGGGCAAAGCCCCAAGAAAAAAGGGCGGCGTTGCGACCGCCCTTCCGTTCATTGGCTGCGCCGCCGCTCTAAATGGCCACGTCCGTCACCAGCCGCAGCGATGGCCGCTTCATCTGCTCGCGGTAGATCGCCATGTAATCCTCCGCCATCCGCTTCGCCGTGAAGCGCTGCTCGAAGCGCCGGCGGATCGCGTCGTTGTTCATCGACGACAGGCGGCGCACCGCCATGGTCGCACTCGTCTCGTCCTCGACGATGATCCCGGTGAGCCCGTCCTCGAGCACCTCGGGCACCGAGCCGCGGTTGAACGCCAGCACCGGCGTGCCGCACGCCATCGCCTCGATCATCACCAGGCCGAACGGCTCCGGCCAGTCGATCGGCATCAGCAGACCCACGGCCCCCGACAGGAAGGCCGGCTTCTGCGCGTCGTTGATCTCGCCGATCAGCTCGACCTCGCCGCCCGCGAGCATCGGCTTGATGACACGCTCGAAATAGTCCTGATCGGCACGGTCGATCTTCGCCGCGATCTTGAGAGGGATGCCGGCCGCCCGCGCGATCCGGATCGCCTTGTCGGCCCCCTTCTCCGGGCAGATCCGCCCGAGGAACGCCAGGTACGAGCGCTCGGCGCCGGTCGGCGTCAGCAGACCCTCCGGCAGCCCGTGCAGCACGGTGCGCACGAAGTTCGCCTGCGGCAGCGGCCGTCGCTGGCTGTCCGAGATGGACACCACCGGCACGTCGCTGAACGTGTTGAACACCGGCTGCAATTCGGGCAGGTCGAGGCGGCCATGCAGCGTCGTCACGTAGGGCTTGCCGGCCCGGCTGAACATGCTGAAGGGCCAGTAGTCCATGTGGAAGTGGAGGACGTCGAAATCATCCATCCGCTGGCGCACCCGCTCCATCAGCAGCATGTGCGGCGCGATCGGGTCGCGGATCGCGGGATCGAGGCGCAGCGCGCGGGGCCAGCTCGCATCGAGCTTGGCCTTCGTCACGCTGTCGCCGCTGGCGAACAGGGTCACGTCATGTCCGAGGGCCACCAGCTCTTCCGTGAGGAACGAGACGACGCGCTCGGTACCGCCATACAGTTTGGGCGGAACCGCTTCGTGGAGAGGGGCGATTTGAGCGATACGCATAGGGAGAAGCTCCTCCGTGCCAAACCTGATGGTGAGGTAAGCGTGTGATCTGGGCGTTTGTTGGGCAGCCGCGTTGTCTCACGACCGCAAGACGTATCGAGGGCCGAACCATGCTATCGATTGAATAATGACTGAACAGCAGCAAAAGATGCCGCCAAACCCGCGTGATCGCGCTGCATTGACTGGCGGTGTGTCTTTCCGGCCCAGTGAAGGCGTGCCTTCGACACAAGAAGTCGTCGGCAACCGTGCACAACTCGAGCACAACCTGGCCCAGAGCAGAGACGAATGGATGGCCCAGAAAGGCAGGACGGGCGGCGCGCGCGACCCGGAGCCGGCAGTGGCCGACCTCACGCGCTACGCGGGGCGGCCGATCGGCTTCATGCTGATGTATGTCTGGCGCCACAAGGCAGCCCACATCTCGATCCTGGTCTCGGTCGTGGTGGGGGTCGCCTGCTCCGTCAGCGCCTCGTTCGCGAGCAAGCTGCTGGTCAACGCGCTGCAGGGGGCCACGGGACACCGCCACCACCTGCAGCCGATCTGGAATGCGGTGGCGATCCTGCTGGCGCTGATCGCCGCCGACAACCTGGCCTGGCGCGTCGGCGGCTGGGTCTCGACCCGCACCTTCGTGCAGGTCACCGGCGACCTGCGCCGCGACCTGTTCCGGCACCTGACCGGCCATTCCCCCTCGTATTTCGCCGACCGCATGCCCGGCACGCTGGCCGGCCGCATCACCGCCACCGCGAACGCGATCTTCACGGTCGAGAACCTGTTCACCTGGAACGTGCTGCCGCCGACACTCGCGGTGCTGTTCTCGATCGGCTACATGGCCGGCGTCCGCTGGTGGATCGCGCTCGGCCTGGTGGTGCTCTCGGGCGCGCTCTCGGTGCTGCTGTTCCGGCTGGCCGCCGCCGGGCGCGCGCTGCACCACCAGTATGCGATCGACGCCGCCCAGGTTGATGGCGAGCTGCTCGACGTCATCAACAACATGCCGCTGGTGCGCGCGTTCGGCGCCGGCTCGCGCGAGCGGCGCCGCTTCTCGTCCCGGCTCGACACCGAGATGGGAACGCGGACCAAGTCGCTCCGCTACCTGGAAAAGCTCCGGCTGCTGCACGCGGTGCTGACGGCCGCACTTACCGCCGGCCTGCTGGTGGTTTCGGTGATCCTGTGGATCGACAAGCAGGTGACCACCGGCGACATCGTGATGATCACCAGCCTGGGCTTCACCATCCTGCACGGCACGCGCGACCTGGCCGTGGCCCTGGTCGAGACCATCCAGCACATCGCGCGCCTGTCCGAGGCGCTCGGCACGCTGCTGCTGCCGCACGACATGCCCGACGACCCGGAGGCGCGCGGCTTCGCGGCCCCCGCGCGCGGCGCCGTCGAGTTCCGCAACGTCACCTACGCCTATCCCGGCGGCGGCCGCGTGCTGGACGGGTTCAACCTCGACGTGCAGCCCGGCCAGCGCGTGGGCCTGGTGGGGCGCTCGGGCTCGGGCAAGACCACCGTGCTGGCGCTGCTGCAGCGGCTGCGCTTCGTGCAGACCGGCGAGATCATCCTGGACGGCGCCGACCTCCGGAAGCTGTCCGAGGAGGCGCTGCGTGCCGTGCTCTCGGTGGTGCCGCAGGACGTGTCGCTGTTCCACCGCTCGGTGCTGGAGAACATCCGCTACGGCAAGCCGGAAGCGGACGACGAGGAGGTGTATGCCGCCGCCGACGCCGCCGGCTGCCGCGACTTCATCGACGCCATGCCCGAGGGGTTCGCGACCGAAGTGGGCGACCGCGGCGTCAAACTCTCGGGCGGCCAGCGCCAGCGCATTGCGATCGCGCGCGCCTTTCTGCGCAACGCGCCGATCCTGCTGCTCGACGAGGCGACCTCGGCGCTGGACAGCGAGAGCGAGCACCGCGTGCAGGAGGCGCTCGACCGGCTGATGGTCGGCCGCACCGTGATCGCGGTCGCCCACCGGCTGTCCACGCTGCGCAATTTCGACCGGATCGTGGTGATGCAGAGCGGGCGGATCCTGCAGGACGGGCCGCCCAGCCATCTCGAGCGCGAGGAGGGGCCGTATCGCGACCTCCTGTCGCTGCAGGCGATGACGCTCGAGGATGTGGAATAACGAAGCTCGTGCGCTGAGACGTTTCTCTTTTGCGCTGCGGCGTTTCCGATTGTAGGGACCTGTCTCGATACGCTAACGAAGAAGAACTATCGACGTCGTACAACGCAAGATTACAGAAGCCGATCGCCTATCGCCCAGCGTCCTTGCGAGGACATGGTTGTCGAAAGGCCAGGGGTTTCCGGAAGGAGGGTGCCGTCGTGCCGGTTTCGTCAGATCCGACCACAGGTCTCGCAGGCGAGCCCATCGAGCGCCTCAGCCAGCGCGCCTACCAAGCCATCCGCGTGTCGCTGCAGAACGGCGAGCTCCAGCCGGGCCAGCGACTGATCCTCCGGCCGCTCGCGACCAAGCTCGGGCTGAGTGCCACGCCGGTGCGCGAGGCGCTGCTCCGCCTCGTCTCCGAGCAGGCGCTCGGGCTCGACGAGCGCAACTCCGTCCTCGTGCCGATGCTCGGCGGCGAGGATCTCGACGAGCTCGAGGAGCTGCGCACCGATCTCGAAGGCCGCGCCGCGGCGGTGGCCGCGCGACGCGCCTCGACCGCGCAGATCGACGCGCTGTCCGCTCTCCAGGACGAGCTCGAAGCGGCCGCTCGCGCGGGCGACATCGATGCCGTGCTCGAGGCCAACGCCGAGTTCCACCGCCGCATCCTGGTTCTGAGCGGCCGCCCGACGCTGCTGCGCGTCGTGGACGGGGTTCAGGCCCGGCTGGGCCCGATCCTGGCGATGACCCGGGACGCCAGGGTCCAGGCCGGCGGCGTGCATCCGCACCGTCTGCTCCTTGACGCATTGCGGGCGCGCGACGCCGATGCCGCGCGTGACGCGATGGTCGAGGATGTGGGGCTCTCGTTCAGCCGACTGCGGCGGGCGCTGGCGGCCAAGATCGCCGTGCCGATGGCAGACCTGGTGAGTTCGGACGCGTAAGAAGGCCAGGGCGTCGTGCGGAGCACGCCTCCGGCGTGACGCCCTGGACCCGCCAAGGGGCAGTCGCCCCTTGTATCCCCGGGGTTCTAAGGGCGACTGCCCTTAGCGGGGTCCAGGGGCAGCGCCCCTGGCCTTATTGCGCCACCGCACGCGCGGCATCGAGGGCTGCGTCGATGTCGGCTATGGTGCTGGCGAACGACGTCACGAGCCTGATCATCACGCCGGCCGCGTCCTCGGACCACCGGTAGAACCCGATCCCGCGTTCCTCCATGCCCGCCGCCATCGCGCCAGGCATGCGGACGAACAGCTCGTTGGCCTCCACCGGATAGGCCAGCGACACCCCGGGCAATGCCGCGAGCCCCGATGCCAGACGATCGGCCGCGTCGTTGGCCCGGGCGGCGTTGCGTAGCCACAGATCGCCCGCGAGGTAGGCGCGCAGCTGGGCCGCGAGGAAGCGATGCTTCGACAGCAGGTGTCCCGACTGCTTGCGCCGAGCCGCGATCGAGCGGGCGAGCGGGCGGTCGAACACGAGGATCGCCTCGGCCGCGAGCGCGCCGTTCTTGGTCGCCCCGAACGACAGGATATCGACGCCGGCGCGCCAGCTCGCCTCGGCGGGCGACACGCCGAGCCGCACCACGGCGTTGGCGAAGCGCGCCCCGTCCATGTGGACCGCGATCTCCGCGCGATGGGCGATCGCGGCGATCTCGCGCGCATGCGCCGCGCCGTAGACCGTGCCCCATTCGGTCGCCTGGGTCAGCGTCACGCCGTGGATCTGGCTCTCGTGCACGCCGTGGCCGCGGCGTTCGGCGATCGCGGCCGCGAACGCGTCGGGCTGGATCAGGCCGCCCACGGTCGTGATGGGGGCGAGCTTGCCGCCGCCCATGAAGAACTCCGGCGCGCCGCATTCGGAGGTCAGCACATGCGCATCCTCCGAGCAGGCGACCGCGCCGTAGGACGGGCACATCGCCGCGAGCGAGATCGCGTTGGCGGCCGTGCCGCTGACCACGGGGAACACGGCGCACTCGCACTCGAACACGCGGGCGAGCTCGCGCTCGAGGGCCTCGCTGTCGCGGTCGACGCCGTAGGAGGGGGCGGTGCCGGCGGCGCACTCGGACAGCGCGCGCAGAATCTCGGGCGAGGCGCCGGCGACGTTGTCGCTGGCCAGGTCGATCGGCAAATCTTGTCTCGTCAGTTGCGGGCGGCGGGCGCGTCGGGCATCTCGACGTCGATCTCGAGAGTCGAGACACCGCCATCCCGGTCGAGCTTGATCTGGACCTTGTCGCGGTCGATCGCAACGTGCTTGGCGATCACGGCCATGATCTCCTCCTGCAGCACGGCGATCAGGTCGCGGCTGTCGCCACGTCCGTCGGCGGTCCGCTCATGGGCGAGCAGGATCTGCAGCCGGTCGCGGGCGACGGGGGCGGAGTTGTTCTTCCGGAAGATCGAGAGCCAGCTCATGCGACCCTCCGACGAAAGAGCTTGCCGAATATCCCGGTCTTGTCGGCCGGCACCGTGACTTCGAGTTCCTCGCCCGCGAGCCGACGCGCGGCCTCGGCATAGGCGCGGGCGGGCGAGCTCTGCGGCGAGAGCAGCGTCACCGGGCCGCCCATGTTCGAGCAGCGCAGCACCTCCTCGGATTCAGGGATGATGCCGAGCAGCGGAATACTCAGGATCTCCAGCACGTCCTCGACCTTGAGCATCTCCGAGCGCGCGGCGCGCGTCGCGTCGTAGCGCGTGAGCAGCAGGTGCTTCTCCATGCGCTCGCCGTTCTCGACGCGCTTGGTCTTGCTGTCGAGCAGGCCGATGATCCGGTCGCTGTCGCGTACTGAGGAAACCTCGGGGTTGGTGACGATCACCGCGGCGTCCGCCTCGTACATCGCCAGCTGCGCGCCCTTCTCGATGCCGGCGGGGCTGTCGCACAGCACGAAGTCGAAGCGCTCGCGGCACTCGGCGACGACGCGGGTCACGCCCTCGACGGTGAGCGCATCCTTGTCGCGCGTCTGGCTGGCCGGCAGCAGCGACAGCGTCTCGCAGCGCTTGTCGCGGATCAACGCCTGGTTGAGGCGGGCGTCGCCCTGGACCACGTTGATCAGGTCGAACACCACCCGGCGCTCGGCCCCCATCACCAGGTCGAGATTGCGCAGGCCCACGTCGAAGTCGATCACGACCACGTTCTTGCCCATCTGCGCGAGGGCGGCGCCCAGCGCGGCGGTGGATGTCGTCTTGCCGACCCCGCCCTTGCCGGACGTGACGACGATGACCTTGGACATGGGCGTTGTTATCCTTTTCTCCACTCAGGGGAGCGGGCTGATGGCGATGCTCTCGCCGTCGAGTCGCGCGACTGCGGGCTTGCCGCGGAGCGTGGCATCCATGTCGTCGGCCGTCAGGTAGAAACCGTCGATCGCCAGAAGTTCGGCGTCGAGCACGCGGCAGATGATCCGTGCGCCCGGGTTGCCGGCGAAGCCCGCGACCGCCCGGCCGCGGATCGCGCCGTAGACGTGGATCGAGCCGCCCGCCATCACCTCGGCGCCGGACGCGATCGAGCCGATCACGGTCACGTCGCCCTCGGCGAACACGATCTGGGTGCCCGACCGCACGGGCTCCTCGATCAGCAGCGAGGGCGTGGGGCGGGTGGGGGCGGGCGGGTCGGGGATCTCCTCCTCGCCGGTGGCGCGGCCGCCGAACAGGGCCTCGGGGAAGCCGGTGGCACCGTCCGGCACGTTCTCGGCCGCGATCATGCGGATGCCGCGCCCGGCGAGCTCGGCGGGCAGGGCCATGATCTCGTGGGCGTCGGTGCCCTCCTCGATCAGGCCGAGATCGAGCACCACCGGGCGCTCGACAAAGAACGTGGCCGCGCGGACGATCTGCTCGTCGAGGGAGGCGAGCCAGTCCGCCAGCGGCGCCTCGGGCGTCAGCACGAGCGCCATGAACGAGCGTCCCCGAACCCGAACGGCTGGCCACGGCTTTGCGATGTCTGTCACAGCCTTCGCGTAATGGCCGCGAGGTCGCCGCGTCAACAAGGCGCTCCGGATTGGCGGCGATCTCTCCCGAATGCGATAAGAAACATATGCGGATTCTCTATCACCTCCCGTTGTCGCCGGCGGCTCGCAAGGTGCGACTCGTGCTCAACGAGAAGCGCCTGCCATTCGAGACCAAGATCGAGCGCGTGTGGGAGCGGCGCCCCGAGTTCCTGGCGATGAACCCGGCCGCGACCGTGCCTGTGCTGGAGGAGGAAAACGGCGTCGTCGTCCCCGATTCCGCGGTGATCTGCGAGTATCTCGAGGAGGCCTACCCGGACGTGCCGCTGCTCTCGCACTCCTCGTTCGCCGAGCGGATCGAGACGCGCCGCCTGCACGCCTGGTTCGACGGCAAGTTCGCGAGCGAGGTCACGCGCAATCTGGCGGGCGAGAAATACATGAAGCGCCAGATGGGCCGCGGCGAGCCGGATGCAGGGGCGCTGCGGGCCGGCTACACGAACCTGAAGTTCCACATGGAGTATATCGGCTGGCTGGCCGAGACGCGGAAATGGCTGGCGGGCAGCACGCTGTCGATCGCCGATTTCGCGGCGGCGGCGCACCTGTCGGTGCTGGACTTCATCGGCGATGTGGATTGGAGCGCGTCACCGCCGGCGAAGGAGTGGTATGCGCGGGTGAAGTCGCGGCCGTGTTTTCGGGCGATCCTGGCGGACCGGGTGAGCGGGGTCACGCCGCCGGCGCATTACGCGGATCTGGATTTCTGAGAGGCTGTTTGAGAACTCCCGGTCGAGGAAGAAGGCCAGGGCTCTGCCCTGGACCCGCCAAGGGACAGTCGTCCCTTGGAACCCTGATCGTTTGGCTTGTTCCCTTCAAACACGGGCGAAGCCTGAAGTCGTAGACCCTGCTAACGAACCCCGTCTCGAGCGCCTGTACTCCAACCTTCGGCAGGGGTTTTAAGGGCTTCGCCCTTAACGGGGTCCACGGGCAGAGCCCTTGGCCTTCTTCGCCCGATCAAGTCATGCAGGTCAGGTAAGGGTGTGGTCGTGTCAGACACCGGCGCATGGAAGCTCGAGGACGCAAAAGCCCGCTTCAGCGAGGTCGTGCGTCTCGCTCGCGAGAGTGGGCCGCAACACGTGACGGTGCGCGGTCGCGATGCGGTGGTGGTGCTGTCGGCAGCCGATTACGCGAGGCTGGCGCCTGCGGCCACGCGTCCGCCGCTCGCCGCCCTATTCGGCGAGGGTCCGTTCGAGCGCATGCCCGCATTCGAAGAGAACCTCGTTCGCGAGCGGAGCCCGGTCCGCGACGCGCCCGAGTTCTGATACCGCGCGGCTGGCTGCTCGACACCAATGTCGTCTCCGAACTCCGGCGTGGCAGCCGCGCCCATCCGGGCGTTCGTTCGTGGGCCGAAGCCGTGCCGCCGGTCGCCTGCTTCCTGAGCTGCTGACGATCGCCGAAATCCGTTTCGGCATCGAGCTCGTGAGTGATCCAGGTTTCCGCGCGGAACTGGAGGTTTGGCTGCTTGACGGCGTGCGGGTCTGGTTCGGCGAGCGCATCCTGCCCGTCGACGAGGCGGTGTTGCTGACCTGGCGACGGCTGGCGAGCGAAGGCCAGAAAGCGAACACCACCTACGCTCAGCCGGACGCGCTCATCGCGGCGACCGCGCTGGTGCACGAGCTTGCGTGGTGACACGCAACGTGACCGATTTCGAGCGAGCTGGCGTGGTGCTCGTCAACCCCTGGGAGGGATGATCAGCGCATCGCCGGCCCAGCCTCGAGCAACGCGATGTTCTGCTCGGCCAGATCCGACACCGGGCTATCCGGCGAGAGCGACATCGTCCGTTCCCAATCCGCCCGCGCCCCGTCGAGGTCGCCCGCGTGCTGGCGCAGCAGGCCGCGCTCGAGCAGCGCATCCGCGTCATCCGGGTCGAGCTTGAGTGCCGCTTCGACATCGCGCGCCGCGTCGTCGAACGCCCCCGCGTCGCGATGCGCCGACGCCCGCAGCGACCACGCATCCACACGGTTCGGGTCGAGCGCCAGTGCGCGATCCAGGTCGGCGATCGCCACCGCATCGCGGCCGAGCCGCACCGCCGCCGTCGCGTGCTCGACCAGCAGATCCGGATCGTCGCCATACAGGTCGAGCGCTAGGCCCGCCGAGTCGAACGCGCGCGCCGGTTCGCCCGCCATCGCCCAGGCCTGCGCCGCCTGGCCGGCGATCGAGGCGCGGGCGGCGACCGGGCCGCGGCTGTCACGCGCCAGCGCGTCGAGCAGGGCAGCCGCCGCGGCCGGATCGCCGAGTGCGGCCGTCGCCAGCGCCCGGCAATGCGCCGCCCCGTCGCCGCCGCCGGCCCCCGCCCAGGTGTCGGCGAAGCCGAGCGCGCCCGACGGGTCGTCGGCCACCATGGCGAGGCACTGGTCGTATTTGCCGCCCTCGTCGATCCGCGGGGGGACCGGCGGAAGCGGGATGGTCGCGCCCGACGGGACGGGGGGAACCGTGGTCGCGTCTCGCGTGCTCATGTCGGACACGATGCAAGAGGCGGGGCGGGATGTCGAATGCGCAGGCGGAGCCCCAGGTCGCGCCAGTGTCGAACACACCTCGCCTGGTGATCGCAGGCCTCGGTTACAGCGCGAGCGCGGTGGCGGCACTCGCCCGCGCGCAGGGGTTTTCCGCCGTGGGCACGCGGCGCGAGGCGGCCGCACCGCCGGAGATCGTCCGGTTCGACGAGGCCGGCCCGCTGATCCGCGCGGCGACGCATCTCCTGGTGTCTACGCCGCCGGGCGAGGCGGGCGACCCGGTGCTCGCCGCCTACGCGGACGCGATCGACGCGGCGCCCGCGCTCGGCTGGATCGGCTACTTCTCCACCACCGGCGTCTATGGCGATCGCGGCGGCGCCTGGGTCGACGAGACCACCGCCTCCGACGGCACCGCGCCGCGCGCCGCACGCCGCATCGCCGCCGAACAGGCCTGGGCCGCACGCGTGCAGCCCGGCCGCGCTGTGGATCTGATCCGGCTCGCCGGCATCTACGGTCCCGGTCGCTCGGCGCTCGACGAGGTTCGGGCGGGGCGTGCACGGCCGATCCACGCACCCGGCCATGCGTTCGGACGCGTCCACCGCGACGACATCGCGGGCGGCACCATGGCCGCGATCGCGACGGCGGTGCCGGGCTGTGTGCGGGTGCTGAACTTTTCCGACGACGAGCCGGCCGAGAGCGAACGCGTGATCGCCGAGGCGGCGCGCCTGCTCGGGATCGCGCCGCCGGCGTCGCGGCCTTTGGCGGAGGCTTGGGCGGAGATGAGCCCGATGGCGCGGTCGTTCTGGGCGGATAACCGGAAGGTGCGGTCCGAGCGGACGCAGGTGGCGCTCGGGTATCATTGGCGTTACCCGACCTACAGGGAGGGGTTGCGCGCTTGTTAAGAAGGCCAGGGGCGTCACGCCGAAGGCGTGCTCCGCACGGGCCCCTGGACCCGCTGGGGTCTTAACCCCAGACCCCCTTCGTTGGCAGGTCCAGGACTGCTTGTCCTGGCGGGGGTTTAAGGGGGCAGAGCCCCCTTTGCTTAATCTATCAGTGCATCCAAATTCGCGCAGAGCTCCGCCAGATCCCGCGGCCGCGACAACCGATGCCCCCCATCCTTCACCAGCGTCACCCGCACATCCGGCCCCGGAATCCGCTCGGCGACCTTCAGCGAGACCTCCCACGGCACCTGCTCGTCGGCCTGGCCGTGCACGATGCGCACCGGGCACCCGACCGGGATCTCGCCGCCGAGCAGCATATGCTGCCGCCCGTCCTCGATCAGCGCTCGGGTGATCCGCAGCTCCTCGTTCCACGGCGTGGGCATCCGCACCTCGCCCTCGCGCGCCATTGTCTCGCGCTGCACGGCGGAAAAATTTGCCCACAGCCCCCACTCGGAAAAATCCGGCGCGGGCGCGATCAGCAGCAGGCCGGCCACGCGCGCCGGCCGGGCGAGTGCGGCCAGCAGCGCGATCCAGCCCCCCATCGACGAGCCCGCGACGATGAGCGGCCCCTCGCTGGTGCGGTCGATCACCGCCAGCACGTCGCGGCACCACTGCCCGATCGTGCCGGCCTCGAACGCGCCCTCGGACGCGCCGTGGCCGGAATAGTCGAGGCGCAGCGTGGCGAGCCCGCGCCATTTGGCGTGCTCGGCCAGGTGCGTCGCCTTGTCGCCCGTCATGTCGCTGCCGAAGCCGGGCAGGAACACGAAGGTCGGCTGGTTGCCGGGATCGCGCGAGAAGGCGATACGGGTGCCGTCGCCACGGTCGAGGAATTCCATCCGGGATCGTCGCCTTCAGTTTTGGTGTCCACGTCTTAGCAGGTCGCGGGGTTTTGGAGGCTGTTTGAGAACTCTTGGTCGAGGAAGAAGGCCAGGGCTCTGCCCTGGACCCGCCAAGGGACAGTCGTCCCTTGGAACCCTGATTGTTTGGATTGTTCCCTGGCGAAGCCTGAATTTGTGATTTCGGCTAAAGCATTCCGTCTCCACGCCCGTACTCAAACCTTCAAGTAGGGGGTTTTAAGGGCTCCGCCCTTAGCGGGGTCCAGGGGCAGAGCCCCTGACCTTCTTCGCCCAATCGACGTTCTCAAACGGGGTCTTAACAGCTTGCGGGCGATGTTGCGGTCCCTTCCAACGATCGGTCTCACCCCTGGGTCGGCACTGCGCGGCCGGACCGTGCTGCAGGTGCTGCCGGCGCTGTCGGAGGGCGGCGTCGAGCGCGGCACGGTGGAGATCGTCGCTGCCCTCGCCGAGGCCGGGGCAGTGCCGATCGTGGCCAGCGCCGGCGGGCGGATGGTGCCGCAGGTGGCGCGCGCCGGCGGCCGGCACGTGACACTGCCGCTGATGACCAAGGACCCGCTGAACATACTCCTGAACGCGCGCCGGCTTCGCCGCCTGATCATGACCGAGGGGGTGGAGCTCGTGCATGCCCGCTCGCGGGCGCCGGCCTGGTCGGCGATGCCTGCTGCGCGCGGCGCGGGCGTCCCGTTCGTGACCACCTGGCACGGCGTCTACCGCGAGAATTTCCCGGGCAAGCGCCGCTACAACGCGGTGATGGCGCGTGGCGCGCGGGTGATCGCGATCAGCGACTTCGTGGCGCGCCGCGTGGCCGGCGATTACGGCGTAGGGCCGGACCGGCTGCGCACGATCCATCGTGGCGCCGACACGGCGTATTTCGACCCGGCCTCGATCACCGGCGACCGGCTGCACAAGCTCGCGCATGCCTGGCGCCTGCCCGACGGCGTGCCGGTGGTCCTACTGCCGGGCCGCATCACCCGCTGGAAGGGTCAGGCGCTGCTGCTCAAGGCGCTCGCCCGCCTGCCCGACCAGCTGCGTCCCGTCGCGGTGTTCGTGGGCAGCGGCAGACCGCGCGAGGTGGACGCGCTGTGTGCGCTGGCAGGCGGCCTCGGCCTCACCGAGAGCCTGCGCATCGCCGGGCACTGCGACGACATGCCGGCGGCCTACGCGCTCGCCGACCTGGTGGTGGCGCCGTCCCTCGAGCCCGAGCCGTTCGGACGGGTCGTGGTCGAGGCGCAGGCGATGGAGCGCCTGGTGATCGTGTCCGACCACGGGGGGGCGGCCGAGACGGTGGAGCACAACGTGACGGGGTGGCGGGTGCCGCCGGGCGATGTGGCGACGCTGGCGGACGCGATCGCCGCGGGGCTGGCACTCGACGCGGCGTCGCGGGCACTGTTCGGGGCGGCCGCACGCGCCTCGGTGGTGGACCGTTTCAGTGCCGCGCGGATGGGGGCGGCGACGCTCGCCGTCTATGCCGAGCTGCTCGGTCGCTCGCTTCAAGATGGGGGAGGGTAGTGTCGCGCGTCCTGGTGATCCGGCTCGGCGCGCTGGGCGATTTTTTCCTCAGTTTCCCGGCTTTTGCCGCGATCCGCGCGCACCATGCGGGCGACGAGATCACGCTGCTGACCACCGCACCCTTCGCCGGGCTCGCGCGCTCCAGCCCGTGGTTCGACCGCGTGCTGGTGGACGGCAAGCCGCGGCGGCTCGACCTGCTCGGGCGGCGTCGGCTGGGGCGAAGCCTGCGCGGGTTCGACCTCGTGATCGACCTGCAGACCTCCGGCCGCTCCTCGAGCTATTTTGCTCTTGCAGGCCGCCCGCCCTGGTCGGGCATCGCGCGCGGCTGCTCGCTGCCGGACGACGATCCCGGCCGCGACCGGCTGCACACGATCGAGCGCCAGGCCGGGCAGCTCAGGCGCGCCGGGATCGCGGCGTGTCCGACCGCCTCGCTCGACTGGCTGCGCGCAGGGGATGTGCGCGCCGCCGTGGCCGCCCCCTACGCCGTGCTGGTGCCCGGAGCGGCGCCGCATCGCCCGGCCAAGCGGTGGCCCGCGGCGCGTTTCCGCGAGCTCGCCGCGGCGCTGGCCGCGGTCGGGGTGACGCCGGTGGTGGTGGGTGCCGCCAACGACCGGGCGCTGGCGGCCGTGATCACGCAGGGGCTCGCGGGTGCGGTGGATCTCACCGGCCAGACCGATCTCGCCGGCCTCGCGCGCCTGCTGGCCGGCGCTGCGGTCGCGGTCGGCAACGATACCGGGCCGATGCACGTGGCCGCCGGCATGGGCTGCCCCGCGGTGGTGCTGTTCTCGGCCGAGAGCGATCCGGTGCTGACAGCGCCGCGCGGGGCCGCCCCGGTCACCGTGCTGAAGCGCCCGGCGCTGGCGGGGCTTGATGCGCCCGAGGTGCTCGCCGCCGCCCTGGACCTGATGGGGCGGCCCTGAGGCAAGGCGCTTGATTGCCGTCTTGTCGAGGCGCATCTTGCGGTCTGCGCTCGACGTGGAAACCGGATCGGTCTCCGCGTTTGAGCGCGTTCTGAAACGGCCAGAGGAGAGTACGATACCTAGACCCCCCATGCAGGCGGCTCCCACGCGCGACGGTCCGCGCGTCAACGAGGACATCCGGGTTCCGCAAGTCCGTCTGATCGACGAGGAAGGCGAGATGCAAGGCGTGATGAGCGCGCGCGATGCGCTGCTCCGTGCCTTTTCCGTGGGCCTCGATCTGCTGGAGATCAGCCCCAACGCGGAGCCGCCGGTCTGCAAGATCCTCGACTACGGCAAGTTCAAGTACGAGCAGCAGAAGAAGAAGAACGAGGCCCGCAAGAAGCAGAAGGTCATCGAGATCAAGGAGGTCAAGGTCCGACCGAATATCGATGAGAACGACTACCAGGTGAAGCTCCGTGCGATGCGGTCGTTCATCGAGGAAGGCGACAAGGTCAAGGTGACGCTCCGCTTCCGCGGTCGCGAGATGGCGCACCAGGATCTCGGCGTGAAGGTTCTCGAGCGCATCCGCGCCGATATGGACGAGCGGACGAAGGTCGAGTCGATGCCGCGGATGGAAAACCGGCAGATGATTATGGTGCTGTCGCCGCGCTGAGCAGGCGAAGAAGGCCAGGGGCGCTGCCCCCGGACCCCGCTAAGGGTAGTCACCCTTAGAACCCATTCTTAAAGTATAGGGGATCCGAGGGGCGACTGCCCCTTGGCGGGTCCAGGGCAGAGCCCTGGCCTTCCTTGCTCAGTGCGGCGGTTCGCCGCGATGATCGCCGCCGCCATGGTTCTCTCCATGCCCGCCCTGCGGACCGGGCGCCGGGCCGGGATGGCCGCCGCCGCCGGGTCCGGGACCGCCGGGATGCGGGCCGCCGCCGGGCGCGCCACCCGGATGGAAGCCGCCCGGCTCGCCGCCAGGATGCGGGCCGCCGGGAAAGCCGCCGCCCGGCCGGACGCCGCCCGGCTCGCCGCCGGGACCGCGGACCGGAAATCCGCCGCGCGGGTCGCCTGCGAAGCCGGGGCCGCCCGGCCCGCGCGGTCCGATGTCGCCGCGTCCGCGATCGAAGCCCGGGCCACCACCACCATGGAAGTCGCCGCGCCAGCGGCCGCGATCGCCGAACCAGGGCTCGCCGCGATAGTAGCTGCCCCAGTAATTGTCGAAGTCGAAGCCGATGATCGGCAGGCCGAATTGCGGCCCGTATTCCGGCAGGTCGACCGGCTGGCCGTTATAGGCGAGCTGCAGCCGCGGGCCGGCGGCCCATCCGCGCAGACCGCCTTCGGGTCCGTTCACCGCGATGTCGCACCAGGTCCAGCCCGGCAGGCAGCCGTAGATCTCGGCGGGCGTGCCCTGCGGAAGGGGTGCCACGACCGGGTAGTCCACGCCGGGGCCGGCGCGGAGGTTCACGCCTTCCACGACGTAGCCGGGTGCGGCGCGTGCGGCACCGGCCAGCGCGAGCAGGCCTGCGGCGAGGGCGGTGACGCCTGCCAGGCGGCCAGGGACGCTAACACTCATGACACTTCCCTTCGGATCGATGGCTTGCAGGTTCCGCCGCGATTGCGGCTGAAGCGCGGCGTTCGTCGGTCGGTCGAAGGCGGCGGTGGGCAGCTTCGATCCTGTCCTCGATGTCGTGGCGGGCGCCCGTCGAGGCCGAAGAGCGGGCGCTGTGGATGGCTGCAAGAGGCGAGAGGTCGCGCAACTTGAAATTTGTTGGATGGTTCAAGTTTCAGGGGTGGACGGCATGTGCGTCCGGCGTGGCTGGGGAGGCGGGAAGGCGGGTCTGCTTCATGCGAGGCCTGCTTGTTGGGGATGGATGATCCTAGCGAAGTCTTTAGCGCCGGGTGGGCGGTTGTTGGCCGGGAGCGGCTGGTCGGCTTTCGGGCGAGAACCCTCGAAAAGCGGACACAACTCAGCGAAACGCCAGACGGCGGCTTTCGATCCCACCCGGAGATTCCTCTCGCCCGCTGATGCCGTTAGCATCGGCGCATGGATCCCACTTCTCGAGTCCAGGCCATACTGCGTGCCGATCCGCTCCGCTGGCACCTCCTGGGCGTCGTGAACACTCTGGGTCTGCCGGATGGGTGGATCGGAGCGGGTTTCGTCAGAAACGCCATCTGGGACCACCTGCATCAGCGTCCCCCGTCAGCGCCGACTGGCGATGTCGATGTCATCTGGCACGATCCTTCCCACGTCGATCCGGCCGAGGATCTAAAGCACGAGGCTTCATTGCGCGCGCGGGAGCCGTCAATTGCTTGGTCAGTGAAAAATCAAGCTCGGATGCACGGGCGCAACGGCGATGCCCCATATGCCTCAGCAACCGAAGCGATGCGCTTCTGGCCTGAGACAGCAACGGCTGTCGCCGCCCGGCGCCTAGGTTCTGATGACTGCGAGATCACAGCTCCCTTCGGACTGAACGATCTGCTGGCTCTCCTGTTGCGGCCGACACCGCGCTTCTCCGGCGAAAAGCGGGGCATTTACCAGCATCGATTGGAAGCTAAGAGATGGACCGCATCCTGGCCTAGACTTCGATAGGCGGAAACCTAGTTCTGTTGTTTGAGCTGCTGCCGGTTCCGTGGACACCAGGTTTAGGGTGTTTCATGAGATTGGAGGGTGGGGATGGGTCGGCGATTGTTCAGCCGGGAGTTCAAGCTGGAGGCGATCCGGCTGGTCAAGGAACGTGGGGTTTCGGTGGTGCAAGCCAGCCGGGACCTGGATGTCGGCGAGAACATCCTGCGGCGTTGGATCAAGGAGTTCACTTCGGATTCTGGACAGGCCTTTCCGGGCCAGGGCCAGCTCAAGCCGGAGCAGCAGGAGATCGATCGGCTGCGCCGTGAGGTCGCCAAGCTCAAGGCGGAGCGCGACATCCTAAAAAAAGCCGCGGCCTACTTCGCGAGGGAGTCGTTGTGAAGTTCGGCTTCATTGCGAAACACCGAGGGATCTGGCCGGTGCGGTGGCTTTGCGAGGCGCTCGGTGTCTCGCGCAGTGGGTTCCATGCCTGGCTCTGCCGCTCGCCTGGTGCCCGGGCGCGCAGCGATGAAGTCCTCGGCGCCAAGGTCAAGACCAGCTTCGTTGGCAGTGACCGGACCTACGGCGCCCGGCGGGTCTGGCATGACGTGCTGGCCGAGGGAGCCGCATGCGGGCTGCATCGTGTCGAGCGGCTGATGCGCGAACAGGCCTTGCGGGCCCGGCCACGCCGCAGGGGGCTTCCCTCGGACAAGGGCACTCGGCACGAGGCAGCGGACAACGTGCTGGATCGGCAGTTCGAGGCCACGGCGCCGAACCAGAAGTGGATCGCCGACTTCACCTACATCTGGACGGCCGAGGGCTGGCTTTACGTGGCGGCCGTGATCGACCTGTTTTCACGTCGCGTGGTCGGCTGGTCGATGAGCGCCACGATGGCCGCCCAGCTGGTTGCGGACGCGTTGATGATGGCGATCTGGCGTCGAGGCAAACCAGACGCGCTGCTGCATCATTCGGATCAGGGAAGCCAATACAGCAGTGAGCAGTTCCAGAAGCTGCTGGCCGATCACGGCGTCACCTGCAGCATGAGCCGATCGGGTAACGTCTGGGACAACGCGGCGATGGAGAGCTTCTTCTCCTCGCTGAAAACCGAGCGGACAGCCCGCAAGGTCTACCGCAACAGGGACCAGGCCAGGGCCGACGTGTTCGACTATATCGAGCGGTTCTACAACCCGCGGCGACGCCACTCGACCATCGGCTATCTCAGCCCTATGGAGTTCGAGCGGATCAAAGCGTCAGCTTAAGGTGCGTGTCCACGGAACCGGCAGCAGCTCAACGCCGGATATTCCGCAACTCACGAGCTCTTAGGTGACGCCTGCCTCGCACTCGCGTATTCTGCGTATCTGCTCCTCGCGAGGAAGAGCCGGACCTAGATCGATGCCAGATGCAGCTCGAAGAATTATGCGGCGGCTCAGCCAATCCAGGGTCCTTGCTCTGCGCTTCCCAACCAAGGACGGCACCTTCACCAGCATGACAATCGCAAGAAGCTGCAAAAGCGTCATACTTTTCCGTGCTCTCAGGATAAGCGTTTGACGTGAATCACTCCCGATGTCGTAGAGATAGATAGGAACAAGAACGAGTTGAAGCATCACCCGCCATTGCGAGCCGGGGAAGAGGAAGAACCATGGAAGCTGGTCGTTCTTCAACCAGAAGGCGGCAGATAGAAAGCCGAGAGAAGCAGTCAACTTCGATAAAGCGCCATTTGTTTCGGATACATGGCCCGACCATTCCTCACGCCATCGAGAACGTTGATCTTCAGGCATTAATCGAACTGCGGTATTTACGACCGAAGCAGTCCACCACGGGATGTGTGCGGATATTTCATCCGCAGCAATGCGACCAAGGATAGAGGAGATTACCGACGATATCAGGCCCATTTGGGGGCCCCGGCACCGACTTGCGCAAGCTCTACACCTCTCGACAAATCGCGGAAAGCGGCACGAGCGCGCGTCGCCCCCAATGAAGTAAGGCTGTAAAATCTACGACGCGGACGGCCCATCGTCCGTGGGTCTTCTTCCTCCCACCGACTGCTCAACCAACCAGCTCCTTCGAGGCGTGCTAGCGCGGGATAGAGCGTCCCTGACTTGAGCCGCGTGGTCTTCGCGATGTCGACGCCAGCAAGTTCGCCCTCGGTCAGGACCGCTTGGAGCACCCTGAGGGTTGGGGCAGTGATCCTGGGCTCACTAGGCATGTCGCAACTCTACATAGGGGCCATGCTGAACGCAATGTCGGATCTCCGCCAGAGTTCGGTCATTAGCGAGTTCCGACCGGTGTCCGCTTCGGAGAAGGCGCCGGTCCCGGTCAATGGCCGCTGTGAGGCGCAGAGCTGTCATTCAGACCGAGAACGCAATCGCCGTAAACGCCAAGTCACGAGGTCCAGGAGGCAAGCCTCCTGGCGGGGTCCAGGGGCAGAGCCCCTGGCCTTCTTCTGGCACTCAATCCTGCCGATCCGCCGCCGCCCGCAGCGCCGCCTGCGCCGCGGCCAGCCGCGCGATCGGCACGCGATACGGCGAGCACGACACGTAATCGAGGCCGACCTGCTCGCAGAAGCCGATCGAGCTCGGATCGCCGCCGTGTTCGCCGCAGATGCCGAGTTTCAGCCCGGGCCTGGTGGCGCGGCCTTTGGTCGAGGCGATCTGCACGAGTTCGCCGACACCTTCCTGGTCGAGCGAGACGAACGGGTCTTTCGGCAGGATGCCGGCTTCGACGTAGTGGGGCAGGAACTTGCCTGCATCGTCGCGGGAAAAGCCGAACGTGGTCTGGGTGAGGTCGTTGGTGCCGAACGAGAAGAAGTCGGCCGACGCGGCGATCTTGTCGGCGACCAGGCAGGCGCGCGGGAGCTCGATCATGGTGCCGACCAGGTAGTCGAGTTTCTCGCCCGCGGCCTCGAACACTTCGGCGGCCACGCGGTCGACCTGCGCGCGGGTGACTTCGAGCTCGCGCTTGGTGCCGACCAGCGGGATCATGATCTCGGGCACCACGGGGTGTCCGGTTTCCTTGGCGATCACGAGTGCGGCTTCGAAGATCGCGCGTGCCTGCATCTCGTAGATCTCGGGATAGGTGATGCCGAGGCGGCAGCCGCGATGGCCGAGCATGGGGTTGGATTCCGTGAGCTCGACGCCGCGGCGCCGCACGATCTCGACGGAGACGCCGAGACCAATGGCCACGTTCTCGATGTCGGTTTCCGAGTGCGGCAGGAACTCGTGCAGCGGCGGGTCGAGCAGGCGGATCGTCACCGGCAGGCCCTGCATGATCCGGAACAGGTCGATGAAGTCGCGGCGCTGGAACGGCAGGAGCTTGCCGATGGCCACGCGCCGGCCGGCCTCGTTCTCGGCCATGATCATCTGGCGCACCGCGCCGATCCGCTCGGGGTCGAAGAACATGTGCTCGGTGCGGCAGAGGCCGATGCCTTCCGCGCCGAAGCGGCGCGCGGTTTCGGCGTCGAGCGGCGTCTCCGCGTTGGCCCGCACCTTCAGGCGCCGCACGCCGTCGGCCCACTCCATCAGCGTCGTGAAATCGCCCGACAGCTTCGGCTCGACGGTGGGCACGGCGCCGACGAAGATCTCGCCCGTGGCGCCGTCGAGCGTGATGATGTCGCCGGCGTGCAGCGTGACGCCGCCCGACGACATGGTGCCCTCGCGGTAGTTGACCGCGATGCCGCCGGCGCCGGCCACGCAGGAGCGGCCCATGCCGCGCGCGACCACGGCGGCGTGGCTGGTCATGCCGCCGCGTGTGGTCAGCACGCCGCGGGCGGCGTGCATGCCGTGGATGTCCTCGGGGCTGGTCTCGACGCGCACGAGGATGACGTGGTCGCCCTTCTGCGCACGCAGCTCGGCCTCGTCGGCGTTGAACACGATCGCACCCGATGCGGCGCCGGGGCTGGCGGGCAGGCCTTTCGACAGCAGCGTGCGTGGCGCCTTGGGGTCGAGCGTGGGGTGCAGCAGCTGGTCGAGTGCGCTGGCCGAGACGCGGGCGATCGCCTCCTCGCGCGTGATCAGGCCCTCGTTCGCCATGTCGACGGCGACGCGGAGTGCTGCCGCCGCGGTGCGTTTTCCCGAGCGCGTCTGCAGCATGTACAGCCTGTTCTGCTGCACGGTGAACTCGATGTCCTGCATGTCGGTGTAGTGGCGCTCGAGGGTTTCGCGAACGCGCAGGAGTTCCGCATAGGCGTCGGGCAGGGCCACTTCCATCGGCGTCTCGTCGTCGCGGGCGGCGGCCTTCGACATCGGCTGCGGCGTGCGGATGCCGGCCACCACGTCCTCGCCCTGCGCGTTGACGAGGTATTCGCCGTAGAAAATGTTCTCGCCAGTGGACGGATCGCGGGTGAAGCACACGCCGGTCGCGCAATCGGCCCCCATGTTGCCGAACACCATGGCCTGCACGTTCACGGCCGTTCCCCAATTGGCGGGAATGTCGTTCAGGCGGCGATAGGTGTTGGCGCGCGGGTTCATCCAGGAGCCGAACACCGCGCCGATCGCACCCCAGAGCTGGTCGCGGGGGTCCTGCGGGAACGGGTTGCCGGTCTCGCTCTCGACGAGGGCGTGATACTCGACGACCACGCGCTGCCAGTCGTCCGGCGTGAGCTCGGTGTCCTCGATGGCACCGGTGTCGAGCTTGACCGTCTCGATCACCTCCTCGAAGCGGTGATGGTCGACGCCGAGCACGACCGAGCCGTACATCTGGATGAAGCGGCGATAGGAATCCCAGGCGAAGCGCGCGTCGCTCGAGCTTTCGGCCAGCCCCGTCACGGTCGCGTCGTTGAGGCCGAGATTGAGCACGGTGTCCATCATGCCGGGCATCGACACGCGGGCACCGGAGCGCACCGAAACCAGCAGCGGGCGGGACTGGTCGCCGAACTTCAGGCCGACCGCGTCCTCGATGTGGCGAAGTGCGGCGTCGACCTGGGAGGCCAGCGCCTCGGGATAGCGCCGCTCGTTGCGGTAGAACTCGGTGCAGAGCTCGGTGGTGATGGTGAAGCCCGGTGGCACGGGCAGGCCGATGCTCGCCATCTCGGCGAGGTTGGCACCCTTGCCGCCGAGCAGGTTGCGCATCTCGGCGCGGCCCTCGTTGCGGCCGGCGCCGAAGCTGTAGACCCATTTGGACATGGCGTTCTTCCCCCTTCTGATCTGGAACTTACGCGCCGGCGAGTGCCGGCCACGCGGCTTCGATGTCGGTGCGGGCGAAACTCGAGCCCGTGAACAGCAGCTTCTCGCCCGTGCATTTCGCGAGCGCGTAGGCCACGCAGTCGCCGTAGTTCAGGCGGCCGGCATGGCGGCTCGCGCCGAAATGGCGCCAGGCGGTGCGGGCGACATTGGTCTGCTCGAGCGTCACGGGGACGAGCTCGATCGCGGCCGCGCGGATGAACTCGTCGAAGCGGAGGCCGGCGATGCGGCCGCCGCGATCCTCGATCAGCATGGCGAGCTCGAGCCAGGTGGTGGCCGACAGCAGCCGGCGCGGGCTTTCCACCACCGCGTCGAGCATGGCGCCGGCATCCGCGTCGTCGAGCAGGATCGCCAGGATCGCGGAGCCGTGCAGCACCATGCGCCGTTCACCCGGCCGCCGGTGGGGCGCGAGGCACGATCGCGACGGGGAGGCTCAACGCGGCAGGCCCGACGCGTCGTAGAGCTGGTCGAGGGCGGTGGCGGGCTTGAGGCTCGCGCGGATCTCGGCGGCGATGCTGGCCAGGCGAAGGCGCAGCAGCGCGCGGTCGCGCTCGCGGCGGGCGTTGCCGAGGCGCTCGCGCAGGGCGGCCGTGACGGCGGCGGTGAGGCTCTCGCCGGTCAGCGCCGCGAGCTCGGCGGCGAGGCGGTAGGCTTCATCGGTCTTGATGTTCAGCTGGTTCGCCACGGCTTGGTAGAAACTCTTCTGATATTGGTAGAACTAGCCGCCCGGGCCGCCGCTTGTCCAGCTTTTTGCGGTATTTCATCCTAGATCCTACGGCTCAGTGCGGAGGTTGCGATGTCGTTTGACGGCCTGGCGGACGACGCGGTGCGCGCGATCCTCGAGCGGACGCGCCGGGTGGCCGTGGTGGGCGCCTCGCCGCGGCCGGACCGGCCGTCGCACGGCGTGTTCCGCTTCCTGCGCGATTGCGGCTTCGACGTGGTGCCGGTCAACCCGGCCGCCGCGGGCGAGGAGATCGACGGCATCCCGATCGTGGCGACGCTGGCCGAGGCCGGCCCGCTCGACATGGTCGACGTGTTCCGCCGCAGCGAGGCGGTGGCGCCGGTCGCCGACGAGGCGGTGGCACTCGGCGCGCGCACGCTGTGGCTGCAATCGGGCGTGGTGGACGAGGCGTCGGCGGCGCGTGCGCGTGTCGCCGGGCTGGCGGTGGTGATGGATCGCTGCCCCAGGATCGAGTGGCCCCGCCTCGGCCTCGACCGTGGCCGAAGCTGAACAAAGTGCCGGGAGGCTCCACCCTCGCTTGAAGGGCTTGGTGGGACGCGCCAATTTACGTGTCTCAACCGGAGGGGCTTCGCCCACCATGAACAACGAGGAACGTGACCTGATCGCCCGTTTCGTCGCCCGTGTGGGCGGTGCTGCGCCCGGTGGAGCAAATGGGGGCGGCTTCGGCAGCTCGGTGCCGGCGACACGGCCCAGCCTGCCGCCGATCGACGCGGAGGCGGACCGCTTCATCCACCAGCAGCTCGCCCAGTATCCGGAGGCGACCTACCGCATCACGCAGATGGCGGTGGTGCAGGAGGCGGCGGTCGCCGAGCTGCAGAACCGGATCCAACGCCTGCAATGGGAGAACCAGCAGCTGCAGCAACAGGCGCAGCAGCCGCAGTCGCGCGGGTTGTTCGGCGGCCTGTTCGGCGGCGGCCAGCGCGCGGCACCCCCGCCGGGCTATGGGCAGCAGGGCTACGGCCAGCAGCAAGGCTACGGCGCGCCGCCGCCGCAGCCGCAATACGCGTATCCACCCAACACCAATCCCGGGATGTTCCAGCGGCAGGGTTCGGGATTTCTCGGCTCGGCGCTGACCACGGCGGCCGGGGTGGCTGGCGGCATGGTGGTCGGCAACGCGCTGATGGACATGTTTGAAGGCGGCGGCCACCAGGGCGGCGGCTTCGGCGGCGGCGGTGGCGGCTGGGGCGGCGGCGATGCTGGCGGCGTCGGGGGTGGCGCGGATCCGTTCGGCGGCTCTGGTGCCGATACCGGGTCGGACGCGTGGGGCGGCGGCGGTGATGCCGGTGGTGGCGGTGACTGGGGCGGCGGCGGCGGGGACGATAGTCTGTTCTGAGCTGCAGGCCGGAGAAGACCAAGGCTCTGCCCTGGACCCGCCAAGGGGCTTGCCCCTTGGATCCCATGACTTGAAAAATGGGTTCTAAGGGCGACTGCCCTTAGCGGGTCCAGGGGCGTCACGCCGGAGGCGTGCTTCGCACGACGCACCTGGCCTTCTTTCGGAGATCCGTCGTGCGCCACCTTCTCCTCGTCGGTCTCGCAGCCCTCGGCAGCCCGGCCTACGCCGCACTGCCCGGCCCGCTGCCGGTGGCCACCCAGCACGGCGATTTCCGCCACGACACGCTGGCACTCACCTGGCAGCCCGGCTTCTGCGCCTCCGGCGGCGACTGCCTCGCGGACCAGCCGCACGCCCCGCTGATCGGCCTGCACGGGCTCTGGGCCTCACGCCCGTCCGTGCTGGTCCGGCGCGGCGTCACCGAGCAGCACTGGTGGATGAGCGGCTGCGACGATCTGGCGCCCCACACCGTTGCGGCGCCCGCCCTGTCAGCGGCCCTGCACGCGCGCCTGACCGCGATGATGCCGCACCTCGCGCACGACCTCCTCATCCACGAATACGACAAGCACGTCGCGTGCTTCGGCTTCGCCCCCGAGGCGTTCTTCGCGACCGCGCTCGCGATGCATGACGTGGTGGTGCTGAACCCGTTCGCGTCGTGGCTGACCGGGCAGGCGGGGCGGACCGTGCAGCACGCGGAGGCGCTGGCGGAGTTCGAGCGCGATTTCCACACGTCGCATCCGCGCGCGGTGCAGTTCCAGTGCGAGCGCGACCACGCGGGGCGGATGGTGCTGACGCAGTTCTGGATCACGCTCCTGCCCGGACGGCTCGCTGATTTCTCCGCGCCCGGGACGCTGATCGACGCGCCGATCCCGCAGGACACCTGCCCTGCCACGTTCGTCGTGCCCAACTGGTAAGCCGCGTCAGGGGATTTTGAGCCGCACCGAGACGGGGCAATGATCAGAAATCCGCTCCTTCAGCGCGGTGTCGGTCTCCTTGTAGACCAGCACGCGCAGGCTGGCGGGCACGAGCCACGACGCGGTGGAGCCGCCGAGCAGCACGTGGTCGATGAAGTCGTTGTAGTCGCCGCCCCAGCACGGACTGCCCAGCCCTGCCTCGGTGTCGAGCAGCTGGCCGCCGGCAGCACTCTCGAGGGGCTCGAAGCGCGCGTCGCCGGCGGCAAAGCTGCGGTTGAAGTCGCCCAGAACGACGAACGGAATATTCTCCGCCCGCCGGGCGGCGATCCACGCGGCGACGATCGGGATCTGCCGCGCGAGCAGGTCGCAGGCGGCGCGGTGCTGCGTGTCCTGCCCGGCGGTCCAGCACCCGCTTTTCAGGTGCACGGCGAGGACGCGGAATTGCGTGCGGCCCACCGCGAGCGTCGCGTCGATGCCGCTGCGCAGGCGGAAGCGGGCGCGGGGCTCGACGTCGAGATCCGTGAGGTCATGGTGCGCGACCACGGTGACCGGCCGGCGCACCACCAGCACCACGCGCTGCACCACGTGATCTGCGGTCGCCAGGATCGTGTAGCGGTCCGGCGGGAACAGGCGGGCGGCGGTCTCGGGGCCGTCGACCTCCTCCAGCGCCGCCACGTCCGCGCCGAGTTTTCGCGCGTAGCCGGCGAGAAGCGCCCAGTCCTCGGGGGTCCGCGTCGTGGTGACGTCGGACGGGAGCTCGGGATCGCCGGCGGGGCGCGGCGTGAGCCAGTCGAGGTTCCAGGTCGCGACCTTGATCGTGTCGGCCGCCGCCGGTCCTGCGAGCAGCAGCAAGGCGGCGGCGGCGATGGCCGCGCGGGTCGTCACGGGACCGCGGTCGCGGGCTCGAGCAGCGACGCGGCCACAGGTGCGACGGACCGGTGCAGCGTGGGCGGCGGGATCGGCGGAATGGCGTGCTCGAAGGCCGCGCCGAGGGCCAGGATCCGGTCCTCGCCCCAGCGCGGGCCGATGAACGAGAGGCCCACGGGGAGGCCCTGCACGGTGCCCATCGGCACGGTGAGGTGCGGCAGGCCGGCCACCGCCGGAAGCTCGGCGGCGCTGCCCTGGTCGTGGTCGCCGTCGACCGTGTCGATCAGGAAGGCGGGGGTTTCGGTGGGGGCGACCAGCGCGTCGTAACGGCCGTTGGCGATGGTGGTGGCGATCGCGCCGGCGCGCGCGGCTGCCGCCTGGCGCGCGCGCTGCACCGCGGGATCGGTGCCGCCGTGGGTCGCCTCGGCTTTCACGAGCCCATCCTGGCCGAACAGCGCCAGCTCGCGCGGGGTGCGGCTGTCAAAGGCGATGAGTTGGGCGAGCGAGCGGACATGCACCGCCGGCGGGGTGGCGGCGAGATAGGCGTCGAGCGCCGATTTGCACTCGGCGGACAGCGCCGTGCCCTCGTCGCGGCCGAGCGCGTCCATGTCCGGCCCGTCGGTTATGTCTATCAACGTCGCCCCCTGGGCGCGCAGCGCGGCCAGCGCGCGCGCGAACACCGCGTCGGTGGCCTCGTTGTGGCCGGCGAGATAGCGCAGCACGCCGATGCGGGCGCCGTGCAGGGGAGCGCCGGCGGGGATCTCGGCCGCCGGGATGTGCGCGTCGGCACCCGCGGTCGCCGCATCGAGCGGATCCGCACCCGCCATCACGTGGAGCAGCAGCGCCGCGTCGGCCACGTCGTGCGCGAGCGGGCCGGGCGTGTCCTGCGCGGGCGAGATCGGCACCACGCGGCTGCGCGAGACCAGGCCGAGCGTGGGCTTGATGCCGGCGAGCCCGTTCATTGCGGCGGGGCAGGTGACGGAGCCGTCGGTCTCGGTGCCGATCGCGGCGGCCGCGAACGAGGCGGCCACCGCGGCGGCACTCCCCGATGAGGAGCCGCACGCCGAGCGGTCGAGCGCGTAGGGGTTGTGCGTCAGCCCGCCCACGCCGCTCCAGCCGCTGATCGAGAACGACGAGCGGAAATTCGCCCATTCCGACAGGTTGGTTTTCCCCAGGATCACCGCGCCCGCCGCGCGAAGCCGGGCGATGGCGGGCGCGTCGTGACGGGTGACGTTGGCGATCAGGGCCAGCGAGCCGGCGGTGGTGGGGAGGGGGTCCGCGGTCTCGATGTTGTCCTTCACCAGGATCGGGATGCCGTCGAGCGGGCCGAGTGTCTTTCCATGCGCGCGCCGCGCGTCGCTGGCGGCGGCCTCGCGGGCTGCGTCGGGGTTCAGCGCGATCACCGCGTGCAGGCCGCCGGGGCCGCGATCCAGCCGGGCGATCCGCTGCTCGTACGCTTTGACGAGGTCAGCCGAGGTGATCCGGCCTGCCGCCAGGTCCGCGTCCAGGCCCGCGATCGTGCGGCCCGTCACGTCATAGGCTCTCGCGGGTGCGGCGCCGAGCAGGAACACGGCCGCGGACGCCGCGATTGTTCGGCGCAAGACGGTCATCGCGCGGCGCCCTGCAGCCGGGCGAGCGCCTCCTGGGCGCTGATCACGCTTCGGTTCGCCTCGTCGAGCACGTCGATCGTGCCGCGCTCGATGTCGTACACCCAGCCATGCAGGTGCAGCCCGCCTTCCGCGAGGCTCGCCGCCACCGCCGGATGGGTGCGCAGATGCGTCATCTGCAGCAGCACGTTCTGCTCGATCAGCACGCGCATCCGTGCGTGCGGCTCGGCATGGGCGGCCAGCGTCTCGGCGACCCGGCGCGCGGCGAGGGCGTTGTGCAGCCAGGACCGCACGGTCGGCATCCGGTCGAGGCCCGCCGTGTCCGGGTCGAACAGCGCCTTCATCGCCCCGCAATCGGTGTGGCCGCATACCACGATGTCGGAGACGCCGAGTGCGGCCACCGCGTATTCCACCACCGCCGAGACGCCGCCGAGCATCTCGCCGTAGCTCGGCACGATGTTGCCGATGTTGCGCAGCACGAACATGTCGCCCGGCTTGGTCTGGGTGATCAGCGTGGGCGAGATGCGGCTGTCGGCGCAGGTGATGAACAGCGTGCGCGGGGACTGGCCGCGGGCGAGCTCGGCGAACATCGCCTCGCGTTCGGGAAACACGGTCTCCTGGAACCGGATCGCCCCCTCGAGAAGATGCTCGATCGCCGAACAGGAATGCCCCGTCTGCCCCATCACGTGCCCTTTCCTCGCCACCTCGTCATGCCAATGCTACAGGCATCGTCGATGGGCGCCACCACCAGGCAGGACCGGCGGAGATGCAGCAGGTCGCGGCCGGGCGCCGCGCCGCATGCCCTGATGGCCCGGGAGGCCGCCCCGTCCATGCGAGCTGCCCGATGAGCGCCACCTCGGTGAACCCCACCTTGATGAATCGGGCCTTCGAGGCCGATCTCCGGCGCGCCGAGGAAGAATGCGCGCGCGAGCCGATTCATCGTCCCGGCGCGATCCAGCCCGCCGGGATGCTCTACGTGCTCGACGCCGCCACGGGCGCGGTGCGCGGCCGGAGTGTCAACGCGCGGCCGCTCGCGGAGGCGGATCTCGCCGGGCTGCGCGCCGCGATCGCGGCGGCGGCGGCGGCCCCGCAGACCGCGGGCGAGGTCGCGACCGTGGACGGCGCGCGGTGGACGGCGTCGCTGCACCGCGCCGACCCGGCGACCGTGCTGCTCGAGCTCGAGCCATGCGAGGACCGCGACGGCGCGGCCCGCGCGCTGGACCATCTCGGCGACACGATCGACGCGCTCGCCGGTGCGGCCGACATCGTCGCGGCGGCCGGGGCGGCCGCGGGGCATCTGCGCGCGATGACCGGGTTCGACCGTGTGATGGTGTATCGTTTCGCGCCCGACTGGAGCGGCGAGGTGATCGCCGAGAGCCTCGCCGAAGGTGGGGGCGGACCCGCGATCGACAGTTTCGGGGGCCTGCGCTTCCCCGCCTCCGACATCCCGGCCCAGGCGCGCGCGCTGTATCGCGCGAACCGGGTGCGCCTGATCGCCGATGCGGCGTCCGGCCCGGTGGCGTTGGAGACCGATCGTCCCGATCTGGACCTCGCCAATCTGGATCTGGGGCGCGCCACGCTGCGGGCGGTCTCGCCGGTGCATCTCGCCTATCTCGCCAACATGGGTGTCCGCGCCTCGATGTCGGTCGCGATCTCGCATGTCGGCGACAAGGGAGGGCACGAGCTCTGGGGCCTGCTGGCCTGCCACCACATGGCCGGCCCGCTCCCCGTGGGTCACCGCGCGCGCCAGGCCGCCGAGACGCTGGGCCGGGCGCTCGCCTGGCGGATCGCCGAGCTCGAGACGACCGAGACCGCGACGGTTCGCTCCCGCCTCGCGGGCCTCACCTCCGAGCTCGCCCGCGCGCTCGCCGATCCCGAGGCCCGGATCGGCCGCGTGCTGGCGCCGCTCGGCGAAGGGTTGCGCGAGGCGGCCGGCAGTGGGGCGTTCCTGATCCTCGATGCCGGCGAGACGCTGTTCGGCGCCACCGGCGCGCCGGCGGTGCCGGGCCCCGGGACGCTGGCGGACGCGCTCGCCGCCGCGGCGGACGGCGACGGCGGGTTCGAGACCGATCGCACCGGTGCCGGCGCGCTGGGCGAGGCCGGCACCGAGCTCGCGGCCATGGGCTGGTGCGGCCTGCTCGCACGCCGCGTGGTGGTGGGCTCCGGCGTGCGCCCCGACTCGGGCCCCGCTCCCGGCGACGTCTGGGCGGTGTGGCTCCGGCGCGAGTTCCGCCACGAGGTGGTCTGGGCCGGCGATCCCGCGAAGAACATCGGCGAGGCCGCGCTCGGCGCGCAGCCGGCACTCTCGCCGCGGCGCTCGTTCGCGGCCTGGCGCGAGCTCGTGGCCGGACGCAGCGCGCCGTTCGGACCGGCCCACCGCGCCGGCGCCGACCTCATGCGCGAGGCGCTGCGCGAGGCGCTGCTGCGGCGCGCGCAAGCGATGGCCGCGGCGCTGGACGATGCGCGCCGCCGCAACGAGGCGATCCGTTTCTTCGCGGACGCCGCCGTGCACGACCTGCGCGAGCCGCTCTGGCAGATCCAGGTGTTCGCGGGCGCGCTCCGCGAGGATCTGCAGGCGACCAGCGAGAGCGGCGAGCTCGCCGCCGTGATCGAGACGTCGGCAGGGCGGATGCGCGGGATGCTCGACGATCTCGCCGATTTCGCGACCGCCGACCTGGGCGTCGACAGTTTCCAGCCGGTGGCCCTCGCCACTGTCGTGGCCGAGGCGGTGCAGGATATGGGCGAGCAGCTGCGCGCAGGCGGCGGCGCGATCGCGGTGGCGCTGAGCGACCTGCCGCCGGTGCGAGGCGACGCGGCCAGGTTGCGCCGCGTGTTCCAGAACCTGTTCTCCAACGCGATCAAGTATCGCCGGGCGGAGGTGGCGCTGCGCATCGAGGTCACGGGCGAGCGGGACGGCGCGGAGGTGCGCTGCACCGTCGCCGATAACGGCGTCGGCTTCGACCGCGAGGACCGCGAGCGCATCTTCGAGCCGTTCCTCCGGCTCGACCAGCAGGGGGCGGCGCGCGCGCAGGGGCTCGGCCTGGGGCTTGCGATCTGCCGCCGCATCGTGGAAGGACATGGCGGTTCCATATCCGCCGACGCGGCGCCGGGTCAGGGGGCGCGCTTCGAACTCATCCTGGCGACGGAAGGTGTTTCCGCATGACCGCCGACGTCGCGCCACCGATCGGGGGCCGCCGCCGCACCATCCTCGCCGCCGAGGACAACGCGGCCCACCAGCTCGTGCTCCGGCGCGTGATGAGATCGGTCAAGGGTGCCGACCTGATCGATCTCCACTTCGCCGGCAACGGCCGTGAGCTGATGGCCGTGCTGGAGGCGGGTGCGCGCCCCGACCTCGTGCTGCTCGACCTGCACATGCCGCTGATGGACGGCGGCGAGACGCTGGCAGCGATCCGCAGCGACCCGCGCCTGTGCACGATGCCGGTGGTGATGCTCTCGTCGTCGAGCGAGCGCCACCATGTCGAGCTCGCCTACCGGAACGGCGCCAACGCCTACCTGATCAAGCGCGGCGAGTATCGCGTGCTGCTCGAGCAGATGCAGGATTTCGTGACGTTCTGGCTCGGGCGCGCGGTGCTGCCGGGGCCGCCCGCCTGATGCGCGAGGCGGACAACCCGGCGCAGGTCGCGACGACGGACGCGACGCCGATCCGCCTCCTGCTGGTGGACGACACCGCGACCGTGCATCAGACGCTGGTGGCCATGCTGAACCGGCGGGCGGGCCGCCGCGCAGGGTCCCGGCCCTACCAGGTCGAGCTGGTGCAGACCGTGCAGGACGGCACGGCGGCGATCCGCGCCGGGCGGCACGACTGCTACCTGGTGGATCACCATGTGGGGCGCGCGAGCGGCGTCGAGATGATCCGCAGCCTGCGCGCGGCAGGCGTCAACGCGCCGATCATCATGCTGACCGGCTCCGGCATGGTGGAGGACGAGGCGGCCTTGGCAGGCGCCAACGACTTCCTGGTCAAGGGCAGCTTCGACACGCCGGCGCTCGAGCGCGCGATCCGCTACGCGATGGGCAACGCCGACGCGCTGCGCCGCCTGGCCCAGCTCAACCAGTCGCTCGAGGGGCAGGTGGCGGAGCGCACGCGCCGGCTGCTGGAGACCAACGAGCGGCTCCACGAGCAGATCGCGGCGCGCGAGCGGGCCGAGGCGGCGCTGCTGCGCGCCAGCACGCTCGAGGCGCTGGGCCGGATGACGGGCCTGGTGGCACATGATTTCAACAACGTGCTGACGGCGCTGTTCGGCAGCCTGGAGGTGCTGGAGACGCGGCTCGGGCCGTCGGCCGACCCGCGTCTGCTGCGGCCGCTGGCCACCGCGCGCGAGGCGGCGCGCCGCGGCGAGCGGATGATGGACGGACTGCTGGCGTTCGCCCGCCGCCGGCCGGTGGCCCCCCAGCGTCTCGACGTGAACCAGGTGATCCAGCGTGCCGCCGAGGTCCTGCTGGTGGCGCGCGGCCCGGTGCCGTGCCGTCTCGCGCTGACGCCGGAGCTGCCGTGGATCGAGGCCGATCTCGACCAGCTCGAGCGCGCGCTGATCAACCTCGTCACCAACGCGCGCGACGCGCTGGAGGGACATGCGGACGGCACGATCGAGATCGCGACCGCGCGCGACCCGGCCAGTGCTGAAGGCGGGGCCGGTGCTGAAGGCGGGGCCGGTGCCCAACGCGGGGGCGTGCGCGTCAGCGTGGGCGATAACGGCCCCGGCATGTCGCCCGAGGTGCTGGAGCGCGCCTTCGAGCCGCTGTTCTCCACCAAGGCCGAGGGGCGCGGCACCGGGCTGGGCCTGGCGCAGGTCTACGGCTTCGTGCAGTCGAGCGGGGGCACCGTCACGATCGACAACCGGCCGGGCGAGGGGGTCACCATCGTGATGCACCTGCCGGCGGCGGGCGCCGTCCGCGCCGCGTGACGGACGTCCTGGACTTTGCAGCCAGCGCCGTGAGGTCGCTGGCCTGGCCCGCGACGGCGGTGACCGCGATGGTGCTGTTCCGGGCGCCGCTCACGACGCTGCTCGGCCGCATCCGGCGGGTGACGGTGAGCGACGGGACCACGGTGATCGACTTCCGGGCGGCGCTCGCGTCGATCGAGGCGCGGCTGCAGCCCGGGGGCACGACGACGCCTGTGCAGCGCGCCCGGGTCGCGGGGTTGCTGCAGAGCAGCCAGCCGCCGGAAGCGGTCATCGACGCGGCGTGGATGCGGCTGCAGGATGTACTCGGGCATGGCCACGCGCCGTTGCCGGCGGACCTCGTGGCGCCGATCGAATCGCTGCAGGCGTTGCGCAATCAGGCGGCAGAGCGCCGTCCCGTCGGCCTGACGGGTGCGGATGCGCTGCGTTTCGAGAACGCGGCCGGGCAGGTGATCGCGAAGATCGAGGCGGGCTGAGCCGCGATCACAGCTTTGGAGGGAGCTGGCTAGAGAGTGTTATGCACTTGTCGACGTGCCGATACAGGTTTCGCAGGCATGAAGACTTGTTCTTTCTTGAAAGAAAGAACCAAAGAACTTCTATCCGATTGGCATCCGACGGGAGCCGCCGGCTGCGTCCAAACGGACAAAAGTCTTTTTGCTTCTTTTTCTTCAGAAAAAGAAGATCTCTTCAGGCCCGGCCGGCTCGGGGTGCATAACAGCCTCTAGAGCATTTTTCGATCAGCAAGCGCCATGGTCGGGAGATGGCGAAGTAGTTGGCGCCATCGGCAGGGTCATGAAGGCATCGAGGTCGTCGCCGATGACGCTCCAGAGGCGATCGACGATGAACGCTGTTCCTCGAGGGTTGATCGAGGCGCCGATGAACGAGCGCACGCTTGCGAGCGACGGCACCGACGTGCTCAGGCCGATGCCGTCCGGCCGTCTCCGCGCGGTTGACGATGTCGCTCGGCCAAGCTTTCGATCGAGCGACCTGGCCTCGTTTGCGGAGAGGACGACGCAGGTTATATCCGCCGTCCGCTAAGTTTATGGAAGGAAGATGCGGTGACCGATGACAAACTGTGCGTCGCGTTCGAGAGCTACCTGGGAGCCTTTGTCGAGCCGAATGCCGACAGGCGCGAGGCGATGATGCGGGCGAACGTCCACGAAGACGTTGCATTCAGCAACCCGGGCGTCGACGGCCAAGGCCTTGAGAGGCTGCTGGGCCACATGTCTGCGTTCCAAGAAAAATTCCCGGGTGGGCGCTTCCAGATCAACTGGCTACGCCAGCAGCATGGTCAGGTGCTTGCGGAATGGACACAGTTCCACCAGGACGGAACAGAGTTCCTGACAGCGCACAGCTATGCGCTCGTCGGCGAGGACGGCCGGATCACGCGGTTCGCGGGCTTCTGGAGCTAATCATCTTTCGATCAGTAGGCGTCATAGCCGGCGGCAGCGAAGTAGTTGGCACCTTCGACAGGGGTGAAGGCACCGGGGCAGTCGCCGATGATGCGGCAGAGGTGACCCGGACGGCCACCTGCCAGCAGAACGGCCTGCACACCAAGACCTGCCGCACCTGGAGCCGCAGGCTGGAGGCGACAGCGTGGTCGAACCAGTTCGCTTGCCCAACGCGCGGGGCAGGGGCGATGGTTGTCCGGCGCGGATACGAGAGGACGACATGACCGAGAAGGCGCCGACGATCGTCAACATGCACACGGCGCCGGACATCGCGGCCGACGTGCCCGCCGCCTGGACGCATTTCCAGCGCGAGTTGACGCCTGCGATGAAGGAGGCGGGGCCGGGGCGTTTCGGGATGGGCCGTCTCGGTATGAACGCCAGACGGGTGCCCCCGGGCCACAGCGCCTGCCCGGCGCACACGCACCTCATGGCCGACGAAATCTTCGTCGTGCTCGAAGGGCGAGGTCTGTTCCGCTACGGCGATCGCGTGCACGAGATCCGCGCCGGAGACTGCATTTCCTGTCCGGCCGATACGGGGATCGCCCATCAGATCGCCAACCCCGCGACCCCGGACAGCACGGGCGACCTGGTCTATCTCGCGATCGGCGCCGAGCCGCCCGGGGAGGTCTGCACCTATCCCGACAGCGGCGCGCTCGTGATCGACGCCCTCGCTCGCCACGGATTCCTGCGCGAGGCCGATTATTACGAGGGGCAGCCACAACCCACGCCGCTTCTGACGCGCGGCCGCAGCTAGCGAGCAAAGGGGCTCTGCCCCTTAGACCCCGCCAGGACCGAGCCGGTCCTGGACCTGGCTATTGAAAGGGGTCTGGGGCCAAGGCCCTAGCGGGGTCCAGGGGCCCGTGCGCAGCACGCCTTCGGCATGACGCCCCTGGCCTTCTTCAGGCGAGCGCCGCCCGTATCGCGTCGAGGGCCGCCGCCGCTCCCGAAGCATCCGGACCGCCAGCCTGCGCCAGATCCCGCCGCCCGCCGCCGCCTTTGCCGCCCACGGCGCCGACCGCGGCGCGCACGAGCGCCACGGCGTCGAAGCGCTCGACGAGATCGGGCGAGACCGCGACCACCAGGCTCGCCTTGCCCTCGGCGGTGGAGACGACCGCGACAATACCGCTGCCGGCCTGGGTGAGCAGCGTGTCGGCGATGCCCTTGAGGTCGCGGGCGGGGACCTCGCCGAGATCGCGCGCCACGAGACGCACGCCGGCGACCGTTTCGTCGGCGGTCGCGGCCGCTCCCGTCGCGAGCTTGCGCTGAAGGTCGCCCACCTGGCCCGCGAGCGTGCGGCGCTCGGCGAGCAGGGCTTCGAGACGGGCGGGGAGTTCGGCGGGCTGGGCGCGGAACTGTTCGGCAAGTGCGGCGAGGATCGCGTCGCGTTCGGCGATCGCGGCTTCGGCGGCGGCGGCCGTGACGGCCTCGATGCGGCGAACGCCGGCGGCGACGCCGGTCTCGGCCACGATGCGGAACAGGCCGATCTCGCCGGTGCGCGCCACATGGGTGCCGCCGCAGAGCTCGATCGACCAGGCGGATTTTGTCGACGTGTCGTCGGGCGTGCCCATCGAGACGACGCGGACCTCGTCGCCGTATTTCTCGCCGAACAGGGCCATCGCACCCAGGCCGACCGCCTGTTCGGGGGTCATGGACTGGGTGGACACGGGCGAGTTCTCGCGGATGCGGCGGTTGACCTCGCGCTCGACGGTGGTGAGTTCGTCGCGGGTGATGGGGCGGGGTTGGCTGACGTCGAAGCGGAGGCGGTCGGGGGCGTTGAGGCTGCCCTTCTGGGTGACGTGGGCGCCGAGCTCGCGGCGCAGCGCCTCGTGCAGCAGGTGGGTGGCCGAGTGATGGGCGCGGATGGCGGCGCGGCGGGTGCCATCCACCGCGGCGTGCACGGGCTGGCCCACGCGGGCGGTGCCGTCGCGGACGGTGCCGGCGTGGATCACGAGGTCGCCGAGCTTGCGCTGGGTGTCGGTGATCGCGATCACCAGGCCCGTGGAGGGATCGGTGATCGTGCCGGTGTCGCCGACCTGGCCGCCGGACTCGCCGTAGAACGGCGTCTGGTTGAGCAGGAGCTGGATCGTGTCGCCAGTCTCCGCGGTCGCGCGCGGCTCGCCGCCGACGAGGATCGCGGTGACGGTCGCGTCGGCGATCTCGGTTTCATAACCCAGAAACTCGGTGGCCCCGAGGCGGTCGCGGAGCTCGAAGAAGGGGCGCTCGGTGGCGGCCTCGCCCGAGCCGGACCAGGCGGCGCGGGCGCGGGTGCGCTGCTCGGCCATGGCACTCTCGAAGCCCGCGGTGTCGACGGCGCGGCCGCGTTCGCGGAGCGCGTCCTCGGTGAGGTCGAGCGGGAAGCCGTAGGTGTCGTAGAGCTTGAACGCCACGGCACCGGGGAGGGGCTCGCTCTCGCCAAGCCTGGCCGTCTCGTCGGCGAGCAGGCCGAGGCCGCGCTCGAGCATGGATTTGAAGCGGTCCTCCTCGAGACGCATGGTCTCGCGGATCAGCGCCTCGGCGCGGCCGAGCTCGGGGTAGGCCGCTCCCATCTGGCGGATCAGCGGGGGGACGAGGCGGAAGAAGCTCGCCTCGGTGGTGCCCATCATGTGCAGGTGGCGCATGGCGCGGCGCATGATGCGGCGGAGCACGTAGCCGCGACCGTCGCGGGCGGGGAGCACGCCGTCGGCGATCAGGAAGGCGGTTGACCGCACGTGGTCGGCGACCACGCGGTGGCTGGTGCGGAACGGGCCGTCGGGCGCCTGGCCGGTGATCTCGGCGGAGGCCGCGATGAGGGCGCGGAACGTGTCGGTGTCGTAGTTGTCGGACACGCCCTGCAGCACGGCGGCCATCCGCTCGAGGCCGAGGCCGGTGTCGATCGACGGGTGGGGCAGGGGCGTGCGGGTGCCCGGCGGATCTTCCTCGTACTGCATGAAGACGAGGTTCCAGATCTCGACGAAACGGTCGCCGTCCTCGTTGGCGCTGCCGGGCGGGCCGCCCGGGATGTGCTCGCCGTGGTCGAAGAAGATTTCCGAGCACGGACCGCAGGGGCCGGTGTCGCCCATGCGCCAGAAATTGTCGGCGGTGGGGATGCGGATGATGCGGCGGTCGGACAGGCCGGCGATCTGCTTCCAGAGTGCGGCGGCCTCGTCGTCGTCGGCGTAGACCGTGACCAGGAGGCGGCCGGGGGAGAGGCCGAACTCGCGGGTGATCAGGGTCCAGGCATGTTCGATCGCGAGCGGCTTGAAGTAGTCGCCGAACGAGAAATTGCCGAGCATCTCGAAGAAGGTGTGGTGGCGGGCGGTGTAGCCGACGTTGTCGAGGTCGTTGTGCTTGCCGCCGGCGCGGACGACCTTCTGGGCGGTGGTGGCGCGGCTGTAGGGGCGGCGCTCCTGGCCGGTGAAAACGTTCTTGAACTGGACCATGCCGGCGTTGGTGAACAGCAGGGTCGGGTCGTTGCGGGGGACGAGCGGGGAGCTGGGCACGACTTCGTGGCCGTGGCGGGCGAAGTAGTCGAGGAAACCGGCCCGGATGTCGTTGCTGCTCGCCATGCGGGAGCTCTATCCCGGCGCTGGGCTGCGGGAAAGAGGTAGAGAAGGCCAGGGCTCTGCCCTGGACCCGCCAAGGGACAGTCGTCCCTTGGATCCCTGATTGTTTGGGTTGTTCGCTGGCGAAGCCTGAAATTCTGGACCTCGGCGAACGCATTCCGTCCTTGGCGCCTGTACTCCGACCTTAAGTCGGGGGTTTTAAGGGCTCCGCCCTTAACGGGGTCCAGGGGCAGAGCCCCTGGCCTTCTTCAGTCCAGCGGCGCCGCTGGCGCGTGCCGAAACACCAGGCGGTGCGACAGGCTGAAATTGGCGGCGAGGCCCGCGACCGCGCCGGCCGCGAGCGCGATCACGGGCTCGGCACGGCACGTCGCCGACGAGAGCACCAGGAACGCCACCGTGCCGCGGTTCAGCAGGAAGCCCAGCGAGTTGGCGGCCATGTAGAGCAGCCATTGCCGGGCGAGCGAGCGGTGGCAGGTCCGGTCGCGGAAGGTCCAGAGGCGGTTGGCGACCCAGTTCAGCGTGGCGGCGACCACGAAGGCGAGGAGTGCCGCGGGAAGGAGCCCGATCAGTCCCTTGGTCGCGTAGGTCGTGGCGGTGTCCCAGACGAAGCCGAACGAGCCGATCACGCCGAACCGGAACATCCGCGTGAGGCCGGGGCGGGCGGGAAGCGGGCCAGTCTCGGCCGCCTGGATCGCGCCTGCCAGGGCGCCCGACATCGTCTCGGGCAACGCACCGACGAAGTTGGCTTGGGGCGTTGTTGGCGGGCGGATGTGTACGCTGAGGTCAGACACAGGCGATCCGGGATGCTGGGCTGTTCGTACGGCGGCGCGGCGCGGGCTGCAACGGCAAAGGCGAGTGTCGCCGTTTTATGTTGATGAAAAGGAAATCGGTGGCCGGAGGCGAAAAGCGGTCCCGAACAGAAAAGGGCGCCTTGCGGCGCCCTTTCCCTGTTCGCGAACTGTCGCGGGAGATCAGTGCAGGATGATCTCGACGCGGCGGTTCTGCGGCTCGCGCACGTTCGGGCCGGTGGGCACGAGGAGGTGGCTGTCGCCGTAGCCGTGGACCGTGATGACGCTGGAAGGCACGCCGTCGCGGATAAGCTCGGCCTTGACCGCGTCGGCACGACGCAGCGAGAGGCGCAGGTTGTACTCGTGGCCGCGGCCGCCCGGGAGAGCGTGGCTGGTGTCGGCGTAGCCGTTGACCTCGAGCGTCGTGGTCTGCACGCGGGTCGAGTTCTGCGCCGCTTCGGCCACGATCTGGCGTGCGCGGGGGGTCAGGTAGGACTTGTCCCAGTCGAAGAACACGAGATAGGTGCGGGCAGGCGCCGGCGCAGGCGCCACGACCGGCGCGGGGGCCGGCGGCGGCGGCGGGGGTGCCGCGTTGAACGCGTAGCGCAGGCCCACCGTGACCTGGTGGTGGAAGCTGTCGTTCAGGTCGGCGTTGACGATGTGCAGGCCGTGCGGCGAGTACTGCGTCGAGACGAAGCTGCCCTGGTTCGTATCGCCGATGAAGCGGTAGTCGAGTGTGAGCGCCAGGCCCGGAACGGGCACGATGTTGTAGGCCACACCGACGATGCCCTGGTAGGCGAACGAGCCTTCCGTGCCGCCCGTGCGGTTCACGTCGCCGTTGACGTAGTAGTTCGAGAACGGCGAGAGGTGCGTCCAGAGGTAGCCGGCGCCGACGCCGACATACGGCGTGACGGGGATGTTGATCCCGAAGCGGGTCATGTCGATGTCGTAGAGGACATTGACCATGGGGCCGTAGCTTTCCTGGTGGCCCTGCCCGTTGGCCGGCTCGAAGGTGCCGTGAGCCTTATTGAGATCGTCCCAGGTGTACAGGCCCTCGAGCTCGACGCGGACGCCGTTGCCGAGGCCGTAGCCGACCGAGCCGAAGCCCGTCACGCCGTCCTTGAAGTTGAAGCGCGACTTCGTGGCGCCGCTGGTCTGGCCGATGCCGTCGGGCTGGCCGCCTGCGAACCCGGTCGGCGAGTAGTGGGCGCCTTCCGTCATCAGGAGGTCGTAGCCAGCGCCAAGGCTGACATAGGGGCCGGTGATCGTGTCAGCCTGCGCCGCCACGGAGCCGGCCGCGATCAGTGTTGTTGCAAGTAGTGCCGTGCGGAGACGCATCTGCCTCGGTCCTTGTGTTTATTCATCCGTATCCAGCGATCGCCGCCCGCGGATGGCGTGCGACGACCGGCATGATCGTGATGCCAAAGACGAGAATAGATGTTCCAGTTGCCCTTGAAGAGGGCGGAACCGCATCGGCAGCCCAACATCCGGGCGGCTGTGGCGCGCCAGCCACAGTTCGGTTCCTCGGCGTAACGCTCCGCCAGCGGCTGTGAAAGCCGGCAACATGGCCGGCAGAACCGTGTTGTCACGCGGTTGTGCAGGGAACCCTGCCGGGCCCGTGGAACCGCACCTGATGCTTTTGCGCAACATCCGATCTGCCTAACTCTTGGGCGATCCCCAGGTCTTAAAAGAAGGCCAGGGGCTCTGCCCCTGGACCCCGTTAAGGGCGCAGCCCTTAAAACCCCCTACTGGAGTACAGGCGCTGAGGACGGAATGCGTTAGCCGAAGTCCGGGCTTCGCCAGGGAACAATCCAAACGATCAGGGATCCAGGGGACGACTGTCCCTTGGCGGGTCCGGGGCGTCACGCCGGAGGCGTGCTCCGCACGGCGCCCTGGCCTTCCTCCCTCACCGGGCACCCTCACGACGCAGCAGCTGCGCCACCGCCGCGGACGACACGTCGCGCGCGGTGAACGCTTGGCCGATCCCGCGCGCCAGGATGAAGGCCAGCGCGCCGTCGCGCATCTTCTTGTCGCGGCCCATATGGCCGAGCAGGCGCTCGGTGGTGACGGGGAACGGCAGGGCGGCGATCGCGGTCGGCAGGCCGACGTGGCCGAGATGGGCGGTGACGCGCTCGGCGTCGGCCAGCGGACAGAGCCCGAGCGCGGCCGACAGGCGGAAGGCGAGATGGCAGCCGATCGCCACCGCCTCGCCGTGCAGCAGGCGCCCGTCATAGCCGCCTTCGGCCTCGATCGCGTGGCCGAAGGTGTGGCCGAGATTGAGCAGGGCGCGGCCGCCGCCCGCGTCCAACTCGCGCTCGTCGGCGGCCACGATGTCCGCCTTGAAGCGGCAGGCGCGCTCGACGGCCTCGGCCTGGGCGTGCCGGTCGCCGCCCACCACCGCGGCACCTTGCTGCTCGCACCAGGCGAACAAAGCGGGCTCGCCGATCATCCCGGCCTTGGCGATCTCGGCGTATCCGGCGCGGAGCTCGCGCGCTGGCAGCGTCGCCAGCACGCCGATATCGGCCAGCACGGCCAGCGGCTGGTGGAACGCGCCCAACAGGTTCTTGCCGGACGCGGTGTTGATCCCGGTCTTGCCGCCCACCGAGCTGTCGACCTGGGCGAGCAGCGTGGTGGGGATCTGCACGAACGGCACGCCGCGCAGCAGCGTCGCGGCCACGAAGCCCGCGAGGTCGCCCACCACGCCGCCGCCCAGCGCCATGATCGTGGTGCGCCGCTCGATCCCGCCCGCCAGGATCTCCTCGGCGAGCCGGCCGTAGACCTCGAGCCGCTTGCTCGCTTCGCCCGGCGGCACGATCACGGTGCGGGTGGCGATGCCGCTCTCGTTCAGCGAGCCCAGCAGCCTCGGCAGGTGGATGGGCGCCACCGCGGCGTCGGTCACCACGACGCAGCGGGGCTGCGGCAGGAGCGGGCGCAGCAGGGCGCCGGCGCGCGCGAGCAGGTCGTCGCCGATGATCACGTCGTAGGCATGGGCGTCGAGCGCCACCGCGACGCGCCGGTCCGCGCGGGACGACGCCAGGGCCTCGGCCACCCGCTCGGCGGTGCGGTCGGTCGTGTCGTCGCCGCAATCCACCGTGAGATCCGCCTCTGCGTAGAAGGGTGCCCGCTCCTCGTGGAGGCGCCTGAGGGTGGCGAGCGGGTCGCCATGGGCCAGCAGCGGCCGCTGCGTGCGCCCGGTGACGCGCTTCAGCAGCGTCGGCAGGGCGCAGCGCAGCCACACGGAGACTGCGCGTTCGCGCATCAGCCGGCGGGTGCCGGGATCGATCACCGCGCCGCCGCCGGTCGCGATCACCGCCTGGGGTCCGCTGATCAGGCGGGCGATCACGCGGCGCTCGCCGGTGCGGAACTCGGCCTCGCCGTAGCGGGCGAAGATTTCCGACACGGTGCAGCCGGCGGCGCGCTCGATCTCGTGGTCGGCGTCGATGAAGGGGAGGCCGAGCCGGGCTGCCAGCTTGCGGCCGATCGTGGTCTTGCCCGCCCCCATCAGCCCGACCAGGACCAGCGAGCGCGTGCCCAGCCGACGCCGCACGGCGGCCGCCGTCGCGTCGGCTTGCTCGCCCGCGTGTGCGGCCGAAATGTCGAACGCCTGGCGTTCCTCCGGAGTTGAGCGGCCGGCCAGGGCCGTGTTGCGTGTCATGATGCCCGACGGTAGAGCATCACTCGCCCGAGCGGAATCGCGATCGCTCGGCCCGAGCGGAATCGCGATCGCTCGGAGAGATGCTCGTCGCGCCCGTCGCCGCGCCGTCGGTCCCAAACCCCTGAGCCTTCCCGGGTGCTGCCACGATATGATCCGCGTGTTCCTGATCGTCCTCGGCGCCGGCCTGGTGGTGCTCGCGGGCGCAGTGCTGTTCGTCGGCGCGTTCCCGCCGAAACCGCATATGCACACGGTGCAGCACGCGGTGCCGACGAGCGCGCTCGGCCCGCATTGAGCGGGCCGACGGATGCTGGATCCGCGTTGAGCGGGCCGACGGATGCTGGATCCGCGTTGAGCGGGCCGACGGATGCTGGATCCGCGTTGAGCCGGGCGACGGATGCTGGATCCGCGTTGAGCCGGGCGACGGATGCTGGATCCGCGCCGGGCGGGGCGAGCACCGCGTCCGATCGCCATGTCGAGGCCTTTCTCGAGATGCTGGTGGCGGAGCGCGCGGCGGCGGCCAACACGATCGCGGCCTACCGGCGCGACCTCGACCAGCTCGGGAACTTCCTGGCACCCGCCGCGCCGCACGCCGCCGACCGGGCCGCACTCGCGGCGTTCATGGCGTCGATGGGACGGGCCGGGCTGGCACCCAGGACGGCGGCCCGTCGCCTATCGGCGATCAAGGGCTTCTACCTGTTCCTCCTGCGCGAGGGGGTGCGCACCGACGACCCGACCGTGCTGCTCGATCCGCCCCGCGCATCGGCCTCGCTGCCGCGGCTGCTGAGCGAGGCCGAGTTGGCACAGCTGTTCGAGGCGGCCGCCACGCTGCCGCCGCCGCGCGGCGTGCAGGCGAGTGCCGCGCTGCTGATCCTGTATGCGACGGGGCTGCGCGTGTCCGAGCTGCTCGCGCTGCCGCGGACCGCGGTCGCGCGTGCGGGCGCCACCAGCCTGACCGTGCGCGGCAAGGGCGGCCGCGACCGGATCGTGCCGTGGCCGCGCACGGCGCACGACGCCGCACGCCTGCTGATCGAGGCCGGCCCGCCTTCGCGCTTCCTGTTCGCCGGCCGCGACCCGGCCCGCGCGCTGACGCGCCAGGGCCTCGACCTGGTGCTGGCGGATGCGGCGCGTGCCGCGGGGCTCGCGCCGGGGCGCCTGACGCCGCACGCGCTGCGCCATTCCTGCGCCAGCCACATGCTGGCCCGCGGCGCCGACCTCCGCCAGCTGCAGGTGCTGCTGGGACACGCCGACATCTCGACCACCCAGATCTACACCCATGTGGAGGCGACCCGGCTCGGCCGCCTGCTCGCGGACCATCATCCGCTGGCCGCCCGCCATCCCCCGTCCACTGGCGCTCCGGACGAAACGTGCTAAAGGCCTGTCGCCATGCGTCATTTCCTTGAGTTCGAGAAGCCGATCGCCGAACTCGAAAACAAGATCGACGAACTGCGGCAGATGTCCGACCCCGGCGGGATCAACATTGCCGACGAGCTGGTCAAGCTGACCGAGAAAGCCGACCGCCAGCTTCGCACCCTCTATGCCAAGCTCACGCCCTGGCAAAAGACACAGGTGGCGCGCCATCCCGAGCGGCCCCGGGCCCTCGAGTATATCGAGCGGCTGATCACCGATTACGCGCCGCTCGCCGGCGACCGGGCGTTTTCCGAGGACCGGGCGATCGTGGGCGGGCTCGGGCGGTTCGAGGGCACCGCCGTGATGGTGATCGGCATCGAGCGCGGCGGCGATATCGAGACCAGGCTGCGGCACAATTTCGGGTCGGCGCGTCCGGAGGGCTATCGCAAGGCGCAGCGCCTGGTGCGGATGGCCGGGCATTTCGGGCTGCCGGTGATCTCGTTCGTCGATACCTCCGGCGCGTTTCCCGGCGTGGAGGCGGAGGCGCGCGGTCAGGCGGAAGCGATCGCGCGCTCGATCGAGACGTTCCTGGCGGCGCCCGTGCCGGTGGTGGTGGCAATCATCGGCGAGGGCGGCTCGGGCGGTGCGATCGCGATCGCCGCCGGCGACCGGGTGATCATGCTCGAGCACGCGATCTACTCGGTGATCTCGCCGGAAGGCTGCGCCACGATCCTGTGGCGCGATGCGAACCAGAAATCGCTGGCGGCGGATGCGCTGAAGCTGACCGCCCAGGACCTCCGGTCGCAGCGCATCATCGACGAGATCGTGCCCGAGCCGGTGGGCGGGGCGCACCGCGCGCCGGGCGAGACGATCGCGGCGGTGGGACGGGCGCTGTCGGCCGCATTGGCGCCGCTGCTGGCGCTGGACGGGGCGACGCTGAAGGCGCAGCGGCGGGCGAAGTATCTGGCGATGGGGCGGGAGTTTACGGGCTGAGCGCGGCGCCGGGAGGAAGAAGGCCAGGGCTCTGCCCTGGACCCGCCAAGGGGCAGTCGCCCCTTGGATCCCCCCGACTTGCGGGGAGTAGAAGCTTCGAGGGCATGACGCGTCGGCGAAGCTCATTTATCTAGGCTTCGCCACGCGTTCGACAGGGAAACTCCAAACAATCAGGGTTCCAAGGGACGACTGTCCCTTGGCGGGTCCAGGCGTCACGCCGGAGGCGTGCTGCGCACGACGCCCTGGCCTTCTCAGGAGACTCCCATGCTTCGCGCCTTTGAGCGGATCCTCCGCCCCACCGACCTCCCGCCCGAAGCCGAGCCCCCGCGCACGCTCGGCGGTTTCTACTGGCACTTCCTCCGCCAGGCGCCGTGGCCGTTCGTCGCACTGTTCGTGTGCGGCCTGTTCGTGGCGCTGCTCGACAGCGCGATCCCGGTGTTCATCGGGCACGTGACCTCGCTGGTCAGCCACGAGAAACCGGCGACATTGTTCCATGATGCCGGACGCACGCTGGTCCTGATGGCGCTGGTGCTGCTCGTGGTGCGGCCGGCGGCGCTGCTCGCGCAGTACATCGCGACCAACCAGGTCGTGACGCCGGGCATGACCAACCTGGTGCGCTGGCAGAATCATTGGCACGTGGTGCGCCAGAGCTGGACCTTCTTTCAGAACGATTTCGCGGGCCGCATCGCCAACCGCGTGATCCAGACCGGACCGGCGCTGCGCGAGAGCGTCGTGCAGGGGACGAACGCGGTCTGGTATCTGCTGGTCTATGGCGGCAGTGCGATCACGCTGCTGGCACACGCCGACCCGATTCTGGCAGTGCCGATCGTGGGCTGGTTCGTGGCCTATGCCTGCATGTTGCGCTATTTCGTGCCGCGCATGCGCGAGCGGTCGCGCGCGATGTCGGAGATGCGCTCGACGCTGACGGGGCGGGTGGTCGACAGCTACACCAATATCGTGACGGTCAAGCTGTTCGCCCGTGCGCGCGACGAGGATGCGTTCGTGCAAAGCGCGGTCGACGATCACACCATCGCGTTTCACCGGCAGCTGCGGATGACCACCGGCTGGACGCTGTCGCTCGCCTGCATCAATGCCTGCATGGTGGTGGGAACGGCAACGCTCGCGATCCTCGCGTGGCGCGCCGGCCGCGTGTCGATCGCGACCGTGGGCACAGCATTGCCGCTCGCCTGGCAGATCAACGGCATGGCCGGGTGGGTGGCGATGAACGTCACCGCGATTTTCGAGAATGTCGGCGTGGTGCAGGACGGGATGCGCTCGATCGCGGTGGAGCGCGGCATGCCGGACCGGCCGGGCAGCCGCGACCTGCATCTGACGGCGGGCGCGATCCATTTCGATTCTGTCGTGTTCGACTATGGGCGAAAGCGCGCGGAGGGAGAGCGGGGCGGCGTGCTGCGCGGGCTCGAGCTCGACGTCAGGCCGGGCGAGCGCGTGGGACTGATCGGGCGGTCGGGTGCGGGCAAGTCGACGCTGGTGAACCTGCTGCTGCGGTTCCACGAGCCGGATGGCGGGCGCATCCTGATCGACGGCACCGATATCGCGACCGTGACGCAGGAGAGCCTGCGTCTCGAGATCGGCATGGTGACGCAGGACACGTCGCTGCTGCACCGCTCGATCCGGGAAAACCTGCGCTACGGCAGGCGGGATGCGACGGACGACCAGATCCGCGAGGCGGCGCGGCGTGCGCATGCGCTCGAGTTCATCGAGCAGCTCGAGGATTGGGAAGGCCGGCGCGGGTTCGACGCGCATGTCGGCGAGCGAGGCGTGAAACTGTCGGGCGGGCAGCGGCAGCGGATCGCGATCGCGCGGGTGATCCTGAAGGACGCGCCGATCCTGGTGCTGGACGAGGCGACCTCGGCGCTGGACTCCGAGGTGGAAGCGGCGATCCAGGAGCAGCTCGACGAGCTGATGCAGAACCGCACCGTGATCGCGATCGCGCACCGGCTGTCGACGATCGCGCGGATGGACACGCTGGCGGTGCTGGATGGGGGACGGATCGTGGAAAAGGGGACGCATGCGGAGTTGCTGGCGCTGGGCGGGCTGTATGCGGCGTTGTGGGCGCGACAGTCGGGCGGGTTTTTGCCGGAGGTGGCGGCGGCGGATTAAGAAGGCAGGGGCTCTATCCCTGGACCTCTCTGGGCGTCGGCCCGCGGCCTCTCTGAAGTGATCTGATCACTTGAAGTCGAGTTAGACTTCGGTGATATCGATGATGCGGATTATCTGACTCTCTTCTCGAATAGAGCCAAATGTTACTCGCTCAACAAAATCATGTTCCTTAAACCCCAACGCGATCTCCTTGATCGGACTTTCAGCCGACCGAGGAAGAAGAAGCGACAGTTCTCGGCCAGTTGGCGTCAGATGAGCACCGTCCACAAACCATGCTCCAAACGAAGGCTTGACGGCCATGAGCACAGCCTTGTTACTGATCCGGGCCATGGAAACTCCTTCTTGCGACGGGAGCATCCGTGCGCTGACTTCGGAGCTGAGAGAGATGCTGGCCAGAAGCGCAAAACGCTGGGCCCATTCAGCATGCGTGCCTGGAGACACATGGACCCAGCTGTTGTCTAGAAGATGGCGTCGTACTTCGACAAGCGCGTCAATTACCTCTTTGTCAAGGACGGGTAGTGTTGCAAGAGTTCGTCTAGACACGCTGCTCGGCTTACGTATTTCTCCTGCGAGAATACGACCCATTAGATCAATCATTTCCTCAGATGACACCTTCTCAGCGATGTCCTCAAACGTTCGCATAAACTCCTCGGATGGAGCGGTTGCTCTGTCAGGCAGTCCACCCTCAATGAGGACGCCGAGGGTTTGAAGTGCGATGCTTTCTCGTGTGCTTTGCTTTGCAGCGAGTTGTTTGGTCCATCGTTCCAGACCTCGATCAACCAGCGCGGTATCGTCGCTGATCTTATCGCGAGCAGCAGTGACTATTGCCGACGTGATCGTCTTTTTTGCAGTGTTGTCACTGCGAATGCGCTCGCTAAGACCCTCAAGGTATGCCTGAGGTATATCGCCTAAACCCGAGATCAGGCGGCCGATCGTTTTCCGCACCTCCTTTACAGCTAAGAGGGTAGTGAACATCCCACCACCAAAAATCACCGGATCCATTCTGCGTCGCTCGCCATCGTCACTCGATAAGATTACAGCATTGACGGTTTGTTTTCGTAGTTATTCTGCCGATGTCTACAGGCGGTGAGGGGTCGTGATCGCTTCTCACGAGGCGGATGGTGGTAATTGTTCGCCCGCCGCTTTCTCCACGCTCTCGGCCGCCGCGGTATGCCGCATTGATCCGAAGTTGCTAGCATAGGCCTTGGTGAATTCCGCACCGAGCAGAAAGATCTGGGCGGTGTAGTAGACCCAGACGAACATCACGATCAGGCCGCCGGCGGCACCGTAGGAGCTGCTCATCGACGAGCTGCCGAGATAGAGGCCAATCGCGAACTTGCCCACCGTGAACAGCAGCGAGGTGACGGCCGCGCCGACCAGCACGTCGCGCCATTCGAGATGGCGGTCGGGCAGCGCCTTGTAGATCGCCGCGAACATCAGGGCCACGAGCACGAAAGACAGCAGCAGGCTGATCGCGCGCGCGAAGATCGCGGCGAATGGCAATACGTTGTCGATCTCGGTCGAGAGGCCGGTGATCGCCGCACTCGCGACCAGCGAGACGAGGAGCAGGAAGCCCAGCGTCGCCACCAGGCCGAGGCTGGCGATGCGGGCGCGGACCAGGCGCGTGAGCGTGGTGCCGGTCGGGTCGGCGCGCCAGATCTGGTTCAGGGCGGACTGGATCTCGCCGAACGTGCCGCTGGCGGTGATCAGCAGCGTGACCAGGCCGATGATGCCGGCGATCGTGCCGGCCTTGGGGCTCGCGGCGTGCTTGATGATGTCCTGCAGGACCTGCGCGCCGTCATGGCCCATCATGCTGCCGAGCTCGGATTGCAGAGCGCCGCGGGCCGCCTCCTCGCCGAAGAAGAGGCCGGCGATCGAGATCACGATGATCAGGATCGGAGCGAGCGAGGTCACCGTGTAGTACGAGATCGCCGCGCCCTTGCTCAGCGCGCCGTCGTCGATGAAGGCGAGCACGCTTTCGCGGAGAAGGCGCCAGGTGGTGTTCATTGCGTCGCTCCGTTGCGTCAGGAAGAAGGCCAGGGGCTCTGCCCCTGGACCCCGTTAAGGGCGGAGCCCTTAAAACCCCCGACTTAAGGATTGGAGTACAGGCGCTGGAGGGAATGCGTTAGCCGAAGTTTATGATTTCAGGCTTCGCCAGGGAACACCTCAAACGAACAGGGTTCCAAGGGACGACTGTCCCTTGGCGGGTCCAGGGCAGAGCCCTGGCCTTCTAAGCCGGCGGCGGCTCGCCCTCGATCGGCTCATGCCCCGCCTCGCGCAACAGCGTCGCGATCTCGACGGCGGCGCGGTCGAGCGTCGCGTCGTCGGTGCCCTTGGCGACGATCGCCACTCCCTGGCGCGCCGGCGAGTAGAACGGGTAGGAGCCGAGGTCGAGCGTGGGATAGCGCTCGGCCAGCGTGGTGAGTGCGGCCGCGATGCTCCCCTCGCCCACGCCGAGTGCATGCACCGCGCGCATCTGCACCGGCTCCCCCGCGGGCAGCGACGGCGCGAGACGCTCGAACATCGCGCGCATGATGTTGGGCACGCCGGCCATCACGTGGACGTTGCCGATGGTGAAGCCGGGGGCGATCGAGATCGGGTTCTCGATCGGGACCGCACCGCGCGGCATGGTCGCCATGCGGCGGCGGGCGGCGTTGAACTCGAGGTTTCGGCCCTCGTACATCTTGCCCAGCAGCGCCGTCGATTCCGGGTGCGGCTCCCACGGCACGCCGAAGGCGGCGGCGACGCACTCGCTGGTGATGTCGTCATGGGTGGGCCCGATGCCGCCGGTGGTGAACACCAGGTCGTAGCGGGCGCGGCACTCGTTGACGGTCTCGATGATGGTGCGCGGCACGTCGGGGATGATGCGCACCTCGCGCACCGGCAGGCCCCGCGCGCCCAGGCGCTCGGCGAGGAAGCGGATGTTGGCATCCTGCGTGCGGCCCGAGAGCACCTCGTTGCCGACGACCAGGACGCAGCTGCTCAGGTTCGAAGCCGGTGGGTTCGCCATGCGGGCAGCCTCGCTCACAGGAAGTTCCGCAGCAAGGGGATCAGCGGCTTGCCGGCGGGTGTCATCGGGTAATCGGACAGATTCTGCGGGCGCACCCATTCGATGCGCTGGCCCTCGCGGCCGGCGGCGGTGCCGCTCCAGCGACGGCAGAGGAACAGCGGCATCAGCAGATGGAGGTCGCCGTAATCGTGGCTCGCGAAGCCGAACGGGGCCATGCAGCCATCGGCGATCTCGATGCCGAGCTCCTCGCCGAGCTCGCGGGCGAGCGCCTCCTCGGGGGTCTCGAGCCCCTCGATCTTGCCGCCGGGGAATTCCCAGAGGCCGGCCAGGCGCTTGCCCTCGGGGCGGCGGGCGAGCAGCACGCGGCCCGCGCGGTCGATCAGGGCGGCGGCGGCCACCAGCAGGATGCGCGAGGGTGCGGCGTGGGTGGGTGCGGCCGGGGTGACGTGGAGGTCGTCGCGGTCGGCCTCGAACAGCAGCGTCGGGTACTCGGCCCCGCGGGCCGCGAAATGCCGGGTGCCGGTGCCGGTCTCGCGAAAGCCGATCCGGCGGAGCACGGCGGCGGAGGCGGGATTGTCGGTGGCCACCGCGGCCGACAGGCGCTCGATGTGGAGGTTGGCCAGACCCCAGGTGGCGACGCGCCCGACCGCCTCGCGGGCAAAACCCTGACCCCAGAAGCGGCGGCCGATCCAGTAGCCGAGCTCGCCGCGGCCCGGCTCGGTGTCGAGGCGGAGGCCGACGCAGCCGACCACCGCATCGTCGTGGAGCGCCACGAAATGGTGCGCGCGGTCGGCGGCGAGCTGGGCGGTGACCGACGCGATCCACTCGTCCGCCAGCGTGCGCGGGTAGGGGAAGGGCAGCTGCGACAGCATGCGCACGATGCCCCAGTCGTTGACCAGGCGGTGGATGGCGTCCGCGTCCTCCGCGCGGGGCGGGCGGAGGCGCAGGCGCTCGGTCGCGAGCGTGACCGGTGGGGCCAAGTCAGCTCCGGTAATGGGCGTTGATGTCGATGTATCCGTGCGTGAGGTCGCAGGTCCAGGCGGTGGCCTCGCCGCGGCCGAGGCCCAGGTCGACGGCGATCTCGATCTCGCGGCCGCTGATGTGCTCGGCCACGGGCGCCTCGTCGTAGCCGTCCACCACGGCGCCGTCGCGCGCCATCCAGGTGCCGCCGATCGCGACCGCGAGCCGGTCGCGGTCGGCGCGCTCGCCGGACTTGCCCACCGCCATGACGATGCGGCCCCAGTTCGCATCGCCGCCGGCGATCGCGGTCTTGACCAGGGGCGAGTTGGCGATCGCCATCGCGACCCGACGGGCCGAGCTCCTGCTCTCGGCGCCGCGGACATCGATGCGGATCAGCTTCTGCGCGCCCTCGCCGTCGCGCACCACCTGAAGGGCCAGATCGAGCAGCAGCTCGTCCAGCGCATGGCGGAAGTCGCGCAGCGCCGCGCGGTCATCCGCGCCGATGCGCGGGTGCGAGGTGGCGCCGGTGGCGAACAGCAGCACCGTGTCGGACGTGGAGGTGTCGCTGTCGACGGTGGTGCGGTTGAAGCTCCCGCCCACCGCGCGCCTGAGGATCCCCTGCAGGAGTGCTGCCGGGATCCGCGCGTCGGTGGCGACGAAGCAGAGCATGGTCGCCATGTCGGGGGCGACCATGCCGCTGCCCTTGGCGATGCCCTGGAGGGTGACCGGCACGCCGCCCACCAGGGCGGCCCGCCGGGCGCGCTTGGGGAAGGTGTCGGTGGTCATGATGGCCGCCGCCGCCTGGTTCCAGCGGTCGGGCGCCAGCGTCTGGGCCAGGCCGGGCAGCGCCGCCTCGATCCGGTCGCCGGGCAGGCGCTCGCCGATCACGCCGGTGGACGCCAGGAACACCTCGTGCGGCTTGCAGCCGAGCAGGGCCGCCGCCTGGTGCGCGGTGGCGGCCGCGACGGCGGCGCCGTGCCGGCCGGTGAACACGTTGGCGTTGCCCGAATTGACCACCAGCGCGCGGGCGCGGCCGCCGGCGAGCGCCTCGCGGCACCAGTCGACCGGCGCGCCGGGGCATTTGTTGCGGGTGAACATCCCCGCGACCCGCGTGCCGGGCGCGAAGCGCATGAGAAGGAGATCGTCGCGACCCTGGTAGCGGATCCCGGCACGGCCGACCGCGAGCTCCACGCCCGCGAGCGGCTCGAGCATGGGGCGCTCGACCGCCAGCGGGGAGAGGGGCAACGCCACGCGCCGACCCCTCAGTCGTTGCCGGGGGCGGTGGTGCCAGGCCCGGGCGCCGCCGGCGCAGGAAGGGCCGTCGAGCCGCCCGGCACGCCGTGGGGGCCGGCCGCCTGCTGCGGCGTCTGCACGGTGCCGTCCGGGTTGTAGTGGACCACCTTCACCCGGGTCAGCGCCTGGTTCACCTCGGCGCGCACCGCGGCCTGGATCAGGCCCTGGCGGAGCGTGTCCTTCACCGTGTCGAACGACTGCGGCGGCGAGACGCGGGTGTCGATCACCTGGATCACGTGGAAGCCGTAGCGCGTGTGTACCGGCGACGGGGTGATGTCGCCCTTCTTCATGCCGAAGGCGGCGTTGGAGAACTCGGGCAGCATGTCGCCCTTCTTGAACCAGCCGAGATCGCCGCCGTTCGCCTCGGCCGAGCCCTTGTCGGTGGACACCTTCTTGGCCAGCGTCGCGAAGTCGGCGCCGTGCTTGAGCTGCTTGATCACGTCGTTCGCCTGCGCCTCGGTGGCCACCAGGATGTGGCGCGCATGGACCTCGGGCTCGCCCTTCTTGTTGCCGTACTGCGCGTCATAGGCGGCGTGCAGCTTGTCGTCGGTGATCTGGGGCCCGACCACCTTCGACAGCAGCGCATTCTGCAGCGCGGTGTCGGCGGCCGTCTGCATCAGCTGCTTCACGCGCGGGTCGTCCCCGATCTTCTCGGCGCGCGCCTCGTTCACCAGCGCCTTCTGGTCGATCAGCTGGTTCACCACCATCGGGAAAAGCATCTGCGGCGGGTAGTTGCGCATCTCGTCGGGAAGGCCTTGCGCGGCGGTCCTGACATCGCTCAGATGGATTTGTTGTCCGTTGACGGAGGCGATCAGCGGGTTGGGATTGGCGGGCGCGCCCGGCGTGCCCGGCATCGCGGGAGCAGGAGGCGGTGCCGCGATGGCGGTTCCGGTGGCGAGGATCAGGACCGCCCCGGCGGTAAGCGCCAGCAAGGAGGTCGCCGCGGCAAGGGCGTGAAAGCGTGAAGCGGACATCATGACCTCGATGTGAAGCGCCCGGGCGGGAGCGGCGGCGCCTTGGGGAAAGACCGGTTGAGCAAGACTCTGGGCAAAGACGCGGCTCTCATAGGGAAAAGCCGTAGGCCTGCCAAGGCGCGGCCCTCGACGACATCCGGACGCGGCTCGCCACGACACTTGGGCGCGGCGCGCCATGACACTTGGGCGCGGCCTGCCGCGACAATCATATGACAGTAACATTGCCAACACGGAGCGGACCGATGGCTCATCATGCGGACCTGATCGAGATCGAGGGCAGCACCCGTTCGCTGCCCGCGGACGCACAGAAACTCGGGCCGAGCGACGGCAACCAGCGGATCGGCGTCTCGGTCTATCTCAAGCCGAAGGGCGAGGGCGGCCTGGTGGAGGGCGAGGCGGACCACGAGGCGCTGCGGGCGCACCTCGCCGCGCATCGCGAGCGCGCGCATCGCCACGACCTCGACGCGATCGCGTCCTGGGCGACCGAGCACGGGCTGCTGGTGGCCGAGGAGGTGCCGGCGCGGCGCTTCGTGCGGCTCGAGGGCAAGGTGTCGCAGTTCGAGAAAGCTCTCGGCACCGAGCTGCACGAGATCGAGCATGGCGGCACGCGTTTCCGCGGCCGCATGGGCCCGCTCACCGCGCCGCGCGCCATCGCGGCCGCGGTGGAAAGCGTGCTCGGCCTGGATAACCGGCCGGTGGCGTCGGCGAAGTTCCAGATCCTCGACCACAAGAAGCACAAGAAACATGCGGGCGGCGGCTCGTCTGCGCATCTGCCGAACACGCTGGCCACGTATTACGACTTTCCGACCGGGGTGACCGGCAGCGGCCAGACGATCGCGCTGATCGAGCTCGGCGGCGGCTACGAGACGGCCGACATCACCGCCGCCTTCAAGGCGATGGGCCTCAAGGCGCCGGCGGTCTCGTCGGTCGGCGTGGATGGCGGCACCAACACGCCCGGGGGCGATGCGGATGGCGAGGTGGCACTCGACATCCAGGTGGCGGGCGGCCTGGCACCCGGTGCGAAGATCGTCGTGTATTTCGCGCCCAACACCGACCAGGGCTTTGCCGATGCGATCAGCCAGGCGGCGAACGACGCCACCAACAAGCCGTCGATCATCTCGATCTCGTGGGGCGGTCCCGAATCCAGCTGGACGTCGCAGTCGGTCGCCACGATGAACACCGCGATCCAGGATGCGGGCACGCTCGGCGTGTCGGTGTTCGTGGCCTCGGGCGACAACCTGGCGACCGACGGTGTCACGGACGGTGCCGCGCATGTCGATTTTCCGGCATCCAGCCCGTACGCGATCGGCTGCGGCGGCACGCAGCTGAACACATCGGGCACCACGGTGAGCAGCGAGGTCGTGTGGAACGACGGCACGAGCGGCACCGGCGGCGGCTTCTCGGCGCTGGCCGCGGTGCCCGCGTTCCAGAAAGGCGTGGTGCCGTCAGGCTCGAAGGGCCGCGGCGTGCCGGATGTGGCGGGCGATGCGGCGCCGGCCACCGGCTACACGATCGTGGTGGACGGGCAGACCGAGACGGTAGGCGGCACCAGCGCGGTCGCACCGCTCTGGGCAGGGCTGACGGCGCTGGTCAACCAGTCGCTGGGCAAGAAGGTCGGGTTCTTCCTGCCGACGGTCTACAAGAACACGACGGGCTTCGTGGACGTCACGTCGGGGACCAATATGCCGACGGGCAGCGAGGTCGGGTTCAGCGCGGGCACCGGGTGGGATGCCTGCACGGGGCTGGGGCGGCCGGACGGGAAGAAGATTCTTGCGGTGTTGCAGGGGACGACTGCGACGAGCTGAAGAAGAAGGCCAGGGGCTCTGCCCCTGGACCCCGTTAAGGGCGGAGCCCTTAAAACCCCCTACTGGAGTACAGGCGCTGGAGACGGAATGCGTTAGACGAAGTCTATGATTCAGGCTTCGCCAGGGAACAACCCAAACAATGAGGGTTCCAAGGGACGACTGTCCCTTGGCGGGTCCAGGGCAGAGCCCTGGCCTTCCTCGTGCGCTCGAGTGCCATGGCTCGTCCGTTCAGGCGGCGTCGACGAGCACGATCTCGGAATCCTCGAATGCGCGCAGCTCGAGGCGTTCCTCGCCGGTGATCGCCGCACCGTCGCGCGCTTCGATCCGCACGCCGTTCACCTCGATCGTGCCGTGCGCGGGCACGAGATAGGCGTGGCGCTGCGGGTCGAGCTCGACCGTCGCGGTCTCGCCGGCGCGCAGCGTGGCGCCCAGCACGCGGGCGGCGGCGCGGATCGGCAGCGCGTCGGTGTCGTCCGCGTGGCCGCTCGCGAGGGTGACGAAGCGGCCGGAGCGCTCGCCGCGGGGGAAGGGTTTGGCGCCCCAGGACGGTGCGCCGCCGCGCGTGTCGGGCTCGATCCAGATCTGGAAAATGCGGGTGGGCGTGCTCTCGCGGTTGTATTCCGAGTGGCGCACGCCGCTGCCCGCACTCATCACCTGCACGTCGCCGGCTTCCGTGCGGCCGGTGTTGCCGAGACTGTCCTGGTGCGTGATCGCGCCTTCGCGGACATAGGTGATGATCTCCATGTCGCTATGCGGATGCGCGGGAAAGCCGGTGTCGGGCGCGATGGTGTCGTCGTTCCACACGCGCAGCCGGCCCCAGTTCATGTTCGCGGGGTTGCGGTAGCTGGCGAAGGAGAAATGGTGTTTCGCGTCGAGCCAGCCATGGTCGGCGCCGCCGAGTTTCTCGAAGGGTCTGCGGTCGATCATTTCTCTGATCCTCTCAGGTTGCCGGGATAGATGCGGCGCCCCGGCCGCGAGGGGTAGAGAGCAGATGGAAAGTCAGCGATGCTGAAACGGCATCACGACGCAGGAGAAGATGCATGTCCGAGGAAGCACGGCCGCCGTTCCCGCCATTCGACGCGGCCGCCGCCGCGGCCAAGGCGCGGGCGGCGGAGAATGCGTGGAACACGTGCGATCCGGTGCGCGTGTCGCTGGCCTACACGGAGGATAGCGCGTGGCGGAACCGGAGCGAGTTTCTGCAGGGGCGCGCGGCAATCGTCGATTTCCTCGCGCGGAAATGGGCGCGGGAGTGCCAGTATCGGCTGATCAAGGAGGTGTTCGCGTGGGGCGGTAACCGCATCGCGGTACGTTTCGCGTATGAGTTCCACGATGCCGAGGGGCGGTGGTTTCGCGCTTATGGCAACGAGAACTGGGAATTCGCGGAGAACGGGTTGATGCGGCGGCGTATTGCTTCGATCAACGATGTTGCGATCGAGGAGTCTGCGCGGCTGTTTCATTGGGACCGGGGCTCGCCGCGGCCCGAGGGGCATTCTGGGTTGTCGGCGCTCGGGCTTTAAGAAGGTTGGGGCTCTGCCCCAACCCCGCCAGGACCCGGGGGCCCTGGACCCCCAGTAACTGAAGGGGTCTGGGGTCAAGACCCCAGCGGGGTCCAGGGGCAGAGCCCCTGGCCTTCTTAAGCTTCGAGCTCAGTCGCGCTCTGGATGATCTTCTGCACCAACCCGTACTCGATCGCCTCCTCGGCCCCGAGCCAGTAGTTCCGATCGGTGTCCTTCGCGACCCGCTCGTAGGTCTGCCCGGTCTCGCGTGCGAACAGCCGGTTCAGCCGCTCCCGCATCTTGATGATCTCGCGGGCCTCGATGTCGATGTCGACCGCGGGGCCGCGCACGCCACCCATCGGCTGGTGCAGCAGGAAGCGCGTGTTGGGCAGGCAGTAGCGACGCTCCTTCTTGCCGGCCACGTAGATCAGCGCGCCGGCGCTCGCCACCCAGCCGGTGCCGATCATGCGCACGGGGGCGACCGCGTCGACGAAGCGGATCATGTCGTGGATGGTGTCGCCGCTCTCGACATGGCCGCCGGGGGAGTTGACGTAGACGTCGATGGGCTTGTCGGACGCGCCGGCGAGTGCGAGCAGCCGGCCGGTGACGTCGCGGGCCACCTTGTCGTTGATCGCGCCGAAGATCAGCACCTTGCGCTGGTCGAACAAACGCTTCTCGAGCTCGTTGACCGGCGAGGAAAGGGTCTTGTTGTCGCCCGGCTCACCCTTCTCGGGGCCGTTGGGCTCGGGGACCTCGGGACCATCGGGATCCTCGTCCTCGTCATCGAGACGCGTCGTGGACGCGATGTCGTCGAGACGCGTCGGGGACGCGATGTCGTCGAGGCGCGTCTTGAACTCCGTGCCGAGGCGCATCCTGGATGCGACGGGCTGGAGCCCGGGGGTGCGTTGCATGGGGCGGGATCTCCTTGTCTCGTGTGTCAGAGAGTGTGGTCTCGGGGGCGGAATGTCGAGTTGGCGGCCCTCCGGTTGTTGGAGGCGGGAGGTTTCGTTAGAAGCCGGGGTCGGGGAGCGCGCTCGCATCATGGTCAGAGGCAAGGTGGGTCGTTCGTTCCGTACGCGGTGGCTCCCGGCCCTGCTCACGACGTGGCCGTTGGCCGCGTGCGGGCCGGGGCAGGATCCGGTGGGCACGCCGCTCACCTGGTGGCACGGGCTCGAGGGCGGGGTGATCGCCGAGCAGCGGCCGCCGCCACCGGGGGTCGACGACCCGTATCCGCATGTGGGCACGACGCCGGCCCGGCCGACCGTGCCGTCCAAGCCGGTGCGCGACCAGCTGACCGCGTCGCTCGCCGCCCAGCGCACCGCCACGCACCGGCTCGACCTGGACCAGCCGATCGCGGCCCCCAGGCCTGCGGCCGCACCTGCCAAGACCGCAGCACCCCCGCCGGCAAGTGGGGCACCCGCCTCGGCGACGATCGAGGCGGCGGGAGACGCGCCGGCCGCTTCTCCCGGAACGCCGGCGCCGCCCGCGCCCAGGCCGAAGCCGTTGCCCACGCCGGAGCAGCAGGAGGCGAGCCAGCCCATGCTGACGATGCCCTCCCCGCCCCAGGCTGTGACGATCGCGGCGAGCGGGCCGCTGCCCGAGATGCCGGCCGCACCGCCCGCACCGCCGTCGCTGGGCGGGTTCGCGATCCCGACCACGGAGGTGCGGCGGCTCACGCCGGACTACGCGGCCGAGACGGCGCGGGCGGAGAATATCGGTTTCGTGCCGGGCTCGGACGAGCTGCTGCCGGCGAGCCGGTCGCTGCTCGACCACATGGCCACGTATTCGGGCGGACGGCCGGTGTCGGTGACCGGGTTCGGCGAGGCGCGGTCGGACCAGCCCGCCGACCAGGAGGCGGCGCTGCACCTCGCACTCGCGCGCGCCACGTCGGCGGCGGCCGAGCTGCACACTCACGGGGTCGCCGAGGCGCGGATCAAAATAGCGGCGAGCCCCTTCGGTCGCGGCGGGGACGTGACCGTAGTACAGTGACGCCGGGGCGCTCGATTCCGGCGCCACATCCATCAACGACGGGAACCACTGCGCAAGCCATGACCGACGAGTTCCACCGCATCCGCCGCCTGCCGCCCTACGTGTTCGCCGAGGTGAACAAGGCCAAGGCGCAGGCGCGCGCGGCGGGCGAGGACATCATCGATCTCGGCATGGGCAACCCGGACAGCCCGACGCCGCCGCATATCGTGGCCAAGCTGATCGAGACGGTGGCCGATCCGCGGTCGCATCGTTATTCGGTGAGCCGCGGGATCCCCGGTCTGCGGCGGGCGCTGGCGAACTACTATCGCCGGCGGTTCGACGTGGAGCTCGATCCGGAGACCGAGGTGATCGCGACGCTGGGCTCGAAGGAGGGGCTGGCGAACCTGGCCTCGGCCATCACCAGCCCGGGCGACACGATCCTGGTGCCCAACCCGAGCTACCCGATCCACCAGTTCGGCTTCATCATCGCGGGCGCGGCCGTGCGGTCCATTCCGGCCGAGCCGGGCGACGAGATGCTGGCGGCGCTGGACCGCGCGGTGCGGCACTCGGTGCCCAAGCCCACCGCGCTGATCGTGAATTTTCCTTCCAACCCGACGGCGTATGTCGCGGATCTGGACTTCTACAAGGCGCTCGTGGCGTTCGCCCGCCGCAACGAGATCTGGATCATGTCGGATCTCGCCTACGCAGAAATCTATTTCGACGAGGACAAGCCGCCGCCCTCGCTGCTGGCGGTCGAGGGGGCGAAGGAGATCGCGGTCGAGTTCACCTCGATGTCCAAGACGTATTCCATGGCCGGCTGGCGGATGGGGTTCGCGGCGGGCAATCCGCGGCTGATAACGGCGCTGACACGCATGAAATCGTATCTCGACTACGGGGCGTTCACGCCGATCCAGGTGGCGTCGGTGGCAGCGCTCAACGGCCCGCAGGATTGCGTGGCCGAGATCCGCGGCATCTATCGCGAGCGGCGCGACGTGCTGATCCGAGGGCTGGCCGCCGCCGGATGGGACGTGCCGAACCCGCCGGGGTCGATGTTCGCCTGGGCGCCGATCCCGCCGAAATTTGCGCATCTGGGGTCGGTGGAGTTCTCCAAGCAGTTGCTGGCGGGTGCGAAGGTGGCGGTGGCGCCGGGGCTGGGGTTCGGCGAGCACGGCGAGGGGTTCGTGCGCATCGGGCTGGTGGAGAACGTGCACCGGCTGCGCCAGGCGACGCGCAACATCCGCACGTTCCTGCAGGGGAGCAACGCGCCGCCGCCGACGGCAGACGGCGCCGACGCCGCGCTCGAGCGCGCGAATTGAGCGCCCGGTCGCCGCTTCGCGTGGGCGTCGCCGGGCTCGGCACGGTGGGGGCCGGCGTGCTGCGGCTGCTGGCCGAGAACGCGGCCACGATCGAGCGGCGGGCCGGGCGGCCGATCGTGGCGGTGGCGGTGTCCGCACGCGACCGGGCCCGCGATCGCGGATTGGCGCTCGAGGCCATGCGCTGGCACGAGGATGCGATCGCACTCGCCGAGGACGGCGAGGTGGACGTGGTGGTCGAGGTGATCGGCGGTGCCGACGGGCCGGCGCTGTTGCTCGCTGAGCGCGCGCTGGAGCGGGGCCGGCATCTGGTCACGGCCAACAAGGCGATGATCGCGGTGCACGGCGCGCGGCTGGCGCGGCTGGCCGAGGCGCGCGGCGTGGCACTGAACTTCGAGGCGGCGGTCGCGGGCGGCATCCCGGCGCTGAAGGTGCTGCGCGAGGGTCTCGCCGCGAACCGGTTCGGGCGCGTGGCCGGCATCCTGAACGGCACCTGCAACCACATCCTGACGACGATGCGTGAGACCGGCCGCGAATTCGCCGACGTGCTCGCCGAGGCGCAGAGCCTGGGCTACGCCGAGGCCGATCCGGCGGCCGACATCGACGGGATCGACACCGCGCACAAGCTGGCGATCCTGGCCGCACTCGCCTTCGACCGCGAGGTGGATTTCGGGTCGGTGCATGTGGAGGGGATCCGCCGGATCGGCGGGCTCGACATCGCGTTCGCCCGCGAGCTCGGCTTCCGCATCAAGCTGCTCGGCATCGCGCGGGCGACGGCGGACGGGATCGAGGCGCGCGTGCACCCGGCGATGGTGCCGGAGGCCTCGCCGCTGGCCCGCGTCGACGGGGTCTACAACGCGGTGGTCGCCGAGGGCGATTTCGCGGGCCGCATCACGCTGGAGGGTCGTGGCGCCGGCGCGGGGCCGACCGCGTCCGCCGTGGTGGCCGACCTGATCGACATCGCGCGCGGACGGGTGGATCCTCCGTTCGGCACGGCGGCGTCAGCGCTCGAGCGCGGGCCGATGCTGCCGATCCTGGCGCATCACGGCGCCTACTACCTGCGCCTGGTGGTGCTGGACCGGCCCGGCGTGATCGCCGAGGTGGCGGCAGCGCTCCGCGACGCCGGCGTGTCGCTCAAATCGATGCTGCAGCATGGGCGCGCGCCGGGCGAGGCGGTGCCGATCGTGCTGGTGACGCACGAGACCGGCGAGATCGCGATGCGCGAGGCGGCGTCCCGCATCGGCGCGCTCGAGGTGGTGGCCGAACAGCCGCTCGTGGTCCGCATCGAACCGGCCTGAACCTTTTTTCGCATTCGGAGAACCCAAGTGAGCAGTGCCCCCTCGTATCGGCCCAGCGACCGAAATCTCGCCCTCGACCTGGTGCGCGTGACGGAGGCCGCCGCGATCGCCTCGGCCAAGTGGATGGGGCGCGGGCAGAAGAACGAGGCCGATGGGGCGGCCGTCGAGGCGATGCGCGCCGCCTTCGACACGGTCGAGATCGAGGGCACCGTGGTGATCGGCGAGGGCGAGATGGACGAGGCGCCGATGCTCTATATCGGCGAGCGCGTCGGCCGCGGCGGCCCGAAGATGGACATCGCGGTCGACCCGCTCGAGGGCACCACGCTGACGGCCAAGGGCGGGCCGAACGCGATCACCGTGGTCGCACTCGCCGAGTCGGGAAAATTCCTGCACGCGCCCGACATCTACATGGAGAAGCTGGCGGTGGGCGCCGGCCTGCCGGACGACGTGATCGATATCGACGCGCCGATCGGCGAGAACCTCCGCAGCGTGGCGCGCGCGAAAAAGCTCGAGATCGGCGAGCTCGTGCTCTGCACGCTCGACCGCGACCGGCACGCGGAGCTGGTGATCCGCGCGCGCGAGGCTGGCGCGCGCATCGTGCTGATCTCGGACGGGGACGTGGCCGCCGTGATCGCGGCCTCGCTGCCCGAGAGCGGGATCGACATGTTTGCCGGTTCGGGCGGGGCACCCGAGGGGGTGCTGGCCGCCGCCGCCCTGCGCTGCACCGGCGGCCAGATGCAGGCGCGGCTGCTGTTCGACGATGAGGCGCAGGTGGAGCGGGCGCGCACGATGCATATGGGCGATCCGAAGCGCCGGCTGAGCCTGGACGATCTCGCGGGCGGCGACGTGCTGTTCTCGGCCACCGGCGTGACCTCGGGCGCCATGCTGCGCGGCGTGCGCGCGACGCCGCGGGGTGCCATCACCCACAGCATCGTCATGCGCAGCAAGTCCGGCACGGTCCGCTACGTCGAGGCGCACCACAACTTCGACACCAAGACCTGGCTGGCGGTTTGAACCATTTCTCCGACCTCGCAGCACCCGCCACGAGTTTTGCCGCGCGGAGCGTGTCGGGACGGCGGTGGGTCTGGCGTGAGGCGGGCGGCGATGACGGGCGCCGGGCCGCGGCGATCGCGCAGCGGCTCGCTCTTCCCGAGATGGTGGCGCGGCTGCTGGCGGGGCGGGGGCTCGACGCCGAGACGGCGGCCGGTTTTCTGGCTCCCACGCTGCGTGCGGCGCTGCCCGATCCCTCGGTGCTGCTCGACATGGACCGGGCCGCCGAGCGGCTCGCCGACGCAGTGGCGCGCGGCGAGACCGTGGGCGTGTTCGGCGATTACGACGTAGACGGGGCGTGCGCGGCGTCCCTGATGGCGACCGCGTTGCGCGCGCTGGGCTGCATGGTGCGAACCCACATCCCCGACCGGATCGCCGAGGGGTATGGGCCGAACCTCGCAGCGCTGGAGCGGCTGGCGGCGGCGGGGGCGGGGCTGCTGGTCTGCGTCGATTGCGGGACGGCGGCGGGCGACGTGCTCGAGCGCATGGCGGGGCGGGCCGAGCTGATCGTGCTCGATCACCACAAGGCAGAGGCGCTGCCGCGCGGGATCGTGGCCACCGTCAACCCGAACCGGCTCGACGAGCGCGCGGGGCTGGGACAGCTCTGCGCGGCGGGTGTGGTTTTTCTCGCACTGGTTGCGGTGCACCGGGTGCTGCGGCGGCGTGGGTTTTTCGCCGCGCGCGCCGAGCCGGACCTGCTGGGGTTGCTCGACATCGTGGCGCTGGCGACCGTGTGCGACGTGGTGCCGCTCACCGGCGTCAACCGCGCGCTGGTGACGCAGGGGCTGCGCGTGATGGGGCGTCGCGCGCGGCCGGGGATCGCGGCGCTGCTCGAGGTCTCGGGCGGGCGGGACGCGCCGTCGGCGTTTACCTGCGGCTACGCGCTCGGGCCGCGGATCAACGCGGGCGGGCGGATCGGCGATGCGGGGCTGGGCGTGCAGCTGCTGCTGGCGGAGGACGCGGCGTTGGCGATGGAGATCGCGCGCCGGCTCGACGCGGTGAACCGCGAGCGCCAGGACGTGGAGGCGGCGATCCTCGCGCGCGCGATGGATGCCGCCGATGCGCAGCTTTCGGCGGGACGCGCGGTGGTGGTGCTCGAGGGTTGCGACTGGCATCCCGGCGTGGTCGGCATCGTGGCGGCACGGATCAAACAAAAATTCAACCGGCCGGCCTGCGTGGGCGCGCGCGGGGCGGCGATCACCAAGGGATCCGGGCGGTCGGTGACCGGCCTCGATCTCGGAGCGGCGGTGATCGCGGCGCGCCAGGCAGGGCTGCTCGCGGCCGGCGGCGGCCATGCGATGGCGGCGGGATACGGTCATGCGCCGGGGGCAGTGGGGCCGTTCCACGATTTCCTCGAGGAGCGGCTGGCGGGTGCGGCCGCGCTGCCGCCGCAGCCCGATCTCGCGATCGAGGGGACGCTGGCGGCGGGGGCGGCGACGTTGGCACTGGCGCAGTCGGTGGCTCGCCTGGCACCGTTCGGCTGTGGTAACGAAGAGCCGGTGCTGGTCCTCACCCATGTGCGCGTGCAGCGGGCCGACCGGCTGGGGGCGGAGGGACGCGTCCTGCGCGCGATCCTCGGCGGCGAGGACGGGCGCCGGTTGAAGTCCGTGCTGTTCCGGGCGGCGGATCATCCGGCGGCGGCCCTGCTGGAGGCGTCCGGGCTGGGGGCGTCCGGGCTGGAGGTGTCCGGCGGGGCGCCGCTGCATGTCGCGGGGCATTTGCGCGTGGACCGGTGGAATGGGAACGAGTCGGTCTGTTTTGCGATCGAGGATGCGATGACCGCCTGAAACTGGTGCGATGCGCCATTCCGACGTTCCGATATCCGGCATTTCCTTGGCATGAACATTGCGAACTTTGGTGCCGTGAGCAGATCATCCTCGACTATTGCGCGCGTTTCGGTGCTGGCGTTCGCCCTGTCTGCCCTGGCCGGCTGCGAGGTGGGTCCCGATTTCCACCGCCCCGCGGGTCCGGCGCCGGCGCGCTACACCGAGCAGGTTCTGCCGTCCCGCACCGAGCGCGTGGCGGCGCCCGGCGGCGACGTGCAGGTCGAGCAGGTCGGTCGCGACGTCGCCGGCGACTGGTGGCAGCTGTTCCGCTCGCCCGAGCTGAGCGCGCTGGTGGTGCGCGGCTTTCGCAACAGTCCCAATCTGGAGGCCGCGCGCGAGGCGCTGCGCGTGGCACGGGAGAACGCGCTGCAGCAATGGGGCGGGTTGTTGCCGAGTCTGTCGGGAAGCTTCTCGGGTCAGACGGGGCAATACTCGCTGGCCACCGAAGGCCTGCCGGGGGTGACCGACCGCTACGGCTTCTACAATGCGCAGATCGGGCTGAGCTACAATTTCGACGTCTGGGGCGGCATCCGGCGCGGCATCGAGAACAGGCTGGCCCTGGTCGACCTGCAGCGGGCCCAGCTCGAGGCGATCTATCTGACGCTGACCTCGAACATCGTCGTGACTGCGATCAACGAGGCCTCGCTGCGCGCGCAGATCGCGGCACAGGAGCAGCTGATCGGCGTCTACCGCAACTATCTCGGCACGGTGCAGCGGCAGTTCGAGCTCGGTGGTGCGAACGGGACCGATGTGGCGCTGCAACGCTCCCAGCTGGCACAGGCCGAGGCGGTGCTGCCGCCGCTGGAGATCGAGCTCGGCAAGTCCCGCGACGCGCTGGCCGATTATGTCGGTGCGACGCCGATGGATGCGGGGTTGCCGGTGTTCACGCTCAAGCGGCTGGCGCTGCCGCGGGCGCTGCCGGTGAGCGTGCCGTCGGCACTGCTGGAGCAGCGGCCGGACGTGGTGCAGGCGGAGGCCAACCTCCACGCGGCGACCGCGCTGGTGGGGGTCGCGATCGCCAACCGGCTGCCGCAATTCTCGCTGCCCGGCGGCGACACGCTGGTGGGGACGGCGGCGGCCCAGCCGGGGCAGCTGTTCACGCCGGGAAGCTACGCGATCCAGCTCGTGGCACAGGCGGTGCAGCCGATCTTCCAGGGAGGACAGCTGCTGCACGCGCAGCGCGCGTCGGTGGCGACCATGCGGCAGGCCGCCGCGCAGTGGCAGCAGACCGCGCTCGATGCGATCGCCAACGTGTCGGACACGCTGATCCAGCTCGACGGGGACAGCCATCTTCTCGCCGTGACGCTGGAGCAGCAGCGCGCCGCCGAGCGCGCGCTGACGCTGGCGCAGCTGCAATACAGGCTCGGCGGTGTCGCGTATCTCACGGTGCTGCAGTCGGAAGAGAACGCGCAGAACGCGGCGATCAGCCTGGTCCGCGCGGAAGCGTCGCGCTACGCCGACACGGCGGCGCTGTTCGTGGCACTCGGCGGCGGCTGGTGGAACCGCCGCGACGCGCCGCCGCCGCCGGCCGCCTTGCTGCCGTCCCTGCTGCCCGCCTTCCTGATCACCGGGAGCCAGACATGAAGATCCGACTTCTGGCGCCGGCCCTGGCCGGGGTTGTGCTGCTCGGCGCGGCCGTGGGGCTGCTCGGCGTGACCACCAGTGCGGCGCCGGCCGATACGGCCGCCCCCGAGGAGCCGCCGCAGGTGGTCGCGACCACGGAGGCAAGGGCGCTCTCGTGGCAACCATCGCTCGAGGCGATGGGGGATCTGCGGGCGCTGAACGGTTCCGATCTGTCGTTCGAGGCGGCGGGCGTGGTGGACAGCGTGTCTTTCGCGTCGGGCCAGGATGTTGCAAAGGGCGCCGTGATCGCGCGGCTGCGGCTCGACGACGAGCCGGCGAAGCTGATCCAGCTGCGCGCGCAGGCCGATCTCGCCGCGATCAACCTGGCTCGCGACACGCGGCAGTTCGAGGCGCAGGCGGTGAGCCACGCGATCGTCGACACCGATCACGCGACGCTGCTGGCCAACCAGGCGCAGGTCGCGGCCCAGCAATCGCTGATCGACGAGAAGACGCTGGTGGCGCCGTTTGCGGGCCGGCTGGGCGTGCGCCAGGTCGATCTCGGGCAGTATCTGCAGCCGGGCACGAAGGTCGTGACGCTGCAGGCGCTCGATCCGGTCGCCGCCGATTTCTACGTGCCGCAGCAGCAGGTGGGCGGCGTGCGCGCCGGCGAGGCGGTGGCGATCACCACCGACGCGTTTCCGGGACGCCAGTTCACCGCTGCCGTTTCCGCAATCACGCCGCAGGTGGACCAGGCGAGCCGCACGGTGCTGGTGCGCGCGATCGTGCCGAACGCGGACCGCGCGCTGCTCCCCGGCATGTTCGTCGACGTGACGCTGGCGACCGGACAGCCGGCGACGCGGGTCACGCTGCCGCAGGCGGCGATCTCATTCGCGCCTTACGGCGACACGGTGTTCGTGGTCAAGCGCGACGCCGGCGGGCACGCGGTCGCGCACCAGGTGCTGGTGCGCACCGGCGAGACGCGCGGCGACCAGATCGCGGTGCTGTCGGGCGTGAGCGTCGGCGACGTCGTGGTCAGCGCCGGGCAGACCAAGCTGCATGACGGGACGCCCGTGGTCACCAACAACGCGGTCGAGCCGGATGGCAGTGCGGCGCCGAACGTGTCGGAGGAGTGAGAGATGCGCGGCCTGACCGAACTCTTCATCCGCCGGCCGGTGCTCTCGCTGGTCGTCAGCATCCTGATCCTGCTGGCGGGGCTGCGGGGGATGCTCGCACTGCCGGTGCAGCAGTTTCCTGCGACCGTGAGCGCCACGATCCAGATCCAGACGACCTATTACGGGGCGGACGCGGCCACGGTCGCGGGCTTCATCACCACGCCGATCGAGAACGCCGTCGCCCAGGCCGACGGGATCGACTATCTCGTGTCGCAGAGCCAGACCAGCACGAGCACGGTGACGCTCTACCTGCGCCTGAACCAGGATCCGGCCGCCACCATGGCGCAGGTGCAGGCGTACGTGAACTCGGTCACCAACCAGCTGCCGCAGGGTTTCCAGACGCCGGTCATCACGCTGTCGAACAACTCGCCCGATGTGCTCGATATCGGCGTGCTGAGCAACGTGCTCTCGCCGGAGCAGGCATCTGACTATGTCGCGCGCGTGATCCAGCCGCAGCTGCAGGCGGTCACGGGCGTGCAGAACGTGCAGAACGAGCTGCAGATGAACCGTGCCGTGCGGATCTGGCTCGATCCGAGACGGATCGCGAGCTACGGGATCTCGGCGAACGACGTCGCGACCGCATTGGGGAACAACGATTACGTCACCGGTGTCGGCCAGACGCTGGGGGGCACGACCTACATCAACCTCGCGATCACCAGCGGCCTGCACGACGTCGCCGCCTTCCGCCAGCTCGTGGTCAAGCGGATCGGCACGTCGCTGATCCATCTGGGCGACGTAGCGCGCGTCGCGTACGGGCCTGACAACAACCTGATTCACCTGGCGACCAACAAGGGGGCCGGCGCCTTCATCTCGATCCATGCGACGCCGCGGGCCAACGTGCTGGCGACCGCGAACGCGCTGGAAGCCGTGGTGGCGCAGCTCAAGACGCGGCTGCCGCCCGGTCTCGTGATCGACATCGCCTTCGACACCGCCAACACGGTGCGCGCGTCGTTGCGCGAGGTCGAGCTGTCGCTCGCCGAAAGCCTGGCGATCGTGGCGGTGGTGATCTTCCTGTTCCTGGGCTCGGTCCGTTCGGTGCTGATCCCGCTGGTGACGATCCCGCTCTCGCTGATCGGCACGTTGGCGCTGATGGCCGGGCTCGGATTTTCGATCAACACGCTGACGCTGCTGGCCCTCGTGCTGGCGATCGGGCTGGTGGTCGACGACGCCATCATCATCGTGGAAAACGTCAACCGGCACCTGGCCGACGGGATGATGCCGGTGAATGCGGCGATACGGGCGGTGCGCGAGCTCGTGGCCTCCATCGTGGCGATGACGGTGGTGCTGATCGCGGCCTATCTGCCGATCGGGCTGCAGAAGGGGCTGACGGGCGCGCTGTTCACGGAGTTCGCGTTCACGCTGGCCTGCAGCGTGACGGTGTCGGCGATCCTGGCACTCACGCTGTCGCCGATGATGTCGTCGGTGATGCTCAGGCCGCACCATAGGGGATCGCGGCTGGTGGACCTCGCGGACCGGGTCATGCACCTCATGCAGCGCGTCTATGGCGCCATGCTGCGGCGCGTGCTCGATGTCTGGCCGGTGATGATGGTGGTGGTGGCGGCCGTCGTGGTCGCGGTCGTGTTCATGTTCAACCGCGCCACGCACGAGCTGGCGCCGACCGAGGACGCGGATTTCCTGATCGTGGGCGGCCAGGTGCCGCCCGACATGAACGTCGACAGCATGGTGCAGTTCGACCCTTCGATCATCCGGGCGTTCGCGACGGTGCCGGAGGGTGTGGGCTATTTCCTGATCGACCAGCCCGGTGCCGTACAGGACGGGATGATCCTCAAGCCGCAGCGGCAGCGGCATCGCACCTCGGCGCAGATCTCGGTGGCATTGCAGAGCGCGCTCTGGCGCGTGGCCGGCGTGCAGCTCGCCGCCTACCAGTTCCCCAGCCTGCCAGGCAGCCAGGGCATGCCGATCCAGTTCGTGGTGAAGGGCTCGTCCTCGATCGGGGTGCTGGCGGAGGCGAGCGACCGGCTGCTGCTCGAGGCGCGCCGCAGCGGTCTGTTCGCCTATATCGACAAGGACCTGAAGATCGACCAGCCGCAGACCACGATCGAGCTCGACCGCGCGCGGATCGCCGAGCTGAACCTGCAGGTCTCCGATATCGGCAATTCGCTGAGCCAGCTGCTGGGCGGCGGCTACGTGAACTATTTCAGCCAGGCGGGGCGGTCGTACAAGGTCGAGCCGCTGGTGCTGCGCGAGCGGCGGCTCAACCCCGAGCAGGTGCTGAGCTACCCGATCGCGACCGTGGGCGGGATCCCGGTGCCGCTATCGGCAGTGGCGCATCTCTCGCGCCAGGTGGTGCCCGAGCAGATCGCGCATTTCCAGCAGCTGAACGCGACCACGCTGCAGGGCATTCCGGCGCCGGGGGTGACGGTGGGGGCGGCGTACGCGTTCCTGCAGGCGCGGGCGGCGGCCGACCTGCCGAGCGGGTTCGCCACCGACACGGCGGGGCCGCTGCGGGAATACGTGACCGAGCAGGGCTCGTTCCTGCCGAGCTTCGTCTTCGCGATGGCGATCATCTTCCTGGCGCTGGCAGCCCTGTTCGAGAGTTTCCGCGACCCGGTGATCATCATGGTGGCGGTGCCGATGTCGCTCGCGGGCGCCCTGCTGTTCGTGTGGCTGGGCCTGGGAGGGGCGTCGATCAACCTCTACAGCGAGATCGGCCTGGTGACGCTGGCGGGGCTGATCAGCAAGCACGGGATCCTGCTGGTGGAGGTGGCCAACGAGCACCAGAAGCTGGGGTGGGGCAAGCGGGCGGCGATCGAGCGGGCGGCGTCGCTGCGTTTGCGGCCGATCCTGATGACCACGGCCGCGATGGTGCTGGGGGTGATGCCGCTGGTGCTGGCGACCGGGGCGGGGGCGGCGGCGCGCTACGCGATGGGGCTGGTGATCGCGAGTGGTCTGGCGATCGGGACCGTGTTCACGCTGTTCGTGGTACCCTCGATGTATATGCTCGTGGCGGCGCGGCACCGGCCGGATGCGGTGGCGCACGGTGCCCGCTTGACCGAGACGGCGGGGGCGGCGACAAGGGGCTGAGCCTCGTCCCGCTCGTCTAGAGGCCTAGGACACCGCCCTTTCACGGCGGCGACACGGGTTCGAATCCCGTGCGGGATGCCAGCGTTTTCAGACACTTGGTTGCGACTGATGGGCGGCCGATCCCTGGAGGCCTCCTGACCCGACTGCCGACGCGGCGGCAGCTTGTTCGCGCGTTCCGGCAAGCGAGAGGTCGGCCGATCCGCGCCGGGCATTTTGCTTCCGCTTCTGACGGGAAGAACGCATAACGTGCTCGCCCGTCATTCCGCGGCCAGGGTCTCCACGAGCATCTCGGGTCGGGGGAATGACGCGTGCGATCGGAATTCTGCGCACAGAAGGACTGCGAGGCGGGCTCGGGCTTCTCCGGCGTGCAGCGCGTGATCCGATTCTGGCATCGTTCTGAGATCGATGCCGCGGAAGCGATGCACGCCTGCGCCGCGCCGGCCGAACCAACTCTCAAGCTCCGGCCAGCCTGGGTCCGCCTCGCCGTACCAGAGCCGGACGCGCACGCGGCGCTCCGACAACTGGCGGAACAGACGATGCACCGCGCCGCTGCCGGTCTGTCGGCCGGTGATCATCTCATACTGCCGCCCCATCCAGCGAGTGTACCTCCCGAGGACAGGGCGCAAGACGCCGAGAAGAACCCCCACCACGTCGACGCGACCGCTGAAGATGGCGCGCCAGGCAAACCCGCGGAGAAGACTCCTCAGGTAGAACCCCGCCGGACGACGGAGCGGCGGGGGAGCGGACGCTGCCGCAGGCTCCGCGCTGGCCAGGAAGCGCTGCTGATTGATCAGGTCCACGCTCGTGACCCGGGGATCCCTCAGGGCTGACTGGAACGCCAGGAACGCACCGGAACAGATGCCGATCAGCGCTGCGTTGTTCCACCCCATCGTCGTGACTTCATCGATGGCTGACGACACGTCGCGGCAGGTCGCCACATCGTGCAGCACCGTCTCGCCGACACGAGGGTCTGAATCGCTGTCGCCGAGACCGGCAATGTCCATGCGCAGAGACGCAATACCCTGCGCGGCCAAGTCACGCGCGAGGGTGACGTAAAAGCGCGCGTCTCCCGTGTGACGACTGCGCCCGGTGTTGACCATGATCGCGATCGGCGCTCGCGGAGCCGAATGCGACGGACGGCACAAGATGCCGAACAAGCGCCTGTTCGGCCCGAAGCGAAGCGGAGTTTCGGTGCCGTGTTGGAACGTGATGGCGTGGCCTGGAGGCCAGGTCCCCAATGGGCCGCCTCTACCGCGAACCTCGGAACGTCCGATCCAAGCCGCCAGGTGAGCGAAAGCATCGTAGGGAATGCGCGATGTCACCGGCTCCGTCAGAAACTCGGCTTCGCCGAGAAATGGCAGCCGGTCCACATCGCCGCCCAGCGTCTCTAGTCGCTCTGCGAGTTGCTTTGTCTCGAGCCTTTCACCCGTGTCCATCAGGAGAACACGGCGTGGCGATGTCTTGATCTGACGCAGATCGATCGAACCCAGAGACCGGATCGTTTCGGACGAATGTCGCGTTCCGGTAATTTCCAGACTGCCGTCGGTGGTCGGCGTGGGCGCCTTTCCAAACGCCTGTTCATGCCAGACGCGTGCGAGCAGCCGAAGCTCGCGGAGATGCGTCCGCCCCGACACCACAGGTGCCAGAAGGGCTATGGCTTCGACGTCGGCGATATTCGCCGCCGCGAGTAACCCGAGCGCCGCACCGGAGCGCAGCCCGACAAGCGTGACTGCGTTGACCTGGCAATGCTGACGCAGGAAACTTGCCGCGGCTTCGATGTTTTCCTGCCAGGTCTCAAGCCGCGCCGGGAGCGCGTCATCTCCCTCGGAGTCACCGGTTCCATGGTAGTCGAAGCGGACCACGTGCAGACCCTGTTGGGCAAGCGCCTCGGCGAGCTGTCGCCAACCTCGGTGAGTAGCGACGGCCTCGTGGCCGAGCGGGCTGCACATGACGACGCCACGCTCACTCGAGCCATGGTGCAGCCATCCGAAACACCCCTTGAAGGTTATCGGCGTCAAGGCTGGCCTCCGGCACTACTCAACCAAGCAAGCTGCAGCGTCCTCGCTCTATGGTGGAAACGAAGCCGGCTGCGACGACCTGGCAGCGCTCCCGGGCTCCCGACGCGTCGTGCTGAATGCCGGGCCCCCGCGTCCGACGCAGAAGGTGCTTGCCGGCGACCCATGTCGGGCCACGACAGCGACGTGTCCCGTGGCTCTTCGAGAAGATCGACTCTCGACATCACTCGGCGCTAAGTCCCAGCTTTGAACGGGTGCCAGACGGCCATTCGGCTGGGTCGAGGCCATGATGCCGAAAAAGAGCCAAGGTCAGGCGCTCGAGCCCGAAGCCGACGCAAGCCGTGTGTGCGAGCGCACCATCCGGCATGTGCAGCTCCCAGATTTCCGAGAAATGCTCTTCGTGGTAGTTGAAGCTCATGCATGCGGTTGGTTTGTCCGCGTCGTCGATCGGAATGAGGAGCTCGAACTTGAGCGCCTTCTCACGCTGGCTGTTTGACATCAGTCGGCCGCGTCGGCCGAAGAATGGATCGTTTGCGACGTCGACATTCGTCGGAAGGCCGAGCGATTCGATAATTCCGGAACCGCGGCGGATCCAGTCATCCCGGAACGCAATCACCTGTTCCGGCGTGCCGACCCTGACATATTCGCGCATCCGGAAGCTCTGAAGACGCGTCGACTCGCGGGAGGGCTCTCGTCGGAAGCAATACGACATCACGTCGATCAGCGCGCCTTGGCTACCTAGGGGTCCCCGGGCTGCGAGCAGAGGATAGATCGGGTAACATGCGGCGGGTGTCAGAACGAGGTCGGACGCGACCTGAGATCCGGTCCAGTCGTTCCCGCTCTCAAGGCATTTGAGCATGTTGGAGTGAGCCGCGTCATCGCCGCAGAAACAATGAACCGTCCCAGCAAAGTGGGGAAAGCCGGTGAGATATCCCGATCGCTCCAGCATTCGGCGTGGCATCACGGGAGGCAGGCGGATCACTTCCGCGCCGAGATCGCGGCCGTCCCGATCGAGAAGTCGCTCTATTCCCGAGAGAACACGCTCGAAAGCGGATCCGCGCCCATAGACACCATCGACGCCGACCGGGAGGATAACCCCCGCGTCGATTAAGGTTTGAAGGAATTCGGGTTCACGAGCCATGTTTCAGAGGACCGACGCAAGGGTTTTCTGGACGAGAGCAAGCTGGGCGTTGTTTGTCGCGATGCGATCGTTGTTGATCATCAATGGAGCTGAGTGAACATCTCTGAATTGACGCGCGAGACTGTAAGGACCATCATTCCGATAGCCTTCGGTTCCGCAGATCCGCATGCATTGCGAGACAATCGAGACTGCAAGATCAGATAGAGTGATCTTCAGACCATTGCTCGCGACGAGGAATGCCAACGCACTGCCCTTGCCTTCGGCAATGTCCGTCTGCTGTCGCGACATGGACCCGACTGATGCAAGCAGACGTTCTTCCATCGTGCGCAGATCCGCGGCGGCACGCTCCAGTCGCAGGGCCGCGGTGCTCACGTAAGGCGGCAGGCTCGCACCGACCGCAGATCGTGCTTTGCCGGCAAGAAACGCGCGCGCCCGCTCGACCGAGCCCGCCGCAATGCCGAGCCAGACAGAACCCCAAAGGACGTGCGACATCGGGACCATGACCTGTTCGGCGAGTTCCGAGAACGACATGGGGCAGACCTGATCGATGCCGCCAGAGGCGTGGAGCTTGTAGCCACCGCTACATGTCCCTCGCATTCCCAACGTGTTCCACCGACGCGTTTCACCGACGTCCAGTGCGTCACGAGGGACGACGACGAGCACTTGATCTGACGAGGCTGCATCGTTACTCCGCCGAGCGGTCACGAGCAGTGCATCCGCATAGGAGGCGTAGGAGGCGGTCGGGGCGTCTTTGACGAGCTCGAAGCGTTCGTCGCCGATTTGGAGCGAGCAAGAGCTCATACGGATATCTCCGCCGACACCGGCCTCTGATGTCACCGAGCCGAGAAGGAGCTGCTCGTCAACAACTCGTCGTAGGAACTCGGCGTGCCACGGTGAGCCACTCGCCGCCGCCGCCAGGCATGCAAGCTGGCTGAGGTGCATGGCATAGATCAAACCGGACGAGCCACAGGATCGACCGAGAGCGCAGCAGACGGAACTTGCGTCCAGTAGAGCGTCCTGCCGCCCCTCGTCGGTCATTGAAAGTACAAGACCAAGGAGACGCGCCGCTTTCAGCGCCGAGACCGTCTCGTGAGGAAAGCGCCCCTCGATATCGACGTTTCCTGCGTGCTCAGCCGCAATCGCTGCGACGCTGTCGACAGCCAATTTGATCGAGCGGTTCACGCCACCACAATCCCGGAGCGCAGCTCACCGAGGGTATTCCGCAGAGATGCCAGCGTTTGAAAGGTGCGACGTGTCAGAAGCTCATCTGGGATCTCAACGTCGAACTTCTGCTCGATCGCAAGCATGACATTGACGGTCGCCAGCGAGCTTAGGCCTGCGGAAAACAGGTCGGTGTTATCGTCGAGGCCGGCCGCCGGAACGGAGAGGCCTCCGACGCACTGCAAGATCTCACGCAATTCATCGTCCACGATCAAGGCTCCCGCAAACCAGATCATCTTACCAGGCAAATCTAAAAACCGGCTTAATGCACCACTGCTGCTGTGATACCCGCGTCGACGAGCGGTATGAGAAGGTTCTCGATCTTTGCGATATCGGCCGAGGAAGCATTCGATGCGTAGATGATATCCTCGGGGTGGACCTCGAACTCTCCAGCGTAGAACAACCCAGTCGGGTCACGAAGATTGATGGCATACACGACAGGGGAGGGTGCGGTGACAGAGTTGGTGTGGGCCTTCATGGCCCGAAGCAGGGCCGGCTCCTCATAGCGGAAGACGAACACTTCCTTCGCATTCGCGCGGTCGTCTTCCAGGCCGCCTGCCCGGGCCAGAGCGTCGGCAAGGGTCAGATGTGGGCTTCCGAAGGCAATCCGTCTGTCGACAAGACTGAGGTTGACGCTCTGACCGGTCGCACCCAGCGCGATGAAGTAGTCGGGACGCCGCGAGACGTAGACGGTGTCACCCGGAGCGATCTCGATGTTGTCTGAGGGATCAGAGGTGATGTCGGACAGTTTGACCTGCGCGACGACGCCCCCACGCTCGAGCGAAATGCGAGTCTCATAGTCCGGCCAACGGGGGCCGCCCGCACGTGCCAGTGCCCCAAGCAGACGTTCACCGCCGGCGTCGAGACAGAAGTGGGTCGCGGTGTTGACATCACCCAGCACGCTAACACTTCCGGAGTGTCGCGCAGCGAAGCCGACCACGACCTGAGGATCGAGCGCCTGCGCCTTCAACCTTGATGTGATAAGAGCAGCGAGCTCGGCCGGTGTAGAACCGGCCGCCCGTATCCGGCCAGCATACGGAACCACGACGAGGCCGTCTCGGTCGACTTCCTGCGATGGCAGTGTGATCGCGTTTCCGAGGCGCGTCGCCGAGGGGGATGCAGTGAACAGGCCACCCGTATCCGCTTCGAAAATTGAGATGTCGAGGACGTCGCCGACGCCGATCCTGCCGCTACGTTCGCTGGCCGGCGCAGAGAAGTGAAACGATTCCGGCACGGAGGAGGTCCGTAGCAGGGCGAGTCTAGTAGAGTCGATCTCCACGAGCGCGTAGGGCAAGTCCAAGGAGGACTGGGTTGCCGCTGTCTTGGATGCAGCGCGCGTCGCCACATTGTCGCCATCCGGCCCATTCTGCGGAATCGTGTCCATGCAGCCGCTGAGAAGCCCCATCGAGATGGCGAGAGGGAGAAGTGCGTATCGTTTCATCGGCGAGGTCATCCCATCATCTTCGGTAGAGCGCTTTGGCTGCCCCTGTTTTAATGGAGATCCGTAAATAAAGACCGAACGTCAGGGACGCGGTTCCGCCGAAAGTAGGATGCAGCGCCGTATTCGAAGCAGGTTCGGAGAAAGCCCAGGCTCCACGATACGTGCATCACCATGGCGGCTGGGCCGGCGACAAGGAGTGCAACGTCACGGCGCTTCATGGCCGAGATGAGAGAGCAGGCGGCGCATAGACCAACGTAGAGCGTCAGCGGCAACATCAGAGGCCGGAGCCAGATGCCGATGATTGCCATGATGATCGCGGCAAGAACGCCGAGCGGAAGAAGCTGACGCAGCTTCGGCCGCTGTCCATGCTTCAGGAGCGTTCTCGCACGTCCGCCTCCGTGACGCCGATACTGGCGGCCCAGCGCGACGAGTGTGGAACGAGGGAAATACTCGATGGCTGCTTCGGCGCAGAGCCAAATATGGCCGCCGGCCGCCTTTGCCCGGACATCAAGTTCCGCGTCCTCGTTATGGGAGAAGGTTTCATCATACCCCCCGATCATCTCAAAAAACGAACGGTCGAAAGCCGCGTGATGACCGTGGTCCACATAGCCGGAGGCGCCTCGTCGGCGGTGACGGGAGCCGCCGTTACCCAGAAGGGAGTTCTGCGCGGCTGCTATGGCGCGCTGGATGGGCGTCTTGCCGAGAGTCCTCATAGGGACGACGACGGACGTCGCATCCCTCGAGCGAAGGGCGGACAAGCAAAGTCGCAGGAAGTCGAGTGGGTAGAACGCATGGGCATCGGCCCGCACCAGAGCCGTACTCTGTGGAGCCGCAACCCGCGCGCCGACATTGCATCCGACGGACTGGAGCCGTCCTGGATTGCGGATGATTCGCAGAGCTGGATGAATTCGCGAGAGCCGTTCGACGATCGCAAGTGTCC
>CBDAQJ010000001.1:0-6381 GCA_965199155.1 Acetobacteraceae bacterium | reverse complement strand
CCGAGCGGCCGGGGACAGCGGTACGGTGGACATTGCGCGCTGATCGCAGCGCTAAACACCGGATGCCGCTATGACCCACCGCTTGAGCTTCATTCCAGCCGATACATCGCACGTCGCCACCACCCGCGTTGGCATGGCCTGCTCGGCAGTCGCGACCTCTCCCGCGGGCGGCGTAGGGACCCTGCCGCTCGACGGCGCGGGCGCCTCGCCGGCCGTGCTGATCACGAACCCGGGCTCGCGCGCGGTGCTCTGCCGGTGGGACAGGCGGATCCCGGGGCCAGCCGCGACGGGGGTCGACTTCGAGGTGCCTCCGGGCGGGGCGGTCGCGAGGACGATCCCGGCGGCGGGCGCGGTTCCCGCCGCCGATGGCGACGCCACCGCGACCTACGCCGCCGTCGCCATCGCGTTCTATGCGGTCGGCCATGCCGCTTCGCTTGGCGTGGTGTTCGGCAGGATCGAAGCTTCGTTCGACCTTGGCGCGATCGACGGCCGCCCAGCGCCGGCCGGTTGAAGCCTCCCGCCTGATCCTGGCTCGGCGGCGGCGGCCGTCGCTGCCGGGAAGGCTCGCGCTGCGCCTGCCGGTCAGTCGCGACGGCGCCCCGGCCTGCGCGCTCGAGGCGAGGTGCCGGCCGTGCTCCGGGCGGTGCCCCACCCCACCCCCGGGGCTTCCAAACAGGCCGGGTAGTCGATCGCGCATGGGGTGCATGTACTTTTCGAGGGCTGGGCGACAATCCGCCCCGCCGTCCTCGCCGATGAGCCGCCCTGATTTTTTTTGGACTGCCGACCAAGTTTCCGCCGCCAGCAGCGCGCGGCACCGACGCGGAAATGATCGCCGGACGATTTCGCTTTTCGGCGGTGCGGACACCCTCATTCTGGTCTCGTAAGGAGATCCAGTCATGTCCTCCAATTCCGCTGGCGCTCGAGCGCCGAGATCGTCTCCGGTTCTTGACCTGGCGACCCGCCTCGCCCCGACCATCGGGCTCGCGGTCGTCGAGGTTCTGCCCAAGGTATCCGCGCTGCGTGCTGCGCGGCTGGTTCCCATCGCCGCCGAGTGGAACGAGCTCCGCGGCCGCGGCGCGCGGGACTTGGTGGAGGCACTGGCGTTCGAGCACGCCCGCACCATGCTTCTCGGCATCGCTGGCAGCACAGAGATCCGCGACACGATCCCGGCCGTCACCCGGCTTGCAGGCTTGCGCGCGGGCGATCCGTCCGGCGCCGGCGGGGCATCGCTTTGGCTGCTGCTTGGCGCGGCCATGCGTGGAACCGAGCACGTCGACACCCTGTTGCTGGGGCAACGGTCGGCGTACGCCCTGGTCCGAGCGACCGACGGCGCGACCAAGGTATTCGGAACCGGCCCGGTTTCGGGTCCGTCGTTCACCATCACCGGCGAGGCCCTGGCGTCGATCGGCGTCGCGGCGCGGGAGTGCATGCTGTGAGCGCGCGGCCCTCGCGCGCCTCGCGCACGCCAGCCTCGCCCAGCACCGTGCCGGCCTACATGGCGCCGGGCGATGCGGCCAGGCATGTCGGGGTCTCGAGGAGCTCGCTGTACCTCCTCATGCGAGAAGGGTGCGTCGCCTACAGGCAATTGGGATCGCGGCGCCTGGTCGACACGGCGAGCTTGGTCGCCTTCGTGGACGGGCTCCCAGGTCAAGCCGCCGCGCCCGCTCATCACAACCCTGTTACGAGGTAAGAACAACATGACCGAAGAAGAACAGATCAGCAGCCTTGCCAGTCGGGTCGGCGCCGCGCACCGAGACACGCTGGCTGCTATCCAGCAGGCGACCCTGCATGGCGGCTCGTCGGCAGCGCATCTCGACCTGAACGCCACTCACCGCTCGACGCTGGCAGGGCTCTCGGCGTTGTTGCACCCCAGCGGCTACGGTGCGCGGCCGGATCTGGCGAACGCCGAAGTTCTCACGGCGGGTTTCGAGACGGCGTGTTTGGCCGCCCGCGAGACCGCGGAGCATGTCGTGGCCCGCGCCCGCACGCAGCAGCACGAGATCACGTGGGGCGCGCGCCGGATCGAAGCCGAGCGCCAGCAGTTCGTACCGGGCGATGGCAACCGCTCCCCAGCCGACCTCGCGGCCGACCTGCTCAACGCCCTCGAGGGCAAGCACGTTAAACTGCGCTTGGCTGGCAGAGGGCTCGAGGCCACGCACGCCGACCGCATGACCGCGGTCGAGCGCGCGGCACTCGCGCGCCTCGCGCCCGCCGTTCGCGGCGTCCTGGCCGCGCTCGACGCCGAGCAAGGCTGGATGGCCGTCGACTTGGCGGGGGACGCGTCGTGACCGGCATGCGAGACCTCACGCCGGCAGAGTACGCCGCCGCGCGCTCGGCCGCGCTTGCCGCGGCACGGACGCCACCCGGCGCGCCGGCGCTGGCGATGCCACCGTCTCCCACGCCGCCCGTGCCGGGCGTGCCGGGCGTGCCGAAGGAGTTCAACGCGAGGACCGCGGAGGCGAAGGACTACGCCTCGAGCAAGCAGGCGATCATTGCCGCGGCTCTCCGGAGGGACCGATGACGGAGCAGCGATGGGCGGTCAGCAAGTGTTGGGCGGTCGAGCCACCAACCGGCATCGATCGGCGGCGCGACGGATGGTATGGCGGCGGCTCCTGGTTTGCGGAGGGGTTCGCCCTCGAGGCCGTGCAGGCCAGCGTTTGGCAGGCCGAGAACGTCAGGGCGGCCGAACTGTGGGTGCCCGAAGCGGCGGACGCTGCCCGATTTGCCGTCGCGTTCGAGAACCCCGGCGGATGGACGGCACGAGCTGTCATCCATCGGTCAGCAGCCTGGCGCGAACACGAAGTGCACGCCGCGGTAGCGTCGTTGGGCTGCGCGATCGGCGCTGACGACTGGCAGGTCCGCGCACTTCGTGAACTGTTCGCCCTAGCCCGGATCGTTCAGCGCGAACCCGACGCGAAGTAGGCACACGCACGAAAACCGCCAGATATCACTATCTAGGCGGTTTCCTTGTGCTGACAGCCGTAGAATAGAGCTCGCGCCGGGAACCACACCAGCGCGAGCGAACACCGAACCAGAAGCAACCGAACGATGACATTTATAGCCCAACCCACAAACTTTGTCAATCAGAATGTTCCGGTATCGGAACGAAATCTGATGGACGCGCTCGAGCACGAGCCGCCGCAGCCGCGCGAGCGGCGCCCGGCGATCTACGTACGCGCCGGCCAGCTCGACGTCGCCGCCACAGCGGCCGAGCGCGCGGTGATCGACGCCGGCCTGCCCGTGTTTCAGCGCGGTGGCGAGCTGGTGCGCCCGACCACCCGCGAGGTGTCAACCGGTGGCGGCCGGGTGGCGCTGGCCGCCGGCGTGCAGGTCGTCACGCTGCCGGGCCTGATCGACGTCCTGTCCCAAGTTGCAACGTGGTGGAAGTTTGAGGGGCGCGCGCGGCAAGATGTGCAGACCGACCCCCCGGCGAGGGTGGCTGAAATCCTTCTCGCTCGCCGCGATGGGTGGCACTTCCTGCCTCGTCTGGCCGGCGTCATCACGACACCCACATTGCGGCCCGATGGCTCGGTGCTCGCGACGCCCGGCTACGACGCGACGACCCGCTTATTCCTGATGCCCGCCCCCGGCCTGGTGTTGCCCGCCATGCCGGCGCGGCCAACGCGCGAGGATGCGCGCGCGGCGCTCGCCAAGCTCGACGCTTTGCTCGATGGGTTCCCCTTCGTGAGCAACGCCGACCGCGCCGTCGCGCTCGCGGCGCTGCTGACCCCAGTGGTTCGTGGAGCCGTCGAGACCGCGCCGCTGAGCGCCGTCCGCGCCAGCACCGCAGGCACGGGGAAGTCCTTTTTGGTCGATCTCGCCAGCGTGATCGCGACCGGCCGGCCGTGCCCGGTGATTTCGGCTGGCGTTACCGAGGAAGAGACCGAGAAGCGCATCGCCGGCCTGCTACTCGACGCCAGCCCGATCGCGAGCATCGATAACGTCAACGGAGAGCTCGGCGGCGACCTATTGTGCCAGGCCCTGACGCAGCCCACGATCCGCGTGCGTAGACTTGGCGGTTCCGACCTCACCGAGATCGAGTGCAGAGCGACGCTGTTCGCCACCGGCAACAACATCAGGGTTCGCGGCGACATGGTGCGCCGAACTTTGGTTTGTAGCCTCGACGCCGGGGTCGAGCGGCCTGAGCTCCGGGCCTTCGGGACCGATCCGGTCGACACCGTGCTGTCGGACCGCGGCGCCTATGTGGCGGCGGCGGTGACGGTTGTGCGAGCGTTCATGCTTTCCGGTGCCCCGCGCCTGCGGCCGCTCGGCTCGTTCCGCGCATGGAGCGATACGGTCCGGTCGGCACTGGTCTGGCTCGGCAGCGCCGATCCTTGCGAGACGATGGAGACGGCCCGCGAGGAGGACCCCGAGCTCGAGCAGCTCCGAGCGTTCACCGCCGCCTGGCGCCGCGTAATTCCCGCGACCGAGCAGCCGACCGTTCGCCGGCTTATCGCCGAGGCTACGGCCAGCGGCTACGGCGTCGGCACCGACGGGGAATATAACAACCCTGACCTATATGACGCCATAATGGCGGTCGCGGGGGATCGCTCCGGGCTTTCGCCGCGCAGGCTCGGCAATTGGCTCCGCGCACGCCAAGGGCGGGTCGTGGACGGGCACCGGTTCACGCGAGCCGGCGAGCATCGGATCGAGGGCGTCCGCTGGCGCTTGGAAAGGGTGCAATCGTGAACCGTGCGCGGGTTCCGCGGGCTCTGAGGGCTCTGTCTAACTCAGAGAGGGAAAACTGTCACACTTTACGTATACAGGGTGAAACGGCACCCTCAGAACCATCAGAACCCGCGCGCCTCGACATCTGGCGTGTTGCATCGCCACCCGGCTGGTCAGGCACAAACCAGAGCCCGCGCCGGAAACGACGCGGAGAGCCCTCTAGAGCCGTTCCGAACCCGATACGATGCGATGGTGCTGGATCGGTCCCGCAACGGCCTGGCGCCCCCTCAAGGTGGCCGCACGGGGCATCCTGCGGGACGGGCGGGCTGGGCCTCGGTTTCTCCACGCAAAAATAAACCACTACGGGGTATCGTGCAATGAACGCGTTCACAAATTCCACGCAGGAAGACAGTGAAATAGGGTCCTCTGAACGAGCCGCGCCGAAACGCGGCGCTGGCCGTCCTCGAGGGAGCCGGAACAAGGCGACGCTCGCGCGTGAGGCTGCGGCCCGAGCCGCGGAACAGGAGGCCGTGGCCGAACTGACGCCGGAACGAGTTGCCTCGATGTCGTCGCTCGACATCTTGCGGTTCGCGATGCGCTGGCACGCGGCGAAGGGGAACCTGAGCGTGGCGGCCGAGTGCGCAGCCAGGCTCGCGCCCTACGAGTATTCCCGGATGCCTGTGCTGCCGACCCCTGATACGGGGAACGAGGAAAGGCAGGCCGCGCGAGCTGCGATGGCCGCGGATCCTGACCCGGAGTGCAGCGGCGTGGGGTCTGCGGCCGTCACACGCCAGTGCACCGGCCCGCACGCGCCCGCCGCCCAGGGCGGCAGCTAGAGCCGCCGTCGGGCCGGGATCAGGCGAGCGGCGCTAACGTCGCGTGGTCCTCGATCGCGGCGAGCGCCATGCGCGCCATGGTGGCGGCGTCGGCCCGATGCAGCAGCGCAGCTGCCATGGCAATCCTGACCGCCTCGAACAGGTCGAACGCTTGCGGGCTGACCCGCTCGTCCGGAACGGCGGGATCGGCGGGGATGACCGTCAAGGCAGCGCGGCGATTAGCGAGCGAGACGACGTTCGACATGACGGGCGCTCCGGTCCGGTGAGGTAGTCCGGTTCCGTGCGCCGCTCGACATGCGGGCCGTTCCGCTGGTATCGCGAGCCGTCGCCGGGCAGTCAAGCCGTTTCCAAGCGGAGCGGCACCACGACGGCGTCAGCGCAGGGCGAGCGCGCCCATTCCGGGTTGACCGGCGAGCTCGGCCATGAACGGAGCGACGTCGCCCCAGGGCAAGGCCGCGTGATGCGTCGCGCCCGCCTTCTTCCGGGAAGCCAGGACATGGTCCAAGTGCCCCCTCCACCGCGCCGGGTTCTCGCCCGTTCGCCAGGCCCTCACTCTCGCGAAATCCAGGATCGCTTCGATGCGGCCCCGCAGCCGAGAAGCGGTTTCGCGCCGGTCGGTCCAGATCGGCTCGAGTACGCGCGTGATGTGGGCGGTCTCGATCAGCGCGACGGAGACGTTGCCGATGACTGGCGCCGCATAGGTATCCAGCGTCGCCCGCCACTGAGCCCGATGCTTCGGGTTCCTCCACGAGCCTTCGTGGGCGCGGATGTAGGCTTCGGCCACTTCCGAGAAGGTGTTCAGTCCCGCGCGCGCGGCTTTCTCGGCCTCGGTGGCTCGGCGCGCCTCGATAGGGTCGACGCCGGCGAGGAGCTGTTT